>NZ_BCSI01000001.1 GCF_001570785.1 Dermabacter hominis NBRC 106157
ATCAGCTGCGGCCTTAGCCTGGTCAGCGGCAGCCTGAGCCTCTTCCGCGGTGGGCTGGCCCGTGGTCGTGCCACCTTCGGTAGCGCATGCGTTCGTAGCGGCGAGGGCGGAAGTGCCAACAACGCCGGAGGTGCCGAGGACGGCGCCGACGGCGAGGGCTGCAGCACCACGGCGCCACATGGGGGTAACTGAGGAATCCGCGCGGTGGCTGTTCCGCTTGCGGAAAGCATCGAAGACCATGAGTTCTCCAACTTTCGTCGTTTGGGGAGTAAACAGATTCGCCACACAACACCGTTGCGGACGTCCAAAGATGACGCTAGCCGGTTTTGAAACGTTTGTGAAGTGCGTAATTTTCCGCAGGTGAGGGACTGCCCTTCCGGGCGAGTTGGTCAGCGTGGCTGGTTCGCGTGACGCCGTGATGCTCGGAGGGCTGTTCGGGATGCGATGGTAGCTGCCTCCACCAGAAACGGCGCTATAGCAAATGTTACGACATTGTTACGGGTTAGCGGGCGGCGGCGTAGGGCTCGGCCATGACGCTGTCATGCAAAGGTGCAGATCGCAGTGTTGTAGAACGCCCATCATTAGTGTAACGAGAGGTCGGCAAAAATGGTGTGCGGGCTATTGAGTGCGAGAATAGAAAAGCCGAAAACTCATAAAAGAAAGATGGGCATTTACTGTATGTTAACCATTCTAAAAGTTACTTTGGCGTACAGTTGGACTAGCCGGCGCACCGCGGCATTGCCGCCGGCCAGCTTTGGTAACAAAATCGTTACTGTGACGATGCGCGAAAACGGGACCTTGGTCTGGTCCCGTCAGTCGAGCCACGCCTCGGCGAGCAGTCGCTGGCTTTCATACCTATCGGCGGGGTTATGGAAGTAGTTGGAGACGATGAACTCGTCGGCATGTGTCTCGTCAGCGATGCGCGTGAGGGTGCTCGCAACGGTGCTCGGGGAGCCCACCGCTCGCACCGCGAGAGCCCCATTCACGCGCTCGAGCACGGGTGCCGGCAGCAGCGCCGAAATCTCGGCGGGTGGCTGAATAAGCTGGCGCTTACCTCTCCCAAGCGCCGCAAAAGCCTGTTGGAGCGTCGAGAACTGTCGCTCGGCTTCCTGGTCGGTGGCCGCAACGTACACGTTCACACCCACCATCACCCGCGGCTGCGTCACTTGCGCCGTGGGCGCCTCGGCGTTGAATTCGCGGCGATACAGCGCGATTGCCTCTTTGTACTGGAACGGGGCGAAGTGACTCGCGACTGCGAACGGCAATCCGAGCCGTGCCGCGAGGCCAGCGCCGGCAAGCGAACTGCCAAGCACCCACATTGGTACATTCGTCCCCTGCGCAACGTAAGCTCCGATCCGGTAGCGCGAAAGTGTGTCATCGCTCGCCCACGCCTGCATGTCAGCAACAGCCCGCGCAAAATCCTCTGGTTCGGCGCTCGTGCGGCCAAGGAGCTGCGCCGTGAGCGGGTCGGTGCCCGGTGCGCGGCCGAGGCCCAGGTCGATGCGATCTCCGTGGAATTGGGTGAGGGTGCCAAACTGCTCGATGACCTGAAGGGGCGCGTGGTTCGGCAGCATAATCCCGCCGGAGCCCACCCGAATCCGTGACGTGCGGGACGCCGCGCGGTCAATGAGGAGTGACGTCGCGTTCGAGGCGAGATTCAGGGTGTTGTGGTGCTCGGCGAACCAATACCGTTTATACCCCTGCTCGTCGGCGAGCTCGACTGCCCTCATCGACGCTTCGATCGCTTCCGCAAAGGACTGCCCCTCGCTCACGCCCACAAGGTCAAGAATTGCCAGGTCGGGACGCTTAGACATAAGAAATCTCCTCATACGTGCGCACGATGGGTGCGCGGATCCGTCGGACACTCACAAAACGTCACGCACACGCGTCTCTATTCCGCGCGCACCCTGCCGCCGGTGTCTGTGAAAAAATATGGCCATGACGATCACCGCAGCAGCAGACGGCTCCGCACTCGGCAATCCGGGCCCCACCGGCTGGGCCTGGTACGTGAGCGAAGACTGCTGGAGCGCCGGCGGAAGCGCCCACGGCACGAACAATATTGGCGAGCTCACCGCCGTGCGTGAGCTGCTCAGCCAGAGCCGCGAGGCCGGCCTCGCGGGCGAAGACCTCGTGGTGCTGTGTGACTCGCAGTACGTCATCAACTCCGTCACGACATGGATGCCCGGGTGGAAGAAGAAGGGCTGGAAGAAAAAAGACGGTAAGCCCGTGCTGAACGTCGAGCTGATGCAGGCGATCGACCGCGAGATGCAGGGGCGCAGCGTCCGTTTTGAATGGGTCAAGGGTCACGCGGGCAACGAGATGAACGAGGCCGCCGACGAGCGCGCCCGATCCGCCGCGACCGCCTACCAAAAGGGTACGGCGCCGAACGAGGGGCCTGGCTTCACGGGCGCCACTAGCGGGGCAGGTGCGGGGCAGGGGGCTGCCCGGCCCGGTGCAGGGGAGGAGGTTCCGACGCCTGCCAGCCTCGAGCGTTCCCTGTGGCTCGACAGTGCCTCACCGCGTGCGAGCCTCGGCGAGGATCCCCATCTCATCGATACACGCGCGCGCACAATGAACGCCGAGGAGTGGGCGAAGGGCGTCGAGGCGCTGCGCGGCCGCGGCGTGAGCGTGAGCGGCGATGTCACCGCGCGTGAGATAGGCCCCCACCTCCACCTCGTTGACACCGTCCTCGAGGCCGCCGGTAGGAAGTTCCGCATCGTGACGGTGCGGGGCGGGAACGAGCTGCGCATCCTCCATCAGCAGTGGAGCGCACTCAGCTGAGCGTCGCTCCCGGCAGCTCCACGCGGAACGTCGCCCCGCCACCATCGGTCTGATGAATCGAGATCGTGCCGTTGTGATGCTGCATGATCGTCGCCGCGATCGAGAGGCCAAGGCCCGCGCCGCCGCCCTGCGTCTGCTGGCGTTGGCGCGACTCGTCGGTGCGGAAGAACCGTTCAAAAACCCTTTCGCGAATATCGGCGGGGATACCCTCTCCGTGATCGCGCACCTCAATAATGGCCTTCCCCTGGCGGTCCGTGCCGAGCGCCACCTCGACCGGTGACCCCTTCGGCGTGTGCCTGTTCGCGTTACCCACGAGGTTCACGATGACCTGTCGAAGCGCGGCCTCGTCGCCGAGCACTCCGAGCGGCGGCACCTCCTCGGGCGCGAGCACAGCCCCCGCGAGATCCACGATCGCAACTTCGCGCGTGGGATCAAGGGCCCGCAAGTCCTGCACGACATCCTTCACGATCCCCGACGCGTCGAGCGGCACGAGGTCGAAGGAGCGCTGCTCGTCGAGCCGCGCGAGCCTCAAGAGTGATTCGACGAGGGAGCCCATTCGTTTGGCTTCGTCCTCGATGCGCCGCATCGCTTGTGCAACATCCTCTTCGTGCGGCATCGCCCCCATGCGATACAGCTCGCCGTTGCCGCGAATCGCGGCGAGTGGCGTGCGAAGTTCGTGTGAGGCATCCGCGACGAAACGGCGCATGCGCGACTGGCTCGCGAGCGCCTCAGCCTGCGACTCGGCCTGCGCCTGAAAACCCTTCTCGAGACGGATCAGCATCTCATTGAGGGCGACGCTCAGTGAATGCACCTCTTGCGAGGAGTAACTCACGGGAATGCGGGTGCCGAGCGTGCCGGCCGCGACGTTCTTCGCGGCTTTCTCGACATCGCGCAACGGCTCGAGCGCATAGTGGAGCACGTACCCGCCGAGCCCCACTCCAACGAGCACAACCATCGTGCCCACGAGCACGATGATGAGCGCCATCTCGTTCATCGTCTTGTCGACGCTGCGAAGTGGAAGCGCCACGAAAACCGAGGGGCCATCCGGATCATTCGACGCTACCGCGCGCACGCGCCACGACTCGCGGTCGCCCGCGACAAGGGTGAAGGGCTTGCCCTGCAAGGAAATAACTTCCTCGCGGGTGAGCGGAGGAAACTCGAGAGACAGGTCGCCGTCGGAATCCTGCACCACGCGCTGCAGGACCTCACCCGACTGATCCTGCCACTCAACTACGTAGTCCACGGGCGTGTACTGCGCATTCGGCGAGCCCATCGTGATGAGCGAAATGTTGCGCCGAGGATTCGCGATGACGCTCGGGCTCACCGCTGCCGAGAGGTCAGCATCCACTCCTTCGATGAGTGTGCGCTTGAGCAGAAACAGCGAAAGCGCGCCCGTCACGATCGTTCCCGAAACGAGAACGAGCGCGATGAGCGCGACAATTCGAGTCCACAGAGAGACTGGGCGCTGGGCCCGCGAAGCGCGGGCCTTCGGAGCTTGAGCCAATGTCAGCGCGGATCGGCCGGACGCAGCACGTAGCCGATGCCCCTCTTCGTGTGGATCATGGGCTCACCAACGACGTCAATCTTGCGGCGCAGATACGAAATGTAGCTCTCGACGATGCCTACCTCGCCAGACCAGTCGTAATCCCACACGTGATCGAGGATCTGCGTTTTCGACACCACGCGGCCCGCATTGAGCATGAGGTAGCGCAGCAGCTTGAATTCGGTCGGGGAGAGGTCGATCGGCGAATCGGCACGCGTAACCTCGTGGGAGTCCTCGTCGAGGCGAAGGTCGCCCACGACGAGCGCGCTTTCGCTCGGCTCGGCCACACCGACGTGGGTGCGGCGCAGCACCGCGCGAATGCGAGCCACGACCTCCTCGAGGCTGAATGGCTTCGTCACGTAGTCATCGCCGCCAACCGTGAGGCCGGCGACCTTGTCCTTCGTTTCGTCACGTGCTGTGAGGAAGAGGATCGGGTAGTGGTGGCCCTTGTCGCGCAGGCGGCGCGTCACCGTGAAACCGTCGATGTCCGGAAGCATGACGTCCAGAACGATTAGATCGGGTTCGTTCTCGGTCGCCAGCTTGATGGCTTCGGCACCGTTGGAGGCCGCAAATACCTCGAAGCCCGCGAAGCGAAGGCTCGTGGCAAGAAGGTCGCGAATGTTCGGTTCATCGTCGACTACGAGAAGGCGTGCCTCGTAGTCCTGCTCCTGCTCCGTGTTCATGGGTCAATGGTGTAACCCGAAGGTGAATTTTTGCTGAATATTCCCTGTGACTTTGGAGCGGGTGTGGCGAACCGCTACTTCTGGTTGCGGCGGAGCTTGTGAAGCTCCCAGCGCATCTGAATCATCCGCACCGAACCCGCGAGCGCCATGATGAGCGCCCCCGCGATGGCCGCGAGCAACATCGCCACGCCGAGCGGAAGGTTGAAGTGCCACGTGAAGTACTCGAACTCGGTTGAGACGTTGTTCTGAATCACGAAGACCAGGAGGAGGATCAGCAAAATCGCGCCGACGATGAGCGCGGCCCACACGACAGCCATGCGCGACTTCGGGGCGGGCTGGGTCCCGTGCGGCTCGGCCTGCTGTTCTTGGGTGGCGGTTGACATCGGCTGTTGGTGCGCCTGCTGGGTGGGGCGAGGGGCCGGTTCAGCCTTTGCGCTGCGGGTGCCCGCAGCGGTGCGAGGTTCTGACGCCTGCCCGGCTCCATCGAGGCTGGAAGTCTTGGGTGCTGCCTGCGACGAGGGTGCAGCGCCCGCGTTATTCACGCCCGCGCCAGCGGGGTTCGCGCGCGTGACGCCCTCGGCCGTGCTATCGCGAAAAGAGTCGGAGAAACCGTCGTATTCCTTGGAGTTCATACGTGAAGCCTACCCGCCTCGAGCAAATATTCGGTGACAGGCAACTGACGGAAGGGCGCCGGATCGTGGGCGTGCAAGCGTCGGACTCTTCCCGGGCCGAAAATGGGGCAACGCCTAGACGCTCCCGCCTCTGAGCTCTCGCGCGTCAAGGATCGTGTAACCGTAGCCCTGCTCCGCGAGGAACCTTTGCCGGTTCTGTGCAAAGTCCTGATCCTGCGTATCGCGCGTCACGACCGTGTAGAAATGCGCCGCGCGCCCATCGCGCTTCGGCCGCACGATCCGGCCGAGCCGCTGCGCCTCCTCTTGACGCGAGCCGAAAGCACCGCTCACCTGGATGAGCACGCTCGCCTCTGGAAGATCGAGCGAGAAGTTCGCGACCTTTGAGACGACGAGAAGGTCGATCTCGCCTTCGCGGAACTGCGTAAAAAGTGATTCGCGCTCCTTGAGAGGAGTGTCGCCCGTGACGACTGGAGTCGCGAGGCGTTCGGCAAGCTCGTCGAGCTGATCGAGATACTGACCGATCACGAGCGTGCCCTCACCTCGGTGTCGCGCAACGAGCTGCTCGACGACGGGGACTTTCTCGGGGCTCGTTGCCGCGAGTCTCTGCCGATCCCTCGGCTCCGCCGAGGCGTACACCTTGCGCTCGGAGCTCGACATCGTGACGCGCACCTCCGTCATCTCTGCCGGGGCGATCCAGCCCTGCGCCTCGATGAGCTTCCACGGCGCGTCGTAACGCTTGGGGCCGATGAGCGAGAAGACCTCGCCCTCGCGGCCGTCCTCGCGCACGAGGGTCGCCGTGAGGCCGAGCCGTCGCCGGGCCTGGAGGTCGGCGGTCATACGAAACACGGGGGCCGGAAGGAGATGAACCTCGTCGTAAATGATGAGGCCCCAGTCGCGGGCGCTCACGAGTTCGAGATGGGGATGAATACCGCGGCGCTTTGACGTGAGCACCTGGTACGTCGCGATCGTGACCGGTCGGATCTCCTTCTTCGCGCCGCTGTACTCGCCGATTTCGCCCTCCGTGAGCGACGTGCGCTCGAGGAGCTCGCGGCGCCACTGCCGGGCGGAAACCGTGTTCGTCACGAGCACGAGGCACGTGCGCTCGAGCGCCGCCATCGCGCCCGCCCCCACGGTCGTCTTGCCCGACCCGCACGGGAGCACGACCACGCCGCTGCCGCCCTTCGTGAAGTGCTCAACCGCCTCGCGCTGATACGGGCGAAGCTGCCATGTGCTCGGGGAATTCGTGAGCGCAATCGGATGGCTCTCGCCGTCCACAAAACCCGCGAGATCCTCGACGGGCCAGCCCAGTTTGAGGAGCTGCTGCTTGAGCGCGCCGCGCTCACTGGGGTGAGCGATCACCGTCGTGTCATCGATGCGTTCGCCCACGAGCGGCGCGATGCGTTTTGAGCGCAGAACTTCCGTCAGGATCGCCTGATCCTTCGCGAGGAGCACAAGGCCGTGCGCGGGGGAGTTGTGGAGGCTCAGAACGCCGTAGCGATCCATCGTGTCGGCGACGTCCACGAGCAGCGCGTTGGGAACGGCAAAACGCGAATGCGTGAGGAGGGCATCGACGACCCATTCCGCATCGAAACCCGCAGCCTTCGCATTCCACAGCCCCAGGTTCGTGAGCCGGTAGGTGTGGATATGCTCGGGCGACTTCTCGAGCTCCGCGAACGGCGCAATCGCGGCGCGCGCCTGCTCGGCCGAAGGGTGAGCGACCTCGAGGAGGATCGATTTATCCGACTGAACGATGAGAGCGCCCGAGCCTGGGCCTCCTGCGCTAGACAACGGGTGCCGGGCGTGTGCCCTCGATACGCGCCACCATCGACATGTAAAAGAGCGCCGTAAACGGCAGTGCCACGGGGAGTAGGAGCAGCCCGATGCCCGTGATCGCGAGCGCGAACATCACCGCGAAGGACACGATCGCGGCGAGGATCACGTGTGCGGGCTTCGCAAGCGCTTTATTCGCTGCATCCTTGAATGCAGTGATGGCCCCCGCGTCGCGCCCCGCGGAAAGATACGGCGCGAGCGAGAAGAAAAACATGCAGGCCAGCGGGCCTATGAGGGGAATGATGATCGCGACGGTTGAGAGGACCCCGTAGAGAATGTAGGTGAGGAACGTCCTCCAGTGGAACATTCCGCTGCCGACCGTAGGCTGCTCGCCCCTCGCGGTGAGGCCGGCTGCTCTGTACGACCCGCTCATCCACGCGGCCAGCGGGAGTTGAATCAGGAACATGACGATGAAGACGACGATCACGAAAACGAACACCGCGACAGCCGCCGCGCTATCGTTATTGCCAGTTTTAGCGCTATTGGCGAGTGCGATGATCGACGCGAAATAGCCCACAAAGAAAATGGCCAGCAAGCCCGCGTACACGACTGCCCAGATGATGCCTGGAACAACGAGCGCGACAAAGTTCTTGGAGAGCGCCTGCCACGCCCACGAGAACGATTTCGAGATGTCGTTGCCGACGTCGGTACCGGGTGCGGGGCCATCGTACGCGCCGCCCGGGGCATATCCCACATTCGGCTGCTGCCCCTGAGGTGAGTACTGGGGTTGTTGGTACTGCTGCTGGTTCGTTGATGGGTTACTGAACGTCCCAGGAGATGGGGTGTACGGATCCGTCATGCTCTTGTTCCTCTGGTCGGCTTATGGCACCCCGATGCTAAGACCGGGACCGTCGGCCCCCATTATTGCGTATCGGGGCTGTACACAGCACAGGCTTTTAGACTGTTCGTGAACGAGCGCCACCTTGCGCCACAGTCCCATAACACCGAAGGAGCCGCACGAGCATGGCCAACTTTGATCCCGCCCCCCATTCTGTCGCCGACATCGGCGTGACCGGCATGGCGGTCATGGGCTCGAACCTCGCCCGTAACCTTGCCCGCAACGGATTCAAAGTGGCGATTCACAACCGTTCCGTGGAAAAGACCGAGCGTGTGATTGCTGAGCACGGTCAGGACGGCGAGTTCGTGCCCGCGGAAACCATGGACGAATTCGTCGCCTCGCTTCAGAGGCCCCGCGTCGCGATCATCATGGTCAAGGCTGGCAAAGCTACCGATGCCGTGATCGAAGAACTCGCGACCCGCATGGACGAGGGCGACATCATCGTGGACTGCGGCAACGCGCTGTTCACCGACACTGTACGCCGCGAGCAGGAGCTTCGTGCGCGCGGCCTCCACTTCGTCGGCTCGGGTGTCTCCGGCGGTGAAGAGGGCGCCCTCAACGGCCCCTCGATCATGCCCGGCGGGTCGAAGGCAAGCTACGACCGCCTCGGCCCCATGTTCGAAAAGATCTCCGCCCATGTGGACGGAGTCCCGTGCTGCACCCACGTTGGTGAGAACGGCGCCGGCCACTTCGTGAAGATGGTCCACAACGGCATCGAATACGCCGACATGCAGGTCATCGCCGAAGCTTACGACCTCATGAGCAAGGCGCTCGGCATGAATGCCCCCGAGATCGGCAAGGTTTTCGAGAAGTGGAACGAGGGCAACCTCAACTCCTTCCTCATCGAGATCACTGCGGCCGTCCTCACCCACACCGACAACGTGACCGGCAAGCCGTTCGTCGACATCATTCTCGACCAGGCCGGCCAGAAGGGCACCGGCGCATGGACGTCGAAGACGGCCCTCGACCTCGGCATCCCCGTCACCGGCATTGCCGAAGCGACCTTCGCGCGCTCGACCTCGGGCGGCACGGAGCAGCGGGAGGCCGGACGTGCCGTCCTCAAGGGCGAGACGCAGACGATCAGGATCGACGACGCCGAGCAGTTCATCAGCGACCTCCAGCAGGCGCTGTATGCCGCGAAACTCGTGAGCTACTCCCAGGGCTTCGACGAGATCAAGGCCGGCGCCAAGGAGTACGAATGGGACATCAAGCTCGGTGACATGGCGCGCATCTGGCGCGGCGGCTGCATCATTCGCGCGGGCTTCCTCAACCGCATCACCGAGGCCTACGAGCGTAACCCCGAGCTTCCGCTGCTCCTTGCCGATGAGTACTTCACCGCCGAAATTACGAAGTGCATCCCCGCGTGGCGTCGCATCGTCGCGTTTGCGGCAGCCGTCGGAATTCCGGCGCCCGTTTTTTCCTCGACCCTTGCGTACTACGACGCGGTGCGGGCCGAGCGTCTCCCCGCGGCCCTCGTGCAGGCGCAGCGCGACTATTTCGGCGCGCACACCTACCGGCGCGTGGATGCGGAGGGCTCGTACCACGTGGAGTGGACGGGTGACCGCACGGAGACCCGTCAGGACTGACTCTTTCCCCTGAATTGCATAGGGGTTGCGGGGGTTTCGTTGCGGCGAATAACCCCCACAACCCCTATGCAATTCACGAAGTAGGGGAGGGTTAGGGCAGGAGCACCCGGTGGATCAGCACCGTGAACTCCTTGCCCGATTCCCCATCGCGCGCACGCAGCCTCCCGCCCTCGAGCGCGAGCGGCTCGACCCGCAGCACGCGCGTGCCGCCGCGGCCGTCAACAATGCCGATCTGCACCTCGCGCTCCTCGGCAATCGCCGCGAGTAAACGCTGAGGAACGCTCACCTCCTCCAGGCGCCCCGAATCGGCAGCGCGAATGCGCGCGACCGCCTCGGAAGGGTCGACATCGAGGACCTGCTCGCGACCGTCGGCCTCCAGCTCAAGCCCCACGGGCCCACCGCGCACCGAACCGAGTGTGCGCTCATCCACCGCCGCGCCACGACCGCCCGCGGCAAGAGGAGCGAGGCCAGCGGCGCGCGCCGCCCCCATCACGAAACCGGGATCCCCACTCGAGATCACGACGGTCGGGGCGAGCCGCTTGAGGCCGAGCCGGAGCGCCTCGCTCGAATCTATGAGTCGATCCAGGTGTTCCTCCTCGCCCGTGATGAACGAGGTCGCGGGGCCGACGGTGACCTGGCCACGCTTGCGTGCCTCATCCCGCACGAGGTAGGCGAGCACGTCCGGAACCCCCGTGAGCGAAAGTGCCGCGAGCTCTTCCATGAGGGCATCGGCGGAGCCGCCGGCGCTCAGTGCCCGCGCGATCGACTCGCTGGTCACGCGCGCCACAACCCCGGCGCCGCGCGACGTGACCTCGGCCCATTCGAGTACCGCCGCAACCCGCGCAGAGGGCAGGCCGGTCACGGTCACGGTGAGATCCGCGTCAAGCAAGATATGGTCGACGGGTTCGGGAAGCTTCTCGTCGAGCGCAGCTTCGAGAACGTCGAGTCCCGCCACTTCCTCGAGCGAGAGCGATTCGAGGGCCGCGGGAGCGAGCACGCTTGGAACACCGTCCACGATGAGCCCGAATGCCTCGGCCTCGCGCGTGAACGCATACGCCTCCTCGATCAGGGCTGCGCGCTGCACCGTGGGGAACGCCCACGCAAGCGACTCCGCGAGACTCGCCGCGCTCGCTTTCCGCTCGGGGTAGTCCGCGAGGTGGCGCAGCATGTGGCGCCGGCGCACTTTCACGCCTTTTCTTCCGACGCTTGCCGAGAGCGCAGCGCGCGGAGTTTCGCCGGCGCGAGGCTCCCCTTGGGTGAGGCCGTCGAGGCTGACTTCTCCGAAGCGCGTTCCGGCGAGTGCGCCGAGGTAGTTGGAGCGCACGTACGCCGAGCAGAGGTCGGCCCAGCGGCGTGCGGGGGAAGCGTCGGAAAACTCCCCGTACTCGCGCGTGACCTGCCACGTTTCGCCGTCGTTGCCGATGAGCCCGCCGACCCATGCGGCGTGGATGACGCTCGTCCACGTCTCGTGGCTCGTGCCTGCGGCAGCGGCGAGACGGCGCGCGTCGCGTAGGGGAATACCGCCGCGTTTGAGGACCGACGGTGGATCCGCGTGCCACGTGCTGATCGTGTGCGCGATGCGGCTCGCCTCGAGTGCCGCCTCGATGGCCTGGGCGTCGCGGGCGCTCACGAAGCGCTCGGGTGCGGCTTCGGGACCCGGGGTGGGGGCGTGGGCGAAAGTGCGATGGACGATGCCGTCGCGAAGGGCGAGATGGACGGTGCGTGGGATGAGCAGGCGAGGGCCGTCGGCTCCATTGACGTTCGTGATGAGGCGTGCCGATGAGAGCTGCTTCGCGAGTGACGAGGTCGGCGAGCCCGTGAGACGCGCCGGGGCGAAGGCGAGCGAGCGGGCGACTTCGCGAAGTGAATCAGGGAGATCCTCGACGATCGTGCGGGCTTCATCCGGCGACGGGTCGCTCGAGAGGCGAGGGGCGAGGCCAGCAGGGTGGGGGAGGGCCTCGGCGAGGGCGCGCACGGGAACAAGCGAGCGCCCGCTCTCATCCGTAAACACGAGGCCGAGCGTCGCGAGCCGGTACACGTGCGGCGCGATCTGCTCGGTCGACGTGCTGACGGCACGCGCGAGCTGTTCCGGGCTCACGGGCCCCGCGTAGGCGGCAAAGACCTCGGCGAGTTGTAGCTCGGGCAGAACGAGACTGCCCAGTGCCCTGTGGACGCTGCCGGGCTGTGTGGCGCGCGCGGCGAGCGGGGCGATGCCAAGCGGGATGGGAGAGGTGAGATCGCGGCGCGCGTTTAACAGCTCGATGAGTCGTGCGTCATCGAACTCTCTCAAGGCGTCGGCAAGAGTGCGGGCCATGCCTTCAGCCTATCCCCTAGGATGGAGGGGCCCTTCGGGCAATGCCCCCATAGCCCAACGGCAGAGGCAGAAGACTTAAAATCTTTTCAGTGTGGGTTCGAGTCCCACTGGGGGTGCGACGTATCCAGGTCCCGTCTTTCGCGCACGCCGCCGTGATATGACGGTTATATGAGGCCACCAGAGTCGATGGCCCGTGCATGGAGCGAAGGCGAAAGGGACGCGAAAAGACATGATGAGCGAAAAGATCGACGAACTTCTACCTCGGATTGAAGCGGCGCTTGCGCGCGGCGGGCGGTCGATGGATGACCTCCTGATTCTGCTCGCGACCAAGACGCGCACCGCTCAAGAGATTCGCGAGGCCGTGGAGCTCTTCGAGAAGCGAGGCGTCAAGGTGGACGTGGGCGAGAACCGCCAGCAGGAGTTCGCCAAGCATGCCGAGCTCGAGGATCTGCACGAGGCCGGCGTCATGCGCCACTACATCGGCACGATCCAGTCCAATAAGGCACGCGACATTTCGCGCTTTGCGGATCTCGTCCACTCGATCGATCGCGAAAGTGCGCTGACGAGCATTGAGAAGCGCGCGGCGAACGACGGGAAAGTACAGCGAGTCCTCATCCAGGTGAACACCTCGGGCGAGGAATCGAAGGGTGGCTACGAGCCGGATCTCGGTCTTCTCAGGGAGATCGCCGAGCGCTGCGCCGAAAGTGACTCGCTCGCCCTCGAGGGCCTCATGACAATCGGCACGAACACGGACGACGAGGTGGAGATTCGTCGCTCGCTTCGCCAGTTGAGGGAGCTTCGCGACGGTCTCGGCATCGAGGCTGTCAAGGAGCTGTCGATGGGCATGAGCAACGATCTTGAGATCGCGATCGAGGAAGGCGCCACTATTGTTCGCGTCGGCTCGGCAGTGTTCGGCCCGAGGGACTATTCTCACTAGTGCATCCGGGCCCGAGGGCGCGCAGCGGATCGGCCCACCCGTCATCTCCCGCGAAGGACTCTCGTGCGCCCCACTTCCTACGACACCCTGACGCCATTTCAGCGTGCATTCGCCCTGTTTGCGATCGCGATCGGCGGGTTCGGCATCGGCTCGAGCGAGTTTGTGTCGATGGGCATCCTGCCTGACATCGCTCATTCGCTGCTTCCCGAGCAAATGGCGGTGAATCCCGAGCATGCCATCGCACAGGCCGGATGGGCGGTGAGCGCGTACGCCTTCGGCGTTGTCGTGGGTGCCCCCACGGTGTCGCTCCTCGGCGTGAAGATCGCGCGGCCAAAACTCATCATGCTGCTCGCGCTCGGGCTGCTTGTGGGTTCGGTGCTGTCGGCGTCGATGCCCGTCTTCGGCCTGCTCATTCCGGCGCGGTTCCTTGCGGGCCTTCCGCACGGCGCCTTCTTTGGTGTAGCGGCGCTTCTCGCTGCCGACGTCATGGGACCGGGTAACCAGGGCAAGGGCATCGCGCTTGCCCTGATGGGGCTCACGGTTGCCAACCTGCTTGGGGTCCCGCTGCTCACGGCCTTCGGCCAGCAGCTCGGGTGGCGAACCGCGTACTGGAGTGTGGCGGGCGTATTTGCCCTGTCGATCCTCTTGCTGTTCCTCGCGATCCCGCCGCAGGAGGCTCCAAAGGGGCGCAGCGTCAAAGACGAACTCGGGGCGTTTAAGCAGCCGCGCATGTGGATGGTCATCGTGATCGAATGCGTGGGATTCACGAGCTTCTTCGCGATGTACGGATACATCGCCGACGTCACGGTGAGCGTTGCCGGCATCGACAAGCTGCTCATCCCCGTGATCCTCGCGCTCGCGGGCGCCGGTATGACGCTCGGCAATTGGATCGCGGGGCACCTCACGGACTGGTCCTACCGCGCGAGCCTGTTCATCGTGTTCCCGATTTTTATTCTGATGTTCATACTGCTCATAGCGCTGCGAGAAAACCCGGTGGGCTTCGGCGCGGGTGTGTTCCTCGTGAGTGCGACGAGCTCGATCACGAGCCCGCTCATGCAAGCGTGGCTCATGACGAACGCCGGCAAATCCGTCACCCTCGCGGCCGCCTCACACCACGGCGCATTCAATGTTGCGAACTCCCTTGGCGTCATGTTCGGTGGATTCATTCTGAGCGCCGGCTTCGGGTTTTCCGCAGTGCTCTACCTCGCGGGCGGCCTCGCCCTGTTCGGCATGGTCGTGACGTTCGCGGGTCTGTGGATCGATCGCGATGGCGTGCATGACATCAACGCCCTCAACGATGAGAGCGAAGATACGACGTTCGGCGTGAGCATTCTGCGGACGCAAACGGGAGAGATGGTCGCGATTGCGGCAGGTGCGGCGGGTGAGAGCGTCGCGCTCGAGGCCGACGATGCCTATCTCGAATCGCATCACCGCGAGGAATAGCGCGTCCCTGAAAGTCGTTGGAATAACCGTAACTAGACTGTGGGCACGTAGCGATGCCCTCGAGAAAAGGACACCCTGTGGCGCGAAACAACGCAATCTTGAACAATAGCCCCGCTTTCCGTAATTCCGGCGGCTATGCTCCCGCTCCGGAGTACAACCAGGCCCCGGCCACCCAGCAGCAGTGGGGTCAGCCCCAGCAGCAGTGGGGTCAGCCCCAGCAGCAGTGGGGTCAGCCCCAGCAGCAGGCGCCGGGCTACCAGGCTCCCCAACCCCAGCAGGCGGGCTACAGCCCGGCCGATCTTGAAGCCATGTATAACCGCCCGGCCGCAACCGGCTTTGACACGGGCCGCATGACATGGCGCAACACCATGAACGCGATTACCGCGACCTTCGGCGTGATCATTGCCGTCGCGTTCGTGATCATGATGCTCCCGACCGTCACAGCGCTCGTGATGGGAACGGAAGAAGGCCGCCAGATCGGCTTCGCTTTCGCGTCGATCGCCGCGATCGTTGGCGCGATCGGAAGCTTCGTGACCGTCCTCGTGAACGCGTTCAAGAAGACGCCGAGCATGTGGGTCACCCTCGCCTACGCCGTGTTTGAGGGCCTGCTTCTCGGTGGCATCAGCCTGTTCTTCGAGACGGTCTACCCGGGCATCGTGCTCCAGGCCGTGATCGGCACTCTCGCCGTCGCCGGCTCGATCACCGTTCTTTTCCGCATGGGGAAGCTGCGTACAAGCCCGAAGCTCACGAAGATGTTCCTCATCGCCTTCGGTGCCTACTTCGTGTTCACGCTCGTGAACCTCGTGCTCGTCCTCCTCGGCGTGACGAACCTCCGCACGGGCATGCTCGGCGTCGTGATCGGCTTGGTGGCCGTGGCGCTCGCGAGCTACAGCCTCGTGATGGATCTCGAGGTGATCCGCAACGGTGTCGATAGCGGCGCCCCCAAGGCCTATGCCTGGACGGCGGCCCTTGGCCTCGCCGTGACCGTGGTGTGGATGTACACGGAGATCCTCCGCATCCTCGCGATCTTGCGCGACAGCTAACCGCACATAGCAAGAAACGGCCCGGGCCCCGCGAGGGGCTCGGGCCGAACTCATTCTTGGGGAGTCGAGGATCCGACGCCTACTCGGTGACCTTGAGGGTCGCGATAGCTTCCTCGAGTCCCTTCACGTGTTCGGGGTGGTCGGCGGCAACGTCGGAGACGAGGGCACTTGGTCCCTTAGGGGTCTCGACGACGATCGCGGTGACGATCGAGGCGTTTGTGGTGCGCAGCCGTATCCCCTTCGACTTCGGGTCGAAACCGTAGGTTGCCTGGACGATCCACGCGGGCCTTCCGTCGACGGTCGTCGATTTGCTCGTGTAGTTCGTGATCTTCGGGTTGTCGCCGAACTGCTCGACAACGTTGAAGTGCGTGGCGTAGCACTGGAACATGGCGATGGCCATCTGCTCGGTGCCGGGGTAGGGGCCCTCGACATCTTCTTGCCACTCGATGCGGCCCACGGTGACGACGCTGTACCAAAACGACTCGACCTGCTTCGAATAGGCGCCCGTGTCGTAGAGGTACGGCACGTTTTCGTTCTGGTACCACTCCGAGTCCCAGTTCTCGGGGATCGTGTATTCGAGCCCTCCGCCCTTGACGGTGTTCCCGCTCTGGGTGCGAGACACCGTTGGCTTTGTGGACATGAGGCACTGCGTTGTGGGGGCCTGCGTGAAGATCTCGGGTGGCGGCTCGTTCGGGGCGGCCGGCGTGGGCTGCTCTTCTTTGTTGTTGGGGTCGCCCTGGGTGTTGACGCCGACGGTCGAGCCTTCTTTGGCGATGGGTTCTTTCTCGATGCTTCGCATCGCGACTTGCGAGACGAAAAGGCCCAGGGCGGCAATGAGCGCGATACCACCGATGACGATGCCGATGACGACTTTGCGTGAGCTGTTGTCCTCATTGCTGTCATGGAGCTGGGCGTTGAGGGCTCCGCTCGGATCATTTCCCCACCCGGAAGCGCCGCTTGCCCCGGAGCCGTCGGACCTCCCACTGCCCGTACCAGCCGAGCCCGCAGAGAAATCGGGCAGGCCAGACTCGTGCGGGCTCTCCTGGCCCGGGTCGCTCTGATCGGGTGTGCTCACGCGCGTCCCTTTCCCTTTCGCCAACGTCTCAGTTGTCGCCCTTATTCTCACACTCCTTGACTGCGGCGGCTTTCAGAAGGTGTCGACCCAGGTAGCGATAGGGTTATACGACGTGACTCGGGGTGTCCCGGGGCTCGATTGCGGGTCCCGAGGGCTGAGATCAAACCCGTCGAACCTGCTCTGGAAACCTACCTGCGAAGGGATGTCACTCGTGACACAGTCATACACCGCCGGCATCGACAAAGCCGTGAACGCCATGCGCGAGGCCACACCGCTCGTGCATTGCTTGACGAATACAGTCGTTCAAAACGTCACCGCGAACGTGTTGCTCGCCGCGGGCCAGGCTCCCGCGATGGTCGATCACCCGGGTGAGGCTGCCACGTTCGCTCAGATTGCGAGCGGCGTGCTGATTAACACGGGCACGGTCGCGCCGCACCAGGTTGAGTCGATGCCGCTCGCGGCAGAGGCAGCTGTGAAGGCGGGCGTGCCGTGGGTCCTCGATCCCGTGGCGATCGGTGCGCTCGAGGTCCGAACGTCGCTCGCGCACCGTCTGCTTGAGCTCGCGCCGACGGCGATCCGCGGCAATGCGTCGGAGATTTCCGCGCTCGCGGGCCTCGGCGCGGGTGGTCGTGGCGTGGATGCGACCGATTCGGTGGACGACGCCTTGCCTGCCGCCGCGTCCCTCGCGGAGCGTACAGGCGCGGTCGTTGCCGTCTCCGGCAAGCGCGATCTGATCGTGTGGGACCGCGATGGCGAGATCCGCGCGCTCTGGCTCGAATCGGGCCACGACCTCATGCCGCGCGTGATCGGTACGGGCTGCGCGCTCGGCGCGACGATGGCCGGCTACGTGAGCATCGCGCCCGCGCTCGAGTCTCTTTTTTCCGACGCCACCTTCGCCCCCGTCGATGCGAAGGCCCTCGCGGTGCTCACGGCCCACGCGCACTTCGGTGCCGCTGGCCAGCTCGCTGGTGAGCGCGCCGAGCATCCCGGTTCGTTCGCGGTTGCGTGGATCGATGCGCTCGATGAACTGAGCGGCGCCGACATTGCCGCACGCGTGCGCGTGACCGAGGCGTCGGCATGAACACCTCCGCTTCGCGCGAGCGCGCGGCGAAAGCCGATTGGGCGCTCTACTTCGTGACCGATTCCGCGATGGCGGGAGGTGCCGATAAGGTTCCCGCCCAGGTTGCCGAGGCAATCGAGGGCGGCGCCCACGTAATCCAGGTGCGAGATAAGGACCTTGATGACGACGCCTTTGTCGAGCTTGCGCGCCAGGTGCGCGACGTGGCCCGCGAGGTGGGGGAGCAGCACGGCCGGGAGATTACGGTCATCGTCAATGACCGAGTGGAGGCCGCTCGCGAGCTGGGCCTCGACGTCCACGTGGGTCAGGGCGACATGCCGGCATCCCAGGTGCGTGAACTCCTCGGCGCCGAGGCGATCATCGGCGTGAGCGTGTCGAATGCCGAACAGCTCGAGGGTGTGATCGCCGAGGGCTCCGCCGACGTCGTTGGCATCGGCCCGATCTGGAACACCGCGACGAAGACGGACACGGACCCCGCCGTGGGTCTTGAGCAGCTCGCCTCTCTCACTACGCGTGCACACGAGGCCGGTATCGTGGCGGTGGCGATCGGAGGTATTTCGATTCGCAACGCGAGCGAGGTTGCAGCCACGGGCTGTGACGGTATCTGCGTGGTTTCGGCGATCGCCGGATCCGAGGACCCCGCGACCTCCGCGACGTTTTTGCGCCGGGAGTTCGTGATGAACCAGCCGCTCTAAATTCTTCAGCTCGATTCATACGCGAGCTGTTTTCAAGGAGGACAACACCATGCGCCCACCCATTGCACTGACGATCGCCGGAAGCGACCCGAGCGGCGGCGCCGGCATCCAGGCGGACCTTAAAACGTTCACGGCGCTCGGCACATACGGCTGCGCCGTTCTCACCTCTCTCACCGCCCAGAACACGCAGGGCGTGGATGCCGTGTTTACGCCCCCCGCCTCCTTCGTGCGCGAGCAACTCACGACTTTGCTCGACGACGTTTACGTCGATGCCACGAAGATCGGCATGATTCCTAACGCCGAAGTTGCCGAGGTCATCGCCGACGTCATCGAGGAGCGCCGCAGCGATTTCGGCAAGATCGTGCTGGACCCCGTGATGGTGGCGACCTCGGGCGACATGCTGATGGAGGAGGACGCCATGGAGATTCTCCGCGATCGCCTCCTCCCGCTCGCCGACGTTCTCACGCCCAACATCCCCGAGGCCGCGCTCTTGCTCGGCGAAGACCCGGCGACCGACGAAGAAGAAATGAAAGAGCAGGGCCTCAAACTCATCAATCGCGGCCCGAAGTCAGTTCTCGTCAAGGGCGGTCATCTTCGCGGATCCGCGCTCGTCGACGTGTTCGTGCAGCTCGGCAACGTCGTGGACGTTCTCACGGGCGAGATGATCAATACGCGCAATACGCACGGCACCGGCTGTACCCTCTCGTCGGCCATCGCCGCGCAGTACGCGCGTGTGGCGGGCGGTGCCGACGCGACCGACATCGGCGTCGTGGCAAGCGCACGCGAATTCCTCCAGAGCGCGATCCTTCACGCGAAGGAGTGGGAGATCTCGAAGTCGCCCGAAAGTGGCCACGGCCCCACCAACCACCTCATTACTGTTCAGGGGGTGTGAGAGCGTGACACTCATTGAGCCCGCGGGCCCGCACACGGCCCGGATGTGGGAGGAAACCAAAGACATCCGTGCGCGCATCGACGCCCTGCCGTTTCTCGCCGAACTCGGCGCCGGCACGCTCGATCCGGAAAAATTTACGTTCTACATCCAGCAGGATGCCCAGTACCTCGTCGCGTACCAAAAGACGATGACCGCTATCGCTCGCCAGGCGCCAGGGGCAGATGAGCTTCGCTTCTGGGCGAAGTCAGCCGTCGGCGCCATCGCCGAAGAAAAGGCGATGCAGGAAGAGCTCTTCTCGAACGACATCCTCGCCGCCCACCGCGTCCAAGGACTCGGGATGAGCCTGCACACCGCGGCCTACAGCAACTTCCTGCTTGCGAGCGCCACCTACGACACGTACGCGGTTGCCGCCGCGGCCGTGCTCCCGTGCTACTGGATCTATGCCGAATCGGGCGTTGCCGTTCTTGACGCAAGCAAGGGCACGCTCGAGGGGCACCCCTACGGCACGTGGGTAGAGGCATACGCCGACGAAACGTTTACACGGATTTCTCGAGAGGCCGTGCAACTCGTCGAAGAAGCGTGCGATGCCGCAGGAGAAGCCGAACGCGAACGCGCGATCGAAGCGTTCCGACAGGCCACTCGTTTCGAGGAACTGTTCTGGACTCAGCCCATGGACGAACCTGAGGCGCGCATCCTTATTTGAGCTGGCGCGGCTAGGCTTGCTCCAGAACACATCACCGCAGTGGGAAAGAGGAGACACCATGAGCGATCCGCATCTGTGGCTCGAGGACATCACCGGTGAGAAGCAGCTTGCCTGGGTGCGCGAGCGCAACGCCCGCACTGAAAAAGACCTCGACGGCGATCCGCTCACCGCTGAACTCGAAGCGGAAATCCTCGAGATCCTCAACGCGAGTGATCGGATTCCCGGCGTCACTAAGCGGGGCGACTTCCTCTACAATTTCTGGACCGACGCCGAGCATGAGCGCGGTGTGTGGCGCCGCACGACCCTCGACTCCTACCGCACCGAGAACCCCGAGTGGGAAACCCTCATCGATGTCGACGCCCTCAACGTCGCCGAAGGCGAGGACTGGGTGTGGCACGGCGCCCACGCACTGCGTCCCGCCGAAGGCGCGCCCTATCGCCGCTTCCTCGTGAGCCTCTCGCACGGGGGAAGCGATGCCGACGTCACGCGCGAATGGGACCTCGAAACCCGCAGCTTCGTGCCGGAAAGCGAAGGCGGCTTCGTGCGGCCCGAAGCGCGCGGCTTCGTCGCGTGGATCGACGAAGACACCGTGTGGGTCGGCACCGACTTCGGCGAGGGGACGCGAAGCAATTCTGGGTACCCGCTCCAGGCGCGCGTGTGGAAACGCGGCACGGCTCTTTCCGACGCCACCCTTGTTTTCGAGGGCGACGCGCAGGACATGCTCGTCTACCCAAGCCACGACCAGACCCCCGGCTTCGAGCGCGACTGGGTCACGGTCATGCACACCTTCTACACCTCGACCACGTATGCCGTGGCTCGCGAAGGCGACGAGTTTCAGCTCCTCAAGGTTGACGTCCCAAGCGACATCGACGTGAGCTTTCACCGCGACCTCGCGATTCTGAGGCCCCGCTCCGAATGGTCGACGGGAGACCGTACGTACGCCGCTGGCAGCCTGCTCGCGTGCGACTTCGACGCCTTCATGGCGGGAAACCGCGACTTTGACGTCCTGTTCGACCCCACCCCCACGACTTCGCTCGACGGTCTTACGATCACGAGGGACTACCTGGTCGTGACCGTCCTCGACGACGTCAAGCATCGCTTGGTCGCCCACTATCAAAACGGCGATGGCAGCTGGGAGCGCGAGGACCTCTACCCCGGACTCACGGGATCGCTCTACGTGGCCGCCGTCGATTCCGACGAGAACAACGACGTGTGGATCACCCGCAACGACTTCCACGTGCCCGCAACCCTCTGCCTCGCAAACCTCGACGGGATCCGCGAGGGCAGCGGCGCGGGCGAAATCGAGACGATCAAGACGACGCCCGAACGCTTCGACGCGAGCGACGTCACCGTTACCCAGCATTTCGTTGACAGTGCAGACGGCACGCGCATCCCATACTTCGAGATCGCGAAGGCCCAGTCCACCGTCGGACCCCGCCCCACCCTGCTGTATGGCTACGGGGGTTTCGAAGTGTCGCTCACCCCGGTCTACCTCGGCGCGACCGGTAAGGCGTGGATCGAACGCGGCGGCGTGTACGTGCTCGCGAACATTCGAGGTGGCGGCGAATACGGGCCTGCATGGCACCAAGCGGGACTCAAAGAAAACCGCCACAGGGTCTACGAAGACTTTTCGAGCGTGGCGCGCGACCTCATCGATCGCGGTGTGACCGATGCGAAGCACCTCGCCGTGCGCGGCGGCTCCAACGGCGGCCTGCTCACCGGCAACATGCTCACGCAGTACCCCGAGCTGTTCGGCGCCGTCGTGATCCAGGTGCCGCTTTTGGACATGAAGCGCTACTCGCACCTTCTCGCTGGAGCGAGCTGGATGGCCGAATACGGCGACCCCGACACCGACGACTGGGACTTCATCAAGACCTTCAGCCCGTACCACCTGCTGCGCGATGACGTCGAGTACCCGCCTACCTTCGTGCTCACCTCGACCCGCGACGACCGCGTTCACCCCGGCCACGCCCGCAAATTCACGGCCGCGCTCGAGGAGCTTGGCGCCCCCGTCAAGTATTGGGAAAACGTCGAAGGCGGGCATGGCGGCGCCGCGTCCAATGCGCAAGCGGCACGCATGAACGCACTGGTCCACGCCTTTTTGTGGGCAACCGTCGGAAAGAAATAAACCGAGCGCATGGACCTATACGACCGCCCTGCCGCGAACGAGCTTCTCGCCTCCCGCAATGACGTGATGACCGTCTACCGGGAGTTCGAGAACTCCGAAGGGCGCCTCTTCCCGCTCAGGTATGTGCGGGCCGGCTATCAGTCCGAGCTTCCCACGATCATGGTCCTTCCCGACGGGCCGGGCGTTGCGAGCGTGTTCCCGTACGAGATTCTGCGGCGGGACATGGTTAAAAAGGGACTCGACGTCATCATGATGGAGCATCGAGGCGTAGGCATGAGCCGCGCGGATGCCCAGGGTAATGACCTTCCGGTCAACGTCATGCGGGTCGAAAACGTGCTCGACGACGTCCGTGCAGTGCTCGACCATGCCCAAGTGCCAAAGGTCGTGCTCTACGGGACGGGCTACGGCGCCTACATCGCGCAACGGTTCGCCCTGCGCCACCCGGAGCGCGTGTTCTCGATGGTTCTTGACTCGCCCTTCACGGGCGTGCGCGACGGGCGCGCCCTGCGCGAGCTTATGCGAGATTTGTATTGGCGCGGCACATTCGACGCTACCGAATCGATCGCCCGCGCCGTGCGGATGCTCGTCGAGCAGCGAATCGTGCCCGCCGAAGAAACCGGTGCGGTACTGGCCGCCGTCCACGAATACGGCGGCGTGAACTCCGTGCGGGACCTCGTGGATCTTCTCGTTCAGGGGCGCGGGCAGCTCGCGTGGGCGTCGATCCACCAAATCATCGCGGGCCGCGAGTGGTTCAACACCACGCCCTACGTATATGAGAACGATCTGGCTGGCCGCATTTCCGCGACCGAACTCGGATTTGCCGAGGCCAGCGACGGCAAGCCGCTCGACCCGCTCACCGTATACGCGCGTCGCGCTGCACAGTTCCCGCCGTTCACGGGGGAGAGCTTTGACCTGGAAACGGCGAGGCGCTCAATCACGACTCCCACGCTCGTCGTGGGCGGGGCGCGCGATGTGATCGTGCCGCTGTGGCGCTCGCGCCTCGCAGCCGACGAAATTCCCGGCGCCCACGTCGGATCCGATCCGTCGAATCCAAGGCTGCGATTCATCTCCGCACACAACGTCGGCCACGCCCTCATCGACTCGCATATCGAGCTTTCTGTCGTCGCGATGCGCTGGGCCGCCGCGGGTGCGATTGATGCCCTCCTCGATCGCGACATCAGTTCGCTCAATCGCAGCGTGCGTAACGAGGCCTACGGCCGGGGAATCCGCACGGCGCTTCTCGCCGAGCAGTATTCACCGCTCAAACTCTGGTCGGTTCGCTCGCTCGCCGCGGGGCCGCTCGCCTCCGCCGATGCCCGCGGACCTCGAGGGCTCACTCGCCGCTAGGAATCACTCGCTTTTGGGGCCGCCTTGGCATGCGACCTGCACGTAAGCATTCGCAAACACGAGTTCGTACGGCTTGCGCGCGCTCGTGATGACGGATGCGCCGTTGAGGTGTTCAGGTTTTGCGCTCGCATTCGCAGGCCACTTCGCATTTGCCCACGCGGCCCAACCGCCGGGGAACTGCTCCTGCTCGCGCGCTCCGTACACGCCCGCAACGCATTCGGGTGCCCGCTTCGTCTCGCCGTGCATCCACTGCACGTCGTTCGTCGCCACGAGCGGGGCCATCAAGCGAATGTCGCTCGCGACCGTCACGCCCTTGGGCACATGCGCCTGCCCCTCTCGAGCGGCATTGGCGAACGCCGAATTCGGGTTGAGCGCCCCGGTTGCGATCCACGTGAGGGGAAGCGAGGTTGCGAGATACGCGGTCGACAGGATCGAGAGGGCAACGCCGAGGCGTTTCGTCCACAGCTGTGCTTTTTGCGGCGCGAGCGGGCGTTCGCGCAGCTCAGCCAGATGCGTGAGCGCAGCTCCCCGCACGTGCGGGAGGGTCGCAAGGAGCGCCGCGAACGCGATCGGCATGAGGAACGAGTTGTAGTGCCACTGCCAGGTCCAATAGTGCTCGACGGAACCGAGGAACCGCCAGGCAAGCGTCGGAAGAAGACCGAGCGCAAGTGGACTCGTGACCCCCACGACGCCCATGAACGCCACGAACATGAGCACCGTTTGCCACTTCACGAGCGGCGTGAAGGCCTGCGTGAGCGGCGCAAAATTCTCCGTGTACACGTACGCGCTCGCGGGGCTCAGCGCCGGCAAAATCACCCAGGTGGCGAGGACAAACCACACGAGGCCCCACGCGGCAAGCAGCAGCGCGTAGCGGGGTTTCTTTTCCGACGTTAGCCTCGCAACCGTCGCGCGGCGCCTCTGCGAGGGGCTTCCCGCTTCGAGCCCCGGAGTACGCCACATCCACGCCATCGCGAAGCCGAGCATCATCACGGTGAGACCCAGATCTTCCTTGACGAACACAAGCGCGCCGATCCACAGGAGCGCTGCCTTCGATCGGTTCTCGAGGAAGGCGGCGAGACCGAATGCCACGAAGAGAACGGCGAACGCATACTCGTGAAATTGGACGTTCTGGCTACCTTGGAGCCCGAAGGAGAACGCGTAGCCGGCGCCGGCAAGCATGCCGAGTCGCGGACCGAGTTTCGCCATTGCGACGCGTGTGAGTGGGTACACGCTTGCCCCAAACAGCGCGGCCTGCGCCCACAGCAGCACGGCTGGTGACGGCCACAACCACCACAGGGGCGCGAGCAGTACGAGGACTGGGTGGAAGTGGTCGCCGAGTAGGTTGAAGTTGTCGCCCTTGATCGGAACGATCGGGGCATTGACGTGCGCATACTCCTTGACGGCTTCGGCGAAGATACCCAGATCCCAGCTCGGGAAGAAGTACGAATCCCACTGGAGCATCGAGAGCCACCCGTAGAGCGTGGTCGCAGCGAGCGCCAGGCCGAGCGGGGCGAGGCGCATGGGGTCCAGGACCGCGTCGAGGAAGGAGTCGGTGCGAGACCGCGGGTGACTGTCGCGGCCACCGTGTTCGGGTGCTGCGCTGGGAATGCTGCCTTCGCGTGCGCCTGCACTTGCACTAGAAGACTCGTTCTCGCTCGTGCATGAGCTGACGATGGCTGCGCGTGCGCGTCGGCGTGTGGTGCCTGTCGTGGTGCTGTTCGCGCTCGAGTTTGCGTCTGTATGCTCAGGGTGCGAAGTTGTCACGCGCCCCATTGTGCCAGGCATGCGCTTCGACGGGACCGTTTTCACGATGCGCATGCAACTAGACCCGGCTCGTGGTGGTCGGTTCTTAGCGTTGGGAGCGCCCTCGTTTCTTTTCCGCCCCCCTTGCCCCGCTTCTTGCGCTAGTTCAAGCGGCGATTTTCGCTCTAAGGTGGGGACAGCCCCGCAACCCCCCAATCAAAGCTGCCCTGCCGGCAGACCAGGGCGGCTGTGTGAGTATCGGACAATAGTGCGTAGTCCTCCAAGGGTCTGGACACAGGAGTTTTCCCCTTTCCTCAGTGGTGCGACCAGAGGGAGAAGAAACATCCACCCCGGTGCACCCGCTGCGGTGACAACGACCCATCGCCCGCAGCAGATGGCAATCGTTACGGTTATCCCTCTTTTTCAGATTCCTGTCCTCGGGATCAGAAAAAGACGGGGGCCTGTCATAGGTCAGTGAGCATGGCGTTCATCCGGTCAATCTCCGGTCCCTGGGCGTGAATAACCTCCTGGGCAAACATGAGGTCCGCGTCGTTGTGATCGGCGGAGATCTCCCCGTCCGCCTCAGTCGTCGCCGTGGTGGTCTCGGTCGTCTCAGCGGTAGTCGTCGCAGTGCTGGTGGCCGAGGTGGTGGCGTCGGTGTTGCCTGATTCGGTGGCCTCAGCGCAGGCGGCCAGCGCCAGGGTGAAGGCCGCGGCGAGAGCGGAAAGAACAAGGGGGGGCGCTTCATGGTGGAGCCTTTCAGGGTCATATGAGGGCAGTGGAGAGAAGCGGTGGATCAGTGGACGGCGGTGGATGCCGGAGTAGGCGTGGTGTGTTCCTCCTTCGACTCGGTCGGAGCCAGGTGAGCCGGATCCAGATCAATGCGGCGCAACAGCTGGGCGTTCAGGGCCACCACGATGGTCGAGGCAGACATCAAGATCGCGCCCACGGCCGGGGACAGCACGAACCCGATCGAGGCGAGCACTCCGGCGGCCAGCGGCACGGCGAGGATGTTGTAGCCAGAGGCCCAGATCAGGTTCTGGATCATCTTGCGGTAGCTGGCCCGGGACAGCTCAATCATCGACAGCACTGCCCGCGGATCATCACTAGCGAGGACCACCCCGGCAGATTCCATGGCCACATCCGTGCCGGCACCGATGGCGATACCGACCTCCGCTCGGGTCAGAGCGGGGGCGTCATTGACACCGTCACCGACCATGGCCACGCTCAAACCCCGGTCCTGCAGCTGCGTGACCTTGGCGTCTTTGTCCTGGGGCAGGACCTCGGCGAAGACCTCATCAATGCCTAAGTCCTGACCGACAGCGTGGGCCACCTGCTGGGCGTCGCCGGTGATCATCGCGACCTTCACCCCGCGGTCCTGCAGGGCTTTCACGGCGGCGCGGGATTCGGGGCGGATCTTGTCCTCGACGGCCACCGCACCGATGATCTGACCGTCGCGGACAATATGGAGCACACCGGCCCCACGCCCGGTCCAGGCGCTGGTGGTGTTGGTGAGCTCGGCCGGGGTGGTGAGGTTGAACTCGCGCAGCATGTTCGGCCCGCCTACGAGGATCTCAGCACCATCGACAGTGGCCCGGACCCCCCGGCCGGAGGCAGCGCTGAAACCAGTTGCACGGATGTGCCGACGGGAGGCCTCGGGATGGGCGGCCGCGGCCGCCACGATGGCGCGGGCCACGGGGTGCTCGCTGTCGGCCTCCGCGGCGGCGGCCAGGGCCAGCAGCTCGCCCTCGGTGACGCCGACAGCTGCCACGACACCGGTGACCGCGTGCGCCCCCTCGGTCAGGGTGCCGGTTTTGTCGAAGAGCACCACGTCGATGGTGCGCATCCGCTCGAGCGCCATCCGGTCCTTGATGAGCACCCCGGATTTCGCGGCGCGCTCGCTGGAGATCGCAATGACCAGCGGAATCGCCAGGCCCAGGGCGTGCGGGCAGGCGATGACCAGCACCGTGACCGTGCGCACCACGGCATCGTCCGGGCTGCCGATGATGGTCCACACCACCGCGGTGATTAGAGCGGAGATTAGCGCGAACCAGAACAACAACGCCGCCGCCCGATCCGCCAGGGCCTGGGCCCGGGAGGAGGACTCCTGAGCGTCGGCAACCATGCGTTGGATCCCGGCCAGGGCGGTGTCCCCGCCGGTAGCCTCCACCCGGATGCGGACGGTGTTGTCGGTGGCCACGGTACCGGCGACCACCTTGTCACCGGTGTCGCGGAAGACGGGACGGGATTCGCCGGTGATCATCGCCTCATCGAATTCGGCGGCTCCGTCGAGGATGGTTCCGTCGGCCGGCACCCGGGCACCGGCCCTCACCAGCACGACGTCGTCGACGACCAGCTCGGAGATGGCCACGGTGCGGGTGGTCCCGTCGATGACTTTCTCGGCCTCATCCGGCAGCAGGGCAGCCAGCGCGTCAAGCGCGGAGGACGCGGCCCCGAGAGCGCGCATCTCCAGCCAGTGGCCCAGCAGCATGATGGTCACCAGCAGGGCCAGCTCCCACCAGAAGTCCAGGTCAAAACCGCCCAGCCCCAGAGTGGTGCCCCAGGAGGCGACAAACGCCACGGTGATGGCCATGGCGATCAGGAGCATCATCCCGGGTTGGCGGGATTTCAGTTCTTTCCATCCGCCCTTGAGGAAAGGCGTTCCGCCGTAGACGAAGATGATCGTGCCCAACACCGGGGGGATCCAGGTGGATCCGGGGAATGCCGGGAGGTGGTAGCCGAGCAGGTGGGCGACCATGGGGCTGAAAATAACGACGGGAATGGACAGAATCAGCGACCACCAGAAGCGGTCCCGAAACATTGCGGTGCTGTGTCCGGCATGTTCACCGTGGCCATGAACGTGGTGGTCTTCGTCCGGGGCGGAGTGCCGGTGATCGTGGGGCATCGCCTGGCCGTGGGTGTCGGCATCTGCGTGGTGTTCGTGGCTGGCATGATCCGGGTGGTAGGTGTGGTCTGTTTCCGGAGCGGGGTGATCGCCGGAATGGTGGGGAGTGCTCATGACGTTCCTTCTGCTCAACCCGGTCGGGGTCGAGGTGATGGGTAAAACTGATCAGGATAAGACGGTGTAGCCGGCCTCCTCGATGGCCCGGCGAACCATCTCCGGAGGTACGACACCGGTGACCGTGACGGTGGAAACACCACCAGCAGCGAGATTAATCTGGACGTCGTCGACCTGGGGGAGGGCCTGAAGGGCCTGGGTCACGCTTTTCGCGCAGTGCCCGCAGGTCAGGCCGGTGACCTGGTAGCTAGGGGAGGACCCTCCTGCTGACGAGTCGCTGGCGGCAGGGATGGAGGCGGTGTCGGCACGTGAGGCAGGTCCGCAACAGCTGCAGCCGTGGGAGGCCATCGGCAAGAGGCGGGGCGGGGAGGTGATCATGGGAAAGCTCTTTCGGGTCGGTGGGATGCGGCGATGCTGCTCTCGAGCGTATACCCCCCGGGGGTATATTTTCAAGAGGTGGAGGGCACGGCCCTCACGCGGGGCAGGGTGTGGTCACCGCGCAGCCTCCTCGCTGTCGGGAGGGGACAGCGGGAGGCGGAGGGCAAACACCGCTCCGCGACCCGGTCCGGGGGAGGTGGCGGTGAGAGTGCCGCCGTGGGCCTCGATCAATGCCTTGGAGATAGTCAGACCGATGCCGGCCCCGCCGTCGTCCCGGCTACGGGCGGCATCCCCCCGGTAGAAGCGTTCGAAGATGTGTCCGAGCTGGTCAGGTGGGATGCCCTCGCCGTCATCGGCGACGTGGATGAGCGCGGTGGACGCCCCCTGTCGGTGGACGCTGATCCGGACCTGCCCGCCGGCCGGGGTGTGCCGTAGCGCATTCGACAGTAGATTGCTCATCACCTGGCCGAAGCGTTGCCGGTCCACGAGCACCCGGGCGGTGTCCGTAATGGTCTCGACCTGTAAATCGACACCTTTGTCAGCGTAAGCTTCCCCCGCGGCAGCAGCGGCGGTATGGAGCAGATCCCCGAGCCCTTCCTCCGCCAGGTCCAAATCGATCCGGTGTTCCTGGGCCCGGGAGACATCGTCGATGTCTTCCATCAACCGGGTCAGGCGGGTGAGTTGGTCAGCCATGATCGTGTGGGTGGCATTATTCCAGTCCACGACCCCGTCCTGGAGACCATCGAGGTAGACCGTGAGCACCGATAAGGGGGTGCCCATTTCGTGGGCCAGATCAGAGAGCATCTGGCGGCGGACCTGTTCGGTGTGTTCCAGCCGGTCGGCCATGGTGTTGAAGGCATGCGCCAGGGTGGTGACCTCGGGGCCTGCTTCTCCGGCGGGCACGTGGATACGGGAGTTGCCGGCCGTCAGGCTGGTAGCGGCGCGGGTGAGATCCTGCAGGGAGGTGCGCAGGCGACGCGATAACCACTGGCTAGCCAGCAGGGCGCTGATAAAGGCGGTGGGCAGGGCGACGGCCAGGGTGATCAAGTTGGCGTCCCGGTAGGCCTGCTCGGCATGGAACAGCTCCAGCGAGGGGTCCTCCGGGCCGGTCATCAACATATGATCATGGAACAGGGTCGGGCCCACCATCGTGGCCACGACCGCGGCCACCAGCAGGCCAATCACCATGACCAACACCTGGGCGGCCAGGAAGCGGAAGGTCAGGCCGGGTCCGTGATTCATGGCTGCCCCACCCGGTAGCCCACGCCACGCACGGTGTCGATAAACCCCCGGCCCCGGGCGTCGGTGCCGAGCTTGCGACGCAAGTTGCCGATATGGACATCGACGATGCGTTCATCACCGACCCACGTGGTGTCCCAGACCTCGGTGACCAGGTCGCGGCGGGTCAGCACCTGGCCGGGGCGCAGGGCCAGGGCAACCAGCAGCTCGAACTCCGTGCGGGTGAGCTCCACGGTCGTCTCCCCCACCTGCACCCGATGGGCGACGGGGTCAAGGAAGAGGTCACCAACGATCAAGGGGGTGGTCACCTGCGGTGGGGTGGTGCTGGTGCGCGGGCGGCGCAGCACCGCATGCACCCGGGTCACCAGTTCCCGGATGCTAAAAGGTTTGGTGATGTAGTCATCCGCCCCCAGGGTCAAACCGCTGATCTTGTCGTCCTCGCTGCCACGCGCGGTGAGCATGAGGATGTAGCAGTCCGAGAAGGTGCGGATCCGTCGACACACCTCCAGACCGTCGAGTTCGGGCAGCCCCAGATCCAGCACCACAACATCGGGGGAAAAGCGACGGGCCTCGTCCACCGCCTGGGTGCCGGTGTGTGCCTGGCGGGTATCGAAACCGGCCCGGATGAGGTAGGAGGCCACCATCTGAGCCAGGGGTTGTTCATCATCGACGACCAGCACCCGCCTCGAGGGCGTGGCGGTGGTCGGTGTGCGGTCAGCCATAGACCCCAGCATCGCTCCGGCCAGGAGGGAATGCCACCCTCGCTCAGTGCCCGGCGGGGAATCTTCATCGAATCTTCAAACATCACCCTTCGACCGCCGTCACCCCTGTGCCCCACCCCGGGCCGGCGGCATCGCCTCCCCTGGTCGGTTCAGCAGGCGCCACCAGGGATTTCACTGCCTGCATCGCATACCCGGGGTGGGTAGAAGGACATCGCTCACGGCTGTGGGGTGGTGTCTCGGTGGTGACCCAGCCCACCGAATTCACCCCCTTTTCGCCCTGTTATAAGGCTGTGAACAGGGTTTTTGATTTCTAGTTCGTCAGGCATCCGTGCAAGATGAAGGTATGGCATCGGCCTTGAGGCGGTGTCTTATCACGGTCTTACCACGATCCAAGGAGATTGACGTGAAAAAACGAGCAGCGGTCGCAACCGTCGCCCTTGCCCTCGTCCTCGCGGGGTGTTCGGCCGCCGACCCGGAACCCACCGCCAACGAGACGGTGTCCCAGGATACATTCCTGACTACCCATGGCCTGGCCGACATGGACGCGGTGGAGATCATTGATCACCTCGACCGGCAGAAGGTCAATGAGCGTCCCACGGATCTGATCGCCTCGGTGCGTGCCGATGAACTGCTGCTCTCGAGCGATGACCAGGAGGTCGTGGTCGATCTTCCCGACAATCAGACGTATGTCTCGATCGCGCCCTATCTCACCTCCACCCACGACTGCTTCTACCACAGCCTCACGACCTGCCAGGGGGAACTCGCCAATGAGGATATCCAGGTCACGATCACCGATGAGGCGACCGGTGAGGTGCTGGTGGACGAGACGACAACCACCTTCGACAACGGGTTTATTGGCTTCTGGCTTCCCGATGATGTCACCGGCCTGATTGAGGTCAACTACCAGGGGCGTACCGGCACCGCGGAGTTTTCCACCACCGACGACGGTGCCACCTGTGTCACAGACCTGCGCCTGACGTGATGGCTCAGCAGGGTCCTCACCTGCGCTTGTCTCCGATGTCACTGAAATCTTGTACCAAGGACGGTTAAATTATGACGAACGCGTTTTCCCGACGACAGGTTCTGCTCGGCGGGCTCGTCCTCGCCGGCACCGGGACCGTGACCGCCTGCACCAGCGACCCTGGACCCGCCGCCTCGGCACCAGGTCCCTCCCTTCGCCCCACTCCCACCCCCACTGCGCTCGGTGAGCCGACGGTGCGCCGGACACTGACCGCCCGGCCCCTCTCCCTGGATATCGGCGGCATCGAAGCCAAGACGTGGGGATACGTCTCTGACACTGGGGATGCGGCCATTGAGGCCACCACCGGCGACGTCCTCCAGGTCGATATCACCAATGAGCTGCCTGAGAGCACCTCCATCCACTGGCATGGCATCGCGCTCCACAACGCAGCCGACGGTGTGCCCGGCATGACCCAGGACCCCATTGAACCTGGCGAGTCTTTCTCCTATGTTTTTGAAGTCCCTCACGGTGGCACCTACTTCTACCATTCCCACACAGGCCTGCAGCTTGATCGCGGCCTCCACGCCCCGCTGATCATCCGTGACCCGCAAGACGCTGAGGACCAGGACGTCGAGTGGACCATCGTGCTCGATGACTGGGTCGATGGCATTCAGGGCACTCCCGACGATGAACTCGACAAGCTCACCGGAATGGGTTCGGGCGACCATAACGGGAGGATGGGAATGGGAGGTCACGGCCAGATGATGCACGGTACCCCGGACCGGGTACTGGGCGGGGATGTCGGCGATGTGATGTATCCGCACTACCTCATCAACGGACGTATCCCCCGTGCTCACCGGACCTTCGAGGCTCGCCCGGGCGACAAGGCCCGCCTGCGGTTTATCAACTCCGGCGGTGACACCATCTTCAAGGTGGCCCTCGGTGGTCACCGCATGACCGTCACCCACACCGACGGCTTCCCTGTCCAGCCCTGGGAGACCGAATCGATCTACCTGTCGATGGGCGAGCGTGTCGACGTCGAGGTCATCCTCGGCGACGGCATCTTCCCGCTCACGGCTTTGGCGGTGGGTAAGGACGACCGCGCCTTCGCCGTCATCCGCACCGCCGGCGGCCAGGCCCCCCGCCCGGATGTCGATTTCCCCGAGTTGTCGTCCACCGGACTGCTTCTGTCCTCCCTGAAGCCAGCAGACCGTGCACTCCTGCCCGAGGGCACACCAGACCGAGAAGTCAGTATCGACCTGGGCGGGCAGATGATGCCGTATGAATGGAGTATTCTCACCGACGGCCAATCCTCCCCCGCGACCGTGCAGGAGGGCCAGCGCCTGCGGATGGTCATGCGCAACAGGACCATGATGCCCCATCCCATGCACATCCACGGCCACACGTGGGCGCTGCCCGGCAACGGCGGGCTACGGAAGGACACCGTCCTTCTTCGCCACGGTGAAACCATGATCGCCGACCTGATCGCTGACAACTCCGGTGAGTGGGCATTTCACTGCCATAACGCCTATCACATGGAAACCGGGATGTTCAGCTCGCTTCGCTACGAGTAACCCCCACAGCAGGGTTGAATGCCGAGGTGGGCAGAGTCGCTACAGACCACCCGCCTGGTAGCACGATGACTTTCCTCGGTGTTGTGGTCTTCCGGGACGACCAGAACACCGTCTTCTTCCCCACCGCCCCGGAATAAGGAGATCTAATCCATACCGAGCACCCCCCCGCAGAGCCGCCATCGCGGTGACCTATCCCTCGATCTACGATCCGCCGTTTCGTATCGCTGCGGCCCTGGGTGGGGTGTCGACCTCGGTCATCCCGACCACCATTGTCCTGGACCGAAGCCACCGCCCGGCTGCGGTGTTCCTGAGGGAGGTCGCCGTCGATGACATCCTTGATGTCGCCCTGCCGCTGGCCGAGGAGGCACCAGCATCATGACCGTTGATGTGATGGTGCAGTTAGCGATCGGCCAGCAGTTCGCCGACGCCGCGGCCACCCCTGGCGCGTCATGAGCGCATCCGGCTCCGACGCTACCCAGGCAACCGTCGGACCGTGCACGTGTACGCATGTGCGCAACCGAAGGTGAAGAAAACCGCAAAGACGCCACCGAATCAGGCTGGATAACGTGGTTGTCTACACCTTGAGGGTGGGGGAGAAGGGCAAGAGCGGGCGCACACGGCCACCAGTGCCTATTGTGGGAAATATGATCGACCTGCTCGTGAGCTCCCCGCTGCTGACCCTCATCGTGACGATGGCACTCGGCACCCTGGTCGGCGCAATCCCTTTCGGCCCCCTTAAATTTGGGCCGGCTGGCGCACTGTTTGTCGGGCTCGCGATCGGTGCCCTCGACCCGCGTCTCGGTAGCGACCTCGACCTCGTGGAGTCGCTCGGCTTGGCTCTCTTCGTGTACACGATCGGTATCGCCTCAGGCGCATCGTTCTTCAGGCAGCTCAGGGCACAAGGGTCACTGCTCGTGGGTGGGGTGCTGCTCCTCGGGGTTCAAGCGGCACTGTCGATTGCGGCGGGTTACCTTTTCGGTTTTGGCGGCCCGATGGCAGCCGGTATGTTCGCCGGCTCAGGAGCGGCGACGCCGGCGCTCAGTAGCGCGAGTGCGATCGTGCCCGGGGAGACTGCCCCTGCGGTGGGCTTTGCGATCGCGTATCCGCTAGCCGTCGTTCTCGGCATGCTCATCATTCCGCCGATCACGCGCTCGAAAATGAGCGGGAAAAACGATCCGTCGTCAGTGTCCGCAACGGACCTTCTCGACATCACCGTCGAGGTCGAGCGCACGATGAAGATCAGCAAGATCCCCGGAATTGCCTCATTGCCGGGCAAGGCCGGCGGCGACCTCCGGATTTCTTACCTGCAACGCGGCGACGAGATTCGCGTTGCTCACCCTTCGGAATCTCTGCACGCGGGGGACAGGGTCCTCATGGTCGGCGTGCCCGCCGCGGTCCACGAGGCCGCAAAGCTCCTCGGGCGCGAAAGCGATACCCACCTCGCGAACGACCGTACGAAGGTCAACTTCCGCCGGTTCATCGTCTCGAACCCGCAGCTCGCTGGCCGCACGGTTGCCGATCTTCACGTGCCCACGCGTTTCGACTCGATCATCACGCGCGTGCGCCGCGGTGATACGGATATGCTCGCCCACGCCGAAATGACCCTTCAGCTGGGCGACCGCGTGCGCGTTGTCATGCCCCACGATCGGCGCAAAGAACTCACGGAGTTTTTCGGTGACTCCGAAACTCGCATCACCGAGGTTGATTTCTTGAGCCTCGGGCTCGGAGTCGCCCTCGGCATCATCGTGGGCTTCGTGTCGCTCTCCATCGGCGGGGCAAAGCTTGCGCTTGGGAGTGCGGCGGGCCCGCTCGTCGTAGGGCTCGTTCTCGGATATATGGGGCGCACAGGCCCGATCGTGTGGACTCTGCCCACGAGTGCAAACCTCACCATTAGGCAATTTGGTCTCTTTATGTTCCTGGCATCCGTCGGACTCAAAAGCGGCCATGCCTTCGCCGGGACTGCGTTCTCCGTGACGGGTGTCCTCGTGGGGATCGCGACCTTGCTGACCCTCGGCATCGCACTGCTCGCCCTGTGGGGAGTGGGGGCCGCACTCGGCCTCAGCGCGGCACGAACCGCGGGTGCCGTCGCCGGTTACGTGGGCCAACCGGTGTTGCTCAATCACGTGAAATCGTTCGTGAACGACGAGCGAACCGACCCTGGCTATTCGGCAATGTTCGCCGCCGGGATGATCGCCAAAATTCTGTTCGCTCAAGTGATCGTGCTCCTCTAAGGCATTTTTGCGCCTTCGCACACCGCCCCTCCAGCCCCGGCGCGTAGGTTCATCCCATGATTCCATTTCTCGAGATCATGAACTCGCACAAAAAGATCATGGTGAAGCCCGAGGACGCGCTCGCAGGTCGCGACGACTATCCCTATCCGCTCTCGCGCGATCACCTCGTACTTGGCACCGACATGCTTGGTGAGGGAGCGCCGGAAGGATCTGGCGAATTGTTCCTCGCCGGCGGCTGCTTCTGGGGTATCGAACGCATCATGTGGCAGATCCCGGGCGTATGGACGACCGCGGCCGTGTATGCCGGTGGATACACGCCCCACCCCACCTACGAAGAGGTGTGTTCGGCAAAGACCGGTCACGCCGAAGCCGTGAAGGTGATCTACGAGGATGAGCATGCGCTCCTGCGTGTGCTCACCGAGTTCTGGCAACAACACGACCCGACGACCGAAAACCGCCAGGGCAACGACATCGGAACGCAATCCCGAAGCGCGATCTTCTGGACTGATCCGGCGCAAGAGCGCATCGTTCGCTCCTCCCTCGATGCGTACCAGGAAGCACTCACCGCCGCCGATCGCGGCACCATCTCCACCGTGGTAGCGCCGCTGAGCGAGGCGGGTGCCGGCACCTACTACTACGCCGAGCCTGAGCACCAGCAGTACCTCGCGAAAAACCCAGCCGGCTACTGCAATCACGGCTTTAACGGCGTCGCGTGTTCCCTCGAGGGCGCCGTTTAAGAGTCGATGGCCTCCCGGGCGCGCCGCAACGCTTCACGCTCGGTGACGCCAAGTTGGCGGGCGAGGGCCTGCACATCACGAAATTCAGGTCCGACGGTGGCCACGGAACCGTCGGACCGCACCGACACTTTGACGGCCACTTCCACGCCCTCAATTTCGACTTTCTCAAATCTGCGCGTAAGAATGCGCCGCTCGAGCGGGGCGTATCGCACGCCGAGTGAGCCGGTGAGGTCGAGGAGGAGGTCGGCGAGGCGAATCTCCTCTCCCTCGCGGGAAAGCGCGTGAACGGTTACGGCGGGGCGGCCGTGCTTCATGATGATGGGCGTGAGCCAGCAGTCGAGCGCGCCGGCCTCGAGCATCGAGTCGATGATGCCGGGCCACAGGCGAGGATCGGCGTCGTCGACGTTGGCGTCGAGCTGGATGACTCGCGCGGGCGTCTCGTGGGCGTCACGCATGTGGATAGCTTTCCCCGATGAACACGCGCACGACGTTGGGGCGTCCCGGCGTGTCTTTTGTTCCGGCGCCGATGCCGACGGCGCGCGTCACCATGCCCGGCATGGGGCCGTAGCTCGTCGCGAGGCCGCGGATGAGGGCAACGCCCGTGGGGGTTGCGAGTTCGCCGATGCCTGGGGCGACGCCCGACGGGGGCGCGGCCGCCACGTGCGGGCCGCCCGCGGCGTGCTCGGGCAGCGGGTGTTCGTGATCGTGCTGGTGACCGTGCTCGTGATCGTGTACATGAGCGTGCGAGTGGGCATGGTCGTGGTCGTGGGAGTGACCGTGCGGGCGGGGAGGCAAAAGGTCGCCGGCGACCGTCGGCCAGCCCTCGGTGAGGTAAGCCGTTGCGGGAACCGGCACCGGAATATCACCGTGAGCGGCGCGGATGCGGCCCGAGCCGACGGCGATAGTGCTGCCCGTTGCCTCACCGATCCCGAGTTGGCGCCACGCCTCGCATGCGCCGATGACGTCGGCGATCGAATCGAGTGCGCCGACCTCGTGGAAGTGGACATCCTCGGGATCGATGCCGTGCGCGCGGCCCTCCGCCTTGGCGAGCATGCCAAAGACGCGCAGACCGAGGTCGATCGTGCGTTCGGGGACTGCCCCTCGCGCACTCTCGAGCATGTCGCGGATCGAGGTCCACGTGCGGTGCGGCGGGTTCTCGACGAGCAGTTCGACGTCAACCTTGAGGCTTCGCTGCCCGCAGCGGTCAACGGTGCGTTTCGTGAGCTTTACGGAGCCGGGGATGACGGTATCGAGCACGGATTGGACGCGCTCGAGGTCCGCTCCCGCGTCGATGAGGGCTCCAAGCAGCATGTCGCCCGCGATCCCTGCGGTTGCGTCGATCCATGCGATCGAGCCGGAGGGGGAATCAATGTGGAGGTCGTCGCTATGTCCCATGGCAACCGATTGTAATCCGCGCGATAATGGGCAATATGAGCGAACGAGTTGATCACGTGAAGCCCATTCCCGCATCTTTGGTGAGCGCCGCCGCTCGCATCGGCGGCCCCGACGAGACGCTCACCGACGAGCAGATTTCGAGATTTGTCGCCGAGCAACTCGCGACAGCGGATCTCGACGGCAAGCGCGTGTGCGTGATCATTCCCGACGGCACCCGCTCCGTGCCGCTTCCTCGCGTGATGCCCGCCGTTCACGACGCACTCAAAAACCGCGCTTCGCACATCACGGTGCTCATTGCGCTCGGCACGCACGCCGCGATGAGCGAAGAGAGCATCGAGCGGATGCTCGGCGCCGAGCCCGGAAAGCTCAAAGACGCGTACCCCGCGTTCGAGATCCGCAACCACGAATGGGACAACGACGAGGAGATCGCCGACCTCGGCGAGATCGGTGCCGACACGATCGCCGAGCTCACGGGCGGGTTGCTCACGGATGTTCCCATGCGCGTGAACATCAATCGCCACGTCGTCGAAGCGGACGTCAACCTTATCGTCGGCCCCGTGTTCCCCCACGAAGTCGTGGGATTCTCAGGCGGCAATAAATACTTCTTCCCCGGCTGCTCCGTGCACGACGTCATCGACATCTCGCACTGGGTGGGGGCGCTCATCACGGCGAGCCGCATCATCGGTGCGCTTGGCATCACGCCCGTGCGCGAGCTCATCGACGCGGCAAGTGCACGCATCGAGACGACCAAATACTGCCTCGCGATGGTCGTGCGCTCCGCGAGCAGCGACCTCCACGCGATGAGCTTCGGCAGCCCCGAGAGCGCCTGGGCCGCGTGCGCGCAGATCTCGGCTCACACGCACATCCGCTACGTTGAGGCGCCCTACAAGCGGATCGTCGCGATCATGCCGGAGATGTACGAGGACATCTGGACGGGGGCAAAGGGCTTTTACAAGCTCGAGCCGGTATGTGCCGACGGTGGCCAGGTCATCATCTATGCCCCGCACATCACCGAGGTTGCCGCCATGCATCCGGGCCTTCGCGACATCGGCTACCACAACATCGAGTACTTCACGAAGCAATGGGATCGCTTCAAGAACCACCCGTGGGGCGAACTCGCCCACTCGACGCACGTCACGGGCCTTGGCACGTACGACCCCGAGACCGGCGAAGAACACAACCGCGTGCGCCGCGCGTTTGCGACGCAGATCCCGCCCGAGGTGTGCGAGGAGTACAACGTTGAGTACGTGGATCCCGCCTCTCTCGACCTCGAGGCACTCCGAGACGATCCCGACACTCTCGTGGTTGACCACGCGGGCGAGGTTCTGCATCGCCTCGCGAGCGAGCGGCAGCCGCTGTGAGCGCACCGCTCACGACGGTTCCTGGGCTCACCGGAGGTCTTGCTGCTCGAGCCGAGGCCGCGATGCGCGAGCTCGCAGGCCACGAGCGCGTGGGAATTGCCTATTCGGGTGGGGTGGATTCGGCGACCCTCGCCGCCCTCGCGCTGCGGGCGCTCGGCGCCGATCGCGTTGTCGCCCTCCTCGGTGTGTCACCCTCGCTTGCCCGGCGCGAACGAAGAACCGCCCACGAGGTTGCAAAGACGATCGGTGTGCGTGTTCAGGAAGTCGAGACCCACGAGGGCGAGCGTCCCGAATACATCGCGAACGATGTGGACCGCTGTTTCTTCTGCAAGGACGAGCTTTTTACGCGCATCGAGGATGAGGTGCTCGATGAGCTTGGCCTCGATGCCGTCGCTTACGGCGAAAATGCCGACGATGCGAAGCGCCCCGACCGTCCCGGCGCGGGCGCCGCGACGAACCACGCGGTGCTCCGCCCCCTCGCGAGCGCTGGCCTCACAAAGAATGACGTGCGCGAGGTCGCGCGTGCCCTCGGCGTTCCCGTAGCGAACAAACCCGCCGCGCCATGCCTCGCCTCGCGTATTCCCCACGGCGAGGACGTCACGCCCGAAAAGCTCCGCCAGGTCGAAGATCTCGAGGATGCCGTGTTTGAGCTGGGCTTTAGTGACTGCCGCGTGCGCCATCACGGCCGCATCGCGCGCATCGAAGTACCTCAGGGCGAACTTCCGCGCGCCGTCGAACCCGAGACCCGCGCGGCCCTCGTGAGCGCGGGCACGAAGGCGGGGTTCCGCAACGTCACTCTCGACCTTGCCGGCCTGCAATCGGGTGCGTTTACGCTCAGCATCATGAACGCGAAGGGAACATTGTGAACGCCGGGCGCACTGTGGGCACGGGTCACGGCGCGGGCGCCTGTTCCGGGAACGGTTCCGACGCTTCCCTCGCCGACATCGCAAACCTTGACTTCGACCGTGCCGCAAGGCGCGGAGCCCCCGAGGCGATTCTGTGCGACGCGAAGAGCACGGAACAAGTCGTGAGGATTGCCCGCGCGATCCGGCAGCGTTCACGCGACACCGGTTCGGCGCCCGCGCTTGCCACCCTGTTCACCCGCCTCGACACCGACAAAGCCGCTGCACTTGGCGAAGAATTGCCAGGTTTCTTCTTTGACGAAGAAGCGTCGATAGGGGCGTGGCCGGCGTCGGAACCGACCCCCACCGGCGGGCTTGTGACCATCGCATGTGCCGGCACGAGTGACCTTCCCGTCGCGCGCGAGGCGGAGCTCACCGCGCGCTACCTGGGCCGGCCCACGCGGCTTATTCCCGATATTGGGATCGCGGGCCTACACCGGCTGCTTGAACGCTTGCCTGAGCTGCGTGAATCGGCGTGCATCATCGCCGTTGCAGGCATGGACGGAGCACTTCCCACCGTGATCGCCGGCCAGGTCGCGTGCCCCGTCGTCGCGCTCCCCACGTCCGTGGGCTACGGCGTTGCCGCCGGAGGCATCAGTGCAGCCCTCACGATGCTCTCGGCGTGTGCGCCCGGCATCGGGGTCGTCAACATCGACAACGGATACGGCGCGGGGCACCTCGCCGCGCAAATTGCACGGTGGGCGCCCCGCGATACCGAGTCGGGCTAGCTAGCAGCCTATAGAAGCCCCATCGCGCCCGGCAGCCACAGGGACAGCGTGGGCACGAAGGTGACGACGAGCAGCATGAGGAACAGTGCCGCGAGGTACGGCAGGAGCCTCGGGATGACCTTCTCGATCGTCGTGCCCGCAAGGCTCGTGCCGATGAAGAGCACCGAGCCGACGGGCGGCGTCATCGTGCCGATGCACATGTTGAACACGAGCACCACGCCGAAGTGGACCGGATCCATGCCGATGCCCTCCGCGATGGGCAGGAAGATCGGCGTGAAAATAAGGATCGCGGGCGTGATGTCCATGAACGTGCCAACGACGATGAGGACGATGTTGATCAGCAGGAGGATCACGATCGGGTTATCGGAAACGCCGAGCAGAAGCTCGCTGATCGCTTGCGGCATGCCCGTGTAGGCCATGACCCAACTCATTGCGGAGCTCGCGGCGATTAGCAGGAGGATCACGCCGGTCGTGCCGATCGTGCGGGCCATGATCGCCTTGATGTCGCTCCACGTGAGGCTGCGGTACAGGAGCGAGAGGACGAGGCAGTACGCGACGGCGATGCCCGCCCCTTCGGTCGCGGTGAAGATACCAGCGACGATGCCACCGACGACGATGACGATGAGCAGCAGCGCCGGAATTGCTTCGAGGATGGTCTTACCGGCCTGGGCGGCGCTCACGTGTCCCGAGGTCGGGTACTTCTTGCGGACCGCATACACGAGCGCAACCGCGATCACGGTCAGGCCCATGAGGATGCCCGGCACCGCGCCGGCCATGAACAGCGCCGCGATGGAGGTGCCGCCCGCGATCATCGAGTACACGATGAAGGCCGTGGTCGGGGGAATGAGAAGGCCCGAGGGGGCCGACGCGATGTTCGCTGCTGCGGTGAACGCGGGGTCGTAGCCGCGCTCGCGCTGCTGCTTGCTCATGGTGCCGCCGATTGCGGCTGCCGCGGCGACCGCCGAACCGGAAAGGGCGCCGAACAGCATGTTGCCCACGATGTTCGTGTGCACGAGCGAGCCGGGAACACGGCCCGTGACGAGTTCTGCGAGCGCGATGAGGCGCTTGGCGATACCGCCGTTGTTCATGATGTTGCCCGCAAGAATGAACAGTGGGATTGCGAGCAGCGTGAACGACTCGAGGCCCGTGTTCATCTTCTGCATGACGACGAAGATGGCCTGGTCGGGCGGCAGAATCATGAGGATGCTCGCGAACGCGGCAACGGATATGCCAATGGCGATGGGCACGCCAACCGCGAGCAGGAGGAAGAAGGTGCCAAACAGGAGCAGGGTTACCGTCATGGTGCTCATGCGCGGGCCTCCTTAGTCTCGGTGGGGATATCTGCGGCGGCTTCGGCCACGAGCGTCTCGTCGTCGGCGCCAAGGTCGGTGTCGGGCAGGGTTTCACCCGTGACGTCCTCCCAGAGGTTGATGATCTGGGCAAGCACCATGAAGACGCCGCCGACGGGGGCCGCGCCATAGGAGAGGCCGCGGGGGATCTGGAGGATCGCGGATGGCGCATCGAGGGAGATGAGCGTGAGCTGCGTACCGCCCCACACGATCACGATCGCCGCAAAGGCCAGCGCGAGTGCGTCGACGAGGATCATGACGATGCGCTTTCCAGCCTCGGGAAGGCGGTCGCGGAAGAACACGAGAGCCATGTGCTTGCGGTTGACGAACGCGTATGCGCCGCACAGGAAGCACGCCCACATGAGCGAAACGGTGACGAGTTCCTCGGTCCAATCGGCAGGATCCGAGAGAACGTAGCGCGTGAACACCTGGATGATCACGAGGAGTGCCATGGCGGCGAGTAGAACGCCGGCGATCACGAACAGGGCGAGAGTGATGCCCTTCTTGAGCTTGAGCATGGTGTCGTACATGGCCTTTACGCCCCCTTGCGTGCGTGCTCAATGGCGTCGAGCACGGTGCTCACGCCGTCGTACTTGTCAACAAATTCGGGAACGATGCCCGAGGTAAGCTCGCGGAACGGCTCGCGGTCCACGTCCTTCACGAATGTGACTCCCATGGCCTCAGCGTCCGTGATGGCCTTGGTGATCGCCTCACTCCAAATGGTCTTGTGCTGCTCGGTGGAGGCAACCGCGGCTTCGCTAAGGACTTTTTGGTGGTCCGCATCGAGGAGCTTCCACGTTGCCTCACTGAACGAGAGGACGTCGGGAATCATGGTGTGTTCGGTGTAGGTAAAGACCTTCGCGACCTCGCCGTGCGCGGAGTCGGTAAGGGCGGTCTCATTCGATTCGGCGCCGTCCACGAGGCCCGTTTGGAGGCCCGTGTAGATTTCGCCGAACGGCAGGATGAGCGGTGTGCCACCGAGCTTGCTGATGAGTTCGGTTTGGGAACGGAAGTTCTGCACGCGGATCTTGAAGCCGCGCAGGTCGTCTGGCGTTTCGATCGCCTTGTCGACCGTGTAGAAGGACCGCGCCCCCGATGTGTAATAGGTGAGCGTGCGAAAGCCGTCCTCCGTGCTCGAATCGAAGAAGGTACGCATATCGCCCGAGTCCATCGCGCGGTAGTAGTGCTCTTCGTCATCAAAGAGGAACGGCAAGCCAAAGGCGTTGTATCCGGAGGAGTACGGGGCGATCGACGGCGCCGCGCAGCGCACAATGTCAACAACACCGCGGCTGAGCTGCTCGATCGACTCGGTCTCGCTTCCGAGTACGCCGTTACCGAACACCTCGATGCGGATGTCTCCGTTCGAGCGCTGATTGACCTCGTCGACGAAGATTTCGAGGGCCTTCGAGGTGGGGTGTTTGTCGCCCAACGTGTGGGCCATGCGCAGTTTGACCTTGCCGTCCTTCGTGAACTTTCCGGATGAGCATCCGGCGAGCGCAGCGGCGGACAGCGCGGCGGCCCCGAGGCCGAGCGCCGATCGTCGTGTCATGCGACGAGTCATGTTGCCTCCTTGCAACGGTCGAGGGGAGGGGATTTACATGCCGATCATGTCGAATTGTTCGAACGAGACCACGATCGTGTGTTCGCTCGAATCCCATGGGGTTTTAATGCGGACGGTGGACGTTTCGAGATCGTAGAGCCACACGGTGGCCTGCGAGTCGAAGTCGCTCGGGTGCAGGGCGTGCGGGATCTGCTCGCCGTCGATGCTTACCCAGAAGGGTGCCTGGCCGTGGGAAATGGCCTGGAGTTCGAGCGTCGTGATGCGGGTGTCGAGGTCTCCTTCGTGGGTGAAGGTATAGACGGCTCGGTCACCGGCGGTCATGGTCACTGTTGTCGAAGAATAACGTCCGCGCGTGTAATCCATGCTCACGCCGTCGTCTTCGTAGAGCGTGAACTGGCCGTCGCGTCCCGGCGCGGTGACGAGTGTGAGGGCGTCGACCGTTTCGGTCGACACGCTCATGTGGTCCTCGCTTGCGAGCGGGACGATGCCGCCTTCGCGCACGAACGTGGGGATCGAGGCGAGCGTGACGGGGATGTCGTAGCTGCGCCCACCTTCGTAGCGTTCGCGGGTGGCAAGGTCGTAGAACGTTTCGTTCGCAGGGAACGTGACGGTTTTCGTGTCGGCGCCCTTGTCGACGACGTTCGCGATGAACAGCGAGTCGCCGAGCATGTAGTTCACGCTCTCGTCCCACACAGCGGGATCGTGCTGGAAGGCGCTCATGAGCGGTTCCGCGATTGGAAGTCCCGTGCGGTGCGCGCGCTCCATGAGCGAGTACAGGTACGGGAACAGGCGGTAGCGCAGTTGGATTGCCTCTCGCACGAGAGGCGTGAGACTCGGGTACATCCACGGCTCAGTCACCGTGTTGTCGCTGTTGACGGAGTGGATCGAGAAGCGTGGCTGGAAGATGCCGTTTTGGACCCACCGCACGAACAGTTCCCCTTCGGGCGCGGGGCCGTGGAAGCCACCGATGTCGCCGCCCTGGTTCGCAACGCCCGACAGGCTCATGCCGAGCATTGTCGCGATGTTGCCCTTGAGAGTTTCCCAGCACGTGTGGTTATCGCCCGACCACGTTTGCGCGAATCGCTGGATTCCCGCGTAGCCCGCGCGACACACGATGAAAGGACGCGCGTTCGGGTGGGCTTTTCCGATCGCGTCGGCGGTCAGCGAGCACATAATGTTTGCCATTACCGAGCGTGCCTCGGCGAGGGGAGCACCGTAGCCGTCGAAATCGCAGCGGGCATCCTCGTCAACGATTGAGTCGTACTCGCAGTTATCGTTCCAAATCGACGCCGTGCCGAAGTCGAGCATGTTTTCGGTGAGGTCTTTTTCCCAGCGCTCGCGGGCCTTGGGGTTCGTGAAGTCAACGAGGTGGCCGGGGCCGCCCCACCAGCGAGCGGGTGCCGGCTCATCCGACTCGGAGGCGCGTACGAACACGCCATCCTCGATCAACTCGGGCATGCGCGGGTGGACGTTGAGTACGCCGGGCTTGACATTCGGGGATACGACAATGCCGCGCCGCTTCGACTCGGCGAAAAACGCGGCAGGGTCCTTGAAGCGTTCCGTGTTCCACGTGAGTACGCAGCGCTTGAGGCCCTCCTCGGTCTCCTGCTGGCAATAGCCCGAGGAGAGCTGGAAGCCGTCCATCGGGATGTTTTCACGCCGCGCGTGATCGTAGAAGTTGAGGATCGCGTCGTCTGCATCCTTGGGCAGCTCGGGGTAGTACATCGAGCTGCCGAGGTAGCCGAGGGCGGCGGCGGGAAGCATCGCCGAGGTTCCCGTGAGGAGCGTGTAGCGAGTCACGACCTCGCGGACGCTCGGGCCGGCAATGAGGAAAAGATCAATATCTCCGCCGTCGGTCCGGTAGGTCGAATGGGCGGGCCAGTAGTTGGAGTGGGAGCGGCCCATGTCAAAATCGCACGCGAACGTGTTGTGGTAAAAGTATCCGACGGCTGCCCCGCTCACCTCGTTCGCCTTGATGTAGAACGGGATGTGCTTATAGAGGGAATCGGCCCTCTCAGCGTCGTAGCCGAGGCAGTCCTGGGCGCGCATCGTCATGAACGATTTCGCCTTGTTGAACTCGCCGGTTTTTTCGCCGAATCCGTAGAAGTGGTCGCCCGCGGCAATTTCGCTCGTGTGGATGCGCCGCTGATTGCGATCGAGCCGGTACCCGCGATCGATGAGATCGGCGTGGAGGAGGGAACCGTCGGAATCGTAAACCCGGAGGCGGAAGGGCTCCCGGTCTATCTCGATCCTCAAGCGCTCCCCTCGCACGGTCACGGTGGGGGAGTCGGGGTCGTTCTCGAGGGAGAGGGGGGAGGGTTCGAGTCGGGTGCGTTTGGCGCCCATGTAGTCGTCGAGTTCATCGCGCCAGGCCGTGGTGACGAGGCTGTAGGACGCCTCGCGGAATGCGCCGTCATCGGTAAAGCCCGCGCGGATGCGAAGAATCTCGGGTGTGACGGCAAGCAGACGGATGGGGGTGGCATCCGTATGGAGGGTGACGGTGGCTCCTTCCTGTGTGCTGGAAAGGAGAGTGGTGGCGTATCGCATCTTTGAGATTCCTCGTCGCGGCAGCATCGTTGATTCCTGACTCGATCAGGTTTGCACATATCGCGGCCTTGTGCAACCGGTTGCCGTCGCGCTGGCCTCGGGGGTAGTCTCGACGTGACTGCACAGGACAACGACGTCGCCGAGAGCTCAAAATGCCCAACGAACACCCCGTACCACCGCCCCGCACATTCGCGCGTCGCGTCACGATCTACGACATCGCGAAGCACGTGGGAGTGAGCGCCTCTACCGCTTCGCGGGCCCTTCACAAACCCGGCCGCGTCAGCAAAGCCACCGAAGAGCGCGTCAAGAAGGCAGCGGCAACGCTCGGCTACCGCGCAAACCCCGCCGCTCGTGCTCTTCCCACGGGCCGCACCGGAACCATCGCACTGCTCGTTGCCGACATCACGAATTCCGTGTCATTCGAGATCGTTCGCGGCGCCGAGCGCGAGGCAGAAAAGCACGGCTACGTACTCGTCACGTCCGAGTTCCGCGAGGACCACGTGAAGGAAGCCTCGCGCGCCCGCTACCTCGCGCCTTCGGTTGACGGTTTCGTTCTCGCCAGCTCCCGTCTGGACGACGAGGCGATTGCGACCATCGCGGCTCTCAATCCCGTGGTCACCATCAATCGCGAGTCACCGTCGGCCTTTTCGGTGCTTGCCGATCACGAGCCGGCCCTGCGACAACTCGTGCGAATCCTCGCCGCAGAGGGGCACGACCGCCTCTGCTACCTTGGGGGCCCCGCGAGCTCGTGGACAAACGCGAAGCGGTGGGAGGTCATCGAAGCCGTTGCCCGCGACGAGCATGTCGACGCCCTCACGATCGGCCCGAACCATCCCACCCGCGAAGCGGGGCAGCGCGCTCTCGACGCGGTGCGGGATACGGGTGCGAGCGCCGTGATCGCCTACAACGACGTCATGGCGATAGGCCTGCTCACCGCCGCACGAGACGCTGATCTTCGCATTCCCGAGGACTTCTCGATCGCCGGCATCGACGACATTTTCGGCTCCGACTTCACCTGCCCACCGCTCACCACAATCGCCGCGCCGCTCGAAGAGATGGGCGCCGCCGCCATCCGCCACGTTCACGCCGCGCTCAGCGGCGAACGCGAGAGTGGAACCGATAGGTACCCCACGCAGCTACTCATGCGAGGCTCCGTCGGCCCCGCACCCCAACCGAAAGGGAGAAAGTGACAGTGACGCTCGACCTCAACCCTGACCGGCTCTTTCCCGCAGACCCCGAAACGCGCGCCCTCGCACGCGAAATCTATGCCGAGGTGAAGGACCTTCCTATCCTTTCCCCGCACGGACACGTGGACCCGCGTCTCCTTCTCGACAACGAGCCATTCGCGGACCCTACCAATCTTTTCCTCACCTTCGACCACTACGTATTCCGCATGCTCCACGCGAACGGCGTCAACCTCCGCGACGTAGGCGTGGGCACCGCCGATCCCGTCGATCCGCGCGAGGCCTGGCGGATTCTCTGCGCCAACTGGCACGTCCTCGAGGGAACCGCGAGCGGCTACTGGCTCACAGACGAATTCGTGTCGCTCTTCGGCATTGACGAGGAACCGAGCGAGGAAAGCGCCGATAGGCTCTACGACCAGATCGCCGAGAAACTGGCGACCGAAGAGTTCCGCCCGCGTGCCCTTTTCGCGCGCTTCAAGATCGCCTTCCTCGCGACGACCGACGACCCGCTCGACGACCTCGAGGCCCACGCAGAACTCGCACGCCTTCACGAAGCGGGCGAGCTTTACGGGCGAGTGGTGCCGACCTGGCGCCCCGACCGCTTCCTCGACCCGAACAAGCCGGGCTTTACCGAGGCCGCAACAGCGCTCGCGGACAGCGTGGGAGGCGATCCGCGCTCGCTCGCGGACTACTTGCGCGCCCTCAAGGCCTCGCGCGAACGCTTCATCAAGGCCGGTGCGATTTCGGCCGACCACGGAGTGCCGACCCCGTACACGATCGACCTCGGCGACGACGCGCTGGAAGCGCTCCTCGTGAAAGCGGTCGATGGGACGGCGAGCGAGGCCGAGAAGCGCGACTTTACGGGCGCGATGCTCGTGCGCTGCGCCCAGATGAGTGTCGAGGACGGCCTCGTCATGACGCTGCACCCAAGCGTGTTCCGCAACCATTCGACGGCGACGTTCGAGCGGTTCGGTCCCGACACGGGCCACGACATTCCCGAGCAGGTCGAATACACGCGCAACATTCGCCCGCTTCTCGAAAAGGTGGGGCTTGAGGAGGGCTTCCACCTCGTGCTTTTCGGCATCGACGAAACGATGTATTCACGCGAAGTTGCCCCGCTCGCAGGCTTCTATCCGAGCGTGTTCATCGGTGCCCCCTGGTGGTTCATCGATGCGCCCGACGCGATTCTCCGCTTCCGTTCCGCGATCACCGAAACCGCGGGATTCACGCGCGGCTCGGGCTTCATTGACGATACGCGCGCGTTCCTCTCCATTCCTACCCGCCACGACATGGCGCGCCGCTGCGACGCGGCGTTCCTCGCGCGCTACGTCATGGAGGGGCGCCTTCCGAAGTCGAGCGCGTTGCGGATCATCCGCGAGCTCACGGTTGACCAGCCCGCGCGAGTCTTCAAACTTGAGTCGATGCTTTCGAAGGGAGAGAAGTGATGACTGTTCTCAGCCGCGACGCCGATCTCACCGCCAAGGGCGGCCTCGAGCCGCGCCCCGTGCGCATTGTTCACTTGGGCCTCGGCGCGTTCTTCCGCGCCCATCAGGCGTGGTACACGAGCGAGGTAGATGACGGCGGCGAATGGGGATTCTCCGCCTACACGGGCCGTAGCCCCCGCGCCGCAGAGGAACTCTCGGCCCAGGACTGCCTGTACACGCTCATCGTGCGCGGGGCTGAAGGCGATGATGCGCGGGTCATGTCGGTCATTTCCGAGGCGCACCCGGCGAGCGACCTCGAAGCTCTGTGCGCAGACCTACGCTCGCCTGACGTCTCGCTCGTGACCCTCACCGTGACCGAAGCCGGGTACGGCACCGACGCGAAGGGAGCGCTCGACCGCGCCAACGACGCGGTCAAGGCGGATCTGAAAGCGCTTGAGGAGTATGCCGCGGGCACGGCCGGCGAAGGGGAGTCCGACGCCCGCCTGCCCCAGCTCGAGACGGCCCTCGCGCGTCTCGTGCTTGGGCTCGACGAGCGTCGCCGCTCGGGAGCCGGCGCGATCACAATCGTGCCGTGCGACAACCTCCCGGGCAACGGTCCGCTCACTCGCGGCGTGATCGATGAATACGCGGCGTGCCTCGGCACTGAAGCTGCGACGTGGATCAAGGACAACGTCTCGGTGACCTCGACATCGATCGACCGGATCACCCCGAAGGCGACGGACGCCGATCGGGCAACGGCGAAGGAGCTCACGGGCTTCGAGGACGCCTCGCCGGTCGTCACCGAGCCTTTTGCCTCGTGGATTATCGAAGGCGAGTTCGTGGGTGACCGGCCCGCCTGGGAAAAGGCCGGTGCGATTTTCACGGATGACCTTGAGCCATACGAAAACCGCAAGCTGTGGCTCCTCAACGGTGCGCACACGCTGCTCGCGAATGCCGCCGTGAATCGCGGCTACGAGACCGTCGCCGAGGCTATCGGCGATCGCGAGGTCCGCGCCGAGGTTGAGACGCTGTGGGACGAGGCCTCGCGGTATCTCCCGGGCGAGGTCGAGGCCCCCGCCTACCGAGAGGCGCTCCTCGAGCGGTTCGAGAACCCCAACATCAAGCATCTGCTGTCGCAGATCGGCAACGACTCGCTCGCGAAGCTGCGCATCCGCATCCTCCCCATCACTCTCAAGGAGCTCGCGGCGGGGCGTGAAGCCGCAGGGGCCGTGCCCGCAATCGCCGGGTGGATTCGCCGCCAGCGCGATGGCGTAGCCTCGCCCGATGCGCAGCAAAGCGCGATCGATCAGGCCGTGGCGAATGCGGGGGAGGGCGGCATCGAGCGTGCTCTCATCGCACTGCTCGAGCCGGAGCTACTCGAGTACCCGAACTTTGTGGAGCGCGTGCTGGCGGCAGTCTAGGCTCTGCGCACTAGCAGGCCTCGGCGATGATCGCGACGCGGCTGCCACCGGCCCGCGTGGCGATGAGCGTCGCCGCGCGCGGTGCGCGACGATCAAGCTTGAGTTCGCTCCTGAACTTAGCCGGATCGATATCCATGCCGCGCTTTTTCACCTCGAGCGTGCCCACCTCGAGTTCGCGCAGCCTCGCCGCGATTTTCTTGGTCGTGAACGGCATGACCTCGCGCACGCGAAACGCCCGCGCGAGAGGCGAATCGAGAGCCGCTTGCGAGGCATCATCGCTGCTCAGGTAGGCAATCGAGTCGTCAATCGTGTGTGCGCCAAGCTTTCGCGCGAGCGTCCCCAGAAGGCCCGCGCGAATCACCGCGCCATCGGGCTCCCATAGGTACGCGCCAATCGAGCCCACGGGAGGGTTGCGCAGCTCGGCGTCATCGTTCGAATCGGGCACGAGTTGGGCCGAGCGAGCGTCGGAACCGAGCACGAGGGCTGAGCGCGCGATTACGGCGCCCTCGGCGAGGGCGCCGACGGGTCCGACGGTTGCCTCGCTCGGCACCGCGAGCCCACCCTCGCCGACGCGCCTCGCGAGCGGGCCGAAATACATGCACGCCTCGAGAACTTGGCCGCGCCAACTGACCCACTGCGTCTCCGTGCCCGGCACGAGGTGCTCGTGATCGATCGCGGGGGCAAGCTTTGCACCCACCGCGCCAACCTCATCGGCGACCGCGCGAACGAAGGAGAGCGGCGGCGTGGCCTCCTCGGGGTCGTGAATGCGCGCCGTGCGGCCGCGGCGGCTCTCGCGGCGTGCGGGGTCGAACCACGCGCCGCCGAGGTGTGAAAAATCGACGTCCTCGGCCCGACCAAGCGTGATGCGCGCATTCGGGAAGGGACGCACGTTCACCGTTGCGAGTGCCGCCGTTTCCTCATCGCAGTCCACGCCCAGAACCTCGAGGCCGAGGGCCGCCTTTGCGATCGTGTCGCCTCCGAGTCCGCAGCCAAGATCGGCAACGCGCCGAACCTGGGCGTCGCGAAACCGCGCGGCGTGATGAGCCGCCACCTCGAGCCGCGTGGCCTGCTCGAGCCCGTGCACAGTGAACAGCATGCTCGAGGCGAAATCGCCAAACTTGTCGCGCGCCTTGCTGCGCAGACGTGACTGGGTGAGGGCCGCCGCGATGAGTTCGGGGGAGTGGCCTTCGCCGCGCAATCGCTGCGAGAGCGCAAGAGAGCCCTCCTCGGAATACTCGGGAAGCGAGTCGAGGAGGGCCATGCCCTCGGGCGTGAGGAGCTGCGAAAGACCGGAAGAACTCATGCCCTCAAGGCTACGCGACGGGCTACTTGAGCGAGCCCGCGCTCAAACCACCAACGATGCGGCGCTGGAACACGAGCACCATGATGATGAGAGGAACCGTCACGATCACGCCCGCCGCCATCTTCGTGCCGTAGGGAGTGTCGAACTGCGAAATCCCCGTGAACTTCGAGATTGCGACGTTCGCGGTCTGCATCGCGGGGTCGTTGACCATCGTGAGAGCGATGAGGAACTCGTTCCACGCGGCGATGAAGGTGATGATCGCCGTCGTGAAGATGCCCGGTGTCGCGAGCGGGAGGATAACCCTCACGAACGCGCCGATGCGGGTGGTGCCATCGACCATCGCCGCCTGTTCGAGCTCCACGGGAAGCTGCCGGAAGAATGCATTGAGGTTCCACACGGCAAGGGGGAGCGCGAAACTGATCGTTGGCAGGATCATTGCCTGGTAGGTGTTGATCCAGTTGATCGGCGCCCAATCGTAACCGCCGCTGAACAGCTTCAAGAGGGGAACAACGAGCGTGATCACGGGGAACATCGACGTCGCGACGATCGCGAACATCACGAGGACCTTCCCCCAGAAGTTGAGGCGCGCAAGCGCGTACGCGCCCGCGGTCCCGAGCAACAGCACGAGGAGGGTGGTACCGCCCGCGACAACAAGCGAGTTGAGAAGTGCCCGTGCGAAGTTGTTGGAGGGATCGAATACGGCCTTGTAGTTCTCGATCGAGATCGGATTCGGGATCAGATCGGTCGAGCGGCCCATGCTCGGCGGTCGCAGGGAGCTCACGAGCATCCAGTAGAACGGCGCGAGGCAGTACACGAGGATGAACGCGACGCCGAGACCGACGATGATCTTCGCACCAGTGTTGCCCTTGTGCTTCTTGGGCGTTACGGGCGTGCGCGGCGACTCGTTTTCGGATGCTGTGTGGGTGGCGGCAGTGCTCACGGCATGCTCCCCTCGGTCACGGTGGTGTTTTTACTGGCAAGCAGGCTCGGCCGCTTCGTGTTCTTCTTCGGCTTTTTCTTGGCGCTATCGCCAAGCACATCGGCCCCAAGCAGCTTGATGAAGACGAAGGCTACGAGGCAGATGTAGCAGAACAGCACAATCGAATACGACGACGCCATGCCGTAGTTGGTCTTGGTTGCGGCATCTTGCGCAAGCATCGAGAGGGTCTGGCCAGACTTAAGCCGGCCGAGGAGCACATACGGCAGATCGAACATGCGCATCGCGTCGAGCATGCGGAACAAAACGGCCACGACGAGCACGGGGCGGATCATGGGAAGCGTAATGCGCCAGAAGGTTTGCCAGCGATTCGCGCCATCGACCTTCGCCGCCTCGTAAATCTGCTCGTCGATCGTCTGGAGCCCCGCGAGGGTCAACAGGCCAATGTACGGGGCTGTCTTCCAAATATCGGCGATGAGCACCGCGGCCTTCGCTTGCCACCCCTCGGTGGTCCACAGCACCTGGTGCTGGATCAGCTTGTTCGCGATGCCGTTCGCGTCAAAAATGAGCTGCCACATGAGGGCCGAGACAACCGTCGGAATGGCCCACGGGACGAGAATCGACGCGCGGATGAGGCCCGTGGCACGCATCGCACGGGCCATGATGAGCGCCATGGCAACGCCGAGAACGGTCTCGATACTGACGCCAATAATCGTGAAGAGCGTGGTGTTCCAAAAGGCATTCCAGAACCCGGCGCCCGCGCCAACTGACGTGAAGGCGTCCATGTAGTTCTTGAAGCCCACGAAGGTATCGCCCTGCTGGATGAAGCCTGTCTCGGGGTCGATCCCACCGTTGGCGACGAAGAAGGACTGCCACACGGAGAGCACGAGAGGGAAGCCCACGACGATCGCCAAAAGGATAAGCGTGGGCAAGAGGAGTAGATAGGCGAGGCGACCTTCGCCTTTCGAGATGTCGGAGCGAGACATGCAGCGTTCCCTTCAAAGGGTTGAAAGCGGATCGGGCCCGCGGCACTGTGATGAGCGCCGCGGGCCCGATTCATAGCGTTTAGGCCTGAAGTTCCTCGAGGGTCTTCTGGAGTTCGTCGAGCGAAGCGTCGACTTCCTTTTCGCCCGAGAGGGCGCTGTAGGTGGCCTCTTGGATCGCCTGCGTTACATCGCCGTACTTGACGGCTTGCGGACGCGACGTGCCCTTGTCAATCGCTTCCTTAAGCGTCGTGAAGAACGGGTACTTCTTGAGAACGTCGGCATCCTCGTACACCGCGGCGTTGGCGGGAGCCTGCGCGGTCGCGAGAGTCCACTCCTTTTGCTGAGCTTCCTCGACCATGAACGCGATGAAGTCGACTGCGGTGCCCATATTCTTGCCGAACGCCGAAATCGCGTAGTTCAAACCACCGAGTGCCGGTGAGCCCTCTGCGCTGCCGATCCCCGGGATCGGGCAAACGTCGAACTTGCCGTTAACCTTCGACGAGCCATCTTCAGCATTCGCGAGATCCCACACGTACGGCCAGTTCTGGAGGAAGGCGAGGCGACCGTCCTGGAAGGCCTGTCGGCTTTCCTCTTCCTTGTAGGTGAGGGCCTCTTCGGGGATGAACTTCTTGTCGAAGCCGTCCTTGACCGCCTTGAGGCCAGCCTTTACCTCATCGGAGTTTGCCTGGGGCTTGCCTTCCTTGTCGAACAGGTCTTTGCCCGCGGACTTCGCGAGGCCCGTGAGCTGCACCGTGATGCCTTCGTACTTCGAGTACTGCGAGCCGAAACCGAGGGTGTCTTTGCCTTCTTCGGTTCCGCGAATTACTTCGATCATCTGGTACATCTCCTCGAAACTCTTGGGCGGCTCGTTCGAGCCAGCCGCCTGGAGGAGGTCCTTGCGGTAGAAGAGAAGCTCGGCGTTCGTCGTGTAGGGCACGGCGTAGAGCTTGTCGAAATACTTAGCCGTGTCCACGGTCGAGGGAATGAGCTTATCGAGCTTGAACTTATCTTCGGGAAGCTCGACCACCCACTGCTGGGCAGCGAACTCGGCCGTCCACACGACGTCGAGGCCGAGCACGGTGTAGGCATCTGACTTCGCCTGCGCGTTATTGATGAACTGCGAGCGCTGCTCATCAGCCGATTCGGGAAGCTCGACGAGCGTCACCTTTTCATCGGCGTGGTCCTTGTTCCACTTCTCGAGGAATTCCTTGAGCTTGCCGGAGGTGTCTTTACCGGTCGCGAAGGTGATCGGACCGCGCTCGTCAAAGTTGCCCTTGGCGCCGCCCGCGCCGCCGGCTTTCGAATTGTCATTGGAACACGCAGCGAGGCCAGCAACAGCAGCGCCGGCTGCGGTGGCCGCGAGGACTGAACGACGGGTGGGGTTAAACATTGGGGATCCTTCCACTCATATCCGAAAGCAGCGTTGCGTTCGGGCCCGGGCAACGTCACTCCGGGGTCGGTCTCATTGTAGGGCACGTGAGGCTTGCGTCACGCATCGGTCCACCACCACCGGCGCGTTCGCGAGCGTGTACGTTGGTGAGCAATGATTCCGCTGCCACGAAAGATGTCGATATGCACGTGAGCCTCGACGAATGGCGCGCGCGAGTGATCGCACTCGCCGCACTCGCCCCCGACCACACCGAAGACGCCCCGCTCGCGGGGGCGCTTGGCAGGAGGCTCGCCGAACCCCTAACCGCCCGCATCCCCGCCCCGCAGTTTCGCATGAGCGCGATGGATGGGTTCGCCGTGAGTACGCGTGAACTCGGGCTGGGAGAGGGAGCGTCCGACGTTTGCCCCGCTCAACTCGAGGTCACGTGTGATATCTCTGCTGGCAGGGCAGCCGTCGGAAAACGCCGCCCGGGAACTGCCGCGCGCATCATGACGGGAGGCCTGCTGCCCGATGACCTCGATGTCGTGATCCCGGTCGAGTTCACGGATGCCGACCCCACGGCGGATCACGCCCCCGCGCGCATCGCCCTCGCGATTGAAGAGGCCGAACGCGCCAAGGCGCTCGCGCCGGGTCGCCACGTGCGCGAGGTCGGCGAGGAGATTCCCGAGGGCGATATGCTCGCGCGCTCCGGCGACATCGTGACCCCTGAGCTGATCGGGATCGCGCTCTCGGTGGGGGTGACGTATGCGCGACTGACGCGGCCGCGCCGAGTCGCGATCGTCATGACGGGCGACGAGCTCGTGACCGATCTGCACCCGGATGCGGGAGCGCGATGCGGCGCCGTGCTCGAATCAAACGGGCCGATGCTCGAGGCGGCATGCGCGCGCTTCGGCGCTGACGCAAGCATCCATCACGTCGGTGATGATCCCGCAGAGCTCATAGGACTCGCGCGTTCCATCGCACCGCGGCACGACCTCATCGTGACGACGGGTGGTGTTGGCTCTGGCGCGCGCGACGTCGTGAAAGCGGCGTTCGGCGAGGGCTTCGGCGCCACGCCAGGCCTCAACTGTTCCATCTTCGAACACCTCGCGATGCGCCCCGGGGGACCGCAAGGCGTGGGGCGACTGCCCATCGACCATGCCGAAGGCGGCGCCACGATCCCCATGGTGCACCTTCCCGGAACCCCCGTCGGCGCCTTCACGGCGTTCCACGTCTTCGTCGCGCCACTGCTTGGCGCGCCCTCGCGGCCCATCACCCTCCCGCTCGAGAACGTGCGCCGCAACGATCGTCCCCTCAAGGCCGGCGCAACCGTGAAACCCGCCCACCTTTCCGTCGAGCACGGGCGCCTGATCGCAACCCAGTGCGAGGGGCCGCGCCTTCGCCCGTTCGCTGAAGCGAACGCCCTTCTCATTCTCGAACGCGACCGCGCGCGCGTCCTCTCGCTCGGCGGAAGCCTCGGTGCTCGATAGGCGATAATGGGCACGACCCCAAGTGAAGGAGACACACTCATGAGCCCCAAGGCTGACGACCCGGCAATGATCGAAGCCCTTCAGCGTTTTATCGACGCCTCCGCAGAGGATGCCGGCTTCACCCCGACCTTCACCGAGGACGACCGCGACCTCATCCTCTCGCTTACGGGCGTTGCCGCCCACACCGTCGTGCGCCCCGCGGGGCCCTTCGCCGCGATGGCGGTCGGCTACCTCGTGGGCAGCGGCCGCGCGAAAACGTGGGCCGACGCTCACGAACAGGTGAAACGCTTCGTACGCACCTACATCGGCGATCCCGTCGAAGGCGACCAGTGACGCCCAACTTCGATACCGAAGGCGAAAAACCCATCTCCTTGCGCCCCGCGAGCGCACTGTGGATTCCCGCTCTCACGTGGGCGATCATCGCGTTCCTCCTCGCCGATGCCATCCTCAAAAACCGCTGGGACACCGTCCTCCAGTTCGGCCCGTGGCTCGCGCTCGCCGCCTCTCTCGTGTGGCTCGTCCTGTTCTCACCCGCGACCCTCGTCTACCAACGTGGCGTGGTCATCCGCAACGTTTTTCACGAGTACAGCGCCCCCTACGGCGCAATCGACCACATCGGCCTTGGCGCCATGGTCTCGATCCGTGCCCGTACAGAGAGCGGCACGACCCGTACCATTACCGCCTGGAACGCTCCGGGAATTGGGCGCGATAAACCTGCCGACGCCCACGTGCGAATCTCCGGCCGCGACCGGCGCGGGGGCCGCCAGCATATCGGCCCCGCCGAACGCCTGCGCAACGATCAGGAACGCTCACCCTCGCGTGTTCTCGTGAGTGCGTGGGAGGCATGGCAGATCGCACACCACAAGGATTCCGACGCCACTTCGGCAACCGCGACTGTCCAGTCCCACGTGAGGATCATCCCCCTCGCGATCCCGGTTGCGTTCCTCATCCTCGGGGTGCTGACCTGGGCCCTCTAGCGTCGGTCCCTCGACTGCGCGCATACGAAACGGGCCGGGCCTCACCCTCCTCGAAAACCCGTGGAGAGCGAAACCCGGCCCGTAGCCGGAAAACCGATCAGGCCTTCTTGCCCACGGCCGTCCAGTCCGTCGTCTCGAACTGCGCAGCGCCAACGTTCACGAAGCCCTCGGTGAGGCCGATGATCGTCGGGGTCGCGTAGAACGGAAGCACCGTAAAGGCGCCAAACTGCTCCTTCGAGAACTTGTTGGCGATCTCTACGCGCTTGCTCGGGTCAAGCTCCGAGTGAAGCTCCTTGTTGAGCCCCTCGAGGCTCTCCGGCGCGAAGCCCGTGAAGTTCTGCCCCGAATCCTTGAGGAACTGGTTCGTGCCCGACTGCTCCGCAAAGAGCGTGCCGCGCCACCCGAACGAGACCGCAGCGAAGCTGCCCGGGACCACGTAATCATCAAAGTACTTGTCGGCCGGAACGGTCTTAAGGTCAACCTTGAAGCCTACGGCGTTGAGGTTCGTCATGATCTGGCGTGCACGATCCTCGCTCGACTTCGTCTCCGCCGGAATGATGAGCGAGAACGCGAGCGGCTTGCCGTCCTTCTCGTACACATCGCCGTTCTTCTTGTAGCCGGCTTCCTCGAGGAGCTTCGCGGACGCCTCCGGATCAAACTTCAGATCGCCGAAGGAATCTTCGTAACCCTCCTGGCCAGGCATGTAAATGTAGTTGTTCACGAGGATCACGGGCGACTCAAGCGGCTCCATGACCGCACGAGCCACGGCGTTGCGGTCGATGCCGCGGAAAATCGCCTCACGAACCTTCGCGTCACCGAATGCGCCTTCAGCGCCACCCACGTTGAGCGTGAGGTGCGACCACGAAAGGCCGTTCGACTTCTGAATCACGGCATCCTTACGGCCCTTCGCCTGACCGTAGGTATCGCCATCGGAAATATCGATGTAGTCGAGCTCGCCGTTCACGAACGCCTGCGCCTGGTTCTGCTGGGTCGTCACCTTGAAGATGATCGACTCGAGCTTCGGGGCGCGGCCCCACCACTTGTCATTGCGCTTGACGGTGATCACGCCGCCGGTCGCGTCGATGTTGTCGATCGCGAACGGACCGCGCGTGAGAGTCGGTTCGGTCGAAAGGCCGTTAAACGCCTCGGGCGTTGCCGTGATTGCCTTCGGCAGGCTCGGGTAGAGGTAGATGTTCCAGAACGGGAACGTCTCCGCGTACTCGATCTCCGCCTCGAAGTCGTTGATCTTGCGGATCTCTTTGATCGAGCTCCAGCCGGTCGTCGAAGCGGTCTGGTACTTGTCGTTTTCCCCGTTCTGGGCCTTCTGCTGAGAAATCAGGTCATCGACCGTCACGGGCGTACCGTCGCTCCACACGGCCTTCTCATTGAACTTCACGGTGACGATCTGCGGATCCTCGCTCGTCAGCTCAGCCGACTTGATGTAGTCGGGATCAGGCTTGGCTTCGCCATTTTCCGAAGCCTTGAGCGGGGTCTCCGGGCAGACGGTCTCCATGATCGCGGAGAGAGAAACCTCGTTGCCGTCGATGTGGCTTTGGTTCCAGTTTGCGGGAACCTGGGCAATGGCGATCGTGAAGGTGCCGCCGTCGGCGACCTGATCGTAGTCAACGCGCTCCCACGCGGTCGACGGCAGCTTCATCTGCTCCTCGACAGCCTTGTCGTTAGCGGCGTTTGCCTGCTGTGCCTGCTCCTCCGCGCTCTTTTGCGAGCACGCCGTGAGGGCTGCGGCAGCGCCGGTGAGCGCGGCGCCCTGGAGGAAGAGACGACGGGTGCTAGTGAAAGCCATGATGGCCTTTCTCGAGAGGGGATAATTCCACGTTAATGTTATCCACGTTTCATCGGTATCTCGGACATAAGGCCTGCTGAGAGGGCTAGTTGTGGGGCAACGAACACTGGAAATGAACAAAAATGACCCCGCTTTTGCGCGTAGGCACAAAAGCGGGGTCAGCTCGTGGTGGCGCGCTAGCGCAATGAAGGCTTAGCCCTCCATGCCCTTCTTGTAGCCCACCGCCGTGTAGTCCACGGTCTCAAACTGCTGAGAGCCAATATTCACGAGGCCTTCCTTCAGGCCGGTGATGTTCGGCGTCGCATAGAACGGGAGAACCGTGTAGCTCGAAGCGACCTGCTTCGAGTACTCGTTCGCGATTTCGCGGCGCTTGTCCTTATCCAGCTCGGTCTGGAGGCGCTTGTTGATCTCGTTGAGCTTCTCATCCTTGAAGCCGGTGTAGTTCTGGTTCGAATCCGGCAGGTACATGTTCGAGCCCGACAGCTCCGCGAGGAGGGTGCCTACCCAGCTGAACGTCACGAAGTCGAAGCCCTGCTTGAGAACGTAGTCAGTGAAGTACTTGTCGCTCGGAACCGTCTTGAGATCGACCTTGAAACCGGCCTGGTTGAGGTTCGTCATCACCTGACGTGCGCGATCCTCGTTCGACTTCGTCTCTGCGGGAATGATGATCGAGAACTTGAGCGGCTTGCCGTCCTTCTCGTACACGTCGCCCTTGAGTTCGTAGCCGGCATCCTCGAGAATCTTCTTGGCCTTGTCGATCTCAGCATCGCCCGAAAGATCGCCGTCGAACGAATCCTCGTAGCCCTCCTGGCCAGGCATGTAGACGTAGTTGTCGTTGAGAACGACGGGCGCCTCAAGCGGCTCAACGACCGAACGGCCCACGGCGTTGCGGTCCACGGCGGCGAAGATCGCCTTGCGCACCTCGACGTCTTGGAGCACTCCGCCACCGCCGTTGACGTTCATCGTGAGGTGGGTCCAGGTGAGACCGTTCGAGCGCTGGATCTGTGCGCCCTGACGGCCCTTCGCCTGGCCAAGCGTGTCGCCGTCGCCGATGTCAATGATGTCGATCTCACCGTTCGCGAACGACTGCGGCATGTTCTGCTGAGTCGTGACCTTGAAAATCACCTTCTCAAGCTTCGGGGCGCGGCCCCACCACTTGTCATTGCGTTCCAACGTGACGACGCCGCCGTTGCGGTCGATGTTCGTGATCGTGAACGGGCCGCAGCCCGGAACCGGGTCATTTACGTAGCCGGTGTTGAAGGCTTGCGGCGTCTCGAATAGCGCCTTCGGACCCGAGGGATAGGTGAAGCTCAACCAGTCGGGGAACGCAGTCTTGTACTCGATCTCTGCCGTGAAGTCGTCCTTCGCGCGGATCTCCTTGATCGAATCCCAGCCCTGCGTGGTGACGGCTGAAAATTCCTCGTTTTCGCCGTTGCAGGCCTTCCACTCGGCGATGAGATCGTTCACCGTCACGGGAGAGCCGTCGTTGTCCCACACGGCCTTCTTGTTGAACTTCACGGTGACGATCTGGGGATCCTCGCTCGTGATTTCAGCCGACTCGACGTAGTCGGGATTCGGGCTCATCTCGCCCTTCTCGTTCGCCTTGATATTGGCGCCAAAGCCCTTCCAGTTCGAGACTTCCCTCGTCGACACTTCGTTGCCGTCGATGTGGCTGGGGTTCCAGTTCGCGGGAATCTGAGCAATCGCGATCATGAGCGTGCCACCGTCGGCAACCTGCTCATAATCGAGTCGCTCCCACGCGGTCGAGGGAAGCTTCTCTGCTTCCTTCGCAGCGGCGTCATTCTTTTTCTTGTTGGCTTCCTTCTGCTCCTCGGCGCTCTTCTGCGAGCAGCCTGCGACGGCCGCGGCCACACCGGTGATAGCCGTGCCTTGGAGGAAAAGTCGGCGAGTACTCGTGATCTTCATGGTTATCTCACTTCCTGTGGGAAGCCGCGGCCCGTTTAAGGGAAAAGGGGGTTGTGGCCCGCGGCAAAGGTTTTTACTGGTCGTCCACTAGACGCCAGGTCTCCTCGGCATGATGGCATTCCACGCGGGAGGCTCCGACCTGCGTGCCCTCGGGGTCCGCAGTTCGGCACAGGTTCTGCTGCTCTTCGCTCAGCATCCCGATCAGGGGGCAGCGCGAAGCAAAATTGCAGCCGATGATCTCTTCAGTGGGGCTTGGTTGATCCCCTTCAAGAAGAACTCGCGTACGGGCGCGCTCAAGCTTCGGATCCGGGACGGGAACCGCGGACATGAGAGCACGCGTGTAGGGATGCTTCGGGTTCTCAAAGACATCCTGGACGGGGCCGTATTCAACGATGCGACCCAGATACATGACCGCGATGTGATCGGCGATCTCGCGCACAATGGCGAGGTCGTGAGCCACAAATAGATAGCTCAAACCGAGTTCGTCACGGAGATCCTCGAGCAGGTTGATCACGCCAGCCTGGACGGATACGTCCAGGGCAGAGACGGGTTCATCGAGCACGAGAAGCTTGGGTTCGGTGATGAGCGCACGCGCAATGCCGATGCGCTGGCGCTGACCGCCCGAAAACTCGTGGGGATAGCGGTCTGCCATCTCCGGGTCGAGCCCAACGCGCTCAAGGAGCTCGTAGACGCGCTTGTAGCGTTCGTCCTTCGGCACCTTGTGCACGGTAAGGGGCTCGGCAATGATGTCGCCCACGGGCATGCGCGGGTCGACCGCAGCCATCGGATCCTGGAAGACGATCTGGACGTCCTTGCGCAGGGCGAGGCGTTCCTTCTTGTTCTTGAGGGTCGAGACGTCAACGCCGCTCACCTCGAGGGTTCCGTGCTGCGGCGCGACGAGTTCGAGAATTTCGAGGCTCGTCGTCGACTTACCTGAACCGGACTCACCCACGAGGCCGAGCGTCTGGCCCGGCTTGATCTCGAAGGACACGTTGTCCACAGCCTTGACGACGCCAACCTGGCGGCGGAACACAGCGCCCTTGTAGAGCGGGAAATGGCGCTGGATCTCGGTCGCCTTGACGATGGGCTTGTCGTTCTCGTGGCTCTTGACCGCGCGCTCCACGTGCGGGGGTCGGGGGAAGATGTCCGACGGCTTCAGCGTCCCCGCCGCAATTTCCTTCGCACGGTGACACGCGACCTGTCGATCGCCGTCGCCGACGTGGGTCATGAGTTCGGGTTCTTCGGTGCGGCACAGATCGATCGCGGCCGGGCAACGGTCAGCGAACGGGCATCCGGGCTTGAGGTTGGCAAGGCTCGGTGGGCGACCTTCGAGCGGAACCAGGCGGTCCTTGCCAGCCGTCAGCATGTTCGGGACGGAGCGAAGAAGGCCCATGGTGTACGGCATGTGCGGCTCGGCGAAAATTTCGTCAACGCCGCCTTTTTCCACGAGCTTGCCCGCGTACATCACGGCAACGCGATCCACGTTACCGGCGACGACGCCGAGGTCGTGGGTAATGAGCACGACGGCGGCCCCCGTCACCTCCTTGGCCTTTTGAAGGACCTCGAGGATCTGCGCCTGAATCGTCACGTCGAGAGCGGTCGTCGGCTCGTCAGCGATGATGAGCTTCGGGTCGTTCGCCATCGCGATGGCGATCATGGCGCGCTGCCGCATGCCGCCCGAGAACTCATGCGGGAACGCCTTCACACGGCGCTCGGCGGCTGGGATGCCGACGATCTTCAGAAGCTCGATCGAGCGTGCGCGCAGCGCCTGCGAACTCATATTCGAGTTGTGCAGCGTGAGGGCCTCTTCGATCTGCTGGCCGATCGTATAGACCGGCGTGAGGGCACTCAGGGGATCCTGGAAGATCATCGAGATCTCGCGACCGCGGAGGTCGGAAAGCTGGCGGTCACTCTTGCGCAGGAGCGACTCTCCGCGGTAGGTGATTTCGCCCGTGATCTTCGCGGAAGAGGGAAGAAGGCCCATGACGGCCATCGAGCTGACAGACTTACCCGAGCCCGATTCACCGACGATACCGAGGAACTCGCCCTCGTTGACGTGGTAGTTCACGCCGCGTACGGCGCGAACATCGCCATTGGCGTTCGGGAAGGTGACCGTGAGGTCTTGGACGTTAAGAAGTGGTTCAGGCACGGTTGACCTCGCTCGTGGGATCGATTGCGTCGCGGAGTGCGTCACCGAGCAGGTTCACCGAGGTGAGCAGGGCGACGAGGAAGGCTGCGGGAATCACGAATAGCCACCAGCGGGTAAGAACCGCGTTCTGGCCGTTCGCAATGAGCGTTCCTAGTGAGACGTCCGGGGGCTGAATGCCGAGGCCGAAGAAGCTCAGCGACGTTTCGGACAGGATTGCGCCGCTCACGCCGAGCGCCGCGTCGATGATGAGCAGGGAGGCGACGTTCGGGATGATGTGGCGCGCGAGGATCGTGGTCGTGCCAACGCCCATGTAGCGCGCAGCCTTCACGTATTCGCGATCTTTGAGGGACTTGGTCTGGTTCTTCACGATCTGCGCCATCACCATCCAGCCGAAGCCCGCGATGGCGACGACGATGACGATCCAGCTCACGTTCGACAGGAGCGGCGAAATGATCATGAGCACGTAGAACACGGGGAGCACGAGCAGGAGGTTAATGATCCAGTTGACGACGGTCTCAAGCTTGCCGCCGATGTAACCGGCGAGCGAGCCCACGAACGCCGCAATGAGCGTCGCGGCGGGCGCCGCAAGGAGACCGATCAAGAGCGACTTGCGAAGCGCTTCAACCATCGAGGCGTAGAGATCCACGCCAATCGAGTCTGTACCGAACCAGTGCTGCCCGCTAGGCGGGGAGTTGTAGCTGTAGGCGTCTGTCTCGCCGAGCTGATACACGTTCGGGATATTGCCGAAGAGTGCGAACAGGACGATCGCGCCAAGGACGATCGCGCCAATCCAGAAGTTTGGCTTGCGCTTGAGGCGACGCCACACGAGCGCCCAGCGCGACAGAGGCTTCTTTTGCGCTTTTTCGGCCTTGCGGCGACGCTTGCCCTTGGGATCAGTCGCCGTGCTGTCCGCGAGTTCCTCAGTAGCGGGAACGGCTTCGGGAAGCTCGGCAGCTTCGTTGACGGGGGGAATCGGGTTGCTGGAGCTCATGGCGTCACACCCTCACTCGCGGATCAAGCGCCGCGTAAAGAACTTCGGAAAGCATCGAGGAGAACAGAATCACGATCGACGTGAAGCACACGTTGCCCGCGAGGGCGTTGACGTCGGATTGCTGAACCGCGTTGATGCCGTACTGGCCCATGCCAGCCCACGAGAAGATCATCTCGAGGAACGCGGCGCCCGCGACGAGCGTGCCGAAGGAGTAGGCGAAGTACGTCGACATGGGGATGAGCGCTACGCGCACACCGTGCTTGACAAGAGCGTGATTACGGGTTGCTCCCTTCGAGCGGGCCGTGCGAATGAAGTCGCTTCCGAGGACGTCAAGCATGATCGAGCGCTGGTAGCGCGAGTACCCGGCTGCACCGAAGGCAGCGAGGACGATGGTGGGAAGGATCAGGTGGTTGACGCTGTCGAGGAAAGCGGTCATTCCACCCTGCGCGTGATACGTGGGGGTATACGAGCCGCTGAAGCGGATGAGCTGCGTGCCGAGTGATTGGTTAAGCTTCGTGGCCACAACCATGAGCAGGAGGCCGCCCACGAAGGTCGGGGTCGAGATCAACACGTACGAGGCATACGAGACAACCTGGTCTGAAAGCTTGTACTGGCGAACAGCGCCCCACACGCCGAGGATGACGCCAATAATGGCCCCGAGGATTGCGCCGGCGATCAGGAGGCGCAGCGAAACGCCGGCGCGCATGGCCATCTGATCGATGACCCACTGTCCCGAGATGTCCTTGCCGAGCTTCTGGCTCCACGGCTTTACAACGATGTTCGAGAGCCACGTCCAGGTGCGCTGAAGGATCGGCACCTTGTCATTCATGTTCAGCTCGTTGAGCGCAGCGTCGATTGAGGCCTCAGGAATCGGGGGGTTCTGGTTGAGCCAACGTCGGCGCGGATAGAAGAAGCTTCCGGCAGCGATGTAGGCGAACACGGTTGCCACAACGGTGAGGAACGCGTAGTTCACGAAACGGCGAAGGAGATACTTTGTCACGAGAGTGCTCCGATCAGAGCGGTGAAACGCTCGCTGACTTCCCATGCACTCTGTGCGCGGCGCGAGGGGGCTGCGACGCGGCAGGCGCTGAGGGGGGTGGACATAAGGGTCACGCGTGCTTTCCTTATTTGCAGTCGGCGCCCGGGGGGCGACGGGATCGGGTGCGTCCGGGGTGGGCGCGGGGATGCTCCAGAATAGAGCAGTTCAACGACCGTGGAGACGCTGACCGTATTGTGAACAGCGGCGTCACGGAAAGGTCATGAACTATTCACGGAACGGTTGAACTGTACCTCATGTGAGGTGGTTCACCGACCCATTGTGAAGGATTTTTCTACGCCTCCCTCGTTCAGGTCAAACTGTGAGACTAAAAAACATGGATAATTATGCAGCCGGTGATTCGCCTCGAGAGCTTAGTGGTGCCGATTATAGGCGCTACTCCCGGCACCTCAATCTTCCGGGTTTCACGCCAGAGACGCAGCAAAAGCTGAGGCAGGCCCAGGTTGCGGTCGTTGGAGCGGGGGGTCTTGGAGCGCCCATCCTGCAATATCTAGCTGCCGCTGGCGTTGGTCGCATTACCGTCGCGGATCCTGATCGAGTGGATATTTCCAACCTGCAGCGGCAGGTTATACATCCGGAGTCCGCCGTCGGAACGCTGAAGACTTCTTCTGCAGCAGCGGCCGTCCGCGCACTCAACCCCGCCGTTGAGGTGCGGGAAGTGCCCGAAGCGCTGACGCCTCTCAACGTGCTTCAGGTTCTCGAAGGCCACGATCTTGTTCTTGACGGCACCGACAATTTCCCTACTCGCTACCTCGTGTCCGACGCCTGCGAAATCCTCAACCTGCCCCTGATCTGGGGATCAATCCTCGCGTTCGACGGGCAAGTGGCTGCGTTCTATGGCGATTCAGGCCGTGGCGTCACCTATCGGGACGTCCACCCGCGCCCCCCGAAGCCTGGCGAGGTGCCAAGCTGCAGTGAAGCGGGGGTGCTGGGTCCGCTCGTGGGCGTCATCGGTTCAACAATGGCGATGGAGGCCCTCAAGGTCCTCACCGGGATCGGGACCCCGCTCTACGGACGCATTCAGCTCTATAGCGCACTCACCGGCGATTGGACGCGCATCGACGTTGCCCGTCGGCCGGGCCGCGCACCCGTCACCGAACTCGAAGATCTCGTTGCGACGTGCGGTTTTCCCGCGGTCGAGTCGCCTGGGGCGGCGCCGGTGCACGGAGAAGTCCTCTCGCCAGCTCAGGCGCGGCGCGCGGCTGCCTCCGGTCGGCTCCTCATCGACATCCGCGAAGAATCGGAAGCTGCGGCGGGCATGCTGCCCCATGCCGTCAATATCCCGCGGGCCGAACTCATGGAATTTGCGCGAGGGAAGCGGGCGGCCGTCGGGCCCTTTCGAAGCGTAGATGAGCTGCGCGGTGCGATTGTGTACTGCGCGGGAGGGGCGCGTTCGGCGGCGGCGCAGGCCGAGCTTGCGGCGCTTGGGATCGAGGTGGCGGACATGGCGGGCGGCTACCTTGCCGCAACCCTGGATGATTAGTGGTGTTGCGGCTGTGGGGGTGAGGGGTGCTGGCGTGGCTCGTGCTCCCCATCCGTTCGCTGCTCCGGTTCTGCCCACCCCCTTTTGTTCGGCCTAGAAAACTAACCCCAACGTTTGTGGGGGTATTCGCCGCGATACCGCCACAAACGTTGGGTGTAGTTTCGGGGCCTTGGGCCGCGGCGACCTGAACCACGGAAGTTATCCACAATTTGGCAGGGGGCGCTTTTTCGCAAGGCCGGCGGCGGCAAGACTTGCCGTATGAATCGACCTCCCTCGCCGCTGCCAAAGAAGCTTCCTCCGGTGTTTGTCTCGCGTGACCTCGCTGATCACGGGATCAGTCGAGACCGGCTTCGACGAAGCGACATCGCGACCCTCGGCCCTGGCTTATATGCCGATAGGAGCCGGGACTTCACCGAGCCTGAACTTGCCCGGGCGCTTTGCGCGAAGTACTCGCACCTTGTGCTTTCGGGGGTGAATGCGGCGCGGGTACATGAGATGCCGCTTCCGCCCCAGCTCTCGACGTGGGACCCCGCGGCGCCCATGAGCTTCACGACGTCGCTGAAGGACGCGCGGCCGCATCCCATGATTGACCTGCATTTTTCACGGGTTGAACCGCACGAAGTGCGCACTCTCCGGCGCGGAAACCACACGCTGCAAATCCTGTCTCGCGTGCGCACCTGGCTCGATCTCGCGTCGATCGTTCCGCTCGATTACCTCGTGGCCGCAGGCGACGCGCTTGTACGCGTGCCTCGCCCGAACCTCGAGATCGGGCGAACCGGCGCCTACGCAACCCTCGCGGAATTGGAGGCAGCAGTCGCCGCCTAACCCCGGCCTTCCAGGAATTTGCCGCGCGCGAAAGGCACTCGAACTTATCAGGGCGGGATCCGATTCCGCACAGGAGAGTCGCGCACGGCTCGCGATGGTCTTTGCGGGGCTCAAAGAGCCGCGTCTCAATGTCCCGATTCTCGACGAACGTGGACGCATCGTGTGCTCGCCGGATTTTCTTTGGGAAAGGGAGCGGGTTGTGGGCGAGTACGACGGTGACTACCACCGCACGCTCGACGCGGTCGAGCGGGATCGGGCAAAGGACTTCGTGTACGCGGATCGCGGTCTCGAGGTGTTCCGCCTCCATATCCGTGACCTGCCGCTACTTCCGCTCAACGTCCCCGATGATGTGGTGATGAGGGCGCTTGGGAATTCTCGTGCGGCAGCGGTTGCGCAGAGAGCGCTGAGGCGCAGGACGAGAATTGCGTGCGGCCCGACGCGGTCGTAGCAGCGGCCAAGCGAGACGGGCAGGGGTTGGATAGGGATCTGTACCCAACGTTTGTGGTGGTATGGCGCCGAAAAGCGCCACAAACGTTGGGTTTAGTTTCCTAGGGCAAGGAGGGGTGCTCGGAGTCGCTGCGGAAGAGACAGAGGGGCTGCGAAGACCCGCCCGGAGTGGGGGCGGAGGGGCCAGGGGAGCTGCAGAGGTCCTGCCCGAAGGGGCTGCGGTTCGGGGGAAGCCACGAACGGGCTAACCCTCAGCCGCCCGCGAACGGCGGCAGCACGTCCACCCTGATGGTGCCGCTCTCGCCCGCGACGAGGCGCGCCTTCGGATCGTTCTCGCTCACCGCATTAACAAGGAAGCTGCAGCGGCCAAGTACCGCTTCGGCGTCGGGCCCCGCCTCCGAAATGGCGCCGGACCGCAGTGCTTCGAGCAGGTCCCCGAGGGTCGTCCCTTCGAACTCGACCCGTTGCTCACTCGTGCCGAAGGCATGGGCCGCGCCGGCAAAAAAGCGAACGTCGGCGGTGGTTTTTTCAGTCATGCGTCTATCCTCCAATGGCGCTCATGGGCCGCTCGGGTTGAACAAAGTCGCTGCGTTCCATGCCGTGGCCAGCCTGCTTCCCCCATTGGGCGGCGCGCCATCGATCGGCGATGGCCTCGTCGCTCGCGCCGGAGCGCATGAGGCCGAGGAGGTCCGTCTCGGTGTGCGAGAACAGGCACGTGCGCACGCGGCCCTCGGCGGTAAGGCGCGTGCGGGTGCAGTCCGCGCAGAACGAGCGGGTAACGGAGGCGATAATTCCGACGGTTCCGAGCGCCTCGGCGCCCGGCCGGTCGCACGTTTCGACGAACGGCTCGCCGGGCGGTGGCGGTAGGATCCGCGACACCGCGCGCGTGTCGGCGGGGTCGATGCCACGCTCCTTGAGCGCCCTGGCGATCGTGCCCGGCGCTCCCGGGCCCGCGACGCCTTCTCGCGGCCATACATCGAATTTTTCGGCGGGTGCCCCGCCGCGAACCTCGCGCACGGGGTGCAGAACGTAGTAGGGGCTGAGCAGCTGCCACACGTCGTCGGCGGTTACCATGCGCTCGCGGTTCCAGCGGCCGGCGCCATCGAGCGGCATGTATTCGATGAAGCGCAGTTCGAGGCCGCGCTCGAGGCACCACGCGAGGAGCTCGGCCGCTTCGTGCTCGTTCGCGCCGGGTTGGAGAACGGCGTTGATTTTGATGGGACTCAGCCCGGCTGCGCGTGCGGCCTCGATGCCCTCGAGGACGCGGTGGAGGAATGGGCGGCGAGTCATTGCCTCAAACGTTTCGGAGTGCGCCGAATCGAGCGAAATGTTGATGCGGTCAAGGCCCGCAGCTACGAGTCCTTCGGCGCGTTTTTCGAGGCCGATTGCGTTGGTCGTGAGCGAGATGTCGGGCGGGGGGTCGAGGGTGGCGACTTCGGCGATGATGTCGGCGAGGTCGTTTCGCGTGAGCGGCTCGCCGCCCGTGAACCGCACTTCCCGGATTCCGAGCTCCTCCACGCCGATGCGGACGAACCGCGCGACCTCCTCGACGCTCATGAGCTGCGGTTTCTTTAGGAATTGGAGGCCGGCCTCGGGCATGCAGTAGGTGCAGCGGAGGTTGCAGAAGTCCGTGAGGGAGATGCGCAGGTCGCGTGCCGTACGCCCGAAGGTGTCGATGAGCGCGCCCGTTGCGGGGCGTCCCTCGGTCGAGGGCGCTTCCTCGATGGGGTCCATGGCGCGGGGCTTCGGCATCCCGAGATCGATCGACATGCTCTCCTTTACGGGGAACGGCAAAGAGGTGTCACACCAGCTTAGGGGACTTTCGCGCGCTACCCTAGAGGCCCTGGCCACACGAGGAAGGAACACCACCGTGGAGCAAGACTCGCACCTCGCGCCTGGTCGCATCCCTCTCGCCGAGCACCGGCGGAGCCTTCGCGAGCTCGTGGGCGCCGTGCTGGATTCGCCACACGCCCCGGGCGTGGCAACCGTCGGCCTTGAACGTGCCCGAGGCCGCACCCTCTCCCGCGACGTGACCTCGCCCGTGAATGTGCCTCCCGTCGCAAACTCGCAGATGGACGGCTTCGCACTCAACGTCGAAAGCCTCGCCTCAACCACCGATGGAGCCCCGATCACACTCCCGCTCGGCCCTCTCATTGCGGCGGGCGAAGAGCCCTCGATGCTCGAGCTGGGAACGGCCCGTCCCATCATGACGGGCGCCCCCATCCCCGCGGGTGCGAACGCCGTGATCCCCGTCGAAGAGACCGCGGTCGGTCGCTTCTCCCAGCGGACGAAGGAAGAATCCGACGTCGGCCAGCAACCGTCGGACCTCAAGTTTACCCTTGTCCCCGAGCACCGCACCGAGGGGCGTTTCGTGCGCCCCGCGGGAAGCGACACCGAACGCGGCGACGTGGTCGCGCGGGCGGGCCAGGTGCTGACTGCGCGCCTGATCGGGCACCTCGCTTCCGTTGGCGTGGCCGAAGTGGAGGTGCGCGAGCGGCTGCGCGCCGTTGTGGTCTCGACGGGCAGTGAATTGCGTGAGCCGGGGGAGCCGGAGCCGGGCGACTGGCGCATTTTTGATGCGAACTCCTTCCTCGTGGCCGCGGCGCTTGAAGACGCGGGGATCGAGGTGTGCGCCAGGCTTCGTGTGCCGGATGATCCGCTTGCGCTTCTCGATGACGTGGGTGCGGCATGCGCGCGTGCCCGGGCGCATCTTGTCGTGTCGACCGGCGGGGTGAGTGCGGGGGCCGTCGAACCGATTCGCCAGGCGGCCCAGATGGCAGCCTCGCCGCTGCGCCTCGCGTTCGACAAGGTTGCGATGCAGCCGGGAGGGCCGCAGGGCCTCGGTATTCTCGCGGCGGAGCATGGCGAGGTCGCGTGGATCGCGCTACCCGGCAACCCGGTTTCGGCGTACGTGAGCCTCGAGATGTTCGTTCGCGATGCCCTCGCAGCTCCGTCGCGCGCGCGTGTGCACCTGCCGGTGCGCACGCAAACCGGCACGAGCGAGCCTTCCCCGGAGGGGCTCGTGCAGGTGCGGCGTGCTCGGCTCAACTCTGACTCGACCGTGAAGCTCGTGGGCGGCCCTGGTTCGCATCTCGTGGGCGCTCTCGCCCTGAGCGATGCGCTCGTGCTTATTCCCCCGGAGGTCACGCGCGTGGCCGACGGTGACATTCATGAGGTGATGATTCTTCGATGACCAGTGTCAACAGTGGCGATAGCAGCCCTCTTACGCACGTGCGCTCCGACGGTTCGAGCCACATGGTCGATGTGTCGGGCAAAGCCGTCACGACCCGCGAGGCTGTCGCGAGTGCGACCCTGACGAGCCGCGCTGACGTGATCGACCGGGTTCTCGCAGGCGAGCTGCCCAAGGGGGAGGCGCTCAGCGTCGCCCGAGTTGCGGGCATCATGGCGGCCAAACGCACACACGAGCTGATCCCGCTGTGCCACCCGCTTCCCATTACCAAGGTCACCGTGGACTTCGCGCGGATCGCTCTCGAGGTGATCGAGGTTCGCGCGCGCGTCAAGACCGAGGGGAAGACGGGTGTCGAAATGGAGGCGCTCACGGCGGCGAGCGTTGCGGCGCTCACGGTGTACGACATGGTGAAGGCCGTCGATCACCTCGCGGTAATCGGCGACGTCAAGGTTCTCGCGAAGTCCGGGGGTAAGAGCGGCGATTGGGACCGTGCCGTCGCGCGCGGCGACAAGGGCGGTGCGCGGTGAATTGTGTGGGGGAGCGCGGCTGGTCAGCGCGCGTGATCGTCGCCTCGACGCGTGCGGCTCGCGGCGAATACGAGGACCTCACGGGACCCGTGCTCTCCGCGTGGCTTGAACGGTGCGGGTTTCGCGGGTGTGGCGTCACGGTGGTTCCGGATGGGCCCGACGTTGGCTGCGCCCTTGCAGACGCCATCTCCTCGGGTGTGGATCTCGCGATCACGACGGGAGGCACCGGCCTCACGCCGAGCGATGTCACGCCGGAACAAACGCGCCCCCACCTCACGCGAGAGATCCCCGGGATTGCGGAAGCTTTGCGACTCAAGGGACGAGAATCGACGCCGTACGCGGTAGTGAGCAGGGGGCTTGCCGGTTTCGCCGGTCGCACTCTCGTGGTGAATCTGCCCGGCTCCCGCGGTGGAGTGAAGGACGGTATGGCGGTGCTCGAGCCCATTGTCGAGCACGTGCTGCGCCAGCGCGATGGGGGAGGTCACGAATGAGCGACGGGAAAGACGTGAAAGCAGTGCAGGATGAGCGCGACCCGCACCTCGGCGGCGTCGAGGACCGCGTGCGTCACGCGAGCGTGAGTGGCGAGGCGGTCGCCGTCGCTGACATGGTCCGTTGTGTCGAGGATCGGCGCTGCGGCGCGCTCGTGACCTTCGACGGGCTCGTGCGCGACCACGATGAGGGACGCGGGGTTGTGCGTCTCGCCTACGAAGCACACCCGAGCGCGAGCGAGGTCATGGCCGATGTGGTGCGCACGATCGCCGAGCGCTACGCGGATGTTCTCGTCGCCGCAAGCCACCGCCACGGTGCTCTTGAGGTGGGCGATTCGGCGCTCGTTGCTGCAGTCGCAGCTCCCCACCGGGCGCGCGCGTTCGAGGCGTGTGCGGATCTCGTGGATGAGGTGAAGGCGCGCGTTCCGATTTGGAAGGACCAGTATTTTTCCGACGGTACCCACGAGTGGGTTGCCGCGATCGGCTGAGGAGCGTCCCGACCTTCGGTTTTTGGGCATGAATAAACGCCCGGCGCTGCTGCGCTCGTAGGAGCGGCGCGCGGGGCGTTCGGTAGGTGAGGTTGGGGGATTTAGCGGCCGAGACCGAGGGTTGTCGAGCCCTGGCTGCTTCGGGCCTGTGCGATTGCCGCAAAGTCGCCGCCAAGTCGGTTCTTGTGAACCGTGTTGTGTCTTTCGACGTCCTGTCCAACCATGTGATCGGCGAGGTTTTCGAAGGTCTTGAAGATTGAGCGGATGATGGTCATTTTGGGTGTGTCCTCACTACCGGTGGTACCTAATTTGTGCGCGAAAAGTGGCGGTAGAGCGCTCTCCACCGCTGGTTTCTCACGTGCTTCAATCTTATGAAGTGGACACAAAATCGCGCTAGAGCAGCTCGTGTGATACGGAACCCGGGTTCCGGTATGCCGGATATGTGACGTAAAAGCCACGGGCTTATGGGACCTAGGCCCCATTTTGACCCGAATCCCACCCACCTGAATCACCTGAATTGCATAGGAGTTGTGGGGGTTTGCGCTCCGCGTAAAGCTGGCACTCAGCTTTGACGAGTGCTAACGGGCACACTAGTCTTGATCCGTTGGCAGTCTCAGCGTGAGAGTGCCAAAGGTGCGCCGGGTTGCTCGGCACCGCGACGACGAGCATCCCACCGTGGCACACCCGTCAACTTCACATTGATTAAAGAAGGAGTGAGGTCGCATGTCGGTCTCCATTAAGCCCCTCGAGGACCGTGTCGTCGTCCGCCCGCTCGAAGCCGAGCAGGTGACTGCTTCGGGCCTGATCATCCCCGACACCGCCAAGGAAAAGCCCCAGGAGGGCGAGGTCGTCGCCGTTGGCGAAGGCCGCTTCGACGACAAGGGTGCTCGCATCCCCATGGACGTCAAGGTCGGCGACAAGGTCGTCTTCTCGAAGTACGGCGGCACCGAGCTGAAGTACGGCTCCGAGGAATACCTCGTCCTGAGCCAGCGCGACGTTCTCGCAATCATCGAAGGCTGAAAGGCTCACCGTGGCAAAAGAAATCATTTACGACGAGGAGGCGCGTCGCGCGCTTGAGCGCGGCGTCGACAAGCTCGCGGACACCGTCAAGGTGACGCTTGGCCCCAAGGGCCGCAATGTCGTCCTCGACAAGAAGTGGGGCGCCCCCACCATCACGAACGACGGCGTGACGATCGCCCGCGAGGTCGAGCTTGATGATCCTTACGAGGATCTCGGCGCTCAGCTCGCGAAGGAAGTCGCGACCAAGACCAACGATGTTGCCGGTGACGGCACGACAACCGCAACCGTTCTCGCCCAGGCGCTCGTGCACGAGGGTCTGCGCAACGTTGCTTCGGGTGCTGCCCCCGCGGCGCTCAAGCGCGGCATGGAGAAGGCTGTCGAAGCCCTCAGCGAGAAGCTCGGCGAGATCGCGATCGACATCGATTCGAAGGAGCAGACCGCTTCCGTCGCGACCGTGTCGTCGCAGGATGCCGAGATCGGTGAGCTCCTTGCCGAGGCATTCGACAAGGTTGGCAAGGACGGCGTCATCACGGTCGAGGAGTCCTCGACGACGGCGCTCGAGCTCGACTTCACCGAGGGTATGCAGTTCGACAAGGGCTTCATCTCCCCGCACTTCGTGACCGACCCCGATCGTCAGGAAGTTGTTCTCGAAGACGCCTACGTGCTCATTAACCAGGGCAAGATCTCGAACGTGCAGGAGTTCCTGCCCGTGCTCGAGAAGGCTGTGGAGTCCGGCAAGCCCCTCTTCGTGATCGCCGAGGACGTCGAGGGCGAAGCTCTCGCAACCCTCGTGGTCTCGAAGCTGCGCGGCTCCTTCAAGGGCGCCGCTGTGAAGGCTCCCGCCTTCGGCGACCGCCGCAAGGCCATGATGCAGGACATCGCGATCCTCACGGGCGCCGAGGTCATCACGCCGGATCTCGGCCTCGACCTCAAGACGACCGAGCTCAGCCAGCTCGGCACCGCACAGCGCGTCGTCATCACGAAGGACAACACGACCATCGTGGGCGGCGCCGGTGACGTTGAAGCCGTTTCCGATCGCGTCCAGCAGATCAAGGCCGAAATTGAGAACACCGATTCCGAGTGGGACCGCGAGAAGCTCCAGGAGCGCCTTGCGAAGCTCTCGGGCGGCGTGTCCGTCATCAAGGTTGGCGCGCACACCGAGGTCGAGCTCAAGGAAAAGAAGATGCGCATCGAAGACGCGGTCGCCGCAACGCGTGCCGCGATCGAAGAAGGCATCGTCGCTGGCGGTGGCTCGGCCATCGTCCAGGCCGCGACCGTCCTCGCCGATGATCTCGGGCTCGAGGGTGACGAGGCCGTCGGCGTTCGCGCCGTCGCCAAGGCCGTTGCTGAGCCGCTGCGCTGGATCGCCGAGAACGCCGGTGAAGAGGGCTACGTCGTAGTCGAGAAGGTCAAGGAGTCCCCGGTGGGCACCGGCCTCAACGCTGCGACCGGCGAATACGTCGACCTCGTCGACGCTGGCATCATCGACCCGGTCAAGGTGACGCGCAGCGCCCTGCGCCACGCCGCCTCGATCGCGGGCCTCGTTCTGACGACCGAGACCCTCGTCGTTGACAAGCGCGAGGACGACGAAGAGTAGTCAATCGTCGGCCCCCATCTCATGCGCCCCGCTCCTTGAGGTTTCTCGAGAAGCGGGGCGTATTCTTAGCGGAGTGCACCCAAAACGCGCCACGCGCGCCCACGCACACCGAAGCCCGAACTGCCGAGACTCGCGAGAGGGAGAGGGGGCCGCATGAGCGCAGCGTTCCACTCACCATCGCGCAGCACGCCCAGGGGTGAGCGCCCCACGCAGGATGTGACGACGAGACACAACGGCAAGCCGCACAAGATTGTCATGCGGCCGAGCCCCGCGGCCATGAGCGCCTCGCTCCTTGCGGCGATCGTGTTCACGGTTCTTCTTGAATTTCTCGTGGGCATCAGTTTCATCGGCCAGGGCCTCTGGAGTGATCCGCGACTGTTTCGCGATCACTGGTTCACCCTGCCGCTTTACGTGTGGTTCGGCGTCGTGGCTCTTGCGCTCATCGGGGTGCTGCGTATCGTCAGCCAGTGCGTGATCCTTCATGACGATCGGATCAAGGTTCGAGGGCTCTTCCGCATCCCGCGTTCGGCGCGCTGGAGTGCGCTTTCGGGAATTTGGCTCGTGCGCGACATCTACCGCGGGAAAGAACCCCGTGACCCCGTGGAATCCGAGGTCGATGCCTTCGATGCCGCCCTCATTATGCGCTCGAGTACGAGCCGCGTTGCGAACCTCTCGGGCGCGTTTTACGGCACGCGGGCGCAGTCAATTCTCGTGCGCGAAGCCGAGGCTCACGGCGTCAAAATCGACCATATTGATCATGCGCGCCCCGGTGAGCTTGCCCGCATGATGCCCGGCTCGCTGACGGTCATCGATCGTCACCCGAACATGTTCGTGCTCGCGATTGTCGCGTTCTACGCCGCGCACAATGTGCTGACCTTCATGATCTGGGGGATCTGAAGCCACCGGTTCCTTGGCACAATGGAGCCATGCCTGCCCGCCGTACGAAGCGTTTTGCCCGCCCGCCTTTGCCGCAGAGGGCTGGGCTCGATGCCGTGAGGGTGGTGGCGGCGCCACGCGAGGTGGGCCGTCCGGTAGGCGAGGTGCTGCTGGAACGATTCCCTGCGCTCGGTTCGCCTGAGGCGCGTGACCTCGGTGCGCGTTTCGCCGAGGGCGAGGTCGTGGACCAGCATGGCGCCGCATGGTCAGCCCAGGAGCCGATGGAGCGTGCGCGCGAAGTATTTTTCCACCGGGAGCTCGCGCCGGAACCTTTCGAGCCGGCCGAGATTCCGATCGTGTACGAGGACGAGCATCTGCTCGTGGTCGCGAAGCCGCGCACGATGGCGAGCATTCCGCGCGGCGAGCACATTCGCCGCAGTGCCCTTGTGCGGCTGCGAGTCGCGCATAGGCTTCCCGATCTCTCGCCGATTCACCGGCTTGATAAGCAGACCGGCGGGATCCTCGTGCTCTCGAAGATTCCGCAGGAGCGGGGCGCCTACCAGCAGCTCTTCGCGCGCGGGGAAGTGCAAAAGCGGTACGTGGCGTGGGTGTCGGGGGAGGGGCCGACGCTTGCCGAACTCGAGCGCGGCCCGATCGAGATCCGCGAACCCATCGCGAAACGGCACGGTGATCTCTGGGCGCACATTGACCCGCATGGGAAAGAGGCGTGGACGAGCGTGCGGATGATGCGGCGTGAGGCGGAGAGCCGTCGGAGTCTCGTGAGCCTGGTACCGCATACTGGCCGCACCCACCAGCTGCGCGTGCACCTTGCACACGTGGGCTTGCCGATTGTGGGGGACGAACTGTATCCCGCGCCCCCGCCCGATCCCGCGACGGGGGAGCGGTCACGACGGGACGTGAGTGAGCCTCTCGCCCTGTGGAGCGTGCTCATGGCGTTCACTGATCCGGTGACGGGCAAGGAGCGTCGGTTCGAGTGGTGGCCGCCGGAGGTGCCGGGAGATGACTGAGCGCATTGAGCCGCGTGTGAAAGGTGGCCGGATCGCGCTCGGCCCGACCTTCGTCGCGCGCCTAGTGCCGTGGCTCAAGTGGGGAGCGCCGCTCCTTGCCGCGCTGTTCCTTCCGGTCACGGGCCTGTATGTGGGGCGTATCAGCGGTTGGCCATGGTTTGTGTCGCTCCCGCTCGCGTGGTGTGCGGGCTGGGCCCTGCTCGCGCTGCTCATGCTCGCCGTGCTCGCGTGCGTGCACAGAACTACCTGGTGGGACCCGGTTGCGGGCGAGGTCCGCCGGGGCCGGCAGCATCTTGCGGTCGCGCACGTCCAGGCGGTGGTTCCGGACTTTCGGCCTCAGGGTGTCACGGCGCTGGAGGCGGGGGAGGGGGCCCGACGCTTGCTCATCCCCTATAGCGGCTGGGACGACCGCAGTTACGAGGGAATCGCCGAATTCGAGGGGAGTGTATTTGCGGGGGAGGGGGTATCTCGCCCGCAGTTGCTCGCACGTGACCGAGCCGCGCGAAAGTCCTGGGAGAACCGCGCTCTTGCGAAGAAGTACGGGATGGCGTGGCGCGGCGAATTCGAGGATCCGCACGTGTTTCTTGAAGCATTTGATGCGCGCAGGAAGCAACTGGCAAGGAGGCGGCGCTAAGGTTGGATCATGACGAATGATCCCTTCGGTTTTGTTGGCCTTACCTACGACGACGTGCTGCTTCTCCCCGGGGAGACGGACGTCATTCCCAGCGATGTTGATACGACCTCGCGCCTCACGCGCGAGATTAGCTTGAGGGTGCCCCTCGCCTCCGCCGCGATGGACACCGTGACCGAGGCTCGCATGGCGATTGCGATGGCGCGCCTCGGCGGCATTGGCATCCTCCACCGCAACCTTTCGATTGAGGATCAGGCCCACCAGGTCGACCTCGTGAAGCGTACCCAGACCGGTCGCATCCCGAATCCCGTGACCATCGGTCCGGAGGCGACTCTCGAGGACTTCGATGCGACGTGCGGCAACTACCGAGTTTCGGGCCTGCCCGTCGTCGATGAACACGGGAAGCTTCTCGGTATCTGCACGAACCGCGACCTGCGCTTCATTCCCGTCGCCGAGTGGGCGAGCACGAAGGTTGCGGACGTCATGACCCGCGAGGTGTACACGGCACCCATCGATGTGAGCCGCGACGAAGCAACGGCGCTGCTGCGCAAGCACAAGCGCGAACGCCTTCCCCTCGTCGACGAGAACGGGACGCTCACGGGTCTCATCACCGTCAAGGACTTCGTCAAGAGCGAGCAGTTCCCGAATGCCTCGAAGGACGCCGAGGGGCGCCTGCTGATCGGCGCGGGCGTGGGCTTCTTTGGCGATTCCTACGAGCGCGCCGGAGCGCTGCGCGACGCGGGCGTCGACGTGCTCGTGGTCGACACCGCGAATGGTCACGCGCGCCTCGCCCTCGACATGATTCGCCGACTCAAGGCTGATAAGGCCTTCGACGGCGTTCAGATCATCGGCGGCAACGTCGCGACCCGCGAAGGTGCCCAGGCCCTGATTGACGCGGGCGTGGATGCCGTCAAGGTTGGCGTGGGCCCGGGCTCGATCTGCACGACTCGCGTCGTCGCCGGCGTCGGCGTCCCGCAGATCACCGCCATTTATGAAGCCTCGAAGGCATGCAAGAGCGCGGGTGTTCCCCTCATTGGCGATGGTGGCCTGCAGTACTCGGGCGACATCGCGAAGGCCCTCGTTGCCGGCGCCGATACCGTGATGCTCGGCTCGCTCCTGGCGGGCACCGCCGAGTCGCCCGGCGAGGTGATCCTTATGAACGGCAAGCAGTTCAAGAGCTACCGCGGCATGGGCTCGCTCGGCGCGATGGCCTCGCGCGGCAAAAAGTCCTTCTCGAAGGACCGCTACTTCCAGGCGGATGTCGAGACCGACGACAAGATCGTGCCCGAGGGCATCGAGGGAACCGTCGCCTACAAGGGCGCGCTCGGCACCGTCGTGCACCAGCTGACGGGCGGCCTCGCACAGTCGATGTTCTACGTGGGCGCCCACACGATCCCCGAGCTCAAGGAGCGCGGCAAGTTCGTGCGCATCACCGCGGCTGGTCTCAAGGAATCACACCCGCACGACATGGCGCAGATCGTCGAGGCGCCGAACTACCGCGCCCGCTAAAGCCTGGGGCTATTCGGCGCGCAGGGCCTCGACCGGGTCCTGTCGCGCCGCCCTCCCCGAGGGGATCACGCCCGCCAGTACGGTGAGCAGCACCGAGATTCCCACGAGGATCACTCCCGCTAGTGGCGGGAGGCTCGCAATATTCTCGACGTCGAATTTCTGCTCAACGATGATGTTCGCTGGAATGCACAGCAGAAGCGTGATGCCCACACCAATAAGGCCCGCGAGAAGCCCCTCGATGACCGTTTCCGCATTGAACACGTGGCGGACGTCGGCCTTTGACGCCCCTACCGCACGCAGGATGCCAATTTCCTTACGCCGCTCAAGCACGGAAATGTAGGTGATGATCGCGATCATGATCGACGAGACCACGAGCGAGATCGACACGAAGGCGATGAGCATCCACGTGATCACGTTGATAATGCTCGTCACCGAGCTCATGAGCATCCCCACCATGTCGGTGTAGACGATCTCCTTCTTCTTCTCGCCCCGCGCCTTGGCCTGCGCGTTGTAGGAGTCGAGAATGGCCTTGACCTTGTCCTTGTCCTTGAAACTCGCCGGGTAAATATCGACTTGATCGGGACTCGTGCGGTCTGCCCAGCCGAGCTTTTCGAGATTGTCCTCGTAGCTTGCCGCGCGCGTCGACACCATCGTCGACATGAACGCAGCGAGCTCTTCCTTGTCCATGTTCATTTCGAACGCATCGGCGAATTTCTCCGGATCGACACTCATGGCATTCGCGAAATTCTCGCCCATCGTGGACATCGCGTCATTGATCTGGCGTTCAATCTCGCCCTGGAGTGCGCTCATGTATTCCTGCATCATGGAGCCGATCGCGTTCGTCAAATACCCGCCGATGGCCTGTTGAATTTGGCTTGCGAGGGCGCCGCCTAGCTGGGTGGAGAGCTGCTCGGCGATGGCGCTCGAGAGATCGTTGCTGACCGCGGAGGAAACGTCCTTGAGGGCCGGATCGTCGCCGAGGGCCTCGAAAAGTTGCTGTTCAAGTAGCGCGCGATCGACCACCTTGTCGGAGTTCGAAATCTCGTCTAGTTTCCCTTTGACCTCGTCGGTCTGCATGTACTCAAGCACGACCTCGGCCGTGTCCCGATCGGGAATCTGGTCGCCGTCGGAATCCGCATGCGCCGCGTAGTACTCCTGAAAGCCCTGGATGAGCGCGCCCGCCTCGCCGCTGAGGTACGCGCCGGCACCGGGCCGGATCACGTCGCCCTCAAGCGCCTTCGCGAGCGCGCCCTGGAGGTCGATATCGGCGAGCTGGGGGTAGCGCGCGGTGAGGCCGGCAAGGTCGAGGTCCTGGGGTTTCACGGTTGGGGGTCCGACGGTTGCCGCGCCCGGGTCGAGGCTCGAAAGATCAAGGTCGCTCATATCGAGTGCGCCCGGATCGAAGTTCGGTGCAGGCATCGAGCTGAGATCGAGACCGCTGAGGTCCATCTGGAGTTTCGACTCGTCGATCTGGAATGCGCCGCGGATCTTCTCCTGGTCGACCGTAAACAGGGAGCTCATGTCAAAGTCGTCGCCCTGATCGTCGTTTTTGAGTTCGTCGAATGTCTTTCCAGTGAAAACGTCGACATCGGGATGCGCCCGCTGCTCGTGGACGATCTCCGACTGGGCAGCTTCGGTGATGACCTGGTCCGTGAGGGCGGGGAGGTAGGAGATGCCCTGCTGGAGCGCGCCCATGTCCTCGCCTTCGTTGGGGCGCACGATGCCGACGATCGTGAGGCGCTCGCCTTTTTCGATCTTCTCGCGCATGAAGTCGGCATCGCCGCTGCGGTCGATCCACGTGCCGGTGTCGTCGTTGTGGGTGTAGGTCTCGAAGGCGTTGACGCGCGAGAACTCGGTGCCGATGATCTGGTCGTAGGTGTACTCGCCGGGTTTTGTGGAGTTCTTGTCTCCCGAGGTGCGGTCGGAATCTCCCGATGCTCGGCCAGCCTGCGTGTTCTCCATCATTTCGTCGAGTTTCGCGTGGTCCTTGAGGCCGAGTGTGTACTCGTATAGATCGGGCATTCGGCCATTTTCGTCGAGAACGAGCACGAGTTCGTGCGCGTTTGTTGGCCAGCGGCCGTCGAGGACCCGGTATTTCGAGGTGTAGAGCGCGGTGTTTTCGGGAAGCTGACGGAAGGCGTCCATCGAGAACATTGCGCTCGCGGGGCTGAGCGAGAAGCCTCCCGAGTATTGAGAAAACGCCTGTTCAGGGTGGACTTGCACGGGTTTGTCGGTGCCGAGCGCGTAGATCTGGGGTTCGGCTGCATACGAGTATTCGATCGCCTTGACGTAGGAGTTGATTCCTCCTCCGTTGGCGTCGAAATACTTCTTGAGGGAGGCGAGATCGTTGGTGCTCGTCGAGTTCATGGAGCGCGTGTACATCTCAACGGCGCGCACCGTGTTCGCTTTTTCTTCGCCTTTGGGCTTGGCGTTCGCGAGTCCCGATTCCATCGAGACCCCCGTTTTTTGGATACTGAGCGGGTAGTTCGCGAGAGCGTTTTCCTCGGTTTTGGCGATGTAGCTGTTGACGCCGTTCGCGAGCGCGAGAATCGCGGCGATACCGATGATGCCGATCGAGCCCGCGAACGAGGTCATGATCGTGCGGCCTTTTTTCGTCATGAGGTTGTTGAAGCTGAGCATGAGTGCCGTGAGCGGCCCCATGCGGGTGTTGCGCGTGGGTTTCGCTTCGCGCGTCTCCTCGAGGGCCGGGTCGAAGGGATCGGAATCACCGACGACGTGGCCGTCGGCAAACTCGACGACGCGGGTTGCGTATTCGTGGGCGAGCTCGGGGTTGTGAGTGACCATGATGACGAGGCGATCGCTCGCGACCTCGCGAAGAAGGTCCATGACCTGCACGGACGTGGCGGAGTCGAGGGCACCCGTGGGCTCGTCGGCGAGAAGAATCTCGGGGTCGTTGATGAGGGCGCGTGCAATAGCGACTCGCTGCATTTGCCCGCCGGAAAGCTGGCTCGGTTTCTTGTGCACGTGTTCGCCAAGGCCCACTTTGGCGAGGGCATCGAGAGCGCGTTCACGGCGCTCGGACCGTCCGACGCCCGAGAGTGTGAGAGCGAGCTCAACGTTCGCAAGGACACTTTGGTGGGGGATGAGGTTGTAGCTCTGGAAAACGAAACCGATGCGGTTGTTGCGGTAGCGATCCCAGTCGCGGTCCTTGAAGTTTTTCGTCGAGATACCGTCGATCACGAGGTCGCCGGAGTCGAAGTGGTCGAGGCCGCCAATCACGTTGAGCATCGTGGTTTTGCCAGATCCGGATTGGCCGAGGATCGCGACGAACTCGTTGTCACGAAACGCGACGCTCACGCCGGCAAGCGCGACCTGGGTAAAGGTGCCCGTCGTGTAGGACTTGGTGATGTTGTGCAGTTCGAGCACGGCTCTCCATGGTTGCTCGCGCGGAGGGGGTCTTTCCTCATCCTACGGCCGGCCACGTTTAAATGTCCCACCCCGACGTAGGCTTGTGACATGAGTTGGATTGACGGCCCGATGCTGGGCTTTGATACGGAAACCACCGGCACGGATACCGCGAATGATCGCATCGTGACCGCAGCCCTCGTGTTCTCCACGGGGCCGGGTCGCGAAGGCGAAACTGTCGCGACGTGGCTCATCAACCCGGGCGTGGAGATTCCCGAGCAGGCCTCGCGCGTGCACGGCATCTCCACGGAACACGCGTGCGCCTACGGCATGGAGCCCGCGCCCGCTCTTGAGGAAATAGCGGTGCGCATCGTTGAGTGCCTTGAGCAGGGCGCGCCGATCGTCGCGTTTAACGGCGGCTTCGATCTTTCGATCATCGAAGCGGAGCTGAGCCGCAACGGCCTGCCCACGATCGAGGATCGCCTCGGCCGCGCCATCGCGCCTGTCGTCGATCCGCTCGTGCTCGATCGCGGGCTGGATCGCTACCGCAAGGGTAAGCGCAACCTGTCGACCCTCATGGAGGTGTACGGGATCGAGGAGCCCGAGGGGAACATGCACACGGCAGATGTCGATGTATCCATGACCCTCGATGTTCTGCGCGCCATGGCCAAGAAGCACACGGTCATTGCCGAAAGCGAACTCGCCGAGCTCCATAAGAAGCAAATCGAGCTTCACCGCGCATGGGCCGAAAACTTCATCGACTATCTCAAGCGGCAGGGCAAAACACCAGACGTCAATCCCGTATGGCCTCTGTAGACTGGAAACCGTGCAGAACGAAATCGAAATTGGACGCAATAAGCGAGGCCGTCGCACCTACGGCCTCGACGATGTAGCCGTGGTGCCCTCCCGCCGCACGCGGGATCCGGAGGATGTCTCAACCTCGTGGCAGGTCGATGCCTACCACTTCGACATCCCGATCTTCGCGGCCCCCATGGATTCCGTGATGAGCCCCGAAACGGCGATCCAACTCGGCCAGTTCGGCGGGCTCGGCGTGCTCGATCTCGAGGGCCTGTGGACTCGCTACGAGAACCCCACGCCGCTCTTGGAGGAGATTGCGCGCCTCGACCCGAAGGATGTTCACCACCGCATCCGCGAGATCTACTCGGAGTCGATCAAGCCGGGCCTCATCCGTGAGCGCATCACGCAGCTACGCGAGGCCGGCGTGGTCGCGGCTGGTTCCCTTTCGCCGCAGCGCACGCAGGAACACTGGAAGAGCGTTGTCGATGCGGGCGTCGACATCTTCTTCATTCGCGGCACCACCGTGAGCGCCGAGCACGTCTCGGGCAACCGCGAACCGCTCAACCTCAAGCGCTTCATCTACGAGCTCGACGTCCCCGTCATCGTGGGCGGCTGCGCAACCTACACAGCGGCCCTCCACCTCATGCGCACGGGTGCGGCGGGCGTTCTCGTGGGCTTCGGCGGTGGAGCAAGCCAGACGACGTGGGAAACCCTCGGCATTTCGGTGCCGCTCGCCTCCGCCGTCGCGGACGTCGCCGCGGCCCGCAGGGACTACATGGACGAATCGGGCGGCCGCTACGTGCACGTGATCGCCGACGGTGGCCTCGGCCGTAGCGGTGACATCGTGAAGGCTATCGCGTGCGGGGCCGACGGTCTCATGGTCGGTGCCGCGCTCGCACGAGCCACGGAAGCCCCCGGCGGCGGCTTCCACTGGGGCAGCGAGGCACACCACCCCACGATGCCGCGCGGTCACCGCGTGGAGGTCGGTCAGGTCGCGCCGCTCGAGCAGATCCTGTTCGGCCCCGGCCTTTCTGCCGATGGCACCACGAACCTCGTCGGCGCGCTTCGCCACGCGATGGCGACGACCGGCTACACGGACCTCAAGGAATTCCAGAGGGTTGAGGTCGTGACGACCCGCTAATCTTCGAAAGAAAAATGGGGCTCGCCTTTGGTGGCGAGCCCCATTTTTGTACGGCAATGTGAGCCGTGTGGAGGCTGTTAGCCGCGCGCAACCGCGAGGGTCTGCTGCGCGATCGCGAGCTCCTCGTTCGTGGGGTACACGAGCACGGTGACCTTCGATTCGGGCGCCGAGATGATCCACGGCTCCTTCTTGCGCTGCGCGTTCGCTTCTTCGTCAAGAATGATGCCGAACTCCTCGAGGCCTTCGAGGGCGCTCGAGCGGGCAAGCGAAGCATTCTCGCCGATGCCCGCGGTGAACGTGATGACGTCGAGACCACCGAGGATGAAAGCGTAGGCACCCACGTACTTCTTGACGCGGTGGGCCCACATGCCGAGCGTGAGCTTCGCGTTCTCGTCGCCGGATTCCACGGCGGCGGTGATGTCGCGGAAGTCGCTCATTCCGAGCTGGCCCATGAGGCCCGACTTCTTGTTGAGCAGCGTGTCGACCTCGGCGGGATCCATGCCGGCCTGGCGGCTGAGGAGCGCATACACCGACGGGTCGATGTCGCCCGAGCGGGTGCCCATGACGAGGCCCTCGAGCGGGGTGAGTCCCATCGAGGTATCAACGGGCTTGCCGTTCTTGACGGCGGAGGCAGAAGCGCCGTTGCCGAGGTGCAGGACGATCTGGCGGAGATCCTCGCCTTCGCGGCCGAGGAATCCCGGCACGCGAGAGGAAATGAACTCGTGGGAGGTGCCGTGTGCACCATAGCGGCGAATCTTGTACTGCTCGGCGATCTCCTTGTTGATCGCATACGTGTATGCCTCGGGCGGAAGCTGCGTGAAGAACGACGTGTCGAAAACGACGACGTGGGGAAGGTTCGGCAGGAGCGCGCGTGCACCGTTGATGCCGTCCACCGCCGCGTAGTTGTGCAGGGGAGCGAGGGCACCGAGTTCGTGGATCTGGTCGCGGACCTCGTCAGTGACGAGGGTGGCTTCGGGGAACACCGCGCCGCCCTGGACAACGCGGTGGCCAACGGCGCTCACGGTCTCCTCGGTCAGCTCAACGCCAACCTTCGCGAAGAGCTCCTCGACGACCTGCATGCCCTTAACGTGGTCGGGAATCGCGCCTTCCCACGTTTCTTCCTTGTCTCCGGCCTCGATCGACGCGTTGCCCGTGGGCAGCGTGATGCGCTCGACGATGCCGGACGCGGTCACGTGATTCGAGGTCGGGTCGATGAGCTGGAATTTAATCGAACTCGAACCCGAGTTGATCACGAGAACGTTGCTGTTGGTCACGGTTTCTCCGTTCGTAGTCAGGTGGGGCGTCTCGCCCGTCAGTTCTGGTTCTGCGCCTGGATCGCGGTGATCACGACGGTGTTGATGATGTCCTCGACGAGCGCGCCGCGCGAAAGGTCGTTGACAGGCTTGTTGAGTCCCTGCAGGACGGGGCCGATCGCGATCGCTCCGGCGGAGCGCTGCACTGCCTTGTACGTGTTGTTACCGGTGTTGAGATCGGGGAACACGAACACGGTCGCGCGGCCAGCAACGGCCGAATCGGGAAGCTTGGTCTTCGCGACCGAGGCGTCCACGGCGGCGTCGTACTGGATGGGGCCCTCGACGTTCAGGTCGGGGTGGTTTTCCTTCACGAGCGCGGTCGCCTCACGAACCTTGTCGACGTCGGCCCCCGAACCGCTTGTGCCCGTCGAGTACGAGAGCATCGCAATCCGCGGATCCACGCCGAACTGGTCTGCCGTTGCGGCGGACTGAGCGGCGATGTCGGCGAGCTGCTCGGCGGTCGGGTCAGGGTTCACGGCGCAGTCGCCGTACACGAGAACGCGATCCTCGAGCGCCATGAGGAACACGGAGGAGACGACCTTCGCGCCCGGCTTCGTCTTGATGATCTGAAGCGCGGGGCGGATCGTGTGGGCAGTCGAGTTGACCGCGCCGGAGACCATGCCGTCGGCGTAGCCCATGTGGACCATCATCGTCCCGAAGTAGGAGACGTCCTGAACGGTGTCTCGCGCCTGATCGAGGGTCACGCCCTTCTTTGCGCGAAGACGCGCAAACTCTTCGGCAAACTTCTCGACGAGCTCTTCATCGTGCGGGGACACGATGCGGGCTTCGGCGATGTCGTGGCCGAGCTGTGCAGCCTTCTGACGGATCGCGGTCTCGTCTCCAAGAAGCACGAGGTTTGCAACGCCGCGGCTGAGGATCGCCTCGGCGGCTGCGATGATGCGCGGCTCATCGCCCTCGGGAAGCACGATCGTCTTCTTTTCACCCTGCGCGCGGGCAATGAGGTCGAACTGGAACATCATCGGTGTCACGACGTCGCTCTTTGCGAGGTTGAGCGCCGAAATGAGTTCGGTCATCGCGAAATTTTCGGCGACGAGACGGCGGGCCGCATCGATCTTTTGCGGCGTCGAGGTGAGCTTGCCGTCGATGTTGCTCGCGGCAACGGCGGCCTCGAAGGTATTCTCCTCCGTCACGATGATCGGCAGGTCACCCGTGCCGAGGGCCTTGATTTCCTCGGGAAGGTCGTAACCGCCCGTGAGCACGAGCGAGCTGAGCGACGGGAACGTGCCCGACTGCTGCGACATGAGGATGCCCTGGATGAGATCGTAGCGATCGCCGGGGGCGATCACGGTGCTCGACTCGTGGAGGTTCTTGAGCACATTCGGAAGGCCCATCGCGGCCACGACGATGTCGAGCGCAACGCGCTCGAGAAGCTCCGGCGCACCCTGGACGACCGTGCCGTTTACGGCGTCCTTGATAGCGTTCACGCTCGGCGAGTACACGATGTCCGATTCGGGAAGGGCAGCGGTGATCACGCCTTCGGGAAGAACCTTCGCGATCTCTTCGCGGCTTGCGGGCAGGTCCTCGTCCGCGGCGCGGTTGATGACGACGGCGACGGGGGTCGCGTGGTTCTGGGCGAACTCGTGGAAGGCGATCTGGGCGACCGTTGCGGCCTGCTGCGGATCGCGGCGGCGGGCGCTGACGACCAGCACAACCGGCGCGCCGATATTCGCGGCCACGGAAGCGTTGAAGGCGAGCTCGGTGGGGTTTGCGAGACCGTTGTAGTCAGAGCCGAGAACGAGCACCGCTTGGTACTTCTCGCGCAGCTCCTGATAGCGGCGCATGATCTCTTCCTGCGCCTTTTCGGGATTGGAGTTCACGAGGTCGTAGGTGACGCCGAGTGCTTCGTCGTAGCCCTGGCTAATGCCCGGGTGCGAAGTAAGGAGTTCAACGGCGGCGTCACGCTCGTGGCGCGAATCGATGATCGGCCGGAACACGGCGACGTTCTCTGACGTAGCGACGAGGGCTTCAAGGAGGCCGAGGGCAACGGTGGACTTGCCGGAGCGTCCTTCTGACGAGGTTACATACACACTGTGAGACACGCTTTCTAGGATAGGGCGAGCAGTTGGACGCTGCCCGGGAACCAAGGGCCCACTCGTTCAATCTCACGCCTACACTTAAGGAATGCTTCGCGTCGCTCTCCGCCCCAAGTTCCTGGGCCTACTCGCCCTCATGGCAACAGCGACCCTCGTGTGCGGTCTCCTCGCGAACTGGCAGTTCGAGCGAGCAACGCGAGCCCTCGACGCCCGCGATGAAACGCAATCCGCCGCGCCCGTCCCGATCGAGGAGCTCATGGACGCGCACGCACCCGTCACAAACGCGGTCCAGGGGCGTCTCGCGTCATTCACGGGGGAGTTCGTGCCCTCGGAGCAAGTGCTCGTGCCCGGCCGCGAGATCGACGGCCACGACGCCGCCGTCGTCGTCACAAACGCACGCATCACCAAAGGGCCGCTTCGCGGCACATCCATCCCCGTCGCGCGCGGTTACACGACCGCCCCCTCGAGCGAATGGGGTACCCTTCCCGAGCCGCCCACCGGCTCGCATGAAATAGTCGTGCGCCTCGAGGCCTCCGAGGAGGCGAGCGGCACCGTGCGCCACGAGGGCGATGGGGGCGTGGCGACCGTCGGAACGCTTTCCTCCACCCTGCTCGTGAACGTGTGGGAGGGGCCCATGCTCGCCGGGTACGGGGCCCTCACGAACGAGGCGCGTCAGTACATGGCCGGGCCGGGGGAGTCCGACGGTGCGAGCGCAACCGCTGCGGACGCGTGGCGCGACCTCGGGCCGCTTCCCGCCGCACAGTCGAGCTTCACTAGTGGCCTCAACCTCCAAAACTTCGGATACATGCTCCAGTGGATCCTCTTCGGCGTGTTTTTCCTCTACATCTGGTGGCGAAGCGTGCGCTCCACCTACCTTGATGAGCAGGCTGAGCGTAGGCTCGAACTCGAATCGCGGCTCGCCGGCGAAACCTCGGACTAGCCGCCACCGCCCCAACCATGCCGCAAGGAGGCCCCGTGGCTCGCAAGCCGCTCAATGACACTCAAATCCGCACGTCGATGGCCCGCTTCCGGGTCGCCTCGATCGTGGAAGGTATCGCGCTGCTCGTGCTCGTCGCGATCATGATCATGCGCTACCTCGTGTACGGGGGCCAGAGCGATCTGTGGGCGACGATTTCAAAGACGTGGAGCCCCATCCACGGCCTCATCTACATGATCTACGTCGTGCTCGCCTTCGACCTGTGGAGCAAAATGCGCTGGGGCCTCGAACGGATGCTCCTGCTCATGTTCTTCGGCGTGATTCCCGTGCTGAGCTTCTTCGGCGAGCGCTGGACCCACGCCAAAGTCGAGCGCGATCTCGCCGAGCGCCCCACACTCGGCGATGCGGCGGACCAGTAGTACGCGCATTAGGATGGAGAGCGTGATGAACGACAACCAGCTCAGCACCCAGCAAGACCCGGTCCTCGTCGTCGATTTTGGTGCGCAATACGCGCAGCTCATCGCGCGCCGGGTCCGCGAAGCGAACATTTACTCCGAGGTCGTCCCGAACTCGATGAGCGCGAGCGAAATCCTCGCGAAGAACCCCAAAGCGCTCATCCTCTCCGGCGGCCCCAGCTCCGTGTATGCCGACGGCGCTCCGAAGCTCGACCCCGCGCTCCTCGAGGCGGGTATTCCGGTACTCGGCCTGTGCTACGGCTTCCAGGCGATCGCGCAGGCCCTCGGCGGGACGGTCGCCCCTACGGGCACCCGCGAGTACGGCGCGACCCTGCTCACTGAAATTCAGGGCGATTCCGTTCTGCTTGCCGATCAAGACCTCAACCAGAACGTGTGGATGAGCCACGGCGACAGCGTTCACGAAGCGCCCGAAGGCTTCGACGTGATCGCCGTTTCGGCGGGCTCGCCCGTTGCCGCATTCGAGAATCGCGAACGGCGCATCTTCGGCGTCCAGTGGCACCCCGAAGTCAAGCACTCCGAGCGCGGCCAAGAAATCCTCGAGAACTTCCTCTACCGCGGCGCCGGCATCAAGCCCGAATGGACGATGTCCAACGTCATCGACGAACAGGTCGAGCTGATCCGCGCCCAGATCGGTGAAGACGGCACCGCCATCTGCGCCCTGAGCGGCGGCGTCGACTCCGCCGTTGCCGCGGCCCTCGTCCAGCGTGCGATCGGCGATCGCCTCACGTGCGTGTACGTCAACCACGGCCTCATGCGCCTTCGCGAATCCGAAGAAATTGAGCGCGCCTTCAGCGGCTCAACGGGCGGCGCGAAACTCGTCGTGGTCGACGCCGAAGAACGCTTCCTCACCGCGCTCGCGGGCGTCACCGACCCCGAGCAAAAACGCAAGATCATCGGCCGTGAGTTCATCCGTGTATTCGAGCAGGCGCAGGAAGACATTCTGCGCGAGCAGGGTGTTGTTGACGGCGACCAGGCTCGCCGCAAAGCCTTCCTCGTGCAGGGCACGCTCTATCCCGACGTTGTGGAGTCGGGCGGCGGCGACGGCACGTCCAACATCAAGAGCCACCACAACGTCGGTGGGCTTCCCGACGATTTGACCTTCGAACTTGTGGAGCCGCTTCGCCAGCTGTTCAAGGATGAAGTGCGCACCGTCGGCACCCAGCTCGGCCTGCCCGACGAAATCGTGTGGCGCCAGCCGTTCCCCGGCCCGGGCCTCGGCATTCGCATCATCGGCGAGATCACGAAGGAGCGACTCGATACCCTCCGCGCCGCCGACGCTATCGCCCGCGAAGAGATGACCCTCGCTGGCCTCGACCGCGACATTTGGCAGTGCCCCGTCGTGCTCCTCGCCGACGTGCGCTCCGTTGGCGTGCAGGGCGACCACCGCACGTACGGCCACCCCATTGTTCTTCGACCGGTGACGTCGGACGACGCAATGACCGCCGACTGGGCGAAGGTTCCCTACGATGTTCTGTCGAAAATCTCGACGCGCATCACGAACGAGGTTGATGGCATTAACCGCGTAACCCTCGATGTGACGAGCAAGCCGCCGGGCACGATCGAGTGGGAGTGATCCCGTGGTAGTAGAGGGCCCGCTCCTATGGGGAGCGGGCCCTTTGCCATGCCCAGGGGGAGTTTCCCCGACCAGCGCATTGGGGAGCCTTGTAGTCGACTTTCCTTGGCTCCGGGTCCCTGGGCTACCGGGGGTCGCCTCGTTGCCCACTTTCCGCCGTCTCTTCTCGAAGGTGGTGAAAAATCGCCACCTCACGTTGATATCTGGACCTCCGACGCCGTTTTTCACCACTTCCGCAGGGAAGAAGACGGCCGCGGGGTGAGGGAAGAAGGAGCCCGCAGGGTGAGGGGTGGGGCGGTGCGAGGGGCTAGAGAGTGATTTCCTTGTGCCACGTCTCCTTGAGGAAATCCTGGCGCCAATTCATCTTCTCGTAGGCGAGATTTGCCCCCGTGGGAGAATCGGCGTCCACAAAGAGCTCCCCCCGGCCATAGCCATGTTCCATGGCAAGCAGGTAGAACGCATCGAGCAGCGCGTGCGCCGCTCCCTTGCCGCGGCCCTCGCGCGTCACGCCGAGATACTCCACGTGGGCCGTCTTCGACTCGGGAAGCCACGACGTCATGAGCGTGCCGATCACCATCGGTGCCGAACCATCCGCGGGAACGAGCTCAGCCAAAAGGTCGCGGTCCCACTCGTGATGCGCATACAGATCTGTGCGCTCGCACCACTCGTCGAAGCTCTCCTCGAAATGATTGAAGTGATCCTCAAAAGCATGCTCAAGAGCAGCGTGGGCAGCGCGGCGATCCTCAACGTCGGCAAGGGTGCGAACGCGAACATTTGCAGCCACGCGGGGAGCCAGGGAAGCGTCGGACTCCCGATCGTGAATTTCCTGCACACGCGCGGGGATGTCCTGGTCCATCACCACCCAGGTGCGCGCTTTCGTAAAGCCGGCGTCAGCGAGAGCCTCCGCGCGGATAAAATCACCCGGGCCGACCTCCGTGACGATCACGAAGCCCTCCTCGCCGCGCTTCTCGCCAAGCATGCGGGCCTGCTTCTCGATCCACTCCAGGCAGCGCGCGGCATGCGCGATATAGAGTTCATCGCCACGACGCACAGCCCACTTCGCATCGATGCGACCCCGAGCGTGATCGTGCACCATCGCGTACGCCACAACCGGTGCCGGTTCCTCGCCAGAATCGCGTGATTCGCGAACCACCATTGCAGGGTGTCCCGCCTCAATAGTGTTGATGAGGTCGGTGCCGTCGAACACCTCGGAAGGATCAGAGGCGCGCAAAAGATCCCTAGCAATAAGGGCGATAGCGGGGTAATCGGCGGGGGTGGGAGTATCGACGAAAGCCATGGCTTCAGCCTAGAGCAAAGACCTGCACCAAAACTGTGTTGAAAAGTCCATTACTGCAGGTCAGGGGACTCCTGCGGGGGTTTTGCGCCGAGCTTGTCCTGAAGCCTCAAATGCAGTTCGGCGCGCATGCCACGCAGCGCAATAATGGTCGCGGCAAAGGCCGCAATGCCAGCGAGATACATCGCGGCATTCTGCCCATCAACGAACGACGCCTTTGCAAGATTCCAAGCCATATCCGGGTTCGCAGAATTGCCCGGCTCGGCCAGGACCGTCGCTGACCCGATCGTCTGCTTAGCCTCCTCAAGCACCTGATCCGAAACACCGAGGCCAACTTCGCGCGAGGACAGGGAGAGGCGATAAGCGAGCATCCCCACGCCACCAAGAACCGCAGTGCCCAGCGCCCCGCCAAGCTCGTACGCCGTTTCGGAAATCGCCGAAACGGAGCCGGCCTCCTTGTCCGGGGCCGACGACAGAATCGTGTCGTTCGTGAGCGGCTCCGAGAACCCGATACCAAGACCGATGAGGAACGTGCACAGGAAGTAGAAGAACGGGTTGAAGTGGACGGTCACGAGCAGCGGCACCGAAAGGCAGCCCATGCCGCACGTGAAAAGGCCGAGAGCCACGAGCTGGTTCGACCGGAACTTTCGAGCAAAGATCGGGGAAATGAGCGCGCCAAGAATCGTCGCCACGACCATCGGAAGCGCCCACAGACCCGCCTCGATCGGCGACAGTCCCGAAACGACCATGAGGTATTGCGGGAAGAAGAACAGCGTGCCAATCGTGATGAAATACGCGATGCCATTAATGAGTGTTGCCGAGCGGAACGTCGGCTCCGAGACCACATCCACGTCGAGAATCGGGTTCGCGACAACGTACTGGCGACGCCAAAAGAGCGCAAGACCCGCCGCACCAGCGACCAAGAGCCCTACCTGCCAGATCGCGAAATCGTCAATGAGAAGCTTGAAGCTCAGCACGAGCGCAAAGATCGACGCGATCAGCAGCACGGGGGAGAGAAGGTCGATGCGCTCGGCCTCCTCGAGGTCTGACTCGGGAACGTAAAGCCTCGCGAGGATCACGAAGACGATCACGATCGGCACGTTAATAAAGAACACGTACCGCCAGTTCGCGACCTCGAGCAAGATGCCGCCGAGAAGCGGGCCAATCGCACTACCGCTAGAAAATGCTGCCGACCACAGTGCAAGCGCGAGACGCCTCTCCGAACGCTTCTGGAAAATGTGGCGGATCATGCCGAGCGTCGACGGCATGAGAGTCGCGCCACCGAGTCCCTGGAGGGAACGGCCCACGATCAGCATGAGCGACGAGGTGCTAAAGCCCGACAATATAGAGGCCGCGCCGAAGAGGGCAGAGCCCCACATCAAAAGACGAAGCCGCCCGAAACTGTCACCAAACTTGCCCATCACAATGAGCAGACACGCGAGCACAAACGAGTACGAATCGACGATCCACAGAAGTTCGTTTGCCGACGGATGGAGATCCTGCGAGATGCCCGGGAGCGAGATGCTCAGAACCGTGACATCGATACTGATCAGGAAAACTGGCAACAGAACGACGACTAGGGCAGCCCAGCGCGCTCTCCACGACATTTCTATACACCGTCTTTAAATCTTTAGTTTATGGATCCAGTATATCTGAACGAGTGACCGTGCGGCCCGTCGATGTGGGGAACATCGTTTCGCAGGCATCCGTCGGACTCCCAAGACCCGGCCTGCTCACGCCCATTCCAGCCCGTGGTGGGCCCGCTTCCCAGGCTCACCCGAGTGATAAAATCGCGGTACTCACCGGCGGCATAAACCCCGGTGTCACACGACTAAAACGCAGTACACGTGAAAAGGAAACGATCGTTGTGCCTGAACTGAATGGTGGCCAAACAGACGGGGCTCAGATGCCCAGCTCGGATCAGCGTGCGGTTCGAATGCGCAAGCGTTCGGAAATGCTCGAGGGCAACGCACGCCACCCCTACCCGGTGAGTGTGGAACTTACGACCACGATTCCCGAAGTCGTGAAGGAATTTGGTGGTCTCGAAGCCGGCGAGATGACCGACCGAACCGTTGGCCTCGCTGGCCGCGTGCTTCACATCCGTGAAACCGGCAAGCTTATCTTCGTTGCTCTCCAGGCTGGCGACCACACCCGCCTCCAGGCCATGCTGAACTTCAAGGCCATCGGTGAAGAGGCGTTCAACGACTTCCGCTCACTCGTGGACATCGGTGACCACCTCTTCGTTCACGGCACCGTTGGCACCTCTCGCCGCGGTGAACTGTCGGTTTTCGCCGACCGTTGGGAGATGGCCTCCAAGGCTGTTCGCCCCCTGCCGAACCTTCACGGCGATCTCAGCGAAGAGGTGCGCGTGCGCCGCCGCTACGTCGACCTCATTACCAACCCCGAAGCGCAGCGCATCGCGCGTCTTCGTATGCGCGTCCTGCAGTCCATCCGTCAAACGCTCCACGGACACGACTTCCTCGAAGCCGAAACCCCGATGCTGCAGACTATCCCTTCGGGCGCCTCGGCTCGCCCCTTCTCGACGCACATGAACGCGTTCGACATGGAGCTGTTCCTTCGCATCGCACCCGAGCTATTCCTCAAGCGCGCTGTCGTGGGTGGCCTTGACCGCGTCTTCGAAATCAACCGCAACTTCCGTAACGAGGGCGCCGACTCTACCCACTCGCCTGAGTTCACGATGCTCGAGTGCTATCAGGCCTACTCTGACTACAACGGCATGGCCGAACTCGCACGCGAAATCATCCAAAACGCTGCAATTGCCGCGACTGGCTCCACGCTCGTCACGCTCGCCGACGGAACCGAATTCGATCTCGGTGGCGAATGGAAGCGCATCGACCTGTACGAGAGCCTGTCCACGCATGCCGGCGAGGAAATCACGCCCGAAACCTCCGTCGAGCACCTTCGAGAGCTTGCCCGCAAGTTCGAGGTTGAGGTCGAGGAAGAAAAGCTCGGGCACGGCAAGCTTGTCGAGGAAATTTGGGAGCACCTCATCCCCGACGAAGAGCTCTACGCGCCAGTGTTCGTCATGAACTACCCGGTTGAGACCAGCCCGCTCACCCGTGACCATCGCGAACGCAAAGGCGTCGTCGAGAAGTGGGATCTCTACATCCGTGGTTCGGAAATCGGCACTGCGTACTCCGAGCTCGCCGATCCGGTGATCCAGCGCGAGCGCTTCGTGCAGCAGGCGCAGCTCGCCGCTGGCGGCGACGAGGACGCAATGCGTTACGACGAAGACTTCTGCGATGCCATGGAGTACGGCTTCCCGCCGTCAGGCGGAATGGGCATGGGGATCGACCGTGTCCTGCAGACCATCACCGGCCTCGGTATCCGCGACACGATTCTGTTCCCGCTCGTGAAGCCGATTACGGAATAAGAGAGCGTAAGCAGCAAACGTTAGGCGGCCGCTTCGGGATTCGTCCCGGGGCGGTCGCCTTTCGTGTGTTTGTTGGGCCGGGCTATTGGTGCCTGGGAAATATAGGCTAGGGCCGGCGATGGGGGTTAGGGTCCGACGGTTGCTCAGCAACCGTCGGACCCTCCTGCTTCATGGGCACCCCACGCCGCCCCAAACTTGGCGTTGCCCTACTGGCGAGCCCCGTGGCCGCCTGTCCTGCTGCTCTTTGTCCCTCCTTTCGCTCTTCCCACTCGAACCCTGTTAGTGGTCCTCGCGACGTGGCGAATCGGAGTGCTGGGGGCATGTGAGTGATCTCCAGTCGCCACGACATTTGCACCTCGGCGCGGCGAGCGGGCAAAGCAAATCGCAAGTGGCTGTACGCAAAGAAGCGCTCCCGCCCCTTGGAGGGGAGCGGGAGCGCTTCGAGTGAAAGTGAGCTAAGCCAGCTCGATGCCAATCAGGCCTGTGCAGCCTCGGCCTCGGAAGCGGCGAGCGCCTCCGGGTCGGTGCCAATGGGCTCGAGGTGCATCTCGCCCTGCTTGATGAGCTTCGGAACGATGAGGCCGAAGAAGCCCCAACCGAGGAAGGTCACGAGGCAGCCACCGACGAACGCTTCCGCACCAGCGGCGTAGAGAGCGTAGAGGCTGTAGAGGAGCGAGATGAAGGCGACGATGACGGTCGTGCGACGCGTCTTCGCGGGAACCTTCTCGGCGAACATCATCGCGGCAAGCGCAGCCATCGAGAGGATGTACGGCATCACGTTTGTGACCACTGCGAGGTTCACGAGTACCTCGAACTGCTTCGAGAGCTCGGGGCTCATGGTCATGAAGGTGATGAGGGTCTGAACAGCGGTAATGATGACCATACCGAGGATCGGAGCACCGTTCTTCGAGAGCTTCGTGAACCACTTCGGGAACATACGCACGAGAGCCATCGAGCGGGCAACCTCGGCGATGGTGAACTGCCAACCGAGCAGCGAACCGAAGCAGGAGATAACCATGAGGCCAAGAACGATGCGGCCGATGAGCGGGTTGAACATCTGCGAGAACACGAGGCCGAACGGGCCGTCGGAGGACGCAAGAGCAGCGTTGTCGACGATACCGGCGATGACGTTGGTCGACACGATGTAGAGGACAGCGGCGCCGATGGTGCCGAAGAGCACCGCGCGGGGAACGTTCTTCTCGGGGTTCTCAACAGCGTCGGAGTTCGCCGAGGCGGACTCGAGACCGAGGAACGCCCAGAGGGTCATCGAGATCGACATGCTGATGGCCTCGAACATGTTGTACGAGTGCGGGTTCCATGAGGCTGCCCAGAGGCTGCCATCGAACCAGAACCAACCGAAGATACACATGAAGAACACCGGGATGATAACGCCCCAGATGGTGACCGAGGAGATCTTACCGGTGATGGAGGCGCCACCGAAGTTGAGGACGGTTGCGAGCCAGAGGGTTGCGATGGTGAGGAGGCCGACGATGACGGGGCCATTGGCCATCTTCGAGCTGTCGATCTGCATGAACGAAAGTGCGTAACCAACAGCCGAAATCGCGATCGCGATGTTCGCGATCACGAGCGAAATAAAGTAAGTGAAGTTTGCGGTGAAGTTGCCGGCCTTACCGAAGGCGTATTCAGCGTAGCCGCCCATGCCGCCGGGGCGCTTCGAGTAGCGGCCTGCCATAGCGAAGGCGTAAGCAAGAAGGGTAGCGCCGGTCGCGGTGACGAGCCAGGAAAGGATGGAGACGGTGCCGACTTCGGCGAGCTTCGTGGGAAGCATGATGATGCCGGAGCCCATCATGTTCACCATCGTGAGGATGGTGAGCTGGACAACGCCCATCTTCTTGCGTTGAGGAGTCTGTGACATGTGATGTGACCTTTAGATCGTGTCAGGGGGAAGGGGTGGGAGAGCGGGACTCTCCCACCCCAACCGTGCACTGAAATTACTTGTTGCGGATGACGTACCCGTAGGCACGCTGGCGACCGTCGTCTTCGGTCACCATGTGGACGCCCTGGAGCTCAGGAGCGAAGCCGGGGAGCTGGTTGATGCCCTCTTCGAGTGCCATGAAGTAGTCGTACTGCGGGCCGCCCCAGACCTCACCGGGGACAACCACGACGACACCCGGGGGGTAGGGAAGAGCGCCCTCGGCCGCAACGCGGCCCTTGCACTCTTCGATCGGCAGGTAGTCGACGTTGCCGCGGATGAACTCGACGTTTGCTTCCTGGGGGGTCATTTCGACCTTCGGGAAGTTCTCCTCGCGGAACATGTCCTTCTGGAGCTGAGCAACCGTGCGGTTCTTGTAGAAGTCGTGCATCTCCTGGCAGAGCTGGCGGATCGTGTAACCGCGGTAGCGGTCCTCGTGCGCAGCGTAAATTTCCGGGAGAACTTCCTGAAGCGGAACGTCCTTCTCGACGGCCTCTTCGAAGCGGCGGAGCGCAGCGACGAGGTTCGAGTACTTCTGGATCGTGTCCGCCGGGGTGAGGAGGAACAGGATCGAGTTGAGGTCGCACTTCTCGGGAACGATGCCCTGCGTACGCAGGTAGTTCGCGAGAATGTTCGCCGGGATGCCGAAGTCCTCGTACTCGAAGCCACCGGTCTTGTTGATGAGGCCCGGCGTGGTGAGCAGGAGCTTCATCGGGTCGACGAAGTACTGGCCCTCAACGTAGCTGTCGAAGCCGTGCCACTGCTCGCCCGGGTGGAACTCGAAGAACTTACGGTTCGAAGCGATGGTCTCGGTGTCGTACGACTCCCAAGGCTTGCCGTCGACCTCGGTGGGAACGAACGGCTTGAGCATCTTGAGGTTGCCGAGGATGAGCTTACGAGCCTCAATCGAGTTCTTGAGGGCTTCGTGCCACAGCTTCTCGCCGGCGCCGTTCTCGTGCATCTTGGCGTTGATGTCGAGCGAGGCGAACAGCGGGTAGTAGGGGCTCGTCGAGGCGTGCATCATGTACGAGTTGTTGAACTGGTCAAAGTTCACGTACCGATCCTGGCCCTTGATGTGCGAGTCCTTCTTGTGGATCTGCGAGGCCTGCGAGAAGCCAGCCTGCTGCTTGTGCACCGACTGGGTCACGAGGATACCGGGGTCGTTCTCGTCGAGCTCGAGGAGCATCGGCGAGCCTTCCTTCATGATGTCGATCCACTGCTCGTAGCCAACCCATGCGGAGTCGAACAGGATGTAGTCACAGAGGTGACCGATCTTGTCGACAACCTGGCGGGCGTTGTAGATCGTGCCATCGTAGGTGCCGAGCTGGATGATGGCGAGGCGGAACGGGCGCTCGTCCTTCGCACGCTCGGGGGCAACCTTCTCGAGGCGCTCACGGATGTAGTCCTCTTCGAAGCAGTGCTCGTCGATACCACCGATGAGGCCGAACGCGTTACGAGCAGTCTCGAGGTAGACGGGCTTGCCACCGGCCATGATGAGGCCACCGTGGATGTTCGACTTGTGGTTGTTGCGGTCGAACAGCACGAGATCGTCCGGGCCCACAACGGCGTTGATAGCAACCTTGTTCGAGGACGAGGTGCCGTTGAGGATGAACCAGGTGTTGTCGGCGTTGAAGATGCGTGCAGCAGCTTCAGTGGCCTGGACGGGCGGGCCGTCGTGGATGAGGAGGTCACCCATGGCGACGTCCGCGTTACAAAGGTCGGTGCGGAAGAGCTCTTCGCCGTAGAAGTCGAAGAAGCGACGGCCGGCCGGGTGCTGGCGGAAGAACTGGCCGCCCTGGTGGCCGGGGCAGTCGAACGGCGAGAAGCCACGGTTGTAGTACTTCGTGAGCGCGCCGAAGAACGGGGGGAGAACCTCGTCCTCGAACTTGTCAGCAGCGGCAGCGATCTGGCGAGCGAAGTAGTCGCCCTGGAGGTCGTCGAGGGCGATAACGCCGTGGAGGCCCTCGAGGTTAGTGGTGTCCTTGGTGCTCTTAACAGCGGCGAAAACGGGAATACCGAAACCGTATTCGTTGATCTCGGCAACCTTACCCGCGTCGATGTCATCCTGGTCGAGGATGATCGCGGAGATGTTCGCGAGGTCGCCGCCCTGGAGTGCGGTCAGTTCGTAGCCGGGAATCGGATGGATCGTTGTGTCAGAGCCGAGAAGAGCGGCGCTGACTCCAATAGTCCTGCGGAGCATTTTCACTTTCCTTGCATTGGAGAAAATCTCGTCGGCACAGCTTTGTCCGACAACTCGAAGCTACACCCATCCCCGCGCGCATTTCTAGGGAGTTAAGTCCCTTCGTTTGCTGTTGTAACGGGATGTTTACGTCGAGCGCGTCTGCGATTTGCGTGGGGCCGGATTTTGTGCAACGTTGCGCGCACTCGTTCAAATTCGTCCAAATAGTGATCTAGCTCCTTTTATGGATGGGCGCGCTCCCAGTTTCGCGGCCTGCAGTTTTGGTTTTTGGGGCCCGATGGTGGCATGCGCGACATCGTGACTAGGGGCACAGTGCGGTGCCTGCCTCGCCTGCGGATGGTTGGGTGCCGGCGTCTCAGTGGTGCGACACCTTTAAGTCAGTGGTGTGACACCTTTGAAACTGCACGGTGAGACTGAAAGTGGGCAGTCTTCGCCGATATCTGTCGCTCGTAGTTCTCTTAATCGAGCGCTTTTCTGGATATTTAAACTTCTCGGTGTATTGCCTACGTGTTGGGAGTTGAGCGGTGTGCACGCTCTTTTGCCCGGGGCGCTGAAGGTGGGGGCGAAGGTGCTGGAGCGGTTGGTCTCTGGATGGGGACTGGTTGGTTAGTCGATGGCCTCTTGCTTGAAAGTAGTGAAAAGTTGCCTTACGAAGCGGGAATCCGCGGGTTTGGGGGCGTTTTTCACCACTTTCGGTAGGCGTCGGCAGGAGTCGCCCCGGGCGCCCGCCAACCGGGACGCTCGTCCCGATCTGTGCCGCTCACACCGTCACGGAACCACTACATGTTGTGGTCTCCGCGTGTCGCGCCACAAGATATGCGGCTCGCGAGTGAATCTAGGTGGGCAGCCGAAAGCTCCGCACACGCGGCCCATCGGCACATCGAAACACACCACCCCATTTGCGATAGGAGCGCACCATGCCCGCACGCCACCACGCCGAGCGCACCCTTGTGGACCCGATTTCGACGATCAATGATTATCTTGGCCGCGCCGATTGGCGCGTGAATGCGAACGCGAACCAGGGCTACAGCGTTGGCGGGCTCGTGCTCAACTCTGCGGGCAAGCTGGTCGCGAATTACTGGCTTGATGAGGTCTTCAGTGCGGAGGCTGGCCAGGCCCACCGCGAAGGCGACCTCTATATCCATGACCTCGACATGCTCACGGGGTACTGCGCAGGCTGGTCGCTGCGCACGCTCTTGCAGGAGGGCTTCAACGGCGTACCGGGCGCGATTGCCTCCGCGCCGCCAAAGCATTTTTCCAGTGCCTGCGGGCAGATCGTGAACTTCCTCGGGACGCTGCAAAATGAGTGGGCGGGCGCGCAAGCGTTCAGCTCATTCGATACCTACATGGCGCCGTTTGTGAGGCTCGATGCGATGAGCTACGAAGAGGTGCGCCAAAACATGCAGGAGCTCATCTATAACCTGAACGTCCCGAGTCGCTGGGGAAGCCAGTGCCCGTTTACAAACCTGACGTTTGACTGGAACTGCCCGGACGACCTCAAGGATCAGTATCCGCTTATCGGCTCAGAGGTGTGCGACTTTACGTACGGCGAGCTGCAAGAGGAAATGGACCTGATTAATCGCGCGTACATCGACGTGATGACGGAGGGGGACGCGAATGGTCGCGTGTTCACCTTCCCAATCCCGACGTACAACATCACGCGAGACTTTGATTGGGATTCGCCGAACTCAGAGCGTCTTTTCCGGATGACCGCGAAGTATGGCCTGCCGTATTTCCAAAACTTCATCAACTCGGAGCTTGATCCCGGGCAGATCCGCTCGATGTGCTGCCGCCTCCAGCTCGATCTTCGAGAGCTCCTCAAGCGCGGAAACGGTCTTTTTGGAAGCGCTGAGCTCACGGGCTCGATTGGTGTGGTCACGATCAATATGGCGCGCCTGGGCTACCTCCACAAGGGTGATGAAGCAGCACTTATGGACGCACTCGATCACCTCCTTGACCTGGGTAAAGACACTCTCGAGAGGCGGCGCGCGACGGTGCAGGAGCTCATTGATCGCGGACTATACCCGTACACGAAGCGCTACATGGGCCACCTCGGCAACCACTTCTCGACGCTCGGGGTTAATGGCATGAACGAAATGGTGCGGAACTTTACGGGTGATGCCCAGAACCTCGTGACGGATGAGGGGCGCGCGATGTGCGTGCGGATTCTCGACCATATTCGCGGGAAAATGGTCGAATTCCAGGAAGAAACCGGGAATCTCTACAACCTTGAGGCGACCCCCGCCGAGGGTGCCACCTATCGCCTCGCGAAAGCGGATCGCGAGCGCTATCCCGAGATCCTTCAAGCGGGTACCGCCGAAAACCCGTACTATACGAACTCCTCGCAAATTCCCGTGGGTGCGACCGACGATCCGTTTGAAGCATTGGAATGGCAAGATGAGCTGCAGACGAAATACACGGGCGGCACGGTTTTGCACCTGTACATGAATGAACAGATGAGTTCGCCCGAGGCGGCGAAACAACTCGTCAAGCGGGCCCTGACGCGTTTTCACTTGCCGTACCTCACGATCACTCCGACGTTTTCAATCTGCGCGAGCCACGGCTACCTCAAGGGCGAACACCACGTGTGCCCTACGTGCGGCGAAAGCTGCGAGGTGTGGACGCGCGTAATGGGCTACCACCGCCCCGTAAGCTCGTTCAACATTGGCAAAAAGGGGGAGTTCGAAGAGCGAAAGTTCTTCACGGAAGAGGCGGCCGGGCAGCACGCAAACCTCGGGGTGTCCGACGCCGGCTCGGCAACCGTCGTACCTGCATGAATGCGCGTACGTCCCCGCTCACGGCCAAGGATCTGCAGATCGCGGGCCTCGTGCCACTTTCGACCGTGGACTGGCCGGGTCAACTCGCCGCGACCCTGTTCGTACAGGGGTGCCCGTGGCGGTGCCACTACTGCCACAATCGGGCGATTCTCGATCCGCGCACGCCGGGCGCGGTGTCATGGTTTGAGGTTCGCGATCTGCTTGAAAGGCGTCGGGGTCTCCTTGATGCCGTCGTGTTTTCCGGCGGTGAGGCAACAATGCAGCATGCGCTCGTTCCGGCGCTTGAGGAAGTGCGTGACCTCGGCTTTCATGCGGGCCTACACACGGGCGGGGCGTTTCCTGCGCGTATCGACACGATAGTGCAGGCTGCGCAGGGTCCCCTCGTTGACTGGGTGGGCTTCGACTTGAAGGCGCCGCCCGAGGTGTTCGAAGAAACCGTCGGACTTCCCGCCACCCGGGGCGCCGCACGCGTGTGGGAGAACTCGCGGCGGTCGTTCCTCGCGCTTGCACGCGCCGGGGTAGAGATTGAGCTGCGCACGACCCTCACCCCGGTGCTCGCCCCGTACGCCCCGCGCATCGTCGAGGTCGCCTCCGATCTCTGGCGTGAGGCTGGGGTGGAGAGGGGAGCGCGAACGCTGATTTTTCAGCAGGCGAGGTCCGACGGTACGTCCGATACCTTTGCGCGCACGCTTCCCGAGCGCCCCCGCTGGAATCGAATGTTCGAGGCGGTGCTCGACAGCGCACGGACGACGGGCGACGTGGTGGGTGTTCGGGTTGAGGCGCGTGCCTAGGTTCGACCTTCCGCCGTGCCTTCGGGAGTGGGTTGCGGGGAATCGGTTTTGGGCTAGAGCACTGATCAAGATGGCCCCTGTACGCCGCCTGGGGCCGCGGGTCTGCAAGGTCGCGAGGTCGCTGAGCTGCATCCGAGCGGGCTAGGAATCTAAACCCTACGTTTGTGGCGGAATAGCCCGGCATACCGCCGCAAACGTTGGGTACAGAATCGAAGCGGAGGCCCTGGGGCTGCGATCTTATGCGTAGCAGCCGTCGGACCCTTACCCCTGCAGATCCAGCAAACTGCACTCGTTCACCAAGTCGTAACCGTGTCCACCCCGCGGCGCAAATTTCTCGGCGTAGCCTCGAGGCGCTTCCCTCTCCCTAGCTGCCACCTGTGAGGATTCTTCATGCGCACGTTTTCCCTCCGCTCTCTGCTTGCCACCGCAAGCCTGGCCGCCGCAAGCGCGCTGGCCCTCTCCCCGATAGCGCCCGCAGCCGCGGTCGCGAACGACGACGGTTCGAAGACCGTCACCGTCGCAACGTTCACCGACCTCCACGGGCACCTCGAACGAGTCCCGAACCTCGCCTACCAGATCGAGCAGATCAAGGCGGAGAACCCAGGCGACACGATCGTCGCGTCCAACGGCGACTCGGTGGGCGGCAGCGCCTACATTTCGTCGGTCCAGAAGGACGAGCCCACCATCGAAGCGCTCAACGCGATGGGCCTTCAGGTGTCCTCGGCCGGCAATCACGAGTTCGACAAGGGGTACAAAGAAGACATGGCGGCAGGTGCCCGCTTGAATAAGGAATCGAATTTCCCGTACCTCGCAGCGAACCTCACCGGGGCCGATCCCGAAGCGATCCCGCCGTACACGATCATCGACACGGAATCAGGCGTGAAGGTCGGTTTCATCGGTACCGCGCCCATTTCCTCGCCGAAGGACATTTCGGTGGACTCCTTCACGAACCAGGGGCTAGCGGTCACTGACCCCGTTGCCGCTGTCGACAAGTACGCGGCGCAGCTCAAGGATGGCGACGAGTCCAACGGCGAAGCCGACGTCGTCATTGCCCTCGTGCACGATGATGCCGACATTGCGGCGAAGGTCGGCAAGAACGTAGATGCTGCGGTGGGTGGCCACAGTCACCGCAAGGCTGAGCTCGCCACGGCGAGCGGGGCTCCCGTGATTCAACCGGCAAACTTCGGCCAGCTTCTCGGCCGCTTCGACATTACCGTTGCCGCCGATGGCAAGGTGAGCGTGAAGGCGTCGATGAGCGAGGTCGCCGACATCGAGCAAACTCCCGATGCCCCTACGGAGCCTAAGGCGATGGACATCTACTCCAAAGCCGCTGCCTACGCCGAAAAGACAAACAAGACCCTCGCCGAAATCGAGGGCAAGGCACTCACCGCCCGCTCCTCGGGTGCCGAGTCCACGGCCGTCAACATGATTGCCGACGGTTTCCTTGCGTGGGGTAAGGGCCAGAAGCAGGGCGTCGACCTCGGCTACCAGAACGCCGGCGGTACCCGCGCTGACCTCGATCCGAACCAGGACGGCAAGATCACCGTTGTCGAGTCGGGAACGGTGCAGCCATTCGGCAACACGCTCGGCACCGTTGAGATCACCGGTGCGCAGCTGATCGGTCTCGTCGAATCGCAGTTTGGTGTTGACGATGCCGGCAAGCCCCGCGTGAAGAATGCTGGCTTCAGCCGGAACCTTTCCTACACCTACGATCCCACGGCCCCCGAGGGATCGAAGGTGATGGACGTGCGTCTCGACGGTAAGCCGGTCGATCCGAAGGCGACGTACACGGTCGCCACGACGTCGTACCTCCTTTCAAGCGTGTTCGGTGACGGTAAGAACCGCATCGACTCGACCGAGGTTGATCTCGATGCGTTCAATGCATGGCTAAAGAAGGTTTCCCCCTACAAGGTTGATCAGGGCCAGCGCGGTATCGGCTTCACGTCCTCCGCCAAATCGTTCAAGGCCGGCGACAAAGTCGAGGTGAGCCTGAGTTCACTGTCCATGACGGCCGACGAAGACAAGCCGACCGAAGCGGTGATGTACGACGACAAGGGCAATGAGATTGGCCGCGGCCCCGTAGACAACACGCTTGACGGCAATGAGACAGGCAAGGCCACGTTCACCATTACGATCCCGAACTACACGGAATCCGGTACCTACGTCTACACCATCAAGGCTGGCGCGACGACCGGTTACGTGGCCCTTGTGTTCGAGCGGGACGGTGTAGCGCCGGGTACCGGCAACGGCTCCGAGGACACCCCGGCGGATGATTCGGAAGGCGCGGGAGGCTCGGCCGGTGAGGAAGAACCGGGCGTGGGCGATTCCGACGGTACCCCCGCTGATGGCGAGGGCTCGGATGTTCCAGCGTCGGCGGGCGATGGAAGCGAGGGGGTTTCCGGTTCGACCGGTGCGCGCGGTACGGGGGCGTCGGCGCTTCCACGTACGGGTGCTGAGTCGCTCGGTGTTGCGGGTGTTGCCTTCGTGGCTATCGCTGCGGGTGGTGTGCTCGTATCGCGGCGACGTGCAAGCCGCGCGTAGCTTGAGCTGACCTCTGATTTCGGGACTCGGATCCGGGCCTATGTGGCTTGGGTCCGGGTCTCGCGTTTTAAGCTGCCCGGGGCTGCGGGGCTGCATCCGAGGGGCTAGGAATCTAAACCCTACGTTTGTGGCGGAATGGGGCCGCATACCGCCGCAAATGTTGGGTCCAGAATCGAGGAGGGGAGGGGGGAGGAGGGGAGACGAGAGTGCGAGGGGAGACACGGCGAGGGGAGGGAGGCGATGGGGGACAAGGCGATGGGTGACGAGACGCGGGGAGGCGCGGCGAGGGGTGTGTCGAGGCTGGGCCCCGTATCGCCGCAAACGCACCGCCGTGCTCCGTCTGTCACGTTCCGCCGCGCAGCCCTTGGTGGGGGCAGGCAGGAGGCGATAATCTCCCACACGTTAAGGATTTTGCAGTCGCTGCATAATTTTGTGGCGGTGCACGGACGAAAAGGGGACCATGTCTACATCACTTCAGACTCACGTGGCGCGCGGCGACGCACCCGTGGAATTCACCGGCCTCGACCGGGACGGCAAGCTCGTGTTCCTCGGCCTCATGCTCGGTATGTTCGTCGCGTCGATCTCGCAGACGATCGTCGGCCCCGCCATGCCGCGCATCGTCGCCGAACTCGGCGGCATGGAGCACTACAGCTGGATCGCGACCGCGGCCATGCTCGTTTCGGCGGTCGCGGTGCCGGTCGTCGGCAAGCTCTCCGACATGTACGGCCGCAAGACGTTCTATATCGCGGGCCTCGTCGTGTTCATGATCGGTTCGGCCCTGTCCGGCATGGCCACAAACTTCTGGTTCCTTGTGTTCTCGCGTGCCGTCCAGGGCCTCGGTATGGGCACGATCATGCCGCTCAGCCAGACGATCATCGGCGACATCATCCCGCCGCGCCAGCGCGGAAAGTATCAGGGCATCATGGGTGCCGTGTTCGGCGTGTCCTCGATCGCTGGTCCGCTTTTCGGAGGCTGGGTGACCGACAACTTCGGTTGGCGCTACCTGTTCTATCTCGCCCTTCCGCTCGGTGTCGCTGCCCTCGTGTTCCTCACAAAGTTCATGCGCCTGCCGCACACGGCAAGCGCTGGAAAGTTCGACCTCGTTGGCGCGCTGACTCTCACGCCCGGCCTTGTCATCGGCCTGCTCGCCGTGTCGTGGGGCGGCAATACCTACGACTGGGACTCCTCGGTCATCATCACCATGTTCGTGGCCGCGGCAATCCTCCTTGCGCTTTTCGTGGTCGTCGAGATGCGAGCGGAGAACCCGCTCGTCCCGCTCCACATGCTCGCTGACTCGCGCATCTCCCTATCGATCCTCGCGAGCTTCGCGATCGCCGTCGCAATGTTTGGCGGAATCATCTACATCCCCGTGTTCGCACAAGGTGTCCTCGGGGTATCCGCAACGAATTCGGGCGCGATCCTCATTCCGCTCAACGTCGCCATGATCGTGACGTCGATTCTCATGGGCATCATGATCACCAAGTGGGGCCGCTACAAGGGGCTCCTCGTTCTCGGCGGTATCGTCATGAGCGTCGGATACATCCTTCTTGCGGGCCTCGACTGGCAATCCTCGCAACTGCATCTCACGCTCGTCATGATCGTGATCGGCACGGGGCTCGGCATGTGTATGCAGACCTACACCCTCATTGTCCAAAACGCCGTCGCTCGTGAGGATCTCGGTGTTGCGACGTCTGCCGTGCAGTTCTTCCGTAACGTCGGTTCGACGATCGGCACCGCCGTTCTCGGCTCCGTCATGTCGGCGAATCTCATGCCAAAGATCCAGGCGCAGCTTCCGCCGCAGGTCGCTGCCGCAATGGGAAAGGTCGGCGGCGAGTCCGGCGGTAGTGCAGCGGCGATTCTTGACCCCTCGAAGCTCGAGGGCATTCCCGCCCCGATCGTTGAGGCCATTCGCCACGGCATGGGAGACGCCATGCAGGTTGTCTTCACGACGGCGGCCCCGTTCGCGGTTGTTGCCCTCGTGCTTTCCCTGTTCATCCGCCACACCGAGCTGCGCAGCACCAACTAGCGCCCGGCGATGGTGAGAGGGACCGCTTGACGGTCACCTCGAACGCGAAAATGCACCGCACGTCGATACGAGGAGGCGTGATTGACATGAGCGACACAGCCGCAACGGAGAAAGAGCAGGCGTCGGATTTGGCCGCCGGCCACGAGGGCCTGCGCGAGCGAAAGAAACGCGAATCGCGCGAAGCGATGCATCTTTCGGCGCTCGAACTCGTGGCCGAGCACGGCCTTGCCCAGGTGACGGTCGATCAGATCGCGGAGAGGGCGGGGGTGTGCTCGCGCACGTTCTTCAACTACTGGGGTTCCAAGGAAGCGGCCGTGCTGGGCGTTGATCCCGAACAGAGCAGTCGTTTTGTGGACATTCTTGCCTCTCGCCCCGCGCAGGAGCCCGTTCGCGACTCCATTCGTGCGCTCCTTCGCATCCACGCGGATGACGCTTCTCGTCGCAGTGACACCCGCGAGCTCACACACCGCGTGCTCTCTCGCGAGCCGCAGCTGCTGCAAATCCTCGCCGACCGCAATAGGGGAGTGAGCCGCGAACTCAGCGCGGTCATCGCCGAGCGCCTCACCCCTAGCATGGGGGCGGACGACGCGCGCGATGCAGCGGCGATTCACGTTGCCTGGGGATTCGCCATGGCGCGCAGCGTTTACGCTATTGCTGTGCGCCGCGATCTCTCGCTCGCGGACGCTCTGCCGATCGTTCTCGACTTTCTTGACTCAGGTCGCGTTCGCCTCTGACTGACCACCGCGAAGGAGCTCCTACCTCATGGCCGACATCTCTCAGCCCGACACGAACGACCTCGTTGCCGCCTACGCGTTTGCGGAGCCGCGGATCCATCTCGGCGCGGTCGTCGATGGCGGCGAGCCGAACCCCGAAGCGCCGCTCTATATGCCGCTCGGAATGCTCAATAGGCACGGTTTGATTGCCGGCGCTACCGGCACCGGCAAAACAAAAACTTTGCAGCTCATCGCGGAGCAAATCGCGGCCGCCGGTACCTCCGTTTTCGTCGCGGATATGAAGGGTGACCTTTCCGGCATTGCCGTTCCCGGGCAGGCGTCGGAAAAACTCACCGAACGTGCGAAGGCTCGCGCTCAAGAATGGGTATCTCGCGCTGGCACCACCGAATTCTTTTCGCTGGGTGGACACGGCAAGGGCGTGCCGATTCGCACGACGGTTACCGAATTCGGACCGGTTCTCCTCTCCAAGGTGCTGGGTCTCAACGAGACCCAAGAATCCTCCCTTTCGCTTATCTTCCACTACGCTGACCAGAGCGGCCTTGCCCTCCTCGACCTCAAGGATCTGCGCGCCCTCATCCAATACCTCACGACCGATGGCAAGGATGAGCTCAAGAGCATCGGCGGTATTTCTACCGCGACCGCCGGTGTTATTTTGCGCAACCTCACCCAGTTCGAAAACTCCGGCGCAGACGTGTTTTTTGGAGAGCCGGCGTTCAACGTCGAGCATTTCCTCCGGAAAGATTCCGACGGTCGCGGGATCATCTCGTGTCTCGAACTTCCCGGCGTTGCCGAGCGGCCGGAAGTGTTTTCAACCTTCATGATGTGGATGCTCGCTGAGCTCTACCAGGTGCTGCCGGAAGTGGGCGATCTTCCCCAGCCGAAACTCGTGTTCTTCCTCGACGAGGCGCATCTGCTTTTCAAGGGCGCATCCAGTGCCTTTATCGACCAAGTCATCCAAACCGTGAGGCTTATTCGCTCCAAGGGCGTCGGCGTATTCTTCATTACCCAATCGCCCAAGGACATTCCCGCCGACGTTCTCGCGCAGCTCGGCAACCGCGTCCAGCACGCCTTGCGCGCTTTCACGCCCGATGACGCAAAGGCCATCAAGAAAGCAGTCGCCACCTACCCCACAACCGAGTACGACCTCGAAAAGCTCCTGACCTCCCTCGGCACGGGCGAAGCGGTCGTCACCGTCATGAACGAGAAGGGCGCGCCGAGCCCCGTGGCCTACGCCGCGATGCGCGCCCCCGAATCCTCGATGGAGCCCGCGCCGGAAGCCGAGATCGATCGGATTATCGCGTCCAGCCAGATCGCGGACCAGTACAGCACTGTTGTGGATCGCGAAAGCGCGTACGAGATCCTCAAGGCGCGTGCGGAGGGTAGCCAGGTCGGTCAGGGGGAGTCCGACGGTTCCTCGACGACCGTCGGAACCGAAAAGCCCGATGCGGGCGCAGCCCCCGCCGCGAAGGCGAAGCCCGCGAAGGAAGAGCCCGGATTCGTGGAGAAGATCGCGGGCAACAGCGCGGTCAAGAGTTTCTTCCGTTCGGCGGGGACGGTGCTCGGGCGTGAGATTACGCGTTCGCTGTTCGGGACGACTCGCAAGCGTCGCCGATAGGGGGTAACTGGAGAGCGCCGGTGCCTACGAACGATTCGGCAGGGTTGGCGCTATTGAATGCCCCGGAAGGGCCGGCGCTCACGCCTCACCCGCGCTGAGTCGGCAGGGCTGGATCGGCACTAAACCCCCATAACCCCTATGCAATTCGAAAAGAGAGGGAAGCGAAGGCCCCGGCGATCCGAGAGGATCTCCGGGGCCTCGTGTGTGGGCAACCGTCGGAACCCGAGAGGTTACGGGGCGGGCGTGAGCCCGAAACCCCCACAACCCCTATGCAATCCGAGGGGGGAGAGAGTTTACTTCTTGCCCTGGTTGGCGACGGCCTCTGCCGCCTTACGCGCGGCCTCCTCATCGAGGTAGCGGCCGCCCTTCGTGACAGGCTTGAAGTTTTCGTCGAGCTCGTAAACGAGCGGCTGGCCGGTCGGGATGTTGAGGCCGACGATGTCTTCGTCAGAGATGTCGTCGAGGTACTTCACGAGGGCGCGAAGCGAGTTGCCGTGCGCAGCCACGAGAACGGTCTTGCCGGCGGCGAGGTCAGGCTTGATGCCCTCTTCCCAGTAGGGGAGGAAGCGCGCGATGACGTCCTTGAGGCACTCGGCCTTCGGAACCTCGGTGCCCTCGTAGCGGGGGTCGCCATCCTGGCTGAACTCGCTGCCTTCCTCGATGGCGGGCGGCGGAACGTCGAACGAGCGGCGCCACAGCATGAACTGCTCGTCGCCGTACTTGTCGCGGGTCTCGGCCTTGTCGAGGCCCTGGAGCGCGCCGTAGTGGCGCTCGTTGAGGCGCCAGTCGCGCTTCACGGGGATCCAGTGGCGATCAGCGGCATCGAGCGCGAGGTTCGCGGTCATGATGGCGCGGCGCAGGAGCGACGTGTGCACAACGTCGGGAAGAATGCCCGATTCCTTGATGAGTTCGCCGCCATGAGTGGCTTCGCCGCGGCCCTTCTCCGAAAGAGGAACGTCGACCCAACCGGTGAACAGGTTCTTTTGATTCCATTCGCTCTCGCCGTGGCGGAGCAGTACCAGTGTGTATGTCATGCTTCCACCCTACTCGGTCTCGATGAGTATCGTCATGGGACCATCGTTCGTGATACTGACCTGCATGTGTGCGCCGAACTCGCCCTCGTGCACGGTGAGGCCACGCTCGCGCACCCTGTCAATGACCTGCTGCACGAGTGGCTCCGCGACGGGCCCGGGGGCGGCTTTATTCCAGCTCGGGCGGCGCCCCTTGCGCACGTCCGCATACAGCGTGAACTGGGAAATGATCATGACGGGCGCGTTCTTATCGAGCGCGGATTTTTCATCGTCGAGAATGCGCAGTTCGCAGATCTTCCGCGCCATCGTTTCGACCGCGCTCTCGCCGTCGTCGTGGGTGATGCCCAGCAGCACGACGAGGCCCTCGCCCTCGAACTCGCCTGTTGTGCGTCGGGGGCTGTCGTGAGCGTCGAGCACCTCGACCTTCGCTCCGTTCACCTTCTGAACGATCGCGCGCATCAGCTCTCTCCTTCCTCGTTGGCCTTTGCTGGAGGATCCTCGTGCGCATCGGCGCGGTGAGTATTACGCCGCACGGGTTCCGACGGTTGCGCCGCCTCCATCGACTTCAGGAACGTGTGGCGTGCGGGGCGCACGTGAGGGCGTCGCCGCATTCCCGGCACGTAGACGGGGGTGGGCGGGGACATCGTGATGCCCGCGCGCCCGAAGTGTTCGTGGGGCTGTTCGTTGGCGCCACCGAGCGCGAGTTCCATTTGCTGACCGGACAGCTCGGGAATCGGCGGGAGCGGAATCGTTGGATCCTGCTCGAAGTGGGCGGCGCCGTGGGCGAACGAGGTGTCGGCGCTTGGAACGGACGGCACGATGATCGGCGACGGCGAGGAGTCCTGTGCCGGTTGTTCGGCTGGCGTGCCATCGGCGTCGCCCGCCGGAGCACTCGTCGCCTCGGCATTCGTCGTGGCATCCGTACGGGACCGGGTGGCGTCGGATCCGGAAATGAGCCCGCCCGGCATGGGCCCCACGTAGTGCGGCCCATACTCGGCGACCTGCACCCACGTTTCGGCAACGCGAACCATCGCTTCCGTGGCGCGCTCCCAATCGGGCTCCTGCTGGCGATGCGGGCCCGTTGCGAGGGAAAGGACCACGCCGGCGGCGCGCAGCGCGAGTTCTTGCGGATCAACGCGGTTCGCGAAAACGGGATACCACGTGCGAATCGCCTCCGCGACCCGTTCGTGAATGTCGAGAGTCAGGCGGCCCTGATTCGCGTAGTCGCCAAGCACGGAGAGGTGGGCGCACAGGCACGCGAGGTCGTCGGCGCGGCGGCCTGGACCAACCCCGTCAATGTCGAGGACGCCAACGACGCGGGAATTGTCCACGAACACTTGCGCCTCGTAAAAGTCGCCGTGGACGACTTCGGTGGGCTCGAGGCCAATGCGACGCTCGACGTCGGCGAGGCCCAGCTCGATGCGGTACACGAGGACATCGAGGCGGTCTTTGAGGGAGGGGAGGCTCGAGGCGACAACGCCAGCGTAAAACTCGGCGGAATCGGTCCACGGCGGGCGCACGGGCTGATCCATGAGGGAGACGGGGAGGCGGTCGAGCATCGCGACGAGATCCTCGGCGTGGCACGCGCGCTCGCCCTCTTCGATCACCGCCTTCGCGAGAACCGTGCCGGGCAACTCGGCGAGCACGACGAGGCCGTCCGTCGAGCCGAGAACGGCGGGGACCGGAACGCCTGCCTCGAGCAGGCTGTGGTGGAGGTTGACGACGCTCGAGGTCGTGTGCGGTTGGAACACCTTGAGGAACACGTTGCGGTCGGCGAGGGTGGCCTTGAGCACGGCGCGGCGGCCGGGGCGGTAGCTCACAACCTCAACCGGCACGGGGGTGCCCTCCGCAAAGCCCGTGGCAACACCGAGACGGCCGAGGGTTTCGTGGAGGACATCCGGGTAGCACACCTGCGGGAGCATCGGCAGCCACGGGTCGTGGGGGTAGCGCCATACGCGCACGTTCATGTCGCCGTCGGTCATCACGAGGGACTGCTCGGGGGCGAGCACGTTCTTTTCCTGCTCACCGATGTGGGCGCTCACGCCGAAGAGCTCATCGCGAGGTTCAGCCTCGGCGCCGTCAAGCTCCACCCAGCGCACCTTCGTGCGGAACATTGCTTTCGTGGAGCGTGAAGGGCGGTGGTCGACGTGGTCGAGCGTCCATTCGACGAGCTCGCCGCCCGCGTTGGTGACGGCCGCCTCGAGCACACCTCCGGCCTGGGGCCCCGTGAGAAGCTCGGAACCGTCAAGGGTCTCTGTCATGCTCTCATTGTTGCAGGTTGTGGCCGGGCCCTTCTGAACGGCCGTGCACGCAGGGTGTATGGCGCAGACACTTTGTAGGGTGGGTGTATGAGTGAAAACACGACTTCCCGCCCTCGCCCCGAGCTTGGCGGCAACCTGCTCGGCCCGAAGCCGACCTTCCTGCCCGACGAGCTCGATCGCCCCGTTCGCGAGCGCGAAGGTGACGACCCGAAGAAGGTCGCTGCTGACCACCCCACCTCCCCGCTCGCCTGGGCGCTCCTCGCCCAGGAGTCAAGTGCCGACGGCGACACGATCGAGGCCTACGCATTCGCGCGCGTTGGCTACCACCGCGGTCTCGACGCGCTGCGCCGCGCCGGCTGGCGAGGCCAGGGTGAAGTCCCCGCCTCCCACGAACCAAACCGCGGTTTTCTTCTGTGCCTCCTGCACCTTGCGCGTGCCGCAGAAGCGATCGGCGAGACCGGCGAGGTAGAACGCCTGAGGGATTTCATCGCCGAATCTGACCCGAGCCTGAGCGACGCCACAACGCTCGCCCCTTAACGTCGGCAATCACTCCGCGTAAAATAGGCCTTTGCTGTTTCGTTACCGCGCGCACCAGGACGCCGCGCACAAGGAGATGTCATGCCCGCGATCGTGATCGTTGGAGCCCAGTGGGGCGATGAAGGAAAGGGAAAGGCAACCGATCTTCTCGGCGATCGCGTCGACTACGTTGTCAAGCCCAACGGCGGCAACAATGCGGGGCACACGGTCGTCGTCCACGGCGAAAAGTTCGAGCTTAAACTCCTCCCCGCGGGGATTCTGTCGCCGAACGCGACGCCCGTGATCGGCAACGGCGTGGTCGTGAACCTCGATGCGCTCTTCGAGGAAATCGACACTCTTGAATCGCGCGGCGTCGACACCTCGCACTTGCGCATTTCCGCGAACGCGCACATCGTTGCCCCCTTCCACCAAACGATGGACCGCGTCACCGAGCGCTTCCTCGGCAAGCGCGCAATCGGTACAACCGGCCGCGGCATCGGGCCTGCCTACATGGACAAGGTGGGGCGCCTCGGCATCCGCGTGCAGGACCTGTTCGACGAGTCGATCCTGCGCCAAAAGGTTGAAGGCTCGCTTCGCCAGAAGAATGGCGTGCTCGTGAAGCTCTACAACCGTCGGGCCGTAGAGGTTGAGGAGATCGTGGCAGGCCTTCTCCAGTACGCGGAGCGGATCCGCCCCATGGTCGTGGACACGACCGAGATGCTGAACTCGGCGCTCGACCGGGGGGAACTCGTGCTCATGGAGGGCGGCCAAGCGACCTACCTCGACGTGGACCACGGCACGTACCCGTTCGTGACGAGCTCGAACCCCACCGCGGGTGGCGCGTGCACGGGTTCCGGTATCGGTCCGACGCGCATCGATCGCGCGATCGGCATCGTCAAGGCGTACACGACGCGCGTGGGCGCTGGCCCGTTCCCCACGGAACTCTTCGATAAATGGGGCGAATACCTTCAGCAGAAGGGCCACGAAGTGGGCGTCAATACGGGGCGCCCGCGCCGTTGCGGCTGGTACGACGCCCTCATGATTCGCCACGCCGTGCGCATCAATGGCTTTACCGATCTGGTGCTCACGAAGCTCGACATTCTCACGGGTCTCGACGAGGTGCCGATCTGCACCGCCTACGAGATCGATGGCGAAATCCACCGAGACATGCCCATGACGCAAACTGAGTTCCACCACGCGAAGCCCGTATACGAGACGATGCCCGGGTGGAGCGAGGACATCTCGAAGGCTCGCACGTTCGAGCAGCTGCCAATCGAGGCACAAAACTACGTGCGCCGGCTCGAGGACCTTGCCGGCTGCCGCATTTCGGCGATCGGCGTTGGTCCGGACCGCGATGACACTATCGCGGTGCACTCGCTCATTCCCAGCGAGGAACGCCTCGCGGGTGAAGGGTCCGACGGTGCCGGCGCGTAAGCCGATCCCGATCTCCGACGGCACGGCCGCGATCCGTTCGTGGTGCGAGAACGGCAAAGACACGGCGAGACCTACCCTCGCGCTTGCGGTGCGATTCACTCTCCAGGTTCTCGCCGAGGAATATCCGGGCGGCGCCGTCGAACTGCGCGTTCCACCGTTCGGTGCCGTGCAGAGCATCGAGGGCACGAGCCACACGCGCGGAACCCCGCCGGCAGTCGTGGAGATGGATGCAGCAACCTGGATGCGCCTTGCGACGGGTGAGCTGACGTGGGCCGAGGGCCGCGCGAAAGGTGGCGGCGTGAGCGCATCCGGCGAACGCAGCGACCTGTCTGACATTCTGCCCGTGCCGATCGCCCGGAGGATCGCCGCTGAAGAAGCGCCCGCCCGCCCCACTACGACCGAGGAGAATTAACACGTGACGAGCGAGAACACGCCCGAAGCCGGCTCCCTCCCCGCCGATGCCTCCGACGCACACGTCGAGCATCACGGACAGGACGATAGCCAGGCGAATGTTGAGGCCGCTGCGCCAGCTGAGGTCGACTCCGACGATGAGGGTGCCGCGGGCACGGATCCTCACGCGACGCCGATGCCAACGGCGCTCTTTGTGAGGCGCGAGCGCCGCATGAATCTCGGCGGGTGGGTCGTGCTCGCCCTCGTGCTCGGTGCCCTCTCGGGGCTCGTGTGGGGCATGTTCCGGGGTGTTTTCGATGTTGCACCGCTCGTGATCGCTGCGCTTTACGGGGTTCTCTTTATCGGGGGTCCCCTCGCCCTTCTCGCCGTGATCGTTGACTGGGTGCTTGAGCGCAATCGCGCTCAAGCCCGCGCCAAGAAGTGAGTCGGGCGGCGACGTTTCAGAAGGAAGCCGTAGGAAAGAGGGCACGTCTGAATTGCATAGGGGTTGTGGGGGTTTCGGAGGCGGATCAAACCCCCACAGTCTCTATGCAATTCACGAGGGGCGTGTGCCGTATTAGACTGGATTAGTGCTACCCGCAGACGGACGACTTACCCACGACCTCCTTCCCGACGATCGCCAACCGAAAGACGAATGCGGCGTTTTTGGCGTGTTCGCGCCAGGAGAAGACGTCGCCACCCTCACCTACTTCGGGCTCTACGCGCTTCAGCACCGCGGCCAGGAGTCGGCGGGCATCGCGACCTCAAATGGCGAACAGATCCTCGTCTACAAGGACATGGGTCTCGTCTCGCAAGTGTTCGACGAAGGCAATCTCAAGACTCTCCAGGGTCACATGGCCGTGGGCCACACGCGCTATTCCACGACCGGGGCAAGCCACTGGGTGAACGCCCAGCCGACGCTCGGCCCTCGACCCGACGGCACGATCGCCCTCGCCCATAATGGCAACCTCGTGAACACCCTCGAGCTCCTCGAGCTTCTCCACGAGCGCCAGGGCAGCGCGAAAATCGGTGAGCTCAAGCAGGGCAACACGACCGACACGGCGATCGTGACGGCCCTTCTCAATCACGACGGAAGCCTCGAGGAGAACCTCAAGGACCTCATGGGCCGTATCCGCGGTGCCTACTGCTTCGTGCTCATGAATGAAAAGACCCTGTACGCGGCGCGCGACCCGCGAGGCATCCGCCCTCTCGTGCTCGGCAGGCTGTCGAACGGGTGGGTTGTGGCCTCCGAGACCGCCGCCCTCGATATTTGTGGCGCGAGCTTCGTGCGCGAAGTTGCGCCTGGCGAGCTCATCGCGATCGACGAAGACGGCCTGCGTTGCGAGCAGGTCCTCGAACCCGCGCGCAAGAGCTGCGTGTTTGAATACGTCTACCTCTCGCGCCCCGACACGAACCTCAACGGGCGGAGCGTGAACGAGTCGCGCATCGAGATGGGGCGTGAGCTTGCGCGCGAACACCCCGTCGACGCTGACCTCGTGATCCCCACGCCGGAATCGGGCACACCCGCCGCGATCGGGTACGCCCAAGAATCCGGCATCCCCTACGGGCAGGGCATGGTCAAGAACGCCTACGTAGGTCGCACGTTCATCCAGCCCACGCAAACACTTCGCCAGCTCGGTATTCGCCTCAAGCTCAACCCGCTTCGCGAAGTTATCGAGGGCAAGCGCCTCGTCGTCATCGACGATTCAATCGTGCGCGGCAACACGCAGCGAGCCGTGGTTCGCATGCTCCGCGAGGCAGGCGCGAGCGAGGTGCACGTACGGATCAGCTCACCGCCTGTGAAGTGGCCCTGCTATTACGGCATCGACTTTGCGGATCGCGCCCAACTCATTGCCAACGGTCTTGATACCGAAGAAATCTGCCGCTCGATCGGTGCCGACTCCCTCGGATACATCAGCTTTGACGGCATGGTGCGCGCGACCGCGCAACAACCGAACCAGCTGTGCTCTGCATGCTTCACCGGGGAATATCCCATCCCACTGCCCGCTCCCGATTCCGAGGGCCGCGAACTGCTTGGCATGGCCGACAAGGAGATCCAGAAATGACTAACGCACCGAAAGGCGAGGGCCTCACTTACGCCGCTGCCGGCGTCGACACGCACGCGGGGGACCGCGCCGTCGAACTCATGAAGACCGCCGTTAAAAAGACCCACGGCGCGAGCGTCGTGGACGGTGTTGGTGGCTTCGCCGGTCTCATCGACGTGAGTGCCCTCAAAAACTACGAGCGGCCCTTGCTCGCCTCGAGCACCGACGGCGTGGGGACGAAAATCGCGATCGCCCAGGCGCTCGATGTGCACGACACGATCGGTCACGACCTCGTGGCCATGGTCGTCGACGACATCGTCGTGAGCGGTGCGAAACCGCTCGCCATGACCGACTACATCGCGTGCGGAAAGGTTCACCCGGAGCGGATCGCCAACATCGTGCGCGGCATCGCCGAGGGCTGCATCCTTGCCGAAACCGCACTCGTCGGCGGCGAAACGGCCGAACACCCCGGCCTCATGGGCGAGCACGATTACGACGTGGCGGGCGCAGCCGTCGGCGTCGTCGAAGCCTCCCAGATGCTCGGCGCCGAGCGTGTGAAAGCCGGCGACGTACTCATCGGCATGGACTCCAGCGGCCTGCACTCCAATGGCTATTCCCTCGTGCGCGCCGTCGTCGACCACGCAGGGCTGAGCCTCGACCAACACATCGACGATTTCGGCACAACCCTCGGCGAGGAACTCCTTACCCCGACCCACATCTACAGCGCACAGATCCTGCGCGTACTCGAGAAAGCGGGCGTCGGAAATCTCCACGCACTCTCCCACGTGACGGGCGGTGGCCTTGCCGCGAATCTTGCCCGTGTGATTCCCACCGATTGCGGCGCTCACGTTCGCCGTGGCTCTTGGGAGCCCGGTGCGGTGTTCCGCGCGATCGGCGAGTGGGGAAATGTGCCGCTTGCGGACCTCGAGGCGACTCTCAACATGGGTATTGGCATGGTCGCGGTTGTGAGCGAAGAAAGCGCCGACGCGATTGTGCGGCATTTCGAGGACGAGGGCGTGCGCTCGCGAGTGATCGGCGAAGTCACCCGGCGCGACGAGCTTGCGCAGCCGCGCGGCGAAAACGATGTGCTCGTGCAGGGGGCGAAGGGGGCGCACGGCGGCCCCGTCCTCGTCACCGCGTAACCGTCCCCCAAAAATCTGAATTGCATAGGCGCTGCGGGGGTTTGGTTCGCGCCCAAAACCCCCACAAACCCTATGCAATTCGAGGGGGCGGGGACCGGGGGCGGGCTTCACCGCATAAAAATGACGCCCCCAAACGGCTGTAGTTCTCGCGAATTACCTTCGTTTGGCGGCGTCAGTTCACAATGAAGGGGCGGTCAGGACTCCTCGTCCTCGTCAGCCCAGTCGTCGTACTCGCTTGCCCACTTGTCTTCGTAGCGGTCATCTTCGTCCCACGAAGCGGACTCGTTCTTTTTCCCGCTCAGCTCACGCTGAAGAGCGTTGAGATCCGTGGGCGGGCTGTAGTACTTGAGGTCCCGAGCAATCTTGGCCTGCTTGGCTTTCTGACGGCCACGACCCATAGGTACGACCCCCTGTGCGTCGAACATGCGGGCGTCTTTCGCCCTGGAGAGTAAGTTTCGGACTCTAGGTTACACTGCGGCGCCTGGGACTTAAAGTAGAAGCAGGCCCGCGCGGGGCCACGTCACACCCGACGGCGGCTCCGTCACCGGGAAAAATGCCCTGCTACCGAGTGCGAATAGCGACGAAAGAAAGCCCCAGCCATGTCCGCCGAACACGACCGCACCTATCCGCCCGTTGACGATTCAGCTCTCGTCGCGCATGGTTTCGACATCAGCCACCACGACGGCGGCGAGGACGCACTCGGGCCGTGGGGATTCACGACGATCGCGCGGCCCGCACCGAAAGAGCGAGCGACGGGCGCCATCGCGTTGTACCTCCACGGCTGGAGCGACTACTTCTTTCACCCGCACGTCGCGAACTTCTTTAACGACCGCGGCTACGATTTTTGGGCGATCGACCTGCGCCGAAACGGTCGTTCGCTGCGCGAGGGAGATGTGGCGACCGCGATTGGCGACCTAAGCGACTACGCAGAGGAGATCAGCCGCACGATCGACATGGCGAGCACGGCCGCCCGCGAGCGTGGCCTCACCCCAAAGAAACCGGTCATCTATGCCCACTCGACGGGAGGGATCACGACGGTCACTTGGGCGGCGAGGAACCCGGGGCAAGCGTCGGCCCTTCTGCTCAATTCGCCGTGGCTCGAACTGCATGGCGGGCCGCTCGTGCGCCGAGCCCTCCTTCCTATGCTCGAGGCGCTCGCGCGCACGCGGCCCCTAAGCTCGGTAATTCCGGGCACGCCCGATTTTTATGCCCGGACGCTTCACACCCACTTTGGGGGGCATTGGGATTGGCATGTGCCGTACAAGCCGTTCGAGTCGTTCCCGATGCCGGCATGCACACTCGCTGCCGTTGCACGGGCCCAGAATCAGCTCGCGAGCGGGCTCAATATCCGCGAGCCTATTTTCATGACGGCCTCGACGCGATCCGCTCTCGAACCGTTTTTCACGCGCCGTGCCTACACGAGTGATGCGATTTTGAACGTCGAGGATCAGGTGAAGAACGCCCGACATGCGGGCCCTGATCTCACCGTTGCCCGAATCCCGGGAGCGACGCACGACATGGCGCTCGCGCTCGAGGCGCCGCGCAAGCTGTTTTTCCTTGAGCTTGCGGCGTACATGGATAGCCGCGGGCTTTAGGAGCTGCGCCGCGCGATGTCCGCGCGGGAGTCGTGGACACTCACGGGGATAGCGAGCGCGCCAACGACGACCGGGGTGAGGACCTGACTGAGGGTGAAGGTGAGGGCGCACGATACGGCCGCGGCGTTGGGTGCGCCGCATTGCACGAGGGCCCACGCGACGCCGACGTCGATCACGCCGATGCCTCCCGGCGTGAGAGGGATGAGGGCAACTAGTCGGCTGAGGGCATAGATGCCAAAGAGGAGTAGCGGGCTGATGGTGAAGCCGTAGCCGAACGTGCACCAGGCAATGAACGCGAGGCCCTGCACGATCCGCGCAACGGTGGGGGCGCCGAGGATGATGGCGCGCGAGCCTTGGGCGTCGGCGATCGCCATGTCGCGCGTGGCGAGTGCGGGCGTGACGATGTCGCGGCTTTGCCCGCCGTAGCCTTCGTGGAAGGCGTCGGTGATCGTTTGCACGCGCTCGAGGAGTGTGCGCAGCAGTGTTTCGCTCGAGGCTAGTCCGAGCGCCGTGCTCGTGAGGGCGAGGCCGAGCGCAGCGGCAACGATGAGGGCGATGCGGACCCACAGCGGAATGTCGAGCGGGGCGAGAGCGAGGAGGGTAACGGCGAGGATCGGCAGGAGGATCTGCGCGAGGATGTCGGCGATCGAAGCCAGGAGGGTGCCCGAGGCGATCGTTTTCGCGCTCGCCCCGGCGCGTTTGAGTCGAGCGTAGATAAGGCCGAGGGAGATGGTCGATCCCATTGGGATTGCGACGGTGATGGCTTGGGCGACAGCATTCGTTTCGGCGCTGGCCCTGAGGCTCACGCCGCGAAAGCAGGCGGAAAAACCGATTGAGTCGATCGCGAGGACGACAAGCGCGACAGCGAGGAGCGCGAGGACCCACCACACGCTGATCCCGGTGAAGGACGCGAGAATGTGTGTCCACGATGTGTCGAGAGCGCGGGGGATGAGCCACACGATCAGAATTGCTGCGAGGGCAATGGAGCCGACGGCGAGCAGGGCGCGCGTAAGTTTTTGCTCGCGTGTGAGGGGCGTAGGGCTGGAGGAGTCGTTCATCGCGGACCATTCTCGCAGAAACGCGAGCGGTCTCGACGTGATGCGAGCGACCCCGTCGGGGCCCCTGAGTTTAAATGTCTCACCCCTTTCGTAGAGTGGAGTCATGCATACGTTCATGATGATTTTTGTTTTCCTCCACATCCTCTGCTGGGCCGGCGCCTTCGGCATGTGGATTGCCGCTGCCAAGAACCGCCAGCCTCTTCCCGGCATGGCGCACATGGCCGCTGCCGCACCCGTGTTTGGCCTGATCGCCGCCCTCATTGCGATCGCCGCAGGCATGGGTATCAACCACATGGTGATCGGTATCAAGCTTGTGCTGTCGATCATCGTTGCGGTGTGTGCGTTCATCGCGATCAAGAAGCGTGAAGCTACCCCCGCGCCGGTCTGGTTCGTGATTCCTACGGGCATCGTCGTGAATATCGCGGTTGCGCTGTTCATGTGAGAGCGCGTGTAAGCACCCCCGTGCACGGGCATACCGCCGCACGGGGTAGGCCCGCTGCGCACGAACCTGTGCATGCGCGCCCACGCATCCGTTAACTATCCGCCCTATCCGTACGTGAAGGTGCCTCTATGTCCTCGCTTTTTGACGATTTTCCACTTCCCGAATCCTTCCGCGCGCTCGGCGAGGCCGGGAAGGGAAGCAAAGGCGAGGGTGGCACGGGTGCGCGCGCACAGAGCGGGAGTGCGCGAGGGGAGTCCGACGCTTGCCCGCCTCCCGACGAATGGGATTTTTCCGAGGATGCCCCACCCGAGGATTGGGAAACCGCGTTTGATGAGCAGATGTCGGAATCGCCCAATCCCGAGGCGGGGGTGAGCTTTGAGCCGGTTCCGGATGAGCCCGAGCCCGTGCGTCATGAGAGTTTTGCGGCCTGGGGCGGGCGCGATGAGGCTGCTCTCGAGGAGATCGTCGAGGGGCTCAACCCGCCCCAGCGCGATGCGGTCGAACATCGCGGCTCCCCGCTGTTGATCGTTGCCGGGGCAGGCTCCGGCAAGACCCGCGTGCTGACCCGCCGCATCGCTCACCTTTTGCGAAGTGGAGAGGCTCTTCCGGGCGAAATTCTCGCGATCACCTTCACGAACAAGGCCGCCTCCGAGATGAAGGAGAGGGTTGAGGCGCTCATTGGGCCCGCGGCCCGGTACATGTGGGTGTCGACCTTCCACTCGGCGTGCGTGCGTATTTTGCGGCGAGATGCAGCTGCAGCCGGGCTCAAGTCCACGTTCTCGATCTACGACTCGTCAGACTCTAAGCGTCTCATCACGAACATCGCGAAGGACATGGGGCTCGACTCGAAAAGGCACTCGCCCCGAGCGTTCCAGGCAAAGATTTCCTCTCTTAAGAACGAGCTCGTGACGCCCGAGGAATACGCTGCCCAGGCGGAGAACGCGAAGAACCCCGCCGAACGGACGATCGCGCAGATCTACACCCAATACCAGGAGCGGCTGCGCACGGCGAACGCCGTGGACTTCGACGACTTGATCGCGCTGACTGTGCGCCTGCTCGCCGAGAATCCGGGGATTCGCGAAGGCTATCGCCGTCGGTTCCGGCACGTGCTCGTGGATGAGTATCAGGACACGAACACCGCGCAGTACAGGCTCGTGCGCGAGCTCGTGGGCGATGATCCTCGCGCGGACCTCACGGTCGTGGGCGACTCAGACCAGTCGATCTATGCTTTCCGCGGCGCGACGATCCGCAACATCATCGAGTTCGAGCAGGATTTCCCGAGCGCCCGCACGATCGTGCTTGAGCAAAACTATCGCTCGACCCAAACGATCCTCAGCGCCGCGAACGCGGTCATCAAGGAAAACCAGGGCAGGCGGCCCAAGAAGCTGTGGACCGACCAGGGCGACGGCCAGCAGATCACGCTGTACGTGGCCGACGATGAGCAGGGCGAGGCGCGGTACATCACCCGCCAGATTGACGCTCTCATCGATGAGGGGGCGAAGGCTGGCGACATCGCCGTGTTTTATCGGGCAAATGCCCAGTCCCGCGCGCTTGAGGATCAGCTCATTCGCGTGGGCCTCCCGTACAAGGTTGTGGGCGGAACGCGCTTTTACGAGCGGCGGGAAATTAAGGACGCGATCGCGTATCTTCGGGTGCTGACGAACCCCGTCGATGAAATCAATCTGCGACGCATCCTCAATACGCCTAAGCGTGGAATCGGCGAGAGGGCTGAGGCCGCCGTGTCAGTGCTCGCGGAACAGGAGCGGATCAGCTTCGGCGAGGCGCTCGAGCGCGCGAGCGAAGCCCCCGGCATTGCGACGCGCTCTCTGGGCGCGATTGAGAAGTTCGTGTCACTCATGTCGCGCGTGCGCGAAAAGGTCGAAAAGGGCGAGGGCCCGAGCGACGTTCTCGAAGAGATCCTGAGCGAGAGCGGGTATTACGCCTCCCTCCAGAGCAGCGATGATCCCCAGGATGAATCCCGCCTCGAGAACCTCGCGGAGCTCGTGAGTGTCGCCGCTGACTTCGAGGCGGATCTCGCGGCTGCGGAAGCCGCGGCCTCCGAGTTCGAGGACGAGCAGGGTGGCCCCGAAGCCCCGAGTGGTTCGCTCGTCGATCAGTTCCTCGAAAAGGTTTCACTGGTCGCCGACTCCGATCAGATCCCCGAGGGCGAGGATCAGTTCGTGACCCTCATGACCCTCCATACCGCTAAGGGCCTCGAGTTCCCGATCGTGTTCCTCACGGGGATGGAAGACGGCACCTTCCCGCACCAGCGGACCCTCGCCGATCCGAAAGAACTCGAGGAGGAGCGCCGCCTCGCCTACGTGGGGATTACCCGAGCGCGCGAGCGGCTGTTCATTACGCGTGCGAGCGTGCGCGCCGCGTGGGGCACGCCGCAGTTCTTCCCCGCGTCCCGGTTCCTTGAGGAGATCCCCGAGGCCCTCGTGCACGTAGCGCGCGCAGGAAACGCGCGTGCGTACGCTGATTTCGGCGGTGGCGTTGGTGGCGGCTTCGGCGGTTCCGACGGTTGGGGTACTTCGAGCAGGCGTGGCCCATCTGTCACCGGCGTAGGCGTCGGTGGCGGCCGCCGCGACGTGTCGAGGCCGAGTTTCGGTTCAGGCAAGAAGGCGAAGACGGCGAGCGAAATCCCGAACCTCGAGGTTGGCGACCGCGTGACGCACGATAGCTTCGGCATGGGTACCGTCGTCTCCGCGTCCGGGGCGGGGGAGAAGCTCCAGGTCGAGGTCCAGTTCCGGGAGCCGCACGGGAAAAAGCGCCTCCTGGTGCGCTACGCGCCAATCACGAAGCTCTGAGCGAGAGCAGCCGGCGCGACCCGTCCGGGCATCCTTCTCTCAGGCGTGAGACGCAGTTTTTCTCGACCCTCATGAGTTTCGGGCTGTACGTCTCGCACGCACGCGGTAGATTCGTAGCAGGTCCCATGCGCACATGGGCATCTCGCACTAAGGAGTGACATTGCGAATCGGAATCCCGAGAGAAACACTCGAGGATCAGCCGCTCGTCGCCGCCACGCCCGACACCGTACGCAAGCTCCGGAAGCTTGGCTACGACGTCGCGGTTGAGCGCGGTGCTGGGGAGCGCGCCTCATACCTCGATGCCGCCTACGCCGAAGCCGGCGCCGAGATCGTGGGGGAGGAGGTGTGGCAGTCCGATATCGTGACGACGCTCGATACGCCCCCGCGCGAGATGCGCGAGAGGATGCTCGCTGGTGCCGTGCTCATTTCTCGCATGGCGCCGGGTCGTAACCCGGAGCTCATTGACGAACTGAAAGAACATCGACTCACGGCGCTCGCGATGGATGCGGTGCCGCGTATTTCGCGCGCGCAATCGATGGACGTGCTCAGTTCGATGGCGAACATCGCCGGCTATCGCGCGGTCATCGAGGCCGCGAGCAATTTTGGGCGTCTCTTCACGGGCCAGGTGACGGCAGCCGGCAAGGTGCCGCCCGCGAACGTGTACGTGATCGGGGCTGGCGTTGCGGGCCTCGCCGCTATTGGAACGGCGAATTCGATGGGCGCGATCGTGAAGGCTACCGATCTTCGCCCCGAGGCTGCCGAGCAGGTTGAGTCGATGGGAGCGGAATTCGTCCCGATCGAGGCGAAGACGGAGAAGTCTGAGGATGGCTACGCGAAGGAGATGACGGCGGACCAAGCGAAGGCGGCCGCGGAGCTCTATTCGCGGCAGTCGGCCGAGGCGGACATCGTCATTACGACCGCAAATATCCCGGGCCGCAAGGCGCCGGTGCTTCTCACCGCCGCTGATGTTCAGAACATGAAGCCCGGCTCGGTGATCGTGGATATGGCTGCCGCGAACGGCGGCAACTGTGAGTTGACGAGGCCTGGCGAGGTCTACCAGACCGAGAATGGCGTGACGATCGTGGGCCACACCGACCTCGCGGGCCGGCTCCCCGGTCAGGCGAGCCAGCTGTACGGGCAGAACATCGTGAACCTCATGAAGCTCGTGACGCCTCAGAAGAATGGCGTGATGATGCTCGATTTCGAGGACACGATCGTTCGTGGCATCACGGTAACGTTCGCGCACGATGGCCAGGCGGATGTGCTGTGGCCACCGCCTCCCGTGAAGGTGTCGGCGGCGCCTGCACCTGCAGCCGAAGCGGCACCGGCTCCCGCCGAAGCGCCCGAAGCGAAGAAGTCCCACGCGGGGACTATCGCGGCGATCATCGGTGGCATCCTCGGTGTGGCACTTGTGCTTGCGAGTCCCTTCCAGGTGGCGGAGCAGTACATGGTGCTCATGCTCGCGATCGTGGTGGGCTACTACGTGATCACGTCGGTGACGCATTCGCTGCACACGCCGCTCATGAGCGAGACGAACGCGATTTCTGGGATCATTCTCGTGGGCGCGATTTTGCAGGTGGGCAGCGCGAATATTGCCGTGGCGATTCTGTCGTTCATTGCGATTGTCATCGCGAGCATCAACATTTTTGGCGGGTTTACGGTCACGCACCGCATGCTCTCCATGTTTTCGAGGGAGGGCTGATCGATGGACATGCAGCTGATTGATTGGACGTTGAGGCTCACGACCCTCGCGTACATTGCCGCGGCCATTCTTTTCATCCTCGCGCTCGTGGGGCTCAGCGCGCAAAAGAGCGCGAAGCGCGGCAACATCTTTGGTGCGGCCGGTATGGGCATTGCGCTTGTAGCCACGATCGCGCGTGCGCTCGCGAACTCGCACGTGGATCCCGAGCATTTCAATGGCCCGATCGTCACGCTCATCTTGATCATTCTCGCGATGGGTATCGGTGCCGGCGTCGGCATCCCGCTCGCGAAGAAGGTGGAGATGACGGGCATGCCCGAGCTCATCGCCATGCTCCACTCGTTTGTGGGTCTTTCGGCGGTGCTGATCGGCTTCAATAGTTTCCTGCATCCGTATGGTATTTTGCCCGCGATGGAGACCTTCCATCTGGGCGAGGTGGCGCTCAGTATTTTCATCGGCGCCGTGACGTTCACGGGTTCGATCGTTGCCTACCTCAAGCTTTCGGCGAAGATCAAAGGCGCGCCGCTCATGCTTCCGGGCCGCAACTGGATCAACCTCGGCGTCCTCGCTCTCTCGCTCGTTCTCACGATCGTGTTCATGGCGAGCGGCGGCGAGGGCTTCGCCGGCTGGGCCTCGATTCTCCTGCTCACGATCCTTGCGCTCTTCCTCGGCTTCCACCTGGTGGCGGCGATCGGCGGTGGCGACATGCCCGTCGTCGTCTCGATGCTCAACAGTTACTCGGGCTGGGCGGCGGCGGCCGCGGGCTTTATGCTCGGCAACAACCTGCTCATCATCACGGGCGCGCTCGTCGGCTCGTCGGGTGCGTACCTGAGCTACATCATGTGCAAGGCGATGAACCGCTCGTTCATTTCGGTGATCCTCGGCGGGTTTGGTTCCGACGGTGGCTCATCTACCGCCGAGCGTGATTACGGGCAGCACACCGAGATCACGCCTGAAGAGACGGCGGAGCTTCTCAAGGGTGCCTCGACGGTCATGATCACCCCCGGCTACGGCATGGCTGTGGCGCAGGCGCAGTACCCGGTTGCGGAGCTGACGAAGAAGCTCCGCGAGCATGGCGTGGACGTCACGTTCGGTATTCACCCGGTGGCGGGGCGTTTGCCCGGGCACATGAACGTGCTTCTCGCCGAGGCGAAAGTTCCCTACGACATCGTGCTGGAAATGGACGAGGTGAATGACGACTTCGGCGACGTTGATGTCGTGCTCGTGATTGGCGCGAATGACACGGTGAATCCGATTGCCGAGGAGCCGGGCAGTCCGATCGCAGGCATGCCCGTGCTGAAGGTGTGGGACGCGAAGCGTGTCGTCGTGTTCAAGCGGTCGATGGGTGCCGGATACGCGGGCGTTCAGAACCCGCTGTTCTTCAACGAGAACACGGACATGCTGCTCGGCGACGCGAAGGCGTCAGTCGAGTCGATTACGAAGGCGCTCTAGCCTCTCTCGCTCAACCGAGGGCCCCGCGCGTACCCGTCCGTGGGTGGGCGCGGGGCCCTTCTATGCGGAGATCTAGTTCGCCGGGCCTCGGGCCGGAGTCAGGAGTCGAGGAGTGCTTTGAGCATTGGCTCGATGTTGTCGCGCTTCACGAAATCGGTGTCTGTGCCCCACGTGTCGAGCATTTCCTGGTCGTTCGCGTGGCGTTTGCTCGCGGGCGTCGCCTTCATGAAGGCGTGCACGCCCGTGAGGGCAGCCTTGTGGGCGAAAGACACCTTGGAGTGGGCGAGGCCGCCGCGCGCATGGAAGCGTTCGGTGCGCGCATACACGTCGCTCGGGAGGTTCGCGCGATGCACTTTATCGACCTCCTCGGTGCGGCTCGGGTCAGCCCAGGCAACGGAGAGTAGGGCGAGGCGGGCGCCTTTGAAAGCTTGTGCGGCGCTCACGAATGCCTTGACGTCGTGGAGCTTGCCCGCATAGTTGCCGCCCGCGTACACGACGAGGTCGGGTTCACCTCCGAGTGTCTCTGTTGCTGCTTCGACGGTGAATCCTTTGGTGGTGAGGGTGTGCACGTCCCAACCCGCATCCGTGAGGGCGCTCGCGATCATCTCGGCGTATCGGCCGGAGTGCCCGTAGATCGAGGCGTTGAGGATGAGGGCTTTCATGGGTGCTCCTTCGCGGTGGTGGTCGGTACTTCCAGCCTGCCACGCACCGCCGCGCACGGGCAGGGACCACCGGTGCGCGGCGCTCAGGCTGTCACGTTAATGAGCGCGAGCGCGCCGCGTTCGAGGTCGACGAACTGGTGATTGACGGCCTTATACGTGCCTTCTTCGTGAAACACCATCTCGACGAAGCCTCCCTGGCAGCTGCCGAGGTCGAGAGCTTGTGCGCCGCCGCCGGTGGTGTTGTCGGGCCGCAGTAGATATTCGCCTTCCTTGAAGACGGTGTCGAAAACGGTACCGACGACGTGGAAGGCAATTCCTCGGCTGGGCCCTGCGGCGAGTACCCAGATGCGCACGCGCTCGCCAACCTTTGCCTCGAGTGGCTCGTGCACGTACTGGTTCGCGTGTCCGTTGAGCACGGTGAAGTCGGGGCGTTCGGCGAAGATTTTTTCCGAAGAGATGGCGTGAACCGCGCAACCGTCGGGCCCCTGAACAGGGTTTCCATCCGCGCCGGTGCTGGCCCCCGGGGCGAGGTAGTGCTCGGATTGGACGAGCACGTACTCCCGGTCGGCCGGCGCGAGTCCCTGCGGCGGGACGATGAGGATTCCGTACATGCCGCCGGAGAGGTGCATCGTCATGGGCGCGGTCGAGCAGTGGTAGAGCCACGCGCCGGCGTAGTCGGTCGTGAAGGGGTAGGTGAGGCTCTCACCAGGCGCGATCGTGCGCATGTAGCGATTAGGCGCGACGGTGCCCGCGTGGAAGTCGATCGAATGGCCCATCTCGCCGCTGTTGGTGAGGGTTAATTCGATTTTTCCGCCAAGGGGGGAGGTGATCACGGGCCCCATCACCTCGCCGTTGTACACCATCGACTCCATCGCGATGCCGGGCGCGATCTCGAGGTTTTCCTCGGTGACGGTGAAGGCGAGTTTTTGCGGCGTGCCAGGGGAGGGGGCGGCGGGCATCACCGGATCGCGCCGTGTGCGGGAGGAGCCGGGTGCGGCTTTGAGGTCGGCTTTGACCCGTGTGAGGGGAGCGTTGTGTGTTCCGACGGTTTCCGCGCCTTGTCCGCTCCCGTGAGAGTCGGTGGCCCCGGCCCCCGTGGGGGCGATGTTGAGGGTCATCCCCATCGCGCGGTGACCGACGATCGAGCACCAGCCTTCGACGGGTTCCGTGATGACGCCGGCCTCGAGCACGGCGGTGTCGCCTGGGTGGAGGCGCGCCGTGTGCGGGCCCGTGGCGAGAACGAGGTCGTGCGTGTTTGCGGGATCGACGTTGCGGACCTCGATTTCGAGTCGGTCACCCACGGGCACCTCGAGCGTGTTCGGAACGAAGCGCATGTCGGCATTCGCCTCGACCTTCACGCGGGTCGTGTGGCCCGTGGGAGCGATGCGTGTGCCCGCACCATCCGGGGACTTAGCGCTACCTGAAGAGGATCCGACGGCAGCCGCGCCCGCAAGGGTGCCGTCGAAAGCGCGCCCGACCGCGGCGAGCGAGAACACCGTTCCCATGCCCGCGAGGGCGCTCGTCAGGTGGCGGCGGCCGAGTGTTGCCGGCTGCTCACGGCGAGCCTTTCCTTCACGCGCCAGAGCGGGAGTGGAGCTCATGCCGGAGGCAGTGGCAGCCGGGGCCGAGCCGCTCGTCGCCGACTGCTGCGGGTCTGCGGGAGCACCTATGCCGGGCATTCCGAGCTGCGCCGAACGTTCGGTGAATTCGAGGCGCTCGCGAAGATTGACCTTGACCATGCGGAGCATGAGGACGGTGAACGACGCGAGTACGATAAACGCCACCGCGGATACAAGAACGCGCGTGACCGAGCCGAACTGGCTCGGTGCGAACGTGCCGAACGTGAGGGCCCCAAAGAGCGCCTCGCCAATCGTGCCCGAGACGCTCGCGAACGCGAACATGCCAAGCGCGAGATTGAGGGTGACGACGCGGAATACGGCGCCGCGACTCATGACGGCGAGGCTCGCCTTGAGAGCGCGGGGACCGCCGCCCATCGACACCGGCAAGAGGTAGCTCATGGCTCCGAGCAGTACCTGGAGAAGGAAGCCCGCGATGAAGGGAACGCTCAGGTCGTGGAGGCGAGCCGCGGTGAGTGAGAAGTTGAGGGGCGAGGTGACCGGGGAGCCGTCGGAACTTCCGATCGACGCTGCCCACAGCACTGCGAGGGCGAGCGTTGAGCCGAGGAACCACACCGATCCAGCGCCGATCGAGAGCACGGGGAACAGGGGGAGTGGCTCGCGGCGCACCTGGCGGGCGGACTGCCGCGCGAGGGCGATGAGGAGTGCGCCGATGACGACTTGGCCGAGGATGTAGAGGGCGAGGCCCGCGAGCCCGACGAGGACGTTGTCGACAAGCGCACCGAGCATCGCGATGAGCGTGCCGATCACCATGACGACGAGGAAGCGCGAGGCGCGCATCGCCTTCGCCGGTTCGATTGTTGTGCGCAGCACCGTGGGCCACAGGGTGAGCAGCGTCGCCGAAACAGTGATGCCGACGAAACCGAGGATGTTGACGACCTGGTGCGCGAGTAGCACGCGCCCCTGCCATGGCTCACCGGGGGAGAAAGCGAGGACCGCGCCGAGGACCGCGCCGAAGGGGAGGAGGCACGCGGCCATGAGATAGGCCCGCACAACGAAGGCGAAACGAGGGGAGAGAGCGGCCTTAAGCTGCGCGCCGAGCGCGAAGGCATACCAGAGAATCATGGCGCTCACGCCGACGGCGCCGAGCACAGTGAGGAGCGGGAGAGCCGCGAGCATGCCCGCCATCGTGAGCACAATCGACGCCGTGAGGCCCCAAATGCGCCCCACTTGCGTCGGGCGGGATTCCTCGGCGAGGCGAGTCTTAAGGAGCGCCTCCGTGAAGTGCTGGCCCCAAATCATGATCGAGGTCGTCACGAGCCCCAGCGTCACCATGTGCACGAGCAGCCACCGGAACTGCGGGATGAACGGGTGCGCGGCGACGGCGATCACGAGCGCGATCATCCAATAGGAGACGGGCTTCGTGGCCTTCCTGTGCCAGCTGCGGCGGGTGAAGCCTTCGGGGCGATCATGTGGAGGGGTCACGTGTGGCCTTCCGTGCAGGGGGTGCATCCGGGGCGCAAAGGCGCCCGGCCCATGCTATCGCCGAGTTTGCGCTCTGATCAGGACTTAAATTTCTTGATCTTCGCACCTTCTGGGAGGTCTTCGCGGGCGATTCCCTCGGGGTCGTTCAGGTCGGTCTCTTCGTACGTGTCCTGCATGAGCGCGGCAATGATCCGCAAGAGCACGATCACCGCGAGGAGAATGAGCATCCACGTCACCGGGATAGGGATGATCCTCGAGAACACAAACCAGATCGCGCCGAGCGAGAGGGCGATGATGGACGTGTCGCGCAGGGCCGCGAGCAGGCGCTTCGTCATATTCGCGCGGCGATACCGGCGCCCCGCGACCTTCGCGGCCGCGCGCATCGTCTTTGCCGATTCGCTCGCCGAGTTCTTCGCGCTCTCGGCGCCACGGCGCACGTTTTCGGCCGCTTTCGCCTCCCAGACTTTCTGCGCTCCGCTCGCGTAGGCGCGGGCCTCCCGCTGCACGGCGCGCTTCGCGCCGGGAGCCTGCTTGCGCGCCGTGTTGCGAGCCGCCTTTGCGTAGGTCTTCCAACTGGCCATTACTTCTCATCCCTCATGCGGATATCGCCATCGCGTCTGTCGCGCACATTCGCGCGGCCTTCGCGGATCGCGGCGCGCTCGCGGTCGCGACGCCATTCGTAGTAATAGGAAAGCCCCACGTTGAGCGCGAGCGTGAGCAGGATCGACAGCACGAGGCTCGCGAACTTCGCCTTGATCCCCATGAGTGAGAGGACCACGAAAAAGAGCGTCATGACCACGACGGAAAAGAAAAGGTGATCCATGATGCGCTGGCGGAGCGTTCTACGCTGGGGGCGGGGGCTCGTCATTGTTCCATCGTAACGGCCCCGGTATGGCGGGTGTGACGGGCGCGCGGGTGTCCGCTGTGCCGCTTGGCCGTGGCGATCCCCTAACCTGGAGTCACAATTGCCTGCCATGAAAGGACCCCCGTGGACCTTCTCGAACATCACGCGCGTGAGCTATTCGCCCGCCACGGCGTTCCCGTTCTCGACGGCCGTCTTGCGACTACCCCGCTGGAAGCGCGCACGGCCGCGGAGTCGCTCGACTCTCCCGTGCTGGTCGTGAAGGCCCAGGTCAAGGTCGGCGGTCGCGGAAAGGCCGGCGGCGTTCGGGTCGTTCACACCCCAGCGGAAGCCGAAGAAGCAGCCCGCGCGATCCTCGGTATGGACATCAAGGGGCACACGGTGCATTCCGTCCTGGTTACCGAGGGCGCCGAGATCGCCGAGGAACACTACTTCTCGATTCTTCTCGACCGCTCGGCGCACGGCCTCACGGCGCTGTGCTCGAAAGAGGGAGGCGTCGAGATCGAGCAACTCGCCAAAGACAAGCCCGAGGCGCTCGCGCGCCACGAAATCGACCCGCTCGAGGGCCTCACGGCCAAAGCTTCGCGAGATCTTATCGAAGCTGCGGGCTTCGATGCCGAGCAGATCGGCGCCATCGCCCCGGTTCTCGAACGGCTGTGGGAGGTTTATCGCGACGAAGACGCGACCCTCGTTGAGGTCAACCCCCTCGTGACCACCACGGGGGGAGAGATCCTCGCCCTCGACGGCAAAGTGTCGATCGACGATAACTCGCTGTTCCGTCACGACGACCTTGCCGCCCTCGCCTCAACCGACAGCAAGGACCCCCTCGAGGAAGAGGCCCAGCGTCTCGGCCTCAATTACGTGAAGCTCGACGGCGAAGTCGGCGTTGTGGGCAACGGTGCGGGCCTCGTGATGTCGTCTCTCGACGTTGTCGCCTACGCGGGTCGCGACTTCGGTGGTGTCAACCCCGCGAACTTCCTCGATATCGGCGGTGGGGCCTCGGCGAGCGTCATGGCCGATGGGCTCGGGTTGGTACTCGCCGACCCTCAGGTGAAAAGCGTATTTATCAACGTGTTTGGCGGTATTACCGCGTGCGATCAAGTCGCCCTCGGCATCGTCGGCGCCCTCGAGAGAATCGGCGACCGCGCAGCGAAGCCGATTGTCGTGCGACTCGACGGCAATGCCGTGGAGGAGGGGCGCGAGGTTCTTCGCCGCGCGAAGCACCCGCTCGTGCACATCGCGGATTCAATGGACGACGCCGCGAGGCAAGCCGCAGCGCTCGCCGCTGGAAAGTAGGGCAATCATGGCGATTTTTCTTGACGACAACTCCCGCATCATCGTGCAGGGCATCACCGGAAGCGAGGGTCTCAAGCACGCGCGCCGCATGAGCGCCGCGGGCGCCCAGATCGTGGGTGGGGTCAACCCGAAGAAAGCCGGGAGCGACGTGGACCTCGGCAACCGTCGGACCCCGGTTTTCGGCACGGTGGCCGAAGCGATGCGCGAAACCGGCGCGAATGTCTCCGTGGTTTTCGTGCCGCCCAGGTTTGCGAAGGGGGCCGTGATCGAAGCGATCGAGGCGGGTATGCCACTCGTCGTCGTCATCACGGAGGGCATCCCTGTTCTGGACACCGTCGAGTTTTATGCGCGCGCGCAGCGCAGTGGTCGCACGCGCATCATCGGGCCGAACTGCCCGGGGATCGTCTCGCCGGGTCTGTCCAATGCGGGGATCATCCCCGACCACATCACGGGCCCGGGCCCGATCGGGCTCGTCTCTAAATCCGGCACCCTCACGTACCAGATGATGCACGAACTCTCCGACATCGGCTTCACAACCGCGATCGGAATCGGCGGCGACCCGGTCGTGGGCACGAGCCACATCGATGCCCTCGATGCTTTCGAAGCGGACCCCGCGACGGAGGTGATCGTCATGATCGGTGAAATCGGGGGAGACGCCGAGGAGCGCGCCGCCGAATTCATCCGCGCGAGGGTCACGAAACCCGTCGTCGGCTATATCGCTGGCTTCACCGCTCCCGAAGGCAAAACAATGGGGCACGCGGGCGCTATTGTGAGCGGCTCAAGCGGAACGGCGCGCGCGAAGAAGGCGGCGCTCGAGTCTGCGGGTGTGCGCGTGGGAACGAGCCCGAGTGAGGCCGCGAGGCTCGTACGAGAGGACCTCTAGCGGGCATCGCCTCCCGCCACGGATAGGCGAAGCTCGACGTCGCTCGCACGCGAGTCCTGCACCGCGTTCGCTGTCTCAAGATTGCGACAAGTTGCGCGCCCCACCACGCCGGCACACTCAGTAGTCTTTCCGCATGAGTACACCAGGACCCACCAGGACAACGCCGAGCGAAGCCCCGCGCTTCAACCCCTCGATGCTTGGGGGCGCTTCGAATTGGGACTCCACGCCCGCGCGCACCTCTCGCAGCGGCGCTTTCCTCAAGTACCTCTTTGGCACGGGGCTCGGTCTCGCAGCGCTCTCGCTCGTGCTGAGCTTTCTCGGTGTTGTCTGCGCCGTGTGCTCGTTCGTCGAACCGCTCGCGCGCATGGGCCTTGGAACACTGCCCCTCGCGGTTCTCGCTCTCGTGCTCGCGTTTGTGAGCGTTCGCCTTTCGCAGCGACTGGGCGGAAGCGCCCTCCTCTCGTTTGCCGCGATCGCCGCGTCATTCCCACTCGTGTTCTTCGGGCTGATCTCGTATTCGTTTCTGTTCACCATGCCGGTGGGGAAGGCCTGAGATCCGACGGCACCCCGGCCCACTCGTTGCCAAAGGTTTCTAAGGAAACCGCTTTTAGGATGGGGGCATGAGTACTCCTTACGGCAACGATCCCGTCAACAACCCCCAGGGCTACCCAAAGCCCGAGAACCCCGAGAATCCGCCGAGCGTCGAGAACGCCCAGCAGGAGCAGTCATCGGCACCGAATTGGCAGGCGCAGGAAGCGCTCGCCCCTTCGCACGACGAGTCCGCTGCTGCGACGCCCGAGGGCGGCGTTGTGCACGAGGTCGGCCCGTTCGCCTCGCAGAATGCTGAGGCTGAGGGAGATCGAAAGTCCCCCGAAGCTTCGCAGAATCCCGAAGCGACTCCGGACACAAGCGAAGACGTGCCGTCGTACGGCTCGACCTACCAGCCCGCCCACTACGGCAACGCCGCAGAAGCGGCTCCCGCGGCTCCGAGCTACGGTGCGTCCGCACAGAATGAGCAGGCGCAGCCGGAAAAGGTCGAGGCTGCTCAGGGTGAGCCGGCGGGCGTTGAGCCCGAACAGCCGCGCGAAGAATCCACGCAGTTTGGTTCCTACGGCGCACCGTCGCACGGCGGTGAGTCGAGCGCCACCGAGCAGCACAGCGAGCAATCCACGCAGTTTGGCGCCTACGGCGCACCGGGCCACGAGGGCGCGGCGTCCCAGTCGCAGAGCTACGGCGGGGCCAGCTACGGCGCACCCAGCTATGGCGCGCCGAGCGAAGCGCCCAGCTACGGTTCGTCGCAGCAGAACCAGACTTATGGCGCCCCGAGTGGCGCGCCTGATAGCGGCTACTCGAATACGGACAGCAGCGCCGCGCAGTACGGCACGGCAGCATCCGCAGCGTCGGCAAACTCGGCAACCCCGGCAGCGTCGGCAACCTCGGCAGCTCCCGCGTACTCGGCTCCGTCGGCCCCTTCGGCGAACGAGCCGCAGCAGTTTGACTCGACCGCCGCGGGATCCGGGCAGGCGTCGGCCTTCCAGCAGCCCGGTGAAGCGCAGGGCTTCGGCGCCCAGACTTCAAGCGCCGTGAGCGAGGGGTACGGCAGTGAATCCGCACCCCAAGCGCAGAGCTATGGCCAGCAGAGCTACGGCAACGACTACAGCCAGCAGAGCTACGGCCAGCAGAACCAGCAGCCTAGCTACGCCCAGGGCTATGGCCAGCAGCAGGCCCCCGAGGGCGGCTACAGTGCGATGAACTCCGGCGATCACGGGGCAGCGCCGCAGGGCGGCTACAGCGCCCAGAACTCGAGCGCTAACCAGTTCCAGCCGAGCAACCCGGGTGTGCAAAGCGGTTACTCGGCACCGAGCGCAAATACCGGCTACCCGACCCCCGCGGGCTACAACCAGCAAGCACCCGCCACCGCAAGCGCACCGAAGAAGAGCGGCACTGTGCTCGCCATCATTGGTCTTGTGCTGGCCCTGATCGGTATCGGGCTCTCGTTCGTGCCGCTCATGTTCGTGTATGCCCTTGCGCTCCCGCTCGGCCTCGTGGGGCTCGTGCTCGGTGCTTGGGGCGCCACACGCGGCTTCAAGGGCGGTAGTGGCAAGGCGCTCGGCATCATCACGTCGGTGCTCTCGGTTATCACGATCATCATCGGCATCGTGTCCATCATCATTGGCCTCATCGCGATGCTGGGGTAGCGCGCCACTGCTCGATGCGATTTCGCCTCGTGCCATCTCCTTCGAGGAGCGTGGTGCGGGGCGATTTCTTTATTCGCACCTTCTTTATTCGCACCGGGAGGTGTGACCTGTCATACCTATATGGCCGGCCGGCGTCTATGATGGCCGCATGAGCGCACCGTTCCTCGGTCCCGGAATGAACCAGCCGCAACCCACGCCCGCACCTCTTCAGACCGGAACGCCCGGCACTCCCGTCGATGCGGGCCAGGTTCAGGCCACCGCGAAGAGCAACGGGAGCGATACGAACGCGAGGCAATTTTGGCTCACGAGCAGCGCACAGCAGGGGGCACGGGCCCACGAGGTGATCGTGAAAGGTCAGCTCGCAGCCGCAGTCTTGAAGCAGGGAGAGACAGCATCGGGTCTCGTGTGCTTCCCCGATGAACTCACGGGGGACGGCGAAAAGATACTCACCTTTACCGACGAGGATGACGATGGCGTGGAGCATAACGTGCAGTGGCGTATGCAGTGAATGGCACAGCGGACGAATCCCATTGAAACTTGAGACCAGGTGATGTCGTGACCATGCACGCTCCCGCCCCTTCGCGCTCCACGGTCCTTTCGCCCGCTCTTGCCGTTGGCGCTCTATTCCTCGCGAGTGTGGGCGGCGCACTCGGGCTCCTCAAGGGGGCGATTGTCATAGGCATCGGCATCGGTCTCGCAGTGGCGGGGCTCGCCCTAGCCGCGTGGGTTCTCGCGCGCGCAGTCCGGGACGGGGATACCGCCGGCATGTTCGTCGGTTCCGTTGCGGCGATTGCGGCGTTTTTTGCCTCGACGGCAGGAGTGCTCACGCTACTCGCGAGGATCGTGGCACACGACGTGTAGTGCGAGGCGCTTTGTGCGTCTCGGTCGAGGCGGGGGAGCGCAAGCAATGTGGGGTCCGACGCTTGCCGGGCTGCCGTCGGAACCTCACTTATAGAATCGAGCAGCGCCCCCATATTTAGCGCCCCATATTTTCTGCGCCCCGTGCGCCCCACTCGAAGGAGCATCGTGACTGACCTGATCGATACGACAGAGATGTACTTGAAAACGGTGTTCGAGCTGCTCGAACTCGGGATTACGCCGATGCGGGCGCGGATCGCGGAGCGACTGCATCAGTCTGGACCCACCGTTTCGCAGACGGTTGCGCGCATGGAGCGCGATGGCTTGCTCTTCCTTGACGATGAGCGCGTCATTCACTTGAGTATCGAGGGAGAGCGGATTGCCACGGGCGTGATGCGCAAGCATCGCCTCGCCGAGCGCCACCTCATCGACGTCATCGGCCTCGAGTACTCGAAAGTGCACGAAGAGGCGTGCCGCTGGGAGCACGTGATGAGCCTCGACGTTGAGCGTAAGATCGCGTCGCTCCTCACCCCTCCGTATCGCGATCCCTACGGAAATCCGATCCCGGGCCTCGCCGAACTCGAGTGCGGCCTTGAAGATATCCACCCCGGTGTAGCCGAGGGGGTCAACGGCTCGGGAGTTCGGCAAAGTGCGGGTCAAAGACTCGTGGATTGTGACCTGAGCGCAGGGCCGTGCACTGTGCGGGTTGCGTCGATTGGGGAGGTCATTCAGTCGGACGTGTCATTCCTGGCGGATCTCGAGGCCCACGGGGTCGTTCCCGGTGCTGACGTGCGCGTTTATGCCGACGCGGATGCGATCGTTCTCGAGACCGAGGGCGGCGAACCGATCTCGCTTACTCCTTCCGATGCGGGCCACATCGGGGTCGATCCAGTGTGACCTGATTCCGTCTAGGTAAAGGACTGTCAAAGACTTGGAACAGCCTCCGTCAGATCCCACTGACGGAGGCGTTTTGTTTCGTAGAGTCGTACTCGGTTGTGGAAGAGCCGCGCCCTAGCTCCTGGATTTTCATACCTGCTCCGGGAAGCTCGAACTCTTAGGCAGGAGCCGCAAGGTCGAGAACATGGAAGGTCCCCACGTGTCGAATCGTTTCGCGAACACCCATCGCCGCCAGATGCGCCCCGTTACCCCCGTGGCGCGCGCTACCCGTGGCACCGCTGGCGTTGCTTTCGCTGCGACCTTCGTGCTCACCGGCTCCACCGGCGCACTCGCTGATGGCACGACTCAGGCCGATGCCGCTGCCGAGTCGACGAATGTCATCGCCCCCGTCACCGCCCCGGCCGTGGCCATCCCCGTCGCTCAGAAGCACGACGACTCAGCTTTCGGTGTGTTCGCCGCTTCGGCCGCGACCCTCAAGCCCAAGGCTCCCGTGGTTGAGGTTGAAGAGCCCGAGGCTCTTAATGACCGCGACGAAGACGAATCCGACAACCGCGAAGAGGATTCGCGCGAGACCGAAGAGAATTCGCGCGAGACCAGCGAGACCGAAGAGCATAGCTCGGACCGCCGCGAAGAGCGCGCAAACGACGAGTCGGAGGACACCGACAACTCCGAGGACACCTCCGATCGCAAGAAGCGCGAAAAGAAGAGCGAGGAGCGCGACAACGAGACCGAAGAAGCCCCGAGCTCGTCGGCTGCTACTGGTTCGATCTTCTCGACTGCTAAGCGAGGCATCGGCGTTCGCTACGTGTTCGGTGGCAGCTCGCCCTCGGGCTGGGATTGCTCCGGCTTCACGTCGTGGGTGTACCGCCAGCACGGTATCCACCTCCCGCACAGCGCGGGCGCCCAGGCACGTATGGGCAAGCGCATCTCCCGCTCTGAGGCTCGCCCCGGCGATCTCGCCTACTACCCCGGCCACGTCGGCATCTACGCCGGCAACGGCATGATCCTCGACGCGGGCAACAGCGCAAAGAACACGAGCATCCGCAAGCTCTGGAACGCGAACTGGTCCTTCTACCGCATCGCTGACTGATCACGACTTTGAGAACGCCACCCCGGATCGTGCCGGGGTGGCGTTTCCTTTTAAGAGGTATGGCCGGTTCGGTAAGGTGAGCCTATGACTATCGTGCGTGAAATCGGGGCCGTGCTCCTGGTGCTTGTCTCGTTCGTGGCAACAACCGTGAGCGTGCCCGCCGCGTGGGTGCGCGACCGCATCGTGAACCGCGAGGGCTTCTTGACGCTCACGAGCCCCCTCGCGCGCGACCTCGACCTGCAAAAGACTCTCGCGAATGAGGCGATGAACCAGGTCGGTGCGGGGCTCCCCATCCCCGAGAGCCTACGGGCAGGGGTGCAGGACATGCTCTTGTCCCAAGTCGGTGCGGTCACAGGCACCGAGGCCTACGGGACGATGTGGTCGGGAACGATGGGGGACATCCACGACCAGCTCACGAGCGGCGCCACGACCGTGACGGTGCACGCCGATCTCACGCCAATCTGGGATGCGCTCCTCGCGCCCGTGAAATCAATTCTCCCGTTCGACATCCCCGATGTCGGACCGACCGTCGTCAACCTCGGTACGTTCGATGCCGGCTGGTTTGAGATTCTTGAGGCCATCGCCGTAAACGCAACCCTCCTTACCGTCGTCGGTATTGCTGCGGGCATCGGCGCGCTTCTCGTGTCGAGCGTTCGGCTGCGCACGCTCATGCTCCTGGGCGTCGCCGTACTGGTGACGGCCCTGACTTGGATCGGCGTGCTCTACGGCCACGCGCTGTGGGTGCCCGAGACTCTGACCGATTCGACCGTTGCCGGGCCGGTGGTCCAGCGCGTTCTCGACGTTGCTGCCCACGACGTTTTCGTTCCGGCGGTCCTGTGCGCTCTCGCGGGTCTCGGCCTCATCATCGCTGCCGTCACAGGCATGTCGATCGTTGCGGCGCGACGGTCGGCCGCGCAGCGCCAGGCGATTCCCGCGACACAGGGCGGATATCCCGAGCGCTGGTAGCCTCGCCCGCATTCGGGGCTTCTTGCTGCCACGAGCGGTTGATAGTGCGCTGACCTACTGGAAACGGCGTGAGGTCGGCGCGAATCTTAATTGTCGATGAACAGGTTCCGACATTTCGATGCTTGTCTTGCCGAAAACTCCCGGCATTGATTTATTTAAAGCGGCTTTAAAAACTACTGGCCCGAACGCGGCAGTCGCTGAGGTGGGGAGGTTCGCACATGGCGCGCACGCGAAATGTGAGTGCAGCATCGCGCTCGGTTCAACCCGAACTGCGCGCAACCGGTCTTCACGTTTCCCCCGAAGAACAGTGCCTCCTCCTGCTGCGCGACCACCGCTCGCTCACGGCAAGCGCTATCGCGAGCCGCACCGATCTTTCGCGGCCCACGATTGACGCTGCTCTGCGTTCTCTTGAGACGGCAAAAATCGTAACCTCGGATCTACGTCCCACAGGAAAAGCCGGTCGACCAGGGCGAACATACACCTTCGTTCCTAGCGACAGGATGGTGGGCGTCGATATTGGTGAGCACGCGATCAGGGCGATCGCCACCGATCGCGCGGGCCGCATTCTTGCGCGCTACGAGGCGGATCGCGTGCGCGAACCCTCGCGCGACACGTTCCTGCGAGACCTCGACGACGTGGTTCGGATCGTGGGCGAAGGCGCCTCGATCGCGGGGGTTGGCCTCGCAGTTCCGGGTATCGTCAAAGCGCAGAAGGTCAAGCTTTCGCGTGTTCTGCCGTACCTTAATGATTGGGATTTTCATCGCGAAATTGAATCCCTCATAAACGTGCCGCTTTTTGTGAGTAACGACGTCAAGGCTGCAGCGCTCGGCGAGGCCCGCCTCGGGGCCGGCACGGTCGACTCATCCCAGGTGACGGTGTGGCTCGGGCGCCGCGTCTCGAGCGCGGTCACCTTCAATGGCGAGCTCTTCGAAGGCGCCAACGGCGTCGCCGGCGAAATGACGACAGCCGTCGGAACTCAATGGACCCCCGGATCGGTATGCGGTGACTGGCAGTGGCCATCTGGCAGAAGCCCCCTCCAGACCGCCGAGCGGGCCCACGCGGGGGATGCCGAATGCCTCGCGAGCCTGCACGACTATCTCAAAGCACTCGCCGACCCCCTTTCGCGCCTCGTCGCGATCCTCGACCCGGAGGTTCTCGTTCTCGCGGGCGCGCTGAGCGAGACATCCGCACCGCTCGCGGATTTCCTCGCCCCCTACCTGAAGGAACGCCTCACCGTCCCCTTCCTGCCGCGGATCAGGCGCTCGGCACACGGGCGCTATTCGACAGCCGTCGGAGCCCTCTACACCGCGTTCACGAACCCGAGCGCACCCGCGCTCGCACACTGGCAACTGCCCGCCCCCACGACCCTGACCGAAAACGACCCCGCAACCGAGCGGGCTGACCACCCGAGCCACGCGCTCGCCAGCTGACCCCTACCCCTATACCCGCTATCCAAGGAGCACACCATGTCTAAATCCACCATCGCCCGCCGTTCCCTCCTCGCCGCGGGTGGCGCTGCGTTCGCAGCCGCCGCCGCTGGCTGTGGCGGTTCCGGCACCGGAGGCACTTCGAGTAAGGGCACGAAGAACGAAATCGGCGACGACCCCGCAAAGATCGAGGGCAGCATTTCCTACGCCTTTTGGGACGTTAACCAGCAGGAAATGCTGGAGGAAATGATCAAGGCGTTCAACGAGAAGTACCCGAACGTGAAGGTTAGCCTCCAGATGACCCCGTGGAAGGAATACTTCGGGAAGCTGCGCACTCAGGTGTCCTCGAAAGCTCTTCCCGACGTGTTCTGGATGACGGGCCCGCACTTCCGCTCCTACGCCGAGAACGGCCAGCTCGCCTCGCTCAAGGGGCTCCAGGATGCGGGTCTGTTCGATCCGAAGAACTACCCGGAAGCGCTCGCCAACATGTACAGCGTCGACGGTGAGCCTTTCGCCGCGCCGAAAGACTTCGACACCGTCGCCATCTGGTACAACAAGAAGCTCTTTGATCAGGCCGGCGTCGCCTACCCCGACGAGACCTGGACGCTCGACACCTACAAGGAGAAGGCCGTCGAACTCGGCGAGAAGCTGCCCGACGGTGTGTGGGGGTGCGCGGAGGTGTTCTCGCGCACCGCGTCTTACTACCACTCGATCGCCATTACGGGCGGCTATGTGATCTCCGACGACAAGAAGAAGTCGGGGTACGACGATCCCAAGACCATTGAAGGCGTGAAGTTCTGGCGCGATCTCATCGAGATCGGCGCATCCCCCGACCTTGACTACCTAGCCGAGAACTCCGCCTACGCCATGTTCGAGAGCGGTAAATGCGCGATGCAGTGGTCGGGCAACTGGCGCGTGCCGGCCATGCTCAAGGCCTCGACCAAGGACGACGTGACCGTCGCGACGCTGCCCGGTGGCGATATCCCGAAGACCGTCGTGCACGGCATCGGCAACTGCATCTCCGCATTCACCAAGAACATGCCGGCGGCTCAGGCTCTCGTTGCCTTCCTCGCCGGTGAAGAGGCCGCAAAGATCAGCGCCGAATCCGGCGCGGCGAACCCCGCCCTCAACGGCACTCAGGATGGCTACGTCGACGCTCACCCGGAGCTCAACCTCCAGGTGTTTATCGACCAGGCCGAGAAGAACGGCGTGGCGTTCCCCATTTCAAAGAGCTGCCCGGACTGGCAGGAGCTCGAAGGGGAGTACCTCACGAAGGTCTTCACCGGTGAACTCACTGCCGAGGAAGGCTGCACCGAGCTCGCGAAGGCCATGAACGAGGTGCTCGCGAAGGAGAAGGGCGAGTGAGCTCGCTCGACGTTTCGAACGCTGCCGCTGGCGCCGCCTCTGAAGAGATTCATGAGGCGGGCCAGCAGGCCCCGCGGAAGAAGAAACGCCGCGGAAGCATGAGCGACGGCATCTGGCCGTGGCTCTTCATCGCCCCGACCGTGATCGGCATTGGCCTCATGTATTTCGTGCCGATGATCATGAGCTTCGGCATGTCGCTCACGTCGTGGTCAACCTTCGAGCCCGCCCACTTCGTGGGGCTCGACAACTTCAAACGCCTCGCCGAGGATCCGCAACTACCGCGTGCGTTCCTCAACACGGTGATCTACACGGTCATCATTCTGCTCGCGATTCCGATCTCCGTTCTTTTCGCGGCGCTGCTCGAGCGCCCGGGCCTCAAGGGTGCCGGGATCTACCGAGCCCTGTTCTTCCTGCCGTACATCGCGATGCCCACAGCGATCTCGATGGTGTGGCGCATGATTTTCCACAGCGAAGCCGGCATCGTGAACGTCATCTTGCGCTTCTTCGGTATCGAAGGCCCTCGGTGGATCACAACCGAATGGGTCGCCCTCATCGTCGTCGCGATTGTGGGGCTCTGGATGAGCATCGGTTTCAAGATCATCGTGCTCGGTGCGGGTCTGAAAACGATTCCGCCCGAAGTGTACGAGGCGGCGCAGCTCGATGGCGCGGGAACGTGGCGTCAGTTCTTCTCGATCACGATTCCACTGCTGACTCCGAGCATCTTCTTCCTCACGGTCACGAGCATCATCGGCGGCTTCCAGCTCTTCGACCTCATCTTCGCGGTTCTTGGCGACGCCAACCCCGTCACGAAGAAGACGCTCTCGCTCGTGTACCTGTTCTACCGCGCGGCGTTCCCGGGCGACGATAAGGGCTACGCCTCCGCGATCGCCCTGCTCATCCTCGTGATCGTCGGCATTCTCACGATCGTCCAGTTCCGGGTCCAGAAGAAGTGGGTGAACTATGACTGATTCCCTCGCTCCCGATCTTCCCTTCGACGACACCAAGGCGAAGAAAAAGAAGAAGCAAAAGCGCAGCAAAGGCCTGCACGGGCACACGTGGGACGCGCACCTGATCCTCGCGATCGGCGCCCTCACGATGCTGTTCCCGTTCCTGTGGCAGATCAAGCTCGCGCTCAGCACCCGCGCCGAAGTCGTCGAAATCCCGATGAACCTCTGGCCCGAGAAACTCCGGTGGGAGAACTTCGCGCGTGTCTTCGAGTTCGTGCCGTTCACCGAGCAGATGACCGTCACCGTCAGTTACGCGATCTTGAGGGTCCTTGCGGAACTCGTGACGTGTTCACTCGCCGGATACGCGTTCGCGCGGATGCGCTTTCGTGGCCGCAAGGTCATCTTCTTCCTTCTGCTCACGGTGCTCATGGTTCCCGGGCAAATCTTCCTCATCCCGCAGTACCAAATGGTCGACGCGGCAGGGCTTCTCGATAACTTCTTCGCGATCCTTGCCCCGGGCCTCGTGAGTGCATTCGGCGTGTTCTTCATGATGCAGTACTTCCGTCGCATCCCCGAGGAACTCGTCGACGCCGCGAAGCTCGATGGCTGCAACCCGTGGCAAATGTTCTGGAAGATCATGCTTCCGCTCGCGCGACCGGCGCTGTTCTCCTTCGGCGTGATCACGCTCCTGTCGGCCTGGAACAGCCTCCTGTGGCCGCTCGTCGTTATCAACTCGACCGAGAAATACCCGGTGGCAGTAGGCCTCGCGATGCTCCAGGGCGACCACCTGGTGGGGCCCGACTACCCGATGATTATGGCGGCGAGCCTCATGGCCATGGCCCCGGTGTTCCTCGCATTCGCCATCATGCAAAAGAAGGTCATTGAAGGCTTTGCCCTCTCGAGCTTCCGCTAAAACCTTCGGTTCAGTGTCACCTGAAAGAATGAACGAATGATCCTCCAATCTGAGCCGCGCCCGCGCGTGGGCATCGTGGGCACGGGCGGCATTTCCCGTTCCCACGCCCGCGGCTGGCGGGCCCTCGACGCAGACATCCACGTGTTCAGCAACCAGGGAGCGGAAGACTTCGCCGCCCAGTTTGCGCCCGTCACGATCCACGACTCGTTCGAGAGTCTCCTCGGGGCGGTCGACGTCATTGACGTGTGTACCCCGACCCCTTCGCATCCCGAGTACGTGCACGCCGCGCTCGATCACGGCACGCACGTGCTGTGCGAGAAGCCGCTCGCCCTCTCATCGGGTGAGGCTGCGCGCATGGCGGAGCACGCTCGCGAGGCAGGCCTGCTTCTTTTCCCCGCACACGTCGTGCGGTTCTTCCCCCAATACGAGGCGCTTCGCCGTGCTGTTGATGCTGGCCGCCTCGGTGAACTCGCCGTGCTTCGCTTCGAGCGCTCCGGTTCGATGCCCGTGCAGCCCTGGTTCGCCGACGAATCCGTCAGCGGCGGCATCATCATGGACCAGATGATCCACGACATCGACCAGGCGCTGTGGCTCGCGGGCGAAGTGACGAGCGTCTTCGCCACGCAGAACATCTCGAGCGGTGATCAGAGCGTGCGCGCCGCTCACGTGATCCTCACCCACGCAAACGGCGCACTCACGTTCTGCCGCGGCCTGTGGGGTGCGAAAGGCACCGTCTTCCACTACTCCTTCGACGTCGCGGGAAGCAGCGGCAAACTCACGTACGACTCCGCAAAAAACACCGGGATCGAATTCGACGCGGTCGCCTCGTCGAGCGAAAGCAAGAGCTACCTGCCGAGCGTCGCCGGGATGCGCGATCCCTACGGGGCCGAGATCGAGGATTTCTGGAACTGCGTGAAGCAGGCGAGCGTCGGAAACCCCGGGCCCACCCCGCGCGTGAACGGTTCCGACGCCACCCGCGCCATCGCCGTAGCCGAGGCCGCCCGCGAATCCATCCGTACCGGCGAAAGGATCGTGCTGTGAACGCGACCGACCCCACCCTTGCGGGCCGCGCCCTCCGCGTGGCCGTGCTGAGCGCCGCCCACGTCCACGCTGCCTCCTACGTGCGCTTGCTGGAAAGCCGCGCCGATACCGAGGTGGTCCTCGCGGATCCGGACGGCTTCGGCGATGTTTCCGCCGAGCGCACCGTCGCGACGATCGACGAGGCATGGACGGCGTTCGACGGCGAGGCTCCCGACGCCGTCGTCGTCTGCAGCGACAATGCCGGCCACAAAGCTCTCGTGCTCGAGGCCGCGCGTCGTGGCATCCACGTTTTGTGCGAGAAGCCGCTTGCGACAACCGTTGAGGACGCCGAGGCGATGGTGTCGGCGTGCACGGAAGCCGGCGTTGTGCTCATGACCGCTTTCCCCGTGCATTTTTCGCCCCAGGTTGCCGCGCTGCGCCAGGCCGTCAAAAACGGCAGCCTCGGCGAGATCATCGCGCTCGCGGGCGCCAACAACGGCAAGCTTCCCGCAGGCCGCGATTGGTTCACCGACCCGGAAGCTGCCGGTGGCGGGGCCCTCGTCGACCACGTGGTTCACCTCGCCGAAATTCTCGATTCGCTCTTCGGTGAACCCGAGACGGTCCACGCGGTTGTGAATGGCGTGCTGTACGGCCACACGAACGACGGCGATGCCGAGACCGGCGGTCTCGTGACGCTTCGCTACGCGAACGGGTTAACCGCGACGATCGACTGCTCGTGGTCGCAGCCCGCCGAGGCCCCTACGTGGGGTGGCCTCAAGCTCCATGTTGCCGGTACTGGTGGCCAGCTCGCGATTGACGCTTTCTCGCAGCGCGTCGAGGGCCCAGGCCAGTGGCACCCGTTTGGGCTCAACCTCGATGCGCTCCTTCTTGATGCCTTCCTTGAGGCCGTGCGCAGCGGCGAGGCACAAGAGCCGTCGGGCGCCGTTGGTGCGCGCACAGTGCGGGTCGTGAACGCTGCGCAGGAGTCGGTGCGCACGGGAAGGCCGGTGCCACTGCGCTGAACCGCAGTGAGGGAAAATTGAGGGCAGTAGCGCACCCGCCGCGTACCCCATAACCGAATACGACGAAGCCCAGGCCTTATGACCTGGGCTTTCGTTGTGCCCCCGAGACGATTCGAACGTCCGACACCCGCTTTAGGAGAGCGGTGCTCTATCCCCTGAGCTACGAGGGCAATCGAAAGTCGCATGCTGCGCGCTTTCGAGCCCTTCCACTCTAGCGGCGATCGCCGCAGCCTCAAAGTTCCAAGCGGTGCGCGGAAGCGGATGTCACGCGAAGCGGCGCGGGTGGGAGGATGGAGACATGGAAGCTTTCGAGGTGACAGGTGCGGCCATCGTGCTTGCCGGCGGCCGTGGTTCGCGCATGGGCGGCGTCGATAAACCCACTCTCGAGGTGGAGGAGCGTTCCATGCGCGCGAGCGCGCTGTTGGCGGCGCGTTCGGCGCTCGGCGAGGGTGCGCCTCTCGTCCTCGTGGGGGAGCGGGGAACGGACGTGCAGAGCATCGGTGCGGTGTGCGTGCGGGAGGACCCGCCCTTCTCCGGCCCTGTTGCGGGTCTCGCGCGTGGACTGGCTGAGCTGGAGCGGCTTGGGAGCACTGATGAGGTGGTGCTTGTGCTCGGCGGAGACATGCCATGGCTCGAGCCGCGCGTGCTCGGCGCTCTCGTATATGAGTGCGCGGAAGCACCCCGAAAGGTTGCGGGTGCCGTGGATGCGGGCGGGCGTCGGCAATTCCTGTGCGCCGCGTGGCCGCGCGCGGTGCTTGCGCGCGCTCTTTCGCACGTTGCGGGGGAGGGCGGCTCTCTCGTTGGGGCGAGCGCGAAATCCCTCTATCGCGCTCTCGGCGAGCTTACGCCCGAGCCCGTTCAGTCGGCGTGGCTTGACGTTGGTACGCTTGCAGGCGCGAGCGGAGTAGCGCCGGAGCTAGTGGCCCGCTCGTTGAGCGATATTGATTCACCCGAGCAGCTCGAGCAAGCCCGCTCGCGCCGCTGATTGCCGGTGTTTGCGAAAGGACTTTCATGCACGCGCTATCACGCCCTGCTTCCCGCTTTTTTACCCTCGTGTGTGCGGCCCTTGCCGCGATGATGATTCTCGCGGCGCCCGCACTCGCGCACGATCGACTCGTGGGTTCGACGCCGGCGGATGGCGCCGAGATCCTCCAGGGGGAGGTCCGCACCATTACGCTCGAGTTTTCCGCGGAGCCGCTTAAGCTTGGGAACGAGGTGCGCGCGAAGGATTCCGCCGGAACGGTTCTGTTTGAGGGAGAGCCCCAGGTCGATGGACACGAGGTCCGTGTCGAGCTCGACCAGCTCCCAGCTCCCGGCGACATGACCCTTGAATGGCGCGTCGTGAGTTCCGACGGCCACCCGATTTCGGGCACGCTCACCTACACCGTCAAGGAGGATCCGAGCAGGCCGTCCGAGGAGGCGGCAAGCTCCGCCACGGAAGAGAGCGCGGGCGAAGGGGCCGACGGTGGCTCGGCGTCCGGTGACTCCGGTAAGAGCGGCGATGCGGCCGGTAAGGGCGACAAGAACGACAAGGCGAGCGCGGAGGCCACTGCGACGTCGATCGAAACACCCGACAAGGTCGTCACCGATGAGAAGAAGTCGTTCAACTGGGCGCTGTGGCTCCCGGTGATCGTCGCGGCGGTGCTCGCGATCGGTGCGGCCTTCTGGCTCTTGAGCAAGAAGGACGACGAGGACTAACCCACTCACACCTGGATTGCATAGGGGTTGTGGGGGTAATGGCGCGGTAAATCCGCGGGGTTCCGCCGAAACCCCCATAACTGGCTCTTCGCGATTTGTGGTGAATGATCCTGCTGGGGCGGGTATTCACGCTACGGTTCTTGCGGCGCTGGTCAGCAGGATGCGCATCCGGTAGTTCTCTGGGTTGCGGAATCCGCGGCCGGTGCGTTTGATGTTCTTGGTGCCGGTGTTCGCGGCCTCGAACGCAGCGCTGCTCTAATACGACGAGTGCAAGTCCAATCCGAACGAGTTGTTAAGACGAGTTCAGAGGAACTCGTTCGTGGAAAATCATGGGCTTGAACCTCACGAATCAGTGAGCGAGTTCTGTTGCGAATTAATGCCCTGTGAGGAAGGTTTTGCGAATGATGAGGCTTCAACTTCCTAACGGGCTTCGGGCTCGGACCCCCTCGGTAAGTGGAGTCAGCCGTGATAGCTTAGTCGAGGGCCGTTCGGACATTGCCCGGAGGCGCCGGGTGTAGCTTTAGCTGGGGGATCGGTAGTCGTGTCGGTCACCGAAGTTTATGGCAAGTTCGCGCCTGGAGGCTATGACTCCTGAAGCTTGGTCCGGTATGTCTTTTAAGAGCGGGACAGGCACGAACGTTGACATAGATCAATGTTCATTCGAAGTGGCGGAGGTTGAGGAGTTGCCCGACGAGCAGAAGCAACCCCTGTTGCTTAGCCCTGAGTTGGTTGTTCCTGCATTGGGCCTAGAGGCTGCTGGGCCGTCACGTTTGACAGTTGAGGATTACCGACACACCGATCCCTCACGGGATCGCTCGAGATGTCAATCAATGGTCAGGAATGGTGCTTGGACACGAGATCGTGGCGCAGGCTATCTGGGAAGTCTCTGACGAATTTATATTGACTGGATCTGAACCACTATTGTGACTATCTGAGGAGTTTCTCATGAATCACCCTGCAAAAGTACTCATTTCAGGGGGAGCTGGCTACATCGGAAGCACGGTTGCTTCTAGGCTACGGGACGAAGGTTTCGAGGTAGTAGTTCTGGACAACCTCATCACCGGTCGACGTGAGTTCGTTGAAGGCCTGACGTTCTATGAGGGGGATATCGCCGATCGTGCCCTACTAGACCGGATCTATGAGGAGCATCCTGACATCGCAGTCGTGCTTCATTTTGCAGCACTGATAGTGGTTCCCGATTCGGTTGCGGACCCGCTGGGTTACTACGAAGCGAACATCAGCAAGTCCCTGGCGTTCGTGCGCGGATTGATTGCGAACGGCTGTTCGCAGCTTGTGTTCAGTAGTTCGGCGTCAATCTACGCTGTGAGCGAGGACTTTTCGGTAGACGAGAGCTCAGAACTGGCCCCTACGAGCCCATACGCTAGAAGCAAGGCGATGTTTGAGGTAATGCTTCAAGACATCGCTGCGGCGAGCGACCTCAACGTGCTGTCGTTGCGTTACTTCAATCCCATTGGCTCTGACCCTAAGTTTAGAACCGGGCTTCAAATAGCTTCACCCTCGCACGCCCTCGGCAAGTTGATTGAAGCACACCGAGGCGATACTGAATTCCAAATCACGGGCACTGATTATCCCACTCGTGACGGTTCGGGAATTAGGGATTATGTCAATGTTTGGGATCTCGCAGAAGCGCATGTTGCTGCAGTCAGGGAGGGTGCAAAAATCGCAGCCGACTCCGCCTATCAAGTTATCAACTTGGGCACAGGTGAAGGAACTACCGTTCGTGAGCTAGTCGCCGCGTTCGAGAGTGTGGTCGGGAAGAGTGTGCGTGCCGTTGAAGCTCCGCGCCGTCCTGGCGACAGCGCTGGGGCGTTTACTCGTTCCAGGAAGGCAGCGGAGCTCTTGAACTGGACCGCATCGACATCTCTTGAGGACGGTATTGCGAGTACCCTGGAGTGGTTCGAGCGCCGGAAGCTCATACTCCCCGATTTGGCAGACTGAGTAGCTCATTCTGACGTGAAGCCTAAGCGAGGGCACGAGAGATCAGAGTGGAGAGAGCTCGCAGCTAATGGTTCGTTCCAGAGGTATTGGTTCGGCGCGACGATGGGGGCGCTCGGATTCGCGATGCTCGGGCTACCTCTGGAATTGTATGCCTTAGATTCTACGGGTAGCGCGCAGAGCGCGGCGGCTATTGTCTCATGCATCGCGGTTTCACAGCTTGTCTGTGCTCCTCTAGCCGGGTGGCTTGCGGATCTATTTCCGCGCAAGCAAGTCTTACTTGCTAGTGAGATTGGCAGGGCATGCGTTTGTTTTGTGGTTGTCGTTATTGTTGCAGCTTCTGGTCCGCTGTGGTCACTCTATTTGTGCTGCGTTGTATTTGGCATTGTGCAATCTGCCGGGGCCCCGGCAAGAGCCGTAATGCTTCGCGACCTTGTAAGCGAGCGGACTCTTTTTAACGCGCTGCGCCAGGACGAGATCCGCTTGAACATCGCCAGGATTGGCGCCCCGCCGCTCGGTGGCGCGCTTTACGCTCTCGGTGAGGGTTGGGTGTTTGTAGCTTGCCTGGTCGGCTTCATAACGTCTGCTTTGGCAATTTCGTCGATTCGTGTCGCCGAGCCTAGGCGCCTGCCTGGGTGTGAAGCAGCAGGGGATAGCGAGTCAATTTGGGGTATGGTGCGGAACGCTTCCGGTGTTCTGTTAGGGGTTACCTGCATTGCGGCATCGTCCGCTTCTGCTGGGACACTGGTTGTGGTGACGCTTAGAGCGGCCGGCGGAGGTAGCGCTCAAGTTGGTTCTGTGTTGGCATGTGAGGCGGTGGGTGGGATTGTGGGGGCACTGGTTCTCCGAAAAGCTATCGTTTCTCGGCTTAGTGTGTGCGTTGGTGTGTCACTGGCTGCGGTGCTCGTTTGTTGTGTGCTGTTCGGTGTTGTGCAGAGCTGGTGGGCGGCGGCCCTCCTTCTCATAGTGTCGGGGCTTGCAAGCGCAATCACTGGTATAGCGCTCGATTCCGCTTTGTTCAGTAAGGTTGGGGGTGCCGTCCGTGGCCGGGCGATTTCTTCGACGTTTGTGCTTATCGGATTAGGCGGTGTGTCCGGCAGGCTGGCAATGGGCACGAGTCTAGATCATTTTGCGACGCCAGTCGCTGTCGCTCTAGTCGCTGGCGGGATCGGGACTATTGGTGTGTTGTCGCTGCTTCTGGGTGTGTTGGTCCGTTCTGAAGTGGCATGATTGTCTATTCACGAGGTTTGAGGGCTGTTTAAGACGAGGGGATCGAGTGAGCGCAACCTGGACCGGACGTGAGATGACCATTGATCCGGCTTTTCGCGGTTTGTGGTGAATGATCCTGCTGGGGCGGGTATTCACGCTACGGTTCTTGCGGCGCTGGTCAGCAGGATACGCATCCGGTAGTTCTCTGGGGTGAGGGACCTGCACGGTGGCCTCGGCGAACGTGCGCCTGCCGCAGGCCGACTCCAAGCAAAACCAACGCTGCCTGGCTCACACCACCTCCACCGCCCCGGCCACGGGCACGTCCCGGATCCTCTGCATCCGGCGGGAGTGGGCCTCCGTCGCCAGCACCCCGCTGACCGGACAGCCCGGCGGGACGCTCGAGGTGCCCACCACCCGGCGGCCTCCGTCAGGCAGATCGATGGCGTCGATGACGCGGTAGTTGGGCAGATTGAAGATCGTGCTCGCAGCATCGCGCTGCGAACCTTTATTCTTGTGCACGGGCTCGTGGTCCTCCGGGATGTGGATGTCTTGACAACACCCATCACAGCAGGGCAACGAGCCGTTCTACGTCAGCGACGCGACGCTCCCCTTCACCACGAACCTTGAAAACCCCCACAACCTCTATGGAATTGAAGAAGGGGCGTTTCCCGGAATCGGGAAACGCCCCTTCAGTGCTAACGCCGTGGCGCTAGCGACGAGTCAATGGTGATCAGCCGTGGAACTTGTCGAAAGCGTCCTTGCCCTTGTCGGCACCGTCAGCAATCTTGTCGCCGAGCTGGTCGGGAGCGATATCCTGAGCCTTCTCGCTCGCCTTGTCAATCGCGCCGTCAACCTGAGCGTCGTGCTCCTTGGCGAAATCCTTGACCTTGTCTTCGTTCTGTTCGAACGCGCCCTTGGCCTTGTTCAGTGCGTCATCGAATCCCATGTCAAGTCCTTTCCTAGAGTCTCAACTGCGTGAGCCTCCCGTGTGGAAGCTACGACGAAAACGCTAGGGAACAAACCTGGAGGGTTCGTGAACGTCGTCAGAGAAGAGTGCGCGAGGGTAAAAATGCGGTAAGGAGCGGCGCGCCACATGCCCGCCTCAGCGGCTCAGGGGCTCGGCTCGGATACCGTGGGAAGGTGAGTTGGTTTGGACGTTCAAAACGCGCGAAATCTCAGGGCAGTAAGAAGGCCGAGGATGACGCGCTGACTTCACGCGCGCGCGAAAGTCACGCGTGGGTGGGGCGATCGGCGAGCGCCGAGGGCGCCCGGGATGCTAGCGAGACCGAAAACGCAAAAAATGACGGCGGCTCGCATGCGGCCGAGGAGCACACGCTCGAGATTCGTGACCCGCATGAGACGCGCGAAGAGATGCACGAGTACACCGAAAGCAGTGTCGAGGATACCGGCGCGCACGTGTTCACCCCCGCGGCGTTCGACGACGATGATGACGTCACCGACCTGCAGGGTGCCCTCTCGCGCGTGCTCGTGACGGAAGCCAGCCGCGAGGAGCGGATCGAGGAATCGCTCGCGACGTGGCGCACGGCTCTCGCGTCACTCGCCGGCGACCAAGACTTCCTCACGGACATGCGCTCGGGTGCGTTTCTCGACCTCACGAACTCGCATCCGCAGGGGCTCGCCCACCTATTCGCGAGCCGCGGCTCCACACGACTCTCCTCGCTCGTGCGCGAGGAAGCTTCCCTCGAGCGTGCGCGCGAAGCCGCGTTCCAGATCCGCGAGAGTGCCCTCGCCCACGCCGAAAACCGCGGTCTCACGACGTGCCATCTCGCGATCGGTGAGGCAACGTGGGTGGATCTTTCGGGCGAGCAGGTGCACGCGCCGCTCCTTTTGCGTCCGCTCAATTTGCACGTGCGTGGCGGCGCCCGCGAGGGCATCGACATTGACCTTGACGCCGCTGTCGACCTCAACCCCCTCGTGCTGAGGGCCCTTCGCGACGAAGGCGTCCTCATCGACGCCCGCGCGCTACTCGAACTTACCGACTCTCACCACGGTTTCGATCCGCAGCCGGTCCTCGACGCGTTCCGCTCACTCGGGGAACCGCTTCCCGGTTTCCGCATCTCTCACGCTCTTGTCGTTGGCAACCTCGTGGATACCTCGGGCCCCATGCTCGAAGACTTCGATGTTCCGGCCGAGGACCTCGCGGACCTGCCGATCATCGGCGCGCTCGCGGGTGACGAAGAATCGCGCGATGAACTCGCAGTTGAGCCTTCTTCAGAAGAGGAGGTGCCCGAGTCGGTCGCGAGCGCCGATGCCGATGCGCGCCTCATTGCCGAGAACCTCCAGGGGCGCCCCGCGCTCGTGGTTCACGGCGCGCCAGGTCGCCCTCTCGCGCCCACCGTCGTGGCGTTCGCGGCTGAACAGATCGCCGCCGGCAAACGCGTGCTTCTCGTGTCTCAAAGCTCGAGTCGACTCGCCGAGCTTCAGTCAGAGATCGAGGCCGCGGGCCTCGAGGACATCCTCCTCAGCCTCGTCCCCGACCCGCATCTTCAGCGCGAGGCGAGCCGCTCGATGCTGCTCTCGCTCGCGAAAGCAAGCTCGTTCGTGCCGCCCGTCAGTCTCGCTGAGCCCGAAGGGCTGGCAGAGGCGCGCGACGTGCTCACGGGGCACGTGGAGGCGATGCACCGCGTGCAGGAACCGTGGGGTGTGAGCGCCCACGAAGCGATCAATGAACTGGCCGATCTTGCACGCCGCCGCCCCGCGCCGCGCACGGGCGTGCGACTGACGTCGAACGTCGCCGTGGCGATCCTCAAGGATCGCGAACGGTACGAGCGGCTCATGCGCGAGGCAGTCGAATCGGGCGCGCTCGGCATGGTTCCCGAGGACACCCCGTGGTACGGGGCCTCGATCACGAGTGAGCACCAGGCCAAGCGTGCACTCGAACTCGTGACCGAGCTCGATGAGGCCTCACTTCCGCAGCTCATAGAGTACGCCGAGGCTCTCGGCGCGCCGTGCAACCTTGAAAAAGCCCGCAGCTTCGCGGAGCTTCGGCACACGGTGCGCGTTCTCGATGCCATGCGCTCCCTCTTCCGCCACGTGCGCCCGGAGCTTTTCAACGAGAAAATCGACATGCTTCTCGCAGCGGTTTCCGACAAAACCTACCGCGAGGAACACGGGGCGGTCATGGGCTTTGGCGAGCGTCGCCGCTGGAAGAAGCTCGCAAAATCGATGCTGCAACCGTCGGAAAACACGGAGAACTTGCGCGCGCACCTCCTGGCCGCTCAGGACATCCACCGCCAGTGGGAAGCGATCGCGACCGACGCGGGCCTCACCCCGGTTGTGCCGAAGACGCTCGGTGAAGTTGAGGCGCTCGTGGGTAGCACGCAAAAGAGCCTCGATGAACTGCAGGTTCTTCTCGCGGGCACCGAGCAGGGCACCGATTTCGACAACACCGAACTTGGCGCGCTTCACGAACGCATGAAAGAGCTCCACGCGCGAAGTGAGGTGCTCGATGTTCTCCCTCGCCGCACGAAGGTCATGCGTGAGCTTGAATTCGAGGGATTCGCGGCGCTCCTTCGCGATATTCGCGGCCCGGAAGTCACAAGTGACCTCGCCGTCGCCGAGCTCAACCTCGCGTGGTGGGTGAGCGTGCTCGAGTTCATCGCGCGGGCTGAACCGACCCTTTCGCAGTACGACGGCACGAAGCTTTCCCAGGTGGCCGAGCGCTATCGCCGCCTCGACGTGCACAATCTCAACGCCGGTCGCTTCCGGGTTCGCAAGCGCGTGGACGAGCTGCTCGTGGAAACCATGAAGCGTTTCCCGGAAACGTCGCGCAGCGCGATCATTGAGCTCAATACTCCGGGAACGATGAGCGTGCGCGACACCGCCGGGAAGTATCAGGACATCATGTTCCGTGCGCGGCCACTGTGGCTCGCTTCGCCGTTCATGGTGCCGCAAATGATTCCCGCCGGACGCCACTTCGATCTCGTCATTCTCGCCGATGCCGCGCGTCTTCCCACGGCCGCGGCGATCCCGGCACTGTCGCGAGCGCGCCAGGCTGTGATCGTCGGTGACCCGTTCGACTTCGTTGATGGCGACGATGTTCGCGCCCACCACTCGGGCATGGCCCGCCTCCTTGACGAAGCGAGTGAAGTCGCGCCGGTGCTGCGGCTCGTGCGCGACACGCATCCTGCGACCGGGGGCGTGCGACGCTTCGTCGAGAATCGCGCGAAGGCGCTCGATGCGGGATGGGGTGCGCTGCTCGCGCCGCCGAGCCCCGAGCACATCGACGAGGACACCTTCATCTACGTCCCGGATGGCAGGGGCCCCGTGCGCCAGGGCGCGGAATTTGTGGAGTCGACCGACGCCGAGCTTCGCCGCGTCACCGACCTCGTGATCTACCACGCGCGCCACAACCCCGAGCGCTCTCTCGCGGTCCTGACCCTCACACCCACGCATGCCAAGGCCGTCCAGGACTCGGTCATGCGGTCCGTGAGTCGCCTGCCCGATCTGCACGACTTCTTCAACCCCGAGCGCGAGGAATTCTTCACGGTCGTGCCCGCGCAGGCGGCAACAGCGATCGTGCGCGACGACGTCATCGTGTCACTCGGCTTCGGTCTCACCCCCCACGATCGCCTCTTGCATCGCTTCGGCCCGCTGTCGACGGACGCTGGCCGCAGGGCCCTCCTCACGGTTTTGACCCGTGCCCGCTTCCATACGAGCGTCGTAAGCGCCGTGCGCAGCAGCGATCTCGAGGTGGATAGGCTTCGCACGGAGGGTGCGCGTGACCTGCGGCTTTTGCTTGAATTCCTCGAGGCTGGATTCTCGCAAAGCGTGCTTGATCACGAGGATGCGGCGGAGCTCGAGGAGCCGTCGGAACCTGCCGAGCAGAACGAGAGTGCCGACGCTAACCCCGCCGAAACCGAACCCTCGGAACCGGTCGACGCCGGCGAGGACACCGAGGGCGACGAGCCTGATGCCGAAGGCGAACCCGGAACTGCGGTCGAGGGCGAGGCTACCGACGATAATGCTCCTGAGCATCCCGCCGAACCGGACATCCCCGATAGCTCCGAAGCACTCGTCGCTGACCTCGCCGATCGTCTGTGGCGCGCCGGTTACACGGTCGAACTTGATTACGGCCTGTCAAGCGAACGCGTCGAACTTGCGATCGCCCACCCTGAGCTTCCCGGGCGCTATCTCGTCGCCGTTGCGACAGACGGCCCGCGCTACCGCGAAATCACGGACCAGCGTGAACGCGACCGCTTGAGCGCAGAGCGTCTTGAAGCGGCGGGATGGACCGTTGAGCGCGTCTGGTCGTGGGCCCTGTTCATCGACCCCGAGGGTGAAGCAGAACGCGTGATCAAGAGCGTCGAGCGCGCCTACCACGACTACCTCGAGCAGCAGGACATCAAGATCGGGCGGGGCGCTGCCCGCCATCGCTTGCCGAAGCCGAAGATCCCGGCCGGTCACCCGTTGAGCTTCTACGGACCGGACGACTTCGATCAGGTCGTCGCCTACATCTGCTCGGACGGTCAGGCTCGATTCTCCGAGCAACTTGCCACGGAGGTGCGCGAGTTTCTGGCGTTTACCGAGCGCAGCGTCCTGCTCGACGTGTCAGTTTCAGCCGCGATCCGTCGCTACCTCGCGAAACAAAGCGAGGGAGAGGCTCGGTGAGCGAGAAAAAGGCTCGCAGCAGGCTCGTCGTTTCCTCCATCACGGGAAAGCCCATGGAGGTCGAGCCAGCGAAGGACCGCGTGATCCCGAAGCGGGCACCGGCCGATCGCGGCGACGACTCAAACGACGAGCGGCTCATGCGGGACGTGCCGCCGCATTGGGGCCGCACACGATAGCGAAGGATGCGTGCAATGGCGAACCTTACTGACCTCACCGTCACCGTGATCGGCGCCGGCAACATGGGCGGCGCGGTCGCGCGTGCCATCCGCAAGGCCGGCGTCGGCGCCGAGAAACTCGTTCTTCTCAACTCGAGTGCGACGTCCACGCAAGAGGCCGCGCAGGAGATCGGCGCCACGAGTGCGTTTGAGCGCTTCGGGTCCGACGACACGCTCGCCGCCGCCGTTGCCGAATCCGACGTGATCGTGCTCGGCTTTAAGCCGTACCACCTCGACGACATGGCCCCCGCGATTGCCCCGCACGTGCGGAAGGACGCGCTCATTGTGTCGCTGCTCGCCGGAGCGAGTCTCGCAACGCTCGGCGATGCTTTCGACGGGCACACGGCGCTTGTGCGAGCGATGCCGAACACGCCCATCGCGGTAGGTCGCGGCGTCGTGGGACTCATGCCGGGCGACCACGCGAGCGAGGCTGAGCGCGCGCTTGCGCACGCCCTCTTCGCGCAGTCCGCGACCGTCGTCGACATTCCCGAGCATCAGGTTCACGGCGTGATTGGCGCTGCCGGGAGCGCAAGCGCGTACTTCTTCCTCATCGTCGAGGCGATGATCGACGAAGCCGTCGCCCAAGGCTTCACGAGGGCCGTTGCCACGGACCTCGTTGTGGGCACCATGCTTGGAAGCGCAACCCTCCTGCACGAGACCGGTGAAACCCCCACGAGTGCGCGCTACGCCGTGACCTCGCCGGGCGGTGCGACCGCGCAGGCCATCGCCGCACTCGAAGAAGGCGGGATCCGTGCGCTCATGGCACGCGGCATGAGAGCGGCCGCACAGGCGTCGCGGAAAATGGAAGAGCGCTAGGGGCAAGGCAAGCGTCGGAACCCTTTACCCGGAAACCCGCGCTACGGGCGGTTAGAGAAACGCTCGATCAGCTCGGTGTGGCCGGAAACGATGAGCGTGTCGTGCGAGGAGACGACTGTTTCGGGCTCAGCGTAGGTGAAGTCGCGGCCCGGAGACTTCACGCCAACGACCGTGACACCGTACTTCGTGCGAATGTCTGATTCGCCAAGGGAAAACCCCTGGATTTCGCGCGGTGGATGCATCTTCACGATCGCCCACCCGTCGTCGAACTCGATGTAGTCGAGGAGGCGCCCGTTGACGAGGTGCGCGACCCGCTGGCCCGCGTCCTTCTCGGGGAACACGACGTGGTGCGCGCCGATGCGCTCGAGGATCTTGCCGTGGGCAACCGAGATGGCCTTCGCCCAGATGACGGGTCCCGCGAGGTCCACGAGATTCGCGGTGATGAGCACGCTCGCTTCAATCGACGTGCCGACGCCAACGACGGCGACGTCAAAGCTGGACGCGCCAACCTGGTTGAGCGCTTCAATATTGGTGGCATCTGCCTCGACCACGTGGGTCAGCTTGCCCGAGTAATCCTGGACGAGATCAGCGCGTTTATCGATCGCGAGCACGTTCGTGCCGAGCGATTCAAGGTTGAGGGCCATCGACGCCCCGAAACGACCGAGGCCGACGATCAGGACGCTGCGGCCGAAGGAGCGGGAGTTTGCCATGTGTTCCAGCCTACCGGACTCAGCCGACGACGGGCCGTTCTTCGGGCAGGTGAATGACTCTCCGGCGGCTGCGCAGAGCGAGCGCCGCACCAAGGGTCATCGGGCCGATACGCCCCACGTACATGCACACGATGATGACGTACTTCGCGGCAAGGCTGAGATCGCTCGTGATCCCCGTCGAGAGCCCAACCGTGCCGTACGCGCTCAGGACCTCGAACAGGACGCGATCGAGCGGGTAATCCGTCAGGCGCAGCAACGTCCACGTCGCGATCGCAACGAACAGCACGCTGATCACGAGAACGGCAATCGCCTGCCGAATCGTGTCGTACGGGATGCTGCGGCCGAAAATCTCAATGTCGCGGTCGCCCCGTGCTTCCGCGATGATCGAGAGCACGAGCAGGGCGAACGTCGTGACCTTGATGCCGCCACCCGTCGACCCTGAGCCGCCGCCGATGAACATGAGCAGATCCATGATGAGCCACGTGTCGGTGTTCATCGCGCCGATATCGAGAGTGGAGAAGCCGCCGGAGCGGGTCATGACGCTCGCGAATGTTGACGACAGCAGCTTCGTGTCGAAGCCGTGGCCGCCAAGGGTGGCGGGGTTGTCCCATTCGGAAAGCAGAACCCCGACGGTGCCCGCGACCAGCAGGATGCTCGAGGTCCAAATCGTCAGCTTCGCATGGAGACTCCAGTGCTCGGGCGTGCGCCAGTTTTGTACGAGCACGAGGATGACCGGGAAGCCGAGCGCGCCCACGAACACGGACGTGGCGATCGGGATCGAAAACCACGGATCCGCCATGTAGCGCGAAATGCCGCCAACTTCCGGGATGAACCCCGCGTTATTGAAAGCCGAGATCGCGTAGAAGATCGAATTGAAGAGGGCGTACTTGAGGCTTGTTTCGTGGCGCAAGAGGAAGGGGACGAGGGCGATAAACGTCGCGACTTCGAACCCCGTCGAGGTGATGACGATCGTGCGCAAAACCCCGCCGACCTCGCTGAGTTTGGCGGCCTTGGTTTCGCGGGCCGTCACGATTCGCTGAGCGAGACCCATGTGCCGCATCACGCTCAAGCCAAGGAGCGAAGCGAGAGTCAAAACACCGAGGCCGCCCACTTTGATCGCTGCCATGAGTACGACGAGCCCGAAGGTTGACCAGTGGGTTTGCGTGGGCACGGTGACGAGGCCGGTGACGCACATGGCGCTCACGGCGGTGAAGAGGGCGTCAGCAAAGCGCGTGCGCTGACCGGACACGCTCGAAATGGGCAGTTCCAGGATGATCGTGAACAGCAGGATCATCGCTGTGAACACGAAAAGTGCGAGGCGTGCGGGGGAGGTGCGGGCCGCTTCGCGCACGAGGCGAGAAATGAAAGAGGCGATCGCGTTGAGGCGGCGCCGTGGCTTTTGGCGGGGGATGGGGGGTGCTCCCACGGAGCCTCCTTTCGGCGCGAAAAGTGGGGCCGTGTTTACTCTATTCCCTTTCGAGGCGCGGGGCATGTTTGTGGGGGACCGGTGGGCCGCTCGGGTCCGACGGTTGTCGCGCTCCATTGCAGGCCCAGTTCGGTAGGCTTGTGCCATGGATGCACGTGCCGATTCCCCCCTTCTGTCGCCGCTCGCGCGACGCGCGCGCGAGGCGAGTCTCCCTTTTGACATCGCCGGCGCGGCTGAGGCGCGCGAAAAGGCAGGGCATATTGCGCAGCAGATTGAGGACCACCTGGCGCCGAGGCTCGCCTCTCTCGAGGCGCCGCTTCTCGCGGTGGTGGGCGGCTCGACCGGCTCCGGTAAGTCGACGCTCGTCAATGCCCTCGTGGGGGAGAACATTTCGCGCGCGGGGGCTTTGCGGCCGACGACGCGCCAACCGGTTCTCGTGCACAACCCCTCTGATGCGCAGTGGTTCGAAGGGGACCGAATCCTGCCCTCGCTTCCTCGCGTGCACATGAGTGCGTCAAGCCCCGAAGCGCGCGAACGCGGAGCTGGATTCGGCACGGCCCTTCACCTGGTCGAAAGCGAGCGCGTGCCCCAGGGGATCGCACTTTTGGACGCGCCCGATATCGATTCGGTCAGCCGCGAAAACCGCGAGCTCGCCGGCCAGCTACTGCGCGCGGCAGATCTCTGGATTTTCGTCACAACCGCGCACCGGTACGCGGATGCGGTGCCGTGGCTCGCCCTCGCGCAAGCCGCGGAGCGCGAGGTGACCGTGGTCGTCATCATGAATCGCATCCCGCACAAGGACGGGGTTGCCGAAGATTTGACGTCGCACCTGGGGGCGATGCTCGCGGAGCGGGGCGTTATGACGGAGCGACTGCTTGCGATCCACGAGCAGGAGCTCGGCGAGGGGGAGATCCTCGAAACGGATGAGGTGCGCGAGCTTTCGGCGTGGCTGGGGGCGCTCGCACGCGACAAGGAGGCGCGCAGCGCGATCGCGCGGCGCACCCTGCGCGGGGCGCTCGTGGCGACAGCGCAATCGCTCGACGAACTCGGCGAAGCGGTCGCCGCGCAGGAAGACGAACGGGATCGGCTTGCGGCGCTCGCGCGCGCCGAATTCGATGCTGCGAAGGATTCGATCGCGAACCTTACTCGCGACGGTGCGCTGCTGCGCGGTGAAGTTCTCGCGCGCTGGCAGGACGTCGTTGGTACGGGTGAATTTTTCAAGGGCGTACAGGGGTGGGTGTCGCGCACGCGCGACCGCATCACCGCTGCTCTTACGGGACGCACGCGCCCGGTGGTCGCAGCTGAGAACGCGATTGAGACGGGCCTCGTGACCGTCGTCATCGACCAGGTCGCCAACGCTCGCTCGCGTACCGTGCGTGCGTGGAACTCGCATGCGGCAGGCGCGTCCCTGTTGCAATCGAGCCCCGGCCTTGCCGTCACGCTTATGCAGGTGCCCGAAGGCTTCCGCCGCACCGTTGAGGATCAGGTACGGGCGTGGCAAAAGGACGTCCTTGACCTCGTCGAATCAGAGGGTTCAGATCGCCGTACGCAGGCACGAGTGCTGTCCCTCGGCGTGAACGTCGTGGGCATCGCGCTCATGGTCGTGGTGTTCGCCTCCACCGCCTTCATGCCGACTGGCCTCGAGGTAGGCGCGGGAACGGCGACGGCGCTCGTGGGGCAGAAACTTCTTGAATCGATCTTTGGCGATGAGGCCGTGAGGCGGCTCGCGAAGAAAGCGCGCGGAATGCTCGATTCGCGCATCGGCAACGTCGTGGATACGCAAGCAACAGCCTTCGCCACGGCACTCGCTGCGCACCCCATCGTGACTGCATCGAGCGCGATTCACAGCGATGCCGAGACCGTGCGTCAACTCATCGAGAACCTGGGTGGCCCCTCCGCTGCTCCCCGAAGGGGTGGGCAATAGTGAGCACTCGATCCGTCACGAGGGCCCGCGGCCGTCTCGACGCTGCCGTGGAGGCCCTGAGCGGCGCGGTTGCGGAGGCGGAGCCGCTCCTCGACGATGCGACGCTCGAGGGCGCGCGTGCCGCGTGTGCGCGGCTCACGGAGCGTCTCGAACATTCGAGCGAGCACACCGTGATCGGGCTCTTCGGGGCAACGGGATCGGGGAAATCCTCGCTCGTGAATGCGATCGTCGGTGAGGACATCGCGCGCGTTGCGCACAGGCGCCCCACGACCTCGAAAGCTCTCGCGATCCTCCCCGAGTCTGCGGATGAACACGTGGACGGCTCAGCGGCTTCACTCCTTGACTGGCTCGAGATTCGCGAGCGGCACACGGTGGGCCGCGGATCTCTCCCGCAGGGAGCCATCCTCGTGGACCTTCCCGACTTCGATTCTGTCGAGAGCGCTAATCGCGAGATTGCCGAGCGTCTCGCCGGCACTGTCGATGTGCTCGTCTGGGTCACGGATCCGGAAAAGTATGCGGACGCCGTGCTGCACACGGAGTTCATTAGCCGCTTTGCGCGCCACGATGCGGTCACGATCGTCGTCGTGAACCAGGCCGATCGCCTGACGAAGGCCGACGGTGCGGCGGTGCGCTCCTCGATGAAGGCACTGCTTGCCGAGGACGGTCTCGCGAAAACAGAGGTATGCCTCGTGAGTGCCGTCGATGGCACCGGGCTCCCTCACTTGCGAGCTCAGATCGCCACCGTTGTCGAGTCGAAGCGCGCTGTTCTCGAGCGTCTGCTCGCGGACGCTCGCGCCGTGGGGGAGACCATCGCGCGTGCGACCGGGGTGACCGTTTCGCGTAAGTCCGTTGAAATTCCTCAGCTCACGCGAGAAGTACCAACCGTCGAGCTCGACCGACTCGAAGATGCCTGCGTAACCGCGGCCCAGGTGGACAAAATCTCTGAAGCAGTTGCGCAAAGCTACCGCACGCGCGCGGGTCGCCATACCGGCTGGCCGGCGCTGCGGTGGATTGGCGCGTTTAAGGTTGACCCGCTCGAGCGCATGCGCGTCGGGCGGGGAAGTAACAAGCACCGCAAGGGAGATTCGGACGACGAATTCGTCGCACGATCCTCACTTTCGATCGATGCTCCCGGCGCACGCGCCCGGATGAATCGCGCGGTCGACGAATTCGCGCTGTCTCTTGCCGGTCAGGCACCGAATCCGTGGCCGGGTCGTCTCGCGGACGCTCTCGAAGAGGAGAAAGACGCCCTTCCCGACGAGGTCGACTATGCCCTCACCCATACAGACTTTCGCGGCGCTGAAAAGTCGTGGACGTGGCTCCCGCTCAACATCGTGCAGTGGCTCTCGTTCCTAATGGCAATAGCGGGGCTCTTGTGGCTTCTCGCCCTTGCTGGCTTCGACTTCCTCCAAGTGCCGAAACCGCCCATGCCAATACTTGAGGGGCTGTGGGTTCCCGTGCCCGTACCGACGGCGATGATTATTGCGGGGCTTGGGCTCGGAATCGTGTTGGGTGCCCTTGCCGCGGTTCTTAATTCTTTCGTTGCGGCTTCCCGGAAGCGGCGGGCTCGCCGCGCGTTGCGGTCCTCGCTTCGTGACGCAGCAGAGCGCACAGTCGTTGCGCGTGCCCAGGGGGAGCTTGATCGGGCGGCGCGTCTTGAGGCTGCCCTTGTCACACTCGTGGCGTCGGCTTGAAACGTGCGCGTGAAGCCCCTCACGCTTCGCCAATGACCTTTGAGCGCGTTGGGGTGCAGCGCTAAAATAGATCATTGTCTGTGTTTGTGGCCGCTGCCCCGCGAGAGGGTGGCCGCCCCGGCTGCGCTCGGCGCGTGCCGGCCACTGACACCTGGGCGGTGCCGCCGCCACCACGTACTGTAAGAAAAGAGGCAATCATGGGTTCCGTGATCAAGAAGCGTCGCAAGCGCATGTCGAAGAAGAAGCACCGCAAGCTTCTCCGCAAGACCCGCCACCAGCGCCGCAACAAGAAGTAAGGCGCAGCGGGCCGAAGCCCGCTCGTGCAGAAGGCCGCCGCCACTCCATCCGGAGGGCGGCGGCCTTCTTTGTGATTCATTCCAGGCTATGGCCCCTGTTTCAACTCTCGCTCCCGGGTTTTTAGTGCCCCCGGATTCTAAGCGGTGAAAACCGCCTCATGGCGCGCCCAAACGTAACTTTTACGCCGTTTTTCACCACTTTCGGAAAGGGAGGGGGAGGGGGTGAATGAGTGGTAAGGCAAGGGCCCCTCCATATGAGGAGGGGCCCTAGTGCCTGAACTGGGAGTTACTGGGCGGTGATGCCGCACCCAGCCCTACGCTAGCCGCGGCGGAAAATGCGCGCCGCCGCGCTGAGGAGTGGGTGCGGACGCCTCAGGCCGCGTACGAGGGCAGCTTTGAGCTCCTCTTCGTTCACGCGATAGACGGCGACAACTTTGCCGTCGACAGCGACAACGGGAATCTCGATCGACCACCGGCGGGCGAGCTCGTCATTAGCCTCAATGTTGATGCGCTCGACCTCTTCGCCTGTGAGCGCGGCGACGCGCGAGACTACCTCGGCGGCCTCCTCGCACAGGTGACAGCCGGGCCTTTCGAGCAGCACAATGCGCGCGCCGCTCGAGGAGACGAGGCCGGGTTCGGTGGGTGTCTCTGGTGGTGTCATGCTGCCGCGGGCGCCGTGAACTCGACGTCGATCGTGATCGTGACCGTGTCGCCCACGAGAACCCCGCCGGCTTCGAGGGCCGCATTCCACGTGAGACCAAACTCCTTGCGGGAGATCTTGGTCGTGGCCGAGAAGCCCGCGCGGTAGCTGCCGAAGGGGTCGGTTGCGGCGCCTTCGTAGTCGACGTCGAGTTCGACCTCCTTGGTGACATCTTTGATCGAGAGATCACCCTTGAGGGTCGTGCCGTCGAAGGCCGTCGAGGTGAACGCCATGGCCGTGAACTGTTCGGCGTCGAAGAAGTCGGCGCTCTTGAGGTGGTTGTCGCGATCCTCGTTCCCGGTCGTGAGGGAGGAAATCTGGATTTCGGCATCGACACGCGAGTCCTCGAGCTTCTCGCCGATGATCATGCGGCCGGAAACGTCGGTGAACTGCCCGTGAGTTTTGGAAATGCCGGCGTGGCGAACAGTGAAGGCGACGGTGGTGTGTGAGGCATCGAGGGTCCAGGTTCCCTGCGTGAGGCCTTCGGGAAGTGCGGTCATGGGGTTCTCCTTTTATGTTGTGGGTCGGGGAGGGAATGTGCCACGACCCCAGAAGTTGTAATCTAAATGATTTTGGTTGTGTGGTGTTGTCAACCCTTGCGACCCGCCCTCGCGGCCGCTCAGGAGGTGAGGCGGGGGACACCCTTTCGTGCACCCGAGTCCCTATACGCGCATAATAGGAGGCGTTTTCATGCACTATCCGAGAGTATTGAGCGAAAGGGGCCGTAGGTGGCGAACGAGGACGTCGGGCTGGAGGTCCCATGGCTCGATCTCGAGGAACAAAAGGCATGGCGCACCTACCTTTTCACGACCACGCGCCTCAAGGATCGCCTCTCGCAGACCCTCGAGCAGGATCCACGAATCGACCTTTCGCTCCCCGAGTACGAGATTCTCGTGCGGCTGAGCGAGAGCGAAAATGATTGCGTGCGCATGTCGGATCTCGCCCAGCAGGTCGTCCACTCGCGCTCTCGGCTCACGCACACGGTGGCGCGCATGGAAAAGCGCGGTCTGGTGGTGCGGGAGCGTTCGACGTCCGACGGTCGCGGACGCGTCGCCGTTTTGACGGCCGCGGGCCGCGAGCTGCTCGAGCATGCTGCGCCGGTGCATGTGAGAAGCGTGCGTGAATTTCTTCTGGAGCCGCTGGGCAGGGAAGATTTTCTCGAGCTCGCCCGCATCCTCGATAAGCTCGTCGATGATGAAGACCGCGAGTGCATCGAGTTTTCCGCCGACGAGCGGGACTAGCGGCTAGGCTGGACTGCCAAGGCTTTGTGGCCGCTTCGTGACCACTCTTTCCATCTTCGAGAGGGCTTATGACTGAGACGATCGTTCACCTGGTTCGGCACGGTGAAGTGTACAACCCGGGAAAGATCCTCTACGGGCGCCTGCCCGGCTATCGCCTTTCGGAGCGCGGCGAACAGATGGCCCGCCTTACGGGCGCGGCTCTTGCGGAGCGTAATATCGCGAAGGTGGTGGCATCTCCACTTTTGCGCGCGCAGCAAACGGCAAAGCCGATCGCTGAACCGCACGGGCTCGAGATTGAGACTGACGAACGCCTCACGGAGGCCCTCAATCATTTTGAGGGCCACAGGATCGGCCACGGCGAAGCGAGCTTCACCAATCCGGAGAACTGGAAGTACTTCGTGAACCCGTTTCGCCCGAGTTGGGGCGAGCGATACCGCGACCAGGTGGATCGCGTTATGGCGGCGGTGCGCGATGCTCGACACGCCGCCGAGGGGCACGAGGCAGTGCTCGTGCTGCACCAACTGCCAATTTGGCTCACGCGCCGCGCCGCTGAGCACAAGCCGATGCTGCACGACCCGCGCAAGCGTGAGTGCGGCCTCGCATCCGTGACGTCTCTCGTGTTCAACGGGGAGCACCTTGATCACGTCGAGTATGCCGAGCCTGCCGCCGCGCTCTACGAGGGCGCGGTCGATGCCACGGGAGGGAAGCTCACATGAGGAACGTATCTTTCACGCGTCGTGCGGCGCTGGCTCTGCCCTTGGGGATCGTGGGCCTCGCGGGTTGCGCGAGCACGGATACCTCCGCGCGCTACGACACCGGCTACGTTGAAGGCTCGGGCGTGAGCACCGAAATCGCGGTCGACAAGCGGGGTGATGCCTACGACTTCTCGGGCGAGACATTTAGTGGCGAGACCTTCACGCTGAGTGAGAAGCGCGGCGCCCCGGTCGTGCTCAACGTGTGGTACGCCTCGTGTGCACCATGCCGCAAGGAGGCTCCCGACCTCGTCAAACTCCACGACACCTACGCGAGCAAAGGCGTGACGTTCGTCGGCGTGAACGTGCGAGACGAAGCCGGTCCCGCCCAGGCGTTTGAGCAAAAGTTTTCGATTCCCTACCCGTCGATCCCCGACCGGGACGGCACCATCATGTATGCGCTTCGCGGGCAGATCTCCCCGAACGCCGTGCCCTCCACCCTCGTGTTTGACGCGAAGGGGAGGGTTGCCGCGCGTATCTCCGGCCTCGCCGACCCCTCAATCCTTGGCGCGATGATCGATCGGGTCCTCTCCGAATGACCGAAATCCAGCACGTGTTCGCGAGCACTGTTCTCGACGGTTCGCTTCTTCTCGCCGCTGCCGTGAGCGCGCTCGCGGGGATCGTGGCATTCCTGTCGCCGTGCGTATTCCCGGTCGTTCCCGGATACCTCGCCTACGTCTCCGGCTTGGCCGGCCAGAGGGAAGAGACGAATAATCGCACCGGCCGCCTCGCCCTCGGAGCTCTATTGTTTGTGCTCGGTTTTACCGCGATCTTCATGGTCATGGGCGGTTTCGTGGGGGCCATTGGGTACAGCCTCAGCGCACACACCACGTGGATCAACCGCATTGCAGGCGTCCTCGTGATTCTTATGGGGCTCCTGTTCATCGGCCTCTTTCCGCGTCTGAGCGGGGAGGTGCGTGTGAAGAAACGGCCCGATGCTGGACTGTGGGGCGCCCCCCTCATGGGCATCATCTTCGGTTTTGGTTGGACGCCGTGCATCGGCCCCACGTTCGCGGCCGTGAGCACCCTCGCCCTTGACGGCGGGAGCGCGAGTCGCGGCGCAATCCTCGCGTTCGCCTATTCGCTCGGTCTCGGGCTCCCGTTTCTCGCGTTCGCCCTTCTCTTTGACCGCGCACTGACGTGGTCGGCGTGGCTCAAGAATCATCGTCGGTCCGTCACCGTGGTCGGCGGTGCGCTGCTCATCGTGATCGGCACGCTGCTTCTCACGGGGCAGTGGAGCGCCTGGATGGCGCAGCTTGCCACGTGGACCGGCTCGTTTACGACCGTCATATGACCGGCCCGAATCAGACGAAGGGAGAAGCCGCGGTGAAAGCCCAGCAAGCGTCGGACACCCCCAACCCCACCCCCGCTGACGAGCCCACCCTGCCGCGTCTCGGACTGCGCGGAAGCTTGCGCTTCATTTGGCGCCAGCTCACGAGTATGAACACGGCGCTCGTGCTGCTTCTTCTGCTCGCGGTCGCGGCTGTGCCCGGGTCGCTTTTGCCGCAGCGCTCCGTGAATCCCGCGCAAACGGATCAGTTCTTGGCCGAGAACGGCTGGTGGGGTGAGCTTCTTGACTGGGCAGGATTCTTCGACGTCTTTACGTCGCCGTGGTTTAGCGCGATTTACCTTCTGCTGTTTATCTCCCTCGTGGGCTGTGTGCTCCCGCGCTGTGTGACATACGCGCGCCAGGTTGTCGCGCAGCCGCCCCGCACGCCGCGCCGGCTTACGCGCTTCACTGGTTACACGAGACGTCCTGTTGAGGCAGCCACGGCGCAGGAGATCCAGGATCGCGCCAGTAGGCGCCTCAAGCGGACCGGCTATCGCGTGCGGCACCTCGAGGAGGAAACGGGTGCGCTCAGCGTGAGCGCCGAGCGCGGGTATTTGCGCGAAGCCGGCAATCTCGTGTTTCACCTCGCGCTCCTCGGCGTCCTCATTGGCGTGGGGCTCGGCTATCTCACGTCATATCGCGGGCAAATCACCGTCGTCGAGGGGGAGGGGTTTGCGAACTCTCTGACCGGCTACGACACGTTTGAGTCGGGCGCGTGGTTCAATCCCGACGATCTTCCGCCGTTCCGCTTCACGCTCGACGAGTTTCGCGCGGAGTTCTCGACCGATACTTCGAATCCGAAGGCCTTTGGGCTGCCCACGAAGTTCGAGGCGGACCTCACCGTTGAGGCACCGGGCCGCGAAACATTCCGCAAGCGCGTGCGCGTGAATGAGCCCCTCGAGGTCGATGGTGCGAGCGCGTTTCTTCTCGGCAATGGCTACGCCCCCATCCTCACCGTGCGTGACCCTGAGGGGAACGTCGTCGCGGATGGGCCCGTTCGTGCGGTCTCGAACGACAAAAACTACACCGGCCAGATCGTGCTGAAGATGCCCGATGCGTCCCCGAAGCAAATGGCGCTCGTGGGGATTTTCGCGCCGACGGCCGTCGTCGATGAGCGCGGCCCCCACTCGACATACGCGGGCCTCGTGGATCCGAAGCTCTTCCTCACGGCGCACACCGGTGATCTGGGCCTCGATACCGGCGTGCCCACCAACGCCTACCAGATCGACGTCTCCACGCTTGACCAAGTGACCCAAGCCGATGGGAAACCCCTGCTCATGAGTCTTTCGCCCGGGGAAAGCTACGACCTTCCCGATGGCTCGAGCATCGAATTTCGCGGCGTCAAGCGCTATGCTGCTTTCGACGTGAAGCATGACCCCTGGCAGGGTTTCACGCTTGCGATGGCGCTCACCGCGGCCGCTGGCCTCATGCTTTCGCTCTTCATCCCGCGCCGCCGCCTGTGGGTGCGCGCGATCCCCGCGGGCGAAGGCGTAGAGATCGAGGTTGCTGGCCTCGCGCGAAGCGAAGACTTCGCCCTCGCGAGCGACGTGGCCCGCCTCGCCGACCACCTCGCGCCTGCCTCCCCCTCCGCCGTTCCTCGAGGAAAAGGACCCCGTCAGTGAATTTTCAGCAGCTCGCCGCGGCATCGGATTTCTTCATCCTGCTCGCGATGGTCGTGTACATGATGGCGTTCGTCGCCTTTGCCATCGATCTCGCGAAAGCGGTTCGGGTGCGCTCGGATGTGCGCCTCGCGAAGAAAACGCGCGAGCGTGAGCTCGCCACCGTCGGCACGCCTGCGCGCCCCGATTTCGCCGGCTCGGTCGCTGCCGCAGATCTCGATGTTTCTGAGGGCGCCGACGATGCCGAGGCCGAACTCGCGCCTGGGCGCGGAATGAACCCGCTGACCTTCGCCCTGGGGGCTGCGGCGATCGCGACCGCCTTCCAGCTCCTCGGGGTTATTGCGCGCGGTATCGCGACCCAGCGAGTGCCGTGGGGCAACATGTACGAGTTCTCGATGACCGGGGCGGCCGTCATCATGGCGATGTTTTTGCTGCTCGCGCACCGAGTGCGGGACATGCGCAGGCTCGGGCTCTTTGTGCTCACGCCCGTCCTTTTCATCATGGTCATCGCGTACACGTCGTGGTATTTGCCGGCCGCACACCTCACGCCGAGCCTCCAGAATTCGCCGTGGCTCGTGATCCACGTGATCGTGGCGATCCTCTCGATGGCCCTGTTCTCCCTGTCCGCCGTTGTCGCGCTGCTGCAGCTGCTCCAGCATTCGCGTGAGAGCCGCCTCGAAGCGGGGAATGAGGCGAGCTCGTCGCTTCTCGAGCGGGTGCTCGAGCGGGTTCCCAACGCCAAGCGCCTCGAGCAAGTTGCATTTCAAACGACGGCCGTGGGCTTTGTGCTGTGGACGTTCACGCTGATCTTCGGTGCTATTTGGGCGAATTATGCGTGGGGGCGCTACTGGAACTGGGATCCGAAGGAAACGTGGACGTTCGTCATTTGGATCGTGTACGCCGTGTACCTCCACGCGCGCGCGACGATAGGTTTCCGAGGAAAAATCGCCGCGTACTTCTGCATCGCCGGTTTCGTGTGCGTGATCTTCAATTACACGATCGTCAACACGGTCATCAACGGCTTGCATTCGTACTCGGGCCTGTAAATGTCGGTGCGTGAGCGCGACGTCTTCCGCAAACCTGGGACCGCGCGTGCGATCCAGTGGGAACGCGCGGGTCTCGAGTGGCTTGAGGAGGCCGCGCCGAGCGGTGGTGCTCGGGTGGTCGGGATCGTAGGGTCCGACGCCTCCCAGCTGTGCCTCGAACGCATTTCGCACGTGGCGCCTAGCGCGCGTGCGGCGCGCGACTTTGGCGCGGCACTCGCCGTGACGCATGGCGCTGGTTGCGGCCGCGCGAGTGAAAGTGGCGAGCGGAGTTTCGGGCTCGGGCCGATCGATGCCGAAGGCCGCGCGTGGCGGGGAGACGGTCTCCAGGGGCCCGCGGGCGAGCAGCTTGCGCTTCCCCTCGCGCAGGAAGGCGAGTACCTTTCGTGGGGCGCGATGTTCGCGAATGCGCGGGTCGACCCGCTCGTGCGCGCGTCGGGGGATCTGTTCGACGCGGAGCAGCGCAAAGTTTTCGGGTGTCTCATGTCGAGGCTGTGCGCCGGCGATTTTGACGACGACGAGCCTCCCGCACGTGTCCACGGTGATCTGTGGGCGGGTAACGTGCTTTTTGATTCCGAGGGGGCAGTGTTGATTGATCCCGCGGCGTATTCCGGCCACCGTCTGGATGACCTCGCGGCCCTTCACCTGTTTGGAGCCCCGCATCTCGCCCACGTGGTCGAAGGCTACGAAGCAGCGCATCCACTCGCGCATGAGTGGCAAGACGTTCTCGCTCTCCATTCGCTGCATCTTGTCCTCCTGCACGCCGCACTTTTTGGCGGCGGGTACGCCGGCGAGGCGCTCACGATCGCGCGGCGCTACGCCTAGGATTAATACCCGTCAGGGAACAACTCTTGGTTCGGAGGAACCCCGTGATCACCACCGCTGTAATTCTCGCCCGCGGCCTCGGCACGCGCATGCGCGCTCAGGGCGAAAGCTCGAGCTTGAGTGCCGAGCAAGCCGCCGCCGCAAGCCTCGGCTACAAGGCGCTCATGCCGATCGGCGCGCATCGCCTCATCGACTATTCGCTCAACGCGCTTGCGGATGCGGGAATCACGCGGGCCGTCGTCGTTGTCGCGCCCGAACACGAGGCGTTCAGCGCTCACGTCCGCGAGCTCGCGCCGAACCGCCTGCACATTGACTTTGCGGTCCAGGACGAGCCGCTCGGCACGGCGAACGCTCTCGCGAGCGCTGCGAGCGTCGTGGGGGAGGAGTCGATGCTCATGGTCAACGGCGATAACCTCTACCCGCGCGAAGCCCTCGAGGCGATGACGAAGGTGTCGGGGAGCGCAATCGCGGGCTTTGACCGGGCGTCGCTCATTGACAACAGCAACATTCCCGCCGAGAGAATCGCCTCGTTCGCGCTCATCAGGCACGAGGACAACCGCCTGACCGGCATGATCGAGAAGCCGTCCCAGTCCGAGCGTGCCGAGTTTGGCGAGAGCGCACCGGTGTCGATGAACCTTTTCGCGTTCGAGCCGTCCATCTTTGAGGCATGCCGAAGCATCGCGCCGTCGGCCCGCGGCGAGTACGAGATCGTCGATGCCGTCATGGCGCTCGAAAGCGTGCAGGTCGTGCCGGTGTCGGGCGGTGTTCTCGACCTCTCGCGCCGCGATGATATCGCTGATGTTCAGGCGCGCCTCTCCCACGTGGACGTGCGCCTGTGACCGGGTGGCGGGTTCCGGGCCGCATCGAAGTCCTCGGAAAACACACTGACTACGCGGGCGGCCAGGTGCTCGTATCGGCGGTGGGCCGGGCCGTGACGGTGCGCGGGCGGAACAAGCCCGACGCTTCCTCGACATTCACCATCCGCACGTCGCTCAGTAGCGAGCCGGCCGAACTCGCCCCGGCGCGCGACCCGAAGTTGCCGAACGGCCACTGGGCCCACTACGTGCAAACGGCGGTCAATCGCCTCACGTCGAACTTCGGTCCGCTTGCTCCGGCTGAACTCACCATTGACTCGGATCTGCCACCCGCCTCGGGGATGAGCAGTTCGTCCGCGGTCCTCACGGCGGTGGCGCTCACTCTCGCGGACCTCAACGACCTTCCCGCGCGTGAAGAGTGGGTGCGGAACATCGACAATCGCGTGGATCTCGCGGGCTACGCCGCCTCCATCGAAAACGGGAAGCGGTTCAAAGACCTTGCGGGTCTCACAGGTGTGGGCACGTCGGGCGGGTCGCTCGATCACACCGGGATGCTCGCGACGCAGCCGGGCTCGCTCAGCCACGTGGTATTTGATCCGCCGACGGTTCTCGGCACCTCGTCGCTTCCTGAAGATCTGGTGTTCGTCATCGCCGTGAGCGGAGTCCTCGCCGAGAAGACGGGTGCGGCGCGCGAGGCGTACAACCGTGGGCCCGCAGCGCTCGGGGCGGTGCTCGAAGCCTGGAACGAGCAGCAGGGACGCGATGATTCATCGCTTCACCGCGTCGTGCGGGAACTAACCGGGAATAGTGATCCCTCATTGCCCGTGGATCGCTCCTCGCGCGAGCTCGATCCGCTCAGGCGCGTCGCTCCCGAGGGGTATGCGAGCCAGAGGCTCGAGCAGTTCATCGAGGAGTCCGAGGTACTCGTGCCCGAGGCTGCCGCAGCCCTCAATCGAGGGGATATCGACGCGTTTTCGTCGATCGTGTTGCGCTCGCAGGACCTTGCGGAACGAAAGCTCGGCAACCAGATTCCCGAAACCGTCGAGCTTGCTCGCTCGGCCCGCGCGCTCGGGGCGCGTGCCGCCTCCGCGTTCGGTGCAGGCTTTGGCGGGAGCGTGTGGGCGCTCGTTTCTCGCGCGGATGCCGCGGCGTTTGCGCGCCAGTGGAAGCGCGACTACGAGGCGATGTACCCGCAGCACGCTGCGACAACCCTCGTGTCCGAGCCCGGAGCGCCGGCAAACCGCCTCTAGCCCAGACGGGCGAACTCGATGCCGTGCGCGGGCAGGGCACCTAGCGCCAGCGGCGGGAAGTGGCCTTAGCGGCGCGCGCCATCGTCGTCGGGGCCTTCAAGGTCACCCGTTGGCTTGTCTTCGGGGCGCTCATAGTCGCGCACCGTGTAATCGCGCGGCCCCTTGGCAGGGGTGATTCTCGAATCGTCCTTTGGCGCGGGTGTGCGCCCAGCCGCCGGACGCGGCTTGTTCGATGCTGCGGAACTCCCGGAGGCGCCCTCTTCGCGTTTCTTGCGGCGCATCTCCTCCTGAATGTGCTCGCGGCGGCGTGCGCGGTTTTCCTGGTCGAGCTTCGCGAGGAAAGCCGGGTCGTCATCCGGGGCCAGCGGGCGCTGAGGTGCACGCGAGCGGGGCGCGCGAGCAGCGTTCGACTGTGAACCTCGGTCTTTTCCTGCGAGAAGCCACAGGAACGCCCCAAGGAAAGGGACGAACACGATCACGAGGAGCCACCCGAGCTTCGGCAGCCCCTTAGAGCGCGACTCGGGAGTGTTCGCGACATCCGCGAGGGCATACACCGTGAGGGCAACGTAGGCGAGAACCAAGATCAAGCGAGGCATGCTCGCCATTCTTTCACGACGAGGGATAATGGAGGTAATGCGAAATTACGTTCTCTACTCGGTCATCCGCCTCGCCCTCTTTGCCGGGGTGTGGGCACTCTTGTACTTCCTCATGCCCGGCGTGCATTGGCTCTTCACGGGAACGCTCGCCGCGGTCATCGCGATGCTGATCTCGATCCTTGCGCTCGGGAAACTGCGCCAGGGGGTGGCCTCGAACCTCGAGCACTCCGTCGAAGAGCGACGAGAGAAAAAGCGGGGTCACAAATCTGACGCCGAGCTCGACGCGGAGGCAGAGGACCGCCTCATCGACCTCGGCGAGTAGCCCCTGCTCTTAGAGGAGCGCCGAACTCAGGGCGAACCCCGCGAGCATGAGGAGCGAGGCCACGAGTTCAAGCTTGCCCGTCGCCGCGAGCACGGGAATTAACTCTCGGCCCGAAGCGCGCTGCTCAATCACGCGCCGGATGGGCGCCATCGCAAGGGGCAGTGCGAGGAACGTGAGCGCCACGAGTGGGGTGTGCGGAACCACGGGAATCAGCAAAAGGAACGGCACGAGGATCATCGCCGCATACAGCAGGCGCGTGGCACCGTCGCCGAGCCGGACAGCAAGTGTGCGCTTGCCGGAGACGCGATCGGAGGGGATATCGCGCAGGTTGTTCGTGAGCATGACCGCGCAGGCCCACAGGCCAACGCCGCTCGCAACCAGCAGGTCGTCGAGCCCAGTGCGCCCCGACAGGAGATAGCTCGTTCCCATGACCGCAACGAGCCCGAAGAACACGAACACCATGACCTCGCCGAGGCCCATGTAGCCGTAGGGGTGCTTCCCGCCCGTGTAATACCACGCCGCGAGAATGCACACGATCCCAACCAGAATCATCCACCACGCGCCCGCGAGGATCACGAGCGTCAGGCCCGCGAGGGCCCCCACTCCAAATGACGCGAAAGCCGCGCGCTTCACGGCTATGGGCCGCGCCGCCCCCGAACCGGTCAGCCGGAACGGGCCGACGCGGTCATCGTCGGTGCCGCGGACACCGTCGGAATAATCATTCGCGTAATTGACGCCCACCTGCAGGGCTAGAGCGAGCACGAGCGCGAGCAGGGCCCGCCCGACGGTGACACTGCCCTGGTAGCCCCCGTGCATGAGGGCGAGGCCCGTGCCGGCCGCGACCGGGGCGATGGCGGCGGGAAGCGTGCGGGGTCGGGCCCCCTCGATCCATTGCGCTGCACTTGCCATTTACTCGTTGTCCTCTTCGTCGGGCCCGCCGAATTCGAGCTCGTGGTGCCCGTCGGTGCTGAATCGTGTGCCGAGGCTCTTTGCGTACTCGAAAGCCTCGATGTTGAGCAGCGCCTCGTGTGCGAGCTCAGCGGCGGCTTTGCGATCCACCTTTCCGCTGTCGAGGCGGGGGAGGGAGCCCGTCGTCAGGACACTGCGGGGAATTTCGTGCCGCGCGAAACCGGCATCGGTAAGGGCAGTCGCGACCGTCAGCTGCGCCTGGAGATCCGCCGTCCACGTTTGTGTGGGTATCGCTCCCTCAACCTTTGGAACGGTGAGGGCCACCGCCATCTGGCCCCACTCCTTCGACTCGACGGGAACGACGAGAACTTCGCGAAACTCGCCCGTGCCCTCGAGCACGCGCTCAAGGGCCTGGGGAACGATTTTGCGCCCGCCCGAGATGATGACGTCATCCGCACGCCCAAGGATGGTGAGGCGCGTGAGACCGGTGGCCTTGTCGCGGGTGAGACGTGCGAGGTCACTCGTGCGCAAGAGGCGCGTTGCGGCGAGCTCGGGTGTCGAAAAGAAGCGGCGGCGCGAATCGGCATCGTTGCCGTCGACATTCGTGAACGCACCTGTCTCGTAGATGTATCCGAGCGCGATCGACGGCCCCGTAATCATGAGCTGATCCTCATCGTTGACCTTGAGTTCGACACCCTGGAGGGGGAGACCGTTGTAGACGCAGCCACCGGCGGTCTCACTCGAGCCGTAGGTCGTGACGATCCGCGCGCCGAGCTCTCGCGCGCGATCGAGGAGCTCAGGGGCAGTCGCGGCGCCGCCCACGAGGACCATCTCGAAACGGGAGAAGGCGCGCGATACAGCGGCATCACCTGCTTCGGCCGCGCTCACGATTCGTTCGAGCTGCGTGGGAACGAAGGAGGTGTAAAGTGGCAGGTCAGCGAGGGCCTGATCGCTACGGACACGTGCGTCCCAGCGCTCCATTGCACCCGTCAGCACCGTCGCATCGAAATGGCCCGAAAGGTCCACGAGCGGCGCGAGTGCGCCAGGAAGCCCGTCGTGATCGTCGAGTCCCAGAAGTGTGCTTGCCACGCTCGCCCGAGCGATGACCTGCACGCCCGCGATGTGCGTGGGGGGAAGAAACAGCATCCAGGCACCGTGCGAGCCGAGCTCGTAGGCGGTCGCGTGAATCGAGGCCTTGAGGCTCTGGATCGAGTGCGCGACAGACTTCGGCGTCCCGGTGGAACCGGAGGTCGGCACCACGAGGGCGATCTCGCGCGGATCGGGCTCACGTACCCCCGCGTCTGAACGCGCACACGTACAGCCCGCGCACGCGTTTTCGCGCGGTTTCGCGCATTCGAGCGGGCCGATCAGCTCAGGTCGCTCATGGGCGCCGAGCCAGAGGCGAGCGGTACCAGCGAGGGCCTCGCCGATGCCGCGCGCGTACTGAGCTTGCGAGCACACGGTCCCATCGAACGGGCCGGGCGTTAGCCACGGAAGCGACTCGCGGTCGGGGGTATGTGAGGTGCTCACGCGTGCTCCTTTCGGTGAAGAATGTCGATCCGACGCTTGCCGGCAACCGTCGGAACCCTAGCCCTGTGGGTGGGGGAAGGCCGACCAATCCGGTTCGCGCTTTTCGAGAAACGCATCGCGCCCTTCGACCGCTTCGTCGGTCATGTAGGCGAGGCGTGTGGCCTCGCCCGCGAAAACCTGCTGGCCCATGAGGCCGTCGTCGGCGAGGTTGAAGGCGAACTTGAGCATGCGAATTGCCTGCGGGGACTTCGTGCCGATCACGTGGGCCATGCGCAGGGCCTCGTTTTCGAGTTCCTCGTGGGGCACGACGTGATTGACGGCCCCCCAGTTGTAGGCATCCTCCGCCGAGTACTCCTCGGCGAGGAAAAAGATTTCGCGCGCGCGCTTTTGCCCGACCTGCTTCGCGAGGTACGCGCTCCCGTAGCCGCCGTCGAAGCTGCCCACATTCGCGTCAGTCTGCTTGAAGCGCGCGTGCTCCCTACTTGCGATCGAGAGGTCGGCGACGACGTGCAGAGAGTGACCACCGCCGGCGGCCCAGCCGTTGACCGCGGCGATCACGACCTTGCCCATCGTGCGGATGAGACGCTGAACCTCGAGGATGTGGAGGCGGCCTGCGCTTTCCGGGCGGATCGATTCGGCCGTGTCGCCGTCGGCATACCGGTACCCGCTGCGCGAGCGGATCCGCTGGTCCCCGCCCGAGCAGAACGCCCACACGCCGTCCTTGGGGGCGGGGCCGTTACCCGTAAGAATGATGACGCCCACGCTCGGGTCGAGTCGTGCGTGATCGAACGCGCGGTACAGCTCGTCGACCGTGTGCGGGCGAAAGGCATTGCGCACCTCGGGCCGGTCAAACGCGATGCGTACGGCGTTGAGATCCCGGCACTGTTCCTCGCCGCGCTCATCGCGCGTGCGCTCGACTGCGCGATGGTAGGTGATGTCCGTGAACGGTGCGGAGCCAAGTTCGGCCGCGCCGATGTCACGCCAACGATTGGGGTCGAACGTCGCGGATACGGGGGTGGGAAGTGGCGCTGCAGTCATGATGTCAAGTTTAAAGCTTCGTGTGAAAAGCACGCCGTCTCAGGCCCGAAACCACCCAAGCGCTCATGAAAAATGAGGCGTAGACTACATTAAGCAATCGGCATTGGCGCATGAGTGGCGCTGCCGCCCTGCGTCGTGTCGCCCCACTAGTGCAAGTCCCGTAGAGGGCAGGGAGAGACATGAGCTCCGCACACGAATGGCCGAACGAGCCATCCCATCCACTCACCTCCGAAGAAGCCCATCAGCTCAATTCGTGGTGGCGCGCCGCGAACTATCTTTCGGTGGGCCAGATCTACCTCATGAACAACCCGCTTTTGCGGAAGCCACTTTCGCGCGATGACGTGAAGCCGCGCCTGCTTGGCCACTGGGGTACTACCCCAGGGCTCACGTTCCTGTACGCGCACGCGAACCGCGCGATCAAGCAGCGCGGCCTCAACGCGTTTTACGTGACGGGCCCAGGCCACGGCGGCCCGGGCCTCGTTGCCGCGAGCTACCTCGAAGGCACCTACACCGAGACCTACCCCGCGATCACGAAGGACGAACGCGGCCTCACGAAGCTGTTCACGCAGTTCTCGTTCCCCGGCGGCATCCCCTCGCACGTCGCCCCCGAAACCCCCGGCTCGATTCACGAGGGCGGCGAGCTCGGCTACGCGCTCTCGCACGCGTACGGTGCGGTGCTCGACAACCCCGATCAGATCGCTTTCACGGTCGTGGGCGACGGCGAAGCCGAGACGGGTCCGCTCGCGACGAGCTGGCACTCGAACAAGTTCCTCAACCCGAAGAACGATGGCGTTGTGCTGCCGATTCTCCACCTCAATGGGTACAAGATCGCGAATCCCACCGTTCTTGCGCGCATCAGCGAGGATGAGCTTCGCTCGCTCATGGTCGGTTACGGTCACACCCCTCTGTTCTTCGAAGGTGGCTTCGACGACGAGCCGATCGAAGAGACGCACAAGCGTTTCGCGGCGGTACTCGACGAGGCGCTCGACATGATTGCCGACATTAAAAAGCGCGCCGCCGAGGGTGACATCGAGCGTCCCATGTGGCCGATGATCGTGTTCCGCACGCCGAAGGGCTGGACCGGCCCGAAGGAAATCGACGGCAAGAAGACAGAGGGCTCGTGGCGCAGCCACCAGGTGCCGCTCGCGAGCGCACGCGACACCGATCAGCACCTGAACGACCTGCGCGAATGGCTCGAGTCCTACAAGATCGAGGAGCTCGTCGACGAGGACGGCGCGTTCATCGACGAGGTCGTCGATGCTGCGCCGGCGGGGCTTAAGCGCATGAGCGCCAACCCGATTACGAACGGCGGCGAGGTCCTCCACGACCTCGTGCTCCCCGACTTCCGTGAGTACGGCGTCGACGTTCCCCACCACGGCGGAACGAATTCCGAGGCCACTCGCGTTCTTGGCACGTGGCTGCGCGACGTCGTCAAGAACAACATGCATAACTTCCGCGTGTTCGGCCCCGATGAAACTGCCTCGAACCGCCTCCAGGCGATCTACGAAGTCTCGGGAAAGCAGTGGAATGGCGAGTTCGAAGACCACGACGCCGCCGAGAATCTCGCGCAAGAGGGCCGCGTCATGGAGATGCTCTCCGAGCACCAGATGCAGGGCTGGCTCGAGGGCTACCTGCTGACGGGCCGCCACGGCCTTTTCTCGAGCTACGAGGCGTTTATTCACATCGTCGATTCGATGGTGAACCAGCACGCCAAGTGGCTCAAGGTCACGAATGAGATCGAGTGGCGCCGCCCCATCGCCTCGCTCAACTACCTCCTGAGCTCGCACGTGTGGCGCCAGGACCACAACGGCTTCAGCCACCAGGATCCGGGCTTCATCGATCACGTGGTGAACAAGAAGAGCGAAGTTGTGCGCGTATACCTTCCGCCGGACGCCAACACGCTGCTGTCGACCTACGATCACTGCTTGCGTTCGCGCCAGTACATCAACGTGGTCGTCGCCGGCAAGCAGCCGAACCCGAACTGGCTCACGATGGACGAGGCGATCGTGCACTGCACGCGCGGCATCGGCATTTGGGAGTGGGCAGGAACCGAGGTCGACGGCGAAGGCGTGGACGTTGTGCTCGGCTGCGCCGGCGATATCCCGACGATCGAGACCCTCGCGGCGGCGAAGATTCTCCGCGAGGAGATCCCCGAGCTGCGCGTGCGCGTTGTGAACGTCGTGGACCTCATGCGCCTCCAGCATGAGCGTGAGCACCCGCACGGTCTTTCCGAGAAGGACTTCGACGGCCTCTTCGGCAAGGACATTCCGGTGGTGTTCGCCTACCACGGCTACCCGTGGCTTATTCACCGTCTCGCGTACCGCCACGACCCGAACGCGCGCATTCACGTGCGCGGGTACAAGGAAGAGGGCACGACGACGACGCCGTTCGACATGCTCATGCGTAACGACATCGATCGTTTCCACCTCGTCATGGACGTGATCGACCACGTCGATTCGCTCGGTACGCAGTACGCGGGACTGCGCCAGCGCATGTCTGACGAGCGCATTCGCGCCCGGCAGTACGCGTTCACGCACGGCGCCGACATTCCCGAGGTCGCGAACTGGGTGTGGGACGATGAGCAGCACGATGCGGCTATCGCGAGCGAGGCCGTGAACGTGACGGGCGGCGACAACGAGTAGCCCCCGCCACCTCCCCTTTCCTGAATTGCATAGAGGTTGTGGGGGTTTGCGAGGGGCGAGACCTCGCGGATAACCCCCACAACCCTTATGTAATCCGGGTGGCCCGCACTTGCGTCCACTCAGCCCCTCCTCCCAGCCCTTTGTCCACCCGTCCGCCCTTTATCCCCCGCTAGCCCTTGTCCTCCCGCTGGCCATGTCCACCGGCTAGCCCTTCTCCTCCCGCTGGCCCTAGCCCACCCGACCGCGCGAACGGAACCACCATTACCCCCACAACTCCTATGCAATTCGAAGGACAGATCGAGCGCATCGAGATCGTGCGCATCCCCATGCGCACGCGCTTTCGCGGCATCGACGTGCGGGAGGCGGCTCTCTTGCGCGGCCCCGCAGGCTGGGGCGAGTTCTCGCCGTTTCTCGAATACGGCCCCGAGGAGGCCTCGGCCTGGCTCGCCGCCGCTCTCGAGCAGGCCACCCTTCCCTTCCCGGAGCCCTTGCGCCCCCGCATTCCCATCAACGCGACGATCCCCGTCGTGAGCCCGGAGCGCGCGTACGCACTTGCCCGGTCGTTCGGCGCCGCCACCGCGAAAGTGAAGGTGTCCGACGCTAGCTGCGCCCACAGCGATGATCTGGCGCGAGTCGCGGCCGTGCGGGAAGCCCTGGGTGATGAGGCCAGAATTCGGGTGGATGCGAACGCCTCGTGGGAGGTGAGTGAGGCGATCGAGAAGATCCGCGAACTCGATCGCGCAGCCGGCGGTCTCGAATACGTCGAGCAACCGTGCGCGAGCGTCCGCGAGCTTGCCGAGGTGAGGCGCGACGTGCGCGTGAAGATCGCCGCGGACGAATCGGTGCGCAAAGCCGACGATCCCCTCGCGGTAGCGCGCGCGAAGGCCGCCGACATCCTTGTCATGAAGGCGCAGCCGCTCGGGGGAGTGCGGCGCGCCCTTGCGCTTGCGGAGCAAGCGGGACTGCCGGTTGTGGTGTCGAGCGCGCTCGAAACGTCGGTCGGCCTCAGCGCTGGTCTCGCGTTCGCGGCGGCTCTTCCTGAGCTCGAGCATGCGTGCGGGCTTGGCACGGCGAGGCTCCTCGAGGGGGACGTGTGCGAGCGCCCGCTCGTGAGTGATGACGGCACGCTTCCCGCGGGGCGCATCGACGTGAGCGAGGAATTCATTGAGAAGTACCGCGCGAGTGAGAGTCGCGCGCGCGAATGGCATGTGCGCATTTCCCAGGCAGCCGAGGTGCTCGAGGCGCGCACGCGGTAGCCCGGTAGGCTGGGGACATGCATATTTCCGCCCCGCCTCGTGCCGGTTCGGGCGCGCTTGAGGCCGCACACGCCTTTCTTTCCTCCCTCATCGCGTGCGGGCTTCGCCACCTCGTGCTTGCCCCCGGATCGCGCTCGGCTCCGCTCGCCTATGCAGCCAGTGCCCTCGCCGAGCGCACAAGCACGGCATTCGAGGTGCACGTGCGCCACGATGAGCGATCCGCGGCGTTTACGGCCCTCGGGCTTAGTCGAGCTGGTGAGCTGGCCGCCGTCGGAACGACGAGCGGAACCGCGACCGCACACCTGCTTGCCGCCGCCATGGAAGCCCACCACAGCGGTATACCCCTCGTGCTGCTCACGGCCGACCGACCGGCCGAGCTACGTGGGACCGGGGCGAACCAAACGACGTACCAGGCGGGGCTTTTTTCGCCGTTCACCGTGCTCAACATCGACCTTCCCGCGCCCGGTGCCCACGAGGCGAGCCACACCGATGTTCGGCTCGCGGTGGACACGGCGGCGCGCGCGGCCCACGCCGCCCTCGAATCTCCAGGGCCCGTGCACCTCAACCTCGGTTTTCGCGATCCGCTCGCGGCGACGTGGGCGACAGCCGAGCGTGCCGAGGACGTGCTCCGCATTCCCGAGCACGCTGCTTCGGCGGACCGCGCCGGTGTTCCCCTCCGCGATCTGCCCGCCCGCACCGTCGTCGTCGCCGGCGACGGGTATGACTCCGGGCGCCGAGCTGCCGCGCTCGCCACACACCTAGGCCTGCCGCTTTTCGCCGAACCGAGCAGCAATGCACGCACGCGCGCAGACGTCCTCGTACCCATGTACCCGGAGGCGATCGCGCACGTCATGGGCACGGAAGCCCACGAGCTTCGACCGAGAACTGTCATCGTCGTGGGCCACCCCACGCTTTCTCGGCCCGTGATGCGGCAACTTCTCGGCGCGAGCGACATCGAGGTCATCCTCGAAAGCAGCCGCCTTGAATGGCCCGATGCGCCCCGCAACGCCACGCGCATCATTCCCCTGATCGACGTCGAAACCTCGAGCCTCGCCGAGGAACAGCCGAGTTACCTCGACGCGTGGAAGGAACTCGGCAGAGAACTCGACGCACGCGGCCGTGAGCGCCTCGCGCCGCAAGCCGTGGCCGCGCTCGCGGTATGGGAGGCTTGCGCGCAGGACCGCGCCCCACTCGTGCTCGGCGCAAGTTCCCTCATCCGCGATCTCGAACAGCACGCGGGATCGAACAATGCGCGCGTGTATGCCAATCGCGGTCTCGCGGGAATCGACGGCACCGTGTCGATGGCGAGCGGCATTGCCCTCGCCGAACGAAATCGCACGCGCGTCCTCCTCGGCGATGTGAGCGCGATTCACGATCTCACGGGTTTTGTCATCGGCCCCACCGAGCGCGAGCCTGAACTCGACATTGTGATCGTGGACGACAATGGCGGGCGCATCTTCTCGGGCCTTGAGCATCAGGGGGCGCTTAGCTCGGTTCTCGAGCGGTTTTTCACGACGCCTCATGGGGTTGATTTGGCTTCGGCGATCGAGGGGCTCGGCGTTCAGGTTGAGCGGTGTGCTCCCGGTGAACTCTCAGGGCGCCTGTCGACCGCCTCACACAACGCTCGCCGCCGGGTGTTTTTTGTGGATATCGGAAGCGAACGTTCAGGAAACGGGGTTTAGATCACGCCTATGAAGAAATCACCGTCGTGGCTCGCGACCGCCACCCTCGTCATCGTTGGCATGCTCCTCTCATCGATCTTCACGATCGGTGCGACAACCGGCCTCGGTCTCATGTTCTGGGGAGCGCCCGGTGAGGCCTCGCGCAGCAAGGCGCAGTCGGGGACCCCGGCTGAAAGGGTCGGCCACGGTGGTGACGTTGTCGAGGACTCGTGGGTCGATACCGCCCGCGTTATCGCGCCGAGCACGGTTTCGATTCGCGTTGATACCGGCAACGGCGGTTCCGAAGGCACGGGCATTGTGTACAACGGCAAGGGCACGATCGTGACGAATGCGCACGTGGTCGCGGGCGCGATCCTCATTAACGTGACAACCTCCGATGGGCGGACGTTCGATGCGACCCTCATCGGTTCGGATGAAAGCACCGACATCGCACTCGTTCGCCTCTCCAACCCGCCGAAGGACCTCACCCCGGCGACGTTCGCGGATTCCTCCGCCCTTACGGTGGGGCAGGATGTCATGGCGATGGGCACGCCTCTCGGTCTCGCGAACACGGCGACGACCGGCATCGTTTCGGCGCTCAACCGCCCCGTTGTTACGCGCCCGGAGCGCAGCGAAAACCAAGACCCCTCGACCGCGTCGTACACGTCAGCGATCCAGACCGATGCCTCGGTGAACCCCGGTAACTCGGGCGGCCCGCTCGTCAACCGCGCCGGCGAGGTGATCGGCATTAACTCTTCGATCGCGTCGAACGCGTCGAAGAGCGAGGGAGCGGGCAGTATTGGTCTCGGGTTCGCGATCCCCTCAAACACCGTGAAGCTCATCGCGGAACAGCTTGCGAAAGGTGGCAAGGCTAAGCACGCATTCCTCGGTGTGCGCATCAAGGACGGCGAAGCCAACACGGGGTCAGCCGTGGTTCAGGGCGCCCACGTCGTCGAGGTGACTGCGGATAGCGCCGCGGCCAAGGCCGGAATCGCCAATGCGGATCTCGTGACCAAGGTCGACGACGTTCAGATCGGCTCCTCGTCGGCGCTGACCGCGTACGTGCGCAGTCTCGAGGTGGGCAGCACCCACACGTTTACCGTGCTGCGCGATGGGAAAGAGCGGACCGTCGATATCACGCTTCAGGGGAGCTAAGCGCCTCGAGGGCGCGCACGATCGGGCGGGTTTTGGCGAGCGCTTCTGCGTGCTCCGTGAGCGGATCGGAGTCGCTCACGAGCCCGCCGCCGGCTTGCACCGTGAGCGTAGTGGCGCCCACGTGGGCCATGCGCAGGGCGATGGCAAGCTCGCCGTCGCCGTCCGCGCCGATCCACCCGACGGGGGAGGCGTAGCCGGCGCGGTCAACGCGCTCGAGGCGCGCGATGACTTCGTTCGCGACCGAAAGTGGTGTGCCCGAGACGGCTGCGGACGGGTGTAGCGCCCCCGCGATCTCGAGAATCCCGAGGCCCTCGGGCGCGACGCCCCGAATGTCGGTCGCCAGGTGCTCGATTCCGGGCACATGCAGCACAAAGGGGCCTTCCGACGACGCCAGGCGCACGCCGAGCCTTTCGAGCGGTTCGCGCACCGAGCGTGCTGCGAAATCGTGTTCGGAGCGCTCTTTGGGGTCGTGGAGGAACGCCTCTCGCTCCTCGGCGCTCAGTTCCTCGTCCCCGCTCACGGGCCGCGATCCCGCGAGAACGCGCGAGAACACGGTCGAGCCCTCTGTGCGCACGAGCATCTCGGGGGAGGCGCCCACAATGTCGTCGAGTGCGAATGTCCACGCGGTGGGGTAGCGGCGGCTGAGATGGGCGGCGAGCGCTGGCACGAGGCTTGTCGCCTCGAGTGCGCCGAGGTCGATCTCGAATCGCTCCGAAAGCACGATCTTTTCGGCCACGCCGTCGTCAATCTCCTGGACGGCTTCTTTGACGAGCCCGCGGTAGGCCTCGCCCGAATGCGCGGGTCGCATTGCGCGCGGGGCAACCGTCGGGGACTTTCCGGCCTGAAAAAACGCGAGGACCTGCTCGGCTGAGGTGGGGGAGGTTCCGACGGCTGTTTCGTTTTCGGTGCTCACGGTCGTGAGGAAGACGCATCCGTCGACGGAGCCGAGCAGGTAGCGGGGAATCACGAGGCGTGAGGGGCGCGAGGATCCGGGGGAGTAGGAGAATGACGCGAAGGCCACGAGGCCGCTCCCGCGGAGATTGGCGAGGTCTTCTACCTCGGCATTGTCGCTCACGGCGCGAAACGCACGCGCGAGTGCATCGAAACGGTCGGCACCAGTGGCCTCGAGCCTTGCGGCCTCACCGATTCCGATGAGGCCCCCCGATCCGTGGAGCCATAGCGCGCTTGGGTCCTCGGGAATGCGCTCGGCGATGGTGACGGGGCTGTCAAGCTGGACCGATCGCACAGAAAAACGTGGGGGATCTACCGGGGGATGGGCGTCAGGGGCTAATAAGATGGGCATGATGTCCACATTATTGCGCACCGTTTGTTTTGCTCTCGCACCTACCGCGGTTTCTACGACCAGCCAGGGGCCGCGATGAGGCGAAACGACGCGACCCCAATCTTCCTCGGAGTCACGGCCGCCGCAATCGCTTTTACGATCAACCTTTCGATCGTTGCCGTCCCGGTGCTCGTTGCGCATGGCTTCAACACCCTTACTCAGGCGAGCACGCTCGATGCCGTGATTGTGTCGCTGTGCCTCGTGGTGCTCGGGCACGGCGGCGCGCTGTCGCTTAAGGATGTGGGGATCGATGGCACGGTGGTGCTCCCGCCGCTTGGGTTGACGCTCGTGTTCGCGCTCGTGTGTGGCGCGGCGATGTTGCGCACTGGTCGCTCATTGACACTCACGGAGACCTCGGGAGCTCTCAAACGCGGTGCGCTCACGGCGCTCGGGCTGATCCTTGCGGGCTTTGGAATTTCGTACGCGCTTATGGCGACAGTTGCCTCTCTGCTTGCCCGCACTCCGGGCGTTCAGCCCGTGACGGTGAGCGCTGCCGTGAGTGCACTCGCGCTTTCGGTGATCGCCGGTGCTGCCGGCCTCATGGCGTCGCTCGTGCGGCGCAAGAGCGGCACGGCGCCGCGCGTGGGACTGCTCGCGCTCGTGCCGGAGAAGTACGCAGCGGCGCTGCGCTCGATCGGCGTGCTTGTACTTGGGCTTTTCGGCGGCGCGACAGTTGCCCTAACGGTGTGGATGGTGATTCGCCGTGACGCGATTATTCATCTTCATCGGGGCCTCGAACCGGATTTTTTTGGCACGGTTGCGCTCGTGCTTGCGGCCCTTGCCTTCTTCCCCACCATGCTCGTGTGGATGGTGGCGTTCGTGAGCGCGGGGACGGTAACGCTCGGCCCTCACACGCACACGTCGTTTGAGGGATCGCTGACGGGGGTACTGCCCGCGTTTCCGATTCTCGGCGCGGTCCCTGAGCCGGGCCACTTTTCGCCGTGGGTGTGGGCCTTTCTTCTGATACCGATCTTCGCCTCGATCGCCGCCTCTGTAGTCCTTGCCCGTCAGACCCGTGATTTCGACGTTCGCGCAAAAGCCACATCCTGGCTCACGTACGCGATCGGCGCCCTGATCGTTCTCGCGGTGCTGTTTTTGCTCGGAAGCGGGACAATCGGCACGGCTCAACTCGCGCACGTGGGCCCGCGGCTCACGACTCTCGTGCTTCCCGTGGCACTTCTCGTGTCCGTGCCTGCCGTTCTCATTGCGGGATGGAGCCAAACGGGTCTCGACACCTGGGTTTTCTCGCAGTTCCGCGCGGGGCGTGCCCGCGTGAGGGAGGGAACGGCCGCTCTTCGCGCACGGGTTGAAGAAGCCGAATCGAAAGATGAGGGCGCGGAAAGCGGTGGGGGTGACGCCGCCGAGAGCGCGGCAGACTCATCGAGCGAAGGCTCCGAGAGGAGCGAGGACTCGGACGGTGAGAGCATCAAGGCCGACGCCGTTGAAGACACGCTCGAGAGCGAGGAGAAACCCGAGCGCGCAGTGAGTGCCGCAGACGAGGGCGGCGAGGCGCAGAGCGCACCCTCCCCTTCGCGCGAGTCAGACTAGAGGTGCAGCCACTCGAGGATCGCGCCCGGTAGGTCCTTGCCGCACGACGACACTGCCGCGTTGGTGAGCGCGGAATCGAGGCACTCCTGGTACTGGGTCATCGGGCCGTAAAACACGAGCGACACAAGCGCGAGACCGATGACCACGATTGAGGCGGGGATCCCGAAGGCTGCCGTGACACTCGCTGAACGCCGGGCTGGCGTCGGCCACGCCACGATCAAAAGGCGCACGAGGAACACGAGGGCGCCGATGCCCGCGGGGCCCGCGAGCAGGCTAAAGGGCAGGGGGAGGAGAGTCGCACCCCACGCGAGGATCATGCACGTCGCGGCAAGCAGGAGTGCACGAGAGAACGCTTGCTGACGCTCGGGGGTGAAAGCTGGCTGGCCCTGCTGGGGGTTCGGTTCGGAAGTCACGAATTCCATTGTGCCGCATGGGCGCCTACCGGAACCTACACGCGCCCCGGGCGCGAGCCCCGCTACTGTTAAGACATGAACGATTTCACGTGCGTCGTGTTCATTTCTGGAACGGGGAGCAATCTTCGAGCGGTCCTTGAAGCAATCGAGAAAGGGGCGCTAGCTGGCGTGAAGGTCGCCGCCGTCATCGCTGACGTCGACGCCCCCGGGTTGAGCTTCGCGCGCGATCGCGGGATTCCCGCGCATATTGTTCCGCTCGCCGATTACTCCACGCGCGAGGACTGGAACCGCGCACTCGTCGACTGCACCGCACATTACGCCCCCGACCTCGTCGTGCTCGCGGGGTTCATGCGTTTGCTCGGAGCCCCCATGCTCGAAGCCTTCCGGGGGCGCATCATCAACACTCACCCGGCGCTCCTTCCCGCTTTCCCGGGCGCCCACGGGGTGCGCGACGCCCTCAACTACGGCGTGAAGGTGACGGGTGCGACGGTTATCGACGTCGATGAGGGGGTCGATACCGGCGCAATCATCGATCAGCGCGCCCTCACCATTCGGCCGGGTGAAAGCGAAGAAGACCTTCACGAGCGGATTAAGGTCATCGAACGCGAGATGCTCGTGGACGTCATCGCGCGCCGAGCTCGCAACGAATAAACGCCGCGACAGCTCAACGTCACACCGCGTTCACGTGGACGCGATAGGTTTAAAAGGCAAACTGCCCGACCACACCACGACGAAGGAGCCCCGCATGTCCAAGCGTGCCGTCACGCGCGCCCTGGTCTCTGTATACGACAAGACTGGTCTCATCGAGCTCGCGACCGGTCTCCATGCGAACGGCGTCGAGATCGTTTCGACCGGCTCCACCGCGAAGGCGATCGCCGAGGCAGGAATCCCCGTGACGGCCGTGGAGAACGTGACGGGCTTTCCCGAAATTCTCGACGGCCGCGTGAAAACCCTCCACCCGAAGATCCACGGTGGTCTTCTCGCCGACCGCGACAAACCCTCGCACGTCGCCGCGCTCGAGGAGCATGCGATCGCCCCGATCGACCTGCTCGTGTGCAACCTCTATCCCTTCGAGGACACCGTCGCGAGCGGCGCATCGTTCGACGACATCGTCGAAAAGATCGACATTGGCGGCCCCGCAATGGTGCGCAGCGCCGCAAAAAACTTCTCCACATGCGCCGTGGTGACAAGCATCGAACAGTACGACCTGGTCGAAGGCGCTGTCGCCGACGGTGGCTTCACACGCGAAGAACGCCTCGTTCTGGCCGCAGACGCCTTCTCGCGCATCGCCGAATACGACGCCGCTATCGAGGAATGGATGGCGGCCCGCGCCGACGAAGCCCTCGGCGTCGATCCCGAAGACGAGGACCTCACGCCGCTTCGCTACGGCGAAAACTCGCACCAGCGGGCCTTCCTTGATTCGAGCCGATCGCTATTCGAAGATTCGACGACCCTTGCCGAAGCGGAACCGCTTGGCGGCAAGGCGATGAGCTACAACAACTACGTCGATGCCGATGCCGCGCTGCGCGCCGCCTTCGACCACCCCGAGCCGTGCGTCGCGATCATCAAGCACAACAACCCGTGCGGCATCGCCATCGCCTCCGAAGATGCCGACATCGCCGATGCATACACGAAGGCCCACGCAACCGACCCGGTATCCGCTTTCGGTGGCGTGATCGCCGCGAACCGCCCCGTGAGCCTCGACATGGCACAGCGCGTCAGCGAGGTCTTCACCGAGGTTATCGTCGCCCCCGGCTACGAGGACGGCGCACTCGACGCTCTCAAAGCGAAGAAAAACCTGCGCATTCTCGAGATCTCCGGTGCGCCCCGCACTGATTCCACCCTCGACGGCCGCGAGATATGGGGCGGCGTGCTCTACCAGGAGCCCGACCGCTACCAGGCGCCGGGCGACGACCCCGCGAACTGGGAGCTCGTGTGCGGTGAGCCGGCCTCGGCCGCAACCCTCGCCGACCTCGCCTTCGCATGGCGCGCCGTGCGGGCACCCCGTTCAAACGCGATTCTGCTCGCGAAAGACGGCGCGGCCGTCGGCGTAGGCATGGGTCAGGTGAACCGCGTTGACGCGTGCCGCCTTGCGGTGGAGCGCGCCAACACGCTCGGCGACGAGGGCGAGGAGCGCGCACGCGGCGCGGTGGCGGCGTCCGACGCCTTCTTCCCCTTCGCTGACGGCCCCGAACAACTCATCGACGCGGGCGTGAGCGCCATCGTGCAGCCCGGAGGGTCGATCCGCGATAAGGAGGTGATCGAGGCATGCAAGAGCGCGGGAATCACCATGTACATGACGGGAACTCGCCACTTCGCGCACTGATCGCCTTTATCGCGCGGATTTTTGGCAAGCGCACCGAAGCAGAGCAGCCGTCGGAACCTTCCACCGACCCCGCCCCAGCGCCAGTCGATCCCAGCCCCGAGACCCCAACCCCCGCCCCCACGAGCGAAAGACGAGCGATGAAAAAAGGCAAGAAAGCCCCCGTGCCCGAACTCGATCTCAACGGCGAACTGCCGCACAGCAGCAACCTTCGCGAATTTATCGAGCACCTTCGCGAACTCGGCTACACCGTTGCCGATGGCCACTCGCCCGATCCTGACCTGATCGACCCGCACGGCAACCCCGTGTACACGTGGCAGGAGGGCTACCCCTACGAGACACGCATGGAGCGCGACGAGTACGAGCGCGAGAAGTATTTCCTACAGGTCGAGCTGCTCAAGCTCCAGTACTGGCTCGAGGACGCGAAGAAGAAAGCGATCATCATTTTTGAGGGGCGCGATGCTGCCGGTAAGGGCGGCACGATCAAGCGCTTCACCGAGCACCTCAACCCGCGCATGGCGCGAGTCGTCGCCCTCAACAAGCCGACCGAGCGAGAAAAGGGTCAGTGGTACTTCCAGCGCTACGTCGAGCATCTGCCGACCGAAGGCGAAATGGTGCTGTTCGATCGCTCGTGGTATAACCGTGCCGGTGTCGAGCGCGTCATGGGCTTCGCGAGCGATGAGGAATACGAAACCTTCATGAACCAGGTGCCGCACTTCGAGCGCATGCTCGTCGACTCTGGCATCCACGTCACGAAGTTCTGGTTCTCAGTTTCGCAAAAGGAACAGCGCACCCGCTTCGCGATCCGCCAGCTCGATCCGGTCCGCCAATGGAAGCTTTCGCCCATGGACCTCGAATCGCTCGACCGCTGGGAGGCGTACGGTGCGGCAAAGGAAGAAATGTTCCGCCGCACCGACAAGAAGTATGCGCCGTGGACGATCATCCGCTCGAACGACAAGAAGCGCGCTCGCATCAACGCGATGAAGTACTTCCTCTCGCAGTTCGAATACGAGGGGAAGGACCACGAGGTCGTCGGCACGCCCGATCCGCTGCTCGTGATGCGCGGAAAGAACGAAGAAGCCGACGAATAGCTCGCTAAGCGGGGGCGGCCCGAGCTAAAGCTCGAGGTCGTCCTCGGCGATCGGGTCAGAGGCGATCGGGTCAGAACTGTCGAGCGCAGGGATCGCCCCCGTTGCGGTTGCCCTGTACGGCTGGGTCATGCGCGCCGGCGTAAGGATCTCATCGAGGTGCCCCTCGCTCACGAGGCCGCGCTCGAGTACGATCTCGCGCACAGACTTGCCCGTGTGGAGGGCCTGCGAGGCAATTTCAGATGATGCCGAGTAGCCGATCACGGGCACGAGCGCGGTGACAATCCCGATCGAGCGCTCGAGGTTGCCCGCGAGAACGTCCTCGTTCACGGTGATGCCTTCGATGCAGCGCGTCGTGAGTGTGCGCATTGCTCGGGTCATGATGCGGGTCGACGTGAGGATGTTGTAGGCGATCACCGGCTCGAAGGCATTGAGCTGAAGCTGTCCGCCTTCTGCGGCGAGCGTGACCGTGAGGTCGTTTCCGATCACCTGGAAGGCCACTTGATTGACGACCTCCGGGATCACGGGATTGACCTTGCCCGGCATGATGGAGCTGCCCGGCTGGACCGCGGGAAGGTCGATCTCATTGAAGCCTGCGCGGGGACCGGAGGAGAGCAGACGCAGGTCGTTGCAGATCTTCGAGATTTTTACCGCGATCCGCTTGAGCACGCCCGAAAAGGTGACGAACGCGCCCGTGTCGCTCGTGGCCTCCACGAGGTCGGCGGCGAGCGTGAACTCCGTTCCCGTGATCCGCGTGAGCTCCTCAACGACGAGCGAGGCATACTTCGGGTCGGTCGTAATGCCCGTGCCGATCGCGGTCGCACCCATGTTGATTTCCCGGAAGAATCGGGCGGTTCGCGTGAGACGCTCGACGTCCTCGCTCACTGTCGTCGCCCATGCGTGGAACTCCTGCCCCACGGTCATCGGGACAGCGTCTTGCATTTGCGTGCGCCCCATTTTGAGCACGTGCTCGAACTCGGCACCTTTGGCTCGCAGGGCCTCGATCAGGCCCTGCATCGCGTCGGCAAGATCGGGGAAGCTCAAGAGGATCGCGAGGCGCACCGCCGTTGGGTAGACGTCGTTGGTGGACTGCCCGAAGTTCACGTCGTTGTTCGGGTGGAGGTATTCGTACTCGCCCCGTTCGTGCCCGAGGATTTCGAGGCCGCGGTTCGCGATGACCTCGTTGGCGTTCATGTTGGTGCTCGTGCCCGCACCGCCCTGGATGAGGTCGACGACGAAGTGCTCGTGATGCTCTCCGTTTTCGATCTCGGTGCAAGCCTGGGCGATCGCATCGGCCTTGGTCTTTTCGAGGCCGCCGAGTCGCTGGTTGGTGCGGGCCGCCGCGTGCTTGACATACGCGAGTGCCGTGACGAGCGAGGGGAAGTGGTTCAGGCGGAAATCGGAAATGTGAAAGTTCTCGAGCGCCCTGAGGGTCTGGACACCGTAGAGGGCGTCGGCGGGTACTTCGCGGTCTCCGAGGAGGTCATGCTCGATGCGCACGGCGGTCATGGGGTGGTTCACGTCCTTGTGGTGGGTTGGTAGCGGTGGTGCTTCATTGCGGTGCATGGGGTGCGACACCACTAGCGTAACCACGTCGGGCTACGATGGTTGCGTGAATCGATCCCCCTATTCCCTCGGCGCCGCTGTGCACCGCCAGCGACTTTTGCTGGTGACGCTGGGCATTGTCTTTTTCGTGGTGCTACCGATCGGGGTCTTTTTTTCTGTCCCGACCGCCGGATACGCGCTCTCGGCGCTGCTGTTTGCTCTCGCCGTGGTGCGGCTCATCCTGCCCGTGGATGCTCTCGGAGCGCTCGTGGTGAGGCGCCGGTCGATCGATGTCGCGACGATTCTCGTCCTCGCCATTCTCGTTTGTGTGCTTTCGTCGAGCCCCGGTCTCTGAGCGGTGGATTAGTCGCCGAAATCGACGCGCCCCGTATCGAGGTTGTACATCGCGTGGGCAAGCGCGAGCTCGCCCGACTCGTGCGCCGCGCGTATGAGCGGGGAACGCACGCACACTTCCGTTTTCGCTGCGGCGGTATTCACGGCAGCGGCGTCCGTGGGCGTGTCTGCCCCGGGAAGGGGAGGTTCTCCGACGGTGGCGTGGCGAGCGTCGGACCCCAAACGCCGCGAAATCTGCTCGGCAAGCGCATTGAGGTGCCCGGGGAGAAGGACGAGTGACGTCCCGCTGGCGCGCTCTTCCATGAGGGATTCGGCCGCGGCGACAGCCCCGCAGTTGTCGTGGCCGAGGACGAGGATCAGCGGAACAGCGAGCTTATGCACCGCGAACTCCAGCGACGCAAGGACGGCGTTTTCCACCATCTGTCCAGCGGAACGCACAACAAAGAGATCGCCGAGCCCGCAGTCGAACACAATCTCGGGCGGGACCCGCGAATCGGCGCACGCGAGGATCGCCGCGAACGGTGCTTGACCCGAGGACAGGTCGAGGCGTCGATCCTCGTCGCTATTCGGGTGACGGGTCGTTCCGCTCGCAAATCGAGCGTTGCCTTCGCGCAGGCGTGCGAGTGCAGCGCGAGCGTCGATCGATGTGTGTGTCATTCGCTGATCCTTTCCGTGCACGGCCTGCGAGCGTGTGCCACGATATGAGTGTGAGCACTTCCCTGACCCGTCTGCACCAGGTATTCGAACTCGCCATGCGCATTGGCGAGGTCATGATTTCCAACGGTGCCGCGGCGGCCGACGTGACCGCGACAATGCTACGCGTGACGGCCTCCTCCGGCATTCGAAATGTGTCGGTGCAGACGACTCTTACGGAAGTGTCGGTTTCCTACTACCCGGACACGCATTCGGCACCGTTCACGCGCATCAGCACCGCGGGCGGCTACACGTACGACTTCACGAAACTCGACCGCGTCGACGAGATCACCACGAAATACGTGAAGGGCGAGATGGATCTTCACGAGGCGCTCCTCGCGGTTGATCGCGTGCGCTCAATGAAGCGGTATTACGGGCCGATCGTGACTACCCTCGCGTGGGTGCTCATGGGTGGCGCGTGCGCGATGTTCTTCGGCGCGGGGATTCTTGTGACGGCCTTTGCGGCTTTCGCGGCGGGCGTGTTGTGGCAGGTCTACATTCTGTTCGACAAGCTGCGGCTTCCCGTGTTTTATGCGCAAATCGCGGGGGGATTCATCGTGGTGCTCATTTCCCTCGTCGTGAACTGGCTGGACCCGACGGCGAATTCGTCGCTCGTCGTTGTCGCGTGTCTCGTCATGGTGCTTGCGGGCTCGACGTCGGTCGGAGCGATGCAGGACGCGATCACGGGATGGTACGTGACTGCCGCGGGGCGATTGCTCGAGACGTTCATGCTGACCGTGGGCGCTGTCATCGGTATTCGTGGCGGCATGCTCATTGCCGAGTGGGTCGGTGCTGACATCTCGATCACGTCGACGATTCCGGCCACCCTGATTTCGACGCTCCTCGTGGCGATTGCGGGAGCGTTCATCGGGCTCGGTTTCGCCGTAGGTTTCCAAGTCCCGCCGCGGCTTTTGCACTGGGTGACGCTCCTGCCGGGCTTCACGACAACGACATCGTTCCTCATCGAGGTAGCGGGTCTCGAGCGCGCGTGGGCTACCGGCATTACCGCGTTCTTCACTGGCGTGTTCGCGGTCGCCATTTCGCAACATGCAAAGGCATACGTGAACATCCTCATCGCCCCTGCGATCATCACGATGGTGCCTGGCTCGGTTATTTATCGAGGCCTCCTGGGACTGAGCGACGGGAGCAACACGGGTGCCGGCTATCTCTTGCTTGCGTGTGAGATCGCCATTGCGATCTCGGCGGGCGTGATCCTCGGCGAGCTCGTGGCGAGCCGCGCAGTGACGCTCCTTGCGAGCGGGCGCGTGCGCGTGCCCGCAATTTCACAGCCGTTTAGCACCAATCGGCGCCGCCGCATGGTGACCTTCAGGCGTCGCCGTAAGCCCGGCGCTCTCACCACGGCGATTCCAGTCGTTCACCTCGATCCCGGCGAACTCGACCCCACGATCGATCTCGAGGCCGGCCCGGAATGGCGCGAGGATGTCGACAACCTTCAGCCGGAAGCGCGCGAATCGGGATTCGAGATTGTTGAAATGGACCCCGAAGACGTCGGGATGCCGGCCATCCGCTCCGACGAGAGCGCAGATGAGGACGTGCGTAGCGTCGAGCACCTCTAGACTTGGGGCATGACTGAACTGCATGCTGCTCCCCGTGACATTGAGGCAATCGACAAGGTTGCTCGCGAGTTTCGCGAGGCCTTTGGCGGCGATCCGGAAGGCGTGTTTTCTGCACCCGGCCGAGTGAACATCATCGGTGAGCACGTCGATTATCAGCAGGGTCTGTGTGTCCCAATGGCGATCTCGCATCGCTGCTTCGTCGCGGCACGCCGCACTGACGCTGGCGTCGTGCGGATGCGGTCCGTGCAGTCAGGCGAGACGGTCGAGACGCCCGTTGCGACTCTCGCCCCGGGGTCCGTCGAAGGGTGGGCCTCCTACGTCGCGGGGGTCGTGTGGGCGCTCGCGGAACACTTCGAGGACGCAACGCCGTGCGGCTTCGACCTCTTGATCGATGGCTACGTTCCCCTCGGCGCCGGCCTCAGCTCGAGCGCAGCCCTCGAATGCGCGGTCGCGGCGGCGATCGATGAGCTGTGCGAGCTCGGGACCACTCCCCACGACCGTATTCGCGCGGCGATCAAGGCGGAAACGCAGTTCGCTGGTGCGGCAACCGGCGGGCTCGATCAGTCGGCTTCGATCCTGTGCGAGGAGGGGCACGCCATCGTTCTCGATTGCCGAGACTTTTCGACGACGTCTGTCCCGTGGGATCTCGCGGGACAGGGCCTCGAGCTGCTCATTATCGACACGCGGGCTCCTCACAGCCTCGTGGGTGGCGAGTACGCGGAGCGCAGAGCGCAAGCGGAAGCGGGGGCGCGTGCGCTCGGCGTGGACAGCCTTCGTGACGTGTCGTTCGAAGGGGCTTTGGATGCGTGCGAGGGCCTCACCGATCCCATTGTGCGCAAGCGTAGCCGCCACATCATTCACGAGATCGAGCGCGTGCGCGAGTTTGCCGCGGCACTCGAGGCGGGCTCGATCCGCGACAACCTCGAGAAGATTGCCGGCCTCCTCAACGCCTCGCACGATTCACTTCGGGATGACTACGAGGTCACCGTCCCCGAGCTCGACGTCGCCGTCGATGCGGCACGCGCAGCGGGGGCGCACGGTGCGCGCATGACCGGCGGCGGCTTTGGCGGGAGCGTGATCGCTCTTGTCGATGCGGACCGGGTCGAGGCCGTCGCGGACGCGGTGGCACACGCATTCGCCGAGCATTCGTTCGCCGCCCCGGCGTTCTTCCTCGCAACGCCGAGCCGCGGCGCCGGCCGAGACCGCTAAGACGCGCTCAGGCCGCGCCTTCGTACCACTCGCGCACGCGCGCGAGCTGCGATGCCTTGAGCGCGTCGCTCATGCGCGAGGCGCGGATTGATCCGGCGGCGAGAACGGCGATTTCCCGATCGCTCATGCCCATTGCGCGCACGGCTTCGTATTGGGCGAGAAGGCGCGAACCGAAGAGGAGCGGGTCGTCCGCGCCGAGGGCGATCGTGGCACCGGAGCGTGCGAGCTGCGGTACGGGCACATCGCTGATATCGCCATACACGCCGAGAGAAACGTTCGACGCCGGGCATACCTCGAGGGCAATGTCACGCTCCACGAGTGTGTCGAGGAGCCGAGGATCCTCGATCGCGCGCACGCCGTGGCCGAGGCGCGTGGGCCTCAACGCCTCGACGACCTCGTGGATGTGCGGCGGGCCGAGGAGCTCGCCACCGTGGGGCATCGCGGCGAGGCCCCCGTTGTGCGCAATTCTGAACGCACCCGCGAACGCACTCGTATTGCCGCGCCGCTCGTCGTTGGACAGCCCGAATCCGATCACGGTGCCCGCGTACTTGACGGCAAGGCGAGCGAGGATGCGGGCATCGAGCGGGTGGCGCATGCGGCTCGCCGCGACGATGATCCCCATTGAGATTCCGAGGTCGCGCTCGATCGCGCGGGCTTCATCCACGATGATCTCGATTGCGGGGGTGATGCCGCCCACGAACGGCGCGTAACTCGTGGGATCAATTTGCAGCTCGAGCCGTACGGAGCCCTCGGCGAGATCATCCTCGGCGGCCTCGCGAAGGAGGCGGCGCATAATCGTCTCGCTGTTGACGACGGTGCGTGCGGCGTCGTAGAAACGCTGGAAGCGGAACCAGCCACGCGCGCTCGGCTCGACCTTGAGCGCGGTCTGTTCCGTGAGCGTGCGCGGCAACCGCAAGTTCTGTGCGGCCGCGAGCTCCTGCAGCGTGTCGTGACGCATCGAGCCCGTGAAGTGCAGGTGCAGGTGCGCCTTGGGCAGCGCGCGCAGGTCTCGCTTGCCTTCGCGATTGGGGTGTGGATTTCCGACGGTTGCCATGGCCTAGCCGAGCACTTTCTGAAGTCGAGCAACGCCCTTCGCCAGGTCGGCGTCGGAAAGTGCATAGCTGAGGCGGAGGTGACCCGGCGCATCGAAAGCCTCCCCGGGCACGAGTGCGACCTTGGCGCGCTCGAGGATGAGTGCGGCGAGTTCGGCCGACGTGGTGACGCGCGTACCGTCGATCTCGCGCCCCAGCAGGCCCGTCACGTCGGGGAAGGCGTAGAACGCCCCGCGCGGAGTCGGCAGCGTGAGACCTTCGATCTCGCTGAGCATGTCGACCATTGTGCGGCGTCGCCGATCGAATGCTTCACGCATTGTGTCGAGCGGTTCGGTGGGGCCCGTCAGCGCGGCGATGGCGGCGCGCTGGGCAACGTTGTTGACGTTCGAGGTCAGGTGGCTTTGGAGCCGCGCAACGCCCTGGGCGATGTCCGGCGGAGCGATCAACCAGCCGACGCGCCAGCCGGTCATGGCGAACGTCTTGGCGACGCCGTTGACGAGAACCGTGCGGTCCTCGAGCTCGGGCACCACGTCAAGGATCGAATGGAACGTCGCGCCGTCATAAACAAGGTGCTGGTAAATCTCATCGGAGAGCACCCACAGATCGTTCTCGAGTGCCCACCGCCCGAACTCTTCCACCTGAGCGCGGCTCATGACCGCACCCGTAGGGTTCGACGGCGAGCACAGCAGCACGACCTTCGAACGCGGCGTGCGGGCGGCCTCGAGCTGCTCGATCGAGGGGATATAGCCCTGGTTGGCGCCCGCGCGCACGGCGACGGGAACTCCGCCCGCAAGCCGAACTGCCTCCGGATACGTTGTCCAGTAGGGCGCTGGCAGGATGGCTTCATCGCCCGGATCGAGGAGAGCTGCGAGTGCTTCGTATACGGCCTGCTTCCCGCCGTTGGTGACGATGATGCGTGAGGCATCGACGCGAACGCGGTCGCTCTCAAAGGTCTGGTGCGCGATCGCCTCCTTGAGCTCTGGAAGGCCGGTCGCGGGGGAGTAGCGGTGATTCTTTGGATCGCGAGCGGCGGCGATCGCAGCCTCGACGATGTGCTCGGGCGTGGGGAAATCCGGCTCGCCAGCGCCGAAGCCTATGACGTCTTCTCCTTGCGCGGCGAGAGCCTTCGCCTTCGCGTCAACGGCGAGAGTGGCCGACTCAGCGATCGATGTGAGGCGCGCAGAAAGGCGCCGTTCGTGCGGTGTGGAGGTGGAGTCATCGAAGCTCATAGATTCGATCTTGTCAGAAAAAGCAGAGCGTCGCGTGAAACCCGTGCGTCACGCGCCCGCAAAGGACGCTAGCGCCTGATTCAAGCCGAGTGCGTCACACAATCGCGATAAGGGCCCTCGTGACTAGACCGCGGCGTTCAATTGCCCTATGATCGTATCTGGCCCTTTTTGAGGGCTTCGCTCCTCGGGCAGTGCTCGTGAAGCACAGGGCAGTGGCGCAATTGGTAGCGCAACGGTCTCCAAAACCGTAGGTTGCAGGTTCGAGTCCTGTCTGCCCTGCTTTTTCTTTAAGCGGTAATCCCCAGCGCCCGATCGACACGTTGCCGACGTCGAGATGGAGAAGGAAAACGATGAGCGTTCACCCCGAGACCGACCCCACTCGTGACGACTTCGAGCAAGAGTCGACCATCGGCACGAAGAACCCCTTCAAGGCGTGCTGGATCTTCCTCCAGCAGGTTTTCACGGAACTGCGCAAGGTTGTCACGCCGACCGGTCGCGAAATGGTCACCTACACGATTGCGGTTGTCGCGTTCGTCGTGTTCATGATCCTTCTCGTGTTCGGCATGGACTTCGTGTTCGGCTCGCTCACGCGCGCACTGTTCACGGCGCACTGAGATTTTCGAGAGTAAGGAAACGATACTCGTGGCAGAAGATATGCACGACGACCTCGCAAACGAGGCCCTCGACACCACCCCGGAAATGGCCGACGCCCCCGAGAGCGGCGAAGCTCCCGAAAACGCAGCGCCCGCGGAGGAAGCCGAGGGCGCAGAGGCCCCCGCCGTTCTCGACGAAAACTCCGAGAGCGCGGTTGAGGATCCGGTCGTGGCCCTCAAGCGTCACCTGCGTTCCGCACCCGGCGAGTGGTACGTCATCCACTCCTACTCGGGTCACGAAAACCGTGTGAAGACCCAGCTGCTCACGCGCACCGAAACCCAGGACATGGAGGATTACATCTTCCAGGTCGAGGTGCCCATGGAGGATGCGACCGAGGTCAAGAACGGCCAAAAGAAGATCGTGCGCCGCGTGCGCATTCCCGGTTACGTGTACGTGCGCATGGATCTCACCGAAGCTTCGTGGCGCGTGGTGCGTGACACCCCGGGCGTGACCGGTTTTGTGGGAAACAGCACCGATCCTGTACCTCTCTCGTTCGATGAGATTTACTCTCTGTTGGCGCCGTCGGTCAACCTCCCCGAGAAGAAGAAGTCCTCTTCTTCCAAGGCCAAGGAAAAGGCCATCCCGGCGTTCGAGGTGGGCGAGTCCGTCACCGTCATGGACGGCCCCTTCGAAACGATGCCCGCCACGATCGCGGACATCGACAACACCAACCAGAAACTTCGGGTTCTCGTGTCGATCTTCGGCCGCGAGACCCCGCTCGAGTTGGGCTTCGAGCAGGTCGCCAAGATCTGAAAACGCCCGCCCGCACTCGCGGGACTGTAGTGGGAGGGTGCCGAACGGTATCCGCCCGAACCACGACAAGAAGGAAGAGCAATGGCTCCCAAGAAAAAGGTCGCGAGCATTATCAAGCTCCAGATCCAGGCTGGACAGGCGACGCCTGCCCCGCCGATCGGCCCGGCACTCGGTGCCGCCGGTGTGAACATCGTTGAGTTCACCAAGGCCTACAACGCCGCCACCGAAAGCCAGCGCGGCAACATCGTCCCGGTTGAGATCACCGTGTACGAGGATCGCTCGTTCACGTTCATCACCAAGACTCCGCCCGCTGCACGCCTCCTCCTCAAGGCCGCAGGCCTTGACAAGGGCTCACCCGTGCCCCACACCCAGAAGGTGGGCAAGGTGACCATGGAGCAGGTCAAGGAGATCGCGCAGACCAAGATGCCCGATCTCAACGCAAACGATATTGACGCCGCCGCGAAGATCGTGGCTGGAACCGCGCGTTCCATGGGCATCACGGTGGAGGGCTGATCCAAATGGCAAAGAAATCAAAGGCATTCCAGGACGCCGCCGCACTCATTGAGGAAGGCCGCCACTACGCGCCCCTCGATGCCGTGCGCATCGTCAAGAAGTCCGGCTCCAAGAAGACCGACTCGACCGTTGAGGTCGCCATGCGCCTGAGCGTTGACCCCCGCAAGGCGGACCAGATGGTGCGCGGCACCGTCAACCTCCCGCACGGCACCGGTAAGACCGCCCGCGTCATCGTGTTCGCGACCGGCCCCCAGGCCGAGGCAGCACGCGCCGCAGGCGCCGACGAGGTCGGCGACGACGACCTCATCGAGAAGGTTGCAGGCGGCTGGACCGACTTCGACACCGCCGTGGCAACCCCGAACCTCATGGGTAAGGTGGGCCGTCTCGGTCGCGTGCTTGGTCCCCGTGGCCTCATGCCGAACCCCAAGACCGGCACCGTCACGATGGACACCGCGAAGGCTGTCAGCGACATCAAGGGCGGCAAGATCGACTTCCGCGTTGACCGTGCTGCCAACCTTCACTTCATCATCGGCAAGGCCTCGTTCAGCGAGAAGCAGCTCGTGGAGAACTACGTTGCAGCTCTCGAGGAGATTCTGCGCCTCAAGCCGGCGAGCTCGAAGGGCCGCTACATCTCGAAGGTCACGATGTCCACGACCTTCGGTCCCGGTGTTCCGATCGACGTGAACCGTACGCGTAACCTCACCGAGGAGACCGACGAGGCCTGAGCCTCGAAGCTCCCGGAGAGCACAGCATAAAAGAGTGGGCCCCGCGCAATGCGCGGGGCCCACTCTCGTATAGGAGGGTGCGATTACTTCGCGACCTTCACGCCAACATCACGCGCTCCACTGAGCTCGCGCTGATCGACGTCGTCCATCTTCGACTGCACCCAGGGGGCAATCAAGAACATAATGATCGCCACGACGACGGTCACGGCACCGAGGCCGTAGTAGTACACGGCGTCACCGAGGTTTGCCCTCTTCACCTGGTCGATAATCACCGACGTGAGACCCATGCCGACGCTCGGCGCAAGGTACCAAAGGGTCATGGTCTGCGAGGCAAACTGCTTCGGTGCGAGCTTGGTCGTCACCGAGAGGCCCACGGGGTTCATGCACAGCTCGGCAACCGTCTGCACGACGAACACGAGGCCCAGGTACCAGAACGGGGCGAGCATGCCCGCACCCGGCCACGTTCCGAAGCCGTAGCCCATGAGCAATGCCGACAGCGCGATGATGACGAGAGAAAGCGCGAACTTTGCGGCCGTGTTCGGGAACTTGCCCTTGCGGCGAGTGAAGATCCACGCGATCACCGGCGAGAGCAAGAGCACCGCGGCAGGGTTGATGGACTGGTAAACCTCGGGGGAGAGGTTTAGGGCGCCGATCGTGCGGTCCGTATTGTTCTCGGCGAAGAATGCCATTTTGCCGGCGGCCTGCTCGAAGATCACGACGAACAGGATCTGACCGACCCACAAGGGCAAGAACGCGCCGAGGTGCGTGCGCTCCTCAGCGGTGACCTTCGGGCTCTTGAACATCGTGAGGAAGTAATACGCGCTCATCACGAGAGCGAAGGCAAACAGCGAGTAGGCAATCGCCGAGTGCAACTCGCCGAGAAGTGCGTTGAAGCCAAGGACGAGCAGGGTCGCGATGACCACAACTCCAAGGCCACCAAGGGCGAGACGCGCGCCTTCGCCCTTCTGGAGCGGGTTCGGGATGCGGTAGGCGAATTCGCCAAGCTTGTGGCGACCGTAGAAGAACGACACGAGAGCGAGCGCCATACCGACGGCAGCGGCAAGGAAGCCCACGTGGTAGCCGAAGTGGCCGCGCAGGAAGCCCACGATCAGCGGGGCAACGAGCGAGCCGACGTTCACCGACATGTAGAAGTACTGGAAGCCCGCATCGCGCCTCGGGTCGTCCTCATCGTAGAGGCCGCCCACGATCGTCGCGAGGTTCGGCTTGATGAGGCCGGTACCGATCGCAATGCAGATCAGGCCCGACCACGACGTGATCGCGGCAGGGAATGCCAGCAGCACGTGGCCGAGCATGATGACCGACCCGCCGATAAGCCCGGAGATCCACGGCCCGAGGATGCGATCGGCGATGATGCCGCCCGGGATCGTCATGAGGAGCACCGCGGCGCCGTAGGCGGACACGATGACCTGTCCCGCGGTATCCGAAAGACCGAGACCCTGGTTAGAAGCGACATCGGTGAGGAAGTACAGCAGGATCGCGCGCATGCCGAACCAGCTAAAGCGCTCCCACATTTCGACCTGGAGCATCCAGGGTAGGCCGCCGGGTTGACCGATGAAGGACTTATCGTTCTTGGAGGGACCCGTGCGTAGTTTCGTGGGCCGGTACTTGTATACCGCTGAATCTTGTGCGGTCGGATTGGTCGTCATCGATAAATCCTTGCTGTGTCGTTCCTATAGATCGCGTATCGCGGGGGACCAACCGGCGCACGGTGTGTGGCCGGGGGTGGCGCGGGGTACGCGCCGTGTTTCGTTCATGACATCAGACCGTGCTTGTCTGCCTCGGGTCAGAAATGGTGAAAAACGTGATCACGGCAACTACTGATCCGGTTGCCCGGATCGGTAAGAGATGTAGGGACCTAGGGCACGATAGCGGTCGAAGGGACATCCGTTTATCATGACCCGGCTGCTGAGTTCGCCCCATCTGACTGGGTACTGTTAATGGCCAAGGCCACGTGATCGGTGCGTCGTAGGGTCGCCAGTGAAGGCTGCGCCTGCACCGCTGTTGAAAGGGGATCTCGTTGATTCACAACGCCGACCTTCGAGTGGGAGTGGTGGGTTTTGGCGCTCGCGGCGCTCTGGCGCGTCACGCGCATAAACCGGGAGAGGGATCCCGCGTCACGGTCGTCGCGGATCCCAGCGAGCGAGGCAAAAAGAAAGCACGCGAGATCATCGGCGAAGACGTCCACACGGTGAACACCGTCGATGATCTGCTGGACAGTCACGACGTTGATGCGGTCATGATCCTCGCGCCCGACGACCTGCACGCCTCGATCGCGCTCACAACCCTCGGCGCGGGTATACCGACGTTTTCCGAAAAGCCCATGGCGATCTCTGTCGAGGACACCGATGCGATGTTGAACCTCGCCTACGAGAAGTGCACGCGGCTTTACGTGGGCCACAACATGCGCCATATGCCGGTGATCCGCCAGATGAAGGAGATGATCGATACCGGCACAATCGGTCGCGTGCGTGCCATTTGGTGCCGGCATTTCGTGGGGGCCGGTGGCGATTTCTACTTCAAGGATTGGCACGCCGAGCGTGCGCGGGCGTTCTCGCTCTTGTTGCAGAAGGGCGCTCATGACATCGACGTTATTCACTGGCTCGCGGGTGGTTACACCCGCCGGGTTTCCGGTATTGGGGGTCTCGAGGTTTACGGCGACATCGACGATCGGCGCGATAATTCCGATCGGATTATGTGGGACTGGTTCGATGCGGACGTCTATCCGCCATCGAAGCAGAGGGAACTCAACCCCGTCATCGACGTCGAGGACATTTCGATGCTCCACATGACGCTGGACAACGGCGTCTATGCCTCGTACCAGCAGTGCCATTTCACCCCGGATTATTGGCGCAACTATACGGTCATTGGCGACGAAGGGCGGATCGAAAACATGGGCGACAACGCCGGGGATCAGATCTACCTGTGGAACTCGCGCCACTCGGGTGCCGCTCGCCCGGATCAGGTGGAGGTGATTGCGAGGGCCGACGGTGGCCACGGCGGTGCTGATCCACGGCTCATCAATGAATTCCTCGAATTCGCGAGGAACGGTGGTCGTACGGATGTGTCGGTGATTGCCGCGCGCGAGGCGGTCGCGACGGGCGTGTACGGCGCCCTTTCGATCCGCGCGGGCGGGCAGATGTTCGAGGTTCCTCCCGCGCCCGCGAACATTCGCGAGTATTTCGACTCGGGGCAGGCCTAGCCGAACGACGCACAAACGGTGCCGAGGCAGTGAGAAGGGGTGGCCCCGCCAAGCGGAGCCACCCCTCATACCGTTGCGGCGGAAATGCCGTGCTTACTTCGCGTGCTTCTCGCTGTAGTCGAGTTCACCCTCAAAGGCGTCGCGGATGAGCGCCTTGAGTTCACTCACGAGAGGCTGCTTCGGGTTTGCCGGCGTGCACTGGTCCTCGTAGGCGCGATCGGCGAGAGTGTCGATCGTCTTTTCGAGGTGCTCGAGCTTCGCGCCGTTCGCCTTGAGCGACATCTCGATGCCAATGTCCTCGGCGAGCTCGGTGACGGCCTTGACGAGCGAGGCGACGCCTTCCTCCGTGGTCTTCGCCGGGAGATTGAGAGCGCGGGCGATCTCGGCGAAGTCTTCATCGGCACGGAACGACTCGTACTTCGGGAAGAGCGCGTGCTTCACGGGCTTCTTCGCGTTGTAGTTGATGACGTGCGGGAGGAAGATCGCGTTCGTGCGGCCATGCGCGAGGTTGAACTCGGCGCCGACCTTGTGCGAAAGCGAGTGCACGATACCGAGGAAGGCGTTCGCGAAAGCGATGCCTGCCATGGTGGAGGCATTGTGCATGTTCTCCTTGGCCTCGCGGTCGCCCTCGAGGACCGACTTGCGGAGGTTCGCGAAGATCATCTGGATCGCGCGGAGCGAGAGGCCCTTCGTGTAGTCCGAAGCCATCGTCGAGACGTACGACTCGATCGCGTGGGTGAGTGCGTCCATGCCCGAGTCAGCCGCCGTGCGGGCGGGGACAGTGTCCACGAACTGAGCGTCGGCGATGGCGACGTCGGGAAGAATCGCGTAATCGGCGATCGGGTACTTCACGTGGTTCTCGGAGTCGGTGATGACCGCGAACGGGGTGCACTCCGAGCCGGTGCCCGAGGTCGTCGGGATCGCCACGAAGCTTGCTTTTTCACCGAGCTTCGGGAAAGTGTAGGTGCGCTTGCGGATATCGAGGAACTTCTGCTTCATACCGAAGTAGGAGGCGTTGCCGTCCTCGTAGAACATCCACATGCCCTTCGCCGCGTCCATAGCGGAGCCGCCACCGAGGGCGATGATCGTGTCGGGCTTGAACTGGTTCATTTGCTCGACGCCGCGGAACACGGTGTCAGAGCTCGGGTTGGGTTCGACGTCCGAGAAGATCTGGTACTGGATTGGGTTGCGGCGCTCGCGAAGCTGCTCGAGAACGATGTCGACGTAACCGAACTGGACCATGCCCGGGTCGGTCACGATGAAGGCTCGGTTGATACCTTCCATGTCGCGCAGGTACTGGGTGGAGTAGCGCTCGAAGTAGGTCTTCGGAACCTTGAACCACTGCATGTTGTTACGACGCTCCGCAATTCGCTTGATGTTGATCAGATCGATGGCCGACACGTTGCGCGACACCGAGTTGTGGCCGTAGGAGCCGCAGCCGAGGGTGAGCGAAGGGATGAGGCCGTTGTAGATGTCACCGATGCCGCCCTGCGAGCTCGGGGAGTTGACGACGATGCGGCACGCGCGCATCGCCATGCCGTACTCGCGCTCCTGCTTCTCGTCGCTCGTGTGGATGACGGCGGTGTGGCCGAGACCGCCGTGTTCGAGAAGCTGATCGGCGAGATCGAAGCCCTCAGCAGCATCCTTGACAACCTTGTAGCCGAGTACCGGCATGAGCTTTTCCTGGCTGAACGGGTGGTCTTTGCCCACGCCGTCGATCGGCACGAGGAGAACCTTCGTGTAGTCGGGAACGTTGAGCCCTGCGCCTTCGGCGATCTTGAGGGCGCTCGAGCCGACGAGTGCGGGGTTGACTCCACCCTTGTCGGTGATCATGAACTTCTCGAGCTTCGTGCGTTCGGTCTTGTTCAGGAAGTAGCCGCCGTACTTTTCGAATTCGGCGACGAATTCTTTGTTGATGTCGGTGTGAACGAGGACGCTCTGCTCGGATGCGCAGATCATGCCCGAGTCGAAGGTCTTCGACAGCAAAAGATCGTTGACAGTGCGCGAAATCTTCGCGGTCTTGTCGATGTACACGGGAACGTTGCCCGGGCCCACGCCGAGGGCGGGCTTGCCGGTGGAGTAGGCGGCCTTGACCATGCCCGAGCCACCGGTGGCGAGCACGAGAGCAACCTTGTCGTGGTTCATGAGCAAGCCGGTCGCTTCGAGCGACGGCGTTTCGATCCACTGCACGCAGTTCTCGGGCGCGCCGGCCTCGACGGCAGCTTCGTACACGACGCGCGCAGCGTGGGCGGAGCTTTCCTGGGCGCTCGGGTGGAACGCGAAGATGATCGGGTTGCGGGTCTTCAGGGCGATGAGCGACTTGAAGATCGTGGTCGAGGTCGGGTTGGTCGTGGGCGTGACGCCTGCAATGACACCCACGGGTTCGGCAACTTCAATAACGCCGCGAGTCTTGTCCTCGTAGAGGATGCCGACGGTTTTGTCGTGCTTAATCGAGTTCCAAATGTATTCGGAAGCGAAGATGTTCTTGATGATCTTGTCTTCGTACACGCCGCGACCGGTCTCTTCGACGGCGTGCTTGGCGATCGCCATGTGTTGGTCGAGGGCAGCGAGGGCCGCCTGGTGCACGATGTGATCGACCTGCTCTTGTGTGAAGTCGCGGAACTCTTTGAGCGCGGTCGCGCCCTTGTCTGCGAGAGCGTCGATCATCGCCTGCGTGTCCGTATCGGGCGTAGCTTTGGCGTCTGCCATGAGCGTGTCCATCCTTTTCTGCGGGTGGAGTGAATAGAAAGTTACGTCGTTGTGACTCCAACCTACGTGGCTGCCGTGGTGCACTCAACAACGATTGATAGCTGTCTAGATTGAACAAAAGTGCAGGTCAGAGAGTTTGTTTGCGGAAGGTTGGGGGTGTGGCGTTCGGATCTGGAAATAGTGGGCCCGGACCGGCTTTGGTCTCGGTCGCAAGCGCCAGTCTAGCGCTCTAGGGGTATAAGGTCCCCGAATGACCTGCATGTTCATTGAGACCATAAATGCTGGGTGAAGTTGGGCCTCGAGAGAGGGTGGCGGGGCCGGAATGGAAGCGCGGTAACGTGCCGGTTGGGGTCCGACGGCAGCCGAAGGGATATTGGTCCCCATTTTTGAACTGTGGCCTGATTCACGTCTGTGTGAAGTGTGGCTTACCTGTGGGAGGGATCACCGCTCGTGGGGTTTCGCTGCCGCGGGCGTGGGGGGTAAAGTTAAATTCACCGAAGACCGCCGGTCGTCGCCCTGCCATCAGGGGGACCGAAAGCTTTCACCGTGGTGAAACGGCCTGCGCAGGTGCTCAAGAAACGATACGCGTTATGTGCGTGCTCAAGCCTTGACCCTGCGGTCAGGGCTTTTTTCATGACTGAAGCTTTCAGGCCGGCCTCGAGACCTCTGGAAGGAGGGCCATGGCGAGGCCTGACAAGGCAGCTGCCGTTGCCGAGCTCACGGAACTGTTCCGCGAGTCGAGCGCGGCAATTCTGACCGAGTACCGCGGGCTGAGCGTTGACCAGCTCAAGACGCTGCGTCGTTCGCTCGGTGCCGACACTACCTACGCCGTGGTAAAGAACACGCTTGCTGCTATCGCGGCGCGGGAAGCTGGGATCGACGCCTTTGAGGGCGATCTCAACGGCCCTACTGCGATCGCGTTCATTAAGGGCGAGCCGGTCGAACCGGCTAAGGCTCTGCGTGACTTTGCCAAGGACAACCCCATGCTGGTCGTCAAGTCCGGTTACTTTGAGGGCAAAGCCCTCACGGCTGACGACGTTGAGAAGCTTGCCGATCTCGAATCGCGCGAGGTTCTTCTTGCCAAGACTGCCGGTGCTCTCAAGGCATCGATGTCGAAGGCTGTTTTCGTTCTCGCTGCGCCGCTCACCAAGACCGCGCGCACCGTGGACGCCCTGCGTGCCAAGAACGAGGGCTGAGGCTTCGAGTCTCATCCCGAGGCGTGATGCACGCGCTCGGCACAACCTTTTACACAAACACCCGGCGCACATGCGCCTGGCACCCGTGGGTGCCACTTGACAGGAAGGACTAGCCCCATGGCTAAGCTCACCAACGACGAGCTCATCGAAGCTTTCAAGGAAATGACCCTCATCGAGCTCTCCGAGTTCGTGAAGCAGTTCGAAGAGGTCTTCGACGTGACCGCTGCTGCCCCCGTTGCCGTTGCCGCTGCTGGCGGCGCTGCCGGTGGCGAAGCTGCCGCTGCTGAGGAGAAGGACGAATTCGACGTCATCCTCGAGTCGGTCGGTTCGGCCAAGATTGCTGTCATCAAGGAGGTGCGCGCTCTCACGGGTCTCGGCCTCAAGGAGGCGAAGGACCTCGTCGATGGCGCTCCGAAGCCGGTTCTCGAGGCTGCCTCGAAGGAAGACGCCGAGAAGGCCAAGGAGCAGCTCGAGGGCGCTGGCGCAACCGTCACCCTCAAGTGATTCCTGCGCTTTAGGCGCATCTCATAGCGAAAGGGTCGCCCCTGCCGGGGCGGCCCTTTTTGCTGCCCGCCCGAGAGTGTGAGGAGGCTCTCAAGGGGCGCTGGTAAGGTATGCCCGGATCTTGCCCCCCCTGCCCTAAGGACCCCCCCATGTCACGTACACGTCCCACGTTGACCCGCGCCGCGCGAGGCGTCGCCGCGCTGCTCCTTGCAACTTCCCTCGCAGGCTGCGGGGCGCTCGGGAGCAACGTCGCTAAAAAGGACGAAACCTCTCCCGCGGCCTCCACTTCGACCTCGAGTGAAGGATCTGCCGAGCCGAGCGAGGAGGCAAGTGGCGATCCGAGCGATACGCAGAGCGCCACGCCGGGCGACACCTCCTCTACGACTCCCACCGACGACGAAAGCACCCCCGCAGCTCAAGGGGAGGAGCAGCCTGCCGGCAGCGTGGACAATCCCGCGACGTGGCTTGCGAACACCCCTTACGTCCCTCTCAAGGGCATCGAAGGTGTGACGGTCGACGCGCTGCAAGGCGGCCCATCCGGCGACGGAACGTTCACCCTGAGCTTTACGTTCGACCACCCCAATGCATCGCAGAGCTGCAAGGACGCTGTGGCCGCACTGAACCAGGTTGAAGTTCCCATCCAGGGCATGGCCGTCGCTAAGTATGAAGGTGACTTCGAGGCGATCAGTTCGGCAGCGGGGCCAGCGAACGTGCAGGCAGCTGCGATTGTGACCAAAGAGGACATGAATCTCGGCGATGCCTACAGCGACGTCCTCAGCGAGTGTGCGAATACCCCCGGGGAGCCGAGTTCGGTCGTGGAAAAACCTTCGGAGTACGATGGTATTCACGCCCGGTTGGGGTCCGCCGACCTGGTGGTTGCGTGTAAATCTCACGGCAATCGCCATATCTGGATGATCCTGGCGAATGTGGAGCCTGAGCAAGCGAAGACCTACATCGATGCCCAAATCGATCTTTTTGATCGGACCGTGACGAACGCCGCCTGACCGATGAGGATTGCCATGGCCATCCCACCTGCGCTCATGTCTGCTCGCCGCCCACGCACGTGGTTTTCGGGCTTCGCCGCACTCGCCCTAGCCACATCGCTGGTGGGCTGTGGAGCGCTTGCCGATTCTGGGCAGAACGACCGAGCGGACTCCTCGTCGACCTCGCATAATGCAGGCGACAACGGGCAAACGAAGGGGAGCGGCGGGCGCGGCGTTCCCGACCGGAAAAAGCAGCCCGCGGGCAATCCCGATGATGTGAAGTCATGGCTTCTTACCGAGGAGCATTTGCCGGTGGACGGCATGAAGCCCAGCGAGGTAGAAGTCGACAAGGAGGAGGGCGACTTCGAGCTGAGCTTCTCACTCGAGCACCCGAATATTTCAGCAGAATGCACAGACGCAGTCGCCACGCTCGACAATACATCGTTTACGTCCGAGGCTGTTGCGACCAGTGTGTTTCGAGGGCGGCCCGCTCCGGGCTCCGTCAATGCGGAGTCGATGATTAAGATTGTCGCGCTGACGACCCCCGACGACATGAACGTCATGGACTTCTACAACGATGTTGTGCAAAAGTGCGGAAATATCCAGGGCGCGCCCCCGGTCACCGTTGAAAAACCTTTTGGTGGTGAAGGGGTGCACGTCAAGCTTCCCCACGAAGAGTTCTTCCTCGCTGGAAAGTCCAGCGGCAAGCGCCATATCTTTGTCGTCATGTCCGATGTCGGTGATGACGATGCTCGAGCCGTGATTGATGCTCAGCTGGATCTCTTCGACCGTTCGATTGCGAGCGACCATTAGGTGACCGGCGGCCTCTCCACCACGGTTGGGGACGCAACTAGTGTCAAAACTCTGCACCGACTGCGGGGTGGAATCGAGAGTGAATGAACGATGCCCCGACGGTGACGAGGCGCGTACCGAACGTGCGCAGCCGAGCGGCGCTTTGCGCCGTTCTAGCAATCCTCCTTTGCGTCTCGGGCTGTGGAGCCGCGAGCACCGCACGTCCTGCGCCCTCGGCAACGGCGTCGAGCGAGCAGCCGTCGGACCATGGGGGCTCCGAAGGAACTCAAGCAGAGCTCGCACGCTGGCTCCTTTCGGCTGAAGAAGCGGACCAGCTGTCAAGCTTCAACGAGGTCACCGTTGAGGTCGAGAAGCCGAGAGGCCAGCGGCTCACTTTTCCGGTAGAGATACCCGACCCGAACTACCTTCAAGCCGACTACCGAAAAGGCTGCAAAGTCGCCGTCCAAGCGATGCAGGCCCCTCAACCGGGTGTGAACACAGTCGTCGTGGCTGGCTACTCCGAAGACGAGGGCGGATTCAGCCGCAATAAACACCGACGCCCCAAAGCCCGGGTCATGGCGTTCCGCACCGATGAAGAGGTGGATATTATGCAGCTCTTCCACCTCGACGATGGGCTGTGCGGTGATGAACGCAGTACAGAGCCGGGCTTTTATCAGAGCCTCCAGTCGGGGGCGGGGGAGAAGTCCTCGTTCGTCTACCTGGACTTTTCCGACGGAGACGGAAATACCGTGCGGGAGGTCTTCGGGGGAGTGTCGAAAGGGAAGAACCATATCTTTATCAAGATCGAGAATGTGAGTTTTCCAGACACTGCTCCCTTCATTGAGGCGCAGCTCAAAAAGTTCGAGCGTGAGGCCTCGCGGTGAGTTCACGCACCAGCCACGATTGAGAGCTGCTCGCGGCGATCTCTAGTGCACGGCCTGCGTCACGGAGGTGAGCGGGGTAGCCCTCCGACAGTTGACGTGACCACAGTCTCGCCAATTTTTTCGTGCGAAGTCTTGAGGGGAGAGCCGCTCTCGCATACTCTTGAAACTTAGCGCCCGTGTTTCGTGCGCCCTTTTTCAACTCATTCGACTCATATAGCGGGGTTGGTCGTGAATGAGGGGCCGAAACACATCGAGTCTATCGAAGCGTGTACGAGTCCTCATCCCGTGGAAGGATAACCCTTGGCTGCCTCGAGCACCGATTCTCACACCACTGCACTGCGCACCGCCTCGCCCCGCGTCACCTTCGCGAAGCTTGGCGATCCCATCGAAGTTCCCGATCTTCTTTCGCTCCAGACGAGCTCGTTTGACTGGCTGCTCGGTAACGAGCGCTGGCAGGAGCGCGCGGCCGAAGCAGAAGCGGCCGGACGCGAAGACGTCCCGCAGACCTCTGGCCTCGCCGACATTTTCGAAGAGATCTCGCCCATTGAGGATCTCGCCGGAAATATGTCGCTCTCCTTCAGGAACCACTCCTTCGAAGAGCCGAACTACTCGGTCGAGGAGTGCAAGGAAAAGGACCTCACCTACGCCGCCCCGCTGTACGTGACGGCGGAGTTCATGAACAACGAGACCGGTGAGATCAAGACCCAGACCGTGTTCATGGGCGATTTCCCGCTCATGACCGACAAGGGCACGTTCATCATCAACGGCACCGAGCGCGTCGTCGTCTCGCAGCTCGTGCGTTCACCCGGCGTGTACTTCGAAGAGAGCATCGACAAGACGAGCGACAAGCACGTCTTTAGCGCGAAGGTGATCCCCTCGCGCGGCGCGTGGCTCGAGTTCGAGGTCGACAAGCGCGACCAGGTCGGTGTGCGCATCGACCGTAAGCGCAAGCAGTCCGTGACGACCCTCCTCCAGGCGCTTGGCATGTCCAAGAGCGACATCCTCGAGGAGTTCGGCGAGTTCGAATCGATGCGCGCCACGCTCGAAAAGGACAAGGTCGAGTCTCAGGACGAGGCCCTCATGGACATCTACCGCAAGCAGCGCCCGGGCGAACCGCCCAGCCGCGATGCCGGCGAGACGATGCTCAACAACCTCTACTTCAACGACAAGCGCTACGACCTCGCGAAAGTCGGCCGCTACAAGATCAACAAGAAGCTTGGTCTCGAAGGCCCGCTCAGTGAGAGCGTGCTCAACCTCGAGGATGTCATCGCGACGATCAAGTACATCGTTGCTCTCCACGCTGGCATGGACAGCATGGAGAACAGCTTCGGCACCGAGATCCGCGTGGAAACGGACGACATCGACCACTTCGGCAACCGTCGTATTCGCGCCGTCGGCGAGCTCATCCAGAACCAGGTTCGCACGGGCCTGTCCCGCATGGAGCGCGTCGTTCGCGAGCGCATGACGACCCAGGACGTCGAAGCGATCACGCCGCTCACGCTCATCAACATCCGCCCCGTGACCGCGGCGATCAAGGAGTTCTTCGGAACTTCGCAGCTTTCGCAGTTCATGGACCAGAACAACCCGCTTTCGGGCCTCACCCACAAGCGCCGCCTCTCGGCGCTCGGCCCGGGCGGCCTGTCGCGCGACCGTGCCGGCATGGAAGTTCGAGACGTGCACCCCTCGCACTACGGCCGCATGTGTCCGATCGAGACGCCGGAAGGCCCGAACATCGGTCTTATCGGTTCGCTCGCAACGTTCGCGCGCATCAACCCGTTCGGTTTCGTCGAGACCCCGTACCGCAAGGTTGTTGACGGTGTCGTGACCGACGAAATCGTCTACCTGACGGCCGACGACGAGGATCGTCACATCATCGCTCAGGCTAACGCCAAGATCGATGAGAACGGAAAGTTCCTCGAAGACCAGGTGCTCTCGCGTATGCCCGGTGGCGAGCCCGAGCTGATCGACCCGAGCGACGTCACCTACATGGACGTTTCGGCTCGACAGATGGTGTCGGTCGCAACCGCGATGATTCCATTCCTCGAGCACGACGACGCGAACCGTGCTCTCATGGGCTCGAACATGCAGCGCCAGGCCGTCCCGCTCCTGCGCACCGAGATGCCTCTCGTGGGTACGGGTATGGAGCGTCGTGCAGCTGTCGACGCCGGCGATGTGATCGTCGCGGAAAAGGCCGGTGTGATCACCGAGCTTTCCGCCGACCTCATCACCGTCGCGGCGGATGACGGCACGAACCAGACCTACCGCATTGACAAGTTCCAGCGTTCGAACGCCGGTAACTGCTACAACCACCGCGTCCTCTTCGACGAAGGTGACCGCGTTGAGGCCGGATCGGTCCTCGCCGATGGCCCCTCGACCGAAGACGGCGAGCTTTCGCTCGGTAAGAACCTCCTCGTGGCGTTCATGTCGTGGCACGGCCACAACTACGAGGACGGCATCATCCTGTCCTCGCGCCTCGTCCAGGACGACGTTCTCACGTCGATCCACATCGAGGAGCACGAAGTCGATGCCCGGGACACCAAGCTCGGTAAGGAAGAGATCACGCGCGACATCCCGAACGTTGGCGAAGACGTTCTCGCCGACCTCGACGAGCGCGGCATCATCCGTATCGGCGCCGAGGTTGTCCCCGGTGACATCCTCGTCGGCAAGGTCACCCCGAAGGGTGAAACTGAGCTGACCCCCGAGGAGCGCCTCCTGCGCGCGATCTTCGGTGAGAAGGCCCGCGAGGTGCGCGACACGTCGCTGCGCGTTCCCCACGGCGAATCCGGCACCGTGATCGGCGTGCGCGTGTTCGATTCGGAAGAAGATTCGGACATCCTCCCGACCGGCGTCAACGAGATGGTGCGTGTGTACATCGCGCAGAAGCGCAAGATCACCGACGGTGACAAGCTCGCTGGCCGCCACGGCAACAAGGGCGTCATCGCGAAGATCCTGCCCGTCGAGGACATGCCGTTCCTCGAAGACGGCACCCCGGTGGACATCATCCTCAACCCGATGGGTGTGCCCGGTCGTATGAACATCGGCCAGGTGATGGAAACCCACCTCGGGTGGGTCGCGAAGTCCGGTTGGGACATCGACGAATCCAACCCCGCCGCTAAGGATCTCCCGAAGGACGCCCTGCACGGCGAGCCCGGCACCCCGGTTGCTGTGCCCGTGTTCGACGGCCTGAGCGACACCGAGCTCGGCGCTCTCGTCGAGAACTACAGGCCGAACCGCGACGGCGAGCGCATGATCCGCCCGAACGGCAAGGCACGCCTGCTCGACGGCCGCACCGGCGAGCCGTTCCCGCACGAGATTTCGGTCGGCTACATGTACATCCTCAAGCTGCACCACCTCGTCGACGACAAGCTGCACGCTCGCTCGACCGGCCCGTACTCGATGATCACCCAGCAGCCGCTCGGTGGTAAGGCCCAGTTCGGCGGTCAGCGCTTCGGCGAGATGGAGGTGTGGGCACTCGAGGCCTACGGCGCCGCCTACGCCCTTCAGGAACTCCTCACGATCAAGTCGGACGACATCACGGGCCGCGTGAAGGTCTACGAGGCGATCGTCAAGGGCGACAACATTCCCGAGCCGGGCATTCCCGAGTCGTTCCGCGTGCTCCTCAAGGAAATGCAGTCCCTGTGCCTGAACGTCGAAGTCCTCGGCGCCGACGGCCAGAACCTCGAGGTGCGCGACCGCGACGACGACATCTTCCGCAGCGCGGAGGAACTCGGAATCAACCTGTCGAGCCGCCCGAACGAGGGCGCGATCAATATCGAAGAGGTCTGATCGATCGTCGGGGGAGGGTCCGACGCTCGCCCAGCGACCGTCGGACCTTCATCCCCCGAAGATCTCAGCCCCAACCATTCAGACCTTGACGACTTTTTAGACGAGAGAAGGACACACGTGCTCGACGTCAACCACTTTGACGAGCTCAAGATCGGCCTCGCGACGGCCGACGACATCCGTTCCTGGTCATACGGCGAAGTTAAAAAGCCCGAAACCATCAACTACCGCACCCTCAAGCCCGAGATGGACGGCCTCTTCTGTGAGCGCATCTTCGGCCCGACCCGCGACTGGGAGTGCTACTGCGGCAAGTACAAGCGCGTGCGATTCAAGGGAATCGTGTGTGAGCGCTGTGGCGTAGAGGTCACCAAGTCCTCCGTGCGCCGTGAGCGCATGGCCCACATCGAGCTTGCGGCTCCCGTGACGCACATCTGGTACTTCAAGGGCGTTCCGAGCCGCCTCGGCTACCTGCTCGACCTCGCGCCGAAGGACCTCGAGAAGGTCATCTACTTCGCGGCCTACATGATCACAAAGGTCGATGACGAGGCCCGTCACACCGACATGCCCGAGCTTCAGAGCCGCCACGACCTCGAGATCCGCGAGCTCGAAAATGAGCGCGATGCCGCGATCAACGATCGCGCGGTCGCGGCCGAGAAGGACCTCGCTCAGCTCGAGGAAGAAGGCGCGAAGGCCGACGCGAAGCGTAAGGTTCGCGACTCCGCGGAGCGCGAGCAGGCGCAGATCCGCAAGAAGTATGACGCTGAGATCACGCGCGTGCAGAACGTGTGGGAGCGCTTCAAGAACCTCGAGGTTGCCGACCTCGAGGGCGACGAACAGCTCTACCGCGCTATGAAGCTCCGCTACGGCCACTACTTCGAAGGTGGCATGGGTGCCGAGGCCGTGCAGCAGCGCCTGCTCGACTTCGACCTCGATTCCGAGGCTGAGAAGCTCCGTGAGGTCATCGCGAACGGCAAGGGGCAGAAGAAGGCTCGCGCCCTCAAGCGCCTCAAGGTCGTTTCGGCGTTCCAGCAGACGACCAACTCGCCCGCCGGCATGGTGCTCGACTGCATCCCCGTGATCCCGCCGGATCTTCGCCCCATGGTGCAGCTCGACGGTGGCCGCTTCGCGACCTCCGACCTCAACGACCTGTACCGACGCGTCATCAACCGCAACAACCGCCTCAAGCGTCTCATCGATCTCGGTGCGCCCGAGATCATTGTGAACAACGAAAAGCGCATGCTTCAGGAGTCGGTTGATTCGCTGTTCGACAACGGCCGCCGCGGCCGTCCCGTCACGGGACCCGGCAACCGTCCGCTCAAGTCGCTCTCCGACATGCTCAAGGGCAAGCAGGGCCGTTTCCGTGCGAACCTGCTCGGTAAGCGCGTGGACTACTCGGGCCGCTCGGTTATCGTGAACGGCCCGGAGCTGCACCTTCACCAGTGTGGTCTCCCGAAGGGCATGGCTCTCGAGCTGTTTAAGCCGTTCGTCATGAAGCGCCTCGTGGATCTCTCCCTCGCGCAGAACGTCAAGGCCGCCAAGCGTATGGTCGAGCGTTCGCGCCCCGAGGTGTGGGACGTTCTCGAAGAGGTCATCACCGAGCACCCCGTGCTGCTCAACCGTGCACCCACGCTTCACCGCCTCGGCATTCAGGCGTTCGAGCCGAAGCTCGTCGAGGGCAAGGCCATCCACCTGCACCCGCTCGTGTGTGGCGCCTTCAACGCTGACTTCGACGGTGACCAGATGGCCGTGCACCTCCCGCTTTCGCCCGAGGCCCAGGCAGAGGCGCGCATCCTCATGCTCTCCTCGAACAACATCCTCAAGCCGTCGGACGGCCGCCCCGTGACGATGCCCGCACAGGACATGGTCATCGGCCTCTACCACCTGACGACCCCGAAGCCCGAGGCACTCGGCCACGGCCGCTCGTTCTCGTCGATCGCCGAGGCGATCATGGCCTTCGATAACAACGAGATCGACCTGAACGCACCGATCAACGTGCGCTTCACCGATATCGTGCCGCCGTCAGACTGGAAGGCCCCCGAGGGCTGGAGCGAGGGTGACCCGATCACCCTCGAGACCACGCTCGGCACCTACTACTTCAACGAGACCCTCCCCGAGGACTTCCCCTACGTTGAGGGCCAGGTTGGCAAGAAGCGCCTCGGCGGCGTCGTGAACGCGCTCGCCGAACGCTACGACAAGGGCCAGGTGTCGGCCTCGCTCGACGCGCTCAAGGCCTACGGCTTCTCGTGGTCGACCTACTCGGGCGTGACCTTCGCGTTCAGCGACGTTGTGGCGCCGCCGAACAAGCCGGAGATCATCGCGAAGTACGAAGCGAAGGCCGCGCAGGTCGAGGAGAACCGCGACCTTGGTCTCGTCTCCGAAGCCGAGCGCAGCAGCGAGCTCATCGACATCTGGACCGAGGCGACCAACGAGGTTGCCGAGGCGATGAAGGCGAACTTCCCGGTGGACAACACGATTTACCGCATGGTGCACTCCGGTGCCCGTGGTAACTGGATGCAGATCCGCCAGATCGCCGGTATGCGTGGCCTCGTGAACAACCCGAAGGGCGAGATTATTCCCCGCCCGATCCTCTCGAACTACCGCGAGGGTCTCTCGGTGCTCGAGTACTTCATCGCATCGCACGGTTCGCGTAAGGGCCTTGCCGATACCGCACTCAAGACCGCGCAGTCGGGTTACCTGACGCGTCGTCTCGTGGACGTCTCCCAGGACGTCATCGTGCGTGAGGGCGATTGTGGAACCTCGAAGGGCTTCACGATGGCCATCGGTGAGGACCTCGACGGCGTCATCGTGCCCGCCGACAACGTTGAGATCACGGCGTACGGCCGTACGCTCGCGCAGGACGTGGCAGGCGAAGACGGCACGGTTCTCGCATCTGCAGGTGACGACGTCGGCGATGTGCTCATTGAGAAGCTCCTCGCCGCGGGTGTCACCGAGGTGAAGGTCCGCTCCGTTCTCACATGTGACTCCGCCGTGGGCACGTGTGCACAGTGCTACGGACGCTCCCTCGCGACCGGCCAGCTTGTGGACATCGGCGAGGCCGTTGGTATCGTCGCCGCGCAGTCGATTGGTGAGCCCGGTACCCAGCTCACGATGCGTACCTTCCACTCCGGTGGTGTGGCGTCGGCTGAGGGCGACATCACGCACGGTCTCCCGCGTGTGCAGGAGCTCTTCGAGGCACGTACCCCGGCGGGCTTCGCCCCGATTACCGAGGTTGCGGGCCGCGTGAGCGTCGACGAATCCGAAAAGCAGCGCAAGCTCACCGTGACGCCGGATGACGGCAGCGAACCCGTGACCTACACGCTTTCGCGTCGCGTGACCCCGCTCGTCTTCGACGGCGACCACGTCGAGGTCGGCCAGCAGCTCTCCCCGGGCTCGGTTGACCCGAAGCAGGTGCTTCGCATCCTCGGCCCGCGCGCCGTGCAGAAGCACCTCGTGGACGAAGTCCAGAAGGTGTACGTCAGCCAGGGTGTGGACATTCACGCCAAGCACATCGAGGTCATCGTTCGCCAGATGCTGCGCCGCGTGACGATCGTGGCCTCGGGCGACACGAAGCTTCTGCCCGGTGACCTCGTCGAGAACGCCGCGTTCATCGAAGCCAACCGCGCTGCCCTCGCCGAAGGTGGTGAGCCCGCTCAGGGCCGCCCAGAGCTCATGGGTATTACGAAGGCGTCGCTTGCGACCGAGTCGTGGCTTTCGGCCGCCTCGTTCCAGGAGACGACCCGCGTGCTCACCGAGGCTGCACTTAGCTCCAAGAGTGACAAGCTCATGGGTCTCAAGGAGAACGTCATCATCGGTAAGCTCATCCCCGCGGGCACGGGCCTTCCCCGCTTCCGCAACTTTGAGGTGGAGCCGACCGACGAGGCGAAGGCGCAGATGTACACGGTTCCCGGGTACGACGACTTCGGTCTCACCGACTTCAGTGGTGCCGGCTCGAGCCTGAACCTCGACGACTTCAGCTACTCGGATCCGTTCAATACGGACTTCCGCTGATCTTCGCGCCTTCGGGCGTCACCGGAGGGCCGGTCCTTTCCCAAGCGGGGGAGGGCCGGCCCTCTTTTTCTCTGCTGTCGCGCAGGCCGCAGCGCCGCCTGCGCATGTGTGAGGCAAACCGCGGCGAGCGTCAAGCGTTGGCAAAATAGCGGTTTGTCTTGTTTTAAGGCTTGGTGTTGCGGGTACCGTCCCGCTTTCGTGCGCGACAAGATGGAGACATCCGAAATCCGCACTCGCGCCCACCGTGCGCGACGCTTCCCGTGCACTCGTCAATGCGAAGGACACTCGTGAAGAAGAAGACTCCGATTATCGCCGCAGCCGCACTCGCGACCGTATTCGCGGGCGGTGGCGGTGGCGCAGCCTACGCGATGTCGAACGAAGTCACCGTGAACGCCTACGGCCGCGTGTCAACGTTCCGCACGTTCGACACGCAGGTGGCCGACATCCTCGAAGCGCACGGCGTGGATGTCTCCCACACTGATCTCGTGAAGCCGGCTCTCGGCGAGACCGTCGACTCGGGTGACAAGATCGTCGTGAAAGAACGCGAAGAGGTCAAGCTCAGCGTCGATGGCAAAGAGCAGTCCGTTCTCGTCGAGGGCGGCACCGTTGCCGATGCTCTCTCGCAGGCCGGAATCGACGCCAAAGGGGCCGCGGTGTCCCCGAAGCCCGACACCAAACTTGAGGATGTCGACGGGCCCGTGACCGTGACGACCCCCAAGGACATCACTGTGACCGGCATGAACGGCTCGTGGGTTGCCAAGGGCACGACCGTTCGAACGGTTCAGGACCTCCTCGATAAGTACTTCGCCGATTCGGTCGACGCCGACGACGACGTCACACCCTCGCGTGACACCGTTCTCAAGGATGGCGACACGATCCACCTCGTGCGCCTCAACTCCGAGGAAAAGACCGAGAAAGTCGCGATCGACTACAAGACCGAGACCCGCAAGGACGACGCGATCTACGAAGGCGAAACTCGCGTGGTCACGAAGGGGGAAAAAGGCGAAAAGACCATCGTCAAGAAGGTTTCGACGACCGACGGAAAAGTGTCGGGCGAGGAAGTCGTGAAGGAAGAGGTCACGAAGGAGCCCGTCACCGAAGTCATCGCCAAGGGCACCAAGAAGCGCCCCGCTGAGGAACCGAAGACCGAGGACGTGAGCACGGACAGCGGCAACGACTCGGAGCCGAGCCGCAAAAAGAACGACTCGAAGCCGAGCCGAAAAAAGAGTAGCGAATCCGCGCCCCAGGGCGGCAAGGCCGTGAGCGGCGTTCGTTCGTGCGGTGCCTCGTTCTACGGCAACGGCGACGGCACGGACGGCGGCCCCACGGCAAGCGGCGAGCGTTTCAACACGCACGCGTACACCGCGGCCCACAAGAGCCTGCCTTTCGGCACGCGCGTGCGCGTGACCAACAAGGCCAACGGCCGCAGCGTGGTCGTGCGCATCAACGACCGTGGTCCGTACGTGGGCGGTCGCTGCCTCGACCTTTCCTACGCGGCGATGAAGAGCATCGGCGGCGTGAGCTCCGGCGTGGCGCGCGTCGACTGGCAGATCGTCGAGTAAGTCACCAAGGCAAAATGCGGGCCGACGGTTCTCAGCAACCGTCGGCCCGTTTCCTTTGCTGTTGCCTGCGCGACACTTCCAGGTTCCCGTGCATGTGATGTACGACGAACTAGCCCCAGTCCTTTGACCGGAATAAAACGCGCAACGTAGACTGATGAACTGTGCCTGGGTGCCCTATGCCCTCTCGCGGCCTCGCCTCGTGCGAGTGCAATGAGCGGGGGTACGGTACCGCAGTCACCGGGCCTCATTAGGGGTCCGTGCGGGTCGAGATTGACACCCCCTCGCGGCGTCATCTCGGGTCGCGGCCCACTCCACACCCGTGGACCCGGTGCTTCGGCGCCTGTGGGCAAAGAAGGTGATCTGGCCGTGTGAAGAGCGCGGCTAGCGACAGAAAGAGAAAAAGTGCCTACTATTCAGCAGTTGGTGCGCAAGGGTCGCCAGGATAAGCCTGTCGCCTCGAGCACGCCCGCGCTCAAGGGCTCGCCCCAGCGCCGCGGCGTGTGCACCCGTGTGTACACCACCACCCCCAAGAAGCCGAACTCGGCGCTCCGCAAGATTGCACGTGTTCGTCTCTCCTCCGGTGTCGAAGTTACGGCCTACATCCCCGGTGAAGGCCACAACCTCCAGGAGCACTCGATCGTCCTCGTTCGCGGCGGTCGTGTGAAGGACCTCCCGGGCGTCCGCTACAAGGTCGTTCGTGGTTCGCTCGATACCCAGGCCGTGAAGGGTCGCCAGCAGGCGCGCTCGCGGTACGGCGCGAAGAAGGAGAAGAAGTAATGCCACGTAAAGGTGCAGCTCCCAAGCGTCAGCTCGTGGTCGACCCGGTCTACGGCTCGCCCATCGTCACTCAGCTCATCAACAAGGTTCTCCTCGACGGCAAGAAGACCGTCGCCGAGCGCATCGTTTACGGCGCTCTCGAAGGCTGCCGTGAGAAGAACGGTCAGGACCCGGTTGCGACCCTCAAGAAGGCTCTGGACAACATCCGTCCGTCCCTCGAGGTTCGTTCCCGTCGCGTCGGCGGTGCCACCTACCAGGTGCCCGTCGAGGTGCGTGCCGGCCGCTCGACGACCCTCGCGCTGCGCTGGCTCGTTGGCTACTCGCGTGCTCGCCGTGAGCACACGATGACCGAGCGCCTGATGAACGAGATCCTCGACGCTTCGAACGGCCTCGGTGCCGCTGTGAAGCGCCGCGAAGACACCCACAAGATGGCGGAGTCCAACAAGGCCTTCGCTCACTACCGCTGGTAATCGCCGGCGGTACTCGAACCGAAGCGCAGAAAGGCATAGCCCGTGGCACTTGCAGTGCTTAAGGACCTCAGCAAGGTCCGCAACATCGGCATCATGGCACACATCGATGCTGGTAAGACCACCACCACCGAGCGCATCCTGTACTACACCGGCGTCAACTACAAGCTTGGCGAAACCCACGACGGTGCCGGCACCATGGACTGGATGGAGCAGGAAAAAGAACGCGGCATCACCATTACGTCCGCGGCGACGACCTGCTACTGGCACGAGAACCAGATCAACATCATCGACACGCCCGGCCACGTTGACTTCACCGTTGAGGTGGAGCGCTCGCTGCGCGTTCTCGATGGCGCTGTTGCCGTGTTCGACGGCAAGGAAGGTGTCGAGCCGCAGTCGGAGACCGTGTGGCGCCAGGCCGACAAGTACAACGTGCCGCGCATTTGCTTCGTCAACAAGATGGACAAGATGGGTGCGGATTTCTTCTTCACCGTCGGCACCATCGTTGACCGACTCAAGGCGAAGCCGCTCGTCATGCAGGTGCCGATCGGCGCTGAGTCTGAGTTCCGCGGCGTGATCGACCTCCTCGAGATGAAGGCCTACGAGTGGCCCGAAGAGTTCGAAGAGGACGCCCCTGAATTCAACAAGAAGAAGGGCGATGCCGCTCTCGGTCAGTACCAGAAGGAGATCCCGATCCCCGCGGATCTCCAGGCCAAGGCTGAGGAATACCGCGAGAAGCTCGTCGAGGACGTCGCCGAGGCAAGCGAAGAGCTCATGGAGAAGTACCTCGAAGAGGGCGAACTCTCGATTGAGGATCTCAAGAAGGGCATTCGCGAACTCACGATTTCCTCGCAGGCCTACCCGGTGTTCTGTGGCTCGGCGTTCAAGAACAAGGGCGTGCAGCCCATGCTCAACGCCGTCGTCGACTTCCTTCCCTCGCCGCTCGACGTCCCGCCGATGGTGGGCCACGACGTCAACGATGAGGAGAAGGAGCTCACCCGTAAGCCTTCGGCTGACGAGCCTTTCTCGGCGCTCGCGTTCAAGGTTGCCGCTCACCCGTTCTTCGGCTCGCTCACCTACGTGCGCGTGTACTCGGGCCACGTTGAGACCGGTACTCAGGTGCTCAACGTCACCACGGGCAAGAAGGAACGCGTCGGCAAGCTCTTCCAGATGCACTCGAACCAGGAGAACCCTGTCGACGAGGCATTCGCGGGTCACATCTACGCGTTCATCGGTCTGAAGGACACGACCACCGGCGACACGCTGTGCGACGCGCAGCACCCGATCGCCCTTGAGTCGATGACCTTCCCGGAGCCCGTGATCTCGATGGCCATCGAGCCGAAGACCAAGGGCGACCAGGAGAAGCTCGGTATCGCGATTCAGCGTCTCGCCAAGGAAGACCCGACCTTCCAGGTCGAGCTTGACGAGGAAACCGGCCAGACGGTCATCAAGGGCATGGGCGAGCTTCAGCTCGACGTGCTCGTGGATCGTATGCGCCGCGAGTTCAAGGTCGAAGCGAACGTGGGCTCGCCGCAGGTGGCCTACCGCGAGTCGATCAAGAGGACCGTTGAGAAGTTCGACTACACGCACAAGAAGCAGACCGGTGGTTCCGGTCAGTTCGGTAAGGTTCAGATCACCTTCGAGCCTCTTACCGACGCTGAAGAAGGCGTGTTCTACGAGTTCGAAAACCTCGTCACCGGTGGTCGCATCCCGCGTGAATACATCCCGAGCGTTGACGCGGGTATTCAGGATGCGCTCCAGTCCGGCATCCTCGCCGGCTACCCGGTGGTGAATGTCAAGGCATCGCTTATCGACGGTGCTTACCACGACGTGGACTCCTCGGAAATGGCGTTCAAGATTGCCGGTTCGATGGCGACGCGCGAGGCCCTCAAGAAGGCCCAGCCGATTCTCCTCGAGCCGATGATGAGCGTCGAGGTTCGTACTCCCGAGGAGTACATGGGAGATGTCATCGGCGACCTGAACAAGCGACGTGGTCAGGTTTCGTCGATGGAGGACGCGAGCGGGGTCAAGATTATCCGTGCTCTCGTCCCGCTGTCCGAAATGTTCGGCTACATTGGCGACCTGCGTTCCTTCACGCAGGGCCGCGCGATGTACACGATGCAGTTCGACAGCTACGCGGAGGTCCCGAGGAACATCTCGGAAGAGATCATCGCGAAGACGCGGGGCGAGTAAGCCTTACGAGGATTTGCGGGTAGAGTAGATCTGTTCGCTGATTCTCGGACCGCTTGGGTCGCCTCCATTCGGGGGCGCCCCACCCGTTCAACAGAAGTACACCCAACCAAAGTCCTAGGAGGACACACTATGGCTAAGGCCAAGTTCGAGCGTACTAAGCCGCACGTCAACATCGGCACCATCGGTCACGTTGACCACGGCAAGACCACGCTTACCGCTGCCATCTCGAAGGTTCTGTACGACCAGTACCCGGACCTCAACGAGCAGCGCAACTTCGATACGATCGACAACGCCCCTGAGGAAAAGCAGCGCGGCATCACGATCAACATCTCCCACATCGAGTACCAGACCGAAAAGCGTCACTACGCTCACGTCGACGCTCCGGGCCACGCCGACTACATCAAGAACATGATTACCGGCGCTGCTCAGATGGACGGCGCAATCCTCGTGGTTGCCGCCACCGACGGCCCGATGGCTCAGACCCGCGAGCACGTTCTTCTTGCTCGCCAGGTTGGCGTTCCCTACCTCCTCGTTGCCCTCAACAAGTGCGACATGGTCGACGATGAGGAAATCCTCGAGCTCGTCGAGATGGAGGTCCGTGAGCTCCTCGCTTCGCAGGAGTTCGACGAGGACGCTCCCGTCGTTCGCGTTTCGGCGTTCAAGGCGCTCGAAGGCGACGAGCAGTGGGTCAAGTCGGTTCAGGACCTCATGGCCGCAGTCGACGAGTCGATCCCGGATCCGGTTCGCGACATGGACAAGCCGTTCCTCATGCCGATCGAGGACGTCTTCACCATCACCGGCCGTGGCACCGTTGTGACCGGTAAGGTTGAGCGTGGCAAGCTTGCCATCAACTCGGAAATCGAGATCGTGGGTATCCGCGAGGCTCAGAAGACCACCGTTACCGGTATCGAGATGTTCCACAAGCAGATGGACGAGGCTTGGGCAGGCGAGAACTGTGGCCTCCTCCTCCGTGGCACCAAGCGTGAAGACGTTGAGCGTGGCCAGGTTGTTGTGAAGCCGGGTTCGATCACCCCGCACACCGACTTCGAGGCTCAGGTCTACATCCTCTCGAAGGACGAGGGTGGCCGCCACAACCCGTTCTACTCGAACTACCGCCCGCAGTTCTACTTCCGTACCACGGACGTGACCGGCGTTATCACCCTCCCCGAGGGCACCGAGATGGTCATGCCTGGCGACTCGACCGAGATGACCGTTGAGCTCATCCAGCCGATCGCTATGGAAGAGGGCCTCGGCTTCGCTATCCGTGAGGGTGGCCGCACCGTTGGCTCGGGCCGCGTTACCAAGATCATCAAGTGATCTAACGCTGCATAGCCTGCAGAGTTAAAAGAAGAGGCGCCCCGGATTCGTCCGGGGCGCCTCTCTATGCGTTGCGGGGACGGGCTCGAGAGGGGAGAGGGCGTCGGGGCCGCGGGTCTCCCTGGAGCCGATGTGGGGGGCACACGGGGTGCCCCTTTCGCGGATCTGTACCCAACGTTTGTGGCGGAACGAGGCGTGATACCGCCGCAAACGTTGGGGTTAGGTTCCTAGGTCAGAAGGAGGTGTGGCCTGGCTGGTTGGGGTGCCGGGTGGTCGGGGTGCTCGGGGCTCAGCCGAGGTCAGTTCCGTCTAACCGCGTGGGTGCGGCTCGTCATCACCGTGGGTGCCGCGCGCGGAATCAGGGTCCGACGGCAACCCGAATGTTGGTCGCTTCGGAGCTTCGGCATCGTCGCTCTTCAGCGAAGTGGAATCGCCGAAGCTGTGAGCATCGTCGCGGGTGGCCCCTGACGCCATCGAACCTTGTGCCGGTTCCATCGGATCCCGGCTCTCAGGTGCGCTTTGCCCGTACTGGGGTCGATTGGAGCGGGCAGACGACGGACCGTCCGCGCCGTAGCTGGGCGAACCAAGAGGTTGCGTGCCAGGCGATTGAGTGCCAGGCGACTGCGTGCCGGGCCCTGTCGGTCGATTCTTTGCGGAGTCACCATAGCCGGTGCCCCCAAAGGCGCCGTCGCCGAGACGGATGCCTGCGCCGGTGAGGATGCGGCGCGCGTCCATGACGTTGCGGTGCTCGACGAGCAGCTCGTAGTGCATGGGGACCGTCGCGGTCATGGACGTGAAGTCGCGTTGACCACCGCTCATGGCATGCCCGATCACGGCCCAGACCGTGAAGAACACGGCGCCGAGGAGAACGGAGCTGAGGATCGTCGAAAGCCAGTTCGAGGAAAGCATGCTGAACAGCAGGCCCACGAAAAGTCCCATCCACATGCCGCTGAGCGCGCCTCCAAGGATGACTCGGCCCCAGGTCTTGCGCCCGGTCACGCGCTCGATGAGGCGCAGGTCGGTTCCCACAATGAGGGTGTTCTGTACCGGAAAACCGGCGTCGGCGAGGACATCGACCATGCGCTGAACGTCGGCATACTCCCTATACGTCCCAAGCGACTGCGGAAATTCGAGTGAAAATGCCTGCGATTGGAGCGGGCTGTGCGGCTGTTGGCTCATGGGCCCACTCTAGGATGCTCACCTGCGCGTCTGTTCGAAACAGTGAGTCGCACGGCGCTAGAGCCTGCGGCATGGCGCTGGAGCTTGCGCGAAGGTGAGAGCCTGGCAGCGCGCGGGGGCGGGTTTGCGGCAGGGCGTGAGGGTGCGAGGGTGCCCGGCGGGAGAGTCCGACGGTGTGAGCTTGCGGCAGGGCGTGAGGACGCGAGGGCGTGCCCCTGTGGCAGGGGAGTCCGACGGTCGATGTCCGACGGTGAATGCTTGTGAGGCGTTCCACGCCACGACCCCTGGTGCGCGTTTGCGATACGTGGCAAACTGGATGAGTTGCTTGCGCGAGCGGCCATGCCCGGTTCCGTTCCCCGTCTCTGGGAATGACCACCGGATGACGCTCAGCCCAAGGATGCGAACAGTGTGGATACTCCGCTGAGGGCGCATCGTTCGAGGGAAAAGTCGCAAGGACAAGGGTTTCGCGCGGCCTTTTTGCGCCTCGCAAGAGCGACACACCCGACCGCGGGTGTCGGTCTGGCCCACTCCATGTAAGAGCGGTTTTAGAGAAAGAGATAGACCTAGGCTATGGCGGGACAGAAGATCCGCATCCGGCTCAAGTCGTATGACCACGAGGTGATTGACAGCTCGGCGCGCAAAATCGTCGACACTGTCACCCGCGCTGGTGCAACGGTCGTGGGCCCGGTGCCGCTGCCGACTGAGAAGAACGTTTTCGTTGTGATCAAGTCGCCGCACAAGTACAAGGATTCCCGTGAGCAGTTCGAGATGCGCACCCACAAGCGCCTCATCGACATCGTCGACCCCACGCCCAAGGCTGTGGATTCGCTGATGCGCCTCGACCTGCCTGCGGACGTCAACATCGAGATCAAGCTCTGAGGTATCGGAACACATGAGTAACGAACTGACAGGGCAGCGCGATCGCGTCATCAACGGCGTGCTCGGCACCAAGCTTGGCATGACCCAGGTGTGGGACGAGGACGGCAACATCGTCCCCGTGACCGTGGTTCAGGCCGGCCCGTGTGTCGTCACGCAGGTCCGCTCGCAGGACGTTGACGGCTACGACGCTGTCCAGATCGCGTACGGCGCGATCGATCCCCGTAAGGTGACGAAGCCCCTCAAGGGTCACTTCGAGAAGGCCGGCGTGACGCCGCGCCGTCACCTCGTTGAGCTCCGCACGAACGACGCCGCGGAGTACGAGCTCGGCCAGGAGATCGACGCTTCGATCTTCGAGGCCGGCCAGAAGGTCGACGTCGTTGGCACGACCAAGGGCAAGGGCAACGCTGGTGTCATGAAGCGTCACGGCTTCGCCGGTGTGAGCGCCTCGCACGGTCAGCACCGCAACCACCGCAAGCCCGGCTCGATCGGTGGCGCTTCGACCCCCGCTCGCGTGTTCAAGGGCATGCGCATGGCGGGCCGCATGGGCGGTAACCGCAATAGCGTCCAGAACCTCACCGTTCAGGCGGTGGACGCCGAGAAGAACCTCGTGCTCATCAAGGGTGCCGTTCCGGGCCCCAAGGGTGGCATCGTTCTGGTTCGCTCGGCCGTCAAGGGTCCGAAGAAGGGAGCCTGATTTTCATGGCTAACAACCTGACGGTCGACGTTCTCGACCCCGCAGGAAAGAAGACCGGCACTGCCGAGCTGCCCGCTCACATCTTCGATGTTCAGACCAACGTGGCGCTTATCCACCAGGTCGTGACCGCTCAGCTCAACGCTGCGCGTCAGGGCACGCACAAGGCCAAGACTCGCGGCGAGGTTAGCGGCGGCGGCCGTAAGCCGTGGAAGCAGAAGGGAACCGGTCGTGCTCGCCAGGGCTCGATCCGCGCACCTCAGTGGACCGGCGGTGGCGTCGTTCACGGCCCGGTTCCGCGCGACTACACGCAGCGTGTGCCCAAGAAGATGAAGGCTGCTGCGCTCCGCGGCGCCCTTTCGGATCGCGCCCGTTTCGGCCGCATCCACGTTTTCACCGCGCTCCTCGATGGCGACAAGCCCTCGACGAAGCTCGTGGCGAAGACCATCGCTACCGTCTCGGACAGCTCGAACTTCCTCCTGGTTGTTCGTCGCGACGACGAGGTCGGCGCGCTCAGCTCGCGCAACCTCGCTAACGCACACGTGCTGTTCGCCGATCAGCTCAACACCTACGACGTCATGGCATCCGACCATGTCGTCTTCACCGAAGGTGCGCTCGAGGACTTCGTGGCAGGCGCGACTCTCGCCGCTGTGAAGGCTCCCGCGCAGCCCGAGGCTGCGGCAGCCCCCAAGGCGGCCGCCACGGCTGAGGTGAAGAGCGAAGCTGCGGCTGTTGAGGCTCCCTACGGCGAAGGCAGCGCCCTTCCGCTCGACGGTGGCAAGGCCCCCGAAGGTTTCACCATCAAGGGCAACAGCAACTCCATGAAGTACCACACCGAGGATTCGCCGTGGTACGGCCGCACCAAGGCTGAGGTCTGGTTCGCGACGTCCGAAGCAGCGGAAGCTGCCGGCTTCGTGAACGCTGTTCGCCCGGCCGATGAGGAGGAAGCCAAGTGACCTCGATTAACAAGAACCCGCGCGACATTCTCTTCGCGCCGGTCCTCACCGAGAAGTCCTACGGCCAGATGGACGAAGGGAAGTACGTCTTCCTCGTCGATCGCCGCGCAAACAAGACCGAAATCAAGCTTGCCGTCGAGGAGATCTTCGACGTCAAGGTTGCTTCGGTGAACACCATCAACCGTCAGGGCAAGACGCGTCGCACGCGTTTCGGCATCGGCAAGCGCAACGACACCAAGCGCGCCATTGTCACCCTCAAGGACGGATCCATCGACATCTTCGGAGGCGCGACCGCCTGAGCGGTCGTGACCCGAAGACAAACGAGAGAGTCTGAGGAAACCCACGATGGGAATTCGTAAGAACAAGCCGACCTCGCCGAGCCGCCGCGGCTCGAGCGTCGCCGACTTCGTCGAGATCACTCGTAGTGAGCCGGAGAAGTCGCTGGTCCGCCCCCTGTCCAAGACGGGTGGCCGTAACAACAAGGGCCGCGTGACCTCGCGTCACCGCGGCGGTGGCCACAAGCGTGCCTACCGCGTGATCGACTTCCGTCGTCACGACAAGGACGGCATCAACGCCAAGGTCGCCCACATCGAGTACGACCCGAACCGTACCGCTCGCATCGCTCTGCTCCACTACCTGGACGGCGAGAAGCGCTACATCCTCGCCCCGGCGAAGCTTCGCCAGGGTGACGTGCTCGAAAGCGGCCCGAGCGCCGACATCAAGCCCGGCAACAACCTTCCGCTGCGCAACATCCCCGTGGGTACCGTTGTGCACGCAATCGAGCTCCGCCCCGGTGGCGGCGCGAAGATCGCCCGCTCGGCGGGTGCCTCCGTGCAGCTCGTCGCGAGGGAAGGCAAGTACGCCCAGCTTCGTATGCCGTCCGGCGAAATCCGCAACGTCGATGCGCGCTGCCGCGCGACCATCGGTGAGGTGGGCAACGCCGAACAAGCCAACATCAACTGGGGCAAGGCCGGCCGTATGCGCTGGAAGGGCAAGCGCCCGCACGTCCGTGGTGTTGTGATGAACCCCGTGGACCACCCGCATGGTGGTGGTGAGGGCCGCACGTCGGGCGGTCGTCATCCCGTTTCGCCTTGGGGCCAGCCGGAAGGCCGTACCCGCAAGCCGAACAAGGAAAGCGACAAGCTCATCGTGCGCCGCCGCCGTACCGGCAAAAAGCGCTGATAGGACGAGGGATAAACAGTTATGCCACGCAGTATTGCTAAGGGCCCCTTCGTTGACGATCACCTTCAGAAGAAGGTCGACGCTCAGAACGAAGCCGGTACCAAGAATGTCATCAAGACCTGGTCGCGCCGTTCGGTCATTACGCCGGACTTCCTCGGCCACACTTTCGCAGTGCACGATGGCCGCAAGCACGTCTCGGTGTTCGTCACCGAGTCGATGGTTGGCCACAAGCTCGGCGAGTTCGCTCCCACGCGCACTTTCCGCAGCCATGACAAGGACGACAAGAAGGGACGTCGTCGCTGATCGCCCACGTGGCGAAGTGATGATTTCCCTCGCTATTCACTAAAGAAAGCAGGACAGCAATGGAAGCCAAGGCGCAGGTGCGGTTCATCCGTATTTCGCCCATGAAGGCCCGGCGCGTCGTTGACCTTATTCGTGGTAAGAGCACGGGTGAAGCACTGGAGATTCTGCGGTTCGCGCCGCAGGCCGCCAGCGAGCCCGTCTCGAAGCTCGTAAAGTCCGCGATCGCCAACGCCCGCGTGAAGGCAGATCAAGCAGGGGAGCGTTTCGATGAGCAGGATCTCGTCGTGTCCGCTGCATTCGTCGACGAAGGCCCGACCATGAAGCGGTTCCAGCCGCGCGCTCAGGGTCGCGCATTCCAGATCAAGAAGCGCACCAGCCACATCACCGTGGTTGTTGCCCCGTCGAAGAAGAAGGAGACCCGCTAGTGGGCCAGAAGGTCAATCCCAACGGGTTCCGTCTCGGTATTACGACCGACCACACGAGCCGCTGGTTCGCCGACTCCACGAAGGAAGGTCAGCGCTACCGCGACTACGTGAAGGAAGACGTCGCCATCCGCAAGCTTCTTTCGGAGGGGCTCGAGCGCGCTGGCGTGTCGAAGGTCGAGATCGAGCGCACCCGCGATCGCGTTCGCGTTGATCTGCACACCGCACGCCCCGGCATCGTGATCGGTCGCCGTGGCGCGGAGGCCGAGCGTCTCCGCGGTCAGCTCGAGAAGCTGACGGGCAAGCAGATTCAGCTCAACATCCTCGAGGTCAAGAACCCCGAGGCAGACGCGCAGCTCGTTGCTCAGGGCATCGCCGAGCAGCTCGCGAGCCGCGTGTCCTTCCGCCGTGCTATGCGCAAGGGCATTCAGTCCGCGCAGCGTGCCGGCGCGAAGGGTATCCGTGTCGCCGTTTCGGGCCGCCTCGGTGGCGCCGAAATGAGCCGCAGCGAGTTCTACCGTGAAGGCCGCGTGCCCCTGCACACGCTTCGCGCGAACATCGACTACGGCTTCTACGAGGCCCGCACCGCATTCGGCCGTATTGGCGTGAAGGTGTGGATCTACAAGGGCGACATCACGTCCAAGGAACTCGCTGCACAGCAGGCCGCCCAGGCTCCGCGCCAGGGCCGTGGTCCGCGCGCTGAGCGCCCCCGTGGCCGCCGCAACGAGCGCAACGCCGCCCGCCGTGAGAAGGCGGAAGCTTCGGCTCAGGCTCAGGCCGCCACCGAGGCTCCCGCTGCCGCTCCGGCCGATAAGGGAACGGAGGCCTGAGTCCAATGCTGATTCCGCGTAGGACCAAGCACCGCAAGCAGCATCGCCCCACCCGTACCGGTATGGCCAAGGGTGGCTTCGATCTCGCGTTCGGCGACTACGGCATCCAGGCTCTCGAGCCCGCCTACGTCACCAACCGTCAGATTGAGGCTGCACGTATCGCCATGACGCGCTACATGAAGCGTGGCGGCAAGGTGTACATCAACATCTACCCCGATCGCCCCCTCACGAAGAAGCCTGCCGAGGTCCGCATGGGTTCCGGTAAGGGTTCGGTGGAGTTCTGGGTAGCGAACGTCAAGCCCGGCCGCGTCATGTTTGAGGTTGCCGGCGTCGATGAGCCGACTGCACGCGAGGCACTGCGCCTCGCCATGCACAAGCTCCCCATGAAGTGCCGAATCCTCAGCCGAGAGGGTGGTGACATCTGATGGCAGCCACGAAGCTTACCGCTGACGAGCTCAACAAGCTCGATGACGCGAAGCTCACCGAAGAACTCGCGAAGGCCAAGGACGAGCTGTTCAAGCTCCGTTTCCAGGGCGCGACCGGTCAGCTCGAGTCGAGCGCTCGCTTGCGTTCGGTCAAGAAGGACATCGCACGGATCTACACGATCCTGCGCGAGCGCGAGCTGGGGATCCGCCAGGCCCCCGGTTCGGCCGAGTGAACGAGCGAGGTTAGGTAATGAACGAAAATCAGGTCGCTGAAGAGCGTCCGTACCGCAAGACTCAGCGCGGCTACGTCGTCTCCGACAAGATGGATAAGACCATCGTTGTTGAGGTCGAGGAGCGCGTGAAGCACTCGCTGTACGGCAAGGTTATGAAGAAGCACAAGAAGTTCAAGGCCCACGATGAGGAGAACACCGCCGGTGTCGGCGATCTTGTTCGCATCATGGAAACCCGCCCGCTGAGCGCTTCCAAGCGCTGGCGTCTGGTGGAGATTCTCGAGAAGGCTAAGTAAGCCGTTCTCAGGTTCGCCTGAACATAGAGAGGCCGGGGTGGATTCGCAATGCGGATCCACCCCGGCCTCTCTTTTGTGCTTTCGTGGTGCGGGTTGCGGGTGCTTCCCACGTGCGAGGTTCGTGACGCGCCAGCTGCCGTCGGCCTGCTTTGCCAACGTGAGGGACCCGGTGAGTTCGGGCGTGAAGCCCATATGTGCCGCGTCGCCGTACTCGTACTGGACCCGGGCAATCCTGCCGCGAACATCGATACCCGCAACGCGTCCGTCTTCGGGCATTCGGGGGCGGGGTGGTGCAATGAGCGGCTTCTGGAGTTCGCTGCAGCTGTGCGGGAAGCGGGGCCGACGGTTGCCTTCAACCCGGGGCACGAATCTTGCCGGACGCTCATGGCTCATGCATGAGCGGATTCCTTGATTGTGTCTTCTTCGCTGTCCGGGGTGAGCAGCAGCCACAATGCGAGGGTTCCGGCACAAAGCCCAGCGATCACGAGGGCGGTGCACGCGGTGAGGACAATGGCGGCCTTGGGCTTCGCTGTCACGGCATCTTCCAGCTGCTGTTGCTGCTCTTGCTTCCAGTGATCTTCCATTCGCCATCCTGGAGCTCGAGGTCGAAGACGTGGTCTGTCTCGGGGACGCTCACGGCTGGGTCGTGCAGTGTGGTGGTGACCTCCACCTGGGCCTTGGTGTTTTCGGTGCTGATGTGTGTGATGTCGTAGTCGAATCCGCCGCGACGGTCGATTTCCGCTGCGGCTTCCTTGAAACGCTCGCAATCGACGCTGTCAGCCACTTGATCCTCGAGAGCGCCCGTGAATGCCGAACAATCCTGGGACTCAATGGCAGCGAACATGTCGTCCACAGTGTCCTTGGGCCCATGGATGAGGGCCGCTCCACCGCCGATGACGAGAACGAGGGCGGCGATACCGGCGAGGCTGAGCAAGCTTAGGCAACCGCAAATGCCACAAAAAACGCCCCTACTGGAACCTTGGGGGCGGACGTATGGGGGAGGGGGTGCAGGGGAGTAGTGGGGGTAGGTCATTGTGCACCTTTCGCATGACCTGCGTTACAGTTGCAAACATACCCGCTTGAGATTGCACGTGCAAACATGTGTTGCGGAGGCTTGGGGATTGGAAGGTAGGGCGCAGCTTGGGCTTGGGCTTGGGTTGGGGTCATGGGCGAGAAGCTCGCCCGTGTGACGCGCGAACAACAACGAGGATTGGCAAAGCAATGTGGGACCGGCCAAGGGCGGCCGGCCCCACATTCGGTGGAAAGGGGTTAATTCTCAAACATGTTTCCGCCGTCGGAGATGACCCACTTTCCATCTTCCTTGACGAGGGTGAACGTTGAGGTCTTTGTGTCCGTCTCTTCGCTCTTCTTGTTCTTGGCGGTGAGCTTCGTGGGAACCGTGGCCTTGTCGCCGAGGGAGTTCGACGGCAACGGCAACTGCACCTTCGGCCTCACGGAACAGGTCATGTTCCATGAGATCGATCAGGACAAGATCGACCGCGTTCGCATCATGGAGACCAGGCCGCTGAGTGCTTCGAAGCTCTGGCGTCTCGTCGAAATCATCGAGAAGGCTAAGTAAATCTGTCGGGCTCAGCCCGAAAGATCTCCGAGAAGGGGTCGTCCGCTTACCAGCGGGCGGCCCCTTCCCCTGTTCAGCGGGCGCCCGAGCCCCGTGGCGTTACGATGACCAATGGCCATGCGCGTGACGACAGTTGTCGCAAACTTGCGACACGTCATGGCAGAGTAGGTACCGCGTCGCAACGCCGCCGCGATATCCGGGCAATAGCGTGGAGGTAACGAGGAGGCGAGAAGCGGCTCCCGTGACTTTGAGGAGTGAATCCCATGACAACGACCACGATGACGAAGCGCCGCCTCGCGGCAGCCCTTGCAGCCGCGTCTCTTCTTGTTGCCGGCGCGAGCGGATGCTCTTTCGGTGTACTCGGTAGCAGCGATGAGAAGCCCACGGAGCAGGCGAGTGCGGCAGCCCCGGCAGACAATAGCAATGGCGGCGATCAGGGCAGCGGGTCCGACGACGCGAATCCCGCGCAGGGCGCGAGCGACGCCGGCGGCGCTGCGGCGGGTTCCGATCAGGGCGGCGCGAACGGCCAGCAGGCGGCGGGGGACCCTAACGGGGCGAACTATCCCGCGCCGATCTTCACGACGGAGGCTCCCGCAATCGTCAAAGGCGATCCGAACGCGACTGTCACGGCTTCGCTTCACGGTCTGAAGCGAGAGGGGGAGACCGTCACCGCCCTCTACTCGTTCAAGCTCAATACGGCTGTGAAGGAGGAGCAGGATTTCTACTACCTGAACGGTAGCACCAGGTGGACACCCTTCATCGTCGACACGAAGAATCTTCGCAAGCATACGCCACTTGCGACGGAGAATAACCAAGAGCGTGCAATGACTGAACTCATTGATGTGGACATCATGCCCGGTCAGACCGCGTATGCCTTTGCGACGTTCGCGGCGCCGCCGGCGGACGTCAAGACCATGGACGTGATGCTGTGGCCGACAGGCGAAGTCGCGAAGGGGGTCGAAATCAAGTGAAAAAGCGTCACCTTGTAAGCCTCACGGCCGCGGCTTTCGTCTTCGCTGCTGGGCCAGCGGCCCTTGCGGATAATGGGGACGAAACGCCCGCCCCCGAGCCGCCGAGCACGATCGGTACGTACGAGTCCAATATTTTTCCCCTCGAGCAGAATATCTACCAGCTCGATCAAAACATCGAAGATCTCAATACCGATACACAAGAGGGCAACACCAAGGTTGTCACCTTGAATTCGGACATTCTCTTCGACTACGGCTCGAACAAACTATCTGACCCGGCGAAGAAACGCATCGGGGAGCTTGTCAAAGACGTTCCGCAGGGTGCAACCGTGAAGGTCGATGGGCACACTGACAACATCCCGTACCATCGAGGCAACGACGTGCTCTCCAAGGAGCGCGCCCAGGCGGTCGCCGACGCGATCTCCGCGACGCGAGGCGACCTCAAGCTTGAAGTCGCGGGCCACGGCGATACGAAGCCCGTGGAGCCGAACGAGGAGGGCGGCGAGGACAACCCGGAGGGGCGTGCCAAGAACAGGCGCGTGGAGATCCGCTATGACGGGTAGCCACACTCCTTCATTCGCGTCGGGATCGGCCGGTTCAGCGGAGCCGGCCGATCCGGCGCGTCAGCGCATCTTGCTCGTGGACGACGATGAGACGATTCGCGAGCACCTCGGGGGAGTGCTCTCACGCAGCGGGCTTGACGTGCGCATGGTAGCGAACGGTGCCGAGGCACTCGAGAGGCTCGATGAGGAGGAACCCGATCTCGTCATCCTCGACGTCATGATGCCGGTCATGGACGGTCGAGAAGCGCTTCGCCGGATCCGCGAACGCCATGAGTGGCTACCCGTCATCCTTCTTACCCAGGTGGGGGAGAGCTTCGAGCGTGCGTCCGCGCTCGACGAAGGGGCCGACGATTACCTCAATAAGCCGTTCGACCCTCACGAGCTCCTCGCGCGGATCAGGGCCGTCCTGCGTCGAAGCTCGCGCGGCTCGGCCCCGCTCAGCACGTCCTCGACGCTCACCTCTGGTGAGCTGCGCATCGATCGCACGGCCCGGCGGATCTTCGTGGGTGGCAAGGAAGACCAACTCACGCCGCGGGCATTCGCGCTCCTCGAGTACCTCATGGCGCATCCCGGCGAAGTGTTCACGCGTGAGCGGCTCCTGCAGACCGTGTGGGGCTTCGATGCGATCGTGACCACGCGAGCCGTTGACCATCGCATCGCCGAGATTCGCCGCGTGATTGGTTCCGCCGACGGTTCCCCCACGTACATCGAGACAGTCCCGAGCCTCGGCTATCGCTTCGCCCAGAAGGTCGAACGTTCATGAAGAAACACCCACTTGCCTACGCCTCGGCTTTCGCCGCGCTTCCCCTCGCGATCGGCGTGGTGGTCTCCCTCGTATGGAGCGTCCTCGGCGAATCGAGGCACATCTACTTCTCGATGTCGCTCGCCTGGCTCCCGCTCACGATCGGCGCGGTTCTCACCCTCGCTGTGCTCCCCGCCCTCGGCGCGTGGTGGTACACGCGCCACGCCGTGAGCAAGGCGCGGCGCGAAACCGTGGTCGAGCAGACGGCAAGCCGGCGCCGGCTCATCGCCCGACTCGACCACGAAATAAAGAACCCGATCCAGGGCATTCGAGCGGCGCTTGCCGACGAGCCGTCCGAGCGGCAACGCTCGAGCATCGACGCGCAATCACGCCGCCTCACCTCCCTTCTGAGCGACCTGCGCAAGATTGGGGAGGTCGAGCACACGCAGCTCGAGATTACGCAGATCGATCCTTCGCGCCTCGTCCACGACGCAATCGAGACCGCGCGCGAGGTGCCCGGTGCGAGCGAACGCTCGATCCGCGTCTCGCTTCCCACGGCTCCGCGCCCTCTGCCGCCGATCAATGGCGACGAAGACCTCCTCTTCCTGTGCCTCGTGAACGTCTTGAGCAACGCCGTGAAGTACTCGCGGCCGGGCGACGCGATCGAAGTGCGGGGGCGACAGCTCGAAAGCGGCATCGTGCTCGAGGTCGCCGACACCGGACTCGGGATTTCCCCGGACGACCTTCCGCTCGTATGGGAAGAACTCGGTCGTGCGAGCGAGGTGCGCGGTATCGAGGGCTCGGGGCTTGGCCTGCCCATGGTGAAGGCCATCGTCGAACGCCATGGAGGCACTGCGACCCTCACGTCGTGGCATGGTGAAGGGACATCCGTAAGCCTTACCCTCCCGTTTGCAGGGCCCGCGCGGTAAAACACCCGGAAAAGAGCGGGTCGAGCTAAGAGCACGTATGAAAAGAAGGTCCGACGCTCGCCTGTCACCGTCGGACCCTGACAAACGGCGCCCCCGCACTCGCTGAACCGGCGGTGCCAAACGCAGCGAGACCAAGCACACACGTGCAGGGCCCCTCGCCCCCTTACGTTCGGTGCCCGCGTGCCGTAAACTAGACGGGTTGCTGTGTGAACGCACCCAAAAACCGGGAGGTTGGCGGGATGCGCCACTGAGCACAGGACCCGGTCCTCGGGCCCCAAGTGGGACCCATCCCAGCCGGAGACCTTGCATCGCCTTTCGGCAGTGCCTGAGTCCGGCTCGGGGTTTTTTGATGCCCGGGAACTGGAAGCCGCTGCGCCCCACGTGAGTGCGGTGGAAAACAAGTCCGATATCCGTTCCGCAAGGCTCGAGGCTCACGCCGAGAGAACCGGCGAGACGCAAGGAGAACGTTAGTGATTCAGCAGGAGTCGCGACTCAAGGTCGCCGACAACACCGGTGCAAAGGAAATCCTCTGCATCCGTGTTCTCGGTGGCTCCGGTCGCCGTTACGCCGGCATTGGTGACACCATCGTTGCGACCGTCAAGGACGCAATCCCTGGCGGAAACGTCAAAAAGGGCGATGTTGTGAAGGCCGTCGTGGTTCGCACCACGAAGGAACGCCGTCGTGCCGATGGTTCATACATCCGATTCGATGAGAACGCAGCCGTCATCCTCAAGAACGACGGCGAGCCGCGTGGCACGCGCATCTTCGGCCCCGTGGGCCGCGAGCTGCGTGACCGCCGGTTCATGAAGATCATCTCGCTGGCACCGGAGGTGCTGTGACATGAGCATGAAGATTAAGAAGGGTGACCTCGTTCAGGTCATCACCGGTCGCACGAGCGACGCAGACAAGATCGCCAAGCGCAACGAAACCCGCGCCGAAAAGGGCAAGGGCGAACTCGCCGCAGGCGACAAGGGTAAGCAGGGCCGCGTGCTCCAGGTGTTCCCCGACACCCAGCGCGTGCTCGTCGAGGGCGTCAACCGCATCACCCGCCACAACAAGCCCGGCTACAACGGCCAGGCTGGCGGCATCGAGCAGGTCGAAGCCCCGATCCATATCTCGAACGTCGCCCTCGTGGCTGACGACGGCAAGCCGACCCGCGTCGGCTTCCGTGAAGAGAAGGTCGAGCTCGAGGACGGCCGCACGAAGACCATTCGTGTGCGTTACTCGAAGCGCACCGGGAAGGACATCTGATGACCGAGACGACCACCCCGCGCCTTAAGACCAAGTACCGCGAAGAAATCAAGGATTCGCTCCAGAGCGAGTTCAACTACGCCAACCCGATGCTCATCCCCGGCCTCACGAAGATCGTGGTGAACATGGGTGTCGGCGACGCCGCACGTGACTCGAAGGTCATCGACGGTGCCATCGCGGATCTCACCGCGATCACCGGCCAGAGGCCTCAGGTGACGCGCGCCCGCAAGTCGATCGCGCAGTTCAAGCTTCGTGAGGGCCAGGCCATTGGCTGCCACACGACCCTGCGCGGCAACCGCATGTGGGAGTTCCTCGACCGCCTGCTCTCGACCGCCCTTCCGCGTATCCGCGACTTCCGCGGCCTCTCGCCGAAGCAGTTCGACGGCAACGGCAACTACACCTTCGGTCTCACCGAACAGGTCATGTTCCATGAGATCGATCCGGACAAGATCGACCGCGTTCGCGGCATGGACATCACCGTGGTGACCACCGCCAAGACCGATGACGAGGGACGTGCGCTGCTTCGTGCGCTCGGCTTCCCCTTCAAGGAGAACTGATATGGCCAAGACAGCGCTTAAGAACAAGCAGCAGCGCAAGCCCAAGTTCGCTGTGCGCGCCTACACCCGGTGCCAGAAGTGCGGTCGCCCGCACTCGGTGTACCGCAAGTTCGGCCTTTGCCGCGTGTGCCTTCGCGAGATGGCCCACCGCGGTGAACTGCCCGGTGTCACCAAGAGCAGCTGGTAAGGACTATCGCCACAGGTCCCCGCTTTACGCGAGGGAAACCACGGTGAGAAAGAAGCATTCGACATGACAATGACTGATCCGATCGCGGACATGCTCACGCGAATCCGGAACGCCAACACCGCGTTCCACGATTCCGTGACCATGCCGTACTCGAACCTTAAGTCCCGCATCGCGGAGATTCTGAAGGCCGAGGGGTACATCAAGGACTGGCGCGAGGAAGAAGCCGAGGTTGGAAAGAACCTCGTCATCGAACTCAAGTACACCGACGATCGCGAGCGCGCGATCTCGGGCGTCCGCCGTGTCTCGAAGCCCGGCCTTCGCGTGTACGCAAAGTCCACCAACCTGCCCAAGGTGCTCGGCGGCCTCGGCGTGGCCATCCTGTCCACGTCCTCCGGCCTCCTCACCGACAAGCAGGCCACGAAGAAAGGCGTGGGTGGGGAAGTCCTCGCCTACGTCTGGTAACCGGAAAGGAGAACCGTAATGTCCCGCATTGGACTTCGACCGGTTTCCGTACCGGCTTCCGTCACTGGTGTGACTATCGACGGCCAGCACGTCCAGATCGCTGGCCCCAAGGGCGAGCTTCAGTACGAGGTTCCGAAGCCTCTCAGCGTTGAGCGCGCTGAAGATGGCTCGATCGTCGTGCGCCGCCCCAACGAAGAGCGTGAGAACAAGGCCCTCCACGGCCTTGCACGCACTCTCATCGCGAACATGGTCGAGGGTGTCACGGAGGGCTTCGAAAAGAAGCTCGAAATCGTTGGCACCGGTTACCGTGTCGTCGCGAAGGGAACCGATCTCGAGTTCGCGCTCGGCTTCTCCCACCCCGTGCTCGTGAAGGCCCCCATGGGCATCACGTTCGCCGTGGAGAGCCCCACGAAGTTCTCGGTATCGGGCATTGATAAGCAGCTGGTCGGCGAGACCGCCGCGAAGATTCGCAAGATTCGTAAGCCCGAGCCGTACAAGGGCAAGGGTGTGCGCTACGCCGACGAGACCGTGAAGCGCAAGGCCGGAAAGGCTGGTAAGTGATAATGGGTTTCGCTGAAAAGCACACTCGTGGTGACCGCAAGAGCCGCGTCCGCGCACGTGGCCGCCGTCACCTGCGCCTCCGTCGCCGCGTTGCGGGTACCGCTGAGCGTCCCCGCCTCGCCGTGACCCGTTCGGCGCGCCACATGTACGTTCAGGTCATCGACGATACGAAGGGCATCACCCTCGCATCGGCATCGACCATGGAAGCAGACCTCCGCGCGTCGGAAGCCACGAAGACCGAGAAGGCCAAGCAGGTCGGCTCGCTCGTGGCCCAGCGCGCGAAGGAAGCCGGTATCGACGCCGTGGTCTTCGACCGTGGCGGCAACAAGTACCACGGCCGCGTGGCCGCCGTCGCTGACGGTGCACGCGAGGCCGGACTGACTCTGTGACCACCCCCCCGGAAATAGGACGAGAAGAGGATTCACATGGCTGCTGAGCAGCGTAACAATGGTCCCGCGGCCTCCGGTCGGAGGGGCGAGAACGAGGATCGTAACAACCGCGGTCGCGGCAATGACCGCAACCAGGGCGGGCGTCGCGGCGAGGGCCGTGGCGGTCGTCAGGAAGAGAAGTCGGCCTTCCTTGAGCGCGTGGTAGCAATCAACCGCGTGTCGAAGGTTGTCAAGGGCGGTCGCCGCTTCGCCTTCACCGCGCTCGTCGTGGTGGGCGACGGTGATGGCACCGTTGGCATCGGCTACGGCAAGGCGAAGGAAGTTCCCGCCGCCATCTCGAAGGGTGTCGAGGAAGCGAAGAAGAACTTCTTCCGCGTTCCCCGCATCCAGGGCACGATCGTGCACCCGGTTCAGGGAGAGGACGCCGCAGGCGTTGTCTTCCTCCGTCCGGCTGCTCCCGGTACCGGTGTAATCGCCGGTGGTCCGGTGCGTGCGGTTCTCGAGTGCGCGGGCGTCGCCGACGTTCTGTCGAAGTCGCTCGGTTCCTCGAACACGATCAACATCGTGCACGCGACCGTCAAGGCCCTCAAGCAGCTCGAGGAGCCGGAAGCAGTGGCAGCTCGCCGCGGCCTTCCCCTCGAGGACGTCGCCCCCGGCTACCTGCTTCGTGCGCAGGCCGAGGGTCGCGCAGCGGCTCGCGAGGCGCGTGAAGAGAAGGTAGGTGCCTGATGCAGCTCAAGGTTACTCAGGTCAAGTCTGTAATCGGCGGTAACGACGCACAGCGCTCGACGGTGCGAGGCCTCGGCCTCAAGCGCATCGGCGACGTCGTCGTCAAAGAAGACCGCCCCGAGATTCGCGGCATGATCAATGCCGTCCGTCACCTCGTGACGGTTGAAGAGGTGGACTGATCCATGGCGAACGAAAACCCGCTTAAGCTCCACGATCTTCGCCCGGCTCCCGGCGCGAAGACCGCTAAGATCCGCGTGGGTCGTGGTGAAGGCTCGAAGGGTAAGACCTCGGGTCGCGGTACCAAGGGTACGAAGGCGCGCTACCAGGTGAAGGCAGGCTTCGAGGGTGGTCAGACCCCGATGCACCGCCGCCTTCCCAAGCTGCGTGGCTTCAAGAACCCCTTCCGTGTGGAGTTCCAGGTCATCAACCTGGACACCATCGAAGCGCTGTTCCCCGAGGGTGGCACCGTCACCGTCGAGGATCTTGTCGCGAAGGGTGCCGTGCGCAAGAACCAGCCCGTCAAGGTGCTCGGCTCTGGCGACATCACCGTGAAGATCGACATCACTGCCCAGAAGTTCTCGGCTTCGGCCGAGGAGAAGATCACCGCCGCTGGCGGCTCGGTCATCGTGGCGTGAGTTGAAGCAATTTTCATAGTGCTTCTTTGACCAGGCACCGCGACTCAGGATATTTTGAGGCGCGGTGCCTGTTTTAATAGGCCAATAACCCCTAGCTCTAATGCGCTCCGTGTGCATGATAGGCCCACCCCTCGGGCCGCCCGACAGGAGGAACCTGGTGGACAACGCCTTCGTGCGCGCCTTCCGAACCCCTGAGCTCAGGAACAAGCTGCTGTTTGTCCTTGGAATGCTCGCCATCTACCGCTTCGGCGTGTTCGTGCCGACCCCCGGCTTCGACTACACGAACATCGCTGCGTGTACCGAACAGGCACTGAACGGTGCCGGTGGCGGCGTGCTCGGCATGGTGAACCTGTTCTCCGGCGGGGCGCTGCTGCAGATGTCCGTCTTCGCGCTCGGGGTGATGCCATACATTACGGCGTCGATTATCGTGCAGTTGCTCCGCGTCGTGATCCCCAAGTTCGAGGAGCTGCACAAGGACGGCCAGGCGGGGCAGGCGACGCTCACGCAGTACACGCGCTACATGACTATCGGCCTCGCAGTCCTGCAGTCCACCACCGTCATCACTCTCGTGCGCAGCGGCGCTTTCTTTGCCGGCTGTAACCTCCCGCTTGTGCCAAACCAGTCGTGGTGGATGCTCGTCCTCATGATCCTGACGATGACGACCGGCACCCTCGTCATCATGTGGCTCGGCGAACTCATCACCGAAAAGGGCGTGGGCAATGGCATGTCCCTGCTGATCTTCACGTCGATCGCCGCGGGCTTTCCCGCCTCGTTCGGTCAGATCCTGAAGCTCCAGGGGTGGATGACCTTCTCAATCGTCATGCTGATCGGCATGATCATTGTGATCGCCGTGATCTATGTCGAGCAGTCGCAGCGCCGCATCCCCGTCCAATACGCCAAACGCCAGGTGGGTCGTCGCCTCGTGGGCGGCTCCTCGACCTACATCCCGATCAAGGTGAACCAGGCCGGCGTTATCCCCATTATCTTCGCGTCCTCGCTTCTTGCCCTGCCGCAGCTCATCGCCTCGTTTGGCGACCAGAGGTCCGGGTGGGTGCAGTGGATCCACGCCAACTTCGTGCTCGGCCAGGGCTTCTCGTGGATGTATTCGCTTGTCTATTTCGCCCTCATTGTGTTTTTTGCGTTCTTCTACGTGTCCATCACCTTCAACGCTGAAGAGATTGCCGACAACATGAAGAAGTACGGCGGCTTTGTTCCCGGCATCCGTGCGGGCCGCCCAACGGCGCGCTACCTCGAGTACGTCATCAACCGCGTGCTCTCCGCGGGCTCCCTGTACCTCGGTATCTTGGCGCTTGTTCCCCTGATCGCTTTCGCGCTTCTTGGTGCAGACCAGAAGTTCCCGTTCGGCGGAACCTCGCTCCTCATCATCATCGGTGTTGGCCTCGATACCTTGAAGCAGATCAGCTCCAAGCTCCAACAGCACCACTACGAAGGGATTCTCCGATGACCGCCTCCACTCCGGCCCGCCGCCTCCTCATTGTTGGACCCCCGGGTGCCGGCAAGGGCACGCAGGCAGAGCGTATCGTTGAGAAGCTCGGCGTGCCCGCCATTTCCACGGGCGATATCTTCCGTGCGAACGTCTCCAACGAGACTGAGCTTGGCGTTCTCGCGAAGTCCTACATGGATAAAGGTGAGTACGTTCCCGACTCGGTCACCAACGAGATGGTGGAGAGCCGGCTCGGCGAGGACGATGCCGCGAACGGTTTCCTCCTTGATGGCTACCCCCGCACCGTGGCGCAGGTGGAGGCTCTCGATGGAATTCTCGACAAGCTCGGAGTGGCGCTCGACGCCGTCATTCTCCTCGACGTTGAGAGTGAAGCTATCGTGCAGCGGCTTCTTCAGCGCGGAAAAGAGCAGGGCCGCAGCGACGACAACGAAGAGACCATTCGCCGCCGCATCGACGTGTATGGCGAGCAGACCACGCCCCTGATCGATATCTACGACAAGCGAGGTCTCGTGAAGCGCGTCGACGGCATGAAAGATATCGACGCTGTGACCGCAGATATCCTCGCCGCGCTCGGAGCCTGAGCCCGGATGTCCTTTCGCCGCAAGCCCCGCGTGAGCCTAAAAACCCCCGAACAGCTCGGGGCAATGCGCCGCGCGGGGCTTCTGCTAGACCGTATCCACGATGAGATCGAAAAGAATCTCCGCAGCGGTATGACGACGGCAGACATCGATCAGATCTCTCGCGCCGTCATTGCTGAAGCCGGCGCGAAGTCCAACTTCCTTGGCTACCACGGCTTCCCGGCGACCGTGTGCGTGAGCGTGAACGAAGAAATCGTGCACGGAATCCCCGGCACTCGGGTGATTCGCGACGGTGATGTGGTGAGCGTGGATGCTGGCTGCATCGTGGACGGATGGCACTCCGACGCCGCCCGCACCCATATCGTGGGCACGGCGCGAAGCGAAGCCGATCGCGAACTCGTCGACGTAACCAGGGGCGCGATGTGGGAAGGCATCGCGGCGCTTGCCACCGCGAGCCGCGTGGGAGAGATCGGCGCCGCTATCGAAGACTACGTCGCCGACTGTGCAGGGGAGCGGATCCAGCACCTCGAGGAATTCGGAGGGCACGGCATCGGCCGAGCCATGCATGAGCCGCCCGACGTCATGAACTTCCGCACGCGCGATCGCGGCCCCAAAATCGTGCCCGGTATGGCCCTGTGTATCGAACCCATGCTCATCCAAGGCGACGGCGAATTCGACATCCTCGACGACGAGTGGACCGTGGTGGCGACGAAGGGTGGGCGCGCAGCCCATTTTGAGCACTCCGTCGCGGTGACCGACACGGGAGTCTTCGTGCTCAGCGCCGCTGACGGTGGGAAAGCCGAACTTGCAAAGCGTGGCGTGACGATCGCTGAGGAACCGTCGGACCACACCGCCACCGGAAGGTGAGCGATCGCACGCGCCAAGCCACTTATCGCGGCCCGCGTGCGCGTGTACGATTGACAGTCGAGTGCGCTCTTTCGGCAACCCCGAAAATTTAAGCGGTTCGCCGCTTGAAAAGCGCGCTCGAAGGTAGCACATGCGAAACCAGTCCCCGCAAGGGGCAGAGGGACAGTAGAGACTATGGCGAAAAAAGACGGCGTGATCGAAGTCGAGGGCACCGTGACCGAAGCGCTCGCAAACGCGCGCTTCCGCGTTGAGCTGGACAACGGCCACAAAGTACTCGCGCATATCTCGGGCAAGATGCGCCAGCACTACATCAGGATCCTCCCCGAGGATCGCGTTGTGGTCGAGCTCAGCCCGTACGACCTTGAAAAGGGTCGCATCGTTTACCGATACAAGTAAGCCGGGCCGCGCATGCGGTCAGCTACGCTCTCGGGCCCGCTAGGCTCGAGCGCAGATCAACTGTAGAAGGGCATCATGAAGGTTTACCCCAGCGTGAAGCGTATCTGTGACAACTGCAGGGTGATTCGTCGCCACTCGCGTGTCATGGTTATCTGCACGAACCCGCGCCACAAGCAGCGCCAGGGCTGAGTGCACCGCCTCCAACGGGAGGCACCCCGCGGCTCAAGCCGCACCTATAAGTAAAGAGACAGCATGAACCTCATTGCGAGGATCACCCGCGGGCCAGGGGCCGCGGCGCACCGCTAAAGCGGGAGCGACATGCTGGATCAGGCCCCTGAGTAAAACAGTAGGAGAACTGCTCATGGCACGTCTCGTTGGCGTCGACCTCCCGCGCGAAAAGCGCCTGGAAGTCGCCTTGACGTACATCTACGGCGTGGGTCGCACCCGCGCAATCGAAGCTCTCAACGCAACCGGCGTTGACGGCAACCAGCGCGTCCACCAGGTTTCCGATGAGGACCTCGTCAAGCTGCGCGATTACATCGAAGAGAACTACCAGGTCGAGGGCGACCTGCGACGCGAGGTCGCAGCTGACATCCGCCGCAAGATCGAGATCGGCTCGTACGCCGGCATGCGTCACCGCCGCGGCCTTCCGGTCCGTGGTCAGCGCACCAAGACCAACGCACGTACCCGCAAGGGCCCGAAGCGCACCGTGGCCGCCAAGAAGAAGGCTGCTCGCTGAGCGGCAGTTACTCCACGGGCAGTGTTCGGCACTGACCCGTATCGATCACCTTTCACGAACTCAAGGAGTTTTGGCACATGCCTCCCAAGTCACGTCAGGCCGCCGCGGCGCGTAAGCCTCGCCGCAAGGACAAGAAGAACGTCGTCAACGGCCAAGCACACATCAAGAGCACCTTCAACAACACCATCGTGTCGATCACTGACCCGAGCGGTGCTGTGATCTCGTGGGCTTCCTCGGGCCAGGTCGGCTTCAAGGGCTCGCGTAAGTCCACCCCGTATGCTGCGCAGATGGCCGCCGAGGCCGCCGCGCGCCGCGCCCAGGAGCACGGCCTCAAGAAGGTCGACGTCTTCGTTAAGGGACCGGGTTCGGGCCGCGAAACCGCGATCCGTTCGCTCACCGCAGCGGGCCTCGAGGTCGGTTCTATCCAGGACGTTACCCCCCAGCCGCACAACGGCGTTCGCCCGCCGAAGCGTCGCCGCAACTGAGCATTGCTCGGGTGCGCGAAACGATAACCGTCATCCATCAGTGTCGTACCGCCACCGCGAACGTCATATAGCGGACGTTCCAAGAAAGGACACAACGTGCTCATTGCACAGCGCCCCACGCTGACCGAAGAGGTCGTTTCTGACTACCGCTCACGGTTCGTCATCGAGCCGCTCGAGCCGGGCTTCGGCTACACGCTCGGCAACTCGCTGCGCCGCACACTGCTCTCGTCCATCCCGGGCGCGGCAGTGACGTCGATCCGCATCGACGGCGTCCTCCACGAATTCTCGACTGTTCCGGGTGTGAAGGAAGATGTCACCGAGCTCATCCTGAACATCAAGAACCTCGTGGTGTCGTCGGAAAACGACGAGCCGGTCGTAATGTACCTGCGTAAGGAGGGTGAGGGCGTCGTGACCGCCGCCGACATCACCCCGCCGGCAGGCGTCGAAATCCACAACCCCGACCTGCACATCGCGACCCTCAACTCGAAGGGTCGCCTCGAGGTCGAGCTGATCGTTGAGCGTGGCCGCGGCTACGTTTCGGCCCAGCAGAACAAGGGCGCCGAGAGCGAGATTGGCCGCATTCCGGTCGACTCGATCTACTCGCCTGTTCTCAAGGTGACGTACAAGGTTGAAGCCACTCGTGTCGAGCAGCGCACGGACTTCGATCGACTCATCATCGATGTCGAAACGAAGCCGGCGATCGCCCCGCGCGATGCCATTGCTTCGGCTGGCAAGACCCTCGTGGAGCTCTTCGGTCTCGCACAGGAGCTCAACAACGAGGCAGAAGGTATTGAGATTGGTCCTTCGCCGACCGACCAGGCCCTTGCCGCCGACCTTGCGCTTCCGATCAACGACCTCAACCTCACGGTTCGTTCGTACAACTGCCTTATGCGCGAGGGTGTGTACACCGTTGGTGAACTCACCAATCGCTCCGAGGCGGACCTGCTCGACATCCGCAACTTCGGCCAGAAGTCCATCGACGAAGTTAAGGCGAAGCTCGCTGAGCTCGGCCTCTCGCTCAAGGATTCCCCGGCCGGTTTCGATCCTTCCACTGTTCTTGACTCGTACGGCGACGACGAGTTCGGCGAGCAGTTCTGATTTCCATCTTTTTCTTCGAGGAGAAACAACATGCCTGCACCCACTAAGGGCGCTCGACTCGGCTCGTCCCCGGCTCACGAGAAGGCTATTCTCGCGAACCTCGCGACTGCCCTTTTCGAGCACGGTGCCATCACCACGACGCAGACCCGCGCAAAGCGCGTTCAGCCTCTCGCTGAGCGCCTCATCACCCAGGCGAAGAAGGGCGACCTTGCCAATCGCCGCCGTGTGATGCAGACGCTCAAGACGAAGACTGCCGCGCACGTTCTCATGACTGAGATCGCTCCGAAGTTCTCGGACCGCCCCGGCGGCTACACCCGCATCACGAAGCTCGAGAACCGCAAGGGCGACAACGCCCCCATGGCCCTTCTTGAGCTCGTGGAGGAAGAGTACTCGCCGAAGCAGGCCGTCGTGAAGGAAGCCGAAGGCGCTGCCAAGGCATCCGCAAAGGCCGACGAAGCTCCCGCTGAGGAGACGAAGGTCGAAGAGACCGCGGCTGAGGAAACGCCCGCAGAGGAGACTACGGAGAACACCGAGGCCTGATTCACGCGTAACCGGCTCTTAGAGCAATAAGGAAGGCCCGCCCCGATCCGTCGGGGCGGGCCTTCTCGCATCGCTGCAACGTTGCTGCGCACTAGCCGCGCAACTACCTCGCATCGGTGTGGCGTCTTAGCTCCCGTAGAGGGACTCTGCTTCGGCGCGCTTGCGCGCATACGCCTTATCGAACCCGCTTTGCCCGCGAGTATCCGCGACAGAAGGAACGTTGTGGCCTGGACGCGCGGAAAGCCACCCTGATCCCAGCTCGATGAGCGACTCGTGCTTGGTCGTGTAGTACTGGCCGGGATCCACGAGTGCAAAGCCGCGGGCCCCGCGCGAGGCGGCTACGAGATGGTGGTGGAATCTGGTGCTGATCCAGAACTGTCCGGGCGAAATTCTGAACGGTTCGGTCCAGAAGTCGCTGAACGGGACGAAGCGCGAGAATTCGATCCCGCGGGCAGTGAGGGCCTCGATGCCTCGGTAGTCAACGCCCGGAAGCGCTTCCACATAGGTGAGTCGGGCATGCGCGAGGGCCGCATCGTGAAGGGCTGATTCAACCGTGTCGAGGAATGCTTCGAAGCTACCGTCGCCGATCGCATCCGACTGTACGCACACCACCACCTCGTTGACGTCCCCAAGTGGCGCACCCAGCTGCGCGAGCCCGAGGAAAGCATCATCGAGCCCAGTGGTAGTGGCGGCGAGCTCAGCGCTTTCGTCGTCACGAACACTCACGTGCGCGAAGCCCTCGAAGCTCGCTCCGGCGTCGGGTATCAGGCCCTGTCCGGTCGCGATGAGGCGTGCCCCCGAGACCGCGGCTGAGGCGCGCATGCCTTCGAGGAGCCCAAGGTTCTTCGGCCAGCGGCTATTGAGGAAGCCCCCGCCGAGCAAGTGAAGTGTCGTCGCGCGGTTCATTTCGGCGATTTGGAGATCGAATAGGGGGCTGCCCCTGTGCGTGACGATCTCTGCGATGCTGCGCGGTTCCCACTCCTGGTCCGCGAGCTCTAGCACGCGGTAGAGCGTGTCAGTCGTGGTGAGGTTCGGGTGGTCGCCGCGGAACAGCACACTGGCAGCACCCGGGTGACGGCAATCGAGCCACACCTGAGCCTCGGGCTTGGTTTCGGCGAGGAAGCGAAGCCAAGTGCGGGCGATGAGTTCGTCCCCGTAGTTGGGGTAGCCGGCCATCGAGACGAGGTAGATGCGCTCGCCTGCCCCTCGGGAGCTTTCGCTCGACACATCGTGATTCGCGGTGGTGGTGCCGGCCTGCGGCTTTTTCCGCTCGAGAAATCTAGAGAAGGCCACGGTGCTCCATATAGCGGTAGAGGAAGGCCGCCAGTTCGGCACGTGTGGTCTGGTTGAAGGGGCGATAGGTGCCGTCGTCCCATCCGCGTGAGATGCCGGTCGATCCCATCCATTTGATTTCCTTCTCGAACACGAGCGAGGAATTCACATCTTTGAAGCCGCCGAATTTCACCCCCGAGAGGCTTTCCCCCGAGGCGCGGAAGAGGAACGCTGCCATCGCGTCGCGGAGAATCGGCTGGTAGGGGCGGAACTCCCATCCTCCGCGGACCTTCCAACCCGTTGTGAGGCCCGTGGAGTGTGCCCAGCAGATTTCCTTGTAGAAGGGCTGGCTCCGGTCGACGTCGAGGAAGGGGGAGGTTCGCGGAGCGGTGTATGAGGGTTCTTTGGCGATTCGGTACATGTAGGCGATAACCGCGTCTCGCCACACAGAAATTTGAGGGCGGAATGTGCGGTCAGGCCAGCCCCGAATCACGCCGAGATCGGCGAGGGTATTGATTTCGTGCGCAAAGATCAGGTTGTCGGGAACGTCGACGAAGTGCTTCGTGCGCGTTCCGCCCGGAGTAAACGACACCTTTCCGTTGACCTTGGTGGCAGTGCCGTTCTCGAAGCGCTGGGTGGTGCCCGTCGTGCTTTCGAGGGGGCGTCCCCAGGCGGGCGTCCAGTCGGCGCCGAAGGCACTCTTGTGAGCGCTCGTGCGTCCACCTGCCGTGAGAATAAGCCCATCCGTGAGGCGAGTGACGTCGTAGGTCCCTTCTGCCCGGCGAACGTGCGTGACGGTTCCGAACGCGCCACGCCCGCCGCCGTTGACGTAGGCAACGAGGTGCTCGGGGTAGCTCTCCTTGAATCCGTTGAGCTTTTGCTGCACGAGACTACGCAGGTTCGGAAGCTGGCCGTAGTAGGTGTCTCCCGGGCAATCCGTGTAGTTCACGTCGCGGTGCGCGAAAAGGTGGGGCATGGAGAAGGTGCCGCTGCGTTTCACGTTCGAGGTGGTGACGGTCCAGGTCTCGGTGCCGTACACGTCCTGAGTGAAGGTGCTGGCGAGCTTCCACGCGGCCACGGTTGCGATGGCGTTGAGCGCCGCGGTGGGCACGGGAATGTCCATGTAGTCACCCATGACGGAGATGCCGCATGAGCCCGTGTTGAAGCCGCGGGCGTGGGCGCCGGCAACGTTGCGGTGCAGGCCACCCGCGCGCCCTTCAAAGATTTGCCCGTATTTGTCGACGACGACGTTGTAGCCGAGGTCGGCCCAGCCGAGGGTTTTGGTGTGGTAGGTGAACATACCGCGCACGACCTGAGGGCTTTGCGCCGCCGTGTAGGTGTTGGAGCCGCCCGTGTGGTGGATGCAGATCGCCTTGAGTTCCTTCGCGTAGCTCAAGCGCGAGGTGTCAACCGTGTCTGCGTTCCACTCCTCACGGGTGATGAACGTTGGTGCGCCGGTGCCGGGCGTCACGGTAGCGGGCAAAATACGGGTGACGCCGGTACCGCCGCCGCTTGAGGCGAGGCGCACGTCGCTGCGTGATTCCGACGTGGTGATGAGGTGCGCGGTGAGCTGCTCGGAAATGTCGATGCCATCGCGGAAGGCGCGCACGTTGACCGCGCTCGAGGGCCCGACCCACACGGCTTCGCTCGCGTTCTCATCGATGTCGGTCATGAGTTCGGCGCTCAGCCAGTCGCCCCATTCTCCGGTATTGAGGTCTTTGCCCTGGAACTCCACCACGTCGGGGGAGTCAACGTCGGAGGGCCAGCTTGCGGCGGCCATGGTGATGTACCCGGTGACGTGCTTCGCGGGGGTGCCGTCGAGTTCGGGGTTTTTATCCGTGGCGCCGTGAGTGTGGACGGTGTCGGTGTGCTTGAGGTCGCGTTCGACGACGGCGGTGTCGCCGTCACTGGGGGCGGGGGAGCCGTCGGCAAGGGCAAGGCCCATTCCGAGAGCGCCCACTCCAGCTGCGGCGAAGGGGGTGACGGCACCGACTTTGAGTAGGGTGCGGCGATTGACGGGGGATTCTTTGAAGCTCATGGGGAAGTGCTTTCTTGTGAGGGGAAGTCGGCCTTACCATAGCGCACGCGGGCCTTCGCTGGGAAGGCCCGCGTGCGTCATCTGACCGGGTTAAGCGAGGTGCTCGGGGAGCGTTTGGGCACGGCGCTCGTGAAGCTCCGCGAGGGGGAACGTTCCGACGCCAGCCAGCTCCAGGCCGTCGCCACCACTTGTGCCGATGCGAGCCGCGGGGACCGACGCGCTGCGTGCGAGTTCCTCGAGGGCTGGGGCATCGTCAGGGCGCACCGCGACGATCGCTCGCGCGTGCGACTCTGAGACGAGGGCTGTGAACGAATCGATGCCGTCACGGTCGATCACGGTCGTGAGGTCGATCGATGCGCCCGTGTCGAATCGAGTGGTGGATTCGACGAGTGACTGGAAGAGGCCGCCTTCGCTGAGGTCGTGGCTTGCACGTGCGATTCCCTGGTCGGCCGCACCGATGAGTACGGTAGCGAGGGCTTTTTCGTGTGCGAGCGACACGCGCGGGGGTGTGCCGCCGAGGTGAGCGTGGGTGGCGTCGGCCCACGCGGAGCCCGAAAGCTCCTCGCGAGTTTCACCGAGAAGGTAGATGGCAAGCCCTTCTTCGTGCCATCCGGAGGGCACCCTCGTCGCGACGTTGTCAAACACGCCGAGGACGCCTACGACGGGGGTCGGGTGGATTGCAGAGTTGAGGCGGCCGGGCTCGCCCGTGGAGTTGTACAGGGAGACGTTGCCGCCGGTCACGGGAACTTCGAGCTCCTGGCAGGCGTCGGCGAGCCCCGTGATTGCTTCGACGAACTGCCACATGCGGTCGGGATCTTCGGGGGAGCCGAAGTTGAGGCAGTCGGTCACGGCGAGGGGACGCGCGCCTGTCGTGGCGACGTTGCGGTAGGCCTCCGCGAGCGCGGCGCGTGCGCCTTCTTTCGGGTTCAGCATCGCGAAGCGACCGTTGCCGTCGGTGGCGATGGCGATGCCGCGGCCCGTTTCTTCGTCGATGCGGAGCACACCTGCGTCGTCGGGCATCGCGAGCGCGGTGTTGCCGCCGACGTAGCGGTCGTATTGGTCGGTGACCCATGCGGTGCTCGCGAGGTTTGGGGAGGTCGTGAGTGCCCACAGCTGCGCAACGAGCTCGTCGGTGCTTGCGGGGCGGGGGAGGTCTTCGGCGCGGTCGGCCTCGAGGGCGTCCTGCCATGCCGGGCGCGCGTAGGGGCGGTCGTAGGTGGGGCCCTCGTGCGCGACGGTCGTGGGATCGACGTCAACGATGCGCTTGCCGTAGTGGTCGATCGTGAGCCGTCCCTCGCCCGTGACTTCGCCGATGACGGCGGCTTCAACACCCCACTTGTCGGTGATGGCGAGGAATTCCTCGAGGTTGTCGGGGGTGACGACGGCCATCATGCGCTCTTGCGATTCGCTCATGAGGATCTCGCCCGCGGTGAGCGTCGGGTCGCGGAGGAGCACGTTTTCGAGGTCGATGTGCATGCCGGAACCGCCGTTGGATGCGAGTTCGCTCGTTGCGCACGAGATGCCCGCGGCGCCGAGGTCCTGGATGCCTTCGACGGTGCCCTTCGCGAAGAGCTCAAGGCAGCACTCGATGAGCAGCTTCTCCATGAACGGGTCGCCGACCTGGACGCTCGGGCGTTTCGCCGGGCCCTCGTCCTCGAAGGTTTCGGAGGCGAGGATCGACGCGCCGCCGATTCCGTCGCCACCTGTGCGTGCACCGAACAGCACGACCTTGTTGCCGGCGCCTGTCGCGGAGGCCAGGTGGATGTCCTCGTGGCGAAGCACGCCCACGGCGAGGGCGTTGACGAGGGGATTGGTTTGGTAGGCGGGGTCGAACACGGTTTCACCGCCGATGTTGGGCAAACCGAGGCAGTTGCCGTATCCGCCGATACCGGCGACGACGCCGGTGGCGACTCGCGCGGTATCCGGGTGGTCGATCGCGCCGAATCGGAGCTGATCCATGACGGCGACTGGGCGGGCCCCCATCGAGATGATGTCGCGGACGATGCCGCCAACGCCGGTCGCAGCCCCCTGGTAAGGCTCGACGTAGCTCGGGTGGTTGTGCGATTCTACCTTGAACGTCACGGCCCAGCCGTCGCCGATGTCAACGACGCCAGCGTTCTCGCCGATACCCACGAGGAGGTTTTCCTTCATCGCGGGGGTCTGTTTCTGGCCGAACTGTTTGAGGTGGATCTTGGAGGACTTGTACGAGCAGTGCTCAGACCACATAACGGAGTACATGGCGAGCTCGGCGTTCGTGGGGCGGCGGCCGAGGAGCTCGCGGATCTTCGCGTATTCCTCTTCCTTGAGGCCCAGATCGGCCCACGGCTGCTGTTCGTTCGGGGTTTCACGCGCCCGCTCGATCGTGTCTGGCTCGTGCGTGTTCATGCTCGCGGCTGTCCTCCGTGTCGGTTGTTCTCAGCACCTCGTATTTTACGACGTCGCGCACGGTAACGCGGAATGGCAGAGTAGAGACATGTCGCCTTCCACGAAGACTCTTGCGCGCGTGCCGAACGCCGCCGCCGCGTGGGCAGCGATTCTCACCCGTGCGCCCGTCGCGCGCGCCGAGGACGTTCCCGACCGCCGCTATAGCGTGCGCGGTGTTGCCATTGAGGAGCGGCGCGCCCTGCGCTATTCGCGCGTCGTTGCGCCTCATGGAAGGGACGCGTGGGCTGATGCGCATCTCGCCCACCCCGGTTTCTTGCATGCCCTCGCGCATCCGCTCGGGCTCGCACTCATGGCGCGCCCGCGTTTTCCGCTTCCCGCGCTCGGGCTTGTGCACGTCAAGAATTCGCTCTTGTTGCACCGGCCAGTGTGCATAGGCGAGAGAGTCGACATTGAGACACGCATTGGGAGCCTCGTACGCGCTTCACGGGGGAGCACGTGCGAAGTGGTCTCGGTGTTGTCGAGCGGGGGTGACATCGTCGCGACCGACGTCTCGACGTACCTGCTGCGTGGCTCCGGTAATTCTGCGAAGCGTGCAAAGTCTCTCCAGACCGAGGCGGCTCCTTTCGCCTCGACGGCGTCTCCGTCGCGCTGGAAGCTCTCCGCGGGTGTGGGGCGCGAGTTCGCACGAGTGAGCGGCGATGTCCACCCGATTCACGTGAGCGCGCTGAGCGCACGTGCGCTTGGCGCCCCTTCTCCGCTTGCCCACGGCATGTTCCTGGGATCGCGTGCGCTCAGCGAAGTCGAAGTAGGGGCGCACTCTCCGCTTTTGTGGGAACTCGAGTTCCCGTCGCTTCCGTCTTTGCCTGCAACGGTGTGGGTGCGGTACGGGCGAGAGGAGCCGAAGGAAGGGACGGAGCGCGGTTCGGTCGCGTTCTCAGGGTTCAGCCTTCGGGGTCCGACGCCTGCCGATCGCACGGCGCACCTTGCCTTTTCTGGCCGCGTAACGGTCCTTGGAGGCGCATGAGAGCCCCGCGTGGCCTCAGTAAACTCAAGAAGATTTCAGGAACCTCGATGCGGTGGGCGTTAGCGTGATTTAAGCAAAGACGAAGGTGGCGCGGGAATTGCGTCGCCGAAGGTGCGGACGAAGGAGTGCCATGCCCCTGTACGAGTTTCGGTGCGGTGAAGGTCACCTCAGCGAAGCACTGCTGCCGATGAGCAGCACGACTCGAGAACGCCAGTGCCCCGAGTGCGACACCACCGCGAAGCGCCTCGTGAGCGCACCCGCTGTGCGGTCGCTCGATCCAGCACTGACAAACGCGATCGATTCAGCGAAGCGCAGCGCCTATGAGCCCCAGGTTCATTCGTCGCTTCCCTCTTCGCGAGGCGCCAAGCCCACCCCTGTATCGCACGATCCGCGCCATCGTGCACTTCCGCGTCCCTGACGCCCCGAGTAGGCAAGCAAAGGAGCACACAGAGCCATGCCTAAGAATCTTTTCCCGCTTGATTCCACGAAGTCGTTCAAAGACCAGGACATCGTTGGCCACAACCGTTGGCACCCGGACATTCCAGCGGCCGTCACGGTAAACCCCGGCGACACGTTCCGCATCGACTGCCGCGAGTGGTTCGACGGCGACATCAAGAACGATGACAGCGCCCAGGACATCCTCGAAGCCCCCGTGAGCAAGGTCCACGCACTTTCGGGCCCGTTCCACATTAAGGGTGCGAAGCCGGGCGACCTGTTGATCGTGGACATCCTCGACGTTGGCCCGATTCCGCAGGAAGATGAGGGCCCCCTCGCGGGTCAGGGCTGGGGCTACACCGGCATCTTCGCGAAGAACAATGGCGGCAGCTTCCTCGTGGATCAGTTCCCGGATGCCTACAAGGCTGTGTGGGACTTCAACGGCCAGACCGCGACCTCGCGCCACGTGCCCGGAGTGTCGTTTACGGGCCTCATCCACCCGGGTCTCATGGGCACGGCGCCCTCGCACGAGCTTCTCAAGAAGTGGAATGACCGCGAGGCCGCGCTGATCGCCACGGACCCGAACCGCCTGCCCCCGCTCGCGCTCCCGCCCGAGCCGAAGGATGCGGTTCTTGGCACGCTTACCGGCGACGACTTCGATCGCGTCGCAGCCGAGGGGGCACGCACCGCTCCGCCGCGCGAAAACGGCGGTAACCAGGACATCAAGAACCTCTCGAAGGGCACGCGCGTGTTCTACCCCGTCTACGTGGATGGCGCGCACTTCTCGGTAGGCGACCTGCACTTCTCGCAGGGCGATGGCGAGATCACCTTCTGTGGCGGCATCGAGATGTCGGGCTTCATCGACGTGCACGTCGATGTCATCCCAGGCGGTATGGACAAGTACAACGTCAAGGAAAACGCGATCTTCATGCCCGGCAATGTCGAGCCGCGCTACAGCGAGTGGATTTCCTTCTCGGGCACGTCCGTGACGCTCGACGGCGAGCAGCGCTACCTCGATTCGCAGCTTGCCTACCAGCGTGCCTGCCTCCACGCGATCGACTACCTCACGACCTTCGGCTGGACGCCGGAGCAGGTCTTCCTCCTGCTCGGCGCCGCGCCGATCGAGGGCCGCTTCTCGGGCGTCGTTGACATCCCGAACTCGTGCGCGACCGTGTACATCCCGACCGCCATCTTCGACATCGACGTGCGCCCCGGCGCAGGCGACGTGCCGAAGATCGATCCGGGCATCGGGGCGCCGCGCGCCGCGAACGCGTAAGGCAAAGAAGCGTTCATACCCGCGAACGCTCCTTGCACCTGAGGGGGCGCGCCAACCCAGTGGAGGTTGGCGCGCCCCCTCGTCACGTGCCGTAGGCTCGTGAGCATGACATTTCCCGACGCACGTGCCGACGCCCTCGACCGCCTCATCATGCACGATGCGAGCGCGCACGTCGCACAGCCCGGTAGCGACGACGGAGACATCCTCGTTCTCGATGACCGCTCCGGCGCACTGACTCAATGGGCACTCGCGCACGTGGGGCCGCATTCGCGGGTGTTCGTGCGCACGGTGTCGCGCGCTCATGCGTTGACCGTGCAAGCGGCGGCGCACGAGGCCGCCGCGACGTTGGGTCAGGCGGATCGAAATCGAGTGCTCATCGCGGGTCTCGACGGAAGCGAGCTCGATCTCGAGTCCTTCCTTGCCGCCCACGGATTCGCGGGGAGGCTCGCGCTCGGGCGCCTGCCAAAATCACTCGCCGCGCTAGAAGAGAACGCGCGGATGCTCGCGAGGCACGCGCGTCGAAGCGGCACGGACATGATCGTGGTGCTCGGTGGCGCCACGAAGCACATGACGCGCTCGATGAACGATGCGCTCGCGACCGGCTTCACCGAAGTCCGGGGTCTTCTGGGCAAGGGAAAATCTAGGTGCCTCGAGGCGTCCACGCCGCGCGAATCCGTGACGGTAATGCCCCCGCGCACGAAGCGGTGGGGCGGCGGGACGCTTACCGCCTTCGGCGGCGTGTTCTCGGGCGCTAAGCCTGACCGCGGGGGAGAGGCGCTCGCGAATGCAGCGGCCTCATGGCTCGCGGCCCGCCCACAGCATGCGGCGCCGACCGCGCGCGTCCTCGACCTTGGCTGCGGCAACGGCATGCTCTCGCTCGCGGTATGCGAGGCTTCGGCGCGAACAGGTTGTGCCCTCACGCTCGCCGCGACGGATATTGACCTCGATGCGATTCGCTCGACGCGCGCCACGCTAGAGCCCTACCGGACGCAACCCGGCGCCACCCCAACTCTCACGTGGGACGATGCCGCTGCGCAGCACCCCGACTCCTCGGCCGACCTCGTGCTCCTCAACCCGCCGTTCCACGACGGCACGCGTATCGATGCGACGCTCGTTGAGCCGCTCATCGAGGCGTCGTACCGCATTCTCGAGCCGGGCGGAGAACTGCTCCTCGTGCATAACTCGCACCTGCGCTACCGGCCCCTCCTTAAGCGGCGATTTGCCGCCACCCGAGAGGTGAGCCGGGACCGCACGTTCACCGTGCTCAGCGCGAAAAAATAAGGTTCGCCGGGGAGTTCCTTAGGCGAGGATCGACTTCATGACCGAGGTGAAAAAGCCGAGGCCATCCACGCCCGTGCGGGTACCTTCTCCCGGCATGTCCGGGCCGAAGCCTGCCTCGACAGCGTGCTCGGGGTGCGGCATAAGCCCCACGACGTTGCCGTACTTGTTCGTGATTCCGGCAATCCCGCGATAGGAGCCGTTCGGGTTGTCCTCGAAACCAGCGGGGCCGCCCACGGCGCCCTCGGCGTAACGGAACACCACGCGATTATCAGCCTCGAGCTCGTCGAGAGTCTTCTCATCAGCGACGTAGAGGCCGTCCTGATTCTTCAGAGGGATCCGGATGATCTGGCCCTCGGCGTATGCGGTTGTCCAAGCCGTTCGCGTGTTCTCAACGCGAAGCGGCTGATCGCGGCACACGAACGTCCGGTGCGCATTCTTGATCATCGAACCGGGAAGCAGGTGCGTCTCGGTGAGGATCTGGAAGCCGTTGCAGATCCCGAGCACGGGCATGCCGCCCTTGGCCGCATCGACCACGCGTTCCATGATCGGCGCGAAACGGGAAATAGCGCCCGCCCGCAGATAATCCCCGTAGCTGAAGCCGCCCGGAAGAATCACCGCATCGACGTCGCGCAGATCGTCGTCCGCGTGCCACAGCGCAATCGGCTCACCGCCGGCGATTGTGACGGCGCGGAGCGCGTCGCGATCGTCGAGGGTCCCCGGAAAGGTCACCACACCGATTGCGGGCATCAGGCCTGCTCCTCCTCGACGCGCACCGACACGACATCTTCGATAACGGGGTTCGAGAGCAGCTCGGTTGCCGCCTCGCGCACGCGCTCGAGCACGTCGTCGGTCACGTCGCCCTCAACCTCGAGCTCAAAACGCTTGCCTTGACGGACCGAGGTGATGTTCTCGAAATCGAGTCGTCCAAGAGCGCCGAGAACGGCCTTTCCCTGTGGGTCAAGAATCTCGGGTTTCGGCATTACGTCGACGATGAGGCGGGGCATGTCATCTCCAGAAAACAGTAGGCACGAAAGTGTCGTCGAAAACTGCGCGCGTCGCGCACACGATGATTCTACCGGCCAGTGCGGCCTGTCCTCATCTTTTGCCCCTACTGTGGCGGCATGGACATTACACACTTTGGCCATTCCGCTCTGCTCGTTTCGCACCGCGGCGGCACCGGAGCGCGCGCGGGGGAGGGAGGGGCGGGAGAGTCCGACACCACCCGGATCCTCATCGACCCCGGCAATTTGAGCGATCCTTCGCTCACGCACCTTACCGATCTTGACGCGATTGCGATCAGCCACCAGCACCCCGATCACGCGCACCCGCCATACCTTGCGGAGCTTTTCGCGCACAACCCCGAGGCAGCAATCCTTCTCGAGCCTCAAACCGCGCAAGCTCTAAGCGACAACCCCGAGACCTCACGCTTTCGGGAGCGCTTCACGCCTCTCGCGCCAGGTCAGCGAGCGAGCGTCGGGCCCTTCCCCGTCACAGTCACCGCAGCCGGGGGAGCCCACGCGACCATCCACCCGTCTATCCCGCCCGTGGGAAACGTGGCGCTTATCGTCGAAGCGGCTAGCGAGAAAACACTTGTGCACACCGGTGACTCGCTCGTCCCGCACCCCGAAATCGTCGGGGCTGACGTTCTGTCGTTTCCTCTCGTCGCGCCGTGGTCAAAAATGCACGAAACGATCGATTTCCTCAGAATTGTGAAACCTGCCGTGGCGATCCCCGTGCACGATCGCGTGGCCTCCGCCGAGGGGCGAGCGATCTATCTGAAGCAGTCGCGCGCCTTCTCTCCCGAGGAATGCGAAGTGCGAGATTGGCCCGCGGACACCGAACCCGGGCAGGGGCGTACCCTCAGTTTTTAGCGGCGAAGCGGCGCGGCGGAATTAATGAACCTCGAAACCCCCGCGCGCGCGGAACTGCTCACGCACGCGCTCGACGAGTTCCTTCTCCGGCGGCCGGGTATCACGCAGCTTGTAGTCGAGGCCGAGTGAATCCCATTTGTCGGTACCCATCTGGTGGAACGGCAAAACCTCGATTCGGCTGACGTTCGTGCGCCACCGCTCGACGATGTCGGCGACTTTCTCGACGTTGTCATAGTCGTCGGTGAGGCCAGGCACGAGCACGAAACGCGCCCACACCTCGATTCCCTTCGCGTTCAAGCGGTCGCCAAAATCGATCGTCGGCTGCAGGTCGCGGCCGGTCGTGCGCTTATACACGTCGGGATCGCCGCTCTTGACGTCGAGAAGCACGAGATCGACCGACTCAAGCAGGTCGTCTGAGGCATTGCGGCCGAGAAAACCCGACGTGTCGATCGCGGTGTGGACACCCATGTCCTTCGCGGCCTCGAGAATTCGCTTAGCAAAGGCAGGCTGCTGGAGCACCTCGCCGCCCGAGAGCGTAATGCCACCGCCCGAGGCCTTGAAAATGCGGCGATAGCGGCGGATCTTCCCAATGATCTCGTCAGCGGTCACGTCCTGACCGTTCTTCGCCTCGAACGTGTCGGGGTTGTGGCAGTACAGGCAACGAAGCGGGCAGCCGCTGAAGAAGATCGTGAGGCGCGTGCCGGGGCCGTCGACTGCCGTCACAAGCTCCCACGAGTGAATCGAGGCGAGTTCGCCTTCGCGTACCGCCTGGAGTCGATCAGGGCGCTCCAGGTGCGTTTCCTCGAGCCCCTCAATGCCGGCGCCCTGGCGCCTCTTATGAAGCGGAAGGTCAACCTGGCTGATGCTCTTGGCCTCGGACTCGGTCATGAAACGCCTCTCGTGAAAATCGCGGTGGGCACACGTGCCGCCGATCGGGGGGCATGCGCCCTAAAGAGTTGGGCCCGGAAACCGGAGCTTCCAGGCCCAACAGGTGAACGCTTCGATGCGTCAATTATTGCGCATCATGCGTGTAAAGGGGATGTCTCAGGCGCCCTGGTGGAAGGTGCGGTTGAGAACGTCGAGCTGCTGCTCGCGCGTGAGCTTCACGAAGTTCACGGCGTAGCCCGACACGCGAACCGTGAGGTTCGGGTACTTCTCCGGGTTCTCCATCGCGTCGACAAGGGTCTCCTTGTTGAGCACGTTGATGTTCGCGTGGTAGAGGCCCGACTCCATGTTGTTTGCTGCGCGGTTGGTCTTCATGGACTCAAGGCGCTCGTCGAAAGTCTTGACTGCCATTGTTCTCTCCTCAATCAGAGTGATGGAAATGTGGGGGTGAAAACCGGCCGAGCCCGAGGGGCTCGCGCCCGACCGATTCACATTTAGGGGTTCAGACGATCAGTCTTCGTCGTCCATGATGAAGCCGGAGTCGAGAATGCCGACCAGGTTCTTGACCTGCTCGTCCTTCGTGCGACCGAGGCCCTGCGGGGTGATCGTGTTGGTCAGCGAGATGCCGTCCAGCGCGTCGTTGTAGTCGAGCTTGCCAACGGAAAGCATCGAGGCCACCATGCCGTGGCTATCCATGCCGTTTTCCGGGTTAGCGCCCGGGGCGAAGGGCGTGCCCTTCTCGTGGCCCGAGGGGAACGAGCCGGTCGCCTTGCCGTACACGACGTTCGACGTAATCGTGAGTACCGACTGCGTCGGGATCGCGTCACGGTACATCGGGATTGCCTTGATCTTCGACATGATCGTGTGCACAACGGTCGCGGCGATGTCGTCGGCGCGATCGTCGTCGTTACCGTAGATCGGGAAGTCACCCTCGGTGCGGTAGTCGACAACGAGGCCGGACTCGTCGCGGATCGGGTACACCTTGGCGTACTTGATCGCGGAGAGCGAGTCCGCGACGATCGACAGGCCGGCAATGCCGCAGCCCATCGTGCGCGTGATATCCGAATCGTGCAGCGCCATCTCGACTGCCTCGTAGGCGTACTTGTCGTGGCAGTAGTGGATGATGTTGAGCGCTTCAACGTAGGTGCCCACAACCCAGTCCAGCATCTCTTCGTACTTCTGCCAGACCTCGTCGAAGTCGAGCGGGCCCTCGCCCTGGATGGGCTCGAACAGGCCGGCTTCGGTGACCTGCTTGCCGCTCATCTCATCGCGGCCGCCGTTGATCGCGTACAGAAGCGCCTTAGCGGAGTTCACGCGAGCGCCGAAGAACTGCATCTGCTTGCCGACCTTCATCGGGGACACGCAGCACGCGATGGCCGCGTCGTCGCCCCAGCGGTTGCGGATCTGCTCATCGGACTCGTACTGCACCGAGCTCGTCTCGATCGAGATTGCCGAGCAGAAGTCCTTGTAGCCCTGCGGGAGGCTCGGATCCCAGAAGATCGTGATGTTCGGCTCGGGAGCCGGGCCGAGGTTACGAAGCGTCTGGAGGAGACGGAACGAGGTCTTCGTGACGAGCGTGCGGCCGTCCTCGCCGATGCCGGCGTCGGACCAGGTTGCCCAGTAGGGGTCGCCCGAGAAGATCTGGTCGTAGTCGATCGTGCGGAGGAAGCGCACGATGCGGAGCTTGATCACGAGAGCGTCGATGAGCTCCTGCGCGTCGGTCTCCGTGATGCGGCCTTCGTCGAGGTCGCGCTGGATGTACGCGTCGAGGAACGGCGACAGGCGGCCGATCGACATGGCGGCGCCGTCCTGGCTCTTGACCGAGGCGAGGTAGGCCATGTAGACCCACTGCACGGCTTCCTGAGCGGTAGCGGCGGGACGACGAAGGTCGAGGCCGTAGGAGTCGCCGAGGGTGACGAGCTTGTTGAGAGCCTTGATCTGCTCGGCGTGCTCCTCGCGGAAGCGTGCCCAGTGCTCGCTGAACGGCTGATCCGATACCGCGTCTTTCGCGGCCTTCTTCTCGGCGATCAGGAAGTCCGCGCCGTAGAGCGCGAGGCGACGGTAGTCGCCAATAATGCGGCCGCGGCCGTAGGCATCGGGAAGACCGGTGATGATATGCGAGCTACGTGCTGCGCGGATGCGCGGGGTGTAGATGTCGAACACACCATCGTTGTGGGTCTTGCGGTACCTGGTGAAGATCTTCTTGATCTCCGGATCCGGTTCCTTGCCGGCTTCCTTGATCGCGGTCTCCACCATGCGCCAGCCACCGAAGGGCATCATCGCGCGCTTGAGGGGAACGTCGGTCTGAAGGCCGACGATGACGTCATCGTCTTCGCTGATGTAGCCAGCGGGGAAGGCGTCGATGTCGGCGGGGGTCTTCGTATCCACGTCGTAGACGCGGCGGCGGCGCTCCTCCGAGAGGTACTTCTTCTCGAGGGTGTCCCACACGCGAAGAGTCTTGTCGGTCGCACCCGCGAGGAACTCGGCATCGCCCTCGTACGGGGTGTAGTTGAGCTGGATGAACTCGCGAACGTTGATGTTCTCGTTCCAGTCGCCGGCCTTAAAACCGCGCCACGGGTCGAGCTGTTCGCCCTGGGATCCGGCGTTCTTTTCTTCCACAGCAGTCATGTGAGCCTTCCTTCCATGGCGGGGGCTATGCCGCTTGCTCGTGAGGTGTGCTGGTAGTTCCACCGTAGGAGTGAGGCCTATATGTGTAGGGGACTTTGAGCCTGCTCCGTGGCGGCGGTCACATGGTATCGCCGGGGTCTGGAAGGGTGGTGGGGAGGGCTAGAATTTCTCGCCCGAAAGGCGCTCGTAGGCCTCGATATATTTCTCGCGAGTCGCCTCGACGATGCTTGCGGGGAGTACAGGCGGTGCGACCTGGGTGTTCTTGTTCCAGCCACTCTCGTTCGTGAGCCAATCGCGCACAAACTGCTTGTCGAAACTGGCCTGTGCGCGCCCGGGTTCGTACTGGTCAGCGGCCCAAAATCGCGAGGAATCCGGAGTGAGAACTTCGTCACCCAGCACGATGTTATCGGTGTGTCGCGAGCGGCCGAACTCGAGCTTCGTATCGGCAAGAATGATGCCCCGCTCTCGCGCGAATTGCTCCGCTGCGCGGTAGACGGTGACAGTGCGCTCCTCGAGCTCGTCGACGAGGTCTTTCCCAAGCCTCGCGCGAGCCTCGCGAACGGTGATGTTCTCGTCATGCTCTCCCTGCTCGGCCTTGGTCGAGGGGGTGAACAGCGGGGACGGGAGACGGGAGCCGTCGACGAGTCCCTCGGGAAGGACGTGACCGCCCACCGCGCCGTCGCGACGGTAGTCCGCGAGCCCCGAGCCGGTCAGGTAGCCGCGCACGACGCATTCGAGCGGAACCATGTCGAGGGCCTCGCAGCGCAGGGCGCGCCCCCGAACCGCATCGGGAACGTCGACGGCGCTTTTCACGTGGTTGTCCGTGACGTCCCTGAGATGGTCGAACCACAAAAGCGACATCGCCGTCAAAATCCGCCCCTTATCGGGAATTCCCGGAGTTAGCGAGTAATCGAACGCGCTGATTCGATCGGTCGCGACGACGAGCACCTCGTTCGCGTCGGCAAGGGTGCTCCCGTGGGGAACGTACAGCTCGCGCACTTTTCCACTCAAGACGTGGTCCCAGCCTTCGAGAGTGGGGGCCTCGATCAGCGCGCCATTGACGTTCGTGTTCACAGCTGGGTCACCCTTTCGATAGCGCCGAGAGCTGCCCGCTCGGCGATGTCGGTTCGGTAGTGGGAGCCTTCGAGCAAGACGCGCGCGATGGCTGACTGTGCGCGAACGCGCGCATCCTCGAGGGTTTTTTCGCGAGCCACGACGCTGAGAACGCGGCCGCCGCTCGAGCGCACGGTGCCGTCGGAATCCCGCTTGGTGCCAGCGTGGATCACCGTGCAGCCTTCCTCTCCTACCTCGTCAAGGCCCGTGATTTCCCGCCCGGTCTGGGCGGCGAGTGGATAACCCTCGCTCGCGAGCACGACGGCGACCGCGCTCTCGTCGCGCCACGCGAGGTCAGGTGTGCCCGCGAGATCCCCGGTCGCGGCGGCGTGCAGGAACTCGCCGAGGTCGCTCCCGAGGCGCTCGAGGACCACGAGGGTTTCGGGATCGCCGAAGCGAACGTTGAACTCGATGACCTTGAGTCCCTCGCTGGTGGCCGCGAGGCCGCAGAAAAGGAGACCTGTGAACGGAGTGCCGCGCTCACGCATGGCGCGTACGACGGGTTCGGCGATCGTCTCGACGGTCGCGTTCATCGCGGCGTGTTCGTCGAGCCACGGCAGCGGTGAATAGGCACCCATGCCGCCCGTATTCGGGCCCTCGTCTCCCTTAAATGCGCGCTTGAAGTCCTGAGCTGGAACGAGCGGAACGGCCCTCTCACCGTCGCACACGCAGAACACCGAAAGCTCGGGCCCGTCGAGATACTCCTCGAGAACAACGCGCGAGCCGTGTGCTCCGCTTGCGAGGCAGTCGCGGGCGTGTGCGAGTGCCTCCTCGCGCGGGGACGTAACGACGACGCCCTTGCCGGCGGCGAGACCGTCGGCCTTGACGACGTAGGGGACGTTCCCTCCCGGGTTGATGTCGTCGAGCGCCGCTTCGAGCAGCGCGGGATCCGTCACCGTCGTCGAGCGCGCGGTCGCCACCCCCGCTTCGCTCATGATGCGCTTCGCGAAATCCTTCGAGCCCTCGAGCTCCGCCGCGGCCTTCGAGGGGCCGAACACGGTGAGGCCCGCCTCGCGCATGTCGTCGGCAAGACCCGCAACGAGTGGCGCCTCGGGGCCGATGACGACGAGCTCGATGCCGAGCTCGAGCGCAAGCGCGGTAAGGGCCGCGCTATCACCGAGAGAAACGTCGTGGGTGGCCGCGTGGGCCTCCATGCCCGGGTTGCCGGGGGCGGCGTGGAGATCGTGAGGGATGGAATCTTGGCTGAGACGTCGCACGAGGGCGTGCTCGCGCGCGCCGGTGCCCACTACGAGAATTTTCACGCCTTAACCCTAGCGGTTCCAGCTAGGCTTCTGGGGTGAACACCGAGCCCACAGCCCCCAACTCCTCGCTCGAGCCAGCGCCGCGGCTGCGAGTGCGCCTCGACCTCGCTTACGACGGTACCGACTTTAAGGGGTGGGGAATTCAGCCGGCGCTACGCACGGTCCAGGGGGAACTCGAGGCGGGGCTCGCAAAAATCGTTCGTGAGGATATTCGGGTCACGGTCGCCGGTCGCACCGACGCGGGTGTCCACGCGAGCGGCCAGGTCGTGCACGTCGACATTCCCCACGAGCGGTGGCAGCGAATGCCGGGCAGGAGTGATCGCTCCAGCGAGGACTCAATCGTCCAGCGCCTCGCCGCAGTTTTGCCCCGCGACATCGCCGTTCGGCGCGCGAGCGTCGTCAGCGGCGATTTTGATGCCCGCTTCAGCGCGCTTGCGCGCACCTACCGCTATCGCATTTGTGACGAGCGTGCGCGGCGCGACCCCCTGCGCCGCGACGTCGCCTTCCACAAGCGCTCGCTCGACGCAGAGGCGATGAACACTGCCGCGCGCGCCCTCGTCGGCGAACACGACTTCCTGTCCTTCTGCAAACCCCGCGAGGACGCGACGACAATCCGCACTCTTCACGAGATCACGTGGGAGCGCCCCAAAACAGGCAAAGACGAGGGGCTCGTCGTCGCAACCGTCACCGCCGACGCGTTCTGCCATCACATGGTCCGTTCGATCGTCGGCGCGAGCGTCGCGGTCGGCGAGCATCACCTCGACGCCGAGTGGATGGCTGCGCTCATCACAATCCCCAGGCGCGATGAAGCCGGCAGCGCCCCCATGTTCGCCCCCTCCGGCCTTACACTCGAGCGGATCGACTACCCGGAAGAAGCCGAATGGGCGGCACGGGCCCGGCAAACGCGCGGCAAGCGCGGTGCGCCGTTTGAACGTCGTTAAAGTCCGACGGTTGCCGAACACCGGCGAACCCTCGCCCTGCAAATGTGAGGGAAAACAAGAGGCGAGCAGCCGTCGGCCCGTTGCCCTCGCTGCGGATCCGCACTAGAGTAGAGGGCTGTTGTGCCATAGATGCGCGCTTTGCCGCTGCCGCTTTCTCACGCTCGGCGCGAAAGAGCTCCTCACACGCATCTGAACCCCACGCCCGCCCCTAAACCCGGGCAGCCGGTTCAGCACGACATTTCTTGGTCATGCTTTAAACCAAAGGAAGCGTGTCCACGGTCCATTCGAACCGTGTTCTTGCGCGCCCACAAGGGGCGTCGCGAGGCACTTAAACGAGAGAAGAAGGCACGAGTGCGTACGTTCACCCCGAAGCACGACGACGTCGAGCGTTCCTGGTACGTCATTGACGCAACTGATGTCGTCCTCGGCCGGCTCGCTTCCCACGCCGCTCAGCTCCTGCGCGGCAAGCACAAGCCGGTCTTCGCACCCCACGTGGATGCGGGCGACTTCGTCATCATCATCAACGCTGAGAAGGTTGCCCTCACGGGCAAGAAGCTCGAGCAGAAGCTCGCATACCGCCACTCGGGTTACCCGGGCGGCCTGCGCGCGACTCGGTACGCCGAGCTGCTCGAGAAGAACCCCGAGCGCGCGATCGAGAAGGCTGTCAAGGGCATGCTCCCGAAGAACAAGCTTGCCACCCAGCAGCTCAAGAAGCTCAAGGTGTACGCGGGTCCCGAGCACCCGCACCAGGCTCAGAAGCCGGTCCCGTTCACCATCGACCAGGTGGCGCAGTAACGGGCCCCGCCCGGCTACGCCTATACGAGATCTGAGGAAATCAAGTGGCAGAAACCACCCCCGAAGTTGAGGAGTTCGAAGGCGACGCCTCGAACTACACCACCGAATCTACGAACGACGCGCCCGTCGGCAAGGGCTCGTCGATCTCCGCTCCCGGCTACGGCACCGGCCGCCGCAAGCAGGCTGTCGCCCGCGTGCGCCTCGTGCCCGGCACCGGCGAGTGGAAGGTCAATGGCCGCACCCTCGAGGAGTACTTCCCGAACAAGGTGCACCAGCAGGAAGTGAACGATCCGTTCAAGCTTCTCGACCTCCAGGGCCGCTTCGACGTGATCGCCCGCATCTCCGGCGGTGGCCCCTCGGGCCAGGCCGGTGCGCTGCGCCTCGGCGTGTCGCGTGCGCTCAACGAGATCGACACCGAAGCGAACCGCCCCGCGCTCAAGAAGGCGGGCTTCCTCACGCGCGATGCCCGCGTCATCGAGCGTAAGAAGGCCGGCCTCAAGAAGGCCCGTAAGGCTCCGCAGTTCTCGAAGCGCTGATCGCCAGCACTTTGCACTGCATCGAAGGCGTCACCTCACCGGTGGCGCCTTCGGTCGTTAACGGTGTGAAGGCCTAAGGTTGTAAACGTGGTCGTCCTCGATATTCTCACCGAGCAGCCACTGCTAGCGCTGTTTCTCGTGATGGCGCTCGGCACGCTCCTCGGTCGCATGCGCTTTGGCCCCGTCCAGTTTGGTGCGGCGGGTGCCCTCTTCGTGGGTCTCATCGTCGGCGCGCTCGATCCGCGCCTTGGCGAAAACTTTGGCGTGTATCAAACGTTCGGGCTTGCCCTCTTCGTCTACATGATCGGGCTCAGTGCCGGTAATGGTTTCTTCCGCGACATGCGAAAGCAGTACCGGCTCATGCTGGCTGCCGTCGGACTCTTCGCCATCTATGCCGTGGGCGTCAGTATTCTCGGCTCCGTCGCTGGGCTCGGGAAGGAACTGACCGCGGGCACATTCACGGGCACGCTCACCTCGACTCCGGCCCTCGCAGCTGCGAGCAGGGCGACCGGCGGCTCGACGATCCCCGCCGTGGGCTACGCGATCGCATACCCGTTTGGCGTCATCATTCCCATGATCCTCGTGTCGATCATGATGTCGAGTACGTGGGTGCGCTCAAAGTTCGTGTCTCGAAGGGATCCCGGCCGACCCCGCGGCTCCCAGATCCGTGACATGAGTGTGCGCGTGACCTCGACAATCGCCCTCATGGATGTGCCAGGGGTGCGCGAGGGGACCGTATCGGCGTCGTACCTGCTCAGGCGCGGCATGATGACGATCGTGCGCACCGACACCGTATTGCACGAAGGCGATGAGGTCGTGCTCGTGGGCTTTCCAGAATCGCTCGATCAGGCACTCGAGGTCATCGGCGAGCGTGCCGAACACCGGCTCCTCGATGACCGCAGCGCCGTGGACTACCGTCGCATCCTCGTCTCCAACCCGAGACTCGAAGGGCGACTCCTTCGCGAAACCCGAATCGCCTCGCGCTATGGCGCAATCGTCACACGCCTGCGTCGTGGGGATGAAGACATGGTCGCGTCGCCGTGGACCCGCCTCGAACTCGGCGACCGCGTTCGGGTCGTTGCGCCCCGCGAACAAATCGCTCGCATCACCGAGTACCTCGGGGACAGCGAAAAGCGCATCAACAGCGTGGACTTTCTCGCGCTCGGCCTCGGGATCTCCTTCGGGCTGCTCCTCGGGCTCGTCAGCATACCCATCGGCGGGGGAGCGTCGTTCGCGCTCGGCAGTGCAGCGGGACCGCTCGTCGTTGGCCTCATCCTCGGCCGGTGGGAGCACACGGGGCCCATCCTATGGACCCTTCCAAGGCCCGTGAATCTCACCATTCGCCAACTCGGTCTATCGGTCTTTCTTGCGGCGGTGGGGGTGATCTCTGGACCCTCGTTCGCGGAGAATGCCTTCACCCTCGACGGGCTCAAGGTTGCTCTTGTCGCGGCTGCCTCCCTCATGCTCATGCTTCCCCTCGTTCCCGTGGCGGGAGCGCTGCTCGGCGTGAGCCTCGAGCGGTCGGCAGGTGCCGTCGCGGCCTTCGTCGGTCAATCGGTCGTTCTCGAGCACGCACTCAACCTCGGCCACGACGATGAACGCACCGCCTCCGGCTACGCCGCGGTCTACGCGCTCGGCATCGTGGTGCAGCTCCTACTCGTGCAATTCATGGTCACCTAAAGCACCCCCGTTACACTCGAAGAGTTTTCGTGCACGCCTCGTGCACCCTAATGAAGGAAGACACCACATGGCACGTTTGTTTGGAACCGACGGCGTTCGCGGGGTGGCGAACAAAGACATCACCGCGGAGCTCGCGGTGGAACTTGCCGTCGCAGCTGCCCACGTCCTCGGGCAGTTCGGCGCATTCGAACCGAGTGAAAGCGGCGAGGGCCGGGCGAAGCCCCGCGCGATCGTCGCCCACGATCCGCGCCCCTCAGGCGACTTCATCTCCGCGGCGATCTGCGCCGGCCTCGCTTCCGCTGGCGTCGACGTGCTCGATGCAGGCGTGCTGCCCACCCCGGGCCTCGCCTACCTCGTGAAAGAGTCCGAAGCCGATCTTGGCGTCATGATCTCCGCGAGCCACAACCCGCACCCCGATAACGGCATCAAATTCTTCGCGCGCGGCGGAGTGAAACTTCCCGACGAAGTCGAGGATGCGATCGAAGCGCGCCTTCACGAAGAGTGGTCGCGGCCGCTCGGCGCAGAGGTCGGCTCGATCACCCCCTACGACAACGCGATCGACAGCTACGTCGATCACCTCCTCTCGACCCTCGACGCCTCCCTTGACGGACTGAGCGTCGTCGTCGATTGCGCGAACGGCGCCTCCTTCGAGACCGGCCCCAAGGCCCTCGAGCGCGCAGGCGCACGAATCCACGTGCTCGGCGACCGAACCGACGGCCGCCAGATCAACGAGGACTGCGGCTCGACCCATCTCGAGCAGCTGCAAGCCGCCGTGGTCGAGCACGGCGCCGATATTGGCGTCGCCTTCGACGGCGACGCCGATCGCTGCCTTGCGGTCGATGCCGACGGCGCCGTCATCGACGGCGATCAGATCATGGCGATCCTCGCCCTCGCCCTCAAGGAAAAAGGCAAGCTCGCCGACGACACCCTCGTCGTGACCGTCATGAGCAACCTCGGCCTCAAACTCGCCATGCGTGAGCACGGTATTCAGCTCGGGCAGACCTCCGTTGGTGACCGCTACGTCCTCGAGGAAATGACTCTCGGCGGCTACTCTCTCGGCGGCGAACAGTCCGGCCACGTCATCCTCCTCGAGCACGCGTCGACGGGCGACGGCGAACTCACGGCTCTCCACCTTCTCCAGCGCATGAAGGAAACCGGCAAGAGCGCCCGCGAGCTCGCGAGCGTCATGACCCGCATGCCGCAGGCCCTCATCAACGTCAAGGGCGTCGACAAGAACCGCGCCCAGATCGACGCAATCGTGACAAAGGCAGTCGAGGACGCCGAAGCCGAACTCGGTGATACCGGCCGCGTGCTTCTTCGCCCGTCGGGCACCGAGCCCGTCGTGCGCGTCATGGTCGAAGCGGCCGATGACGACCAAGCCCACAGCATCGCCGAGCGGCTCGCGGGTATCGTGCGCGATCGCCTCGCGCTCGAGGGCTGAGGGTCCTTATTCTTCGCTGAGAGCGTTTCAGTTTGTGAAGATTTGGGGTCCGACGGTGGTTAGGGAGCCGTCGGGCCCTGATTTTTTCATAGAGAGAGACGGCCGTGGGGCAGCGGCCGGGGCTGCGGCCGTGGCAGTACCGGGGGCGAGCTGACGCGGGGTAGCGGGTGAACGCTCGAGGGCTGAGGGTTTGCAGCTGAGAGCGCTTCACTTTATGAAGATTTTGGGGTCCGACGGTGGCTGGGAGGCCGTCGGGCCCTGATTTTTTCATAGAGAGAGACGGCCGGGGGGCAGTTGCCAGGGGTGAGCTGGGGCAGTTGCCGGGGCGCTAGATGCGGCGTAGCAGCACCGAGTGGATCTGATGATTCGAGCCCTTGCGGAGGATGAGATCAGCACGACCGCGTGTGGGCCGTACGTTTTCTTTGAGGTTCGGTCCGTTGATCGTGTCCCACACGTGGCCTGCGCGTTCGATTGCCTCGCTGTCGCTCAGGTCGGCGTAGCTGCGGAAGTACGATTCCGGGTTCGAGAAGGCCGTTTGGCGCAGCGTGAGGAACCGGTCGATGTACCAGCGGCGGATGTCGTCCTCTTTCGCATCGACGTAAATGGAGAAGTCGAAGAAGTCGGAGACGGCGACACCGAGACGGCCATCGGCACGGGGGCGCGCCGGCTGGAGAACATTGAGACCTTCGACGATCAGCACGTCGGGGCGCTCGACGATGATGCGCTCGCCCGGAACTCGGTCGTAAGAGATGTGGGAGTACACCGGCGCTTCGACGCGATCCTTGCCGCTCTTGACGTCGGCGATGAAACGCAAAAGGGCGCGGCGGTCATAGCTTTCAGGGAAACCCTTGCGTTCGAGAATGCCGCGGCGCTTGAGCTCGGCGGTCGGGTAGAGAAAACCATCGGTCGTGATGAGCTGAGCACGGGGAGTTTCGGGCCAACGGGCAGTCAGCAGGCGCAAAAGGCGCGCGGTTGTGGACTTACCAACCGCGACTGACCCCGCAACGCCGATCACGAAGGGCGTGCGGCGGAAGTGCTCTTGGAGGAAGCTCTGGCGGAGATTGCGCAGGTGCTGGGCGGTCATGACCTGGAGGTTCAGGAGCCTCGAAATGGGGCGGTAAATGTCGTTGACCTCGGCGTAATCGAGGGGGTCGCCCTGGCCTCGAATCTCCGTGACTTCCTCGGGAGTCATGGGCAGAGGGGTTTGGTCGCTTAGGCGGGCCCAGTCCGCTCGGCTGATCTCCGTGAACGGCGTGAGATGCGAGTCATCAATCGGTGTGCGACCTCGGTGCGGGTCGCGCTCGAAGGGAACGGAGAGGTCTTGATGCTCGTGCATTCCTCAAGTTTATGGTGACGCGCGCATGTGAAGCAGCGTTTTTTCATGCGGCGAGGATTACTCTCTGTTGCATGTGTGGAATCGTAGGATACGTAGGGCCCGCCGGAGCGGGCACGTCATCGCGACCGAGTGAGGTCGTTCTTGGGGGGCTGAGTCGCCTCGAATACCGCGGCTATGACTCGGCAGGGATCGCCCGCTGCGGCGAAACAGAAATTGAGCTCTTCAAGGCGTCCGGAAAAATTCAAAACCTTCGCGACAAGCTCGAGGGCCACGAGTCCTCGAAAGCGCGCGCGGCCATCGGGCACACCCGCTGGGCGACTCACGGCGGTCCAAGCGACACGAACGCCCACCCCCACCTCGGTGGTAAAAATGGCGAAGTCGCGCTTGTCCACAACGGCATCATCGAAAACTTCGCCGCCCTCAAAAAGGAGCTTGCCGACGACGGCTACGAGTTCCTCTCGGACACCGACTCGGAGGTCGTCGCCCACCTCCTCGCGCGCGAATGTGAGACCGCCGAGAGCCTTACGGAGGCCATGCGTGCGTGCGTCGCGCACCTCGAAGGGGCCTTTACGCTGCTCGCGATCCACGAAGACAATCCGGACGTGATCGTCGCGGCTCGCCGTAACAGCCCGCTCGTTGTCGGCCTCGGCGAGGGGGAGAACTTCCTCGGCTCCGATGTCGCCGCGTTCGTCGACCACACGAAGCGCGCTGTCGAGATCGGCCAAGACCAGATCGTCACCGTGAGTGCCGAACGCGTCGATGTGATCGAGTTCGACGGCACCCCCGTCCCCGAGCCGAAGCAGTACACGATTGAGTGGGACGCGGCTTCCGCTCAGAAATCCGGGTATCCCTCCTTCATGGCGAAGGAGATCCACGAGCAGGCGAAGGCTATCGCCGACACCCTCCTCGGGCGTCTCGACAATAACGAGATCGTTCTCGACGAAATGCGCATCGATCCCTCGCACCTGCGCTCGATAGACAAGATCATCGTGGTCGCGTGTGGAACCGCCGCCAACGCCGGTGAGGTCGTCAAATACGCCATCGAGCACTGGTGTCGAATCCCCGTCGAGGTCGAACTCGCCCATGAGTTCCGCTACCGCGATCCGATCGTCCACGAGCGCACGCTCGTGGTTGCCATCTCGCAATCGGGCGAGACAATGGACACCCTCATGGCGGTTCGTTACGCGAAAGAACAGGGCGCGAAGGTTGTCGCGATCTGTAACACGCGAGGCGCCACCATCCCGCGCGAATCCGACGCCGCCATTTACCTTCACGTTGGTCCTGAAATCGCGGTTGCCTCGACCAAGGCATACCTCGGGCAGATCGCGGCGTGCTACCTCCTCGGGCTGTTCCTCGCCCAGGTGCGCGGCAACCTCTACGGGGACGAGATCGAGGCGATCATGCGCGATCTCGAGGAAATCCCCGGCAAAATCCAAGAGGTGCTCGATCGCTCCGGCCAGGTCGAGAAGCTCGCGCGCGACATGGTGGACGCGACGAGCGTGCTGTTCCTCGGCCGTCACGTGGGCTTCCCAACCGCGCTCGAAGGCGCCCTTAAACTCAAGGAAATCGCCTATATTCACGCGGAGGGATTCGCCGCGGGCGAGCTCAAGCACGGGCCTATCGCACTCGTCGAAGAGGGCCAGCCGGTGTTTATCGTCGTGCCGAGCCCCCGCGGGCGCGACTCCCTGCACGCGAAGGTCGTCTCGAATATTCAGGAGGTACGCGCTCGCGGCGCCTTCACGCTCGTGATCGCAGAAGAGGGCGATACCGATGTTGAGCCGTACGCCGACGTCGTGATCCGATACCCCGAAACGCGCACCCTGTTTGCGCCGCTGCTCACGATCATCCCGCTGCAGATTTTCGCGTGCGAACTCGCGACAGCCAAGGGGCTCGACGTCGATCAGCCCCGAAACCTCGCGAAGTCCGTCACGGTCGAGTAACGGGCCCGGGCGGGGCTTCACGCCCCGACCTACAATGGAAGTCATGTCGAACTCTCCGAGTGCGTGTGAGCGAAGCTTCCTGCCTTTCGGCAATGAAGCATTCGCGGGTATCGGAGTAGACATCGTTGATATCGAGCGCCTAGGGGATCGCCTCGAGCGGTCTCCGCGCCTTCGTGAACGGCTTTTTGCCCCCGAGGAGCGCGAGTTGAGCCTTGCCTCTCTCGCTGCTCGTGTGGCCGCGAAGGAAGCGCTCGGCAAGGCGCTCGGGAATCCGGGCGACCTTTCGTGGCACGACGTGATCGTGCGCCGCACCGAGCATGGACGCCCCTACCTCGTGCTGCGCGGTGCTGCGCTTGCGACCGCGAGTGCGCAGTCCTTACGTTTTGCGCACCTGTCGCTCTCGCACGATGGCAACCTTGCGACCGCCATGGTCGTCCTGGAGGCCGGTGACTTGCGAGGTCGGGCGCGCGGGGATGAGGAGCCCCAAGCATGAACCTGACACCCGAAATCGATCCGCTCATGAGCCCGAACCGCGCTGAGGTTTCGCTCAAGGCAATCGCCCACAACACCGCGCAGCTTCGTGCGGCAATCCCGGACTACATCGCTCTCATGGCGGTGGTAAAGGCCGACGGCTACGGGCATGGCATGGTGGATGCGGCCCGCGCGGCGATCGCTGGCGGTGCAACGTGGCTCGGTGTCGCCCACCCCGTGACCGCTCTTGACCTTGCGCATGCCGATCTCGACGTGCCGATTCTCGCGTGGCTTCACGAGCCGGTGTCCGCGAAGAACATGCTTCCCCACGCGATCGGTGCGGGCGTTGACCTCGCCGTGAGCTCGCTCGCGCAGCTCGAGGCCGTGATCGAGGCCGCGCGCTCCATTGAGCGGCGCGTGCGTGTGCACGTCGCCCTCGAGACCGGAATGGGTCGCGAAGGTGCTTTTGCAAGCGAGGTTGAGAAGATCGGAGCGGCGATCCTCGAAAGCCCGCACGTGTCGCTCGCAGGCGCCATGAGTCATCTGTTCAATGCGGATGTCCCGGGTGATGCGAGCGTGCGAGAGCAGGCTGAGCGGTTTGAGGCAATGTGTGAGCGGCTCGAGGCTTCCGCGGGTCCCATTCCGCTTCGGCATTTGTCGGCGAGCGCGGGGGCGCTCGCGGGGGAGGAGTTCCGCTACGACATGGTGCGCCCGGGCATTACGCTGTACGGCTACTCGCCGGTCGAGACCGATCTGGACCTTCGCCCAGCGATGTCACTGACCTCCCGCATCTCGCTCGTTAAAAGCGTCGAGGCGGGGCAAGCTGTGGGCTACGGCGCGCGGTTTGTCACCGAGCGCTCGACGACTCTCGCGCTCGTGCCGATCGGTTATGCGGATGGTCTCGATCGTCGGCTGACGAATCGGCTCCAGGTACTTGTGCAGACGACCTCTGCATCGAGGCTTGTCCCGCAGGTGGGCACAATTTCGATGGACCAGATCGTGCTGGACCTCGGCCCCGACAGTGATGCGAAGCCCGGCGACCGCGTCGTGATTTTCGGCGATCCGCAGCGATACCCGGGCGTGTGGACCGCGCAGGATCTCGCGCGAGAGGCCGGAACGATCTCGTACGAGATTCTGACGTCGGTGTCCTCGCGCGTTCCGCGCATCGTGCTCCCGCTGGCGTCGGACCCAACCGAACGCACGTGGAGCGTTGAGGGGGAGCGGCCAGCGCCGCGCACCTTTACGGTGCGCACGTCGGGGGCGGAGGACACGCGAAGGGCCGCTCGCGCCATTGCGCATCATGCGAAGGCAGGCGACCTGTTCGTGCTTGATGGCCCGCTCGGCGCTGGGAAGACAACATTCACGCAGGGGTTTGCGCGGGAGCTCGATGTTCGCGGCAACGTGGCATCGCCGACTTTCGTCATCGCGCGCGTGCATCCCGCGAACGCCGAGGGCCCCAATCTCGTGCACGTCGATGCCTATCGACTCGACGAGGATTGGGACATCGAGGATCTCGACCTGGATTCGGATCTCGACACGTCGATCACCCTCGTGGAGTGGGGCCGCGATCGCGTTGAGCATCTCGCGAGCTCGTATGCGATTGTGGAGCTTCGCCGCGCGGAGAGCCTCCAGAGTGGCCCGCTTGATGACCCGGACGACACCGATGAGGAGCGCAGCCTCACCGTGACGTTCGTAGGTGAGCGATACACGCGCGAGGAGCTCGTGCGCATCGGTATTGATCTGCGCGAGGCAGGGTTTAACCCGGAGCAGGGCGGTGAGTGACATGGCAGAGCTGACGTTGGGGATTGACACGTCTGGTGCGGTGAGTGTGGCGATTTCCGACGGTTGCCGCATTCTGTCGCGCCGCATGGATGAGCGCGCGCGCCACCACGATGAGGTGCTTCTCGAGATGATCGATGCGGCCCTTTCTGAGGCGGGCGCCTCGCGGTCCGATCTCACGTGCGTTGTTGGCGGGCGTGGCCCCGGTCCGTTCACGGGCCTTCGCGTGGGGCTCGTGACGGCTCGTTCTATCGCGACGGTCCTCGGGGCGCGACTGATTGGCGTACCGAGCCTCGATGCGATCGCACTCGAGGCGGCGGAGGGATGCCCGGAGGCAAAAACGATTGCGGTCGCGCTCGATGCGCGTCGCCGCGAGGTGTACTGGGCGCTGTATGAGGTGAGCGGTGACGGTTCCGACGCCTCCTCGCGCCGCATTGTGCGCACGTTTGAACCGGGTGTTGCGGCGCCGGCAGATGTCGCGTCGAGTTTGACCGCTGCCGATGTGCTCGTGGGAAGCGGTGCGCATCTGTATCCGGAGATTCTGCCGCCGACGGGCGAGGTACGTCACGCGGATGCGGGCTTCTTGATTCGCGCGGCACTCAGCGCCGAAGCCCGGGGGGAGGATCTCACGTCGACCGAGCCTCTCTATTTGCGCGAGGCTGATGCGGCAAAGCCGAAGCGCCGTAAGTCAGCGCTCGGCCTTGGCGATCGCCCGCTCTAGCCGTGCCCGCGATCGGTAGGCCTTTGGAGCCTTCGCGCGCGCGGCCCGGTTCGGGACCCTGGAGTCTTCGTCCCGTCACGCGCGGGGATGCGCCCGCGCTCGCACGTCTCGAGCGAGAGCTCTTTCCCGATGAGGCGTGGAGCCTCGAAATGGTCCTCGAGGAGATCACGCACCCCAGTCGCGCCTATGTCGCGGCTGTGGACGAGCACGGTGGCGTACTCGGTTATGCGGGGATTTTCGTTGGTGGCGAGGCCGCTGATGTGCAGACGATCGGCACCGTGCGCGAAGGCGTGGGAATCGGTCGCGCCTTGCTCGCGTGGTGCGAGGAGCGCGCGCGCGAGGAGGGCGCGGAGAGTCTGTTTCTTGAGGTGCGGCGCGACAACACTCGCGCGCGTGAGCTCTACGAGCGCGCGGGTTTTGCCGAGATTGGCGTGCGACGTGGGTATTACCGAACGCCCGCGGGGCCGGTCGACGCTTTCGTCATGCACAAGCCCCTCCCCACCTGAATTCCATAGGGGTTGTGGGGGTTTGAAGCCGTACCCGCTCGTCCTTTCCTCGCCCCTCCCCGGATTGCATAGGGGTTGTGGGGGGGGAAACGCCTGATTTTCCGTGTCGCAATAGACCGTGCCCTGATCGATCAAGCTCTAATCGACCGTGCTGTCGACCGTTCTCGATGCGCCACGTGGCCGCAATGTGAGGCGAGTAAGCGTCGGAATCCTTCTCCGCTTCCCAAACGGAAGCTTGACCCGCCACCGCACCCCAGCCAACCCGTTTACCCAATCGCACGAGGGGACGTGACGCTGCACTGTGCCAGGGCAAGGGAGAAGGTGCGCCAATTCCAGGTACTAAACCCCCACAAACCCTATGCAATCCAGGTAGGGGCTAGTTGGTGAAACGCCTGATCTTCTGGAACTCATCCGCGTAGTGAGCGTCGAGGTGCTTCACCGCGAACTTTTGGCCGAGATAAAGCGTGACAACGCCGATGACGAGCGCAAGCGCAGCTCCCGCGTACTCAAGCCCCGGGATCAGCTTGAGACCCACGACCATGAGGATGCTGCTCGGAGCGAGGGGGAGCCACGTGCCAAAAAACGTCGCGAGGAAAGTCATCCACATGTTGCCGTTGCCGCCACCGCTACTGGAATTCTTCATCGTCCCCGGCTTTGGTGCGGGAGAAGGAAGGAACGCCGTCGTGAGAAGTGAAACACCCCACGAACTTGCCACGAACCCGAGCGAGGCCGGAATCGTGAGCGCGATGAACTGAGGCTGAGACTGGAGGAGTGGGGCCGCGATCGCGACGATCACCACGAGCGGAAGCATGAGAATGCCAAGAGCGACATACCTGCCGAGCAAATTGGCGCGGTTATCCATCCCCGCGACGATGTTGACCCACGAGGAGGGGCCGTCGAAGCCGATCTCGTTGCTGATCGTGATGCCGGCTAGCCACGCTACGAGTGCCACAGCGAAATACGCCATGAAAGCGTTACCGTCCCCAATGACGCTCATTGCGAGCATGAAAATCGCGAGGATCGGCGCGATGATGAGCGCCGTCGAATAACGAGTATCGCGGCGCCAATACTTGAGCGAACGCCCCGCCGAAGCTCCGAGCGGGCCCGGCTTGAGGAACCTCGGTACGAGAGGTTTGATCTTGGCATCTTGCTCCTGGCTTGCGCCCTTGAGCGCCTGGAGCTGGCCTTCGGCAAAGCTCAGGCCCCACCACTGCCACAACAGCCAAATGGTGGCGATTGTGAGAACAAAACGGATGAGCGCGGCGAGCCACAGTCCTTCGGCGAGGTCCATGGGTACTGCGAAGGGCGCGCCGAAAGGCGTCCATAGGAGGAATTCGTACACGGGCCCTGCGAGGCGAGCAAGACCGTCCATGATCCTACCGCCCGAGTTGAGAAGGAGGTTTGCGCCGTAGGCGATGACGAGGACGGCGATGAGCAGGAATGCCTGAAGTCGTTCCTTCTTACGCTTCGCGATGCGGATCGTCGAGGTCCACGCGAAAATCGCGCGAGGAATGAGCACGCAAAGGAGAAGCCCGAGCGAGGTCATGGGAACAAGCGAGACAAGGGCAACGATGGCCCCCGGCGTCGAGATTGCGGCGCCGTTGTTCGAGACCAGTGCACCAATGAGCCAAATCGCCTCGAACACGACCGCCACGAGCGCCGCGAGCGACGTGAAAAGAAAACCGACCGAAATGAACGAGCCCACGAGAATCGGCTTCAAGAGATCCTTCGGTCCTCGCCCAAACTGCGCGAAGCGAGCGGGGGAAAGCGTGTCGTCCACGCCGAACAGGAAGAGTGACTGGAGGGTCCACACAACCACGGCGCCGAGGCCCACCGCGCGAATCACGAGGGCAAAAAGGCCCGAGTCGGCGGGAACAAACAACATGCCCGACATGACGGTCGAAAAGAGCACGAGTGCGCCGACGCCGTACAAAAGCGCAAATCCGAGTCCGATGATCTTAGGCCAGTTCTTGTGGAAGCTGCGCTTGAGCAGTGTCCATTGAAGCCGTGGGAGCAATCGCATGAGGCTCGGGGTCGTCTTAGGCGCTGCCGTCGGTCCATTGTCGGCGGCCCTCGAACTTTCTCGGTCGAGGTTTTCGAAAAACTCTTTGGTTCCGACGGTTGCCGGGGCCTGATCGTCTACTGGTTCAACCACGAAAGATCCCCCTGTGCTTCGTCGACACCGGCGATTTCAATGAAGCGATCCGTGAGGCTGCCGCCGCGGCGAACTTCGTCGATCGTGCCCTCGGCGCGCACTTCGCCATCGGCGATGATCGCAACGTGCGTGCACAGGCCCTCGACGAGCTCCATAACGTGGCTCGAGATCACGACGGTGCCGCCGCCTTCAACGTACGAGGTCAGGAAGGTGCGGATGCCGTGGGCTGAGACCGGGTCGACGGCTTCGAGTGGCTCGTCGAGCACGAGCAGTCGCGGCGCGTGAATGAGTGCGCACGCGAGCAGGATCTTCTTCGTCATGCCGGCTGAGTAGTCGGTGACGAGTTTGCCTTCGCTATCGGCGAGACCGAGCGCATCGAGGAGTGACTGCGCGCGAGTGTTCACTGTGTCGATATCCATGCCCCGGATGAGGCCGACGTACGTCAGGAGTTCGCGTCCCGTGAGGCGGTCAAACGTCGGAAGGCCGTCGGCGAGAACGCCCATGTGGGCTTTGGCTTCGTTGGGGTGTGTCCAGACGTCGGTCCCGAGCACCTCGGCGCTGCCGTCGTCGGGGCGGAGCAAGCCTGTCGCGATCGACAGGGCCGTTGTTTTGCCCGCGCCGTTGGGGCCGACGATTGCGTAGAATGAACCGCGCGGAACTTCGAGTGAGACGCCGTGGAGGACCTCGGTGCCGTCGAAGGATTTGCGCAGGCCACGCATGGACAATGCTGATGTTACGGCCGAGTTATCGACCGATGGGTCAATCACAGTCATGACTCAAACCTAACAGGTGTCTTCGCAGAGTATTTTCAGTATCGGCGTAGAGATTGCGGGCGACCGTGCCAGGGTTCCCGGCGCCCACGACCGTGCGAGCAATGTGCGGTGAAGAGGCGGGAAGCGTCTTCAACCGTCACGTTCGGCACCTCACTTTTGCGAGGGAACCGGGTGGGCCGTTCGGTACGATACGCTGTGGACCTTCCGTCTCGGCTGCCGTGAGCGCCGGACCCCACCTCTTGGAGTGCATATGCAAATGCCTAGGCGCGTAAATCTTCCCCTCGACAAGCCCACCGGACGAAAGGGGCAGAGCCTCACGCTCCCTCGTGAAGTCGAAGAGCTGCCCATGGGCCTTCGCCGGGCAGCGTCGTGGAGCTGGCGCTTCATGGTCGTGATCGGGGCGCTTTGGCTCATCTTCAAGGGCCTCGGGACGGTGTCAACCCTGTTTATCAGCGTGCTTGTGGCAATCCTTCTCGCCTCGATGCTGCAGCCGTTCGTCAAACTGCTCACGAAGCATACGTTCCTTCCGCGCATGGCCTCGGCGGCGATTGCACTCGTGGGGCTCATCGTGGTTGTCGTCGGCATGTTTGTGCTGGCGGGGAGGCAACTCGTGGACTCGTGGGACGCGATTTCGAAAGCTGCCGTTTCGGGTTTCACGCAGCTGTGGAACGACATCACGGCCTACTTCAAGATTGACGTCGGCAGCCTCGGAAATCTGGGGCAGATCCAGAAAGAAGCCATCGAGCAGCTTCAAAAGAACTCCTCGAGCATTATCTCGGGGGCCTCGAGTGCTGCGAGCACCGTCGGCGACCTCGGCACGGGCTTGCTCGTGTGCCTCTTTGCCCTGTTCTTCTTCCTTGCCGATGGCGGGAATATTTGGCGTTGGTTCCTCGGCTTTGTTCCGGCACACTCCCGCCCCGTGACGCACGAGGCATTCCGCCGCGGCTGGAAGGCACTGTCGTCGTACTGCCGCACGCAGATCCTCGTCGCGGCCGTTGACGCGACGGGCATTGCGCTCGGCATGGTTGGTATCGATGTCGTGAGCGGCATGATGGGGCGCAGCGCGATTGCACTTTCCCCCTACTCAGTCCCGATCTGGCTTATCGTGTTCCTCTTTAGCTTCATTCCGCTTGTGGGCGCGATCGTGTCGGGTGCGATCGCGATGCTTCTTGTCTTCGTGCTCCAGGGGTGGATCCCCGCGCTCATCATGCTCGGCATCGTGATCCTCGTGCAGCAGCTTGAATCGAACATCCTGCAGCCGATCCTCATGGGGAAGGCGGTGGAGCTTCACCCGCTCGCGATTTTCCTCGGTGTCTCTGCGGGCGCAGTCGTTGCGGGGATCCCGGGTGCGCTTTTCTCGATTCCGCTCCTGGCCTTCCTCAACGCCCTGTACTGCTACCTCGATGGGCGCGATCCCGATCCCTCGCTTGGCGTAGACACCAAGACAATGGCGTACTTCGAGGCACGCGAACGCGAGCAGAAGAAGACCTTCGCCCAGCGCGAGCGCCTTTTGTCGAAAAAGTAGCTAGTTGCCCCGCGGCCAGGACAGCTGCCGCGCAAACTGGGGTATAGAGAAAGGGCGTGGAGTGCGCTCCCGAGAGGGAGGCTCCACGCCCTTTTCTTGCTTATCGAGCTTGAGGCTCACACCGTGTACGGCTTTGCAGCCTTGATCACGATCGGGATTGCCTTCCCGTTAGGGGCGGTGTAATCGACCGTGTCGCCGGCCTTCGCGTTCACGATGGCGGCGCCGAGCGGGGACTCGGGCGAGTACACCTCGATGTCCTTGCCTTCGGCGATTTCACGGTTGCCGAGCACGAACGTGCGTTCCTTGCCGGCCATGGTGATGGTGACGAGCATGCCTGGCTCGACGATGCCGTCGTCTGCCGGGGTCTCGCCTACAACGGCGGTCTTGAGAAGGGCCTTGAGCTCGGTAATGCGAGCTTCGAGTTTGCCCTGCTCTTCGCGTGCGGCGTGATAGCCGCCGTTCTCTTTGAGGTCGCCCTCGTCGCGGGCGGCCGCGATGCGCTCAACGACCTCGCTGCGCCCGGGGCCCTCGAGGTGCTCGAGTTCCTTGACGAGGCGGTCGTAGGCGTCTTGAGTGAGCCAGGTGCCCTGGTTGGGTTCGCTCATGGTTCTCCTTGGAATCAAAAAAAATGCGGACCCCATGGCTCCATGGGCTCCGAATCCACGTCTGAGTGGTCATAAGAGTATAACGCGAGCGCGAGTAAAAAGGGGTGAGGCACGCGCCACAAGTCGACGGTATCCCCGCCTACTGCGCGGCCTCGCACCTCCTTACGATCGCGCTCACAGCCTTCCCTTGCGTCGTGATTTCGGCCCGATGGGTCGTGAGCCTTTCCGCTTGAGCAGGAATATGGACGACCGTATAGCCCACCTGTGCACGGACGGAGTTGAGGGCCTCGAGCGAGCAGTCGAGCGCGGTGCCGGGAGAGGCGTTGACCGAGAAGCTCACAGAAATTCGTGAGTCGTCGATGTGGGTGTAGGAAAGCGTATTGGCCTTGATCGGCTGTGAAGAGATGAATGCGAAGGCGACCCAAATGACCGTTGCGATGAATCCGACGGCGATTACGATCGTGCCCACAAGCGCAAAACGGTGTTTCTGAGGGGAATTTCTCACGCCGTAGCGTTCTTGAAGTGTGCGCTCGCGGGTACTCATGCCTACATTGTTTCACGTGTGTGAACTTTGCGTAATGACGACGGGGCGCTACCGCGCAGGCGTGGCGCCCGAGGATACGGGGGTGCCAAAGGCGGCGCTTGCACCGAGCGATGAGACCTTCAAGGCGCTCCTGAATCACGGTGGACACCCCGAAGCGGAAGTCGAGAAGAATCCCTGCCGCTTGCGGCTCATGGCTGTTCACGCCCACCCGGACGACGAGTCGTCGAAGGGGGCTGGGACGATGGCCCGCTATGTCGACGAGGGTGCCGAGGTGACCGTCGTGACCTGCACGGGTGGAGAGCGCGGAGACATCCTTAACCCGCGGCTGAAGGACGATCCCGAGGCAAATGCGGATCTGAGCGCGGTGCGTCATCGTGAAATGGATCGCGCACGCGAGATTCTCGGCATCAACCAGGTGTGGCTTGGCTACGTCGACTCGGGGCTCCCCGAAGGGGATCCGCTGCCCGCACTTCCCGACGGCTGCTTCGCCCTCATCGATCCCGAAGAGGCGGCGCGCCCCCTCGTGAAGCTCGTTCGTGAGCTGCGACCACACGTCATGCTCACATACGACGAAAACGGTGGCTACCCCCACCCCGACCACATTCACTCGCACAGGATCAGCATGCTCGCCTATGAACTTGCAGCTGATCCGAACTACATGCCTGAGCTCGGTGAGCCGTGGGCGGTCGCAAAGATTTACTACCAGCTTCTGTTCCCGCCGGCCCAGATGATCGCGTACGCGCGCTACATGCGTGAGCATGGGCTCGACAACCCGTTCGAGGCGCAAATGGAGTATTTCGAGGGCCTCGACCAGCGACCGATCACGACGCGAGTGAATGTTTCGAGGTATCTTGACGTGCGTGATGCCGCGCTTCTCGCGCATGCGACTCAGGTCGATCCGGACGGTTTCTTCTTCGCTGTCTCCAACGAAATTAAGCGCGAGGCGTGGCCCACCGAGGATTTTCAGTTGCGTCATTCGCGTATCGGCGTGACGCTTCCGGAATCCGACCTGTTCGAAGGGATCCGACAATGACTCTCGCGAATCTTTCAGCCGTGGCTATTCTCGCTGATGGTGCTCCGACGACGCCTCCTGGCTCGGGAGACATGACGACGGCGACGGTGACGCCGGGTCTGCCGGGCTTTGTCGTGTTTTTCGTGATGGCGATTGCGCTTGTGCTTCTTGCGCTCGATTTGTCGAGGCGCGTGCGGCGCTCGAGCGCCCGCGAAAACGTGCGTATTCGCATGGAGGAGGCTGAGCGTGCGGAACGCGAGGCCGCGGAGCCTCACGAAGAGGCGTAGCGCTTTAAACGACGGCGAGCCACACCGCGATCAGGTGGCACACGAAACCCACGACGGTGAAGGAATGGAAGATTTCGTGGAAGCCGAACCACGCCGGTGAGGGATTTGGTTTCTTAGTGCCGTAGACGATGGCACCGAGTGTGTAGGCAATACCGCCCGCGATGATGAGGGCGATGACGGCCGCGCCGCCACCTGCGTAAAGCTGAGGCATGTAGAAGATGGCAACCCAGCCGAGGGCGACGTAGGCGGGTACGTAGAGCCATCGCGGCGCGTTCGTCCACAGGAGCCTGAATGCTACGCCGATGAGCGCGCCGATCCAGCAGACCGTGAGTAGCACGGTCGCGTCGTGGGGGTTGAGCAGCGCGACTGCGAGAGGCGTGTATGTGCCAGCGATGATGAGGAAGATGTTCGCGTGGTCGAAACGTCTCAGCGCGAGAGTCCCCTGTACCGACCAGGTTCCGCGGTGGTAGGTCGCTGAGACGCCAAAGAGCATCCCCGCGGTGACGATGAAGACGACGGTTGCGAGACGCACCGCGAGCGACGAGCCGGTCGCGATCAGTAGCATGCCCGCGATCAGTGCGGAGGGGAAAGCCACGAGGTGGATAATTCCGCGCAGCTTCGGCTTTTTAGGGAGCGTGGGCAGGTGAATTCCGTACGCGCCAAGGAGCTCAGGAACGCTCGCCCCGTTGGCGGCGGTGGGCACCGCTTCGCCATTGGTGGGAGAGGTTCCGACGCTCGCTACGCTCTGCTGCGTGTTTCGCTGATCGGTGCTCATAACGGTAGCGTAACTTACGGTGGCGTAGGTGTCACGGGACGTCCACTTTTTTGACTCTTCCACGAATCTTTTGTGAAGGAGTCGTGGGAAATGTCGGGCATGCGCGCGTCGGCTGGGGCGCTCCTGCCACAATGGAAGGCGTGAATTCCTCGAGACCTGCCGACGCCACGCCGCACTCCGCACTTCCCGCGGGGTCCGTGCCGCGCCATGTCGGTATCATCCTCGATGGCAATCGTCGCTGGGCGAAAATGAGAGGGCTCGAGACTTACGAAGGTCATCGCGCCGGGGCAGCGATTATTCTCGAAGCGATCGAGTGGGCGCGCGAAAGTGGAATCGAAACGCTGACGCTGTGGCTCCTGTCGACCGATAACTTCCGTAGGCCCGACACTGAACTCGCGCAGCTTTTTGACATCATCGTCGACCTCGCGCGCGCGGTGGCACACATGGGGTTTCCGCTTCGCATCCTCGGAGCCGAAAACGTGCTCCCGGACTCTCTCGCCGCGCGACTCGCCGCACTTGATGCGCCGCAGAAACCTGCTGAGGCTTCCTCCACGACGTTCGAGGTGAATCTCGCGATCGGCTACGGCGGCAGGCGCGAGATAGTCGATGCGGTTCACTCCCTCATCGACGAGGAAATTGCCCGCGGGGGAGACCTCGCGAGCCTGCGCGACGCCGTGAGTGAAGCTGCCGTCGGAAACCACCTGTATACGGCTGGGCAAAGCGCCCCCGACCTGCTCATTCGCACCTCCGGAGAACAACGCCTTTCAGGCTTCCTGCTGTGGCAGTCCGTGCACTCAGAACTCGTGTTCTGTGAGGCGCTGTGGCCCGATTTCACTCGTGCCGACTTTGATGCGGCACTTGCGGAGTTCGCTCGCCGCGAGCGGCGTTTCGGGGCTTGATCGTCGCGGCGTCTCCCAACAAAGAGTTTCTCGGGTAACGCTTGGGTGAAGGCTAAGTGACCGTCGTGGATGAGCGGCGCGTCAGCCGATCGAAGAAGCCGAAAACGGTGCAAGGATCGAAGCGGTAGCCGGTCGTGGACGACCGGAAGGACTTCGAAAGCGAGAGACCATGAATGCGCCGCTTACCTATGTTCTCGATACGTCCGTTGTGCTGGCGGACCCACACTCGATCTTTCGATTCGCGGAGCACCACGTTGTGCTCCCTATCGTCGTGATCACCGAACTCGAAGGGAAGCGGCACCACTCCGAACTCGGCTATTTCGCCCGCCAATCTCTGCGCATCCTCGACGACCTGCGCGAAAAGCACGGCACGCTCGCCGAACCGTTGCCGATCGGGGACCAGGGCGGCACGGTACGCGTCGAACTCAACCACCAAAGCCCCGAAAACCTGCCCGACGGCTTCCGCCTCGGCGATAACGACACGAGGATCCTCTCCGTCGCGAAAAACCTGCAGGTGGAGGGTGCCGAGGTCATTCTCGTCTCGAAAGACCTTCCCATGCGGATCAAGGCGAGTGCATCGGGGCTCAAGGCTGAGGAGTACCGTGCAGAACTCGCACGCGACCGCGCTTACACGGGCATCACCTCCGCCGACATCACCGAGGAGCAGATGGCGGCGCTGTGGAGTGATGAGGGCGGTGCCCGCCATACGGGTATCGAGATCCCCCAGCTCGCCGATCTCGGCGTCCACACGGGTCTCAAGCTCACGTCCCCGCGCGGCTCGGCCCTCGGGCGCGTCCTGCCAAACGGCAACGTGCGTCTCGTTCCGGGAGACGGAAACGTTTTCGGTGTGACTGGCAGAAGCGCAGAGCAGCGCATCGCCATCGACCTGCTACTCGACGACGAACTGTCCATCGTGAGCCTCGGTGGCCGCGCCGGCACAGGCAAGTCCGCTCTCGCGCTATGCGCGGGCCTCGAAGCGGTTCTCGAAAAACGCCACCAGCGCAAGATCATGGTGTTCAGGCCCCTGTACGCGGTAGGCGGTCAGGAACTCGGCTACCTTCCCGGGGATCACGACGACAAGATGGGGCCCTGGGCGCAAGCGGTGTTCGACACGCTCGGGTCGATGGTCTCCAACGCCGTGGTCGACGAAGTCCTCGGCCGTGGACTGCTCGAAGTGCTGCCGCTTACCCACATCCGCGGCCGCTCCCTCCACGATGCCTTCGTCATCGTTGATGAAGCGCAGTCGCTCGAGCGCAACGTCCTGCTCACGATGCTCTCGCGCATCGGCCAGAACTCCCGGGTCGTGCTCACGCACGACGTTGCGCAGCGTGACAACCTGCGCGTCGGGCGGTACGACGGAGTCGCCTCCGTGATCGAAGCCCTCAAAGGCAACGAGCTCTTCGCGCACGTGACGCTCCAACGCTCCGAACGCTCCAAGGTCGCCGAACTCGTCACGCGAGTCCTCGACGCGCCAATCGCGTAAACGGCGCCCCTACTCGCCCCGAGGGGCAGGGGGAGCGGTCATCGTTAACACGTCGAGCGCGGAATCGAGCTGCTCCTTGGTGAGCTCACCGCGCTCGACGTAACCGAGTGCGATAGCCGCTTCGCGGACTGAAACGCGGTTCGCAACCGAATACTTCGCGATCGCGGCCGCATTCTCGTAGCCGATCAGCCTATTGAGAGGCGTCACGACCGAGGGAGAGGCCTCCGCAAAGAACCGTGCTCGCTCCTCATTCGCACGGATTCCTTCGATCGTCTTCGTCGCGAGGACGCGCACGGAGTTCGATAGGAGAGAGATCGACTCGAGAAGCGCCGTTCCCATCAGCGGGATCTGAACGTTCAGTTCGAACGCACCCTGCGCTCCGCCCCACGCGATCGCCGCATCATTGCCGACAACGCGTGCACACACCATGAGCACCGCCTCGGGAATAACCGGATTGACCTTCCCGGGCATGATCGAACTGCCCGGCTGGAGATCGGGCAGCGCGATTTCGCCAAGTCCCGTGTTGGGGCCCGATCCCATCCATCGAAGGTCATTGCAGATCTTCGTGAGAGAGACCGCGAGTGTGCGCATCGCCCCGCTCATTTCGACGAGGGAGTCGCGCGCCGACTGCGCTTCGAAGTGATTGCGCGCCTCCGCGAGCGGGAGGCCAGTGCGCTCGCGGAGGAGCTCAATGACTCGCGAGGCGAAACCCGCGGGGGTATTAATGCCGGTTCCCACGGCAGTCCCGCCGAGGGGCAGCTCGGCGGTGCGGCCGATTGCGGCCTCGACGCGTTCAATCCCGTAGCGTACCTGCGCGGCAAAACCACCGAATTCCTGGCCGAGGGTGACGGGGGTAGCGTCCATCAGGTGCGTGCGGCCGCTCTTGACGACCCCCGCAAATTCGCGTTCTTTGCGCTCGAGCGCGCTCGCGAGCGACTCGAGGGCCGGTATGAGGAGAGTCGTGACATCGCGTGTCACGGCGAGATGCACGGCTGTGGGGAAGGTGTCGTTGCTCGATTGCGAAGCATTGACGTGGTCGTTCGGGTGCACCGGACGTTCGTCCGTGCTCGCGAGATGCGCGAGCACCTCGTTCATGTTCATGTTCGAGCTCGTGCCGGAACCCGTTTGGTACACGTCGATCGGGAACTGTGCATCGAACTCGCCTTCGCTGACGCGCTCGGCGGCCCGGGCGATGGCTCCGGCGCGCTCCTCGTCGAGAACGCCGAGTTCGGCGTTCGCAAGGGCAGCGGCGCGCTTGACCTCCGCGAGCGCGTGAATGTTCGACGGGGCGAGAGGGCGATGGGAGATGGGGAAGTTTTCCACTGCGCGCTGGGTTTGCGCACCGTAGAGCGCCGAAACGGGAACTCGCACCTCACCCATGGTGTCGTGTTCGATGCGGAAATCTTCGGTGCCAGTCATGTCAGTCCTCCGTGGATGTAAGCGTGCAGCGATCAGCGATCTCGCGCGTCCACGGCGGATTCGCGCCCGCGCGGGACACTGTCACGGATGCGAGGAGCGCGGCGTGCGCGAGGATATCCTTGATGGCCGTACCCTCGAGCGCGCTGATCTTCTCGCGGCCTGAAGCTCCGAGGAGCCCCTTGCGCGAGAGTGCATCGAGGAGGCCGGCCGAGAATGTGTCTCCCGCTCCAACCGTGTCGGTGACGTCGACGCGGACGCCCGGAATGTCGAATCGCCCCTGCGCCGTGAACGCCGTCGCGCCCTTCTCGCCTCGCGTAATCACCGCGAGCTTCACGCCTCTGCGAAGCCATGATTGCGCAGCCTGGTCGATCTCGGTCGTTTCATACAGCCACTCGAGGTCTTCGTCTGAGGCCTTCACGATGTCGGCGAGCGCGATGTTCTCCTCGATCGGTTCGCGCGCGATCGAGGGATCTCCCATGAGGGTGGGGCGCGCGTTCGGATCGTAGGAGATGAGGGCGCTCTCGCGAAGCGAAGCCACGACCGTGCGGAGGGTATCGGCGCCTGGCTCGAGTGTCGCGGCGATCGAGCTGGTGTGCACCGCATCGACCTTTGCGGGCAGTCCTCGTGGATCGGGGTCCCACGTGATGTCGAAGTCGTATGAAGCCGCGCCACCTTCGCCGATCGTCGCGGCCGCAGTCGAGGTGTGAGCCCCAGGCCTTACCGAACCGGGGGTGAGCGAGACGTTCGAGGATTCAACATGCTGCACAATGGCGCGCCCGCGCTCGTCATCGCCAATGTGGGTGAGCAGGTGCGAGGTGTGGCCGAGTCGGCCGAGGGCGACGGCCACGTTCATGGGGGACCCACCCGGGAGCTCGGCCCTAGGAGCGTCGGTGCGGATTACGATGTCTGTCAGCGCTTCGCCGATCGTTAGATAGGTACTCACGCCAGTATTGTTTCAGATCACAGCGGGGGCTGCATGGTCCTCAGTCACGGCGCGCGACGCTTCGGAATTTGGAACAATGGCGGTATGGCCGAATCTCACGAGAGACCGCAGCGGAAAAAGCGCGAGCTGCCCACGAAGAAAAACACCTCGGTACGGAACCTTGTGTGGGCGATCGGGCTGAACCTCATTGTGGTGGCTATTGCCGCGGTTGTCATCGTCGGGCTCGGACGGAACGATCGTGATACGGCCGCCTCCGCGCGTTCACATGTCAATGTGGGCGAAAGCGCGGCGCGTGCGAGTGAGTCACTCGGCTTTCGCGCGGCCGACGTCGAGCCGGAAGGGTTTACGGTGCGTGAGGCGAAAATGTCGACGGCCGAGCCGGCCTACTGGGAGGTGCGCTACACCTCGCCCTCCAGTGAGCTTGCGACACTTCTGCAATCCCGTGCCGACTTCTCCTCTCTTGCGTCGCGAGTGCGCGGTACCGCAAGGCAGGCGGACTACCTAGAATTCGGCGGCACCGAGTGTGCGAAACTCGACATTGAGGTTCAATCGACCAAACCGAAGGGCAAGGAAGGTGAGGCCGTATCGGGTCTCGTCTGCTCAGCCCAGGACACAACGCTTATTGTCTACGGGGCCGGTGACGGTGCCGAGCACACAACGCTCATGCGAGCAGCCCTCGACCGTGTCAACAAGTGAGGAACCATGAACACCAACTCCCACCGTCCGCCGCGCGGTAGTGCCGACGCCACCGAAAAGCTCGATGCGCCGCTTGGTGCAGACCCCACCGAGGTCCTCGCGCCTGTCGCGAGTCCCGACCCAACTGCGTCAACGCCCACCGCGAGGCCCGCGCGCACGTCTGCGCCCGGGCCTGCCGCCGCCTCGACGCCGGTAGTGGCCCCGGAGAGGCAGAGCCGGCAACGCCCGCGCTCAGCAACCGCCCCCGTCGTCATCGTGCTTGGCCTCGTCGCCTCCGCGCTCCTCGCAATTTTTGCCTGGGGAGGCATTTTCTCGACCGCCCAGCTCGCGTGCGTGATCGCAGGTGCAGCGCTGTTTGCGCTCACGGGCATCGTCGCGGTGCGCACGTGCACAACAACGGGCGCCCTCGTCGCTGCGTGGATCCTCGCCTTTGTTCTCCTGTTCGCCCCGCTTCTCGTGTGGATCGTTGTGCAGGGGGGAGCGGCCGTCACGAGCACGCTCATCTTCGGGGCGATCGGCATGTGGGTTTCAGGCGTTGCCGTCGTCGCTCTCGTGGTGGCCGTTCTCGGCACGTACCTTCACGCACGCGCGGCAGCGCGGTAAGAGATCCGCGCTGCCGCGATACGCACTCCTATCCGTGGCGCCATAGCGCCCCGAGTGCGGTGTGTGCGTGGGGCTCAGTGCGTCGTGCCCTCAACCGTGGCCACATCGCTCGCATTCTCAGCGATCGCGCGGATCGCTGCGGTGAGCCCCTTCGTGATCGTCTCCGTGGAAAGCGAGGGCTGACCAGGCTTGCCCACGGTCTGCTCGGGGATGAACGGCACGTGCACAAAGCCACCGCGGGTGCCCTTCGGGCCCTCGGTTGCGAGGTGGTGCAGAACGCCGTACATGATGTGGTTGCACACGAAGGTCCCCGCCGAGTTCGAGACCGAGGCGGGAACGCCTGCGTCGCGAATCGCCGCGGCCATCGCCTTGATCGGCAGAGTCGCGAAGTACGCCGACGGTGCCCCGTCAACCACGGGCTCATCAATGGGCTGATTGCCGTCGTTATCGGGGATGCGCGCATCGTCGATGTTGATCGCGACGCGCTCTGGGGTGATGTCGAAGCGCCCGCCAGCCTGGCCGACACAGAGCACGGCGCTCGGCTGGTGCTTCTCGATCGCTGCCGTCGCCGTCTCGATGGCTTTGCCGAACACTGTGGGCACTTCGACCGTGATGACCTCTTCTCCCGCGATTTCGGCGGGGAGTGCCTTCACGGCTTCGAGCGCGGGGTTGATCTTCTCCCCGCCAAACGGGTCAAATGCGGTCACAAGGATTGACATGGTGTTCCTCCAATTAGAACGCGAGGGTGTACATGAGCACGATGTGCACAAGCAAAAGTAGCGTGGCAGTCACGGCTTGAGACTTGATGACCCCGTACTTGTCTTTCATCTCGAGCAAGACCGCGGGAACCACGTTGAAGTTGGCGGCCATGGGGGTCAGGAGTGTGCCGCAGTAGCCTGCGGTCAGGCCGAGCGCTGCCACGATGATCGGGTTTCCACCCTGCGCGACGACGAACGGGATACCGATGCCGACGGTAATCACGGAGAACGCTGCGAAGCCGTTGCCCATGATCACGGTGAACAGGGCCATCCCCACGCAGTAGGCGATGACGCCGATGAGGGGATTGTGCGCAGGAATGACCTTGGCGACGGTGTTCGCGATGACCTCGCCCACACCCGCGGCGGTGAACACCGCGCCGAGCGCTGCGAGAAGTTGGGGCAGGATCCCCACCGGCCCGACGTCCATCGTGAGGCGCGCACCATCGACTGCCACGAACTTTGCGGGCGCCTTCGTGACGACGAGCCCCACGACGGTGGCGAGCACGGCGCCGGTCCCCACCGCGAGGTAGGTGGGCATCTCGAGTTTCTGGTACACGGTTGCCGCGACGAGCGCGAAAACAGCGAGGGACAGCGCAGGAATAAAGACCTTGTAGCCGAGTTTCGAAGCGCGTTCCTCAATGTGCGCGGGGTCGGGGCGATCCACCGCGGCGGGCTTTACACCCCACACGGCGGTGATCGTGGCAAGCACAATGACGCAGATGCCGATGAGCCACGCCGGTACCCAAGGACCGGCGATAAACGCGAACGCGAGAATGAACCAGAAGGATGCCGCCGGGATGCGGTTCTTGAGTGCGGCATCTTTCCCGCACAGGCCGCCTGTGATCGCGAAGATCACGCCGACGAGGATGAAGAAGAATTCGCCGATCACGATATCGGGGGTCATGCCTTCACGCTCCCTTCAGTGCCGGCCGATGCAGTGCCGGAGGTCGATTCGGTGCGAAGGCGGCGGTCGAGAAGGAAGTTGCGCACGACGCCGAAGATCATTGTCGCGATCGCGACGGGAATCGACCACAGTGCCACCGAGAGCGGGGTGACCTGGGTGTAGCCCTGCTCCGCCATTGTCGACACGATGAGCAGAACGCCCGGTGCACCGAGGAACAGGTTCTGCGCGAAGAAGTTGCCGAAGTTATCGGCAGCGGCGGAGGCGCCCTTAATCGAGTCGCGCTGCTTCTCGGTGATCGAGCCGAACTTCGCCTCGGCAGCGCCCTCAGCCATCGGTGAAATGAGCGGGCGCACGAACTGCGGGTGGCCGCCGAGTTGAACCGAGAATGCGATCGCGACCGCGCGAATCAGCTGGTAGAGCGAAAGGACAGTGCCGGTCGTCGCGTTCTTGACGGATCCGATGAGGTCCACGGCTTTTTGTTTGAGGCCGTAGCGCTCACAGATGCCGACGACGGGCAGGGTCAGGATAAACAACGTAGCAACGCGCTGATCGGTGAACGACTGGCCGAGAAGGGTCAGCAGTTCCATAGGGCTCAGCCCAGCCACGAGGCCAGTAACCAGACCGGCTACGACCACGACGGCAAGCGTGTCTCGTTTGAGCACGAAGCCCACCACGATAATCACGATGCCGATGAGCTTCAGGTACTCCATGAGTAGCCTTTCTCATAACGGTAAGTAAGTGTGCGCAGTCACTCTAGTCGTTACAAAACGGTGACGTCGAGTCGTGCACAGGCGTGAGACGCCCACGGCGGCTCTACTCTCGCTCGGTAACCTCGTCATCGGTCTGCCGTTGACGGTCCGTCGCACGGTCGAGTCGTTCGCGTGCGCCGTCAAGCCACTCGTCGCATCGCCGTGCGAGAAGCTCGCTGCGCTCCCACAGCGCGATTGATTCCTCGAGCCCGCTCTGGTTGCGCTCGAGGGTCTGCACGATCGAGAACAGTTGGTCGCGCGCTTCCTCGTAGCCGAGCGCCTGAATATCCTCGGGCAGCTGCTGCGGTTCGCTAGTGGTGTCTTCGCTTTCCATGGCTTTTTCCTTCACAGTTCGTTATTCCTCGCCGAGGGAGGTCGCTGCTAGGCGGCCGCCTGCGAGCCTGATTGATACGCGAGTACCCTCGGGTGCTTCGCTCGGGTCGGTGAGCGCGGCTCCATTCGTGCTTTGCACGACCGCGTAGCCGCGCTCGAGTGTATGCAGTGGTGAGAGCGCCCGGGCTTGATCGGCGAGGGCCCGCACGCGCTCACTGGCGCGGTCGAGGGCAATCGCAATGGTTGCGCGAGCCGAGGCAATCGCGCCATCGATCACTTGCGCGTGGCTGTCGATCATCGTGTGCGGCTGTGCGAATGCGGGGCGGGCTCGGACAGTGGCAAGTGCTTCCCGCTCCCGCTCGAGACGCGAGGAGAGCGCCGCGTGCGAGCGACGGCGTGCATCGCCCAACTGCGCGCGTTCGAGGACCATATCGGGAACAACGCTCTTCGCGGCGTCGGTGGGGGTCGATGCGCGATAGTCGGCGACGAGGTCGAGTAGCGGCGTGTCGATCTCGTGTCCAATGGCCGACACGATAGGGGTACGAGCGGCCGCGGCGAGGCGAACGAGGGATTCATCCGAGAACGGGAGAAGATCCTCGAGTGAGCCACCGCCGCGGGAAATGATGATGACGTCTACGTCCTCGCGCGCGTCGAGCTCACGCAGTGCTTCGCTGACTTCGCCGACGGCGCGTGTGCCCTGAACGGCGACTTCGCGCGTCTCGAACCTCACCGCCGGCCAGCGCTTCTCGGCATTGACGATGACGTCGCGCTCCGCCGCAGATTTACGTCCGCAAATGAGCCCGATCGTGCGGGGGAGGAACGGGAGGGGTTTCTTGCGCTCCGGGGCGAAAAGCCCCTCGTCGTGGAGGGCCCTCTTGAGACGCTCGAGGCGCTGGAGCAGATCGCCGATTCCTACCGCGCGGATATCGGCGGCTTCAAGTTGGAGCGTTCCACGCCGCCCCCAGAACGTCGGCTTGCACTGCACCACCACTTCGCTGCCCTGCTGCGGTTCGAGGGGCAGGCGCGCAAACGCGCTCGCACGCATCGATACCGAGAAGCTCGCATCCATGTCGGTATCGCGGAGAGTCATGAATACGAGTGCGCCTTTGCCCCGGCTGACCTGCACCAGTTCGCCGCGCACCCACACGACACTCATGCGGTTCACGTAATCGCGCACCTTCTGGCTGAGCAGCCCCACGGGCCAAGGGCGCTCCGCGGTCGTTTCCGCCGCCGTCGCCGGCAGCGCTGGGGGCTCTCCTCCCTCGAGTGCGTTCATGTGGTGTAGGTCCACGCCTCTTTCGTGCATGTCTCTACTGTGCCAGACCATCCTCGGCTTGCGTGGGCTCCGCCCAACGCTGTGGGTAACCAAAGCACTACAAAGGGCCGACGCCACCCTCTTTCGGGTAGCGCCGGCCTTCGGGAAGCGCCCGCTCAGGCGGGGCTTATGGCGATCAGCGCGAGACGCGGCGCGAGCGGAGAACCGCGGCGCCACCCGCGACGAGCGCGAGACCCGCCGCGAGAATGCCCATCACCTCGGCACCCGTGCGGGGGAGCCCCGTCGAGTGCTCCTTAGCGCCAGTGGCGGTGGAAGCGTCGGACCCGTGCGAGCCCTCGCCCGGATGCCCCTTGCCAGAACCGGCGTTGCCGGTGTTGCCCGTGCTGCCGGTTTCAGTCTCGCCGGGCTCGCCGCCCTCGCCGGGCTTGCCGCCCTCGCCGGGCTTGCCGCCCTCGCCGGGCTTGCCGCCCTCGCCGGGCTTGACCGTGCCGTCTGGGTCGACTGTCGTGCCGTCATCCTGGCCGCACTCGGTCTTCGTCACAGAGGCGTTGCGCACCTCGCTGTAGTGCTTCGCGCCGTACGGGTCGGTCGTGAGCGTGTACCACGAGAACTCGCCCTCGGGCAGGTCGCTCGCGGGGACGCTCACGGTGTCGCCGGAGGCAACGCTGTCTTTGTGACCGAATTCCTTGGTCGTGAGAACGTCGATGCGAGCTTCGGCGGTCGTGAGGGTCTTCTTCTCGGGCGTGAGGCCAAGATCGCCGTAGCTCACCTCGAACTCCTGGTCGATCGGCTCGAAGCTCGGATCCTCTGAGTCATAGTCCTTGAGCGACGGCGAGTAGGTGCGCACGATCATGCGGCCCTTTTCGTTGTCGAAGTGCATGAGGCGGAGGTAGCCGAGGCCACCCTCGGCGAGGCCCTGGTAGTCGAACAGCATCTGAGTTACGGTGCGGTCCGGGGTGCCGTCGCCGTTGTCATCGAATTTATCCACGCGCGTGTGAGCGTCGTGGTAGTGGCCGCTCATGACCGCGCGCACGTTCGGGTTGGTCGCGATGACTTCGTCGTAGATCCGCTGCGGGATCGGGCCGAGGCCGCCGGTCGTGAGCATGTACTCGTGAAGCTCGATGAAGGCGATGCGCTCCGGGTATTTCTTGAGCACCTCGTTCATCCACTCGATCTCTTCATCGCCCGGGCCCCATCCCATGTACAGGACGATGTAGTCCTGGCCCCCGGCGCTGATGAGGTCGTAGTGGCCGCGGTTGTCCTTGTAGCTACCGCCGTACCAAGGGTTGCTCTCATAGCGCTTCTCGCCGAAGTACTTGCTGTACTTCGAGTAGTCGCCCGCCTGGTGGTAAACGTCGTGGTTGCCTGCGAGCACGCCGTAGGGGAGTTTCGCGTCATCGAGAGCCTTGTAGGTCTCGTCGGCGCGCTTCCACCCCTCATCGTTCGGGAACTTATCGACGATGTCGCCCGTGTGGAACAGGTACTGCAGGTTCATCTTCTCGCGCACGCGCAGGAGGTAGTCGTGGATCGCGCGCTGGTGGTGGTAGATCTTCGCATCGTCGTTGTAGTACTGCGTGTCGGTCTCCCACGCGAACGTGTAGTCGTAGTCCGAACGCGGGGTGTCGTCGGCGTGCTCGCCGGGCTCCGCTCCCGCACGATTGGAGAGGTCTGCACCGGCGTATCCAACACCCTGCTGAACGAGAGCTTTGATCTCGCCATCCACGTTGTGATCCTTGAGCGGGACGATCGCTTCGAGCTTCGCCTCGCCAGATTCGCTATCCGTGAGGAGCGACTGGGATTCTTCCCAGCTGTTCGTCTTGGTGTTCCACACGAGAAGACGCACGCGCTGTCCCTTGTTTGAGGCACCGGTCCAGCTCACGCGAACTTCCGAGTCTTCGCCTGCGCCCTTGGGCACGGCGGTCGAGAACTCGTGGAAGGGAAGTGCCGAACCCGCGGTCGTCATCTCACCCGCCTTGAGCGCATCGCCCTTGCGGTCTGCTTGATCGGCGTCGTGGACGCTTCCCGCAGTGCCCGCGAGCGTACCTTCGCTAAGCGAGGTCGAGTAGCCCTCACGGAAGGAGACCGAGAGGTCATCCTTGCTGGGGTCTGTCGCGGTCGCCGAGAGCGAATCGTCTACGCACACGTTCAGGCCCGCGCCATCCGCCGTATCAAGGGTGGCCGACGGTTGCTCGACGGGCGTCGTGAACGTGATCGTCTTTTTCGACTCGTTACCGAGCTTGTCCGTCGAGACGATCGTTAGCGTGTGCGTGCCCGCCGCGAGGGTAAGCGAGGAGAACTTCGTGCCTGATGCGACCTTCTCGCCGTCAAAGGTCGCAGACGTGCTCGCGACGCCGGAACCGGCATCGGTCGCCTCGAAGTCCACGGTGAACTCGCCGCGCTGCTCGGAGCCATCCTCAATCGAGGACGTGATCGTCGGGGCAGTGTTGTCAACGATGACGGTCGTCTCAACAGTGTCGCCGGCCGCATTCCTACCGAGAACCTTGTGTTCGCCGTCAGCGACCTTGGTGGTGTCCCACTGGTAGGCGTTCGCGGTGAATGCATCGTCCGGGATCGAGAACGTCGCGTTGAGAATCTCGACCTTCCCCTTCGAATCGCCCATGTTAATGATCTGGGTGGGATCGCTGACCGGGACCGTTGTGCCTTCCGCGCCCGGGTAGTCGGCCGCGCGCAAGGTGCGCCCGTCCGGAAGGATGAGGCGTGCGTTGCGGGCATTGAAGTCGTCGTTGTTTTCGTCCGGGTCGATGCCGGGCTTTGCCTTGGTGCCCGCCGCGACGTCAACCTGGAGTGACTCGCCCTTCGTGACGTACTTGAGCGGGATATCGGCGGTCACGGTTTCCCAGTTCTCGTAGAAACCCTTGTCGAAGATCGTGAGGATCTCGTCCTTGACGAGCACTCCGTTGCGGAAGAACGCATCGGTTTGCGTGGCGTCGATGGCGAAGACGGGCTCCTTCTCGAGCGAGGGAATATCCGCGTTGACCTCGGTCCCGTCAACGGCAAGCGTGCGAGTGTCGTTCTCGTTATCGCTCGCAACCGAGAGGCGGGTCGTGCCGCTCACGTACTGCTTTTCCGAGACGTTAAGGCGAACCGGGCCTTGCTCGGCCCCGTCGACCGCAACGCGAGTCACCGGAATATTGGCGATGTTGGTGCCGTCGGAGGCCTCAACCGAGTACTCGAAGTACTTCTTCCCCGTGAGGTCCGCCTGGGGGATCGTGAGGGTGAAGGTGCCATCCTCGTTCGCGAGGAGGTCCTTGACCATCGGCTTATCGTCGGTGTTCGACTGGAGGGAGACGGTGAGGCGACGAACCTGGACGTTATCGGTCGCCTTGACCGTGATCTGGGCGTCCTTTGTCGGGTCGAGGGACTTTGCGGTCTGATCCACCAGAGCTGGCTTTTCGGTGTCCTCGTTGAGCTTCACGAGCTTCGAGGGAACCTTCGCGGGAGCCGCCTGTCCAGGCGTCGCTTTCGAGATCTCTCCGATCTCGCTCACCTGGAAGTTTTCGGGATTGACCGCGTAGTGAATGCCCTGATCTGCCTGGGTGTCGTCGCGTCCGTCCTCGTTGTAGAAGACGCGGCTTACGGTCTGGCCCGTGCGGGTCTGAATCTCCATGCCGCGAAGCGAGCCGTTGGCCATGCCGCCCACGTGGGACTCGACAAGGGTGAGGCTATTTGTGTCAACACCGTAGTGCTTGGCGAAGTCTTCGACGGTCTTGTCGTCGTTGTGGCCGTTCTTGATCCACACGACCACCGTGCCGCCGGGCTCGACGACCTTATCGGCAGGCTCCATGGGCCACACGGCCTGGTTGCCCATTTTCCGGCCCTCACCGGGGTATTGATAGGCGACCTGGTAGTCAGCGAGGCTGATCGGCTTGGTAGTGGGGTTGTAGATTTCAATGAATTCGTAGCCGTCGCCCTCGCCGGTGTTGGTGGAATCGGGAACGAGCTCGGTAATGAGGAGCTGGCCGACGGTCGTATCGGCCGCCGGGCCGGGGACGTCTTCGGTGGGGGCGGGCTCAGCCGGCTTCTCGGGCTGAGGCTCTGCACCGCGGTTCTCGAGCTGCTTCGGGTCAACCTTGCCAGCGGTGGGAGCAGCCGGGCCCTCGAGAACTTCGAGGCTCTTGGTGTTCGCGTCGGCAGGGGTACGGAACTGTGCGGACTTGCCCTCAGCGACCGAGCCTTTCGGGTAGAACGAGCGCGAGACTTCGGCGCCGTTCGAGTCGAGAACGCGAATGCCGCGGTTGCCGCCGTTCGCCATACCCGACTGGCCGGTGATGCGCTCGACGCGCGCGTTCGGATCCATGCCCCACTGTGTGCGGAACTCTTCGACGGTGTGCGCGGCCGAATCGACCTTGCCGTCATCGCTCGTGTAGCTCAGCCACAGGGTCACGGTCTCTCCGGCGGCCAGTTCGATCGGCTTCTCGGGTGCGAGGGCAACGTCCTTTGCGGTGTTAGTGCTGTCCTCGTAGATGTAGGCGAGCGAGTAGCCGCCCTTACCGATCGTGAGGGATTTGTCGGTCGTGTTCGTGACCTCGACGAATTCGTAGTGGTCGTCGCTCGCGTTGTTCGGGGCGATCTCGGTGACGACGAGCGGCCAGGTGCTCGCTGGAGCTGCCTGGGCGGCGTTCATCGTTGAGGGGGTGATGCCGGCGGGGACGATTGCGGGGCTCGCGACAAGAGTCAAGCCGAGTGCCGCTGCGGCGAGGGATTTGGAGTAAATGGCGGGAGTGCGGCGCGTGCCGCGCGACTGAGGAGTCATGCCCTTCACTTTCGCTAAGTGCCTGTTGGGAATTTGCGGGGAAGCGCCCTCCAAATTGCTCCGGAACATTAACAAATCAGTAAAGCAACGGTTGTTATTTGCTGTACTCGCCATGTACTAGTGGAAATCAGGCATTCAGGTTTGACGGATCGATATCGCGTGCGAGCTGGGTCACTGGTTCGACTCCTTCGAGGGTGCCACCGACGATGTGAAGCTCTTCCATTGAGCGTGCCGCGGGCATTACTCGCGCCTCGTACGAACCCACCGCGTTGTTGAATGCCCGCACCGACGAATCGAGCGAACGGCCGAGTTTCGCAAGGTGCCCTCCGAGAGTGCCGAGCCTCTTATGCACCTCTCGACCTGCTTCGAGCACGCGGAGGGCGTCCTGGTTCAGTGCGTCCGTGCGCCACGTGTGGGCGACGGTACGAAGAAGCGCCATGAGGGTGGCGGGGGAGGCGATCACAACGTCGAGCGTGAAGGCGCCATCGAGCAGCCCTGGATCCGCCTCGAGCGCGCCCGCGAGAAGACCGTCGCTCGGCACAAATAGCACCACGAATTCGGGGGAGTCGCCGAGCGAGGCCCAGTACGACTTCGAGCTGAGGTGCGTGACGTGCGAGCGCAATGCCCGCGCGTGTTCCGCGAGGTATTTCGCCCGTTCGCTCTTCTCCGTGGCCTGGGCAGCACGCAGGTACGCATCCATCGGAGCCTTTGCATCCACGACGATCGTGCGCCCGTGGCTCAAATGAACGACGAGATCGGGGCGCTGGTTCTTCTCTCCGCTCACGTTTTTCCCGCTGAGCTGCTCGGTGAAGTCCGTGTGCTCGAGCATGCCCGCAGCCTCGACGATGCGTCGCAGCTGCACCTCTCCCCACTGGCCCCGGCTCGTGGGGGCTTTGAGGGCGGTGACGAGGGCGTTCGTCTCCATGCCCAGATCGCGTGTGCGCTCCGAGAGATTCTTCAACTGCGAAGCGAGGTCACCGTCGGCCTTTTGACGGGCCGCCTCCGTGCGCGCAACCGAGCGTTCCAAACTCGTGAGGGTTTCCGAAATGGGGGAGAGCGTGCGGGCAAGCTGCTCCGAGCGTGCCGCATCGACTGCTTCGCGCCGAGCCGAATCGCGATCGAAGCGTTCCGAAGCGAGCTGCAGCAGTTGCGTGCTCGAGGCGCTAACCGCGCGTGCCGCGAGCGCTTCGATGTCGGTTCCGTTTGCCGAAGCCCTCGCCTCAGCCGCGCGAACCCGCTCGCGCATGAGGATCCACATGACCGCGGCTCCGAGAGCAGCCCCGATGAGCAACGGAAGTAGAACGGTCACAAGAGTCGAAAAGTTCATGCTTCTACCTCACCACGGGGGTGAGACATTTAAAGTGCGGCACGCCCTGAGGAAGGCAAGCGTCGGACCCTGCCCCTAGAATGAAGGGTGTGGCTTTGACAATTGGAATCGTTGGCCTGCCCAACGTTGGTAAATCGACCCTGTTCAACGCGCTCACCCGTGCGGAGGTGCTCGCGGCGAACTACCCGTTCGCGACGATCGACCCGAACGTCGGTGTGGTGCCGCTTCCGGACCCCCGTCTCGCGCGACTCGCCGAAATCTTTGGCAGCGAGAAGATCCTGCCCGCAACCGTGAGCTTCGTGGACATCGCCGGCATCGTGAAGGGCGCGAGCGAAGGCGAAGGCCTCGGCAACAAGTTCCTCGCAAACATCCGCGAGGCCGATGCAATCTGCCAGGTCACCCGCGCCTTCAGTGACCCCGACGTCACGCGTGTTCCCGGCTCCGAGACTCCCGCGGGTGACATGGAGACGATTTCGACCGAGCTCATCCTCGCCGACCTCCAGACGATCGATAACGCCCTTCCGCGCCTCGAGAAAGACACGAAGCGCAAGGTCATCGATGCCGCGATCCTTCCCGAGGTGCTCAAGGCCAAAGAGCTCCTCGAATCCGGGAGCACCCTCTTCCAGGGGGTCGACGGCGCCGGGATCGACGTGTCGCTCCTCAAAGAACTGCAACTCATGACCGCCAAGCCGTTCATCTACGTGTTCAACACCGATGAAGAAGGGCTCGCGGACACCGCGATGCAGGAGGAGCTGCGCAGGGCCGTCGCGCCTGCCGAAGCGATCTTCCTCGACGCCAAGTTTGAGAGCGAGCTCATTGAGCTCGAGGCCGACGAAGCTGCGGAGATGCTCGCCTCAACGGGCCAGGAGGAATCCGGCCTCGACCAGCTTGCCCGGGTCGGCTACGACACCCTCAACCTGCAGTCCTACCTCACGGCTGGGCCCAAGGAATCGCGTGCCTGGACCATCCACAAGGGATGGACGGCGCCCCAAGCGGCAGGCGTGATCCACACGGACTTCGAGCGCGGCTTCATCAAAGCCGAGATCGTGTCTTTCGACGAGCTCGACGACGCCGGCTCCATGCAAGAGGCGAAGGCCCGCGGCAAGGTGCGCATGGAGGGCAAGGACTACGTTATGCGCGACGGAGACGTGGTCGAGTTTCGATCAGGACTAACGTCTGGCGGTAGAAGGTGAGCCGCCCAGTTGTCCAGAGCGATGCGCCGCATGGCGGGTTTGCGATTGTCCCGCCCGGCAAAGTGCTCGACTTCATCGACGGCGCCACGTTGAGGCAGGACACGCCCGAGGAGTATGTCCGTCAGGAGATCCTCAAGTCGCTCGTGCGCGAGTACGGGTACGACAAACGCGACATTCGGGTCGAATTCCCGATCAAGTTCGGTAGTCGACGGGTCCGCGTCGACATCGTGGTGTTCCCGCCCGACCTTCGGGCGTCAGAGCAGACCCAATCAACTGCCTGGCTCATCATTGAGTGCAAGAGCGCCAAGGTCCGTCCCTCAATGAAGAAGGACGGTGTCGAACAGATGCTCAGCTACATGGCCGCATGTCCGAACGTCGAAGTCGGCATGTGGACCAACGGTGAGGATATGGCGAGCTACGCCTTTGAAACGGGGACGTCTGGCCAGCGGGTCTCCGTTGAGATCCCTGACATTCCCCACTGTGGTGACAGTGCTGAGGCGGGCACGCCGCGTTTCGACCAACTGCGCCCGGCTGCATCGGACTCTTTGCTGTTTGCTTTCCGGAGGGCTCACAGCTATATCGCTGGTAATCAGGGGATGCAAAAGCCGGAGGCGTTCTGGGAGCTGCTGAAGCTCATACTTTGCAAGATCCAGGATGAACGTGATTCCAGCTCGCCGCAGTTTTACGCAACACCTAAGGAACGTCAGAACATGACTGGCCTGATGCGGTGCTCCTCGCGGATCGGGAAGCTATTCGAGAACGTCAAGACTCAGTACCCTCAGATTTTCAAACCAGTCGAGCAAATCGAACTCGACCCTAAGGTTCTGGCATACATTGTCACGCAGCTTCAGATGTTCTCGTTGCTTGACTCCGATGTGGACGTCAAGGGTAAGGCGTATGAAGAGGTCGTAGGTTCGAACCTTCGCGGGGACCGAGGAGAGTTCTTCACCCCCCGCAACGTCTGCAACATGATGGTCGAGATGCTGGACCCCAGCGACAAAGACCTCATACTTGAAACTTTCATTCCACGACGGATACAAACGCGCGCGAGCTACGATTTGGCCGCCTGACTGGTTCACTCCGCAATCCATGAGCAATTTGAGAGAATGCCATCCAACCGACGACTTAGGGGCAAGTAATGACTGGCGAAAATAGGCAGCTCGATGCAAAGGAAATAAGCGTCGGCAGGCTACTTAATGATGGAGACTACGAGTTTGTCATCCCTGAATACCAACGCCCTTATGCCTGGGGCGTCGAGTGGAGTGGCCTAAGAATTAGGCCCACTCGGTTTAAGTGTTGACCGTGTTTTCTTGTTTCCATTGTTCCGCGTATTTCCGTGGGCTGAGGTAGCCGAGTGAGGAATGCGGATAGAAGTTATTGTAACGTGATGACCATTGGGCCACGAGTAGGCGGGCATGCTCGAGATTCTCGATACTGTTGTCCTCCAAGAGTTCGTCTCTCATCCGGTTATGGAAAGACTCAACGAACCCGTTATGCCAGGGCTGGCCTGGTGGGATGAATGCCTGGATTGTCTCACCCTCGGCTGCCCACTCCTGGAGCGCATGAGCGATGAACTCGGGCCCGTTATCCATCCGGATCACCCGCGGGCGCCCGCCGTGCTCCAGACAAGCCACGTCAAGGAGTTCGGTCACCGAGACCGCGTTAATGTTCTTGTCGACCGTGAAGGCGAGGTGTTCGCGGGTGTATTCATCGATAATGTTACAGATTTTGATTGTCTTGCCGTGCCAGGTTGAATCGAACTGGAAGTCCAACGCCCACACGTTGTTCGGGTACTGGCCGGCAGGAACATCACGATGGGTATCGGCAGCTAGACGCTTGAGCTTCTTCCTAGGCAAGACACGCAAGCCCTCTTCACGCCAGATCCTGCGGAAAGTCTCGCGGCATATCCCGTACCCTTCGGCGAGGGCGTTTCTCCAGGCGCGCCGGTGTCCCCACCGGCGATGATCCTTAACGAAGTCGTGCATCCACGCCCGTAGGTCCGCGTACTTATCCGGCTTGTTCTCGCGGGTCCTAGCGCGCCGGTAAGCACTGCGAGAGAGCCCAACAATCTGGCAGGCAAGTCTTTGGGAGTAGCCCAGCCCGACCAGATGCCAGACGGCATCATGGCGGCGAGCTGGGCTTAGAAGTTTCCCTCCGACAATTCTTTCCACGCAGCCTTTTCCAGCTCTGCCTGACCTAGGAGGCGTTTGAGGCGCGTGTTTTCCTCGCGCAGGCGCTGGAGCTCTTTCGCCTCGCTCTTGGTCATCGCCCCATAGGTAGCCTGCCACCTGTTCAACGTGGCTTCGCTAATCCCCAACGTGGTCAGGATCTGAGCTGTAGTTGATCCCGATTCCTTCAATTCCCGCGCCCTATCGAGCTTACGAACAATCTGCTCGGGAGTATGCTTGCTGAATTTCTTCACCATTCATCCATTCTCCCCACCCACAGGCAGGGCATCAATGGACAGCACTCAAGTCACCTGGACCTAAAAACCTAGAGCACTCCAGGTTCGGTATGACGTAGTCTGTACTTCGGCGTGTCGTAGATTTGTGAGATTATTCGTGCTAACCACTATATGTGGTGCCCGCAATGTGGGTCAGGACTAGATGTAGGGGTGGGATTGCTGAGGTGCAAATGCTGAGAGGAGAACATGCTGATGAGTGAACGCAGGGAAGGCCGAACACGAAGCGTCGCGGAGGTGCGAGTGCTCGAGGGGCAAGATTCACCTGACCTGGTGTTTTTCTCGAGCGTTTCGGAGAACACCCTCCGCTTCGTCGAGAAGCTCGAGCGCCCGGCGGTGCGGATCCCACTCCGACCGCGCACAGAGGGAATGATCCGAGTGACCAGGCCCTACGTGCTCGTGGTTCCGACCTACGGCGGCGGAGCGCAGGCCGGGGCGGTGCCGCGGCAGGTGATTACGTTCCTGAACGATCCTGCAAACCGCGCGCTGATCCGCGGCGTGATTACCGCGGGGAACACCAACTTCGGTGAGCACTACTGCATCGCAGGACCGATCATCTCAGCCAAGTGCAAAGTTCCTGAGCTGTACCGCTTTGAACTTCTTGGCACCAACCGCGACGTTGCTCGAGTCAAGGCTGGTTTAGACGAATTTTGGGCACGACAGAACACATTAGAAGCAGAAGCAAATGAGGAGGACGTCGCATGACGATCGCCACACCATCAGAAACAACCACCCCCAACACTGCACGGGTTGGCGGGGTCGGCGAGCGGAAGGACTACCACGCGCTCAACGCCCAGCTGAACCTGTTTGCGGCGGACGGGTCGATCCAGTTTGACAAGGATCACGAAGCGGCGGAGGCCTACCTGAACCAGCAGGTCATCCCGAACACGAAGCAGTTCGCTTCGGTGTGGGAACGCCTGGAGTGGCTGATCGAAAACGAGTACTACGAAGCCGAATACCTGCGCGCCTACGACAAGGACTTCGTCGAGCGCCTCCACGAACAGGCCGACGCTTTCGGGCACAAGTTCCAGACCTTCCTCGGTGCGTTTAAGTTCTTCACCTCCTACGCGCTGAAAACCTTCGACGGCAGCCTCTTCCTCGAAAACTTCGAGCAGCGAGTTGTTGCCACGGCGCTGTTCCTCGGTCAGGGTGACGAGGAACTGGCTTCGAAGACGGTCACCGAGATCCTCTCGGGCCGTTTCCAGCCGGCAACTCCGACGTTCTTGAACGCGGGTAAGAAACAGCGCGGCGAGCTCGTGTCGTGCTTCCTGCTGCGCGTTGAAGACAATCTCGAATCGATTGGCCGCAGCGTTAACTCTGCGCTGCAGCTGTCCAAGCGCGGCGGCGGTGTGGCGCTGCTGCTGTCAAACCTCCGCGAGGCGGGTGCCCCGATTAAGCAGGTCGAGAACCAGGCTTCCGGTGTTGTTCCCGTGATGAAGATCCTCGAAGACAGCTTCAGCTACGCGAACCAGCTCGGCGCTCGCCAGGGCGCAGGCGCTGCGTACCTGCACGCGCACCACCCCGACATTATGCGGTTCCTCGACACGAAGCGTGAAAACGCTGACGAGAAGATCCGCATTAAGACCCTGTCGGTTGGGGTTGTGATTCCGGATGTGACCTTCGAACTGGCTAAGCAGAACAAAGATATGCACCTGTTTAGCCCCTACGATGTGCTTCGCGAAACCGGTATTCCGCTTTCGGATCAGTCAATCACCGAGCGCTACGACGAGTTCGTCGCGAACCCGCGGATCCGCAAGACCACGATCAGCGCGCGCGAGTTCTTCAAGACCCTCGCTGAGCTGCAGTTCGAGTCGGGCTACCCGTACGTGCTGTTCGAAGACACTGTGAACCGTGCGAACCCGCTCGAGGGGCACATCAACATGTCGAACCTGTGCTCGGAGATTCTGCAGGTGAACACCGCCTCTGAGTACGACGCCGCAATCGGGTACGAGACGATCGGTCACGACATTTCGTGCAACCTCGGCTCGCTGAACATTGCGCAGGCAATGGCCAGCCCGGACTTCGGCGCAACCGTTGAGATTGCGGTGCGGGCGCTGACGAGTGTGTCGGATCAGACCGACATTCAGGCGGTGCCGTCAATTGCCGAGGGTAACCGTGCGTCACACGCCATCGGCCTCGGCCAGATGAACCTGCACGGCTACCTCGCTTCGCAGCGCATCCACTACGGCAGCGAAGAGGGAATTGACTTCACCGACGCGTACTTCCGCACGGTGACCTACCACGCGCTGCGCGCTTCGAACCAGCTGGCGATTGACCGCGGTGCGACCTTCGCGGGCTTCGAGAAGAGCGACTACGCTGACGGCAGCTACTTCGACCGTTACACGGCCGAGGAGTGGGTGCCAGAAACCGCGCGGGTGCGTGAGCTCTTCGCCGAGGCTGGAGTTGCGCTGCCGACGGTTGCGGACTGGGAACAGCTGCGCGAGTCGATCCGCGAACACGGTATCTACAACGCGTACCTGCAGGCGGTGCCACCGACCGGGTCGATTAGCTACGTGAACAACTCGACGGCTTCGATCCACCCGATCGCCTCGAAGATTGAGATTCGTAAAGAGGGCAAGCTCGGCCGCGTGTACTACCCGGCTCCGCACATGACAAACGACAACCTCGAGTTCTTCGAAGACGCCTACGAAATCGGCGCCGAGAAGATCATCGACACCTACGCTGCTGCGACCAAGCACGTGGATCAGGGTCTGTCGCTCACGCTATTCTTTAAAGACGAGGCGACCACTCGCGACATCAACCGCGCGCAGATCTACGCGTGGCGCAAGGGCATCAAGACGCTGTACTACATCCGCCTGCGCCAGCCCGCGCTCGAGGGAACCGAGATCGAAGGCTGCGTTTCCTGCGCGCTGTAGTCGCGTTCGCGCCCGTGCTGCGCGCGCGGGCGCACCGCGCGCCGTCCGCGCACTCCGCGCACTGACCACCAGACACCACTAGTGAAAGAGCTTTATTGAACTATGACTGATCCGTTGAACACCGACCGCCCGCTGCAAGAGATCTCGGTCACCCCGCCGTCGTACCGCCACGACCCGGCAGCGCGGCTGCGCCCCATTAACTGGAACCGCGTCACCGACGACAAAGACCTCGAGGTGTGGAACCGTCTGACCGCGAACTTCTGGCTGCCAGAGAAGGTGCCGCTGTCAAACGACATCCCCGCGTGGCAGAAAATGACCCAGGAAGAGCGCACCCTCACGATGCGCGTCTTCACCGGTCTGACCATGCTCGACACCGTGCAGGCAACTGTCGGTGAGATCGTGCAGATCCAAGACTCCCGCACCGAACACGAAGAGGCCGTCTACACCAACATTGCGTTCATGCAGTCGGTGCACGCCCGCTCGTACTCCTCGGTGTTCTCAACGCTGACGAGCACCCCGGAAATCGACGACGCCTACCGCTGGGCAGTTGCCAACGATCTGCTGCAGGAACGCTGCAAGAAGGTGCTGCACCACTACTACGGCGATGATCCGCTCAAGCGTAAAGTGTCTTCGACGCTGCTGTCGTCGCTGCTGCTGTACGCAGGGTTCTACCTGCCGCTGCACTTCTCGGTGCACGCGACACTGACGAACACCGCAGACATGATCCGCCTGATTCTGCGTGACAAGGCAGTGCATGGTTACTACTCTGGTTACAAGTACCAGCGCGGACTCGAGACGCAGAGCAAAGAGCGTCAGGAAGAGATGCGCAAGTTCACCTTCGACCTGCTGGAAGAGCTCTACGAGCTTGAGCTGCAGTACTCGGGTGAGCTGTACGAGCCGCTCGGCCTGATGGACGACGTTGCCGTGTTCGTGCGTTACAACGCGAACAAGGCGCTGATGAACCTCGGTTACCCGTCGCGGTTTACCGCTGAAGAGACCGAAGTGAACCCTGAGATTCTCGCGGCGCTGTCACCTGGCAGCAACGAAAACCACGACTTCTTCAGTGGATCAGGATCGAGCTACATCATCGGTAAGGGCGAAGACACCACCGACGACGACTGGGACTTCTAGGCTCAAGGGCTTAACGGCTCGAGGGCTCAGCGGCTCGATTCGGGCCGCACCGTCCGAATAGCGCACCGCGGGTTGGACGCTGGCACACGCCGGCAACCTTCCCGCGGTGCGCTGTTTTGTGCCCGAGCCAGCGCGATTCTTGTCGACTATGATCGACAAAACCTCCGCAAAGTAGCAGCTTGTCGACTATACTCGACAAGACAGGGAGGTTTGTGGTGGACAGAATCATTGAACGCCCGAGATACTTTTCGCGGATCCAGCCCTTTATCGACAAACCCCTCGTGAAGGTGCTCACCGGTGTGCGTCGCTGCGGCAAATCTACGATTCTGCAGCAGCTGCAAGAAGTGATTCGCGCGGGCAGCGCTGATCCACAAGTGTTTGCGATGAATTTTGAGTCCGCTGACGGGCTTCACATCACAGACGCAGCGGCGCTGCTACGGCGCATCGAAGCCGAAAACCTCAACAAAAACACCCGCGCGTATTTCTTCTTTGACGAAATTCAGCAGGTCGCCGACTGGGAGAAAGCCATCAACGCGATCCGCGTCGACTATGACGCAGATATCTATGTCACCGGGTCGAATTCGCGCATGCTTTCCGGTGATCTCGTCACACATCTTGCCGGTCGCTACGTTGAGTTCTTGATCCAACCGTTTTCGTTTGCGGAATTTGTCGAGCTGCACCGCCAAAGCGACCGCACACTGAGCGAACACTTCCAGCACTTTGTGCAGTTCGGCGGTTTCCCGGCGTTGAAATACTTCAACCTCGACCGGGAACCCTCGCTCGACTACCTTGACTCGGTGTACAACTCGGTTGTGCTCAAAGACGTGATTGAGTATCACCAGATCCGCGACGTCGACATTTTTCACCGCATCGTCGGTTACTGCTTCGCAAATATTGGAAAAACCTTCTCGGCGCAGTCACTGGTGCGTTTTTTCAAAAGCGAGGGGCGCACCGTTTCGGTTGATACCGTGTTGAACTACCTTGAGTTTTGCGTGAACGCTTTCTTGATTTATCGGGTTCCGCGCTTTGACATTGCGGGGAAGGCGAGGCTTCGGGCAACTGAGAAGTACTATGCGGTGGATCACGGTTTTCGTGAAACGCTCGGCCTTTCGAACCAGGCCGACATTGAGCTGACCCTCGAAAACATCGTGTGCGTGGAGCTGCTTGCGCGCGGGTACGAGGTAAGTGTCGGAAGAGCCGGCGCGCGCGAGATTGACTTCATCGCCCGCAAAGGTTCCGACACTGAGTACTTCCAGGTGAGTTACCTGCTCGGCAGCCAAAACACCGTCGACCGCGAGTTCGGTGCCTTTCGCGGGGTTACCGACAACTTCCCGAAAACCGTGCTGAGCATGGACCAGTTCGACATGAGCCGCGACGGGATCCAACACAAAAACATTATCGAGTGGCTTGTCGAGCCCTCACCGTTGCACAGCTAGGTGTCATCGCCTAGCCTGAATACCAACATGACCGGTACCGCTACCCATTTTGGTGGGAGCCCAGGGCCGGTCTTTGTTTTTCTCGATCTAGCCGTCATGCTCCTGTAGCCAAATGAGGCCACCCAACGCGCTGGGGCCGTGGCATTATTTAGGTAATCGTTCAGCCCGCTTCGACCATCAGGTTGGAGACGGGCTGGATTTCTTTCGAGGCATGAAAACCCGATGAAGAAGATCAAAAATCCCACCACGGTTGAAGTGCAGATTGCCCTCATGCGCTCACGAGGGATGGAGCTCAACGAATCCCTAGCAAGGCAGTGGCTGTCTAGCGTCTCTTACTACAGGCTGTCCGGGTATTGGTACGCCTACCGGATTCTCCCAGAGCCTGAAGACCCCAAACAGCCGCAACGCGCCGACAGCTTTGTGCGAGGCACGAAGTTCGAAGAAATAGTCGCTCTCTACGAATTCGACCGTAAAATGCGCACACTTATTTACGATGGGATTGAGCGGATTGAGGTTGCGCTACGTGCACGGATCGGCGAACTACTCGTCGCGAAAGGAGCCTTATCTTACAAAGATCCAGGTATCTTTCGTGAGGATTTCCGGCATCAAGACTGGCTAGAGACTGCTGAGAAGCGTGTGGATCGCGAGCGAAAACGTAACCGCGCTGTGGCTCACTACAGTGTCAACTACGGGGATTACCCATTCTGGGTTCTTGCTGATGTCCTTGATTTTTCCGATATTTCCATCCTCTTTGATGGCCTCACTCTTGATGATCAGCGGAGTATTGCACACAGTTTCGGTTTCTTTGGCGACGTCGATCGATTGAACTCTAAGCAGAAGAAGAGCTACTACAACCAAGATCCCCTCGCTCGATGGTGCGAACAACTCACCGTTCTGCGAAACACAGGTGCACATCACGGCCGCGTATGGAACCGCCACTTCACCCCGGCAGCGACGAATGCTTTCCGAACGATACAAGAACTGTCTTGTCTCCCGAAGGGGCAAAGCGGTGGGGTTACCCGCAAATCGTGGACACGTAGTGGAGCTACCTAGTGGTTAGGCAGCTATTCCTTTTCTGCTAGTGATTAGACCAATTTGGTTCTCAAAGTCGACGGGGCTGACCATACCGAGTGCGGAATGTCGGCGTCGACGGTTGTAGACGACTTCAATCCAGTAGGCAACGGCCTTGCGTGCAGCATCACGGGTCGTCCAGCGCTTACGGTCGTAGAACTCGGTTTTAAGCGTCGACCAGAACGACTCAGCCATCGCGTTATCGAAGCACACACCAGTACGCCCCACGGACTGAGCAATGCTCAGGCTGCGGCAAACCTCCCAGAGCTGCTCGCTAGTGAATTGAGCTCCGCGGTCAGCGTGAAACACCAGCCCATCAGGAACGTCACCACGCAACGTGTGCGCCATCCGCAGGGCTCGCTCGACCAGGGAAGTATCTTGAACGCTATCCATAGCCCAGCCCAGCACCCGGCGGGAATGGCCATCGCGGACCGCGCACAAGTACAACCAGCCTTCACCGGTGCGCAAGTAGGTAATATCTGACATCCACACCCGGTTGAGCTCACCAGTATCAAACATGCGCTTGACCAGGTCAGGAAGCGTGGACTTACGCTTAGCTTGAATCGTTGTCACCGGGACAAAGGCCCGCGGTGAAATCCCCTCAATCCCCATCATGCACATCCGTTTAGCCACAGTCTTACGGTTAAGCGCAATGTGGTCGAGTTCCGGTTCAACGTGTGAGGCGGTCGCCGGCGGCTCCGGGGCCAGTCCGATTGGAGCTGATGTTGGGGTGATAGCATGAGTGCAAGCACCTTCGGGAGGTGATCGTGATGTCGTCCATTGTCGTCCGTGGGCTTGATGAGTCGGTCAAGGCTCGCTTGGCTGCTCAGGCCAGGGAGCATGGTCGCTCCATGGAGGCGGAAGTTCGTGACATCCTGACGCGGGCGGCGACCCGTCCAAACATTGGGCTCGCGCTGTTGCGTGCGGGACAGCTGGCCGGTGGGGTCGAAGACTTGCCGATTCCCGAACGTTCTGACCGCGCCCGCGTAGTGGACTTCTCGTGATCGTTCTCGACACGAACGTCGTCTCCGAGGTGCTCAGGCCGCGTCCGGAAGTGAACGTCGTGGAATGGCTGGAATCGGTCACTGATGACGTTGCCATCACCGCAATCACTCTGGCTGAGCTCTTGGCGGGCCTGCGCAGGTTGCCTGATGGTAGGCGAAAGACCGAGCTCACTGGGGCGGTTGAGGGTGCTCTGCGTCCGTATCGCGACACCGGTGCGATTCTTGCCTTCGATGCCGTGGCGGCTCCGCACTATGCCGACACCCTGGCCCAGCGAGAAGCGGCTGGTCTTCCGGTCTCGACTGGGGATGCGCAGATAGCGGCGATCTGTCGAGCCCGGGGAGCGGTCTGTGCGACGCGCAACATCAAGGACTTCCTGAGGACCGGTGTCTCCTTGTTTGATCCGTGGACAGGAACTTCGCACCCCGCTTCGTGACTCGGGCTCGTCGCGGGCCTTGGTTAGAGCTTGCGCAGGATCGGGCAATCGATGAGATCGCTGCGATCAAGCCCTTGCGGGCCGCCTAAGGCTCGCTTGCCACGACCCCTCGGCACCCAGAATGCTTCGCCGCCCCAGAAGCGTGGGGAATGCTTTGCTTGGGGGTGAATCCTGGTGCTGGAATGCTCCTGATGGTCAACGCTGTGCACCTTCGTGAGCTGTCGGTCCATGACGCGGAGGTGATGGCCGAAGTGCTGGCGGACCCATCGCTGTACGAGTTCACCGGTGGGTCCGCCGAGCGCTACGGAGCTCGAGCGGCCGTACGCGATCCAGACTCGGGGCTGCTCCCTCGATGGCTCGAAGGACTGGATCAACTTGGTGGTGCTGCTTGACGCCCAGCCCATCGGATATGTGCAAGCCACTGTTCCCAAGAATGGCGGACCCGCCGAGATTGCCTGGGTGGTCGGTAAGCCGTGGCAGGGCCACGGTTATGCGTCGCGGGCCGCGCAGCTGCTGGTCGATCGGCTCGTTCAACGTGGAGTTCACAGTGTGGCTGCGCATATCAATCCCGATCATCTGGCCTCGCAGGCGGTAGCTGCGAAGCTGGGCATGGTCCCGACCGATGTGGTCGACGGTGAGAGACGGTGGGTGAGCACAGGCGTCTGACCCTGTGGCAGCGGCATGTAAGGCCTGAGGTCAGCTGCCCTGTGGCGAGCCTTCCAAGATCCACCTGACTGCCCCTAATCGTGGCGACCCGGTCGAGTTCCGGTTTGTGTGTAGTTGGCTGCTGCGACTTGGAGCAAGGGGCCGCAGGGGCATTGTGCAGGTGGCTACGCCGACTCGACGCGATCGGCGCGTCTGAACAGCGCCGATAAGGCGATGTGGAGCTCTTCCTCGACGGCGTCAGCCGTGCGTGGGTCATAGAGCAGTTGCGAGCCATATCCCTGCACCAGGGCGAGCCAGATGCGTGCCGCGCGGGTTGGATCGACGGGCTGGATCTCGCCCTCCGCGATGGCGCGTCCGATGAGTGACGCGATGCGCCCCACCAATTCGGCATCCTCCGTGCGCAGTGCGAGGGAAAAGGCCTGATTGGTGTGCGCCAGGTTTCCGAATCCCGTCGCGACGATTTCCTGGCGGCGGCTCCGTTCGTTGAGTGGCAGGATCTGCAGCGTCAGGGCGACGAGCCAGTCCACGAGCGTCGGCTGACTCGGCACGGCGACAGCCGGTGCCGCCGCGGCTGCACGGAAGCGGGCGAGCATCGCCTGGAGCAGCTCGTCCTTGGTGGCGAAGGACTTCTGGACCGCCCCGAGCGACATTCCCGCCTCTGCGGCCACGCTGCGATAGGACACCGCTCCCATGCCGTCGCGAGCCATGACGGCCAGGCCCGCGTCGGCATAGGCCTGCTGCCGTGAGGTCAGTTCCATGGGTTCATTCTGCCTCGGCCTGGGTGGTGCGGGGCCACCACCACACCGCCTGCACTGCCAGCAGGGCCAGGGTGCCGAACAGGCTGATCAGCCCTGCAGTGTCGACCGAATCCCCGGTCAGCCAGGCCGCGTAGTCATAGACCGCGTGCCAGATGATCCCGATCCACAGGCTCCGGCATGCGATCACCATTCCCGCGAGGACGATCCCCACGAGCAGGGCGAGCGCTTGCTGGCCGACGATGTAGACGACTGGCTGGCCGGTGAAGATGTTGCCGAGGTGGAGGAGTGCAAAGATCACTGCGCCTGCGACGATCGCGAACCGGTCGCCGCGCCCCCGCAGGGCGGCGAGCAACAGACCCCGGAACCAGATCTCCTCGTTGAAGCCCACGGCGATCCACAGCGACAGGTACGCCGCTGCCATCAGGGGGGACCCCCTGTCAAGCGATCTCGTCGGAGTTGTCCCCGTGCTCTGAACGGGCTGTGACGGCACCTCGGGGAGCCAAGCGGTGCAGCTGCGACGCGGCCTCGCTCAACGCCCAGCGTGTCCCCGGTGTCGGAACCTGGTTTCGTCGCTCCAAGCATCACCTCAGGAGCTTGCCGGTGAGGTGGTAGGCGTGGCAGTCTCGGCACCAGTAGGAGCGAATCTCTCTACGCTTGTGATTGCCTCGCTCGGCTCTGCCGCCGGCGGTTGCCAGCTCTTCCAGCCTTTTCCTGACTGGCCGTATCCATCGTGGTGCATGCCCGGGATTCTCCTTGACCTCACCCGTGTCGCCGACCGTACGGGCTACCTCTTACAATCCCCGCCCGTCGCCGCAGGGCCGCTGGTCCTGCGGCTCGATGAGCGACGCCGTGCCTGCGGGCGTGCTCCGCTCGCGGGTCATTGGTCTGGCTATACTTGGTGCTCGCTGCACCGCTGATTGCTCGAAGGAGGGTTGTATGGGTTCCTGGGATCCCACGCATGCACTGACGCTCAACGGCGGCGCGTCCGTGACGGAAGTGTGCAAGCTGCTCGATCCGGAGGCGATGCTGCGGCGCGTCCTGTCGGGCATGGATGGTCAGCAGGAGTTCGCCGTCTCCCTGGCACGGTTCCCCGAGGGGACGCGGTTGTGGGGTCCCCGGGCCTCCGGGTGGCCACTGTGCTTCCTGCAGGCGGCGGGGGCAGCGACGGCAATGATGGTCGAAGTGAGCCAGTTCGATGCCTCGGGCGAGCTGGGTCTGTACAAGCTCGGGTGCAGGGGCTCCGACGAACAAGGAGCCGCGCAGCTGGAGGTTCGTTGGCGAGGTCGGGCGGAGACGGTTCCGAAGCTTGAGGTCTTCACTGCGCAACAGGCCGGCGACATCTTCGTCCACTACTACCGGACGGACAGCGTCCCCGACTGGTGTACCTTGCGCCGGTTCGAGTGATCACCGTCCCGGCTGGCGGGGATGCTCGCCGGTTGCCCTTGTCAGGCGCCAGTTTCGATCCTTCGGGCGAGGGGGTAGTCGGTGATCACGCCGTCGCCGTCGACGTCGAGCACAGCGTCGAAGTCCTCGTCCCGTTGATGAAGCGAACCGAGCCGCGATCGATGCTGGCGTAGTACTGCTCCGAGGCGCTGACCTCCAGCGAAGGCAGATCGATCCACGCCATCACCAGCCGTTGTTCAGGTTGGATGTCGAGTAGTCACTGGTGACGACGCCAGCGACCAATAACCATGTGGCCCATGGACCACGCGACGACTGACCAGCGCAGCCCCGCTGCGGGCGCGTCGTCCTGCCGTCCGCCCGCCCGCGCCACCCGTCGCGGGTTCCTCACCGGAGCCGCACTGGTGCCGGTCGCCGCGGGGCTGACGTCGTGCGCCTCGCCGACGCCTCCGGCCCAGCAACCGACGCCGCGACCGACCGTCGCTGCCGTGTATCGCGGCTCAGCCGGATGCGACGGTTGCGCCGAGACGCTCGCGGAACGACTCGCGGGCGCGCCGCTGCACATGGAGGTGACCTTCGTCGGCCCCGACGAGGAGGTTGCGCTGGACGCGGGGGCCCTCGACGGGATCGACCTGTACGTCCAGCCGGGCGGCGGCGACGACATCCCGGCAGCCGCCGCCGAGTTCCCCGCACCGTTCGTCGAGGCGCTGCAGGAGTGGGTGCGCGGCGGGGGCCGCTATCTGGGCGTCTGCATGGGGGCCTACCTGGCTGGCAACGACGGGTTCGGACTCATCCCAAGGCAGATCGACGGTGAGGTCGGGGCGCCGGGGTTTCCCGTGGTGGACAGTGCCGACCACCTGGTCGCGGTCACCTGGGACGGCACCCGACGGTGGACGTACTTCCAGGAAGGTGCCCGACTGCCCGAACGTGGCGCCGTCGTGCATGCCCGCTACGAGACCGGCGACATCGCCGCGGCGCGCTACGTCCTCGGGCAGGGCCGCATCGGCCTGATCGGCCCGCACCCCGAGGCCGACGGCACCTGGCTGAAGGGCAGCGGACTCATCGACGAGGACGGCGACGACTGGGCCTACGCCCTGCCCCTGGTGCGCCAGCTCGTGCCATGAACCCGGGCGCCGGTTCGGCGCGGCAGGATGGGGCCGTGCACCCCGTCCTCAACCTCATCCGCACCCGCATGGCCGCGGGCTCCCGTCCGCTGCACCGGGACGACGACGCCCGCCTCGCCGTGGTGCTCGAGGGCGGCAGCTCGCGAGCAGCCCACGGCGGCAGCATGATCTGTGAGCTGGAGGAACGCGGCCTGCTGGCGGCCTTCGACGCGGTGTACGGCTCGTCGGCAGGAGCCCTCAACGGCGCATGGCTCGTGTGCGAGCGGGCCCGCGCCAACGTCCACGGCTGGTGGATCTCGGAGTCGATGGGCGCCATCATGAAGCCGGGCAACCTCTGGCGGGGCCAGCCGGTGGTCGACGGGGAGCACATCGTCGACGTCGTGTACGAGACGGTCACGCCGATGGGCTTCGACGAGATCCTCGCGAGCCCTGTCGAGTTCCATCCCGCCGGCACCGACGCCGCCGACGTCACCCTCGCCCAGCTCCACGGGGACGCTGGCGGCCCGTACACGGGCTGTGAGGAGGTCTGGTGCCTCGACCACGAGAACATCCCGGTGCCCTGCGAGATGGGCCTTGCCGAGGTCGCCGAGTGGGGTGAGGTCCACGAGGAGGTCGGTGAGACTCTGTGGCCTGCGCTGTGCGCCTGGGTGGAGTCGGGTAACTACACCTCCGTGGGGCGCTGCCTGCCCAGCACTTCCGACTTCGAGGAGCGCTACTGCGGGCAGTGGGAGCGCTTCGACGACTTCGCCGCCCAGCTCGCTGAGGACACCGGTCTAATGGACGGATGGCCCGAGGAGGCTCAGCGGTACTTCAACTGGGAATCATGGACCCGCGACCTGCTGTTCGACCACACCGTCATACCCGCACCCGACGGTGGGGTGTTCGTATTCCGAGACCTGTGACATAAGAGCCCCGCAGCCAGATTTGGTGAACTGGTCCCCGATTGTCGGACTGGTTTGAAAGCCTAGGGCCTAGGCGGCAAGGGTCTGTTCCCGGTATTGGACCGGGGGCAGGCCCTTGTTGCTGTTGTGGGGGCGGTGGTGGTTGAACCAGTCGATGTAGTCGGTGAACTCGGTGGTGAGTTGCTCGACGGTGGTGATCGTGGTCGAGCAGAACAGTTCGTCCTTGAGGTGGCCGAAGAAGCTCTCGATTACGGCATTGTCGAGGCAGTTCCCGCGCCGGGACATCGATCCTCTCGCGCCGGCCTGGCCGAGGATCCTGCGCCATTGCCAGTGCTGATATTGGAATCCCTGGTCCGAGTGGACGATCGGGTGGTCTCCCTCTCGCAGCCGGCCGACGGCCTGTTCCAGGGAGGTGTTGGTCAGGGCCAGGTTCGGTGACGGGCCGATGGTCGCGCCTATGATCTGGCGGTCGAACAGGTCCATGACCGCCGACAGATACACCTTCTCGCCGTCGAGGTGGAACTCGGTGACGTCGGTGACCCACTTCTGGTTCGGGCCAGTGGTGGTGAAGTCACGCTGGAGAAGGTTCGGGAAGGTCTTGCCGACCTCGCCCTTGAAGGACCGGAACCGCTTGCGGCGAATCTCGCAACGCAGCCCGAGGTCGCGCATGAACTTCAGGACGGTCTTCTTCGCGACGATCCAGCCCTGGGCCCGCAGTTTGGCCCAGACCCGTCGATGCCCGAACCGGCGACGCGAGGCCTCGAAGACCTCCCTGATCGCCGCCTTCAACCCAGCCTGCGGGTCCGGGGCGGTGAGGCGGGCTTGGTGATAGAAGAACGTGGATCTCGCCAGCCCGGCCGCGGCGAGCAGATCGGTGAGCCTGTGGTCTGCCTTGAGGGAAACGACGGCCATCACCTTGACCGACGTTGTGGCTCCATCAAGGCCCGCAATTTTCCCAGGTAGGCGTTCTCCGCCCTCAGCCGCTCAACCTCGCGCCGCAGAGTTTCGATCTTGTCGGACGGCCCCGTGGCCGTCTTCCGACCTCGTGGTCTGGGTCTGAGACCGTCTTCGCCCTGCTCGCGCAGGATCCTTCCCCATCTCTGGACGATCTGGGGAGAGGACAGACCGAATTCGATCGCCAGGTCCGTCTTCGGCTCCCCAGCCAGGAAACGCTGCGCGACGGCCACCTTCGTTTCGAACGGATAGACCTTCTTGCCCGATGCCATGACCAGCGCTCCTCTGCCTCGAACACGCCAACGCTGGAACAACTTTCGCACCGGCCAACGACTCACACCAAGCTCAGACGCCACGGCCGTGTCGCCCCAGCCCGCCTCGAACAACCCTACAGCCGCCCGCTGCTGGGCTTGGGTCAGAGAACTACTCGCATACATGAAGACTCCCCGGAAGAAGAAACTGAATTCTCAGTCCAACTTCCGGGGAGCACTTCAGGCTCAGCGGCACCCTGGGACCGGCCGCGGTCGCCTGGCTCGCCGCAGCCGCGAGCCCGCTCGTCGCGACCCTGGCACTGGCGGCCGCTGAGGTCGTCGGGGCCGGAGCCGTGCTCGCCCTGCCGCGCCAGTCCCCGCTCGACGACCCCGGCGCGGTCCCGTCCCCAGGACGCACCCTCGTCACGATCCGGCGATCCGGCCCGCTGCGGCGCACTCTCGTCCTGACCGTCGTCGTCGCATTCTCCGTCGCGGCGCTGCCGATCTATGCCGTCGCGGTCGCGCAGTCCCTGGGCGAGGCGGCGCTGGCCGGGAGCCTGGTCGCAAGCTACGGAATCGGCACCCTCGCCGGCTCCGGGCTGCTCATGGTCCGGCCGCTGCACGGGGACGCCGACAAGCTCACCGGCGTCCTCGCGGCAGTCGTCGCTGCGGCACTGCTCCTGGTCATCGCGACGACGAACTTCACTGCTGCCCTCGTCGCGTTCGGCGCAGCAGGGATTGCGAACTCACTGTTCTTCGCGGCTACGCTCGCGGCTCGGAGCGAGTACGCCCCGCCCGAGGCGCGCGGGCAGATCTTCATCTGGGTCGGCGCGCTGAAGATCGCCGCCGGCTCGGCCGGCACCGCCGTCGCCGGAGCGCTCATCGGCGGCACCGCCTGGCTGCCGGTCGCAATCGTCGCCGCCCTCTCAACTGCTGCAGCAGCGGTCTGTCTGGTCGAGCGGAGTAGGGATCGAACCTGACCCGCGGTCACCGCTCCCCGACGAGCCGCGGGCACCGCAGCAGACGAGGGGCAGCCGGGCATCGGCGCAATCCTGCGCGAGCACCGCGCCGACGTCATCGCGCGGATCCTCCTCCTGCTGGTCACGGTCACTCCAATCGTCCTGCTCTCCCACGACATGGCGGTCTTCCTGGACGACGGGCTCGACCGGCTCGGTGCGCCGCTGGCTCTCTGCGGCGTGCTCATCGCGCTGCTTTGCCGAGTTCGCAAGCTGAGGTTATTCGGCTACGGAACGTGGTGGAGTTCAAATTTAACGTGTGATCACCTGTCTGGCAGACCGTCGAGTTCGGTCGCCTGATGGGAATGATGTCGCCTGCGCAACTGGGCCTGCATTAGCGCTAGACGCGAGTTTCATAATTCCGTAAGGTTACCCTTACCTAGCGGAAGGATCTCCATGAGTGCTACCGCCCCCGCCGTCCCGGTGACGACGACGGCCCTGCACGATGACCAGGACCGCACGACGACCCACGGCGCGCTGCCGCTCGTCGCGTCACTCTACGTCACGCAGTATCTGGGTGTCGGCTTCATCTACGTCGGGCTGGCCGCCATTCTGCGGCACGAAGGAGTCTCCCTCGAGAGCCTCGCGGCCGTCTCTCTGGCGGGTGCAACGTGGGCGCTCAAACCCCTGTGGGCGCCGCTCGTCGACCGGTTCGGCCGGACGAAGACGGGGCATTACCGGAACTGGCTCCTCATCCTCCAGCCCCTTCTAGCCATCGCATGCCTCGCTCTGGTCGCGATCCCGGAGCCCGCTCAGCATCTCGGCCTGCTCGGTGCCGTCATCGCCATCTACACCTTCATCAGTGCCACGCAGGACATCGCCGCCGACGGGCTCACGGCCCGCGCCGTCAACGATGCGACGCGGCCGCTCGCCAACGGCATCGCAAACGCAGCTCAGTGGGTCGGAAACATCCTGGGCGGTGGAGTCATCGTGCTGGTCTTCAACGCCTTCGGCTGGGTCCCGGCGATGATCGCGCTTGCTGGACTCTGCCTCATTCCGCTGCCGCTCACCCTCTGTCATTGCGAGCGCCTCCCCGACGCTCCCGAGCCGCGGCTCGGCCCTGCGTATGCCGCACTCCTGGGGGTGTTCCGTCAACCCGCCGGTCGCATGTGGGGACTCGCGGTGATGCCACTGTTCCTGGCCGGCACCACCGCCGCGTACGGACTCCTTTCGCCTGCGCTCACCGATGCAGGTTGGGGCCTCGACCGCCTCGGCTGGGTGCTCGGCATGTTCCTCGCCGTTCCCGCGGCGGCAGCCTCGCTGATCGTTGGGCCGTGCGTTCGACGATTCGGGGTCTCGCGCTGCCTGCTCACCGCCGGGCTCGTGGATGCGTTCGCCGTGATCGCGCTGCTTCCGCTGGCCTCCGGGTGGGCACCCTTCCTGCTGACCGTGGTGGTCCTCAGCGTGTTCGTGGCGGCGATGGCGGCGGCGAGCACGATCGTCTACACCGTCAACATGTCGTTGGCTCGACCTGGCTCCGAAGCCACCGACTTCACAGTGCTCGCCGCTGTCGCGATGATCGCGAGTTACGTCCTCGGCGCCGCACTCATGTACGCCGCGGGAAGCGTCGGCTACGGCCCGGTCTTCCTGGCGTGCGCCGGACTCGCCCTCATCGGAACGGTGGTCGGTGTCGCGCACGCCCGTCGCATGGAGAGGAGCACCGCATGAGCAACATCACCGTCTCTCAGGGCGACGGCCCGATGCGCGTGCAAGTGGCGCGCTCGGAGCGCATCTCGTCGTGCATCCAACGGGTCACATTCACCGGCGATGATCTCGCTCGCCTTCGCTGGCGTGGTTTCGACCAGTGGGTGCGCCTGTTCCTGCCGACGAGCGATCCGATGAGCCTGGATCACGTGCCTGATCGCATCACCAGGGGGACATACGCGCGTCTGCTGACCGTTCCGGCCAGGCGCCGCCCATCGGTGCGCTCGTACACCCTGCGTGCTTGGCGCCCGGAGGCCGGCGAACTGGACATCGATTTCGTTCTCCACGGCGACAAGGGGATCGCCGGTCCCTGGGCCGCGGCGACGCTCGAGGAATAGCCGTGCCGGCAGATCAAGACGTAAGGCTGGTCCCACGCGATTGCTTCGGGGATGCGGTAGACGAAGGTGGGGTCGAGCCGCCAGTGCAGCACCGTGAGGTCGATCGCGAGCGCACCGGGGATATTGTGCGCGGCGCGACGGTGGGCCTCGGGTCACACGTCGATGATGATGGCCCCGGCTTTCTGGGCCTCGAACGCCTCGCGGGGCGTGAGTCGCGAAATGGAGGAGCGGGCACTGTCAAGGAGGCCCATGCAGCCGAGCGGTTCTGTGTGCATGGCATCCACGGTAGCGGCGGTTGGAGCATACCCACGGCGCAGCCACCATTGCTGCTCATTGAGCGTCAAGGAACCGTCGGCCGGAGGGGTCCCATTCCCGGTTCAGACTTAAGATCCCGCAGTCCCCGTGCACCCCTCCCCATTGCTTACTTCCGAGATGGTCGATAGGCTCGCCGCATGAGCGCACCGAACCATGCCTTGACACATCCGAAGCAAGCTGAACACGACGCGAAGATCACCGAGGTGTGGAAGTCGCTCCTGCCGACCGATGCGGTCGAATCCGTGTTCTACGTGTCGCATTGCATGGTCGGATACGTGCACGGCTGGGCGAAAACGGCAGACGGCACGCGGCACAACATTCGCGTGAGCGGCCCCTTGTTTAACACCGTCACGAAGGCAAGGGTCCGTGAATCTGAGCCGTATGAACGCGGCCAGTGGATCACGATCATTGGCCGCATGAAGAACGGCGAATTTTCGTACGAGCGTGACTGGATGCGTCGCACGTACTGGCACAAACCCGAGAGCGACGACCCGAACGCCATGTTTCAGCCGCCGCAGGACCCTTCGCTCGTTCGCCCCACGGACATCGCCTGGCACCGTGAACTCATGCTATGGGGGAGCCGCTCCGCGGAGTATCAGCCCGCGTGGGTTCAGAAAATACAGCAGCCGCCGAACCCTTTGGACCCAAATAGGCCAATGCCGCAGTATCTGGTCGAAGCGTCAAAACAGCCGCCCGCGGATCGGTGGGTGGAGGAAATCAGCCGACAGCTCCTGGAATTCACCAAGGACATGGGGTACGACCTCGAAAGCTTCCAGGCCGACCCGGAAAGCATCGAAGGGGATTCGATTCGCGGCATGGTTATGGAAAATGTGCCGCTTGAGGTGACCGATGAACTGTGGAAGCGTGATGCGGGAGAGCTCCCCGTTGTGTGGCCGGCGTTCACGGGCAAGCCGTGGCCGGAAGGGCTACCGCATCCTCCACGGGGCAAAAGCATCGAGAGTCTCACACTTGCGCCGGATTCAGAACCGCGACGCATGCTCAATGAACTCTACGACGCTATTGATCGCGCGGTGTACGACCTCATGGACTCGTGGGTGCGGAGGGATTAGGCTACTGTGCAGTCCCAACAGTCCGTCGAAGCTTCCAAGGATGAGGAACCGGCAGGGCCGGATCCCTCGGAAGGCGTGTGGGCGCAAGCCGAGGTTCGCTAGAGAGTGTAGACGGACAGCAAGGATCGGCTGAAGGCCCACCGGCATTGCTCGCTCGTGCTTCACAACACCTCGCGGGGCCGGCGGTGGACTTCCAATTCCTGGACCTGCCGGAGAATGCGGTATTCTGCGTGCATCGCGAGGAGGGTGCGTTCGGAACCATCCGCCAGGTCAGGAAGCACGGTTCCCTCTGCTGCTCGCCATGGGGTTGCCAGGCGCAGTCGATTGCGTAGTTACGTGGATCGACGCTTCGCGAGGCGCCAGGGAGACGAAGGCAACTGTCCGAACCTGACGTTCCTAACCGTGGCGAAGCCGTTGAGCTCCGCTTCAACGTTGAGCGGGGTGCCCCGCCCATTGCAGTTTCTGCTGCTCGGTCTGATGCTTGAAGCATGACGATGTGGAAAGTATCTGATGACTGGTTTGATCGGCACACAACCCAAGACCTGGCATACCGAGTCCGGGTGCGTGTCATAACGCCGAATGCGCTGGACTCCGCGTGGGCGCGCATTGTAGAAGAGCACGGTTCTGATGCCGAGGGTGTTGTGCCAATCGGCGGGGCTGCACTCATCCGGGTCAACGACTGTGAGGCTGAGGCCATTAGCGGGGGAGAAGACGCCCTTGACTCTCTTGAGTGGGCGGTCAACGACGTTCTCGGTGAGGCCCTCAAGGGGGCCGAGGTGCTCGTTGTAAGCGAAGAGCGTTCCCTCGTCATCGACTAGGCAACGCTCGTCGGCTGCTTCTGAAATCAGCTGCGTGGTTAAGGGGGTCATGTCCGATGCCCGGTCAGCTTCTTCCGTGGTCCTGATGAACCATGCGTTTGCCTGCGGCAGTTAGAAGAACGCAGTCAGAGGGATCGAAATGATGGCCACTGCGACCGTTCCGCCACCACCGGACTCGAGGCCTGCGACGGTGAGGATGATCGAGTAGGCAATGGTGAGCACTGTGACGGCTGTCAGGCCTGCACGTGCCCATTCGGAGCCCTCCCTGATCTTCAGAGTGAGCGCCAGCTGCAGAAGAAGCATCACCAGCTGCAGGATCATCGTCGCGAAAGATACGTAAGCACTGTACGGAACGTGGTGGAATTCCGCTTTAACGTGTAACGCGAGGCGTTAATGACGTTTCGCGTTATTGGGGGGTAGGTTGAAGAGCGCTCTCTCTAACTCCGGTTTTCGTTTGGCCTCGGTCCATTCCGCTACCTCGTGTGAAGAATCTGCAAGCGGTATCGGGCCGTTGAACTATTAGGTTCACCCACAGTTCCCGTGCCTGCACGCATCGAGAAGGACCAGGTGGTGAACTCGAATGACTCGCCTGGTCCAACGTGTGTGTGCGCTCGGCGCGTGGTTTAACCCTTATAAGACTTGCCGGTCACAGTCTCAGCGCTTCGCTCGTGCAGCCCGCAGGCCGTTCAAGATCACGATGACTTCGGCGACTTCGTGAACCAACACGACGGCGGCCAGGCCCAGCATGCCGCTGATCGCCAGCGGCATCAACACGATGATGATGGCCAGAGACAGCACGATGTTTTGGTTGATGATCCTGCTGCCTCGGCGGGCGTGCTGCAGCGCCTTCGGGATTAGCCGGAGGTCGTGGCCGGTGAAGGCGACGTCAGCGGACTCGATTGCGGCGTCAGAGCCGGTCGCTCCCATCGCGATGCCCACCGTCGCGCCCGCCAGTGCCGGCGCGTCGTTGATGCCGTCGCCGATCATCGCTGTCGGCGTCTTAGAGGAGAGCTCGGCGACGATGCTTGCCTTGTCCTCCGGGCGTAGTTCAGCGCGCACGTCGTCGATTCCGGCGATTTCAGCCAGCGCCCGGGCGGTGCGAGTGTTATCGCCGGTGAGCATGCTTACTTCCACGTCGTTGGCGTGCAGGGCCTGCACGGCTTCGGGCACCTCGGGCCGCAACTCGTCGCGGACCCCGATTGCCCCGGCGAGAGCGTCATCGACGGTGACTAGGACGCAGGTCTGGCCCTCGGACTCCATGCGCTCAACGTCCGCTTTCAGTGGCCCGGCGTCGATCCATCGGGGGCTGCCCACAAGTACCCGTCGACCTTCGACGGTGCCGCCGATGCCATGCCCAGCCTCCTCGCTGATGTCCGAGGCGGTGGGCGCTTCGGGCCCCGCTGCCGCGATCGCCGCGGCGAGGGGGTGCGTCGATTGCTGCTCAACTGCCGCAGCGAAGGAAAGCACCTGCTTCCGATCGAATCCGTCTGCCGGGACCACTCCGGTAACCTCAGGCTGGTTGCGGGTAAGGGTTCCGGTTTTGTCCACTGCCAGGTGACGGATACCGCCGAGTCTCTCGAACGCCGCGCCAGACTTGATGACCACTCCGAACTGGCTGGCTGCGCCGATCGCGGCCACGACCGTCAGCGGCACGGAGATTGCCAGCGCGCACGGCGATGCTGCGACCAGGACCACCAGTGCACGGGTGATCCACGTCTCGGGGTCGCCGAGCAGCGAGCCGATCACGCCGACCAACACCGCCAGGATCATCACCCCGGGCACCAGGGGTCGGGCAATCCGGTCGGCGATCCGGGCGCGGTCGCCCTTTTCCGCCTGCGCCTGCTCGACCAGGCCGACGAGAGTGGTCAGTGAGTTGTCCGTTCCAGCTGCGGTCGTCTCGACCTCCAGCACGCCGGCGGAGTTGATTGCTCCCGCGGGCACCTCGTCGCCGGGCGCAACCTCCTCCGGAATGGATTCTCCGGTGATCGCTGAGGTGTCAAGGCTGGAGTGCCCAGACCGAATGATGCCGTCCGTGGCGATCCGCTCCCCGGGGCGTACGACCATTAGCTCGCCAACCTCAAGGTCCTTCGCAGCGACCTCGGCCGTCGTACCGTCGCGCAGCACGGTCGCGGTTTGCGGTACCAGCTTCAACAGTGCCCGCAGTCCGCCTTGGGCCCGGTCCATCGCCTTGTCTTCAAGCGCCTCGGCGATCGAGTACAGGAACGCCAGCGCCGCGGCCTCTCCGACGAAACCAAGGATCACCGCGCCGACCGCGCTGATCGTCATCAGCAAACCAATGCCGAGCTTTCGCTTCGTGACAAGGTTCCGGATCGCTCCAGGCGCGAACGTGTACGCGCCCAACAGCAGGCCGACCCAAAACAGCACCGTCGCGGGCGCCTCCAAGTCGGACCAGTCCAGCGCCAGGCCTATGCAGAGGGCTACGCCGGAGAAGATCGGCAGTAGCAACTCGGGGTCCTTCCACCATGGCCGATCGAGATCTTCGATCTCCGCGGCTGGTTCGTGATCGCATCCACACGCCGAGCTCATGCATCCGCTCCTTTCTCGCCGCAGCCGGGCACCGAGCACTCAGGGGTGATGCACGGGGCGTTTTCGTCGATAGCCAACGTCGCGTTCACTAGCGCGTCGAGCGCCGTCGCGAGGTGCGGATCGGCAATTTCGTAGCGGGTCTTACGGCCCTCCGGCTCAGCGACGACGATGCCGCAATCGCGCAGGCAGCTCAGGTGATTCGAGACGTTCGAGCGGGTCAGGTCCAGGTCGCGCGAAAGCACGGCCGGGTAGCTCGGGCCGTCTAGTAGGGCCATCAGGATTCGGGAGCGGGTCGGATCCGCCATGGCTCGGCCGAGCCGGTTCATGACGTCGAGGCGTGAAGCAATAGTCAGCATGTGCTGAACTATACAGTATTCACTGAACTATTGAAAACGCACTGAACTGACATTGAAGCGAAGAGCTTGCGACCTGCAGGAATTACTCGATGGGTAGCCGGTAACTGGGCCTTCGCGGTTCGGCTGCCAACCGAAAGCGGGGGCGACATGCGTGGCGAAGTTGTCCAAGATCTTCACGTTGACGTCCACGCCCATCCCGGTGGGGATGATGATGAGCAGGGCGTCGGCGGACATGACGGCGGGATCGGCTTTGAGCTGCTCAATGAGCTTGTCGGGCTCAGCGGCGAAGGTGCGACCGAAGGTGGAGGCGCCGACGTCGGGAAGCATGCCCAGCTGATCGGAGTCGGTGGCCTGCATGCCGAACATCTGCATGTCCGCGCCGTCAGCGATGGGGAAGACGGAGCGCGAAACCGACGCGCGCGGCGTCCAAGCATGGCCCGCCGTCTTCCATGCGGCGCGGTAGCGACTGATCTGGTCTGCCTGGATTTCGCTCAGGGGCTCGGCGTTGGTCTCGGAGACCAGAGTGGACGACATCAGGTTGAGTCCGTCCTCGGCGGTTTGCTCGACAGAAGCGTGGGTGCCGGAGCCGTAGGAAATGTGCTAACGCAGCTCGGGCACCATGGGGACGACCGGCAGGGCGGAGCCGGGCTGGAATATGTTGGGCTACTGCCGGTCCAGCGGTGCGGCGGTGGCGAATCCGTTGCCGTCCACTGCAGCCATGAACGCTTCGAAGTGGCCTCGCTGGCACAGATAGCGCATCGTGTGTCTGTTTCGACTCAGTCCGAGGAGTGCGCGGTGAGCAGGCCGATGAACTCGTCAGCGGCGTCAAGCTGCTTGGCAAGCTTCGCGCGGCGTTCCTCCGCGTCGGTGCGGAAATCGTTCAGCGCCCGCCGGGCGCTCTCGGCGGCAGCACCGACGCCATCTGCGCCGTCGAGCGCCCGGAGTAGGTCGCCCATCTGATCGAGCGAGTATCCCAGTGGCTTCATGCGCCGGATCAGCAGGAGTCTGCCGAGATCGCCCTCAGTGTAGAGCCGGAACCCGCCCTCGGAGCGTCCGGAGGGTGTCAAGAGTCCGATCTCGTCGTAGTGGCGGATGGTGCGCTGCGACAGAGCTGTCCGCTCAGCCAGCTCTCCGATGTGCATCATTCCCGCTTCGGGCACGGGGGCCTCCTCATCTCATCGTCTCAGTTCGACACAACTCTCACGTTACGTTAGTGTTGACTCTCGTGTCCACATGAGACTGGACATGCCTCCGCCGTGGCGATCTATCGCCAGGCGAAGCCGCACGTTGTCGCGCACCACCAGACATTCTCCGCTCCTGGCCTGAGAGCGCCGCCCTGAACAGATGGAGGTACCGCATGGCCTTGCCCACTGCGACCAAAGAAGACAAGGGTCGGTACCGGCCCGAACCGTCGGTGCTCACCGCACTGAAGACCCCGCGCATCCTCACTCGCGAAGTTCTCGCAGGCCTGGTCGTGGCGCTGGCGCTCATTCCCGAGGCGATCTCGTTCTCGATCATCGCGGGCGTCGATCCACGTGTGGGCTTGTTCTCCTCATTCGTGATGGCAGTGTCCATCGCGTTCCTCGGTGGCAGACCCGCCATGATCACCGCGGCGACGGGCGCTATCGCTCTCGTTATCACCCCCGTCGCCCGCGACTACGGCTTGGACTACTTCATCGCGACGGTGCTTCTGGCTGGGGTCTTCCAGATCCTCCTCGCCGTCTTCGGAGTCGCCAGACTCATGCGATTCATCCCGCGCAGCGTCATGGTCGGCTTTGTCAACGCGCTGGCGATCCTCATCTTCATGGCACAGGTGCCCGAACTCATCGGCGTGCCCTGGATGGTCTACCCCCTCGTCGCGGTCGGGCTGCTGATCATGGTCTTCATACCGAAGATCACTAAGGTCATACCGGCCCCACTGGTCTCGATCGCTTTGGTGACCGCCGCCGCGGTCGTCTTCTCGATCAACGTACCCGCAGTCGGCGACAAGGGTGAGCTGCCGCGCAGCCTTCCCGAGCTGTTCATACCGAATGTGCCGCTGACATGGGGGACTTTCACGATCATCGCGCCGTTTGCCCTCGCGATGGCGCTGGTAGGCCTGATGGAATCGCTCATGACGGCGAAGCTCGTGGACGATGTGACCGACACCCACTCGAACAAGACCCGGGAGAGCTGGGGGCAGGGCGTCGCGAACCTGCTCTCCGGCCTGTTTGGCGGCATGGGTGGCTGCGCGATGATCGGGCAGACCATGATCAACGTGAAGGCGTCCGGGGCCCGCACCCGCATCTCGACGTTCCTCGCAGGTGTGTTCCTCTTGGCCCTCATCGTCGTCCTCGGCGACATCGTTGCGATCATCCCCATGGCGGCGCTGGTCGCGGTGATGATCATGGTCTCCGTAGGTACCTTCGACTGGCACTCCATCAAGCCCTCCACCCTGCGCCGGATGCCTAAAAGTGAGACGACCGTCATGGTCATCACCGTCGCCGTCGTCGTCGCCACCCACAACCTCGCCGTCGGTGTCGTCGTCGGCGTGTTCGTCGCCTCTGTGATGTTCGTGCGCCGCGTCGCCCACCTCATCGACGTCAGGCGTGAGATCACTGAACAGGATGGCGCTCGGATCGCGCATTACACAGTCGAGGGTCAGCTCCTGTTCGCCTCCAGCAACGACCTCACCACCATGTTCGAGTACGCCGACGACCCTGACCGAGTCATCATCGACCTCACGAGATCCCACATCTGGGATGCCTCCACCGTCGCGGCGCTCGACGCAATCGAGACCAAATACGAACAGCACGGCAAGACGGTCGAGCTCGTCGGGATGAACGAGTTCACGACTGGGTTCCACGCCCGACTCACGGGAGGACTCGGCAACGGTCACTGACAGTGCTCAGGTGGGCCAGTCGGTCACGTCGGGGGCAACCGCGGCGCAGCCGCGGGCGGCAGCCGCTATCCAACGTCACAACCATGAGATGCGCTAGCGCATGTCGATGACACCGTTGGCCACCTCGATGTGTTTGGTGGTGGCCGCGACAGCACCGAGCAGCGGCATCGGGGCGGAGGCCTGCGGCACGAAGTAGTGGACTCGGAAGGACGCGTCGTTCACGCCGATTTCGTTCGCAGCCTGGGCGATCCAGATGAGTCTTGGCGATCTTTTCCGCGGATGACCCGCGCTGGCCACCGAAGGCGTAATGCCCGAAGCTTAAGAATCGGAACGCTTCATTGGATAACGCTCCTTTTGGTGGTGTTAACGAGAGAGTGACTTTGTAACGAGATATCGTGGACTTCAAGTTCAACGTCTAGGTCCGTGGCAAGTCGGTAGCACGTTTTTCGATTCGATGCTTCGGGGCACTATCGGGGTTCCCGGTGGTCTTCTTAGATTGAGGGGTTCAGATTTCCTAACCTAAAGCTCGTTTGAGCGTGCTATCCACTGGTGTGCCTCCGATGCTGCTGCTCATAAGGGGCGGGCGCTCCATGAATACAAGGCGTAGGTCGCGCCTGAGGCATAGTCCGAGTTTCCGCACCCCTGGCCTCTGGGGTACGCGCTAGTCCCGCTCGGCGTAGCGCACGAGGAGATCGTTGCCGATGACTGCGCCGTCGTTGAGCGTTGCCTCGTTCACCGTCGCCCCGGCTGCCCCCAGGCCCATAATGTGGCCAACCTCGTCACCGCGGGCGATGAGGTGGTCGGCGATGATACGCCGGTGGCAGCGCCACCACACCGCCTCGGAGCACATGATCGCGGTGGGGGTTTCGGCGGCGTTCACCCGTAGCTGCGAGAGCGCGTCCGAGAACTCCCCGCCCAGCGCATGGTCGGCGTAATTGTGGAAACTGCGGTTACGCCAGTTGCCGTTAACCTCAAAAGGCACCGAGTGGGACACGTTGCGCCGCCCGGTGAGGCCCTCACTTCTGCTGTAAGTGATGCCACATGTAGGAAGGTGTTCGGCAAGGGGGTCGCCGTTGAACCACGGGTACTTCCTGGACCCGGGCAGCTTGCGCACATCCACGATGGATGCCACACCGGCAGCCTTGATCATTTCAGCGAAGTCCTCGAACTCGAGGTTGGAGTGGCCCACGGTGAAAATGCGCATGTCGCCAATGCTACGCGTCAAGCGGTTACACCAACATTGGCGTCCAGGTATCGTGCATCGGCAGGTGGTCGGACCGGTAGAACGCGGAGGTAGCAGACAGGACGTTTGATGCATTCGCGCCCACCTTTCCGCCGTATAAATCCCATTTATGGCCGAGTATTCCGCACGGACCGTTCGGTTAAGTTTCAACGGATCGCTTGGGCGACATCGGAAGCCTGAGTTAATCGTATGTGGGGCGAATCCCATGTATGTCTTGTTTAAGGATGCCGCTGCACGAGGAGCGGGGCTGAGGCTACCTGATGTGCACTCTATCTTTGCCGCACATAGCGGGGTGTGGTGGTTTTTAGCTGCTATTCACGAATGAGAAGGTGTTTTTGCAACGATACGTCGTCGAATTTAGGTTCAATGTGTAGTTCCGGTCTGCCGAGCCGTCGAGCAGCGGCGCTTTCGCCATCTGGGCGAGAGACGAAAAGCCCTGATGTCTCCAGTCTCGGCCAAGGTAGGCTGGCGCAGTGAATGTGACTCTCCGGCCGGTGAGTGCCGATGATTTCGACTTCTTGTGGGCCTGGCAGCACGCGACGCCGGATGCCGCGTGGAAGCTGTGGGATGGGCCCTACTTCGAGGCCCCTGTGAACCCCAGCCGTGAGGAGTTTGATCAGCGGCAGCGTGCAGGATTAGGCAGTCATGATCGTCGGATCATCGAGGTCGATGGAGAGCCTGTTGGTTTTGTTTCGCGTTTCGAGGAGGAGTCCGCAGGCGGCGGCTGGTGGGAGCTTGGCATCGTGGTCTTCGGCCCGCGTTGGTGGGGGAGGGGTATCGGCCGGGCGGCGCTCACCCAGTGGCTCGACCTGATCTTCGACGAGACCGACGCTCACGTCGTCACCCTTCAGACATGGTCAGGCAACGAGAGGATGATCGCCTCAGCGAGACGATGCGGTTTCGTCGAGTGTGGCCGGATTCCCGAGGCGCGGTCGTGGAATGGCCGACGCTGGGACAGCGTGAAGATGTGCGCATTGCGTCCTCGTCCATCACTCTGGGAGTGCCGCAGAGACGCTCAGCTCCCGGATGACGTTGCACGGCTTCTGGCGACAGTCCCGGAGTGGTTCGGCCTGGAAGAAGCGAATCAGGAGTACATCGACGCTGCCCGGCACATGGAGACGTGGTCTGTGCGCGACGAACATGGAAGGATCATCGGCGTGACCTTGGTCGACCGCGACTTCCCGATATCCGCCGACATTCACCTCATGGTCGTGGACCGAGCTTGGCATGGTCAGGGCGTTGGATCAGCCATGCTCAGGGCTGTGGCGTCAGCCTCCCGTGCCGATGGTGTTCGGCTGCTCCAAGTGAAGACCTTGGGGCCGTCGCATCCTGACGCTGGATACGCCCGCACCCGCCACTTCTACGAGAAGTGCGGATTCCTGCCGCTGGAGGAAACTGATCTGTGGGGTGATGACAACCCCTGCTTGTTCATGGTCATGCCTTTGTAAGGATCGCTGGGCTTCATGACCTGGGCTGCGGTGATCAGTCGTGCTTACCGGTGTCGTAACTCGATTGAGTTCAGGTTTAACGTCTAGCGTTAATGACGGCCCCCGTTATAGACTGGCTCCATGATCAGATCGTTCGGCGACAAGGCGACCGAACGGCTGTGGCGTCGTGAGCGCGTGCGGTCCATCGATCCGAGGATCCATCGCGTCGCACTGCGCAAGCTGCGTCAGGTGGGGTCCGCGGAGTCTCTCGAGGACCTCCGGGTCCCGCCCGGCAACCGGCTTGAGGCCCTCAAGGGTGATCGGGCCGGGCAGTACAGCATCAGAATCAACGACCAGTGGCGTATCTGCTTCGTGTGGAGCGACGCCGGACCCGAGGAGGTGCAGATCGTTGACTACCACTGACAGGATCGAGCCGATCCACCCGGGTGAGGTCCTCATGGAGGACTTCATCGAGGGCTTCGGCATCACGCAGAACAAGCTCGCCGTCTCGATCGGGGTTCCGCCGCGGCGGATCAATGAGATCGTGCACGGCAAGCGGGGCATCACTGCCGACACCGCGCTGCGGCTCGCGAAGTACTTCGGCACGTCGGCGGAGTTCTGGATCAACCTGCAGAGCCACTACGAGCTGGACCGTGCGGAGGACCTCGCGGAGGAGCAGATCGCGGCGATCACGCCCCTGCAGGTCGCGTGAGCTCTCGCAGACGGCTGGCTGTCGGGTCCGGTCTGGTGGTCGCAGGAGTAGCGGCTGTTGAAATCTTCGCCCGAATGAGAACTCCGAGCCTGTGCCGCGAGTCGTCGGGGGATCCTTGGCTCGTTCGTGAAGCCGAGACGATTCTTCGACGTTCGCGCGGGCCTCGAGACCGGGCCAGTATCGCAGTTATCGACAACGGTGTACTCCGTGAGGCTCATTTCGGTGCGGGTCGTCATACGCAGTACGAGATCGGTTCGATCACCAAGACGATGACGGCTGCGGTCTTTGCTGACATGCTGGAGCGCGGTGAAATAAGCCGACGGACTCCTCTGGGAACCTTCTTTGATCTGGCGAGCAGCGAGGTGGCTGCCATCGAGCTTGAAGAGCTTGCTACTCACACCAGCGGCCTGCCTAATATGGCGAGCACATGCCGCAACGTCGCTGATCTTGCTCTTTGGCCGTTGCTCGTGCATGACCCAAGTTCGTCAGTGACTCTCGAGCGTCTGATTGCGGATGCGAGCCGGTCTCGCCTGGGGCCAAGGGAATACGCATACTCAAACCTCGGCTACTCCTTGCTTGGGCAGGCGCTGGCTCGCCGAGCGGGAACGAGTTTTCCGCGACTGCTTCAAGAACGGCTGTTCGCACCATTGGGGATGGACGACACCTTCGTTCCAACAGATCCGACGTCGCTTGGAGTAGATGTGCCCCGCGGTTACTCGGTCATGTGGGGGCGGCGATCCGCGCCATGGACGTTGGGTGCTGAAGCGCCCAGTGGCAGTGTCCGATCGACCCTTGCTGACATGACTCGATATCTTCAGTCCCTGCTGGACGCCACCGCGCCGGGCACGGCTGCGATGGATCAGGCAGTCGTTGCCAGAGACGGTCTGCGCATCGGCTACGGCTGGCATATCGACCAGAACTCACTGGTGTGGCACAACGGCATGACCGGTGGCTTCAGCAGCTGGATAAGTCTTCAACCCGGCCGTGGGCAGGGCGTGATCGTACTTAGCAACACGATGAACTCGGTTGATGACCTTGGGATGGCACTGGCCCGCTCGCTGCCTTGAAGCACCAGTGAGGTAGGAAGCGTTCGCCGTATGTTTCTACCCAGCGGAACTCGACCGTGTTCAGTTTTGACGTGTAGCGCTGTTGAGTCGCGTTATTTTTCTCCGTGTCTCACTGGATGCTGCTAAGGATGGTCTAGTCATCGAGCGGCAGCGTGAGTACTAAGCCATTGCGAGCAGCGTGACTTTTAGCCGTGGGATGTACGAGGCTTAGTCGATCTTGGCCTCTGAGAAATATGGAGATTGTCCTGGCCACGACGCGGGCATGCCTTGTGTTGGGATTGAGGTCGCCTCAGACGGCAGCCCGCACAGCTCGACTATTGGATCTCGATTGCGACGAGACCGCGACCGGCTGGCGCCTTATGGAAGAAGACCTAAAGCGCACGCACCGTCATAATTGGGCGACTGGGTCTTTGGCGTTCAGATTCTCAGGCTCGGCTTATACCGGCTCGATCGGCCAACACCTGGGCCGTCACCGAGTGCGAATCCGAATGCAGAGCATGCTGAGCGACCGCCGCCGGTGTTCCGGTGACCAGGATTTGGCCACCCTCATCACCGGCTCCCGGGCCGACGTCGATGACGTGGTCGGCTTGGGCGATCACCCGGAGGTCGTGCTCGACGACGACCACCGTCGCGCCGTCGTCGACCAGGCGACGCAGCTGGGTCAGCAAAAGATCAACGTCCGCCGGGTGCAGCCCCGTCGTAGGCTCGTCCAGGAGGTACAGGCTATGCTTACGGCTGGAACCGCGTTGCATTTCGGAGGCCAGCTTGATGCGCTGCGCCTCCCCACCCGAGAGTTCCGGGGACCCCTGACCCAGTCGCAAGTAGCCAAGCCCGAGTGCGTGCAGGAACTCGACGGAACGCAGAATCCTCGGCTCCTCGGCGAAGACCTCGAGCGCCTCGTCCACGGTCAGCGCCAAGATCTCCGCGATGCTGCGGCCGCTCCACTGCACCTCGAGGATCTCCGGCTTATAGCGTTTGCCGTGGCAGGCCGGGCAGGTGGTGTACGTTCCGGGTAGGAACACCAGTTCGACCTCGATGCTGCCCGCCCCATCGCACTCCGGGCAGCGACCCTTTTTCGTGTTGTAGGAGAAGTCCGATACCGACATGCCCCGCCGCTTCGCCTCCGGGGTGTCAGCAAACAGCCTGCGGACGGCATCGAAAAGACCCGTGTAGGTCGCGACGGTGGAACGCACCGTGCGTCCAATCGGCTTCTGGGTGATGTGAACCAGCCGACGGATCTTCTCGACCCCCGTTGTGCTCTCCACCCGGAAATCCCGGGAGTAGTCGGAATCTGCCGTGAACTCCGCGTCCGGATCCTCGAACGAGACCTCGTCGGCGCCGACCACCTGCGTGGCCGAGCGGGACGCCACGTCGGCGAGCACCCCGGTGACCAGGGTGGATTTGCCGGACCCGGATACTCCCGTGACTGCGGTGAGCGCCCCCAGCGGAAAGTCCACGTCGATCCCGTCGAAGGCGCGCGCGTGCACGCCGCGAAGGCCGATGGAGTCACCGGTTCCAGCAGGGGTGTCCGTGAGCTCGGGGAAACCCTCGTTCAAGGCGGTCGCAGTGGGGGAATTCAGCTGCTCGGCGTTGGCGCGGAATTGGTCAATAGGTCCGGAGAACACCAGCTCCCCGCCGCGCTCACCGGCGCGGGGGCCGATATCCACGATCCAATCGCATTTCGCCACGAGGGACATATCGTGCTCGACCAGAAGAACCGAGTTTCCCGCCTCGATAAAGCGCTGCAGGAGCTCGGAAACTGCCTTCCGCTCCACGACGTGCAGGCCGGCCGAGGGCTCATCCAGCACATAGGTTGTGCCGAACAGGTTCGAGTTCAACTGGGAGGCTAAGCGCAGGCGCTGGTGCTCGCCCGCAGACAAGCTCCGAGCCGGGCGGGAGAGGCTCAAGTGCCCGAGCCCCAGCTCGATTGCCGCGCGCACCGTGGGCAGCACCTGATCCAGCAGCAGTTCTTCGGCCTCGTCGTGCTCGTTCCACTGCTGCTTCTCGATCGCCGCCAAGCGCTCGAGGCGGTCCTCCAACACAGTCAGCAGGTCCTTCAACGCCAAGTCGTTGAATTCGTCGATAGCGTGACCGGCGTAGCTCACTTGCAAGGTATCCGGTTGAAAACCACGGCCCTGGCACGTCGGGCATGTCGATGAATGCAAGAAGGAGAGCACTCGGCGGCGGGTCTTATCCGATCCCGTCTCCGCCAGAGTTTCGGTGAGGTAGGTGGCTACCGAGCGCCATTTGCCTTTATACGACAAGTGCACGGCGTTTTCATCCCGCTCCGGGTGGACCGTCACCACAGGTCGCTCGTCCGTGAACAGGATCCAGTCGCGGTCCTCTTGCGGAATTTCCCGCCAAGGGATGTCCAGCGGGTAGCCGAGGGCGCCAAGGATGTCCCGGAAGTTCTTTCCGAGCCACGCTCCCGGCCACGCGGCGATCGCGCCGTCCCAGATAGACAGGCTGGGATCCGGCACCATCGACTCTCCCGTCGGCCGGTGCACGGTTCCGGTTCCCTGGCATTCGGGGCACATGCCGGCGGTGGTGTTGGGGGAGAAGGCGTCGGAATCCAGCCTGCCGTATTCCAGCCGCTCGCGCATACCGTCCGGGTAGCTGCCGGAGCGGGAAAAGAGCAGCCGAACACTATTCGAGATTTTTGAGATCGTCCCCACGGAGGAGCGCGCCCCACCGAGGGTGGTGGACTGCTGCAGTGCCATCGTCGGCGGTAGGCCTGCGACTGACCCTACGCGCGGGTTGACCGCGTTACCGATGAGACGGCGCGCGAAGGGGGAGACGGACTCCAGGTAGCGACGCTGCGCCTCCCCATGGATGGTACCGAAGGCAAGGCTGGACTTGCCTGAGCCCGACACGCCGGTGATCGCCACGAGGGTATCCCGGGGCAGGTCGACGTCGATGTGTTTCAGGTTGTGAAGGTGCGCATCCCGCACCCGGATCATCGGATCATGATCTGCACGTGTCGAAGCATGCGGAGCCTGTGACGCGGGCGTGGAGTGGGGCATGCTGACTATTTTAACCTCGCGAACTGTGGTCCCTATCGATAGAGGTTGCCGTCGGTGTGGCATCACGCTCTCGCGATATGCCCGACTCGGAACGAGGTCGTCGGTTGTTATCAGTTGAGATCTGTGAGGGCCTCGCCGGTGCTGAAGCGCTCCCCGGTCTCCTGCGCGATGGTCTCTTTTTCCCGGATGCCGTTGCGGCGAAGGGCGTGGGTGAATAAAGTAAGGCGAGCCTTGCCTAATTGTGGTACGTTATGCGGCATGAGATCAAAGCTCTCGTATACCGCGGTTGAGGTCCGCGTCGACGCAGTGCGCGACTTGTGCCCCTCGATGCGTCGAGTCACCCTGAGCGGAGAAGGACTTAAGAAGGCTGCTCCGCTTTGCCTTGACCGTCGGATCAAGCTCGTGCTGCCCCGATACCACGGTGACGCACTGGAGGACATCCCGCGTATCCCAGGTTGGTATGACGCCCTCGTGTCTTTACCACCAAGTGATCAGCCGTCCGTGAGGACATACACGGCCCGGGCAATGCGTCCAGACATGGCCGAGCTCGACGTCGATGTGGTTCGCCACGGCACCAGTGGCCCCGCGGGCCGGTGGATCGAAACCGTGGCTGCTGGCGATTGGCTCGTTGTTGCCGTCCCCCGCGCCGATTTCAAGGACATTGACACCATTGGCCTGGCCTGGCATCCGGGTAGTGCCAAGCAAATCCTGGTGGCTGGCGACGAAACCGCGGCACCGGCTATAGCCAACATCGCCGCCTCTCTGGCCCCAGATGCCGTCGGCACGATTCTGGTCGAGATGCCGGCCCCCGAGGATGCATGGCCTCTCACGGCCCCGCCCGGGGTTGACGTTAAAGTGCTGTGCCGCGAAGGTGAGGCTCCCGGCAGTTTGCTCGAACGTGAACTTCACGCGCTGACGTGGCCGCCCGAAGCGGCCGAAAGCGTAGCGGTCGATGACCTTGACGATGACGCTGGAATCCTGTGGGACGAACCCGCCGGAGATGCCGACGGCGAGCATTTTGCCTGGTTGGCAGGCGAAAAAGGGGCTGTGCAACGTATGCGCCGCTTCCTCGTACGCGAACGCGGCTGCCCCCGCGATCGGGTGGCCTTCATGAGCTACTGGCGTCAAGGGCACGCCGAATCCTAACCATCCCGGCGCGACCGCGTCGGTCCCACATAACCCCTAAAGGAACACCAGAAATGTACCCCTCAGATCAGCGTCTCAGCATGCCTCGTCGCGGGCTGCTCGCCCTGGCCGGAGCCTTCTCGCTGTCTGCCGTCACCGGTTGCGGCAGTAACCGTTCGAGTGCTGGGTCAACGTCCACCGAAACCGCGTCGGCGGGCAGTTTCCCCGTTGTGATTCGCCATGCCTTGGGATCCACGACCATCAAGCAGGCGCCTCAGCGAATTGTCACCATCGGGCAGGGCGCCACTGAGGCCCTCATCAGTATGGGGGTCTACCCGGTTGGCGTTGAAACCTATGCCTGGGGAGCTGACAAGGATGGACATCTACCCTGGAACCGAGAAGCCTTCGAGAAGGCGGGACGGCCCCTTCCAGCTCTATTCGCCGGCGGTGAGCAACTCGACGTCGAGGCCATTGCGGAGCTCGAGCCTGACCTGATCCTCGCTCCATGGTCAGGGCTCACCCAGAAACAGTATGACCAACTGACCGCGTTCTGCCCGACTGTCGCCTACGAGAAATCCGCCTGGACCACTACTTGGGACGGCGAGATCCGCATGGTGGCCAAGGCGCTGGGGCGCCCCAGCGACGGCGACAAAGTCATTAGCGACCTCAAGAAAACCCTCGCCGACACTGCTGCTCAGCACCCACATTGGGAAGGCACGACCTTCAGTTACATCTACACTGAAGGCCAGGGAACGCTTGGCATTTTTCGTCCCACGGAACAACGCGTGGCCTTGATCAGCATGCTCGGCCTGACGGTCGACCCAATTGTCGATACCATCACGGCCAACGATGGGTCCGATTGGGCGCTCATCAGCCTCGAGAATGCCGATAAGCTCAAGGATTCTGACCTCATCTTCACCTTTCATCTGGATGCCGCGACCAAGAAACAGGCCACCTCGCAGCGGCTCTACTCGTCCATCCCTGCCATCAAGCGTGACAGCGTGGTGGCCCCGACTGACCCGCAGCTCGTCACAGCGATCAGCATGATCAACCCGCTCACCGTGCCGTGGAGCCTTCCACGTCTCACTGATCTCATCGACCAGGCCGTCGCGAAGGTGACGGACTAACTCTTGCTGGCTCGTCGACGTACTCTGGTCGCCACCGCTCTCGTGGCGGTGGTGCTCGGTATCACCTGTGTGCTCAGTCTTGCTCTGGGCAGTAAAGCCATCGGACTCCGTGACCTGGCGGAAGCCATCCACAGTGGCGGCGACCCCCACGTGCGGGAGGTGCTGGCAGCACGTGTCCCACGCACCTTGTGCGGGCTGGTTGCGGGCGCTGCCCTCGCCAGTTCTGGCGCCGCGATCCAGACAGTCACTCGTAATCCCCTCGGGGATCCGGGGGTTCTGGGGCTGACAAGTGGTGCAGCAGCTGGAATCGTTACCGTCACGTCGATCCCCGGGCTCGCTGGCCTCCAGCTCGTCGGGGGAGCCTTCGCCGGAGCAGCGGTGGCCACGGTTGCAGTGATGGTACTTGGCAGTTTCGGGCGTGGCACCGATGCCACCAGGTTGGTACTTGCCGGGGCCGTGACGACAGCCGTCGCCGTTGCCTACTCGCAGGCCGTGAGCCTACGCCACAAGGCAGCCTTTGACGCGTTGCGCTACTGGTCGGCGGGATCGCTGGCGGTAGGCGACTTCCTCGATTGGTGGCCCGTGGTGGTGATCGCAGTCGCGGGCGCGGGGCTCTTCGCCGGGGGACGTGGGCTGGATGCCGTGGCTCTTGGCGACGAAGTAGCCGCAGGCCTGGGGCACCATCCTGCACGTGTGCGCGCTCTCACTCTTACCGCGGTGGCTCTGATGACCGCGGCCGCGACAGCGATTACTGGCCCTATCGTCTTCGTCGGTCTCGCTGCACCGCACTTGGCCCGACGATTCGCTCAAGGCTCGGCGCGTGCGCTCATCGGGTTGTGTTGTCTGATTGGGCCGGTACTCATGCTGCTGGCTGATGTGATTGGACGCCTGGTCCTGCGTCCTGCTGAGGTACCTGTTGGAGTCGTGACCGCACTCTTGGGTGCGCCTTTGCTGCTCGCAGTAGTCCGCCGCTCACGAGGCGTGCTGTGAACGCGGCCCCTACCTCCCTCGCCGCGAATCAGGACCGCGCCGCCCGTCTCGCCCAGCGCAGCCGTACCCGGCATGTCCTCGCGGTGGTGATTCTGGTGGTGGCTCTAGTGGCATCCTGCGCGTGGACGCTGGCCGTTGGCAGGCTCGGCACCCCTCTTGCACGTCAACCGCAAGCTTTGCTCGATCTGCTCACCGGACGCGGGAGCCTCGCTCTGACGACACTGCGCGGACCGCGCCTTGCCGTGGCGGTCGGGGCGGGTGCGGCGCTGGGACTGGCAGGAGCATTATTTCAGCGCGCTACTGCGAATCCACTCGTCACTCCCGATGTCATTGGGATTACCACCGCAGCTGGAGCTGGGATGGCGGTGGCGAGTGCGCTCAATGTTCCGACCAGTCTTGGCGCGCTGGGTGGTGCCCTCGCGGCCGGCCTCATCATCCCGTGGGCCACGACAACAGGCTTCCGTAATCCCGGCGCGGTGATCGTCGCAGGGATCGGTATTGCAGCGGCCTCCACCGCGTTGACGCAGTTTGTCTTGGTTTTCTCGCGCCAGTCCGAGGCCATGGCTCTCGCGGCTGCACTCACGGGGTCGCTGACCGCGCGAACCTGGGGTGATGCTCTGGTCGTCTGGTCGGTGCTCCTACTACTGGGACCGGTGGCGCTGGGGCTACGTGTTGATCTCGATCTCATCAGCCTTGGCGACGATGCGGCTCACGGTCTCGGATCGCGCCCGGCCAAGACGCGTTCTTTCGCGCTATTAGTGGGAATTCTGCTGACTGTGGGCGCGGTGGCAGCAGCAGGCCCGCTCGCCTTCGTGGCGCTCACTGCCCCTCATTTGGCTCGTGGATTGACCGGGCGGCCGGCGATGGGATCCGCGGCGTTAGTTGGCGCGACGACGGTGTGTCTGGCCGATTTAGCCGTTCGACACGTGGCGTTCCTCGCGGGGCTTCCCGTGGGCGTACTCACGGCCCTGATCGGCGGGCTGTTTCTTGGCGCGGTTCTCATCTCACAAATCCGGGAGGGCTCACTATGACCAGTTCGGCGATCGACATGAACGAGCTCACCATTCGCTTCGGTGGCCTGACCGCTGTTGACCGCCTTAGTGCCACGGTGCCGAAGGGAAGCTTCAGCGTCGTCATCGGCCCTAACGGGTGTGGCAAGTCGACCTTGTTGCGCGCCGTGGCCCAGGTGCGGCCGGCCGACGAGGGTAGCGTGACGATGCTCGGCCACGATGTTGCCCGCATGGGACGTCGACAGCTGGCTCGTACCTGCAGCCTTCTGCCGCAGACCACGGTGGCCCCACGAGGTCTGCGCGTGGGCGAACTCGTGGCGCGTGGCCGCCACCCCTACCACTCGTTCCTCAGTAGCAGTGCCCCCGGTGACAGTGAGGCCATCCACCGGGCGGTTGAACGCGCCGGGGTTGCCGACCTCGTCGACCGATACGTGCACGAGCTGTCTGGTGGCCAACGGCAGCGCGTCTGGTTAGCGATGGTTCTTGCCCAGGACACTCCAGTCTTCCTGCTGGATGAGCCGACCACATTTCTGGACCTCTCGGCGCAGTACCTACTTCTCGACCTCTGCTCCGACCTGGTCGATGAAGGTCGTACGGTCATGGCCGTTCTGCACGATCTGCCCCAGGCAGCTGCCTATGCCGATCACGTGCTTATGTTGAACCAAGGGCGATTGGTTGCCGCGGGATCCCCTGCCGAGGTGATCACCGAGGAGAATGTGGAGGAGACCTACCGAATCAAATGCCGCGTGGACCTCGAGGATCCGCGCGGGCCGGTGGTTCTTCCGCTTGCTCGCAAACATCGACTGTGAACCAGCTGGCGCAGCCCCGGGGGCCGTTCGAATCCGACGGCTCTAGGCGGTGAGATGCTGATCCAAGGTTCGGTATGCACGCAGTGGACTGCGGTCTGAAACAAGGAAGTGTTGAACAGTTCCGATCTGGGTCTAACCAGGGGTAGGGTCGCCCACACAGAACTCGTTGCCTTCCGGATCCTGCATAACGGTCCACACGAGTCCCGGTGCTTCATGACTGCCGAGTTCGGTGGCGCCTAGCTTCTTGAGGCGCTCTACTAAAGCTTCGCGTTCAACCCCGCCGCCGTCGAGATGCACGCGGTTTTTACCGGGAGTGGGGTCTTCAACGCGCTGAAAGCCGAGTGCCGGAGTGGAGTCGAGCAAAACGAAGTCTCCGTAGTCGGCGGCGATAGCGCATCCTGTGGCGGACGCCCAGAATTCAGCGAGCTTAGAGGGATCGTCGCAGTCGAAGGTTACCTGGCGGATAGCAAAGGTTGCGTCACGCATAGTCCGCATGGTACGTGCGTGTCATCGTTCCTGCCTGTTAATCGCAGGTAGGTAAATGTCCAACGGTGCGCCGTGGGATTCTGCTTTAACGCCTCGGTCGCTATCGACTCGTGTCACGTCGACGCTGGGCAGTGACAAGTGCGTAACCGGTCGAGGAGTTGATCCGCCCCGAATCATCGGCGTGGGCCTCGAGGTGATCGCGCAGCGCGGTCCAAAGAGCCTCTCGGCGGGCACCGGCATTGTCGGCCATCCAAGCGTGCGTCGGGCTTCCTTCTCGGTAAAGCTGCATACCCTCTTCGACGCTTTCGAATGACCAATCCAGGTCGAGGTGTTCGATGCTGATGTGGTCGAACCACGGCGACAAACGCTCGTGCGCCACATCGTCGACGCCCCAGGCCATGTGGGGTGGGGTTTGCGTCGAGGAGCCGGGGCTCACGGCTTCCGACATTGCGTCGGTCATCGTGGCGAGAAAGCCTTCGAGGTTCCACGTGGCCATCACAAGGGTGCCGCCGGGACGCAGGATGCGAGCCCACTCTTCGGGTCCAGCTACGGGATCGCAAAACATGGAGCCAAACGTGCTTGTCAATGCGTCGTAGCCGGAATCCTCTAGCCCGGTTGCCTCCCCTTGGGTGCCAAGCCATGTGGCTTCAGGTGCGAGCCGCTGCCCGATCGTGCGGATCCGTGTGGTCGGCTCGATGGCGGTCACGGAGTAGCCGCGACTGAGGAGCTCCGCAGCACCTTCTCCATGCCCGGAACCGATGTCGACGACAGTTGCGGGACTGGGCGTGCGGCGAGACAGTTCGGTGGCAACGAGTGTGGAGACTGGGCGCAGGCGTGCGGCAGTCGGGGCGTAGTCGCACGCGGACCAGATGTCGCTAGGGGAGGCCATGCCCACACACTACATGAGAAGCGTTATCACGTAACTGTGGAGCGTGCCTTCAGCGGCTCTGCCTATGTGAGCTCAAACGTCACGACGTCGACGCTGTCGTCCATTACGAGACCCGGGTAGTGCGTATCGAGAGCTTCGTGCAACTCCGTCAACGAGGCAAAGCCGTCCCGCCTCGCCTGCTCCTCGGTGAGGTTACGGCGACGAGTGGGCGTCACGGAGGTTACGGTAGCGTCGATCGTCATGACCTCACCGCTGTCTTTCTCGAACACGAGCTGTGCCGGGCCGGGGTAAAACGGATCGTCGACTCGGATGGTTTGCCGCTTAGTTCCTTCCCTGATCGCGCGCTCGTAACCTTCCCACATGTAGAGCTTTTGCGGGCGTTCCATGGCACGCCAGTCATAGGCGTAGGGGAGCAGCTCGGCAACACTCACGGCCTCAAGTCCGTTGGACCCTCGAACCACGCACTGGATCGCGGGATCGCGGTCAAAAAGCACTTGTCGGCACTTCCCACACGGGGAAATGACCTGCCCGGTTGGCCCGTAGACAGCGGCGACGGCGACAACGGGGTCGTCGGCGCATTCGGCGGCGTGATTAGCGAGAGCCGAAATCTCGCCACACGGTCCGCCTAGAAAATGGAATGCGTTGAGCCCGAGCACTGTTCGGCCAGACTTCGTGAGAAGGGCAGCGGCCACCGTATGGTCGCCACCATCGTTGCCCCGTTGGGCATGGTCAGATGCAGCACTTACCAGCTGTCGGAGCTCGGACGTTATCACGCCCTCACCGTATCAGTGCCCTAGCGGGGTCGGTTCGGCTCAAACAAAAGCCAGGCGACCAGGAAACCTTGCGGTTATGCGAGTTTCGCCAGTTCTTGGGCTGCGCCAACCATTGTCCGACGGTCGCTCTCCGACGGTCCCTTCTTACTTTCGGAGGCCGAGCGCGAAGACGGCACTGTCGCCAAGCTATCGCTTGCGGAAACGGTGAGTCGCGCTCGTCAGCCGATTGAGCGCTGAGTTCCAACGATCGCGCAAAGCGATCCATGGGCCGATCGCGTCTCTATATGGCATAGCTCCGGCCTTAGGGCCGAACAGGCGTTGCTCCACCTTGCCCTCGTCTTTCCCAACGATTCCCAAGAGAGCCGTGAGGATCCGGAGGCTGACGTTGCGCGTGGCGCGCGCCGGATCTTCACTGGTGATGTTCTCCTTGAGATGCCAGGCGTACTCGCCCAAGGCGGAAAGATCGGGCATCCGCGCCTCGTCGTAGTCGGTAAGCGGTGTTGAGCTACCGGAGGCTAGAGCCTCCGCGAGCAGCATCGCATCTTCGAGACCGGAGTTCACGCCTTCGCCCGTTGGTGGAATAACGGAATGAGCGGCGTCGCCCAACAGAACGAGCCACTCGTCGTGGGAAACGTACGGGCAGCGAACAACGGCACCGCCGAGGGGTTCTCGATTGAAGAAGTCGGCGTAGTTAGCGTGGGTGAGCAACGGCGGGAGAAGGGGCGCGTTGTGCTCGAGATACCGACGTAGGGCGGTGATTCGATCTTCGGAACGATCAGACGACAGCAGCATGGCTTCTGCCGGGTCGCTTTGAATGGCTGTTATCGCGATACACCACACGCCGTCGGGGAGCGTGGCGGTATAAATGCCTTTATTCGTGAAGATGTGATGCCATCGTGGATCTAAGCCGGTGGCGGATGCCCCGGGAGTTGAATACACCACGCGGAATTGGACACCCCAATCGCCCACCTCCGGGTTGAAGTTGGGCAATTGAGTGGCCATCGACCGGCGGGTGCGAGACCACACGCCGTCGCAGGCCACGACTATGCCTTCGCCGACGTGGATGGGAGCAGCTTCGGCAAAATCCAGGGTGCGGGTCTCGAGGTCGATCTCGCGCAACTTATGCCCAGTGAGTATGGAGATTCGCGGATCGTGCCTGGCCGCATCCAAGAGTATGCCGGTGAGTCTGGCGCGAGTCGTGCCGATGAGTGTTCCTGATGGCAAGGATGCGATGGTTCGGCGTCCCGTGCGGATCTTAAACCCCTCGACCAGCTCTCCCTGGGCTCGCAGCTGATCCACAAGCTCGGGGGCGATGCGCCGCAGAGTTTCCTGTCCGCGCGGGTTGACTCCTATGGGATAGCTGTTTGCGTCGCTGAGTGAAATATGATCCTTGGCCTCATATAAAGTTACGCGTCGCTTTTGCGCAGCCAGCAGGAGGGCAGTTGCGAGGCCGACCGGGCCCGCACCGATGATATGGATGTCTCGACTTACCATGGCTGAACGCCTTCCTGTGATGCAGCCAGTGTAGAGCCGAATAGGTACGTCCACACGCGCGTCCTACATGCCGAAGACCATTCCTCTGTGACAGCAGAGGAGTGTCCTAATCGGACGGCTTTAAAGTGCCGTATTGTCAACCCGTCAAGAGTCCGCTTCTTGGGTTCAGATGGCATTTGTAGCACTGTGCCCATGGGGGTGATGCCGCGGTCGAGGCCGCGTTCGAGCAAGCCGCGCAGGCCTTTCCCAGTCCGCCTTGCAACGCTGTTCTCGCCAACTGGTACGGGACCGGATGGGGAGGAGACCACCATGAGTTGGGAAGAAGAAATCGACGTACTAGCCGAAAAGGGAAACGAACGCATGGATGCTGAGGATTACCTTGGCGCGGTGGAGTTTTTCGATCTTGCCTGGACGATGCTCCCGGAGCCGAAAACGCAGTGGCCGCAAGCAACATGGCTGCTGGCGAGCATCGGTGATGCGCACGTGCTGCGCGGGGATTTCCAGACCGCGCATGCTGCTTTGACCACGTGCATGCACTGCCCGGAGGCGCTCGGCAATCCGTTCATTCACCTGCGCCTCGGCCAAGCGCAGTTTGAACTTGGGAACGAGCCGCGCGCAGCGGACGAACTCATGCGCGCATACATGGGTGCGGGCCCGGAGATTTTTGCCCACGAAGACCCGAAGTATCTCGATTTTCTGGCCAGCAAGGCGCAATATATCGAGCGGCCAAGCGTGTGAATCTCGCCGAAGCACACGTGTTTACGTCGCTCATCTAGGTCTCGGGTGGGATCGAGAGCGTACGTCCACTGCTGAGCATGAGCGAAGCCCCCGACCACTCGCGCGATGGCGAGCGGTCGGGGGCTTCTTCGAGTCTTAGCCCTTCAAGGGTGCTCAGATGGTGTCGCCCTTGCGGTTGCCCTCGGCGTCAACGCCGTCCACGGCAACCTCTTCGTGCGAAACGTCGGTCGAGACTCGCTCGGTGTCCTGCACGGTGCGGGTGCCCACGCGGACGTCCTCGGTCGCGACGGTCTCCTTGTTCACGACAGGGCGCTCTTCGGAGATCGAGACCTCGACCTCGTCCTCGCCGAGGGGAGTGTCGGTTGCGGTGCCGTTCGCGGGGGTGCGCTCGACAACGAACTCTTCGCGCTCAACGGGAACCTCGATGGTCTTGGTGTCCGTCACGACGTGCTTGCGAAGGCGCACGCGGCCGGTCTCGACCTTCTCGGTGCCGACGTTGACCTGCTCCTCGTGGAGGGTGATCTTCTGATCGCCCTCGGCGTCGGCAGCCTCGCGGCGGTCCGCATCGGCAGAGTAGCCCTCGCGGTTCGCCTCGGCTGCGGCGTCGCGCTCGCCGGCAGCGCCCGCAACGCCAGCGGTGCCAGCAACACCGGCGGTGCCGACGCCTGCTGCGCTCTCGTTGCCCGCGGCGTTATCGGCGAGACCCTGCTGGTTGAGGTCACGATCCTCACGAACCTCGCCCGTGTTGGCGTTGGTTTCGGTGCCGTAGCCCGGGTCCTTCACGCCGTAGTAGCGGTAGAGCTCGTTTTCCTGCTCGGGGGTGATCTCGCCGTCCTCGCTGATGTTCGGAGCGTCCTTCACGAAGTCCTTCTCGTAGGGGACGGTGATCTCGTCGCCCGCGAGCTTCGCGTCATCGAGCGGGATGAACGTTTCGTTCGTGCCGAAAAGACCGGTGTTCACCGTGACCCACGAGGGTTCACCGGTGCTGTTGTGGAGGTAAACCTGGCCGACCGAGCCGATCTTGTTGCCGTCGCGGTCGATAACGGTGGCCTTCTGGAGAGTGTCAATCTGGTCGCGGAGGTTCATGGTTGGTGTCCTTTCCTCGAACGTAAGACTTTCGAGACACTGTGGGAAGCTCGTGAGCGTCTCTTGTGGAACGCCCGGAGCTCTTTTGTGCCCCAAGCGAGAACCAACTTTCCATGAGTACCTTGAGGCTTTTTCCACGTACGCTGAGCGCTTCGTGGAAGGAGTCTTACTGAATACTGGGTCTGCCCGCGTGAGTCTGAGAGGTTTGTGCGTGCGACTTTCAGTTTCGCGTACGAAACAATGGGGAAATGCTCTTCATGGTTCGGCATGCCCGCCCCTCAGAAACGTTCGCTCTTAGCGAACTCGCAGCCCGTACCTTTCCTTTGGCGTGCCCTCCGACGCTTGCAAGGGCCCACATCGACGCCCATATCCGCGAGAATCTTTCTCCCAAACACTTTGATGCGCACATCGCCCATCCGGACCACGATGTACTCGTGGCAGCCGTCGGACCTGAAATCCTTGGGTACGCACTCGCACTTTTCGGGCCTGACGGTTCCCCCGCTCCGGGCCTTGGCGTCACGCTCAACCCTGCGGGCCTGCTTTCCAAGTGCTACACGGACCCAAAGGTGCACGGCACCAAAGCAGGGGCCAGCCTTCTCGTCGCAGCCGAAGAGCGCGCACGCGAACGTGGGGTGAATGGCCTATGGCTCAACACAAATGCCCACAACATCCGGGCGCAGCGTTTCTACCGCAAGCACGGATTCAGCCGCGTGGGCGACATCGATCTCGTCGTGGGAGGGATCGTGCACCACGACCCCGTGTTCGAAAAGCGGGTTTAGCCGAAAACAGCCCTCAGGATCACGATGCCCACCGCGCCGATGGCAGCCGCCGCCGGAAGCGTAATGACCCAGGCGAGGGCAATCGGTTTCATGAGTTTCCAGTTCGCCGCCTTATTCACGAGACCAATGCCGAGAACTGCGCCGATGAGGATATGAGTCGACGAGACCGGGATCCCCACCATCGATGCGCCCATGACCACGCCCGCGGCGGACAGCTCGGCGGCGAAACCTGAAGCGGGGTGCATTTTCGTGAGACCGGTGCCAACTGTCTGGATGACGTTGCGGCCGATGAACCACAGACCGCAGATCAAGCCCACGCCTGCACTGAGCATGAGGGCCGCGGGAACCGTCGCGTCAGAAGAAATCGAGCCGCTCTTCAGTACGTCGAGGACCGCAGCGAACGGGCCAACCGCGTTCGCGATGTCATTCGAGCCGTGGCTGAAAGCGAACGCCGAGGCGGTAAACACCTGCATCCACGAGAACAGGAGGAAGGTCGAGCGCGAGAGGTCCTCGTTCTTAAGCGTCTTCGCGAAAATGAACACCGCCATCCACACGGCCGCGCCTACCATCGCCATGATGAGGATGTTGCCCGCGCCGTTAATGTCAAGGTGCAGGTTCTTGAGGCCCTTGAAGAGGAGCATCGAGGAGATCACGATCGAACCGGCGGCTGCGAGGAGCGGCACCCACGTGTCGAGTGCGCGGTGGGCATTGACGTGCTCGGCGCGCTCCTCAATGTCGTGGAGTTCGCGGTAGTAATCCGAGTCGAGATCCTCAACGTCGTAGTTGGGGTCCGACTGAATCGTAGAGGCATCGCGCGCCATGGCGTTCGTGTAGGCGATCTGCTGGATCTCCGTGAGGCGTTCGAAAGCTTTCTTGTGTTTTTCGCGGTGCGCAGCGCGGTCGATCTTGAGCTGGCGAAGCTGCGCGTCAGCTTCCTCGTTATACACGAGGATGTAGCGCTTGATTGCGCTGAAAAGGACGTAGGCAACGAGCCCTCCGAGGATAGGGGAGACGACCCACGAGAGTGCAATCTTGCCGATCTCGCCCCACTGCACCATGTCGAAACCACCGGTGCCCGTGACAAGGCCGAGCGTCACGGCAGCGCCAACGATGCCACCGACGATTGAGTGGGTCGTGGAGACGGGCCAGCCCATCTTTGTCGCCACTAGCAGCCATAGTGCGGCGCCGAGGAGTGCCGACATCATGATGAAGGCGAAGTCGAGTGGTTGAACGGAGAAGGCATCGAGGTCGACGATGCCGCTGCGCACAGTTTCGGTCACATCGCCGCCAGCGATCACTGCGCCGCTCACTTCAAAGATGGCGGCGACCATGAGCGCCTGCTTCATGCTGAGGGTGCCCGCGCCCACCGACGTGCCGAACGAGTTGGCGACATCGTTGCCGCCGATGTTGAACGCCATGAACAGGCCCACGACGATGGTCGTGATGAGGATGCCCCACGATCCAGTGCCGGTGTAGCCAAGCGCCCAGTAGATGCACAAGATGAGCGTGCCGAGTGTGAGGACACCGAACGCGAGGTGCCAATTGCGATCGGGGCCAAGGAACTGGCGCTTTGGTTCGAGGACGTCGTGAGACATGGGGAAAATCCTTCGAGGGTGAGGAGCGGACCGCATCATGATGCGCCGGCAGAGCAACTGAAAGGTTACGCGCACTTTGCCTTTGGGTGGATATTCCCAGTCTGTTGGCCATGACTTTCACAAAGTACGTGGGGTAGACGGCTGGATTCTGCGCGGGCGAAAGCCGAGGAAGGGACGATGGCGGCGAGGGGGCCGGGTTCTTCTCCTTCTCGGTTGTGCTGTTAGCCATCACGGTGCCTGTGCTGCATGAAACTGCCATGAGGCGAAAATGAAGAAACCTTCATGTACTGGGAGCGCTAGGGTTAAACGGGCGCACGCCCGGCTGTTTCTGGTGCGGGGCCGTTCACATACGAGACGCAGCGAAGAGAGAAGGATCCATGCGAGACGAGCGGATGCGGGCTCTCGCAACCGCGGCACGAACCCTCGTGGGGTACGGCCACCTCACGTCGGAGGCAATCTCCGCGGTCGAATCCCTGAGCGCTCGACTCGGCTTGCCGGTACGGTGCATTGTTGAATGGAACCGCGTCGTCCTCGTCGATCTCGACGGTCGTGCGCACACGACCGTCCACGTGCGACCCGAGGCGATCAACATGGCGCGTGTTAACGCGACGCTACGAGCTATCGACTCGCTTCCGGCCAGTGGCGACATCGGTGATCGTGAACTCGCGCGGCTCAATTCTCGGCTCGACGAAGCGGCTTCGATTTCGCACGCCCCGCTATGGCTTTTCGTCCTCGCCTGTATCACCGGTGCGTGGGGTCTCGCTCTCATCTACGGTGCCCGCAGCCCGCTGTCGTACCTGTTGATCGCGCTAGCAGCGGGTGTTGGCGGTTGTATGAGGCGATGGCTCGGAGCCCACGGCATCGCCGTGCCGGGCCAGGCGCTTGCGGCTGCCTTGCTCGCGGGGATTCTTGGTGGGGTCGCCGACCACCTCGGTATCGCATCGGCAGCCCGGCTCGTCGCGGTGTGCCCCGCCATGATTCTTGTGCCGGGCCCGCACCTCATTAACGGCGCGCTCGACGTCACGGGAAAGAACGTCACGGTGGGGTGGCATCGCCTCGTGTATGGCGGCATCATCCTCGCGGCGATCAGCGGCGGGCTCGTCGTGGGGCTGCTCCTCGTAGGGAGCGACCTTCCCGTCACTGCTGGTGCCCGTACGCCTTCGCTATGGGTTGATGCGCTCGCGGCAGCACTCGCTGCGATGGCCTTCAGCGTCTACTTCTCGATGCCGCTCACGCAGGCGGCGTGGCCCATCCTCGTGGGAGGGCTCATCCATGCTGGACGTTGGATTCTCATGGTTGTGTGTGGCGTCAACGTCATCAACGGCGACCTCGCGGCGTGCATTGTCGCGGGGCTTGTGCTGAGCGCCGTTGCGCACCGCAAACGCCTGTCATTCGCAGGCGTGGGGTTCGCCGCGATCGTCGCGCTTGTGCCCGGCATCTACCTGTTCCGCGCCGTGGCGGGAATGGTGCAGCTGACGACACGGCCGAGCACGGTTGTCGTGGTTGGCATCGCGCAGGACTTCTCCACCGCCCTGCTGATTCTCGCCGCGATGACGTTCGGGCTCATCCTCTCTCACGGCTTCATCACGAGGTGGCGCGCGGCCGTACGATAGGGACGGTCGCTAGCCCTCGACCTTGCGCTTTGCCTCGCGCAAAAGCGCTGCGTACTCGTCCGCGCTCAGCGACACTTCCGGCATGTTGCGCAGCCCGTATCGGGCCTTGCCGTCGGCGTCGTGCTCGAACTTCCACGCGAGGGGAAAGCCCGCACGGGCAGCCTTGCGGCGCGGCCAGGCGAGGACACCGGGGATGACGCGTTCACTCTTGAGTCCGAGCGCGGCCACAATTTCCGACGCTCCGAGCGTGTTCGGCGCAGCGTCCATGAAAAGCGTGAAAATGTCGCGCTCGTTTCGTTTGAGGGAGCGCCACCACTCGACGGCGCAGTCGAGAAGGTCGTGATCGCTTGAGGTGGGCGCAGCGGCAGCGGCGCTGCGGCGCGGGCTTTCCGGTTCACGGGTTGTGCGGTCCGACGCCGGTTGCGCCTCATCTTTGCCTCGGTTGACGTCGCGCTCGCCGCCGGGGCGAGTTTCCGCGGGGCCCCGGCCTTCCGTCGCGGGCCCCTCGTGCGCGTTGTCGTTCGCTTTGGGCTGGGCGGTCTCGCTCCCCGCGAGCCACGTACCAAAACGCGTGTAGAAATCGGCGAGCCGATCTTCGGGGACGAGAACTTTCACCTCATGCATGACCATAGGGCAATTCTAGGCTGCCCCGAACGGCGCCGTGCCTTTTCGCTGCCGTGTCCCTATGCGCGTGGCGCCGCGTTTTTGGGAGCCACCACCCGGTCGAGAACGGCGAGCAGTGCAGGAAGGATCCCCACGATCAGGATGATGGCCGCAAACGCCCCGATCGCGATGGTTCGACAGATCTGGGCGACCGTCGGATTTGAGAACAGAGAACCGATCACGCCTGTCACCAGCACCATGATGAGGCCCGAGGTGAGGATCGTGTGAATCGAACCGTCGTAGGCGCGCGCAAGCGAATCTCGCACCCCGTGTTCCTGCCGTGCCTCCCGGTAATACGTCGTGAGGACGATCGCGTAATCGATCGTGGCTCCCATCAAAATGCACTGCACGATGAGCATCGCGAGGTAGTACATGCTGTATCCCTGGAGCCCGACGGTGCTCACCGTAATAAAGACGCCTACCTGCACAAGCAGCACAAGAATCGCAGGCACGGCGATCGAGCGGAACGTGAGCGCCACAATGATGAATATTGCGGCCGCCGTGAAAAGTGTGATCTTCACATTTTCCGCGCCGAATCCCTCGCGCATTTCGTACACCATGGCTGAATCTCCCACGAAGAAATGCTCACCGGGCACCTTGGCGTCTGCGAGATCGACGAGATTCTCGACGAACGCGAGTGTTTCCGGGCTTTCCTTCGGGTAGTCAGTACGGATAATCAAGCGCGAGAACTCGGTTCCCACGAACCGCGTGCGAACATCAGCGATGTCTGCGGCGGCGCTCTCGAGTTGAGAAACCTGCTCAGTGCTCAACTGCCCCTCAAATCGCCCGTCCTGCCCGGAGTTTTCGAGCATGAAGTGCACGAGGTCATCAAGTGACATCGTCCAGGACGGATCCGATTCATGAAGCGCGCGGTGCAGCAAGAAGAGCTGAGTGAGATCCTCCTCGTTGAGAGGGGCCGCGTCGCTCGCGTCGCCTGAATGATCGCCCTCGCTCCCGCGCTCCTTCATGCCTTTTAGCGCCGACGCTAGCTGCTTCGGGGTGAACTCCCGGCCCCGAACGTCACCGGGTACCTGACCTGAATCGAGTGCGCGCTCGAGAGCGTCGACTCCGTCAAACCGGCCGGCGCCGCCCGGGGTGAAAGACCCGAGTTCCCCCTTCTGGCTGAGGTCTTCAGCCTCGCGAGCGGCAGTCACGAATTCTCGTAGCGTCATGGTTCCCGCCTGACCGTCGTGGTAGGCGAAATACACCATCGAAAGGGCCGTGTCGTTGAGAGCCAAGGAATCGTCGGACCCGTCCTTGTTCCCAATCGCGTTCCCAGAGTCGTGCGAGCCCTCAAATTCCTCCAGGGTGCTTCTCATCTCGCCCTTCGTGAGCGGTTCCCCGACGGTCGTGGGGTAACCCATCACGCTGATCGCGTGCGGATCGCGCTTCGCAGCATCGGCAATCTCATGAATGTGCTCAGAATTCGAATTGAGATAGACGAGCACGATGTCGTTAGCGGGGGCGAAATGCTCGGCGACCCGGTCGGGGGTCGAAAGCGTGTACGCCGTCTCCGTACGGGATTGGAGGAACGCGGATCCCGCAAGGACAGCGACGAACACAGCGAGCACGACCCACCGTGCAGCGTGCTCGAGCCGAGCGAGCATGCCCAGGCGGGGGTGGAGGAATGGTTTTGGGGTGCGCGCTATCAAGGCGTCGCACATGACAAGGAGCGCGGGAAGGACTGTGAAAACGGTCAGCATCGAGATCGCCACGCCCTTGGCAAGGACGATGCCAAGGTCGGCGCCAACCTTGAAGCTCATGAAGATGAGCATGAGAAGGCCGACGATGGTCGTGATCGATGCCGAGGCGATTGCGCTGAAGGCCTTGGGCAGGGCTCGGCGCATGGCGATTGCGCTCGCATCTGCTACGGAGTCCACACCGCGGCTTTTCTGCGCGGCGCGTTCTTGCCGATACCGATTGGCGAGGATGATCGAGTAATCCATCGACAAGACGAGCTGGAGGATCGCGGCAATCGAAAACGTCACTTCGGCGATTTCGCCAAGAAAGACGTTGGATCCCATGTTGAGCAGCACGGCGATGCCGATCGTCGCGAGATAGAGCAGGGGCTCGATCCACGACGCACTCATCGCGATAAGGATCGCGGCGAGTAGAGCCACGGCTATGGCCGCGATCCATAGGGGAAGCTCGCCGCTCGTCGAGGGATTATCGCTCGTGAAGGCGAGGGGGTGTCCGTTCAGGCCGGACTCGCTCAATGCGGAGAGGTGCTCTGCAAGGGACGTCGCAGCCGGGTCTGCGTAGTCGGATTCGGAGGAGACGACGAAGAGCGTGTGGTCACCGTTGATGTATCGGGCTGGGTCGCCATCAGCAGGAGTGGCATTGGTTGACGATGTGACGTGGTGAACCCCATTGAGCTTCTCGAGGGCAGCGAGGGCCTCTTTGCGCTCCGAGTCGTCAGCGAGTCCATCCACCATGACCCGAAACGTCGAAAGTTCGGGGTCATCGAACTGATCTGTGAGGACTTCGGTTCCGGCGCGCATCGGTGATGCGGACGGCAGATACTTCGCCATATCGGCATTCACGCCGACGAAAGGAATCAACGCGCCAAAGAACACCGCGCACAATGCCGCAAGGGCGACGATGAGGTGCCGCGCACGCACGATGAGAGACGCGCAATAATCAAGCATCGCGGCTCCTGCTGTCTTCACATGCGAGGTGCCTACCACAAGGGCGGGCGGCTGTATCGAAGTCGTTACTAGTGTACGCACCCGGAAGCAGCGTTTCGAAGACGCGGATTTTCGCCCCTAGAATGGAGCCACGACCGGTTGGCCCCGAGGGTCCGACGGGGGAGAAGACAACGAACACACCACCGGAACAACCGGTGCGATCCGGAAATGCCGGGGAAACGAGGACGCCGTGACAGGGGCCTACCACGCCGATTCAAGCGATCTGCAGGTGAAGGAGGTCCTCACGTGGGAGACCTTCGGCACCGCGAGCCGTGAACTTGCACAAACCATCATTGATTCGGACTTCGAGCCCGAGATCATCATCGCCGTTGCGCGCGGAGGCCTGCTCCCGGCGGGGTCCCTCGCTTATGCTCTGGGACTCAAACTTGCCGACGCTATCAACGTCGAGTTTTACACCGACGTTCACGAGACCCTTCCCGATCCGGTCCTTCTCGCGCCGCTGCTTGACACCGAGGCTATTGAAGGCAAGCGCCTGCTCGTCGTCGACGATGTTGCCGATTCCGGCCGCACTCTCGCGCTTGTCCTTGAGCTTCTCGAGGCTCAAGGCGCCGAGGCGCGCTCCGCGGTCCTGTACTCGAAACCGACGTCGGTCGTCGAGCCCCATTTCGTCTGGAAACACACCGCCGACTGGATCGTGTTCCCCTGGTCGGCTGAACCGCCTGTCACCCCCACGGAAAAGTAAGCGGCCGGCCCCGCTGGCGCTAGTGGGCCTTCTTCCCCCATGGGGTCAGTGCCCACACGCCGGCCCCGCTGGCGCCCCACGCGAGCCCGAATACCAGGGCGCACAGCGTATCGACGAGCCAGGCGAGCACGCCGCCCACGCCTGCGATCCCCTCGACGCCCTCGGCGAGGTGGTGCACGAGGCCGTACGGTGCGTGCAGTCCGAGCTCATCGAGGCCTGTGAGCATGATGTGACCGCCAACCCACAGCATGGCGAACATTCCGACGTAGCTGATGATGGTCATGACGACCGGCATTGCCCGCACAAGCCATGCGCCGAACGTCTTCGCGGCGCCTGAATCCCGTTTCGTGAGCGCGAGCCCAACGTCGTCCATCTTGACGAGAAGACCCACGACCCCGTAAACGGCGAGCGTGATGACAATCGCGACGACCACGAGGATGAGGGCGCGATCTACGAGGGGCTGGTCAGCGACCTCGTTGAGCGAGATCACCATAATTTCTGCGGAGAGAATGAAATCGGTGCGCACGGCCCCTGATACAACCTTCTTTTCCGCATCCTCTCCCTGCACAACGGCGGGCTCGGCATCGTTCGCTTCCTTGTTGCCGGTGACAAGCTCCCAAATCTTATGGGCGCCCTCGAAGCACAAATAGGTGCCTCCCAGCATGAGTAGCGGCGTGAGGACCCACGGCGCAAACTGCGAAAGAAGGAGCGCGAACACGAGGATGATGGCCTTGTTGAGCAAGGACCCCTTCGTGATTTTCCAAATGATCGGCAGCTCCCGCTTGGGGTTGACTCCGCGCACATATTGCGGAGCTACGGCGGCGTCGTCAACGACGACCCCCGCTGCCTTTGCGCTGACCTTCATGGACGCGGCGGCAACATCGTCCGCATTGGCCGCGGCCATGCGCGCGAGGGCGGCGATATCGTCGAGCAGTGCGGCAAAGCCAATGGCCATAAGGAAAAACCTTCCGATGTGCGCGTCTAGAGCACTCCCATTTTATGGGTATCCGCGCGGTGAATCCCGCCACCACAACTTGGAGGAGGCCCGCGTCTTTTTCTAGAGTATTGGGCGCTGCGCGGGTCAACATCCGTGAGCCCAGGCACCTGACGTGTCTGCCGCATAACGATGAAGGAGTGTGCCGTGTCGGCTGTTCCTCCTACCGTGACAGGCTCGATTCCCGCGATTAACCCGGAGGTCGATCCGTCAGCCCTCCCCGAGGCAGCACCGAACAGCGAACCGGAGAGCTCGAATTGGATCGCGGTGGTCGCGCTGGCTCTCGGGATCTTCACGCTTATCACCATCGAAGAGCTTCCCATCGGCGTGCTCACGCTTATCTCCAACGACCTCGGTGTGAGCCGAGGAACCGTCGGACTCGCCGTGACACTTCCCGGCGTGATCGCGGGCGTTGTGGCCCTACTCGTGCCGAGCGTGACTCGCCCCTTGAACCGTAAGACCGTGCTGCTACTCGCTCTTCTCTCGGTGGTCGTGAGTTGCACGATCTCCTTCTTCTCCACCTCGTGGCCGCTCTTTCTTGCCTCGCGCATTTTCACCGGGATTGCGATTGGGATGAACTGGCCCGTGCTTCCGCTCGTCGCGATTGGCCAGGTGAAAAAAGAGGACCGCACGACTGCGCTGACCATTGCGTTTGCCGGGAACGGGAGCGCGCTCGTGCTTGGACTGCCTCTCGCAACGTGGCTCGGAACGATGCTCGGGTGGCGCGGCGCGTTCGCTGCCACGGGTATTCTCGCCCTCGTCGTGGGGCTCATGATGGTCGCAATGGTCAGGCCCGTGCAGTCGGCCGTGGTGGAAACCGTGCGCTCGACCCTCGGCGCTGTGAAGATCCGCGGCGTGCGCTACGCATTTGTGCTGACGCTCATTATCGTGACGGGCCAGTTCGTCTCCTACAGCTACGTGAGTCCGATCCTTCAAGACTTTGGCCACGTCGATCTCGAAAAGATCAGCATGTACCTGCTGCTTTACGGGGCGCTAGGCCTCATCGGGAACTTCGCCGCAGGTCCGCTCATCAAACGCTCTGCTGCCGTGGCGGTTCTTGTCCTTGCGGTGGGTACGGCGCTTTCGCTGGCGCTGGTCGCGACCGTAATGTCCGCCCCCGTCAATGCTCTCGTCATCATCGCTGTGTGGGGCTTTTTTGGCGGCATGGCCTCGGTGTCGATTCAGTCGCTCGTCAACGCTGAGGCGGGGGAGCGCGTTGAGGCGGGCACTGCCCTCAATAGCGCGGCATTCAACATCTCGATCGGTGGGGGCGCGATCATTGGCGGCCTGATCGTGGATAGCGCCGGGCTTCGCGCGGCGGTCTGGGTGTCGACGGCTGCCGTTGCCCTCGGTGCCCTCATCGTGACGCGGTTCATCACACTCACGCATAGGCGAGCCTCGAGGTGAGCGTGAGTCAGGGAGGGCCCCTCGCCGCTTCCTAAACTGGAGGCATGGCCAAGAAGGACAAGAAGAGCAAGAAGAACACTGAGGGCGCTCAGACGCCCGTGCGTGAACAGCGCGAACAGATCGTTCTCGATCAGGCGAAGAAACACCTAAAGGTGAGTGATGCTGCGCTCGACATCGTCGAGGACGGCACCTATGTCGACGCGCGCCCACGCGGGCACGAGCTCCCGCTCGACCTCGAGGGCTTCACTTCCGTGCGCGACCTCTCGACGAAGGCGCGGCTCGAGTTTGGCGGCGACAAGCAGGACGGCAAAGCAATCCTCGCCGCCCGCAGCGCGTACCTCAGTGAGCTCCAGGAGAGACTGTGGGCTGAGCATCGTGGTGAGGACAATGGCCGCCGCGTTCTTCTCGTGATCCAGGGCATGGACACGGCCGGCAAGGGCGGGATTGTGCGTCACGTGGTGGGCGCTGTTGACCCGCAGGGCGTGCGGATCAAGGGCTTCAAGGCTCCGACGGCGACGGAGAAGAATCGCCACTTCCTGTGGCGTATTCGCCGAGCGCTTCCCGAGCCGGGCTTCGTCGGCGTGTTCGATCGATCGCACTACGAGGACGTGCTCATCCACCGCGTCCACGGGTGGGCAGACGACAAGACTCTCGCGAAGCGCTACAGCGACATTAACCGTTTCGAGAAGCAGCTTGTGGAGGAGCGCGGCTACGAGGTCGTGAAGGTCATGCTTCACATTTCTAAGGAGGAGCAGTGGGAGAGGCTCTACGAGCGTCTCGAACGCGAAGATAAGCACTGGAAGTTCAACATGGGCGACCTCGACGAACGTGAGCATTGGGATGCATACATGGATGCGTACGACGCTGCGATCCGCGAGACGCACAAGGCGTGGGCTCCGTGGCACGTCGTTCCCGCGGATCGAAAGTGGTACGCGCGGCTGGCTGTTCAGCAGCTTCTGACCGATGCGCTCGAACGCATCGCCCCCGCTTATCCGAAAGCTGACTTTGATGTGAAGAAGGCCATTGAGCGAATGAAAGCGGAGAAGGCGTAGGCGTGCGAGAGCATCCCGCTTTCTGGCAACGGTCAGATGGCGGCTCTACTGTACGAGGCGTAGCAGGGCCGCATGTCGCGGCCGGACATAGCGATGAAAGAAGGATTGACAATGGCAGAAGTCACCATTGAAGGCGCGACCGTGTCGACGAACGGGGAGCTCCCCAAGGTTGGCGATCAGCTTCCCGCGTTCACCCTTGCAGACGCCGAGCTGAAAGATGTCACTCTTGACGACTTCGCCGGCAAGCGCATTGTGCTGAACATTTTCCCTTCGGTTGACACGCCCACGTGCCAGGCGCAGCTGCGCACGTTCAACAAGCAGGCGTCCTCGCTCGACAACACCGTCGTGATCGGTGTGTCGGTGGACCTTCCGTTCGCGCAGGAGCGTTTCTGCGGCGCGGAGGGCCTCGATGACGTCCACACGTTCTCGGCTTTCCGTTCGAGCTTCGGCAAGGACTACGGCGTCGTGCTGTCCGACGGCGAGTTCGCCGGCCTGTTCGCTCGTGCCGTGCTTGTTGCCGACGAAACCGGCAAGGTTGTGCACTCGCAGCTCGTGCCGAGTGTCGATGACGAGCCCGACTACGAGGCTGCACTCGCGGCTCTCTGATTTCGCGACAGTACGAAAACGCCCCGGTGTGTGCCGGGGCGCTTTCGTATGTGGGGCTGATAGCCGCTGTACGGCCTTACGGATTCGTGAGCCACGAGACAGCCTTAACGGTTTCTTGACCCATGGGGCCGGGTTAGACTCGTCGCTCGTGATGACAACTCACGCCCGTTCACAAGGTATTTTTGCACTGTCCGTCGCCGCCCTCGGCGTTGTTTTCGGAGACATCGGCACTTCGCCGATTTACGCATTCCAAGCGCTTTTCACAGAGGCCGACGGCCACCCGCTTCCCCCTGATCCCCAGCATATTTTTGGTGCGTTGTCCCTCGTGCTGTGGGCAGTCACCTTCACGGTCTCCATTAAGTACGTAGGTGTGCTCCTTCGTGCCGATAACGACGGTGAGGGAGGCGAGCTCTCGCTCACGGCGCTTCTGACATCCGTCCTGTCGAGCGCGCGCACGCGAAGTTTGCTCGGCGTGGTGATGGTGCTCGGGATGTGCGCGGCGGGTTTGTTTTACGGCGATTCGCTCATCACCCCGGCCATCTCAATCCTGTCGGCTGTGGAGGGGCTCGAAGAGGCGTCTCCCGCCCTCGGCCCGCTCGTCGTGCCAATCGCGCTCGCGCTTGTGCTTGCCCTGTTCAGCATTCAGCGGTGGGGAACGGGCGTCGTGGGCCGCGCGTTCGGGCCCGTCATGATCGTGTGGTTCCTTGTGATCGCGACCTTCGGCGTGCTGTCGATCGTCAAGACTCCGGAAATCATCGGGGCGCTTTCCCCGCATCATGCTCTCGGCTTTATCGTGACGGAACCGCTCTTGGCATTTTTCGCGCTCGGCGCTGTTGTGCTGACGGTGACGGGAGCAGAGGCCCTGTATGCGGATATGGGGCACTTTGGTCGAGGACCGATCGCGAGGGCATGGTTCGCGCTCGTCTTCCCGTGCCTCGCACTTAACTATCTGGGGCAGGGGGCGCTCGTTCTGCGCGAACGCAGTGCGAGCCACCCGTTCTACGATCTTGTCCCGCACAACCTTCAGTTCCCCGTGGTGATTCTTGCGACCCTCGCGACGATCATTGCGTCGCAGGCCGTGATCGCGGGGGCGTTCAGCGTGTCGATGCAGGCCCAGCGGTTGGGGCTGCTTCCGCGCCTCACGCATACGTACACGAGCGAACACAAGGGGCAGGTGTATGTGCCCGGTGTGAACTGGCTACTGTGCGTGGGGGCACTCGTGCTCATCCTTGCCTTCCGCTCCTCGCAGGGGCTCTCGAGCGCGTACGGCATCGCCGTGTCGGGATCGTTCCTCCTCTCGACTGCTCTCCTGTTCCTCTACCTCCGCTACGTGCGAAAGTGGGCACTGTGGAAGGTGATCGTCGTGGCCGCGTTCTTTGCGAGCGCCGAGCTCTTCCTATTTGCGGCCAACGCCGCGAAAGTGTTCACGGGAGGGTGGATTCCCCTCGTCGTATCGGCGCTGTGCATCGCGACGATGCACGTGTGGCGCTTTGGCGCCGATCGCCTTCGTGAGCGCCGCCGGGACCTGTGCGGAACGTGGGAGGAATTCGTGGCGCGCACGGAAAAGAAGCAGCTCCAAAAGCTCCCGGGAACCGTCGTGTACCTCCACCAGGATGTCCATACGCCGCCGCTCGCGCTTCTCACGCAAACGCGCGTGAATCGCGCCATCCACTCTCGCGTCGTGATTGCCGAGGTGACGACCGAGCCTGTTCCACGCGTGAACGCGGAAGATCGCATCAAGGTCCTGGACGTCCCGGGCGTGCCCGACGGCGTCGAATGCGTGAACGTCCACTTCGGCTTCAAGGAACACCTGGATGTGCCGAAAGCGATGCGTCTTCTCGCCTCGTGTCCCGACACGAGCGAGCGTTGGAGCAATCAGCGTCTGAAGTCCACGTGGTTCGTGACAGCGCGCGCCAACCTTGTGCTTGCGCCTGCGACGTTCCTGACGCTCGTCGCGAAGAAAGTGTTCCGCGTGATGTTCAAGAACCAGGCACGCGCAAGCGACCACTTCCATTTGCCGGTCGCACGTTCGATGGGCGTCGAGACCGACCTGCGCTTCTAGAGAAGCCGGAGGCGGGCGCGTTAGCGCGCCGCGAGCTGGTCGATGATCGCGTTGAACGTGGCCGAGGGGCGCATAACCGCTGCTGTCGATTCAGGGTCGGGCCGGTAATAGCCACCGATCTCAGCCTTCGTGCCCTGAACCGCGAGAAGCTCACGCTCGATGTCATCGGCAGATTGATCAAGCTCGCTCGCGACGGGCGTAAACGTGCGCGCGAGCGCACTGCTGTCGCTTTGTGACGCGAGCTCACGCGCCCAATACAGTGCGAGGAAGAAGTGCGAGCCCCGGTTGTCGGTGCCGCCGAGACGCCGCTCGGGTGACTTGCCTTCGGTGAGCAACGTTTCGGTTGCGCGCTCGAGTGCATCCGCGAGGACCTCGGCATCGTGATTGTCGTCGCGGCGTGCGAGATGCCTGAGTGATTCGGCGAGCGCGAGAAATTCCCCGAGAGAGTCCCACCGCAGGTAGTTTTCTGTCACGAGCTGTTGGACGTGTTTCGGTGCGGAGCCGCCCGCTCCCGTCTCGAAGAGCCCGCCGCCCGCCATGAGGGGAACAACCGAGAGCATCTTGGCGCTGGTGCCGAGCTCCATGATGGGGAAGAGGTCGGTCAGGTAATCGCGCAGCACGTTGCCGGTGACCGAGATCGTGTCGAGTCCGTCGCGGGTTCGCGCGAGAGTCTCCCTCATGGCCTCGACGGGGCTGAGCACGCGGATGTCGAGGCCGTCGGTGTCCTCGTCGGCGAGGGCGCGCTCGACCTTCGCCGCAATTTCGCGATCGTGTGCCCGCTCGGGGTCAAGCCAGAAGAAGGCAGGCGTTTCGCTAAGGCGCGCGCGACGCACGGCGAGCGCAACCCAGTCGCGCACGGGTGCGTCCTTCGTGTGGCATGCACGGAAAATATCGCCGGCCTGGACGGTGTGCGATGTCAGCGCCGCGTCGTGGCATCCGCACGTCGAGCGGATCTCGATTCGCCCGTCTGCGGGGGCGATGAAAGTCTTGTCGTGGCTGCCGTATTCTTCGGCTTTCTGCGCCATGAGGCCAACGTTCGGGACGGTTCCCATTCGGGACGGATCGAACGCGCCGTGGCGGCGACAGTCGTCGATCACAACCTGGTAGATGGGGGCATAGGAGCTATCGGGAATGACGGCAAGCGTGTCGTGCGGGGCACCGTCGGACCCCCACATTTTTCCGCCCGTGCGGATCATCGCGGGCATGCTCGCATCCACGATGACGTCGCTCGGCACGTGAAGATTCGTGATGCCGCGATCCGAGTCGACCATCGCGAGTTCGGGGCCCTCGGCGAGGCGGTCATTCACGAGCGTGCGAATCTCCTCGGCAGTTTCGGCACCGACCGCATCGAGGCCCGAGAGGATCGCGCCGAGACCGTTGTTTGCCGAGAGCCCCGCGTCCTCGAGTTCTGCCCCGAAGCGTGTGAAGACCTCGGGGAAGAATGCGCGCACCGCGTGGCCGAAAATGACGGGATCACTGACCTTCATCATCGTGGCCTTGAGGTGGAGCGAGAACAGAACGTCGCGCTCGCGGGCGTTATCGATCTGAGCGGTGAGGAATTGCTCGAGAGCGCCGATGCTCATGACGCTCGCGTCAATAATGTCGCCGTCTTCGGCGGTCACGGCGTCTTTGAGGATCGTTTCGGTTCCGTCGGCTGCGACGTGGACGATCTGGAAGGTTTTCTCGCCATGAACGACGAAGCTTCGTTCGCTCGAGCGGAAGTCGCCCTCGCTCATGGTGGCGACCTCGGTGCGCGAGTCAGTGCTCCACTCGCCCATGCGATGCGGGTGGGCCTTCGCGAAGTTCTTGACGGCGCGCGGCGCGCGGCGGTCAGAATTGCCTTCGCGGAGCACCGGATTGACGGCGGAGCCTTTGACGGCGTCGTATCGCGCGCGGATGTCGAGTTCGGCGTCGGTTTCGGGGTTATCCGGGTAGTCGGGGAGGTCGTAACCGCGTGCCTGGAGTTCGGCGATTGCGGCTTTGAGCTGCGGAGCCGAGGCCGAAATGTTGGGAAGCTTGATGATGTTCGCCTCTGCGGTGCGAGCGAGGGCGCCGAGCTCGGCGAGAGCGTCACGTTCGCGTTGGTCCTCGGGGAGGCGGTCCGCGAACGCGGCGAGGATGCGAGCGGCGAGTGAAATATCGCGGGTTTCGATGTCGACGCCGGCCTTCGAGGCGAAACCACGCACGATTGGCAGGAGCGATGCGGTCGCAAGCATGGGGGCTTCGTCGGTGATGGTGTACATGATGGCGGACATCAGCTTCTCCTCGCGGTGATGGTCACGAACTTCTCAAACGTACCAGGCGGCGGCGGGGAGCAAACCTCGTGCTCAGCCGCCGAGCGCCCATAGGCTCGCCGCCATGACAAGCGCACCGATGCCACACCACGTGAGGGTTCGCGTGAGCCGAGCGTGCGTGTAGGCGAGGGGGAGGAGCTCGACCGCGCTGATTGCGATCATCACCCCTGCGATGAGGGGGGTTGCCCATTCGAGGTTTGCGGCGTGCCCCGTGGCGGTGAGGAGCCCGTAGAGCGCGAGGGCTCCGGCTGGTTCGGACAGCCCCGAGAGCGCTGTTGCGGCGATGGCCTTCGTACGTGATCCGGTTGCGTGGAGGATGGGGGCGGCGACGGCGACCCCTTCGGGGATGTTGTGCAGCGCGATCGCGCCAGCGAGCGGGAGTGCGAATGCGGTGTCCTGGAGTGCGCTCGAAAATGTCGCGAACCCCTCGGGAATGTTGTGCGCGGTGAGTGCGAGAGCCGTGATGAGGCCCGTGCGCAAAAGTGCTCGCGTATGTGAGGGGTCCGACGGTTGCGACGCCTCCCTAGCGCTCGTGACCGCGCGGCGCTCCCACGCTCGCGAGGCAAGGTCGAGGGCGCCAACAATGACGAGACCGGCGACGCAGTAAAGGGTGCTCGTGCCCGCTCCGAGCACACCGATCGAGTGGGGGAGGAGCTCGAGAGCACTGACGGTGAGCATCGCACCTGCGGCGAACGCGAGAGCCGCGCCTAGGGCCTTCGGTTCGCGGGCACGCTCACTCAAGGCTATGAGAGAGCCGAGGATCGTGGCGAGCCCGGCAATTGTGGTGAGGGCGAGCGCGGTCAGCATGTTGAGAATTATTATCAAAAAGCGGGGCTGGGGCGCAAATGCGCGGTATTCCTACCCAAAAAGGACGCGAACCTCGTCCCACCTGGACCTGGGCACGCGCTTCACCGAGTCGATTGCCCCGGACAGCGGCTCATTGACGATGTCGGTTCCACGCAGTGAAACCATGCGCCCGTACCCGCCCTCGTGGATGAGGTCGATCGCGGCCATGCCAAATCGGGTCGCGAGGACGCGGTCGTACGCATTCGGTTCGCCGCCGCGCTGGATGTGTCCGAGCACGGTCGCGCGGGTTTCGATGCCCGTGGCTTCTTCGATATAGGGGGCGAGGCGCTGGGCGACGCCGCCGAGGATCGGTCGGCCGAATTCGTCCATCTCGTAGTCCATGAAGTCTGCCGGCGCGTCCTTCGGAACGAACCCCTCGGCGACGACGACGAGTGGGGAGCGGCGCTTTGAGCGTGCAGCGCGCTGCGAAACGTACTCGCAGATTTCGTCGATCGTGAGCGGGAATTCGGGGATGCAGATGACATGCGCGCCTGCAGCCATACCCGAGTGGAGCGCGATCCAGCCGACGCTGCGCCCCATGACCTCGGCGACCATGCATCGGTGGTGGCTGTTGCCCGTCATGCGTAAGCGGTCGAGGTTCTCGGTTGCGATATCAACGGCGGTATTGAAACCGAACGTGTAGTCCGTGGCGTCGAGGTCGTTATCCACTGTTTTCGGGACGCCGACTACGGGGATGCCGGCCTCTGCGAGGCGATTGGCCGTGAACAGTGTTCCGTCGCCACCGATAGCGATGAGGGCGTCCACATCGTGGTCCTCGAGAACTTTGCGCACGCCCTCGGCGCCGCCGCCGTCCTCGTGGAAGGGATTGACGCGCGAAGTACCGAGGATCGTTCCGCCCTGACGGCCGATGCCGCGCACAAGGCGTCGAGGGATCGGGATGAATTCGTTGTCGCGCACTCCCTTCCAGCCGTCGAGGTAGCCCACGAATTCATCTTCGTAGATGGAATCTCCCTTGAGGACTGCTCCGCGGATGACCGCGTTGAGTCCCGGGCAGTCGCCGCCAGAAGTTAGAATGCCGACCTTCATGCCACTCTCCTTCGGTTATGTCTTGCGCCACGTCCATCCTAAGGACAAAGTCGCGGGACTTCGTGGGAGTCCCGCTAGGCGGACCGACTGCCGAGCCGCAACGGCGTTGGATTGCATAGGAGTTGTGGGGGTTACCCACTCGTCAAAGAAAACGGGACCCCGCCTCGGCGGGGTCCCGTTTTCTTAAGCGCGCAATTTAGGCGCGGTGCGCGCGGTAGTACTCGATGAGCTGACGGGTCGAGGAATCCTGCTCGGCGAGAACCGACTCGTCGCCCGCGACGGCGCTCGTCAACTGCTTCGCGAGCTGCTTGCCGAGCTCAACGCCCCACTGATCGAAGCTGTTGATGCCCCACACTGCGCCCTGCACGAAGGTGATGTGCTCGTACAGGGCGATCAGCTGGCCGAGGACGCTCGGAGTGAGAGCGCTCGCCATGATCGAGGTGGTCGGACGGTCGCCTGAGAATACGCGTGCGGGAACAAGCGCGCCGGTCGTCCCCTCGGCCTCAACTTCCTCTGCGGTCTTGCCGAAGGCGAGCGCTTTGGTCTGCGCGAAGAAGTTCGCGAGGAAGAGTTCGTGGACGTCGGTATCGCCGTCCTTGAGTGCGTAGGTGGGATTAGCAAACGCAATGAAATCCGCGGGAATGAGGCGCGTGCCCTGGTGGATGAGCTGGTAGAAGGCGTGCTGACCATTCGTGCCGGGCTCGCCCCAGAAAATCTCGCCGGTCTCCGCAGTCACGGCAGAGCCGTCGTAACGCACGGACTTGCCGTTGGACTCCATCGTGAGCTGTTGGAGGTAGGCGGGGAAGCGATGAAGGAATTGGCTGTAGGGAAGAACCGCGTGAGTCTCGGCGCCAAGGAAGTTCACGTTCCACACGTTCACGAGCCCCATGAGCAAAGGCACGTTTTCCTCGGGAGCTGCCGTGCGGAAATGCTCGTCCATCGCGTGGAAGCCGCCGAGGAACTCTTCGAAGGCCTCGGGGCCGAACACGACGGCGAGGATCGTGCCGATCGCCGAATCGACCGAGTAGCGACCGCCCACCCAGCTCCAGAACCCGAAGGCGTTCGCCGGGTCAATACCGAATTCCTCGACCTTGTCGAGTGCGGTCGAGACGGCCACGAAGTGCTTCGCGACGGCTTCGGCATCCTGCGATTCAGCGACGCCCGCGGCGTGCAGGCCATCGAGCAGCCACGCGCGCACGAGCTTCGCATTCGTAATCGTTTCGAGCGTCGTGAACGTCTTCGACGCAACAATCACGAGGGTTGTTTCGGGATCGAGGTCGCGCGTCGTCTCGCCCACGTCGGTCGGGTCGATGTTTGAGATGAAGCGTGCCTCAATCCCCGCATCCGCGAGCGGGCGCAGTGCCTCGTACACCATCACGGGGCCGAGGTCGGAGCCGCCGATGCCGACGTTGATGACGGTCTCGATCTTCTTACCCGTCACGCCGGTCCACTCGCCGCTGCGAACCTTATTCGCAAACTCATAGATGCGTTCGAGGACCTCGCGCACATCGGCATCGACATTCTGGCCGTCGACGTCGAGGGCGGGGGATGCACCCTTCGGGCGTCGAAGCGCGGTGTGCAAAACGGCGCGGTCCTCGGTCGTGTTGATGTGCGCGCCCGCGAACATCTCGTCGCGGCGCTTGCACACGCCCGTCTCGTTGGCGAGATCGAGAAGGAGTCCGACGGTTTCTTCGGATACAAGGTTCTTCGAGAGGTCAACGAACAGATCCGCCGCCTCAAAACTCAGCTTCTTAGCGCGATCGGGATCTTCGGCGAACGCTTCGCGCAAGCCTTTGTCAAGCATGCCGTCGTGCTCTTCGAGGCGCTGCCAGGCCTCTGTGGTCGTCGGATCAACGGGGGCGGGGGAGAGATTGCTGTTTTCGCTCATGTTTCCATTGTGATCCCTCACCCTGTGAGGCAGATTTCTATTCGTCCCGCGAGAAGGCTCACGCAGCCGATAAGAGGCCCGGACGCGTTACCATGAATCGGGCGCGCGTGGGCCAGGCAAGCGTCGGACCCCCACACCTCACGAGACTTCCGCCGATCCCGAACAGATAAGGCTCCTATGACCATTCAGCACCGCTCCGATCTTCGAAACGTCGCGATCGTCGCCCACGTCGATCACGGTAAAACGACCCTCGTGGACGCCATGCTCCGCCAGGGCGGCGCGTTCGGTGAACGCGACAAAGTCGATGAGCGTGCGATGGACTCCGGTGACCTCGAGCGCGAAAAGGGCATCACCATCCTCGCGAAGAACACCGCGATCCACTATTCGGGGCCGACGGCAGCCGAGATCGGGCACCCCGAGGGCATCACGATCAACGTGATCGACACCCCCGGGCACGCCGACTTCGGCGGCGAGGTCGAGCGCGGCCTGTCCATGGTCGACGGCGTCGTGCTGCTCGTGGACGCCTCCGAGGGCCCGCTCCCGCAGACCCGATTCGTTCTGCGCAAGGCCCTTGCCGCGAGCCTTCCCGTGATCATCGTCGTGAACAAGGTTGACCGTCCCGACGCCCGCATCGACGCGGTCGTCAACGAAACAACGGATCTTCTTCTCGGCCTCGCTGAGGACCTCTCGCAAGAGAACACCGAGATCGACTTCGACGCGCTGCTCGACGTCCCCGTGATCTACGCCTCCGGCAAAGCTGGGCGTGCGAGCGCGAACAAGCCCGCCGACGGCGAGCTTCCCGATTCCGAGACGGTCGAACCGCTCTTCAAGACGATTCTCGAATCGATCCCCGCTCCCGAGTATGACGACGACATGCCGCTGCAGGCACACGTCACGAACCTCGATGCTTCGCCGTTCCTCGGCCGCCTCGCGCTCTTGCGCATCGAGAACGGCGAGCTCAAGAAAGGCCAGCAGGTCGCGTGGGCGACCCGCCACGGTGATATCAAGAGCGTGAAGGTCACCGAACTTCTCGAGACGAAGGGGCTCACGCGCGAGCAGATGACGCGCACGGCGCGCCCTGGCGACATCGTGGCCGTTGCGGGTATCCCCGACATCATGATCGGCGAAACCCTCACCGACCTCAACGATCCGCGTCCGCTCCCACTCATTACCGTGGACGACCCCGCGATCTCGATGACGATCGGCATCAACACCTCGCCGATCGCCGGCAAGGTCAAGGGCCACAAACTCACGGCCCGCCAGGTCAAGGACCGCCTCGATGCCGAGCTCGTCGGCAATGTGTCCCTCAAGGTCCTGCCCACCGATCGCCCAGACGCATGGGAGGTTCAGGGCCGCGGCGAGCTTGCTCTCGCGATTCTCGTTGAACAGATGCGCCGCGAAGGTTTCGAACTGACCGTGGGCAAGCCGCAGGTGCTGACCCGCGAGATCGACGGCGTGAAGTGCGAGCCGATCGAGCGCATGACGATCGACGTTCCCGAGGAATACCTCGGCACAATCACGCAGCTCATGGCCTCCCGCAAGGGGCGCATGGAAACCATGAACAACCACGGTTCGGGCTGGGTGCGCATGGAATTCCTCGTTCCCGCGCGCGGCCTGATCGGTTTCCGCTCGCGCTTTTTGACCGAAACGCGCGGGACCGGCATCGCCTCCTCGCTCGCCGAAGGCTTCGAGCCCTGGATGGGCCCCATTGAATTCCGCAACACGGGCTCCCTCGTGGCCGACCGCGCGGGTGCCGTGACGCCGTATGCGATGATCAACCTCCAAGAACGCGGCTCGTTCTTCGTCGAACCCACCTCCGAGGTGTACATGGGGCAGGTCGTCGGCGAAAACGCCCGCAACGAAGACATGGACGTGAACATCACGAAGGAAAAGAAGCTCACGAACATGCGCTCGGCCACTGCAGACGCGTTCGAGAATCTCATCCCGCCGCGCAAGCTCACGCTCGAGGAGTCGCTCGAATTCGCCGCCGAGGACGAATGCGTTGAGGTCACCCCCGAGATCGTGCGCATCCGTAAGGTCGTCCTCGACCCGACCGAGCGTGCGCGCGCTCGCGCTCGAGCCCGCAACTCGTAATCGAGGGCGAGACAATGAGTCACAAGGACCCCAACGAAGGCGTCATTTTCGTCGACGGTACGAGGCCCACCTCGCGCGCGACCGAGATCGTTGTGGGCGCGATCGTGGGGGTGCTCGGCGGCCTTGTCGTGATTGGGACGCACCGTATGCGCTCGACCGTCCAAGACGTGTCCGTGCCGTGGGGGCTCCTGTTTGGTTGCGCGTACGAGGTCGTCGCAACCTGCATGCTGGTCGCGCTTAGCGGGCGCAAGCTCCCACTGTTCATCGATGCTCTCGCCTTCACACTCGTGGCCGTGTATTTTTCGGGCACGTCGCTCGGGGGAGGGCTTCTCGTTCCAGCACAGATTGCGGGCGAAGCGCAGTGGCAGGGCTGGGCCGCCCAGTTCCTCGGCGTGATCGTGCCTCTCGTGGGCGTCGCTATCGTGTGGGCCATCCAAATCAGAAACATCGCGCGCGCGAACCAGCGCGAAGAAAGGACTGTGAAGCCATGACCTACGTCATCGCCCTCCCGTGCGTTGATGTCAAAGACCGTGCCTGCGTTGACGAATGCCCCGTCGACTGCATCTACGAAGGCGAGCGTTCGCTGTACATTCAGCCGGACGAATGCGTCGATTGCGGTGCGTGCGAACCCGTGTGCCCCGTCGAAGCGATCTACTACGAGGACGACCTGCCCGATCAGTGGAGCGAGTACTACCGCGCGAATGTCGAGTTCTTCGACGAGCTCGGAAGCCCCGGTGGTGCGGCGAAGCTCGGCCCGCAGTCGTTTGACCACGAGGTCATCGAGAAGCTTCCCCCACAGGAAAACCCGCTCGAGGGCTAAAACCTCGAAGCAAAAGTCCACGTGGCCTGCAGGTGAGCATCAAGTAACAGAAGGCCCAAGTTCGGCTAGCAAAGCCCGGTTTAAACGGGGTCTTTCATGACCACTGCGTGAACTCTTGACGACCTTTCGCGAGCGTGGGCGGGGGACGGGCGTAGCGGGGGCATCGGCGCGCTTAACCTCGAGGCGTCGTCCAAATCGATGCGCCGCTTGCGCGCCAGTGGAAAGGCCACGCAATGTCCCTCAATCGACGTTCACTTCTGTTTGGTGGTGCTGCCCTTAGCTTCGCGGGCCTCGCGACAGCATGTGCGCCAGCCTCGAAAAACTCTTCAGGAGCCTCCAACAAGGGAGGTGAGTCGGCAGCCGATGTGACGGGTGAGGTCGAAGGGACCCTTCGCATCCACGCGGGCGGCGACACCAACGTGCGCGACCTATGGCAGGACGGGCTTGGGCCGGCCTTCACGAAGAAATACCCGAAGGTCACGATCAAGGTTGACCACGATCTGCACTCCGAACGCTCCCAGCAATCGCTCGCGCGCTTGTCCGCTGCCGGCGACGGCGATTCGGGCATGGACTTCATCGATGACGGCTGGGTGACGGACGCGGCAGACGCGAAACTTCTGCTCAACGTGAGCGCCAAAGAGATTCCCGCCCTCGGCGATGTTCCCCAGGAAGCGCTTGCCCAAGGACTTGGACAAGCCTTCCCCTACCGAGCCTCCTCCGTGCTCCTCGCGTACGACACGGAGCAGGTCGCCACCCCTCCGAAGACTCTCAAGGAGCTTTTGGCCTGGATCGAACAGAACCCCGGCAAGTTCGCCTACAACTCTCCTTCGACGGGCGGTTCAGGCTCGGCTTTCGTGACGAGCGTGCTTGACCTGTACATCCCGAAGGACGTTCGCGAGCGTATGACGACGAGCTACGACGAGGCCGACGAAAAGCACTGGGACAAGGGTTGGGAAGAGCTCAAGCGCATCGGTAAGTTCACGTACGGCCAGGGCACCTACCCGAACGGCAACGAACAGAGCATCGAGCTTTTGGTCAACGGCGAGGTCGCGATGATCCCGGTGTGGTCCGATCAGTTCATTTCCGGCCGCGAGTCCGGGAAGATCCCGGAACGAGTCAAGGCGACGCAGATCTCGAATCCGTCGTTCGCGGGCGGAGCATCGTTCCTCGGGATCCCGAAGAACTCAAAGAACAAGCCTGCCGCGCTCGCGCTCGCGAAATTCGCGCTCTCCCCCGAGGGGCAGCAGATCATCTCCACGACAATGGCGGGTTACCCGATCATTCCGCTTGAGGATATGCCCGAGGAGATTCAAAAGAAATTCGACGGCATCGACACGCAGAACCTCGGCCAGGGCTACTTTGGCGACCACGAAGACAACAAAGCCAAGCTCTGGGACCAGAAGGTTCCGACCGCCTAGGGAGCAAGCGTGGCATCGAGGCAATCATGGATCGGTGTGCTCCTCGCGAGCCCACCGATCCTCCTCATCATCGTTTTCATCGGCTTTCCCGTCATCAATGCCTTCGGCTTGAGCCTCGGGTACACGGGTGGGTTGAACACGACGATCGCGATGATCGGTAAGAACACGCACGAGACGCAGTCGTGGGCTCCGACTCTCGACGCGTATCGCGAGGTCTTTTCGAACCCGCGATTTCTCTCGGATTTGCGGGTGACGGTGAGCATTTCAATTCTCACCACCGTGATCGTCACGGCCCTCGCGTGGCTCGTGGCTCTCGCGATGAGGCTGCGGCCGTCGGGCATCACCCGCATGCTTCCCGCTTTCGCCGTCATCCCGATGTTTATCCCGGGAGTAATCGGGGCGTGGGCCATGATTCGGTTCTGGGCGGCCGACGGTTTCTTTGGCTCAGTGATGCGGAGTCTTGGCGTGGCGAGCCCACCTCAAATTGCGTTCACGTCGACCCTCGTGCTCATGACTCAGGTGTGGTCCTCGCTTCCGTTTGCGGTCCTCATGGTGTCGTCTGGGGTTCAATCGGTGCCTGACGCCCTGATTGATGCCGCTCGGGATGCTGGTGCGGGAACGGTCCGCATTGTGAAGGACGTCGTGGCACCGATGGCGTTCGTGCCCACGGTCATCGCCATGACGTTCACCGCGATTGGGAACGTCGGGTCGTTCACCGTTCCCTGGCTCACGGGCCCTTCCGCGCCGACCATGCTCGGCGTCAGTATGACGAAACACTTCAACACGTACGGAGAGCCGCAGCAGTCAGTTGTCATGGCCATTGTCGTGTTTGCGCTCGCTGCGCTGATTGGGGTTCTTTACGTCTGGGCCAATTACCGACAAGCAAAAGAAGAGATGACCTGATATGCCCAGGAAAATTGCGTCGGGGCTTGCCGCGCTTGCGTTGCTGCTCTTCGTGGCCGGGCCGATCGTGTGGCTCGCCCTTCACGCCTTCGCGACCGAGTGGCGCGTGCCGAACCTCCTTCCGGCCGGGCTCACCTTTGACTGGTGGGGAAAGGTTTTCGGTACTCCGAAGTTCGTCACCTCGATCCTCAATTCGCTCATGTTCGCCGTCCTATCGACGACGCTCACGGCTCTCATCTGTATGCCTGCTGCCTACGCCTTTGGGCGTATGCAGTTCCCGGGGCGCACGGTGATGCTCCTTGGCCTGTTCGCCACAAATGCGTTCCCGAAAATGGGGCTTTTCGTGAGCATCGCGGCTTTGTACTACGCCTTCAACCTCATGGAGACCATTCCGGGTGTCACGATCGCGCACATGCTCGGTCAGGTCGTTTTTCTTACGTGGATCCCTGCCGCCTCGTTTGCGGCGGTACCGCGCAGGCTCGAAGATGCCGCGCGCGATAGCGGCGCCGGATGGCTCAGGACTTTCGTGAGCGTCACGCTTCCACTTGCCGCCCCGGGGTATTTCGTCGCCCTCATCATGGCTTTCCTCGCGTCGTGGGACGAAGCTCAGGCCACCTACCTCGTTGGTGCCCCCAGTTATTCCACGATGCCGACCGAGCTCTACACGCTCGTTCTCAACTCGCCGGAACAGGTCGCGGCCGTCTTTTCCATCATGCTCACCGTCCCCTCCGTTGTGCTTCTTCTTCTCGTAAGGAAGCACATCATGGGTGGGGCTCTCGCAGAAGGTTTCCAAATCCGATGACACAGACCGCATCGAAAGCTGCCCGAACCGCTAGCCGGTTCTCTCCCGAGCCGCTCACGCTTAGCTCCGTCAGCATCACGCTCGGTGGCAAGAGCATCATCAAAGATCTTGATCTCGCGATCGGGAAGGGAGAGATGGTCTGTTTGCTCGGCCCTTCGGGATGCGGGAAAACGACGACTTTGCGGATGATCGGTGGGTTCCTCACGCCGGATGCGGGGCGGATCACCGTGGGCGAGCGCGATGTGACGTCGCTGCCTCCGGAGCGCCGGCCCTCGGCGATGGTGTTCCAGAACTACGCGCTCTGGCCCCACATGAGCGTCGAAAAGAACGTGGCATTCCCGCTCAAGGTTGCCAAGATTCCACGTGACGAGCGCACCGTACGCGTGCGTGAGGCCCTCGCGCTCGTCGGACTCGAGGAGAAGGCCGGGCGCCGACCGGCGCGGCTGTCGGGCGGCGAGCAGCAGCGCGTTGCTCTCGCGCGTGCGCTCGTCCAAAACCCCTCGCTCTTGCTTCTCGATGAGCCGCTTTCGAACCTCGACGCGAAACTTCGCGTCCAGGTTCGCGAAGAGATTCGTCGTATCCAGCAGGAACTTGGCATGACGAGCGTCTTTGTGACGCACGATCAGGAGGAGGCGCTCGCCGTCGCTGATCGCATCGCCGTCATGAACGGCGGCCGGATCGAACAGCTGACTGATCCAACGACCCTGTATCGCCGACCGGCGACGCGGTTTGTCGCGGGTTTCATCGGGACGATGTCCTTCGTGGAAGGGCGAGTGGAGCGCCGTGCCGACGGCTCCGGTCGCATCTACGTCGACGGCCCCGAGCCGCTGCCGATTGATCTCGTGACCGGAGCGGCCGAACATGCCGAATGCGGTATTCGCCCCGAGAACGTCGTGATTGGCGATCCCCGCGCCGCCCAGCTCAAGGGCACCGTTGAACGGATCACCCCAAAGGGCCACCTCAGCGACCTCGTCGTGCGCGTCGGCGCTATTCGTTTGCGCTCGCTCGCGAAAGCCGACGACTTGCGCGTTGGCGATGAGGTGGGGGTGCGCATCACCGAAGCGCTCGTGTATCGCGATGGTGTTCTCGTCGACGCGGCTACTTCGCCTGCCGGACCTACCGGGGAGCAGTCAGCAGCATGAACGGAGAAATGATGAGTCCTGTGCAGCTCGTTGCACATCGTGGCGATCCCGTCGCCCACGTTGAGAACACTCTCCAAGCGATCGCGCACGCGGCAGCCGAGGGGCTCGAGGTTGTCGAGGTCGATCTGAGGCTCAGCGCCGAAGGGGAGCCCATTCTTCTGCACGACTCTACGCTCGAGCGTTTGTGGGAGTGCACGGCCAGTCCCGCTGAGCTCTCGGTGAGCGCGCTTGAAGCCCGTGAGCCGGCTGAGCATGGCACGTGCGCGAACGATCACGGCTTTGAGCGGGGAGTCCCCACGCTCGAGCGTGCTCTTGACGCCGTGGGCGATGCTGTGCTTCTTCTCGATTTTCCGGGTGAGTCTGACGGTGCGGAGCAGGAGATTGCGCGCGTGAGCGCCTCGCGGATCCGGGCGATTGCCTCGGGAGAGGGGGACCACTCGGATGAGCGTCGCGCGGCAGCGGCACGGGCGGAGTTCACGGGGGGACTCATCGCCATGCGTGCCGTGCGCGAGGTCCTTCCCACGGCACGTTTGCGTATGACCTACCCGCTCGATGGTGTTCCGGATCCCGCCCTCGTCGAGGAGCTCGAGCCTTACTCGTGGAACCCCCACTTTGGCATGTGCTCGCCCACGACCGTGAGCGCTGCGCGTGCCCTTGGGCTGCGTACCACCTGTTGGACCGTTGATGATGCCGAGACTGCGAAGGCGCTTGCGGCGATGGGCGTTGAGGCCGTGACGTCCAACCGTGCGGGCGACCTCCTGCGCGTCCTTAACCAGAACGCGGAGGTGTGGGGAGCATGAGCGCCGATCACGTGGGACGAAAACGCGATGTTTTGACGCGCGCGCACGAGCTTGCACAGTCACTTGCCACATGGGCGATGATCCGCTCGACATCCTCGAACGTTTCGATGTTTGCGACAAAAAAGAACGCCGCTGATTTCGTGACGGATATTGATCTGGGGATCGAACTCTGGGTGCGCCGGACCATTGCGGAAGAGTTTCCGACGCACGCCTTCGTCGGGGAAGAGTTCGAGGACAGCGCCGGGGTTGAGTACACGTGGTACTGCGATCCCATCGACGGCACCACGAACTACGCGCACGGTATCTCCTGGTTTTCGTTCTCCCTCGCCATGTGTGATGAGGACGGCCCCGTCGTTGGTGTCGTCGCAGACCCGCGCACGAAAGAGATCTTTTCGGCGATTCGGGCGCGCGGAGCCATGCACCGCGGTGGCCCCATCTCAGTCGAACACCGGTCCACTCTGCCCGGTTCCGTCGTTCTCACCGAGCTTCTCGGGGCGACATTCTTCGAGGGCCAGGCGGAATTTATCCGCTCTCTGGGCGAGATCGATGTGACGAGCCGGATCATGGGCTCGGGAACCCTGTCGCTCGTGGGGCCCGCGGTCGGCAGAGGGCACGGTGCGCTCGTGGGACGATTCGGAGCCGTGGATCACCTCGCGTCCATGCTCATCGCACACGAGGCCGGTTTGAAAGTGCTCGATTGGGACGGCCAGGAAACCCTGTTTCCTTCTGACCCGTCCACCGGCATCATGGTCGCGCACCCCGCGATCGCGACGGAGCTGCACGGTATGTGGCGCCGCGCCATCGAGAGCGAAGGCGATCGAGCTCGGTAAGAGCTGGCACTGGGGTCGTAGGATGAGCACCATGACTTCGCGAACGCCGCTCCTTTCGACCTTGCCGTCCTTTCCGTGGGATTCGCTCGCCTCGGCGCGCGCACTCGCCGAGCGACACCCGGATGGGATTGTCGATCTCTCAGTGGGCACTCCCGTTGATGAAACGCCCCGCGTCGCACAGGAAGCACTTGTGGCCGCCTCGGATGCGCACGGCTACCCGACGGTCGCCGGAACGGGGCAGTTGCGCGAGGCCATCGTCGATTTCTGTCGCGCACACCGCGGTGCTCCCTCAGCTCTCAACGCCAGTGGCGTGCTTCCCACGATCGGCTCGAAAGAACTCGTTGCGCACCTTCCGTTCCAGCTCGGCATCGGCACCGGGGAGGCGGTCGCCTTTCCCCATATCGCCTACCCGACCTACGACCTCGGCGCACGGCTCGCGGGAGCCCGGCCCGTCCCGGTCGATGTGCGGGCGCTTGCACGCGAGGGGGAGGGAGCGCTCGGTTCCGACGTCTGCCTCGACTCGGTGCGCCTGCTGTGGCTCAATACGCCTTCGAATCCGACGGGAGCGGTGCACGATATCGGCGAGCTACGTGCCCTCCTGGCGTGGGCGCGTGAGAGGGATATCATCGTCGCTTCCGACGAATGCTACGCGCCACTCACGTGGGACGTGGACGAGGCCCCGTCGATTCTCGATGAGCGCGTGAATGACGGCGACCTCACGTCTGTGCTGTGCGCCTACTCGCTCTCGAAGCAATCGAATCTCGCTGGTTACCGTGCCGCTTTCGTCGCCGGCGACCCTGCCCTCGTCGGTGAGCTGCTCGCGGTTCGCAAACATTCCGGGCTCATGGTGCCGGGCCCCGTTCAAAACGCCATGGCAGCGGCCCTCGGGGAGGAAGCGTCGGCCTCCCGCCAGCGCGAAACCTACCGCGCTCGCCGTGAGACTCTCGCCCCCGCTCTCGAAGCGTTCGGCGGGAGCATCGAGCATTCTGAGGCCGGCCTCTACCTGTGGACGACATTCGGTGAGGCAAGCGAAGCGAGCATTGAGCGCCTTGCAAAATTGGGAATCCTCGCTGCCCCCGGTACCTTTTACGGCGAGGCAGGTGCGCGGCATGTGCGCATCTCCCTCACCGCTACGGACGAGCGGATCGCTAGCGCTGCCGAAAGGCTCCGAGCGGCCCGCTAAGAGCGCTGCGACAGACACGAAAGGAACGCGATGACCGCACACTTCAGCGTGAATGACCGAAACCTGGATCTGCCGCTCGTCGAGCCGACCGAGGGCAACCTCGGTGTGTCGATCGCGGGGCTGCGCAAGGAAACGGGGACGGTGACGTTTGACCCGGGGCTCATGAACACGGCGCCGACGACGTCGGCCATTACGTTCATCGATGGTGAGGCGGGGATTCTCCGGCACCGCGGCTACCCGATCGAGCAGCTCGCCGAGCACTCGAGCTACCTTGAGGTCGCATTCCTCTTGATCTTTGGCGAGCTGCCCACGAAGGGGCAGCTCGACCAGTTCGTGCACTCGATCGAGCAGCGGACTCTCCTCGACGAAAACCTCAAGCGCGTGTTCATCGCCCTTCCGCGCGATGCCGCACCCATGGCCGTGCTCCAAGCGGGCGTGAGCGCGCTGTCGACCTTCTATCAGGACTCGCTCGACCCGAGCGACCCCGAGCAGGTCCGAATTTCGACGTTGCGCCTTCTCGCAAAGATGCCCACGATGGCCGCGTACGCCCACCGGGTCGCAAACGGGCAGCCGCTCATGTACCCGGATAACTCGCTGAGCCTCGTGCAGAATTTCCTGCGGCTCATGTTCGCTTTTCCCGTCGAGGATTTCGTGGCGGACCCGGTTGTGGTGCGTGCACTCGAGCAGCTTTTTATTCTCCACGCCGATCATGAGCAGAACTGTTCGGCGACCGCGGTGCGCCTCGTCGGCTCGGCGGGAGCGGACCTTTTCTCCTCGATCTCGGCGGGCGTTGCGGCCCTGTCTGGGCCGGCGCACGGCGGCGCCAACACGCGCGTCATGCACATGCTCGACGACCTTCGAAAGTCTGGTCAGGATCCGCGAGTGTTCATGGAGAAGGTCAAGAGCAAGGATGATTCCACCCGCCTCATGGGCTTCGGGCACCGGGTGTATAAGAATTACGATCCGCGTGCGAAGTTCGTGAAGGGCATTGCCGATACGGTGCTCGAGCGGCTTGGGATCCACGATGAGCGCCTTGAGCTCGCGATGAAGCTTGAGGAGATCGCGCTTCGCGACGAGTACTTCATTGAACGCAATCTTTACCCGAACATCGACTTCTATACGGGCATCATCTACAAGGCGATGGGTTTTCCCACGCACATGTTCACGGTGCTGTTCGCGATCGGGCGCCTGCCCGGGTGGATCGCGCAGTGGCAAGAGGCGATCAACGATCCCGACACGAAAATTATGCGGCCGCGGCAGATCTACACGGGCGAAGCCGAGCGCGCATACGTGCCGATCGAGGAGCGTACGGGCACGTCGGAGCTCCTGCTTCACGATCTTCGCGAGGAACTGAAGGCGCGAGAGAAGAAGACCGAATAAGCGAGGCGGTGGCCTCGGCTCACGCCCCCTTCGCCAAGTAGATCACAACCGCGTCATCGTCGTTGCCGACCCCGCCAGTTGCGTCGCTGTCCCACTGCGACGACGTCTGCGAGACGTGGCGTGAGCGGTCCCAACGGTGCCCGCGGTAGTCGACGCCCACGATATTGTCCTGTGCGGCATGAGCGACAGCCCAGTTTGCGAGCGCCCAGCCGCGCTTTTCGTCGGCCGTCTTGATGACCACGGTCGTGTGCCCCGACCCCTGCGGCGCGTTTGACCCCGCGGCGCCGAGCGAACTTTCTACCTCACCTGACTTGCTCATGCGGGTGAACTCGTGCGCGAGCGACTCGCGAAGTTTCTCTGGGTGCGCTGGCCCGCCAGCGGCGGCGAGGTCGCATTCGAGCTCGGGCCCGCTGTTGCCGGTGAGCGCAGAGGAGAAGAGGCGCCCCTCGACCTCGTGATCGGCGTAGGCATCGGGAAACGCTGAACGCTGCACCTTTTGCGCCGCGACGGTGATGTCCATGTTCTCGTACCCCTTGACCTTGGCGAGCTTCTCGTAGAAGGCCGTCGAGGCAAACACAGGATCCATGATCTGCTCTTTTGTGCCCCACCCCTGGGAGGGGCGTTGCTGGAAGAGCCCTACCGAATCGCGATCCCCGTAGTCGATGTTTTTAAGCTTCGACTCCTGGTAGGCGGTCGCGAGGGCGATCGACGCGGCGCGCGGTGGAAGCCCCATGTCGATCGAGACCGCACTGATCGTGGCGGCATTGAGGGTTTGCTCGGTCGAGTACGAATGCGATGTCGAGAGCCCACTCGCGGTGCAGCGGCCCGTGCGCTGGCCGCCGTCAAAGAGAGTGAGCGCAGCGAAGCTCCCGCCCACGACCGCGAGAAAAACCGCAAGGAGCGTGAGCGGGATGACCACGCGAGACAGCGCGGGGCGTTTGGCCATGGTTAGTTCGCGTGAAGGTCGGAGTTCAGCTCAACGCGCTTGTTCGAGCGCGAGACGGCCTCGACGGCGCCCGATTGCGAGTTACGGCGGAACAGGAGGCTTGGCACCCCGGAGAGGTCGCGAGCCTTGACGACAGAACGATTCTCGCCGTCGATGAGGGTGACCTTCGTGCCCGCGGTGACGTACAGCCCGGCCTCGACGATGCAGTCGTCGCCGAGGGCGATGCCGACGCCTGCTTCTGCTCCAACGAGCGAGCGCTCTCCGACGCTCACGCGCTCCGTCCCGCCGCCCGAAAGGGTGCCCATGGTCGAGGCGCCACCACCGATGTCGGAACCATCGCCCACGACGACGCCCTGCGAGATGCGCCCCTCAATCATCGAGGTGCCAAGGGTGCCCGCGTTGAAGTTCACGAAGCCCTCGTGCATGACGGTCGTGCCGCTCGCGAGGTGAGCGCCGAGGCGCAAACGATCGGCATCGCCGATGCGGACGCCGTCGGGAACCACGTAGTCGACCATGCGGGGGAATTTATCGATGGAGTAGACCGTCGGGCGCCGACCCTCACTGATGAGGCGCAGGCGCGTCTCTTCGAAGCCGTCCACGGCGCACGGACCTTCCGAGGTCCACACAACATTCGTGAGCGCGCCGAACAGACCGTCGAGGTTTTGCTCGTTCGGCTTTACGAGGCGGTGGGAGAGTAGATGGAGGCGCAAGTACGCATCGGAAGCGTCGCGCGGCGCCTCTGCCAGGGAAATGGCTCGTGTGACGACTTCCTGACGGGTGCCGCGTGCGGCATCGTCTCGCGCGGCCTTTGCGAGGGCGACGGCGAGGGGATGGTTGGCGAGGTCATCGGGGGCACTGCCCAGTTCAGGTGCGGGGTACCACGTGTCGAGGGTCGTCCCGTTGTCCGCGATGGTTGCGAGGCCGATGCCCCATGCGCTTTTGTTCTCAGTCATGGCTCACAGGCTATAGCGCGCCTCTTCGGATTTCGTTGGAGCGCGCCGAAAACCTCTACGCTTGTGTGCATGATGAACACGACACCGCTGCCCCTCGATGCGGGCCTGACCGAGCTCACGCGTGCAATCGTCGATACCGAGTCGGTTTCGGGTAACGAAACTCTCCTTGCCGACAGGGTCGAGGCGACGCTTCGTGCGTGCGAGCACCTCGAGGTCATTCGCGATGGCGACACCGTCATCGCGCGCACCCACCTCGGCCGCGCCGAGCGCGTCATTCTCGCCGGCCACCTCGATACCGTTCCCGTCGCCGGCAATCTTCCCTCGTGCGTGCAGGTCGTGGACGGACAGGAGCGGCTCATCGGCCGCGGTGCGTGCGACATGAAGGGGGGAGTCGCCGTGTTCCTTGCGCTCGCGTGCTCCCTCGCGTCGCCTCGTCACGATTTGACGTGGATCTTCTATGACCACGAGGAAGTCGAGGCAAGCCTCAATTCGCTTACGCGTATCGCGCGCGAGCGCCCCGAGCTTCTCGAAGCCGATTTTGCGATTCTCGGCGAGCCGTCGAACGGGGGAGTGGAGGCAGGCTGCAAAGGCACGATGCGGGTGCGGCTTACCGCGCGGGGAGTTGCAGCCCATTCGGGTCGCGCATGGATCGGAAAGAACGCGATCCACGCCCTTTCCGGTGCGCTGTCGCGGCTTGCGGACTATGAGCCGAAGGATGTGGAAATCGACGGTCTCCTGTACCGCGAATGCCTCAATGCGGTGGCAATCGAGGGCGGTATCGCAACGAACGTGATTCCCGACCGGGCCGCAATGCTCGTGAACTATCGCTTCGCGCCGAGCACGAGCGAAGCGGAGGCGCTCGCTCATATCGAAGAGGTGTTTGCTGGGCTCGACCTCGAGCTTGAGGTCACGGACTCCTCGGGCGGCGCGTTGCCCGGCCTCACACGGCCCGCGGCCCGGGACTTTCTCGCGGCCCTTGGCGACGGCGTGAGCGTGGAAGCGAAGCAGGGATGGACCGACGTGGCGCGCTTCAGTGCACTCGGCACGCCAGCCGTCAACTTTGGTCCGGGAGACCCGCTTCTGGCTCATACGGATGGGGAATACATTCCGACGGCTGCCCTCACCCACTGTTACAGGTCTCTTGAGCGGTTCCTGAGCTAACGTGGAAATCATGAAAAAGCTTCATCACGGCTCTTTGAGCGACTACCGAAAAGGCCCCGTGTTTCTCCGCGGTAAGCAGCGTCCCACCGAGACCACCGATCAGCGTCTCCTCCAAAACGCGGAGAAGGGCGATTGGGTTCACACGGATCCATGGCGAGTGATGCGCATTCAGTCGGAGTTCGTTGAGGGCTTCGGCGCGCTCGCCGAACTCGGGCCCGCTGTCGCCCTCTTCGGCAGTGCGCGCACCAAACCTGAGCATCCGCACTACGAGCTTGCACGCGAGGTGGCGAGGCGCATCGGTGAGATGGGCCTCGCGGTCATTACGGGCGGCGGTCCCGGAATCATGGAGGCCGGCAACCACGGCGCGGTTGATGCAGGAACAACGAGCGTGGGCCTTGGCATCGAGCTACCGTTTGAGCAGGGCATGAACGAATACGTCGAGCTCGGCGTGAACTTTCGCTACTTTTTCACGCGCAAAACCTGTTTCGTGAAGTACTCGCAGGCGTTCGTGGCCTTCCCGGGAGGCTTCGGCACATTCGATGAGCTTTTCGAGGCGCTGTGCCTCATCCAGACGCACAAGATCAAGAAGTTTCCGCTTATTCTCGTGGGCCGCGATTACTGGAGCGGGCTTGTCGCCTGGCTTGAGCAAACCGTCCAGGAAGAGTACGGCTACATTTCTCCCGGCGACACCGATCTCATCAATATCGTCGACACGGCCGACGAGGTTATCGAGGTCCTCAAGCGCGATATGAAGTAACCGCCTACCTCGCGCTTTCTATGCCCTCCCAGGAACCGGCGGATCAAAGTGAAAGAATAGGGACGATAGATCCATTGCCAGAGAAAGGGCGAACGATCATGGCAGCGATGAAGCCTCGTACAGGCGACGGCCCCCTCGAAGTGGCCGAAGAGAGCCGGAGCCTCATCATGCGAGTACCGCTCGAGGGCGGCGGTCGTCTCGTCGTAGAAATTTCGGCGGATGAGGCGCGTGAGCTGCGCGACGCCCTCAACACGGTTGTTCCCGCCTAACCTCATCTCCTGAATTGCCTAGAGGCTGTGGGGGTTATTCCCTCACAGCCTCGCCTTGACTGCTGTCAGCACCCCGTCGCCCGCGGGTGACAGCGCGAGCACGAGATTGTCTCGCTCCTTAAGGTCGGCCACGACCTCCCGAATGCGGGCCGTCTGCGAATCATTCGCAGACGAATCGCCGAGACGATCGTGGTGCATGACGTTCATAATGACCAGTGCCCCACCGAGGCGAATAATGTCGAGCGCCCCCTCCACGAGAGCGCCGAGCCTTGGCTCGCTCGCATTCACGACGATCATGTCGTAGGCGCCGCGCGTGAGACGCGTAAACACGTCGAGCGGCTGCGCGTTAATCGTGCGCACGCGCGCCTCTGGGATCTGGGCCTCGGCACAGGCTTTGCGCACGAGCCGCACGTTTTCCGGCTCAGGATCGATTGCGGTGAGGGTGGCGTCGGAACCCATCGCACTCGCGAGGTAGAGGCTGAGCGCACCCGCCCCAGCACCCACCTGCACGATCGCCCGTGCCCCGAGCATCGCGACGACGCTACGCGCGTGTGCGGCCGAGCCCGCAAGAACCGGCGCAAGGCCTATCGCACTGCCGCGCTCGCGCGCCCGCTCACACACCCCGGGGGCGGCAAACAGCCGCTCCTCATCGAGGAATTGCTCGCTGAGCGCCCAGCTCGCCAACTTGCCCGTTGCCATGTGCACTCTCCCTCTTTGCCGTGAATTTCGTGGCACTCAAGCTTAGGCCACGCCGCGCGAGTTTCCCACTTGTGCGTGCAATAATGGCGGAGCACCATTTTGAGCGGAACGAGACAAGGCAGGCACGTCGATGGGTTCAGATGTCTTCCTCACTTTTGGGGGATGGGAACTGCTCATCATCATCCTGCTCTTCACGATCCTGATCGGCCCGCAGCGCCTTCCCGAATACACCCGCAAGGTCATCCACTGGGTGCGCGATCTGCGTAAATGGGCGGATAACTCCCGTGCGTCGATCGAAGACGAAATGGGCATCGCCGTCGACGATCTCAAGAAGTACGACCCGCGCCAATACGATCCGCGCAAAATCATTCGCGATGCGTGGGATTCGACCGGCCTCGAGGACGACGTCAACGACTTCCGCAGCGCCGTCAAGAGTTCCGCAGGCGCCACATCGGCAGCGGTGGCGAGTGTCGGCGCGGCAGCGAAAGGCTCCGGCAGCGCGGCTGGTTCCAAGGCGGCCCAGGAGCCCGAAGGGACCCCGTTCGACCCCGAGGCAACCTGAGCCTACGCCGAACCGTACGAGGCGTGCTACGCGAGCGAGAGCGGGAGTTTCCGGCCCGAAAGACCACGCGGTTTCGCGAGCTGCTCAGCGATGCGCATAAACGCGAGGTACGCCTCGCTCGAGGACTCTAAGGCGGTGTGAGGCCGGCCGGCGTCGGACCCTTCGCGCACGCTTTGCGCGAGCGGAACCTGCCCGAGGAGCGGAACGTCCGCGCCCTGATCCTCGCTTAGCTGGGCGGCGACGCGCTCGCCGCCGCCGCTACCGAAAATCTCGAGGCGCTCACCGTGATCGGTGCTCAACCAACTCATGTTCTCGATCACCCCGATGATCGTCTGTTCCGTGGAACGGGCGAGAGAGCCGATGCGCGAAGCGACGCCGCTCGCGGCTGAGTCGGGAGTCGTCACGACGAGAAGCTCCGCGCTAGGCAGCACCTGCGCGACCGAAATAGCGACATCGCCGGTTCCCGGCGGGAGATCGAGAAGCAGAAAATCGAGATCGCCCCAGAACACGTCCGTCGCAAACTGCTCGATCGCGCGATGCATTTTCGGGCCGCGCCACACGACCGCCTGATGCTCGGGCACGAAAACGCCGATCGACATGACCTTGACACCGTGGGCGATGGGCGGCATGAGAAGGTCATTCACGCGGGTTGGCTGGGTGCTCACCCCAAACATTCCGGGCATCGAAAAACCGTGAATGTCGGCGTCAAGGACACCCACGCTATAGCCGAGGCGAGTGAGGGCGAGGGCGAGGTTAGCCGTCACCGTGGACTTTCCGACGCCTCCCTTGCCCGAACTGATCGCTATCACTCGCGTGAGAGATCCGGGCTTATTGAAGGGAACTTCGCGGCGCCTTTTGCGAAGATCCTCGACGAGGGCACGGCGCTGTTCCTCGCTCATCGTCCCCGACGTCACGCGCACTTCCGTGAGGCCCGAAACGTGAGACGCAGCCTCGGCGGCCTCTTTCTCGATTCGGGAGCGCATGGGGCATCCCTCGACCGTCATCACGAGGTGGATGAGAGCCACCCCCTCAGATGTGACCTCAACAGAGCTGACCATGCCAACATCGGTGATGGGGCGGCCGAGGTCGGGGTCGATCACGCGCGTGAGCGCGGAACGAACCTGCGAGGCAAGGTCAGTGCTCACGGGGCCTCACTAAGCTGCATCGTTGCGCATCTGCTCGAGTTCCTCGCGGAGCACCGCGCGAATGTCCTCGCGCAGGAGCGAGCGCAAATGCGCGTGATCGCGTGCGGGTTCGATCGGTTCGGCGCCATCCTCGGTTTCCGCGGCCGGTGAGGGATCGTCGTCGCCAGCCTGAAGCTCCTCGAGGAGGTCTCGAAGCTCGCCGCGCACGTAGTCGCGGGTGGCCACATCCGCCATCGCGATGCGCAAGCTCGCGATTTCACGCGTGATGAATTCCGTGGTCGCGTGGGCTTTTTCGTTCGACTGACGATCCTGCTCGGCCTGCACGCGGTCGCGGTCGGCCTGGCGGTTGTCCGAAAGGAGCAGAAGAGGAGCGGCATACGACGCCTGGAGCGAGAGAATCAGGGTGAGAAGCGTGAAGTTGAGCGCGCGGGGGTCGAACTGAATCGTCTCGGGAAGGAACGTGTTCCACCCGAGCCACACGCCACAGAAAATCGTCATGCCCACGAGGAACGCGGGCGTACCCATGAATCGCGCAATCGCCTCGGCCATGCGGCCGAAACCATCATTTTTGTCGTCCTTCGGGCGGCGCCTCGAAAACATGCGCCACAGCCCGCGCCTCTTGCGCGCGGGATCGTCGAGCTGGGGGCGCTTCTTCTTGCCGCGTGCCATCTAGCTCACCCCTCCTGGTCCGAAATTGCCCTCGCGATCCCCGTGAGGTCGATCTGCCCCGTCGTCGTTGCGACGGGCTCATCGCTCTCTCGCCAATCCTCTGGAAGAACGTGGTCGAGGACGTCATCGACCGTGACGGCACCGAGAAGGTGGGAATCCTTATCGACCACGGGAAGCGACACAAGATTGTACGTCGCCATTTCGCGAGTCACGTCATGGAGATGGCTCGTAGGGGCCATCGTCACCTGATCCTGATCGATGATCTCGCCAACGGGGCGCTCGGGACGTTCGCGAAGCAAATGCTGGAAGTGCACGCCCCCGAGGAGCTTGCCCGTGGGCGTCTCGAGCGGCTGGCGGCACACGTACACCATTGACGCGAGCGCGGGGGAGATCTCCTCGCGAGATATGAGAGCGAGGCAGTGCGCGACCGGGGTCTCGGGGGCGACGATCAGCGGCTCGGTCGTCATGAGCCCGCCGGCCGTGTATTCGTCGTAGGCGAGCAGGCGGCGCACGTCTTCGGCCTCCTCCGGCTCCATGCGCGTAAGGAGATCCTGGCCCATGGGTTCGGGAAGCTCCTGGAGGAGGTCCGCAGCGTCATCCGGGTCCATCGCATCGAGGATATCCGCGGCGCGCTCTGATTCGAGTCCCTGCATGAGCTCAACGCGGATGTCCTCGGGAAGTTCCTCGAGGACCCATCCGAGGCGCTCGTTTGAAAGGTCACGCACGATATCGGCGCGGCGTTTCGGCTCCATCTCCTGGATGAGATCCGCGAGGTCAGCGGGCTTGAGGTCCGAATACGAGGCCAGCAGAATCTGCGCGGACTGCTCCGCCTGAGTCCCGAAGAGGCCATTGACCTCCTCAACACCGACCGTGAGCGTCTCATTGCGGCCCACGAGCTTCGAAAACGCGTTCTTAGCCTTCGACCGGCGCACGTGGAGCCTCGTGATCTCCCATTCCTTAGAGATCTGGTCCTGCTCGAGCGCGACATCTTCAACGAACGCGTCGCCCGTTCCGTCAACGAGGTTCACCTTGCGGTCAAGCAGATCACCCACCGCGAGAATCTCGCTCTTGCGCATTTCGAAGCGGCGAAGGTTGAGAGAACCGTCGGAAATGACCTGGCCGGTCGAGATCGACGTGACCTTCGTGATCGGCAAGAAAATGCGCTTCTTCCCGGGCACCTCGATGACGAGCCCCACCGCGCGCGCCGTGTGGGTCTCTTGCGGAATCAGAACGACATCGCGGACCTTGCCGATGCGGTCACCGAGCGGGTCGAAAAGCCCGGTGCCCGCGAGGCGCGCGGCAAAGAAGCGCTCGTGCGGGCTCACTTGAGCAACTCCGCCATCCAAGCCTCGATCGCGTCGATCTCGCGGGGAAGCTCGCGCGAGAGGTTCTCGACGCCGTCCTTCGTCACGAGAACGTCGTCCTCGATGCGCACACCGATGCCGCGCAGCTCTTCGGGAACGAGGAGGTCGTTCTCCTTGAAGTACAGGCCCGGCTCGATCGTGAACACCATGCCCTCCTCGAGGGTGGCATCGAGGTACATTTCGCGGCGTGCCTGGGCGCAGTCGTGAACATCCATGCCGAGGTGGTGGCTCGTGCCGTGCACCATCCAGCGGCGGTGATACTGGCCCTCGGGCTTGAGGGACTCCTCGGCGCTCACGGGAAGCAAGCCCCACTGATCGAGGCGGTCCGCGATAACCTCCATCGCGGTCGCGTGCAGGTCGCGGAACTTCATCCCGGGCTTCGCCGCGGCAAACACGGCATCGGCAGCATCGAGAACGGCCTGGTAGACCTTCTTCTGCGGCTCCGTGAAGGTGCCCGTCACGGGGAGCGTGCGCGTGACATCCGCGGTGTAGAGCGAATCGACTTCACAACCTGCGTCGATGAGGATCAGGTCGCCTTCCTTGACGGCGCCGTTGTTTCGCACCCAGTGAAGCGTGCACGCATTCGGGCCGGAGGCAGCGATCGTGTCGTAGCCGACGCCGTTGCCATCGGCGCGCGCCGTACGGTTGAAGACCGTCTCCACGACGCGCTCACCGCGCTCGTGGGCGATGGCCTCCGGGAAGTTCCGCACGACCTCGTGGAAACCCTTGATGGTCGTCGCGACAGCGGCGCGCATCTGCTCGATTTCCCATGCGTCCTTGACAACGCGGGACTCAGACGCGCTCTGCTCGAGGAGCGAATTGACCGTGCGGGCCTTTTGCCCGCCTTCGAGGCCGTTTTGCTCGCGGATTTCGGCGACGAGCGCATCGATGCGTTCATCGACTCCTTCGATGACAGCGAGGTCGAGGTTGTCGCCAAGGTCCTTTGCAAGCGCGTCGCGCAGCTCGTCGATGTGGCGGCACGGCACGCCGATCTGCTCCTCGACTTCCTCGAGGGTGGGGCGGCGACCGACCCACATTTCGCCGTAGCGAGAATCCGCGAAGAACTCGTTGGTCTCCGGGCCCGAACGCGGTTTGAAGAAGTACGTGGCCTGACTCTTGCGGGGATCCTCGGCGTCGGGCTCGACGACGAACACCGAATCGGGCTCCTCATCGGTGCCGAGGCCCGAATAGTACGCAAACGCCGTGTGGGGGCGGAACTGGTAGTCGCAATCGTTGCTGCGGACCTTGAGGCCCCCGGCGGGAAGCACCATTCGAGTTGCGGGCACCGTCTCGACGAGAGAGTCGCGCCTTGCGGGCGTGAAATCGGCAACGGCACGGCGGCCTGCCGGCGGGAGCGTCTCATCCCACCCTTTGGTGAGGAAGCTAAGAAAAGCCTCGCTCGTGGGGCGCTGGCTGCGGGTATCGCCCCTCGACTTCAGATCGTCGGTGGTCTCGGGGGCGCTGGACTTTGAATTATTGATCTCACTCACCCTTCGATATTCTCACGGGGGAGCGCCAAGAGCCACCCGGGCCGGCCAAGAAGAGGTGTGAGAGGAGGAACGATGAGCCTCATCGATCTTCATACCCATTCGGCGGTATCGGATGGCACAGAGCCGCCTGCGGCCGTCATCGAACAGGCGCGTCGCGCGGGAGTCGACGTCATCGCCCTCACCGACCACGACACTGACCGCGGGATCGCTCAGGCCCGCGGGGCCGCGACAAGCGCTGGCCTCGGTTTCCTTCCCGGCATGGAAGTCTCCGCGAAGCTCCACGGCCGGAGCATCCACATCCTCGCCCTTGGTAATACTCCAGCTCCGGGCTCGGCATTCGCCGCCAAGCTCGACGAGGTGCGTGAGTCGCGAGAGCGACGCGCGCAGCGTATCGTCGAGCGGCTGAGCGAGGACTTCCCTATCACGTGGGAGGCGCTCCTTGATACTGAAAGCAGCCGCGATGTGAGCGTGGCAAGCGTCGGACGCCCCCACATCGCGGACGCCCTGACGCGCGCTGGCGTCGTGAGCGGCCGAGCTGAAGCCTTTGCGCACCTGCTCGCTCCCCACTCGCCCTACTACGTGCCCTACCGCGCCCTCGAAGCCGAAGACGCGATCGCGGGGATTCACGTGTCTGGAGCGCTTGCGGTAGGGGCGCACCTCATGACACGTACGCGCGGCAAGGGGCTCGATTCCGACGGATGCCAAGAACTCATCGAGTGCGGCCTCGACGGCCTCGAGATTTTCCACCGTGAGCACGGTGAGGCTGAGCGCGCAGCGCTTTCGGCGATCGCACGCGAGCACGATCTCATCGTCACGGGCGGAAGCGACTACCACGGAAGCGGAAAACCGAATCGCCTCGGCGAAAACACGACGAGCGAAGAGAACCTCGCGCGCATCCTCGCGGCGACGTCCGCAAGGCTGTGATGGGGATGTCAAGCACTCAGCGCGCTCGCCGTAGGGGCGATGCCCGTGAAGTTGCCCGAGCCATCGTCGGCAACCCACAAGCCTCGCTATTCGTGACCGTGGTGACCCTCGGGATTATCGCCGTGGCCCTCGCACTCACGTCGAGCGTGTGGATCGGCTGGGGGCCCAGCGCGTTCGTAGCCCCGCAGAACCTCGCTTGCCTTATCGCGAGTGTCGCAGGGGCACTCGTTTTCGCGTGGCGAAGCCTCGCTGAGCGCGCCGCGGACGAGGCGCGAGAGAAGTCCCACCAGCTTGAACGGGGAATGAGGGAACCGTCCCGGCGGCTCTCGCCCGGAATCGTCTTGGCAGCGATTCTCTGGGGTGCAGTCTTCACGCTCATTCCGACGCTCACAGTCCTCGCGCTGAGCCTCTTTCACTGGAGCGTTGGAGACGCGAAGGCGATCAACCCGCTCCTGTGGATTGTGTGGAGCATCGGTACATGGGCGTTCATATCGAGCCTTGCAATCGGCGGGGCCGTGCTCACGTTTGTCATCAACAATGCGTTAGCGGTGGGGATTGCGGGCGTCATCGCGTACCTCATCGGGTGGTGGACTCTTGTTTTCGGTGTATCGGCGTCAATTCCGGCCCTCGGCGGTTACATCGACACCCCGTGGTTCTTCTATGAGCCGACGCTCACAAGCGCGGGCCTACGTGCCATCCTTTGGCTTGGCGTGGGAATCATCATGCCCGCCATCGGCGAGCGCTCCCTCACGTGGGCGAGCGGGGGTGTGCTTGTTGCCGTGCTCGCACTCGCCGGGGGAATCTCCAACAACGGCCGCGTTCAGCCGGTCGAGACGGCTTTCGGGGCCAGCTGCGTGGGCGAGAACCCCAAGGTATGCACGCCCCGCCCGTTTGCGACCTCGCTTTCGACGCTCCAGGCGCAGCTGGCGCCGGGAGTGAACCTGCTGCCGAGCGACATGATTCCGAGCGTTGTCGGCACGCACCGCTTCGTTGAATCTGATGTGTCGACCGCGACGCTCCTCGTGGACCCGAGCGACCGTGAGGCACTGCCGTCCAATAGGCCGAATCTTCTCAACACGGTAGGCGCGCTTGGCATGAGCGAGTTCGTCGCGCCGTGCGGCGGTTTTTCGAAGGCGAGCGGCACAAACCTCGCGGCCTACCTCGCGTTTGTGAGTCTTGCGACGGACGGCGAAATCAACCTCAATAGGATCGGCGCTGCCCCCGATTCAATCGTGCCTGACACCGAAGCCGTGCGCGCGGCCCTTCCCGAAGCTCGAGAAAAGGCCGCGCTCAGTCCTAGCGAATTCACCGCATGGCTCGCGAGTAACCGCACCGAGATCACGAACTGCGGTTAATCGCGAGCGCCGAGGGCGGTTAATCGTTCCTACGCTCGACGACCTTGCCGTTGACACGACGCGTGCGCGAGCGGCGGCGGCGTTTACGCGGCGCCTTGTCGCCTTCGGCCTTCGTCTCGGAATCAACGGACTCGCCGCCTCGAGAAGAACCACCGCGGCGGTGGCCATTGCCGCGGCCACGGCCACGGCCCTCACCGCGACCTTTGCCGCGGCCGTTCGTGCCGCGACGCTTGCGCGAATCGGGGCCGCCGAGATCTTCGATCTCTTCGGCATCGAGGCCCGCGCGCGTCCGCTTGTCCTTCGGGAGGGTGCCCTTAGCGCCCTCGGGAATGTTGAGGTCGCTGAACAGGTGCGGCGAGGTGGAGTAGGTTTCGCGCGCTTCCGTTGACTCGAGGCCGAGTTGGCGGGCAATGAGCGCCCAGCGCGCGAGATCCTCCCAGTCCACGAACGTCACGGCGGTTCCGCGCTTACCCGCGCGGCCCGTGCGGCCCGTGCGGTGCAGGAAGGTTTTGTCGTCTTCCGGTGCGGTGTAGTTGATGACGTGGGTGACGTCATCGACGTCGATGCCGCGTGCGGCGACGTCGGTCGCGATAAGGACATCGACTTTGCCGGTCCGGAACGCGCGAAGCGCCTGCTCGCGCGCACCCTGGCCGAGATCTCCGTGAAGAGGGGCGGCCGCGAAGCCGCGTGCCTCGAGGTCGTGGGCGGTGCGGTCAGCCTCGCGCTTTGTGCGCGTGAAGACGATTGTGAGGCCACGGCCCTCAGCTTGGAGGATCCGCGCGAGAACCTCGATCTTGTCGAGCTGGTGTGCACGGTAGACAACCTGGGTGATGTCCGCCTTGGTGCGGGCAGTATCCCCGGGATCGTGGGCACGGATGTGGGTCGGCTGGGTCATAAAGCGGCGCGCAAGTGCCATGATCTGCGCGGGCATCGTGGCCGAGAAAAGCATGGTCTGGCGCTTCGCGGGCACGGCCTTGAGGATTTTCTCGACGTCCTCGAGAAAGCCGAGGTCGAGCATCTCATCAGCTTCGTCGAGAACAGCGACCTTCACGTGGGAAAGGTCGAGATACTTCTGGCGCATGAGGTCGATGAGCCGGCCAGGTGTGCCCACGACGATGTCGACGCCCTTGTTGAGCGCCTCAATCTGAGGTTCGTAGGAGCGGCCACCGTAGAGGGTGAGGACCCGAACGCCGCCGCGCTTGCCGGCGGCCTGGATATCGGTGCTGACCTGGACGGCGAGCTCGCGGGTCGGGACCACGATGAGGGCCTGCGGTTTACCGAATGCCGGATCGGTTTCGGCGACGTTAGGGTCGACGGCTTCGAGTGCGGGGATCCCGAAGCCGAGGGTCTTTCCAGTGCCGGTCTTGGCCTGGCCAATGATGTCCCGGCCCCTAAGAGCGATCGGGAGGGTCATGGCCTGGATCGGGAAGGGAGTGGTGATGCCTTTATCGGCGAGCGAGGAGACGATCTCCTCACTCACGCCGAAATCGGCAAAGGTCTGGTTGTCAGTCACGTTCGGGGTCTACTTTCCGTTAGCCCAGGAAACCAACGCGGCGCGGCTCTTCGGTCGAGTACTCGACGTAGTTGATGCGCGCCCCGGGCACGAGAACCGTGCGGCCCTTGGTGTCTGTGACCGTGAGGAGTGAGCTCTCATTGATGGCCGTTTCCACGAGCGCGGTGAGGTCCGCTGCACTCATGTCGGTTTCGAGCGACAGTTCCCGCGACGAATGCGTGACGCCAATGCGAATTTCCATGGGGTGTCCTTTTCTCATGTGCGCACTGGGCGCACGGTTTGCGAGCCGCACACTCCGCACGAGTCTCGCTGAGAATGCTTCGAGATTCGGGGGCGCGGCAAAGGTGAGCGAGGCTTAGCGGCCTGACCGCTCAGCACACGCTCATGCAAGTGTATCGAGCGAAGAGCTGAAACCGTGCAGCGTTCGCTCAGAGCCCTACTCGGGGTTTTGCGTGAGTTTTTCGTCGCGAGGGTCGAACGCGCGAATCCCGCCTGTGAGCAGCAGTGCAAGTGAGGAAAGCATAGCCTCTCGGCGTTCCTCGGTGGCGCCGTCCGTTTCGCGCGCGATCGCTTGCACGGACGTGACGAAGGTGCGACCAACGACAATGGCTTCCTCGGGGGAGAGGTCTCGCGCGCGGGCGAGGAGTGTCCCGACGGATTCGGCTGCACGCGACGTCGCACGGGTAACCTCCTCCTGTACGCTCTCGGTCACGTACTCGCTGCCGAAGAAGAGCTTCAGCATGTTCGAGTTCTCATCGAACACTCCAAAAAACACGTCGATGCCCTCACGGACTCGGTCGTAGGTCGTAGCGCCTTCGAAGGCGAAGCCGTCGATGCGCTCCCGAAGCACCTCGCCAACCTGCTGGATCACGGAGATGTAGAGGTCCTCTTTGGAGCTGAAATGCTGGTACAGCACGGGCTTTGTGACACCGGCGGCCTCGGCGATGTCGTCCATTGACGTGGGATGGTAGCCGCGCTCACCGAATTTAGACGTGGCAACACTGAGCAGCTGGGCACGGCGTTCTGCGCGAGGGAGGCGGCGGCGCATGGTGTCTCCTGGTGTTTCGGGTGGCGCTGGCGATCAACGCGGAAAAACATTGTCTGGGTAGTTTAATTGTCTCACCTCCATGGTGGGGTGATATTTCGCTGAGTGACTGAGTGACATGGTTTGGCCTAAAGCATTGGAGGGAAGCGGCATGCAGGAAAATCCTGCGGAGTTGCGGCTTGCCGCGCGCGATTCTGGCGCAATGCTCGCGGATTTTGCGCTGGTTACTGCGGGGCCAGCGCAAAAGCGTGCGCTCGAGTCGGTGGCGCAGGGGGTTCCGACGCTCGCCTACGGCCCCCCGCGTAGCGGGAAATCCTCCCTGTGTGCCCACGCCGCGTGGGAGTCGATGCGCGCAGGTGTTGATCCGCGCGCCGTCGTTCTTCTCGCCCCCACGAGGGAACGTGCAGCGTTTCTTCGCGAGGAGCTCTCGAGGCGAGCGATGGCAGAACGCGCTTCGGGTGCGCAGCTTCATTTAGAGCTACCGACGGTCATGACCCCTCTCGCGTATGCTTTCGCGCTTGTGAGTGAAGAGGCGGCGCGTAATTCGCGTGCGCAGCCGAGTCTTGTCACGGGCGCTGATCAAGATGTGCTCCTCGAGGAGCTTCTTGCGCAGATACCCGCGCAGTGGCCCGAGTCGATTGATCCGGCAGCGATCCCACTCGCGGGTTTTCGCGCGGAACTTCGTGACCTTATGAACCGCTGCACCGAGCGGGGCCTCGGGCCCCTGCAGCTCGCCGAGCTCGGAAAGCAGTGCGGGCGCAAGGAGTGGACTGCAGCCGCACCGATCTTCGAGGCCTATCTTGATTCGCTTGCGCTCGAGGGAAGCATGGCGATCGAAGCGGGCGCGCGCCTTGATTTGGGGGTTCTGGTCGATCGCGCGTGCGCGGTGATCGAGAACGCTGAGGCGCTGGAGTTTCTCGCTATTGACGACGCCCAGGACTTCACCGCGAGCGGGGTGCGTATCGTCACGGCGCTCGCGGCCCGCTCCGGACGTTGCCTCGTGACCTCGAACCCGGATGCGACTGTTGAGGGCTTTCGTGGTGGCATGGCCGATGCGGCATCGCGGGTGGCGAGTGCGCTCGCCTCTGACTCGCGTTCGTGTGCTGTAGTCACGCTCGAGCAGAGCTACGCTCAGGAACCGGCCCTTTCGCGCGTGGTTGCAGCACTCGCCTCACACCTTCCGCTCGAGGGCGCTCCGACTGCGCTGAGGAAGCTCACTCATGAGGAAGGCGTGGCTGATTCTTTCGCGCTCGCGACCGCTTCGAGTGACGAGGCAGAAGCCCGTGATATCGCGACGGCGATTCGGCTCCTCGCGGCCGTTCACGGCGTGTCCCGTGACGATATCGCCGTCGTATGCCGTTCGGCGTCGGCCGCGCGGGCCCTCGCGGAGCGGCTGTCACGAGTCGGGATTGACGCCGAAGCGACGCTTCGCGCTACCGCTCTTCGCGAGGAGCCGGTGATCCGTGACCTTTTCACGATCCTTGCGTGGGCACTCGGAATCGAGCAGTTACGCGACGAGCGCCTCGTCGAGATCCTCCGCGGGCCGTGGGGCGGAATCGACGACGGCATGGTGCGAGAGCTGCGGCGCTGGGCCCTCTCGCACAGTGCGCACACGCGCGGCGACGCCGCGATCCTCTCGATCCTCAACGATGCGGAAGTTGCGCTACCGGCGCCAGCAGGTGGCGCTGTCGAGCCAGAAAGCGGCCGAGAACGCTACCTTCGTGCGGTGACGGCTCCGCTTCGGCGACTTCGCCGAATGCGCGACGCGATCGTTTCCGCGCGCGATTCAGGGATTCTCCCGCTCTTGTGGGCGGCGTGGGAGGCTTCGCACTTTGCCACGCGGTGGCAGAACGAGGCGATTGCCGTGACTGCGAGCGTGCAGGCGCGCTCGCGCGCGCAGCTCGCCAACGCTCGCCTCGATGCGCTCGGCGCGCTTTTTACTGCGGCCGACCGCTACGAAGAGCGACGCGGAGGCGACGACATCGAGGTGTTCATGTCGCACATCGAGGCCCAAGCCGTGCCGGAGGACTCCCTCAGTGCACGCGGGCGGGTGAGCGGTATCGTGCGCGTACTCACGCCCGCAGCCGTTGCGGGAGAGAGCTTCGATACCGTGATTCTCGCGGGTCTCAACGAGGGGGCCTGGCCGAATCTCCGCCTCCGCTCGGGGGTGCTCGGCGCCGCCGATCTGGCACTCTTTGTCGACCGGCCCGGGCCCACGCCCAATCGAGCGGAACTTCGGGCGATGAGGCGAAACGCGAACCTCCACGACGAGATTCGCCTCGCGGTAGCGGCACTTTCACGTGCACGAAGCCGCGTTCTCGTGACCGCCGTTGAAAACGATGAATCGGCGCCCTCGGGCTTGTTTCGCGTGCTCGAAAGCGCCGTGCAGTGCGAGGTAGTGCCGTGTGGCTGGGTAGCGTCGGCCCTCCACAGCGCAAATCCCGGGCCCTTTCCCGAATCTCGCCAACTCGTTTCCGCGCTCTCGCGCGCCCTCGCATCCGAGAGTGCGGACCCTAGCCACCTCGCAGGCCTCCTCGCAGCTCTTGAGCGGGAGGGGATCGAAAGCGCAAGCCCCGAGAACTGGTATCACCAGCCGCTCACCCGCACCGACCCCCCGTTCCCCTCGGGTAGCACCCTCGCGCTTTCCCCGTCGAGTCTCGCGACTGCCGCGCAATGCCCGCGTGCGTTTCTCCTCGAAAGCGCGGGCGCCCGGACAAGCGGCGGAACCGCTCAGGAGGTGGGCACTCTCATCCACGCTCTCGCGGAAGCCCACCCCAGGGCGGGTGTGGCCGAACTCGTTGCTGAATTTGCGAAGCGCGCACCCGAGGGCGAGGAGGCCGAACAGAACTGGCGCACGCGCGCCGAACGCGCTCGAATCGTGCAGATGCTCGAAAAGCTCGGGGCCTACCAGAGTGCGCATCCGGACGTCGCAGCGGTCGAGAAGGGTTTTTCCGTTCCGCTTGGTGACACGGTCGATATTCGCGGCTCCATCGACAGGATTGAGCGTGAAGCGGGTGGCCTCAGGGTCGTGGATTACAAGACGGGTAAGTCTGCACAGTCGAAAGCCCAGGCAGAACGCGACCCTCAGCTGGCCGCCTACCAATACGCGCTGGCGCACATGGAAAGTGACGAGCCCGTTGTCGGGGCGAGCCTCGTCTACGTCGGCACGGACGCGAAGTCGAGTGCCCTGCGGCACCAGGCGCCGCTCGGGGAGGGGGATGATCCCGACTGGTTCGAGAACCTCGTTCGGGAGATCGACGCGCGACTGCGCTCGGCGCGCGTGAATCTCGTGCGCAACCCCCACTGCAAGGTGTGCCCCGTCAAGCGTTCATGCCCGTTGTTTCAGGAGGAGATGTGACGAAAGTGCGCCTGGGCGCGCGCGAGGTGGCGCGCCTTCTCGGCCAGCCCGAGCCGACGCCCGAACAGGTGGCCGTCATTGAATCTCCTCTCGCCCCCGCGCTCGTTGTTGCTGGCGCGGGAAGCGGCAAAACCGAGACGATGTCGGCGAGAGTCGTATGGCTGATCGCAAACGGCCTTGTCGAACCGCGCCACGTGCTTGGACTGACGTTCACGAAGAAAGCGGCGCACGAGCTCGCCGAGCGCATCGATCGGCGACTCTCGAGTCTTGCGTCCGCCATGCGTTCGGCGGGAATCGAGCTGCCCTCGACGCTTGCGGCGAGCACCGTTCACCTCGGTGGCCAGTCGCCGCGCGTGGCGACCTACAACGGTTTTGCGCTCGATCTTGTGCATGAGCACGCGCTGCGGATCGGCATTGACCCAGACTTCACGGTGCTCCCGCCCGCAGCGGCGTGGCAGATCGCTTACGATCTCGTCGAATCATGGCAGGGGGAACTTCCCTTCGATCATTCGAGCGGGTCCGTGGCTTCGGCGGTGCTCTCGCTTTCGGGGGCGCTCAGCGATCACCTTCGCACTGCGCGGGACCTCGATGAGTATCTTCGACAGATCGAAGTCGAGACGATGAACCTCCCGCTTCAAAGCGATGGAGGGAGGAAACGCACCTCTCCAGCGAGCGTCAAGAGGCTGTGGCGCGTTCTCGAGCAACGACGAGCCCTCGTGCCGCTCCTCGAAGCATTTGCTCGCGAGAAGCGCGAGCGAGGTGCGATCGACTTTTCCGATCAGGTGAGCTTCGCCGCCGCTATTGCGGAGGCGAGCAGTGAGGTGCGAGAGGACGCACGCACCCAGCACCGCGTGGTTCTTCTCGACGAATTCCAGGACACCTCGGTCGCACAGCTCGACCTGCTCGCGTCACTTTTCGGCACCGGGCACGCGACGTGTGCCGTGGGGGATCCGAACCAGGCGATCTACGGGTGGCGCGGTGCCTCGGCTGCGTCACTGTCCGCGTTCGTGGAGAGGTGGGGGAGCGAGGACACACCAGTACGCCAATACACGCTCAGCACCTCGTGGCGCAACGACGCGGCCCTGCTCAAGGGGGCAAACGCGATCAGCGCCCCGCTCGCGGGCAGCACGGCCGGGGTGAAGGTTCCGACGCTTGCCCCGCGACCCGGCGCAGGCCCGGGCTCGATCACCGTCGCCGCACACGCGACAGAGTTCGACGAGGCCCGCGCCATCGCCGAGTGGATCCGCGAAATCCGTGCCGCCCATGAAGCCGAGAGCGAAGCGCTCGACGAGGCGCCAGCGAGCGCGGCGGTCCTCGTGCGTTCGCGCGCGCGGATCCCGGTTCTGCAAACCGCGCTTGAAAACGCAGGGCTCAGCGTGAGCGTCGCGGGCGGCGATTCACTCCTCGCTCAGCGCGAAGTGAGCGATGTACGCGCGCTGCTCGAAGTCGTGAACGATGCCTCGCGCTCCGATGCGCTCGTTGAGCTGCTCGAAGGGCCGCGCTTCCGCTTCGCGCCGGCGGATATCGCCGTGCTCGGTGAGTGGCGACGTGTGCTCGAACGCAGTGATGGGGCGCGGGCAGCCCGCATTGATCCGGCTGCGGCCTTCACGCTCGTCGATGCCATTACCTCGCCGCCCCCGGTTGATTTCGTGAGCCCTGCGGGCCAGCGCCTCAGCATGCCTGCCCGCGAACGACTCGCCAGGCTCGCGCAAATCGTGAGGGAGGTGCGCGGCGCCCAGGGGCTCGATATTCCAGACCTCGTGACGGTCGCCGTGCGGGCCCTCGGCATCGATATCGCGCTCGAATCAGATCCGGATAGGGACGTGTCACACGCGCTCGCGAACATCGAGCGGCTTCGTGCGCAAGCGGCAAGTTACGCCCGCACAGCCACAGCCCCGAGTCTCTCGGCGTTTCTCGCGCATCTCGACGTGTCCGAGGCCGAGGAGCGCGGCCTAGAGGCCGCGCCCACCCGCCCACGCGACTCGAGCGCCGTCGTGATCTCGACCATTCACGCCGCGAAAGGCCTCGAATGGGATCACGTGGCGATTGCCTCCCTCACCGAGGGGACCTTCCCCTCCTATACGAGCCAGAGTGCAGCAAAACCGGAGGGCGCGCGTGAGTATCCCGCGCCGAGGGAGCCCGGGTGGATCAACGAACTTTCTCTCGCCACGATCCCCGTCGAACTTCGCGGCGATAGCGAGATCCTCGCGGAGCTTCGCTGGGCAGAGGCAGAAACCCAGGTTGAACTCGACGAACTCTTCGAAGAGTTTCGTCTCGACAGTGGGAAAGAGAGTCTGCGAGAGGAGCGCCGCCTCATGTATGTTGCGCTCACACGTGCGAGAAAAAGCGCTCTGCTCACGTATTCGGCATGGGGCGAGGGAGTCTCAAAGCCGCGCCGCGCCTCTCGCTTCGCCGATGAGATTCGCGCGCTCGAGGGCGTCGCGGTCGTTGACGTGGAAGGTGAAGTCGGCGAGAAAAATCCGCTCGAATCCTCTCCGCGCCTCGCCGCATGGCCCGCGAAAGCCCACCCGCGAGAAGCAGCTGTTAAGGCGGCGGCAGCAGCCGTCGCGCTTGCGCGCGAGAGTGACGTGGATGCTCTCGCCACGCCCCAGTCTCGCCCCGACCTGGCGCGCTTCACCGAAGCCACCCGACACGTCATTGCGAGTCAGCGTGCCGAGCGTGAAGCACGGCGCGTGCGCCTCCCATCGCGCTTAAGCCCCTCGGATCTCGTGGCGCTCTCGGGCGCAAACGCCGATGAGCGAGTGAGAGAACTCGTGCGACCGATGCCGCGAAAACCCTCCGCGAGTGCGCGGCTCGGAACACGGTTTCACTCGTGGGTCGAGGAAACCCACGCTCACGGTGCCCTGCTCGATGTGGAGGAACTCTCCCTCGATCAGGATGACGATGACGTCCGCGAAAGCCTCCAGGAGCTCAAGGACAAGTTCGATCGTTCAGTGTTCGCCACGATGACTCCCCTCGCGCTCGAAGTTCCGGTTTCCCTCGCGCTTGAGGAGGCGTTTTTCTCCGGCGTGATCGATGCCGTGTACCCGAACCCGTCTGGTGAGGGGATATGGATCGTGGACTGGAAAACGGGCCGCGTCCCCTCAGGCGAGGAGCTCGCGCGCAAATCGCTTCAACTTTCCGTATACCGCCTCGCGTGGCACCAGAAGACCGGCCTGCCGCTCAACCAGATTGAGACCAAGTTCCACTACGTCCAAGCCGAACGCACGATCGACATCACGCGACACCCGAGCGAGGCGCAACTGAGCCGGATGCTCGCCGCGCTCGCGTAGCCAAGCGCCCGGGCTGAACGACGCTAGCGCTCGGGCGTGATCTCGGGGTCGTGAGAGGCAAGTTCATCGAACTCGTGCTCTGCTTCCCGGCGGGCAAGTTCGGCGAGGTCATCATCAACCTCGCGCAGCATTTCGAGGGCATCGGCAACGATTGACTGATCGTTGGTGTCGCTTCCCGACAGTAGCCACTCGAGAACGGCGAACTCGCCGACGAGCTGGGTGCGCTCCTGGAGGCGTGAATCCGGGCGCACATCGAGGTTCGCGCAATACGCCGTGAAGAACGCGTCGAACGCTTCCGGGTCGAGGCCGTGGAGCATCCACGTGAGATCACGAGCCGGATCAGCAACCTGCGCGTTTTCCCAGCCGGTAAAGCCAGAGATTTCGGTGCCCGTGGTGAGGGTCGTGTCCTCGTTCAAAGTGCCGTGGGTGAAACGTGGCGTGAACTGCCACAGTGAATCATCGGCAAGCAAGTGGGTCCATCGCTGTGCCACGGCCGAGGGGATCGGGTGACGGTCGCGGGCGCGCTCGACGCTCGCGCGGTAGTTCGAGCGGACCTCCTCCGCAGTGAATTCCTCGACTCCAGAGGCCTGGCACGCGGCTTTCGGAGTGTTGTGGATCGTCGCGATGGCGCGGCCGACGTTCGCGGCGAGCACGTGGTCGTGACTGACTTCATCAAGGTGCAGCGGGACGCCTTCGAGCGCGAGGGCGATGGCTGCGCGACCGCCCTCGGGGATCGACGCAAACCCCTGAGGCGCCTGCAGGTAAGGAGCGAGCTCGGTGCGCGAAAGCGCCTCGAGTACACCAATTTCTTTCGCGAGACGCGCGCCCGCAGTGGGGGTCGAGGGGGCGCTCACGACCCACAGTCGTTCCTGCGTGTCGCGCACGAGTGCAGACTCGATCTCCTCACCCTCTGGGGTGGTCGCGGAAGTGGCCACGGGGATCACACCTGGAATCCCGGCCGTGGCAAGGGCAGCCAGTGCATAGGAATTTCGTCTCACCCCCTAACCGTATCCATTGTCTGCGGGTTGGATACTGTGGGACACATGCGAGCGCCCATGAATTTTCCTCACACGTACCTCACGTCCCACTTCGTGGCACCAGATGATGCGCGAGGAATTCCCGCTCCTTCCCACGCGACACTCGAGCGGCGCGCAGTCGTCGTTCACGGCGACACGGTGGCGGTGCAGGAGTGTTCGAACGGCGACGTTCGCCTGTGGATGCCCGTGGCTCCGGGCGCTGTGTTTCTCGGTCCGTGGCAGGGTGGCGAGGCCTGGGCCTGCCACGAAAGAAGCCTTGGCGGCGCGGGCATGACGCCCCCGAGCGACGTGCGCATGCGAAGCCTCCGCGAGGTCGCGCCCACGCTCTCGCCGCGTGAGAGAAGCCTCGCACTCAGCGCCGTGGGAATGCTCACGTGGCATCGAGACTCCCGCGCGTGCGCGCGCTGCGGCAGCCCCGTAGAAATCACCCGCGGAGGATGGTCGCAGGCATGCGGTAACGGCCATGACTCCTTCCCCCGCACCGACCCCGCCGTGATCACTCTCGTTCGCGACCACGATGATCGCGTGCTGCTCGCCAACAATCGCAGCTTCACGGGCGGCATGATCTCGGCGCTCGCGGGCTTTGTCGAACCCGGAGAAGACCTCGAGGATGCCCTCAAACGCGAGGTTCATGAAGAAACGGGGCTCATCATCGGTGACATCAACTATTTCGGCTCCCAACCGTGGCCGTTCCCACGCTCGATCATGGTGGCGTTCACCTCGCGCCTTGCGAAAGGCAGCGGTACGAGCATCACCCTCCAGCGCGAGGAGCTCGCGAGCGCCACATGGTTCACGCGAGATGAACTCACGGGAGCCCTCGAGCACGGGGAGTTACGCCTGCCATCGCCCACGTCGATCGCACACTCGATGATCGACGCATGGAGGAAGGGAGAGCTCGCGTGAGCACTGCGGAGATGAGAGGTGCCGAGCGCATCCTCGAGGGGCTCGACCCCGAGCAACGCCAGGTCGCCCAGTCCGTCGGCGCGCCACTGTGTGTTCTCGCGGGCGCCGGCACGGGCAAAACACGGGCGATCACCCACCGCATCGCCTACGCGATTGCCAGTGGGGGCTACGCGCCCAACCACGTTCTCGCGCTGACGTACACCACCAAGGCGGCTGCCGAGATGCGTTCGCGTCTGCGTGACCTGGGTGTGCCGGCCGTCCAGGCCAGAACGTTCCACTCCGCGGCGCTCAGGCAGCTCACCTACTTTTGGCCGTCAACCGTCGGAGGCCCGGCCCCGGACCTCGTGGACCGAACCCTGCCGCTCGTAGGGCAGGCCATGAGCCGGCTGCACATGCGTGTGGATCCGGCGGCCCTTCGCGACATCTCCGCAGAGGTCGAATGGGCGAAATCCTCGATGATCGTTCCCGAGGAGTACCCGCTCGCGGCGGCGCGTCTTTCTCGGGCGGGAGTTGCAGGTTTCGAGCCGCGCACTCTCGCGCGGATTATGACCCAGTACGAGGACCTGAAAACCGAGCTTCACCTCATTGACTTTGCCGATGTTCTTTTGCTGACGGCCACGATGATTCAGGAGCATCCGCAGATGGCGCACGCTGTGCGCTCCCAGTATCGCCATTTCACCGTCGACGAGTATCAGGACATCTCCCCGCTGCAGTTCAGGCTTTTGCGTGCGTGGCTTGGCAACGCGAGCGACGTGTGCGTCGTGGGTGATGCCGCACAGACCATCTACTCGTACGCGGGGGCGGATTCGAGCTATCTCCTCGAATTCAGGAAGGAATTCCCGCGTGCGAACGTGATCCGGCTCGAGCGCAATTACCGCTCGAGTCCGCAAATTGTCCAGGTCGCGAACGCTGTGCTCGCGCGGGCGCAAGAGGGCAGGGACTCGCACGTGGAGCTTCGGGCGCAGCGGTCCGACGCCACCCGGCCCCTCGTCGTTGGCTACCCCGATGAAACGGTTGAGGCGCGTGAGGTTGCGCGCTCGATTGCCGAGCTTCTCGCGAAGGGCAGGAATGCGAGCGAGATTGCCATTCTCTTGCGCGTCAATGCTCACAGCGAGCGGTTTGAGGATGCTCTCGACCGCGAGGGGGTCGCGTATCAGGTGCGCGGTGGCCAGAAGTTCTTCGAGCGGCGCGAGGTGCACGAGGCGACGAGCGCTCTGCGGGCGGCGTTAGGCACGGGTGGAGGCAACGACCCGGATGTGGGGCGTGTCGTTCGCGATGTCCTTTCCTCGCGCGGATGGTCGCCGAAGGCTCCCGAATCTCGCGGGGCGATCTTTGAGCGGTGGGCTTCCCTCAATGCACTCGTGCAGGTGGCTGACTCGATTGCCGAGCGTGCGGGAGCGACCCTGAGAGACGTCGTGGCTGAGCTCGAGGAGCGCCGCGAGGCGCAGAGCGCCCCCGTGAGCGAGGCCGTCACGATTGCAACGGTGCACGCGGCAAAGGGCCTTGAGTGGCCAGTGGTGTTTGTCGTGGGAGCGAGTGAGGGGACGTTCCCCATCTCGTACGCGAAGACCGACAAGGAAATCGAAGAAGAACGCCGGTTGTTCTACGTCGCTCTGACGCGTGCGCGCGACGTTCTTACCGTCACCTGGGCCGCGGCTCGGGCCGAAGGCGCGAAGGCTTCGAGGAAGGCCTCTCGGTTTATCGCGGGGGCTTTCGATTACCGCGACGAAGGCGCTGCTGAACGCGTGGCGATGAAGCGGACGACGGGTCGGCGCGGTGCACGTGTGTTCACGACGTGCAAGGGGTGCGGCGAGGCTCTCACAACGCCTGGTGAACAGAAAGTCGGGCGCCACGCGGAGTGCGGGGGAGAGGAGAGCGCGGAGCTCTTCGGGAGACTACGTGCGTGGCGTCGCGAGCGCGCGAGCGAGCTCAAGCGTCCTGCCTTTGCGGTGTTTACCGATTCAACTCTGCTCGCGATCGCGGATCGAGCGCCCGGAAGCCTCGAGGAGCTTCACCAGGTGCCCGGCGTGGGGCAGACGAAGCTCACCCAGTTCGGTGAGGAGGTTCTCGCGATTATCAGCGAGGCTCGCTGAACGCACGTAAAAAGAACCGGCGCCACCGTGGCGCCGGTTCTTTTTTGTTCGCGGGGACGGCGAGCGAATGTGCGCTCGCGTCCCTCACTTACTGGGGAGGAAGCGGTTGAGCTTCGTGCCGCACTCGGGGCACTCAGCCTTTGCCGCGCGGCGGCCCTTGTCGTTGACCTGGATGGTGCCGGTTGCTTCGTGCTTCGCGCGGCACTTCACGCAGTAGAACTCGCCCGTGTAGGTTTCGTCAGCCATGGTTGCTCCTAGGGATTGTGATGAACTCATTGTTCCTCGCCACTGTATAGGCAATTTCGGGCCCTTGAGAACTCAACACTCCGCGTATGAGACAAAGAAACCGCACGTCAGAGCCCTTTTTGGGAATGGTTCGCAAGTACGGCTGGTTGAGGAGGGGGTCCGGAGACTTAGGTGCCGGCTGACTATAAAAAAGGGGCGACCCTCCGGGGGCGCTTAACGCACATGGGCCTTCCCCGCCCACGAGCGTTTGTTTTCCCGGAGGATCGCTTCTTCATCGAATGTAGTGCCAGGGGCGGGCTGGGTCAAAGCGGCGACGGGGAGTGAATGTGGATAACTTTGGCGTTGTTGTGGACACCCCTCGAACCTGTGTGGAAAGTGTGTGTGGATAATCGGGCATAGGAGCCTAACAGCGGTCTTGACCTGCGCTAATGCTGCCTCTTGGCGGTGAATATTAATTTCTTGCAACATGTGTTGCAGTCCTCAAAATTCGTCACGAAGGGGACGGAGGTCCCCGTGCTTCCTCGCTTATCCACAACACCGGGGTGCTTGTCAAGCTCGCGCGCACTACACTCGCTGCGTGCCCCACCGACGACCCGAACGCGAACAACTCCACCTCGACGGCATCGGCGAGACCATCGACGTGGTTCGCTCAGCTCGCCGTCACAAAACCATCACCGCACGTCGCAGGGGCGGAGTGTTTGAGTTGCTTGTGCCCGCGAGACTTTCGGCACGTGAGACGCGCAAGTGGGCGCGGGACATGTATGCGAAGTACGGCAACCGCGCTGAGCCGGCAGTTGCGAGTGACGAGGACCTCATGGCGCTCGCCCGTGCGTTGAGGGAGAAGTACCTGCCGAGCGTGCCAGAGCCTTCGAGTGTGCGTTGGGTGACCAACCAAGGCAAGCGCTGGGGATCATGCACGAGCGCGGATGGCTCAATCCGTCTTTCACACGTCCTGCAGGGCATGCCGACGTACGTGATCGAGTCGGTCCTTGTGCACGAGCTCGCCCACCTTCTCGAACCGAACCACTCGCGGGCTTTCCGCACGCTCGAGGCTTCTTACCCCGAGCACGAGCGCGCGAATGGGTTCCTCGAGGGGTACGTATTTGCCCAGCGCTCAGCTCAGGATGAAGATTGATGCCCCCAGCCCGCTGATCGGGGCTCACTCAGTCGCGTGTGCGCACCTCAAACAGTTGAGCGGAAACGCAGCCGGAAGACGCTGTGGGATCAGGTGCGGAGCCGTTCGAGTGTGGGAACGAGGTCAGGTACGACGCCTGCCGGGAGCGCATCGAGCCTCCACCAGCGCACGTCGTGGCTTTCCTCGCTCAGTCGCAGGGCATCCGTGGGCCCCGTGGGAGTCACTGCCGCGCGCATGAGGTACTGCACATCCCAGTGCTCGCTGCACACGGTGAAATTCTTATTGAGGGTGTGCGCATGGAGCTTAAAAGGAGCGCTGCCCACGAGCTCGAGGTCTTCAAGCCCCGACTCCTCGAAAACCTCGCGCCTCGCGGCCTCCTCGAAGCTCTCCTCGCCCGCGTCGATATGCCCGCCGAATTGGAGCCATGCCCCGACCTTGCGGTGGTGATGCAGCGCAACGAACCGGCCGGAGGCATCGATGACGATTCCGCTAGCCGTGAAATGCACGGGCCCACTCGACTTGAGGTGTGCATTCTCGCTCGAGGCCGCAAGCGCGAGAAACCGCTCCCTCTCACGCGAAGGGGTGCATGTCTCGAGTTCTGCGAGGAATCGGCCGGGCAAACTCACTGCTCGTCGCTCGGGTTTTCGTCGTCGCCTCGGGGATCCTCAGGTTTCTCTCCTCGGCCGTCGAACTCGCCGTCCAGCAGCTTGCGAAGTTCCTCGTCGAAATCGGGGGAGGCGGAGTTCATCGAACCGAACTCGGGAAGGTCGGGAAGCCCGTCACCGTCGGAATCCTCCTTGGGCACGGGCGCCTGGGGCGCTTGCGGGCGCCCGCTGAGAACCTCGGGGCTGGGGAGGAGATCCGGGTGGGCCCAGACCTTTTCGCGGCCCTGCATCCCTTCGGTCGCGAGCACTGACTCCCACCATGCGTACGCTTCCTTGACCGAGCGCGGGTGTAGCTCGATGCCCACGAGATTCGTGAGGGTGTCGAGCGCGCTCCCGCCGGTTGCGCGGCGGCGCTGGACGAGTTCGCGCATCGCGTCGAGGCGGGGGAGTTTGTCGCGGAGGGTTTCGGTCACAACGAGATCGACCCACGATTCGATGAGCGCGAGGGTCGTGGTGAGTTCGGTCAGGGCGCGCTCCTGCTCAGCCGACCGCGTGAACGTGAAGATGTCCTCGGGGTTGGTTGCACTGATCGCCGCGGGATTGTTGACGTCGAGGTCGCGGATCTTCTCCTCGAGCGCTCCCATGTCGAGGGTGATGCCTCGCGCGTATCCCTCGATCGCGGTGAACAGATGCTCCGGAAGCCACGGCGCGCTCTTGAAGAGGGTTTGGTGGGCGATTTCGCGCGCGGTAAAGAAGATGCGCGCCGCATCGAGGTCAAGCTCTGTGCCCTCGAGGACATCGGTGAGGTTTGCGGGCACGATCACGGGGGCATAGAAGGTCCACAGCGGAAGCGAAAGGTCGGTCACGCCAATCGCCTCGCGCGCGATTGAGCCGATCGCGTGGCCAAACTGGAGGCCGAACATCGTGCCGCCCATTTTCTTCATCATTGCGCTCGGGTCGCCGAGGGCCCCGCCCATGGCGCCGAGGGGGCCGGTGCCGCCAAGCTGCTCGAGACCGCCCAGCTCGCCAAGCTGCTTCGCAAAAGCATCGCCGATCGCCTCGGCCATGTATTGCGCGACCGGCTCGACGATTTTCTGCCAGCGCGGCAGCGTACGGTTCACCCATGTGCCGCGGCTCCAGCACTTGACCGCGTCGCTCACGACTGCGAAATCTGTTTTTTCCGCAAGCCACAGTGCTGCGATGTTCCCCGCTTCGCGCAGGGCGCGTTCTTCGGCGTCGCTCACGTTTGGATCGCCGGCCGTACCGATTGACGTGCCGCCGATCTGCGGGAGTGCGCCCGTGGGCAGGAGAGTGACGTTTCCGGCCGCGACCTGGCGCGCGAGATCATGGCCGAGCTTCCAATTGACGGGGCCGTCGCCGCCCGCGGCAAAAAGTGACTGCATCTGAATCGCTGCCATGCGCAGCATTGCCGGGTCACTGGGCAGGCCGGCGCTCTTCGCGAGCTCGGAAAGATCGAGATCCTCGAGTGCGCCCGGGGGGATCTGCCCCTGGAAAATCTCCTCGAGGAACTTGCGGAGGTTTTCTTCGTTGGACTCGTCGCTCATGCGCGCTCCTGTCGATTGAGGCGGCGGGCCGCCGACCACGGATTAACCAAGCGTATCGACCACGGGGAACGAGGGGTACAGTTTTCGCTTCCCGCGAAGGGGCATGCAGGCGCTTTCGCGGAATCTTTGGGACAATGACCGCGTGAAAAATGCCCTATCGAAGCTCATGGTCGTTCCCGCGAGTGTCACGAATGCGCGCCTGTACAGGCGCCGTCTATGGACGGTGAACCTCTCGGCGCTCGTGCTCGTTGTGATGACCGTGGTTGCCGCCGTGCTGCCCGCTCCCTACGTCGTCGAATCGCCCGGCCCCTCACTGAACGTGCTCGGCGAATACGAGGGCAAGGACATCGTAAGCGTCGAGAATCGCGATGGGGCCGCAAGCGAAGGCGAACTGCGCATGACGACCGTGTCGGTCCAGGGGTCTCCCGGCTATGACATCCCGCTCGCCGGTGTCATGTCCGCGTGGTTCGATCGGGACCGCTCGATCATGCCGGTTGAGGCTCTCTACCCGGACGATACGGATGCCGAAGACAACAGCCTCATGAACACGGTTGAGATGAACGGCTCTCAGCAGGAGGCGATCGCCGCTGCGCTCGCGAAGCAGGGCATTTCGTACTCAACGACGACCATCGTCGCGGGCGTTCGAAGCGATGGAGCGGCGGCGAATCGCCTCGAGCCCGGCGACGTCGTGCTCACGGTGAACGGCCAGCAGGTCACCGATGTCGCTTCGGCTGGAGAGGCCATTGGCCGCACACCGCGAGGGCAGAAAGTGAACGTGACCGTGCGACGCAAAGGCGAAGAAAAGTCCTTCGCGCTCACGCCGCGCTACGAGGGGGAGCGGGCGCTTGTCGGCATCGTGCTCTCGCGCGGCTTCGAGTTCCCGGTGAAGGTGAACTTCGCGCTTGACGGGATCGGCGGGCCGAGTGCCGGCATGATCTTCGCCCTCGCGATCTACGACGAAATGACGCCCGGCGATCTTACGGGCGGCAAGAAGATTGCGGGCACGGGCACGATTGACGAGCAGGGCACGGTGGGACCGATCGGCGGGATTCGCCAGAAAATGATCGGGTCACGGTCCGACGGCGCCGAGTATTTCCTCGCTCCTTCGGCCAATTGCGATGAGGTCACCGGACACATCCCCGAGGGTCTCCAGGTGGTCAAGGTCGACTCGCTTTCCGATGCCATCAGCTCGGTTGAACAGATCGCTTCTACGGGGTCGATCGAGGGCCTGCCTACCTGCGGTTAGGCAGTGAAAACAGCGTCGTTACACGCACACGACACGAAGGAGAGGTTATGGCACGCGCAAGGCGCAGGTCACAGGATTCGGTCACTCAGTTCACGGTGGTGTTCGACTTCGGAGGTGTGCTCGCCGCCCACCACAATCCCGTTCCGGTCGTTCACGCCGAGGTTGGCGGCGAGTACGAATCGGTTCGTGAGGTGTACTGGCGCGAGCGCGTGAAGCTCGACGGCGGGGAGATCTCGGTCGCCGAGTATTGGCGGGCCGTATGTGAGGCCTCGGCGATCGGCGAGCCCACCGCCGAGGAGATCGAAGCCCTCATCGACCTCGATAACCGGTACTGGGGTCAGATCGCCAAGGGGAGCCGCGAACTTATTCACGATCTCGCGCGCAATTCGGTACGAATCGCGCTGCTCTCGAATACGAACGCTCCCTTCGGCGAGTACGTGCGTAGCCAAGAATGGTTCGAGCCCTTTGAATTCGCGATCATTAGCGCCGAAGAGAAGGTTCAAAAGCCCGATCCCGAGATCTTCGAAATCCTCCTCGACGCGATTGCGCACGAAACGGGCGGCGTCGTCAAACCTCGCAACGTGATCTTCTTCGACGACCTGCAGTCGAACGTCGATGCGGCCCGCACGCTCGGCATCGATGCCCACTATTGGCCGCGCAATGACCGCACGGTGGCGTCGGACACCGCTGCCGAACCCGACCGACCTGGCTGGGAAATCGCGCGTGAAATCCTTACCGAACGTGGGGTTCCGCTCGGCTGAAACGCAGGCGCCACCGTTAGACTGAAAACATTGTGCCCGCCGCTGCGGCTCGAGCCGGCGGCACGGCGGGGGAACCAACCCACGAGTCAAATGGAGAGACATTGGCAGAGTTCATCTACACCATGTACAAGGCGCGCAAGCAAGTGGGCGACAAGGTCATCCTTGATGACGTCACCATGAGCTTCTTCCCGGGCGCCAAGATCGGCATGGTTGGCCCGAACGGCGCGGGTAAGTCGACCATCCTCAAGATCATGGCGGGGCTCGACGAGCCGAGCAACGGTGAAGCGCGCCTCAGCCCCGGCTACAGCGTGGGCATTCTCCTTCAGGAGCCGCCGCTGAATGAGGAGAAGACCGTCCTCGAAAACGTCCAGGAAGGCATGGGCGAGCTTTACGCGAAGGTCCAGCGATTCAACGAAATCGGCGAGCTCATGGGTGAGCCGGACGCGGATTTCGATGCGCTCATGGCCGAGATGGGCACTCTTCAAACGGAGATCGACGCCGCGAACGGCTGGGATCTTGACTCGCAGCTCGAGCAGGCGATGGATGCGCTTCGCTGCCCTCCGGGTGACGAGCCGGTGACGCACCTCTCCGGTGGTGAGCGCCGCCGTGTCGCGCTGTGCAAGCTTCTCCTTCAAAAGCCCGATCTGCTCCTCCTCGATGAGCCCACGAACCACCTCGATGCCGAGTCGGTTCTGTGGCTCGAGAAGCACCTGCAGAGCTACGAGGGTGCCGTTATCGCGATTACCCACGATCGCTACTTCCTCGATCACGTCGCCGAGTGGATCGCCGAGGTCGACCGCGGCCACCTCTACCCGTACGAGGGCAACTACTCGACCTACCTCGAAAAGAAGCAAGAGCGCCTCGAGGTTCAGGGCAAGAAGGATCAAAAGCTCCAAAAGCGCCTCAAGGAAGAACTCGAATGGGTTCGCTCGAGCGCGAAGGGCCGCCAGGCTAAGTCCAAGGCACGCCTCGCTCGCTACGAGGAGATGGCGAAGGAAGCCGAGTCGATGCGCAAGCTCGACTTCGAAGAAATCACGATCCCGCCGGGCCCGCGCCTCGGCAACGTCGTGATCGATGCGAAGAATCTTAAGAAGGGCTTCGGCGATCGCGTTCTCATCGATGGCCTGAGTTTCTCGCTCCCACCGAACGGCATTGTCGGCGTGATCGGCCCGAACGGCGTGGGCAAGACCACCCTCTTCAAGACCCTCGTGGGGCTCGAACCTCTCGACGGTGGCGAACTCAAGGTCGGCGAAACCGTGAAAATCAGCTACGTCGACCAGAACCGCGAGAACATCGACCCCGAGAAGAACCTGTGGGAGGTCGTGAGCGACGGCCTCGACTTCATCGAGGTGGGCAAGGTTGAGATTCCCTCGCGTGCCTACGTGTCGCAGTTCGGCTTCAAGGGCCCGGACCAGCAGAAGAAGTCCGGCGTGCTCTCGGGCGGTGAGCGCAACCGCTTGAATCTCGCGCTCACGCTCAAGCAGGGCGGCAACCTGCTGCTCCTCGACGAGCCGACCAACGATCTCGACGTGCAGACCCTCAGCTCACTCGAAAACGCGCTCTTGAACTTCCCCGGCTGCGCCGTGGTCGTTTCGCACGACCGCTGGTTCCTTGACCGCGTTGCGACCCACATCCTTGCCTACGAGGGCACCGAGGAGAACCCCTCGAATTGGTACTGGTTTGAAGGCAACTTCGAGTCGTACGAGAAGAACAAGGTTGCGCGTCTTGGAGAGGATGCCGCGCGTCCGCATCGCGTGACGCATCGCCGCCTCACGAGGGACTAGCGGCGTCGCTCGCTCCTTTGAGCGAAGGAGTCGACCGAAAAACCCGGGACTTTCGAGGTCCCGGGTTTTCTTTGCCTTAACATCTGTGCTACTGTATTAAGTACGTAATACAGTAAGACAAGGTGGTGTGGATGGACTTCGATGCTTCGAGACCGGTGTGGGTCCAGCTGGTCGAGGAGTTCACGCGAAAAATTGCGGCGGGCGAATGGATTGCGGGCCAAAAGGTCCCTTCGACTCGCGACCTTGCCCTCGACTATCGCGTCAACCCCAACACCGTACAGAAAGCCCTCGCCGAGATGGACCGGCGGGGCCATACCAAGAGCGAGCGAACATCGGGGCGCATAGTGCTCGTCACTGATGACGCTACGGATGACCTCAAAACTAGCGAGAGTGAAGCGATTGCGGATCGTGCACTCGAGCAGCTCACGGGGCTAGGACTCTCGCCCCAGGATATTGAAACGCTCTTCCGTGAGCGTCTCTTAAATCACTCTCGAAAGGGTGAAAAACCATGACTTCGCAACTTTTGCGAGTAGACAAGGCTTCAAAGGCCTACGGGGCAACGATTGCCCTCGACAGCGTCGATCTCGATGTCGAGCCTGGGAGCATCGTCGGGCTGATCGGCGAGAACGGCTGTGGAAAATCGACCTTCCTCAAGGCAGTCGCGGGCCTCGTTCGACTGGATTCTGGTGAAGTGCGGGTGTGCGGCGAATTAGTCGGGCCACGATCGAAATCGATGGTGAGCTACCTGCCGGATCGTTCGGCGCTTCCAGCGCGCTTTACTGTCGAGTCCTGCATGCGCGTGTTTGGGCAGGTGTTCGCGGACTTTGACGAGGCTAAGGCGCGCGCGATCCTCAAAAACTTCGGGATAGAGCCAACGCGGCGTCTGCATGAACTTAGTAAAGGGCAGCAGGAGAAGGCGCATATTGCGCTCGCCATGGCGCGCGACGCGCGGCTGTTCCTTCTCGATGAGCCGATCTCTGGCGTTGATCCGCTTTCGCGCGAGCAAACGTTGCGCGAGGTGATCGCGGCTCTCGGCGACGACTGTTCTCTCCTTATTACTTCGCACATGGTGCAGGATCTCGAGTTGATCGTGGATCGGGCGCTTCTCATGCGCCGCGGTCAGATCGTCGACGATGTCTGTCCCGATGAACTGCGTGAACAGACGGGCGACGGGCTCGTCGAACGACTGAGGAAGGTGTATGGATATGAACGCACACGCAGATAGCATGAGGTTGCCTGGCTTCGGGACCATTGTGCGGCTCGATATGAGCCGCGTGTTACCGATGACAGGTATGGCCACGCTCGCAGGCATTGCGGTGGCACTCGCGTTCTCCGGCCTAGGGGCCCTCGTGGCGCCTCTCAAGCCGGTTGCTTTTGTGGGGGTATGGATGGCTGCGGGCCTGTTGGTCGCTGCGACCGGCCTAGTGCTTGCGGGGTATTTCTACGTGAGCATGGTGGGGCGTGAAGCCCCGGTCACTCGCACGTGGCCCGTCGGTGGGCTCGCCCTTTTGGCAGGGAAGCTCGTGAGCGGCGTGCTTGCTTTATTCGTATCGGTCGTGGGGACGCTCGTGATGGTGATTCTTTCGTTCGCGTGTCTTGCACCCAAAGGAGACCTCGCCCTCGGTGATCTCATGACCGGAGTCGGGCAACTATTCCGCGAGCACCCGGTGGTGTTGACGTGCGGGCTCATGTGGATAGTGCTTGGGGTCGTGTCGTTCCTCGCCTACGTGTATTTCGCCGTGCTTGTGGGAAGTAAGGGGTTCTTGGGCAGGCTTGGAGTCGCGGGGCCTGTGATTGTCGCGGTGTTCATGTGGGCCGTGGTATCGCAACTCGTGGGTGTGGTGTCCATCCTCATTCCCCTGTCGTTTAACGTCGACTCGTGGTCTATTGAGACGGTGAGCATCCTCGGCTCCATCATCAACGCTGTGAAGACAGATGCGGAGGTTCCACTGCTCCCAATCGCACTTCCTGTTCTCCAGAGCCTCGTCACGCTCGCGCTTCTCTTCTGGTGCGCGTGGGACTGCTCGAAAATCCGCGATATCCAGTAATGATCGCCGTGGTCGAGCCCGCCGCTAACCTCAAGCAAACTCCGCAAGAACTTTTCATGCGGAACATGCATGGTAAGCGGCGGGCTCGGCTACCTTAAGGGATATGAAGGCACTTCGTACTCTTTCCGTGACGTCAGAACTCCCCGCCGAGCTCGAGGGGCTTCGCACCCTCGCCTACAACCTTCGGTGGACCTGGAACGCCGAAACCCGCGACCTTTTCGAGGCGCTCGATCCGCGTGCGTACGAGGAGAGCAACCGCAATCCCGTTGTGCAACTCGGGATGGTGCCCGCGCGCCGCTACAGCGAGGTTGCGGCTGATCCGAAGTTCCGCTCTGCCCTCGAGGACTGCCTCGAGGATCTCGACACCTACATGACGAGTGAGCGCTGGTTCCAGAAAGAGGTGCCGGCCGCTCCGGCAATCGCGTACTTCTCGATGGAGTTCGGTATCACCCCGACCCTCCCGATCTACTCGGGTGGTCTCGGCATCCTCGCCGGTGACCACCTGAAGTCCGCCTCGGACCTCGGCGTCGACCTCATCGGCGTGGGTCTGCTTTATCAGTGGGGCTACTTCTCCCAGTCGCTCAACCGCGAAGGTTGGCAGCAGGAAAACTACAAGCAGAACGTCACTGAGGATCTCGCGGTCGTGCCCGTGACGGATGCCGACGGTGACCAGGTGTGCGTGAATGTCACGTTCCCCGGCGAGCGGATCATCACGATCGCTCTGTGGAAGGCCCAGGTGGGGCGCATCTCGCTGCTTCTCCTCGATACGAACGTTGAAGGCAACGACGAGGGCGCCCGCCAGATCACCGACCGCCTTTACGGTGGCGACCACTTCCACCGTATTGAACAGGAGATCGTGCTCGGCATCGGCGGTGTGCGAGCCGTCGAGCGGTTTGCTGAGCTCGAGGGGCGCCGCGAGCGAGACGTCTTCCACCTCAACGAGGGCCACGCGGGCTTCCTCGGCCTCGAACGCATCGGTCAGCTCATGGGTAAGGGCCTGAGTTTTGATGCGGCGCTCACGAAGACCCGTGCGGGCTCGGTCTTTACCACTCACACCCCCGTTCCCGCCGGTATCGATCGTTTCGATGCGGGCCAGCTGCGTCACTTCCTCGATGCGGACGGCAACGGCATTTCACGCCTCGTCCCGAATCTGCCGGTGGAGGCTGCGCTCGCGCTCGGTGTCGAGGATGGCGGGCAGATCTTCAACATGGCGCACATGGGGTTCCGCCTCTCGCAGCGGTCGAATGGTGTTGCGAAGCTCCACGGCGAGACGAGCCGCCGCATGTTCAAGGACCTTTACCCGGGCTTCGACGAGGCGGAGGTGCCGATCACCTCGATTACGAACGGCGTGCACCGCCGCACGTGGATCTCGCGTCCCATGGATGCGCTGTACAAGAGCGTGTTCGGCGATATTGACCTGTCGGCGCGCAGCGACTGGTCGCAGCTTGGGACCTTGAGTGACGAGGCGCTTCTCGATGTCCGAAATACGCTGCGCGCGAATCTTGTCGAGCGTGCGCGCGAGGATGTACGCCGTTCGTGGGTGCGCCGTGGTGCGCACCCGGGCGAGCTTGGCTGGGTTGATTCGGTGCTCGACCCGAACGTGCTTACGATCGGCTTTGCGCGTCGCGTCTCAACCTACAAGCGCCTCACGCTCATGTTGAGCCAGCCGGAGCGCTTGCGGGACATCCTCCTCAACGAGGAGCGGCCCGTGCAGATCGTCGTGGCTGGCAAGGCGCACCCCGCGGATTACCCCGGCAAGGAGTTCATGCAGCGCCTCGTGCAGTTCGCGGACGATCACGGCGTGCGCCACCGCATCGTGTTCCTCGCGGACTACGACATTCGCATGGCGCAGTACCTCGTGTCCGGCTCGGACGTGTGGCTCAACAACCCAATTCGCCCGGAGGAGGCCTCGGGCACCTCGGGCATGAAGGTTGCGCTCAACGGCGGTCTCACGTTCTCGACCTCCGACGGTTGGTGGGATGAAATGGCCACCGACGACGCCGGCTGGACGATCGAAACCGTCGACATCGAGGACCGCGCCGAGCGCGACCGCCTCGAGGCGGAGAGCCTCTACAACATTCTCGAGAACCGCATCGTTCCGCTGTTCTACGACAGGGATGAGAGCGGCGTTCCGGCGAAGTGGTTGCAGATGGTGCGCAATTCCCTCGTGGAAATCGCGCCGAAGGTGACCGCGACTCGCATGGTGCGCGATTACGTCGAGCAGCTGTATGCGCCGGCTTCGCAGTCGGTTGCGCTGTTTGCGAACGATGAGGGTCTTTCTCACGAGTTCGCCGAGTACAAGCAGCGGCTTGCACAGGGCTGGGGCGGCGTGAGTGTTCACGACGTCGAGGATTCGGTTAACGGTGATGTTCTCGCCGTGAGCGCGAGTGTTGAGCTCGGGGAGATCCATGCCGACGACGTCCAGGTCCAACTTGTCGTGGGCTCCGCGAACGAGGACGGCGAGCTTGAGGATCCCATCACCGTGGCGATGACGCAGGGCGTGGATGGCCGCTATGCGGCCGAGCACCCGCTCGAAACCCTCGGGTCGGTGGGCTACACCGTGCGTGTCGTGCCGTCGCATCGCGTTCTTGCTCACACCGCTGAGCTTGGCCTAGTGCGCGTCGCACAGTGAATGGGGTGTACGCTGGCATAGCTTGTCGTTAGGTCGGGCATAAGTATCGACCTCAAGATGTCAGAGAGTATCGGGTGGAAGGAGTCGATCGGATGATGCGGCTTCGCCACCCGATTCTTTCGTGGCTCTTCGTGTTGCCCGCGGCGATAGGCGTGTTTGCCTTCATTCTCTTGCCGGTCGTTGTGGCCTTCGGGCTTTCACTGACGAACTGGGAGATCGTCGGCTCGCACGACTTCATCGGTCTCAAAAACTACGAGATCCTGTTCACAGGTGACGCACTGTGGAACTCCTTGTTTGTCACGCTTCTCTTCACCCTCATGAGTGTGCCTCTCGGGATCGCGCTCGGGCTGCTGCTCGCGATCCAGCTCAATAAGATGTTCCCCGGATCGACCCTGTTCCGGGTGATCGTCGTGATCCCGTGGGTGTGCGCGCCGGTTGCGATCGGCGTCGTGTGGAAATGGATCTACCAGCCCACCTACGGCGCCCTGAACGCGCTGCTTGGAACTCGAATCGAATGGTTGAGCTCGCACACGCTCGCCCTTCCTGCCGTGGCATTCGTCGCGGTGTGGCAGGCCGTCGGATATAACGCGCTGTTCTACCAGGCCGGGCTCCAGAAGATCCCGCCGTCGATTTACGAAGCCGCTGAGCTTGACGGTGCGGGCAGCATCCGGAGGTTTTTCGCGATTACGCTGCCCCTTTTGAATCCCACGACGTTCTTCGTGGCGCTCACGCAGATGGTCGCGAGCTTCCAGGTGTTCGACACCGTGTATTCGCTGACCGGGGGAGGGCCCGGCGATAGCACCCAGGTCATTGCCTCGCTCATCTACAACGAGGCGTTTGGCGCGGGCCGGCTTGGGCGGGCTGGAGCCGTTGCCGTGATCCTCTTCGTCATCCTCGCGGCTCTCTCGTTTATTCAGCAGCGGTTCTTCTCGAGCCGCATCACCTACGACATGTCCTGAGGGCGGTGTCTATGAAGAAAAAGTCGGTGCTTTCGGCGATCGTGGCGTACACGATCCTCATCATTGCTGCCGTGCTTACACTCGCGCCGTTTTCGCTGTCGATCATGACGGCGCTGCGTGCCCCCAGTGACTTCCTCCGCCAGGGCCCCATTCACCTCCCGGACCCCGCGACGATCGAGAACTTTTCGGCGCTCTTCACGGGGTCCCATAGCTTTGTGACCCCATTTGCCGTGACGACGCAAATGGTCGCGGTGATCCTTGTGGGGCAGATCATTTTCTCCATTCTCGCGGCCTACGCGTTTGCGTATCTGCAATTTCCTGGTCGTGACGTGCTGTTCTGGGCGTTTATTGCGACCTTGCTCGTTCCGCAGGTCGTGGTTGTCGTGCCTCTGTTCCTCGCCTTCCAGCAGATGGAGCTGCGCAATACATTCTGGGCGCTCGTGTTGCCGTTCGTGTTTGGCAGCCCGTACGCCGTGTTCTTGCTCCGTGAAAACTTCCGGAGCGTGCCTCAGGAGCTGCTTGACGCGATGCGCGTTGATGGCGCGGGGCACCTGCGGTTGATTCGCAGCCTCGTGGTGCCCCTCAACCGTCCGATCATCGTGACGCTCATCGTGATCACCGTGGTGACCCACTGGAATTCCTTCATGTGGCCGCTCATTATCACGACGGGGGACACGTGGCAGACCCTTACGGTTGCGACCTCGGCGCTCAGTACCCAGTACAACAACAATTGGACGATGGTCATGGCGGCAACGACGCTCGCGATGATTCCGCTCATCCTTCTGTATCTCGTGTTCCAGAAGCAGGTGGCGCAGTCGATCGGTGGAACCGAACTGCGATAAACATCGCTTATGGCATCCATAAATATCCGGTATGCTCGTGCGTTAACAATGTGCAGGGCACGAGGGTGCCCGCACGACCGTTGAAGAAAGGCCATCAAATGGTTTCACGTCGCACAGTTCTCTCCGGTGGACTCGTAGCCTCCGCGGCCGCGGCACTCGCCGCGTGCTCGCCGTCAGATTCGGGCTCGTCCGCGAAGAAGGGCTCGGGTTCCGACGCCGGGGCGCTTAAGTTCCGCATTTGGGATAGCACGGCGAAGGCGGCATACGAGGAGTCGCTCAAGAAGTTCACCGAGGAATCGGGGATCAAGGTCGAGGTCGAGGTCGTTCCGTGGGACGACTACTGGACGAAGCTGCCTCTCGATCTCTCTGACGGCGCTTCGGATAGCGCCCCCGATGTGTTCTGGCTGAACTCCGCGAGCTTCACCCAATTCCAGCAGGCCGGAGCGCTCGTCGATATTTCGGAGAAGCTCGGCGGGTCCGTGAAGGACTGGGAGAAGGCTGTCGTTGACCTGTACACCCGCGACGGCTCGCTGTGGGGTGTTCCGCAGGTCTGGGACTCGATCGCCCTCTTCTACAACAAGAACCTCACCGACGCCGCTGGCGTGGACCCCACGACACTCGCCTTCGATCCCACCGCCGGCTCGGATGCCCTTCGCGATGCCGCCACCGCGCTCACGAAGGATGGCGTGTTCGGTTTCAATGCGGCGTGCGATCGCCAATCCATCATTGGCCCCTTCCTGAGCTCGAACGGTGCCGAGTGGCAGGATGCCAACGATATGTACGCATTCGATTCAGAGCAGGGCGTCCAGGTGTTCTCCTACCTCGCTGCGCTCGTCAACGAACTCAAGGTTGCGCCTTCGGCCGCTGACACCAACACGAACGGTGACTTCGCGCGTGACCTGTTTATCCAGGGTAAGCTCGGCCTCTTCCAGAGCGGCCCGTTTAGCCTCAAGACGATCCACGATTCAGTTGACGGCGCCTTCGAGTGGGCTATCGCCCCCATGGTGGCGGGCCCGAAGGGGGCGAAGTCGCTCGTGCACGGCGTGGTTGCCGCGGGTAACGCGAAGCGCGAGGACCAGGACTCGGTTGCGAAGCTTCTCGAATGGCTCGGCTCGAAGGAGGGGCAGCTGCCCCTGGGTGAGCAGGGAATTTCGTTCCCCGGCCACGTGGATGCGCAGCAGTCCTTCGTGGACTTCTGGAAAGAGCAGGGCGTCGACGTCGAGCAGTTCATCGAAGCGGCGAAGAACCCCGGCCCCGCGGATACCGGCGCAAAGTCCCTCGCCGGCCTCAATGCCGTAATGCCCGTCTTCCAGGAGATCTTCGCGGGCAATCTCTCCGCCGAGGAAGGCGTCAAGAAGGCCCAGGAAGAGGGTAATGCCGCGATGGCCTGAGCCCCGCGGTTTAGGCGAAAATTGCCTCGCTCCACCTCGTTGACTCGAGGCCGTGCTCTTCGGTGAGCGCTCCGGGCGCGAGGCGTGATGGCGAGTCCCACAGATATCGTTGCTGCGAAAGCGAACGGAGTGTGGGGCTCGCCATCCCCGTTAAAGAGAGTGCCCATGCTGGGATTGTGCGAATCTTCGGCGCGCTCACGTTTGCGCGGGTGGAGACGATGTGCGCCAGTTCGCGGAAGGTGACCGGTGTGGGGGAGGGGGCGTTGAGTATCGCGCTCGAGTCGCCCGCGAATACGCGCGTGTGCTCTCGGGCCACGTGGATCATGGCGTCGGCGAGGTCCGACACGAACGTCATGGCGTGATCGGTGTCGGGGCCTCCGAGAACCCAGCATGTTTTTCCCGCGAGGGTGGGGTTGATGATGCTCATCGTGGGCACCGACGCCTTCGCGGAGGCGCCTTTTCCCACGAGGTCGGCGGCAACAACACTCGCGGTGTGCGCCGCATGTGCCGCGCGAGCTTCGAGGAGCTCGGCGCGCACGTCCCCGAGGGGAGAGCACGGGCGTATCGGCGCTCCCTCGTGCAGGTCGTGCGCCTGTGCCCCGAACGCGTAGACGGATTCGGGGAAGACGACGGGGATGCCAAGGCCTTCGGCGACGTCCATGACCGCTTGCTCGCGGTGGGGCAGTTCCTCTCGCCAGGCCTTTGCGGTGTAGGGCGCGTGGATGCAGTGCATGATCGCGTCCGCGCCGCGCGCCTCGCGTTCGAGTAGAGCGCGCTCGCCTGCGTCGCCCGCAATGACGCGCACCCCTTCGATTGGGTGTGCGCTGCGCCGGATAACTGTCACATCGTCACCCGTTGCGCGCAGTGACCTGACGATTGCGTTGCCGATTTGCCCGGCCCCCGTGACGAGAATCTTCAAAACAGCCCTCCAAAATGTGATCAGTGCTCTCGTTTAAGAAATATAGGTGCTCGCACCCTTGAAAACAAGAGCACTGCTCTCGCTATCGATTTCGAGTCTGTTCAATGCGAGGATGGACGCATGAGTGAACGCCGAAGCCGCGCCGAGAATCGGCGGCGCATGGAAACTGAAATCCTGCGCCTTGCCAGGCAGCAGCTCGAGGAAAAAGGCCCCGCAGACCTCTCATTGCGAGAAATTGCCCGAGACATGTCGGTCGCGTCATCGGCCCTATACAGATACGTGCGCGACCGCGATGAGCTGCTCACGCTCCTCGTCATCGACGCCTACACCGACCTTGCTGATGCCGTTGACGACGCCTTGGGTCTGGACCCAGAAGAGCGGGGTGGCGCAGAAAGCCCCGAGGACCTCGGAACGTTCGCGCGCGCCATGCGCTCATGGGCGCTCGCAAACGCAGCGCGATGGGGTCTCGTCTACGGCACGCCCGTTCCCGGCTACGCCGCGCCAGCCGACCAAACTGTCGCACCGGGCACGCGTCTACTCGCCCGTCTCGCGCACATCGTCGCTGCCGGCAACCTTCTCGGCGCCGACCCCAGCGGCGCCTATGCCGCGTTCCTCGAGGGCGGGTTGGAGGACGTGTTCGGGACCAGTGACCGGAGCGATCTCGACAACGTGGGAGCAGAGGCAGGAGAAACCTGCGCAATAAACCGCGGCGAGGCCACTAGACGCGCGGCGACCACGATCGACCTCTGGTGCGCGCTACTCGGCACGATCAACGCCGAGGTTTTTGGCCAGCTCGGTCCCGGCCTCGACAAAGTAGGCGGGGAGATTCTCGAGCGGCTCGTCGAATCGTGGACCGCGACGCTCTTCCCCGAGACGGTAAAGGGTGGTCGCTAGGCGAAACTCCACGGCTCGCGAGTATTCGTGCGGAGCCGGTAAAGGCTCGTGGTGGCCGTGATGAAGAGGTCCTGGCCGTCCTCGCCACCGAAACAGAGATTAGACACAACCTCTGGAACGGGCGCGTGGGCGATCAGAGAGCCGTCGGAATCAAACACGCTCACCCCGTTCCCGCCGGAGGACCATACCCGGTCCTCTTCGTCGACGGTGATGCCATCGGGAACCCCGGCCGCGGGGCAGGCAAACGGGCGCCCGCTGCCCTTGACGACCGCGTTGTCAGCGTCGAGGTCGAAGGCCCAAATATGGTGGCGGCCTGCGCTATCCGTGACGGATTCGGGGGCGTTTTCCTCGGGTTTATCGGGGTTGTCGGCGGTGTTCGTGACGTACAGGCGTTTACCGTCGCGGCTGAAAGCGATGCCATTCGGGCGGCTCAGTTCGGTCACAACGGCCTCGAGGTCGCCGTGGTGATCGAGCTTGAACACGTACGAGCGCCCGTACTCCATCTCGCCCGGCTGCCCCTGGCCCTCGCTGAGGATCCCGTAGGGAGGGTCGGTGAACCAGATCGTGTGCTCGATCGGGTGCACGGCAACGTCGTTCGGGGAGTTGAGGCGCCCGCCTTCGAAGAAGTCGATGAGCATTTCCGCATCCATGAACGGCACGAGCGGCGCCTTATCGAGCGAGCGGGTCCCGTGGTTGCATTCAACGACTCCCAGGTCGGGGTGGTGAGCGCGGCCATTGGTGTAGTTGACGCCGTTTTTCCACACGAGCGTTTCACCGGTTGCGGGGTCGAGCTGGATGATGCGGTTGTTCGGGATGTCGCTAAAGCGCACGACCTTCTCGAGGGGGTACCACAGGGGGCCTTCGGCCCAGGCCGCGCCGGTCGCGACCTTCTCGACGCGGGCGCTCGGGTCAAACGGCGGGGTGGTCACTGTCCTTCACCTCCGTGCGGATGCGGAACATGCCCTCTTGGTTCACGGTCGCGACGAGCGAGCCTTCGCGCGTGTAAATCTGACCAACGCTGAGCGAGCGGCCACCGGTCGCGGCAGGGGAGCGCTGCACATACAGCAGCCAGTCGTCGACGTTGACATCCGAGTGGAACCACATCGATTGGTTGAGAGTGGCGACGCGCAGGCCGGGCGTGAGCCACGTGAGGCCCTGGCGGCGGATGGTCGGCTCGAAGGGCGTGTAGTCGCTCGCATACGTCAGGAACGCTTCATGGGTGAGCGGATCGCGGGTGTCGATCGGGGTGAGAGCGCGCATCCACACGGCCTGTTCGGCGCGCTTTTCAGGGTCCGGAGTGAAGTACAAAGAGCCGGTCGCGTTCCGAATGTCCACGGGGCGCTGGTAGGCCATGAACTGCGCGAGCGGGTGGTCGACCTGGCCCAGTTCGTCGTGCGTGCTCGGGAGAGTGTCGGGGGACTGGTCCGACGCCACCTCGTCCACGTGGTGCACTCCTTCTTGGCGTTCCTGGAACGAGCCATTCATCGTGAGGACGAGGTTTCCGCGCTGCGTGACCTCGAGTGCGCGGGCGGAGAACGACCCGCCGTCTCGGAGCGTACGTACGGTGAAGGTCAGCGGCTCGCTCGCGCGAGCGGGCTCGAGGAACGATGCATAGGTCGAGTGCACACGGCGCCCCTCCGGCACGGTGCGCGCCATTGCGATGAGAGCCTGCGCCATCATCTGCCCGCCAAACACGTGCCCGCCCGGTTGAGGGAGCGAGGTCCCCTCAAATGTGTGTTCGGGCCCATCGATTTTCCGAAGCTCGAAAAGATCGAGGAGGCTGCGGGTCACGGCTGCTGGCTCAGGAATCGACATGCGCCCATCTTAACGAAGAGCGCATGAACGCCTTCCTAATAAAAGTTGAGGGTATCGACAACATTCGTGAGAGGTGTGCCGTCGAGGAGCGCCGTCGCGTTGCGTGCCACGATCGCCGCGATGCGCATCCCCTCCTGCGAGCTCAGGGCTGCCGAGTGCGGGCTGAGGAGAACCTTCTCGTGATCCCAAAGTGGGTGTTCGTGAGGGAGAGGCTCGCGCTGCACTACGTCGAGTGCGGCGAAATCGACGGTGCCGTCGTCGAGGGCGTCGAGAAGCGCAGCCTCATCGATCACGCTTCCTCTGCCGACGTTCGTGAGGATCATGCCCTTCTTCATCGAAGAAAAGGCCTGCCGATCGAGCATGTGGCGAGTCTCGTCCGTGCCGGGAAGCGTCACCACGACGGCGTCGACCCTCGACAGCGCGTCGTGAAGATCTGTGCGTGGCACGATCCGATCAACATTCTCGATGGGGCGCGACGAGTGAGACATGCCCCATACCTCGGAGCCGAATGCCTTCAGCCGGGAGGCAACAGCCTTGCCGATACCGCCGAGACCCAGCACGAGAACCGTCATTTCATCGAGGTGCCGCGGACGCACGCGAATGGTTGGCCACACGTGCGCACGCTGATCATCTTCGAGGCCACGAAGGTTCTTCGCCCCAGCGAGTAGCCCAAAGATCGCGAACTCCGCAAGGGTGCTGCCGTGCACACCCGCCGAGGTTGTAAACGTGACGCGTTCAAGCTCTTCAGAGCTGAGATGCGCAGCTTTCACCTGCGCTCCGCCGCCCGCAGCCATCGTGTGAACCCAGCGAAGTTTCGGATTGCTCCGCACGAGAGCGGCGAGTTTCTCTGGGCTATCGTCAGGAAGGCCCACGACGGCATCGGCGCTCTCGAGGATCTCCCGATACGCCCGCTCGTCTGCATCGGAGCGCGTGAAAGCCGGATCGCCCACCCAGTCGGAGTTGTACCGGCGCGGGCGCGCAAGAGCTCCGGTGGGAACGAGCCTCACGCGTGGCTCGCGCTCGCGGATCAACGCGCATTCGTCTTCGGGGAGGTCGACGGCGATGGCGAGGGGCAGGCGCTGGTCGTTCGAGCGTGGCATGAGGTCTCCTTCCGCTCCTTCAATCCTAGGGGGACGCACTGGTGAATCCTCTACAGTGGTGGGGAAAAACTAGCGCCGCACACTAAAGGAGACCTGTCGTGAGCCAGACCCCGCTCATCATCATGGGCGTGCAGGGTACGGGAAAATCCACCGTCGGAAAGGCCCTCGCTGACCGTCTAGGGCTGACGTTCATCGACGGCGACGATCTTCACCCAGCGGCCAACAAAGCCAAAATGGCTTCGGGAACTCCGCTCACCGACGAGGACCGCGCTCCATGGCTGGACGCGATCGGCGAGACCATCGCGCGTGAGCGCGCGAGGGGCGTCACGTGCGCGATCGTGTGCTCCGCGCTTAAACGCCGCTACCGCGAGCAGCTGCGCTCCTTCGCGCCGGATCTCCAATTCGTGCACCTTGCGGGAAGCCAAGAACTCATCGCCGGGCGCATCGCGCACCGCCACCACGAGTACATGCCCGCCTCGCTTCTTGAATCCCAGTTCGCGACTCTCGAACAGCTCGACGACGACGAAGCGGGCATCATCGCGAGCATCGAGCCGCCCGCGAAGGACGTCGTCGAGAACATCATCGCCGGCCTCAATAACGGCACTCGCACCTGCTAGGCGCGGCAAGGATCTATGCAGGGTCAAAAGCTAAGGTGCCGCCATGATTTTCATTAACGTGAAATACCAGGTGAAGCCCGAAGAGACCGCCACCTTCCTCGAGAAACTTGCGGATTACACGAACGCGTGCCGCGCGGAGGAAGGCTGCCTCTTCTTCGAGTGGTACCGCAGCACGGAGCGCGAAAACGAGTTTCTTCTCGTGGAGATGTACCGCGACGGCGAAGCGGGCGAGAAGCACGTTAACTCCCCGCACTTCCAGGCCGGCCTGGATGCCATGCGCCCGCTCATCTCTGAAACTCCCGAGATCATCTCGAAGGATATTGACGGTGAAGGCTGGGGCCCCATGGGTGAGCTCGCGGACTAAGTCCCGCTCGGTGCCACCTCTCACGTGAACGTGACTCACCAGCCCTTTCCCGTGGTACCGTGACTCGTTTGCAAGTATTCGCGAGATGAGTCAAAGGATGTGAACGATGAGCGCGTGGGACGTCTTTACCGACCTCGGCTGGATGGGCCTTCTGATCCTCATCGGTGTGCTTCTGCGCGCCTGGGTCAAGCCTATCCAGTCTCTCTTCTTGCCCGCCGGCCTGATCGCCGGGCTTCTCGGCCTTATTTTCGGCCCCAACGTCTTGAACATCATCCCGTTCAGTAGTTCCGTCCCCATCTACTCTTCGATCCTGATCGCGGTTGTATTCGCGGCGCTTCGGTTCACCTCGAAAATCGCGGGACTCGGCAACGTGTTTCGTGCCGTTCGCACCATGTGGTCCGTCTCCCAGGCCATCTCGGTTCTCCAGTGGGGCTTCGGCCTGATTTTCGCCCTCGGCATCCTCAGCTTGTTCTTCAACGACCTGCCCGACGGCTTCGGTTTGCTCCTCGCAGCAGGCTTCATGGGCGGGCACGGCACGGCAGCCGCGATTGCCGACGGTTTTGGCAATACGTGGCCCGAAGCGCTTTCTCTCGCGATGACCTCGGCCACGATCGGCATCATCCTTTCCGTCGTGGGCGGAATCGCGATCATCAAGGTCGAATCGATGCGCGGCAACACGGCCTATCTCAAGGACTTCAAGTCCCTTCCGAAGGATCTGCGCACGGGCATCATCGCTGAAGAGAACCGCGAATCGATCGGTGTTTCTCCCGTATCCTCGACGAGCCTGGACCCGATCACCTACCACCTGGGACTGCTCTTCATGATTGCGGCCTTCGCCTACATGTTCACGTCGTGGGCGAACAGCCAGGTCGAGTGGCTGTCGGTTCCTACCTTCAGCGTCTCGTTCCTCCTCGGGTACGTCGTGCTGTTTGTCCTCAAAGCATTCAGGGCGGAAAACGTTTTCGAAGCGAAAATCTTCGAGCGTGGAAGCGGCATGTCGACCGACCTTCTCGTGGCCTTCGGCGTTGCCTCTATCGACCCGAAAGTCGTGGCTTCCTACTGGCAGCCGCTTCTCATTCTTCTCCTCGCGGGCACCATTTTCGTGCTTGCCTACTACGTGTTCGTCTCCAAGAAACTCTTTGCCGATCACAAGGTTGAGCAAGGCATCTTCACGTGGGGCTGGAACACCGGCACCGCGGGCATGGGCATGGCGCTTTTGCGCATCGTCGATCCCGATATGAAGTCGAAGACCCTCGACTACTACGGCATCGCCTATATCCCGATCGGCTTTGTCGATATCGCGACGATCGCAACGCTCCCGGCTCTAGTGCTGGCGGGCGCCTCGTGGTGGGTAGCGCTTGCGCTCACGCTCGCGGGAGCGATCATCATCGCGCTGGCGTTTCGCCACCGCGAACCGAACCCCACGACCGGCGTGATCCAGAGCGTCGGCGTGCACGGCACGTTTGACCACAGGGCAGAATAAGGCTCGTCGCACTCGTGCCTTTCCTCGATATTCCCGTACCCGTCAGGTGGAGTGACCTTGACGGGTACGGGCATGTTAATAACACCGCGTATCTGCGGCTGCTCGAGGAGGCCCGCACGAGGGCCTTTTGGCAGCCGTCGGATACCGAGCTCGCGAACGGCGCTCCCGCGTACCCAACCGCGCTCGCCGAGCTGTCGCCGGGCGGTGCCTTCCACACGCTCGTGGCCGCCCACACGATCGAGTACGCGCGCCAGCTCGGTTACCGCCGAGACGGGGTCATCGTGCGCACGTGGGTCTCGAAGCTTGGGGGAGCGTCGCTCGATCTCGACTACGAAATACTCACGGCCGACGAGCCGGAGCGGCCCTACGCGATCGCGCGCACGACGATCGTGATTGTCGATGCCGAAACCGCGAGGGCCGTGCGCATGCCCACACGGCTACGCACGGCCCTCGAGAGCTTCACAGGCGCGCCGCTCACGTTCCGGCGCGCGTAGCGAGTCCTTCTACGCCGACTCCTGGAAGCGCGGGAGCGCAAACTCGATGCCCCGCTTATCGAACTCGACGCGAAGGCGTTTGCGGATCTCGCGCTCCACCTCCCACTGCTTGCCAGGGATGGTGTCGGCAGTGATTCGGCGCTGGTAGCGAGCACCATCGACCGAGAGAATTCCAGTGGCCTGGGGCGCGCCGACAATGAGCTTCGACCACTTTTGATCGGCCTTGAGCGCATCGAACACGGCGTGGATCGCCTCCGTCACCGCAGCATCGTTGGCGCTGCTCGCGATATCGAGCATGACGAACGCTGTTCCGAGGCCGCGCGAGTAATTGCCGAGCGAAACAATTTCACCGTTGCGCACCGTCCACAGGACGCCGTTGAGGCCGCGCACCTGGGTGACGCGCAAATTCACGTTTTCGACGGTTCCCTCGGCGAACTGAAGATCGACGTAATCGCCGACGGCCACCAGATCCTCGAACAGCATGATCACGCCCGCAAGAACGTCCTTAATGAGCGTTTGCGCGCCGATACCGGCGGCCAGACCGGCAACACCAAGCGAGGCGATGATCGGCGCGATGTTGACGCCCACTTGCGAAAGGATCATGACGAACGCGATCGACCAAATGACGACGCTCGCGACATTCTTCGACGCCGTCGAGAGGGTGTCCGCACGCTGCTTGCGGCGCTCCTCGTGGGCAGCCGCGAGGCCGGCATCGGGGTGCTTCTTCACGACGACGTTGGTCATGCGAGAAATACGCGAACCCGATTGATACATCGTCTGAAAAATGCGATTGACCAGTATGCCCACCACGAAGCGCACGAGTAGGGCGACCAGAATGATCACGAGGATCGTGACGCCATTGGAGAGCAGCCACTGGCCTATCCGGTCCACGAGCGAGAAAGCCTCTTGGGTCGTGGTTTCTGCCAAAAAATTCATGCCCCCACCGTAGGAGGGAAACCTTGAGACGGGCATGAAAAGGCGGCCCCACCGATGGTGAGGCCGCCCACGGTTTCCGACGGTGGCTGCGCCCTCAGCGCAGCCGCCTCAGCGGATTACTTGTCGGCGTTTTGGACGCGCACTGCACGCGCGACGGAGTCGCGACCCTCGAGGACGGGTCGGCGCATGCCGTAGATCGCGTCTTCATGCGAGGCGAGCCACTCGTCCGCTTTCGCGACGATCTCTTCGCTCGGGTACTGGCCCGGGAAGTAACCCCGGATAAGACGGTTGGCGATCTCGCTCGAGCGCGAGGCCCATGCCTTCTCGATCATCTCGAAGTACGGATCGATGTACGGCGCGCGCAATTCCTCGCTCGCGCGGTTGAAGCCCACGATGGCGCAGGTGAGGTGCTCGTTCGCAAGCGTGTCCTCGCCGACGGTCTTCTCCCACGCCGCTGCTTTCGCCTCGGCAGTGGGGATCGCGGCCTTCGCCGTGAGGGCGCTCTTACGGCCGTTTTGCGTGTCGTCGCTCGCGAGTACCTCGTCGATTCCGGCCTCGTCGATAGCGCCGAGGGCGGCGAGAGCGATGGTGATCTGCCACTTGAGATCGGTATCGATTTCGCGGTCCGCGAGGGTGAGAGATCCGTCGAACAGCCCCTTGACCGTGTCGAGGTCGTCCTTGCCGGCAAACTGCAGATACGACTCGAGGAATTGGAGCTGCTGATCGCTGCCACCGTCGGCCCCTTGCGTGAGCTCCCACAGAGCCGACGCAACCTTCTTCTCGCGCTCAGCGCGATCAGCCGGGGCCGCGTAGCGCGTGCCCACGAGGTCCAGACGCCCGAGGAGCGTGCGCAAAACCGAGGAGTCCTTTTCGCGGTCGATGTTCTTTAGGAGAAGATCGAGGTAGCGGCGGCTCGGCAGCTCGGCGTCTCGCGTCATGTCCCACGTGGCGCTCCACACGAGGGTGCGAGCGAGCTCGTCGTCGATATCGCGCAGGTGCTCGAGGGCGAACGCGAGCGAATCGTCGTCGAGGCGGACCTTCGCGTAGGTGAGGTCCTCGTCGTTGATGAGCCACAGGTCGGCCTTCTTGCCCGCAAGCTCGGCGATCTCGGTGCGCTCACCGTCGATGTCGGTCTCGACGCTCACGGTGCGGGTCACGACGCCGCCCTCGAGGCTGTAGCCGCCGATCTTGAGTCGGTGTGGGCGGATCGTGGGGTGCTCGCTCGCGGCGGACTGTAGAACCGCGAACGACGCGACGGTGCCGTCGTCATTGCGTTCAATCTCGGGGCGGAGCGTGTTCACGCCGGTCGTCTCGAGCCACAGCTTGCTCCACGAGCGAAGGTCGCGGCCGCTCGTGGCCTCGAGCTCGTCGAGCAGATCATTGAGGGTCGTGTTCTGCCACTCGTACTTCTTGAAGTACGCGCGAAGGCCCTTAAAGAACGACTCCTCGCCAACGTACGCGACGAGCTGGCGCAGAACCGAGGCGCCCTTCGCGTAAGTGATGCCGTCGAAGTTCGTCTCCACCGCGTCGAAGTCCACCATGTCGGCCACGATCGGGTGCGTGGACGGCAGCTGGTCCTGGCTGTAGGCCCAGGCCTTTTCCGAACCAGCGAAGGTCGTCCAGGCGTTCGTCCAGCGAGTAGCGCGCGCCGAAGAGAGGGTCGAGGCGAACTCAGCGAAGGACTCGTTGAGCCACAGGTCGTCCCACCACTTCATCGTGACGAGGTCGCCGAACCACATGTGAGCGAGCTCGTGGAGGATCGTGAGGTCGCGGCGTTCGCGGATTGCGTCCGAGACGGCGCTGCGGAACACGTAGCGCTCCACGAACGTCACGGCGCCCGGGTGCTCCATCGCGCCCATGTTGTATTCCGGCACGAAGATCTGGTCGTAGGTCGGGAACGGGTAGTCGTAATCGAAGAGATTCTCGTAGAACTCGAAGCCCTGCTGCGCGACTGAGACGATGTACTCGCCGTCGAGGTGTTCGGCGAGCGACGCACGCGCGTAGACACCCGCGGGGATCTTGCGACCGTTGCGAGAGGTGATCGTGCCGTCGTAGCCCTCGTACTTGCCTGCGATGAGGGCCGTCAGGTAGGTCGAGATCTTCGGTGTTTTTTCGAAAGTCCACGTGGCGATCGGCTGACCGTCGGAATCCTCACCGGCCGGGACGGGCTCGGGGCTCGGGGCGATCGAAATGACGCGCCAGTGGGCGGGAGCGGTGATCGTGAAGGCGAAGGTGGCCTTGAGGTCGGGCTGTTCGAAGTTGGCGTACATGCGGCGGGCATCGGACACCTCGAACTGGGTGTAGAGGTACACCTCGTTGTCGACCGGGTCGACCATGCGGTGCAGGCCTTCGCCCGTGTTCATGTAGGCGCCGTTGGCGCGGATGGTAATGACGTTCTCGCCGACTTTGAGCGCGGGAAGCTGGACGCGCGCGCCGTCGAAACGTTCGCCGGGGTTGTCGAGGGTCTCGCCGTTGAGGGTGATCTCGAGGACTTCGGGAGCGATGAGGTCAACGAAGGTTTCGCGAGCCTCGGTGGAGTTGACGTAGATGGTGGATTCCGTGAGGAATGTCTTGGGGCCCTTGGTGAGGTCAAGCTTAACGTCGTAATGGGAGGTGCTGAGGAACGAGGAGCGTTCCTGCGCCTCGGCGCGGGTGAGATTTTCAGAGGTCATTCTCGAATTCTCCTAGGGTTGAGGGGGCCGCATCGCGTGCGGGTCCTCTCCATCTTCGCATCGCAGGGTGGGAGCGGGTGGAGTGAATGCACGGACGCGAGGGCTGGGCGAACGGGTAGTGCCCGGCCGCCCGGAGGGATAGGGAGTCCGACGCCGAAGTAGTTTTTGCAATGGTTTAGTTTCTTAAAGATCGTTCCTGACCAGGGTTTCTTTTGCTCGTGGCGCTGGTAGGGTTGTCGTATGGCATCACTAAATCCTCTTAATTGGCCTGTGCTGAGGCAGGCCAAGTCTCGCGATGTGCTGGGGCTCGGCCCCACCTCCCAGTCGCCCACCTATCAGAACCTCGAGGCGCGTACGACAACCGCCGACAAGGTCGTTGAGAGCGTGTGCCCCTACTGCGCCGTCGGCTGCGGCCAGCGCGTGTACGTCAAAGACAACAAGGTCATCCAGATCGAAGGCGATCCCAACTCGCCCATCTCGCGTGGTCGCCTGTGCCCGAAGGGTTCCGCGAGCGAGCAGCTCGTCAACGCTCCCGGGCGCGTGACCGACATCCTCTACCGCGCTCCAAAGTCGAAAGAGTGGGTCAAGCTTGATCGCGAGACCGCTATGTCGATGATTACCGAGCGTTACCTCGAGGCGCGCAAGAAGCACTGGCAGGATACCGACGAACACGGCCGCCCCGTGCGCCGCACGCTCGGTATCGCTTCGCTCGGTGGCGCGACCATCGATAACGAGGAAAACTACCTCATCAAGAAGCTGTTTACCGCCACGGGCGCTATTCAGATCGAGAACCAAGCCCGCATATGACACAGCGCCACGGTTCCCAGTTTGGGATCCTCGTTTGGGCGCGGCGGAGCCACGCAGCCGGTGCAGGACCTCGCGAATGCGGACTGCATCATCATCCAAGGCTCCAACATGGCCGAGTGTCACCCGGTCGCTTTCCAGTGGGTTATTGAAGCGAAGCTTCGCGGCGCACGCGTGATCCACGTCGATCCGCGCTTCTCGCGCACCTCGGCGCTTGCCGATAGGTACATTTCGACCCGCGCAGGCGGCGACATCGTGCTTCTCGGCGCTCTCATCAACCACGTTCTCGAGAACAACCTGTTCTTCGAGGAATACGTGAAGCACTACACGAATGCCTCGACCCTCATTAGCGAGGATTACCAAGATCCTGAGGATCTCGACGGCTTCTTCTCGGGCTTCGATCCGGAGACGGGAACGTACGACACTTCGAGCTGGCAGTACGAGATGGACGAGGAGAAGAACCTCCCCGTCCGCGATGAGACCCTGCAGCACCCGCGAACGGTGTTCCAGATCCTCAAGCGCCACTTCCGGCGCTACACGCCGGAGGTTGTGGAGAAGGTCTGTGGCGTCAGCCAGGAAGACTTCGCCTACATCGCCGACTCGATCACGAAGAACTCGGGCCGCGATAAGACGACCGCATTCTGCTACGCCGTGGGTTGGACCCAGCACACGGGTGGTGCGCAGTTCATTCGCACAGCCTCGATTCTCCAGCTGCTCATGGGCAACGTGGGGCGCCCCGGTTCGGGCATCCTCGCGCTGCGTGGGCACGCCACGATTCAGGGCTCGACCGACATCCCGACGCTCTTCCACATCCTTCCCGGCTACCTCCCGATGCCGAAGGCAGGCGTGACGGATACCTGGGAGACCTACCTCGACTCGGTAGGCACCAAGAAGCAAAAGGGCTTCTGGGCAAAGTCGGAAGAATTCACCGCAAGCCTTCTCAAGGCTTGGTGGGGAGAGAGCGCGACCAAGGAGAACAACTTCCACTTCGATTACCTGCCGCGACTCACGGGCGCGCACGGCACCTACCAGACCCTGCAGCTCATGCTTCAGGACAAGGTGGATGGCTACTTCGTGCTCGGCCAGAACCCAGCGGTCGGAAGCTCGAATGGTCGCTTGCACCGCAAGGCTCTCAGCCACCTCAAGTGGCTGGTTGTGCGTGACTTCAACATGATCGAGACGGCGACGTTCTGGAAGAACGGCCCCGAAATCGAGACTGGCGAGCTGAAGACCGAAGACATCGACACCGAAGTCTTCTTCATGCCCGCTGCGAACCACACAGAAAAGGCCGGTTCGTTCACGCAGACCCAGCGCATGGTGCAGTGGCGCCACCAGGCAGTCACGCCGCCGGGCGACGCCGAAAGCGAGCTGCAGTTCTTCTTCGATCTCGGCAATCGCATCCGCGAAGCGCTCAAGGATTCAGATGATCCTCGAGACAGGCCCGTCCTTGACATGACCTGGGACTACCCGCTCGATGAGCACGGCGAGGTTGACGCCGAGGCCGTGATTCGCGAGATCAACGGGTACTACACCGAGGGCGAAAACAAGGGCAAACCGCTGTCGAAGTTCGTCGATATGAAGGCCGACGGCTCGACGGCCGGTGGCTGCTGGATCTACGCGGGCGTGTACGCCGACGGCATCAACCACGCCGCGGTGCGCGAGCCTGCCGACGGTCGCCCCTACACCGAGAGGGAATGGGGCTGGGTCTGGCCGGCCAACCGCAAGATCCTGTACAACCGCGCCTCTGCGGACCCCGAAGGTAAGCCGTGGAGTCCAGAGAAGGCCTGGATCTGGTGGGATGAGGAGCAGGAGAAGTGGGTCGGTCACGACGTTCCAGACTTCCCCGTGGGCCTCAACCCGAAGGCACGCCCCGATGCCACCGTGGGCGGTCCCGCGGCGCTTGCGGGTGACGATGCGTTCATCATGCAGCCCGACGGTAAGGGCTGGCTGTTCGCGCCGAAGGGCATGATCGATGGCCCGATCCCGACTCACTACGAGCCTGTGGAATCGAAGCTGCCGAACATCATGTACCCGCAGCAAAACCAGCCGACCCGCGTCGTCATGCCGCGCGAGGAGAACCTCACCGCCCCCGGCTACGGCGAGCCTCTCCAAGAGGTGTACCCGTACGTGTTCACGACCTACCGCCTCACCGAGCACCACACGGCGGGCGGCATGAGCCGCTGGCTTCCGTACCTCGCTGAGCTCCAGCCGGAGATGTTCGCGGAAATTTCTCCCGAACTCGCCGAGGAAGTTGGCGTGAAGAACGGCGAATGGGCAACCCTCATCTCGCCGCGAGCAGCGATTGAAGCGCGCGTACTTGTGACGAAGCGTTTCAAGCCACTGAACGTCAACGGTCACACCGTTCATCAGATCGGCCTCCCATACCACTGGGGTGTTGGCGAGGACGCGATCATTACCGGTGACGGTGCGAACGATCTGCTGGGCATCACGATGGACCCGAACACCGGCATCCAAGACTCGAAGTACTCTTCGGTCGCGATGATTCCGGGTCGCAGGCCCCGCGGTCCTGAGCTCGTGGATCTCGTGGAGAAGTACCAGCGCGAAGCCGGGATCACGCTCGAGACCGGCATGCAGCGCGTGACTGTCCCTGCGGATGACACCGGCAAGGCCGAGACCAGTACGGAGCAGGATGCAAAGGTCGCCGAGGAGACGACCCGCGGCTCGAACACCGCGGGCTTCACGGGGATCGCCGCATCGAAGCCCGGGTCGAAGGGCGCTCGACGTCGCGCAGAGAAAGCCGACGAGAACTTGGACACGGGCTCGAACGGGCTCGACGGTGAAACCGGCCGCACGAGCATGGTCAACGACAACTCCCAAGCTTCCCACGACGAGAATGGAGGTGTGTGATGAGCCTTCTCAACACGACCGCTGACCCCATCTCCGTTGCGGGATGGGAGCACACGCACGACCGCAAAGGCTTCTTCACCGATACGTCGATCTGTATCGGCTGTAAAGCCTGCGAGGTCGCGTGTAAGGAGTGGAACCGTAACCCCCAGGACGGTAACTTCGAGCTGCTCGGGTCGTCGTTCGACAACACGGGCTCGCTCGGCGCGAACACGTGGCGTCACGTCGCGTTCATCGAGCAGTCGGAAAAGCGCATCGAGGAGGCCCGCGAATCGGGTCGCCAGCTCGTGAATCTCGGCATGCCGAAGATCGGGCAGAAGCCACCGAGCGAGCAGCAGCCGAAGCACACGGAAGAGTTCCGCTGGCTCATGGCCTCGGATGTGTGCAAGCACTGCACGCGCGCGGGCTGCCTTGATGCGTGCCCCACGGGTGCCCTGTTCCGCACGGAGTTCGGTACGGTTGTTGTGCAGGCCGATGTGTGTAATGGCTGCGGCACGTGCGTGTACACGTGCCCGTTCGGTGTGATCGAGCGCCGCGACGACGGCACCGTGTCACCGAAGACCGACCGCGACGACCGTCCTCACCTCGAACAGGACATCCCGAATAAGGGCACGGCCAACAAGTGCACGCTGTGCTACGACCGCCTCAAAGACGGTCAGCAGCCCGCGTGTGCCCAGACCTGCCCCACGACGTCGATCAAATTCGGTGATCGCGAAGACATGGTCGCGAAGGCCAAGGAACGCGTGAAGAAGCTCCATGAGGAGGGGATGACCGAAGCCCGCCTCTACGGAGCAAATCCGAACGACGGCGTGGGTGGCCTCGGCTCTGTCTTCCTCCTCCTCGATGAACCCGAGGTTTACGGTCTTCCGCCGGACCCGCGCGTGGGCACGATGGACCTGCCGAAGATGTATGGTCGCGCAGCCCTCGCAGCCGGTGCAATGATCGCGACGACCGCCCTCATGTTTGTGGGAGGTAAGAGGAAATGAGCCAGAACGAGTTCGATAGCTACCGCCCGCCGCAGCCGATGCGCCGCAAGCGTCGGCCCGAAGCAACCAAGTATGACGGCGCCCGTAAGCGCGGCCAGAACCGTATGGGCGAAGTCTCGATGGTCGAGGACGTCCAGTTCACGAGCTACTACGGTCGTCAGATCGTCAAGGCGCCGCCGTGGGAGTACCCGATCGGCGTGTACTTGTTCCTCGGCGGTGTCGCCGGTTCGTCGGGCCTGATCGCGCTTGCCGCGGGGGCGACCGGGCGGGAGACGCTGCGCCGTAACGCGCGCGTTGGCTCGATCGTCGCGCTCGGCATCGGCACCGTCAGCCTCATCGAGGACCTCGGCCGCCCGGAGCGCTTCCTCAACATGATGCGCACGTTCAAGCCGACGAGCCCCATGAACCTCGGCACGTGGATCATCTCGGCGTACGGAGTGAACGCTGGTGTGACGTTTGCAAATGAGTTTGACCGCATGACGGGGGAGAAGCTCCCCCTCGGTCCGCTTCGCAAGGTTGCGCGCGCTTTTGAGAAGCCTGCGGCGTGGGGCCAGGCGGCGACGGGTGCTCCGCTCGCGGTGTACACCGCGGTGCTGCTCGGTGACTCGGCGCTTCCCGCCTGGAACGGCGGAAAGTTCTCGCTTCCATTCCTGTTTGCCTCATCGGCGAGCCTTGCCGCGTCGGGCACGGCGATGCTGTCGACCCCGCTTGACGAGATCGGTCCGGTTCAGCGTCTCGCCCTCGCGGGCGTTGCGGGCGACATGCTTTCGCTTCGCGCGATGAAGAAGGAAATGCACCCGCTCGAAGCCGAGCCGCTGGAAATCGGCGATGGTGGCAAAAAGATGCACATCGCGGAGAAGCTTCTTATCGCGGGCGCCGTCACGGGCCTGTTTGCGAAGAAGCATCGCGCGATTGCGTTTGCGTCGGGTGCGTGCCTTGCCGCAGCGAGTGCGTTTACGCGTTTCGGTATTCTCGACGCGGGTTTCCAGTCGGCTCGCGATCCGAAGTACACGGTTATTCCGCAGAAGGAACGCCTCGAACGTCGCCGCAAGCACGGCATTGTCGACGATTCGATCGTGACGGGTCCCGAAACCGACTAGCGTCCTCTGGATTCCATAGAAGTTGTGGGGGTTATGGCTGGGTGCCATAGCCCCCACTTTTCGTTAGCCGCATTGACTTAGGTCGAGTTGCGGCAGCTCAAACCCCCGTAACCTCTATGCAATTCACGGAAGATCGAGGGCGGACTTGTCCACGGTGCGCGCCTTTCGCGCAGTTTTTCTTCCGACGGCACCTAGCGGACCTGGACGCTGCCTGCGGGCGCGTCGTCGCTCGCGGCGACGATTTCGCCGATCACGGGATAGCCGGGGATCTCTCCCACAACGAGAAGCCCGCCCGAGGTTTGCGCATCGGCGAGGAACAGCAGATCCTCTTCGGTAATGCCCGCTCCTGCACGAAGTGAGGGGCGCACCCAGTCGAGGTTGCGCCGAGTGCCCCCGGAGATGAATCCACCCGCAAGCGCGTCGAGCGCATCGCCCATCGCCGGCACGGCCGCGCGCTCGAGAACGGCACCGACGCCCGAGGCGCGCGTCATTTTGTGCAAATGCCCGAGCAGGCCGAATCCGGTCACGTCGGTCGCGGCCTTGGCACCGGCTGCAAGTGCCTTCCGAGAGGCTTCGGCATTGAGCGTCGTCATCCACGTCACGGCTTCGTCAATGCTCGAGCCCGTTGCTTTGTGGCGGTTGTTCAAAAGACCGACGCCGATCGGTTTCGTGAGAGTAAGCGGCAGGCCAACCTCGGCCGCATCGTTGCGCAGGAGAGCGTCGGGCTTCGCGATGCCCGTGACCGCCTGACCGTACTTCGGTTCGGGATCATCCACGCTGTGACCCCCGATCACGGGAACGCCAGCCTCGCGCCCCACGTCGAGGCCCCCGCGCAGCACCTCCGAAAGCATCTCCATGGGGAGTTTTTCGCGCGGCCACCCCACGAGGTTGATCGCGACAACCGGCTCGCCGCCCATCGCGTAAATATCTGAAAGGGCGTTCGCCGCAGCGATGCGACCCCAGTCGTAAGGATCATCGACGACGGGCGTGAAGAAATCCGCAGTCGACAGCACCGCGAGGTCTCCACGAACCTTCACCGCGGCGGCGTCATCGCCGTCGTCGAGACCCACGATCACCGAGTCGAACGTCTGCCCCGTGAGCGCTTTGACGGCGTCCTCGAGCTCGCCCGGCGGGATTTTGCACGCGCAACCGCCGCCATGCGCCATCGTGGTGAGGCGAGGGTAGTTGCTGAAGTCGGGTTCGTCGGTGTTCTGGGGATCCTCGTTGATGTTCATGCTTTCCACTTTAAGCGTTTTCACTGGTAAATTCGTTCTTGGAGGCGTACGTGTCCTGGTGGGCGCCCCGGTCTTCAAAACCGGTGATACCGAGTAGCTCGGTATGGCGGGTTCGATTCCCGTCCGCCTCCGCCAAGCTTTCGCGCCTCGCCTTTGTGGGCGGGGCGCGCGTGGCACGTGGAGTTTTGGTCCGACGCCTGCCACGCCACCGCGATCCCGAGTTTTTATCGAAGAGGCTCGAAGGTAGTGGGGAGAACTATGTGCGATAAGGGGGATCGCAGATGCTTGTGGCGTATCTTGACGAGAGCGAGGACCGGAGACGTCAGAGGTATTACTTCGGTGCACTAGTTCTGGACGGCGAGTCGGCCACGAGGACAGTCGAGGCGATGGAAGCGATTGCATGCGACGCCGCGGATAAGTTTCCTGTGCCCCCGGAAATAGAATTGCACGGCTACGACCTCATGAACGGGGCTGCCGCGTGGGAATGCCTCGCGGGAAAAGTACGAGCGCGGTTAGGGATTTTCAAAGAATCTCTACAGGCGGTGACCTCTCAGAGGGGTGAATTTCTTGTGCGCGAGGTGGATGTGCAGGCTGTTGAAGAGATCCCCGATGCAGTGGAAGCCACTCCTCACGAGATTTGCTTGGTCCACGTACTCCAGGCGCTTGACCGAATTGCAGAAGAGCGAGGCGAATATATTCTCGTGATCGCTGACGAGCATCATTTGGCTGGTAACCTCCGCGAACAGTTGCGACAGTGGCGTGCCGAGGGGACGCCTGGTCACTACAAACGAACGTACTTATCGAGAATTGTGGACACCATTCATTTCACGCCGTCCAAAGAAAGCCGACTGCTCCAGGCCGCCGATTTGCTTCTCTACTTCCACCAGCGTTTTGAAGGGCGCACTCTCGGAAGGGACCAGCGTGAGTTGAAGTTCTTGGAGCGTATGAAGGAAGAGGTATCGCGGATCGAGCATCCGGACTCCGGCGGGTGGCCTCAGATATGCACGAAACCCCCGGCCGAAAGGCACGGGGGTCAAGGCGGGTCTGAAGCCTAAGCTTCATGGCTTCAGTTTTTCATACGATGCGTGAGGTGACAAGAGCGTTGGGAAGCGGCCACAGGGGAGCAGTAGCCCCCTAAACGGAGGGTGTTAGAATCGTTCGCAGTCACTATAGAGCCTGTTGAGGGCATGTTTTTGTGATTGTGGTTGCGGCTGATATTTGGCGGCCGCGCGTTGTTCTCGACCCCGAGTTTTGAGCGAAGGTGCCCCGCGACATGTCACGAACCGCGTCCCCGGTAGCAGGCGACGATCCGCGACGGCGGATCCCACGGACCGATGCTGTACTCGCGCTCGATGAGGTCGAACGAGCGAAGCAGCGCCTTGGGGAAGAGCGCGTACGCAATGTTGTGCGTGACATGCAGAGTCGTGCCCGGGCGGGGGAAATCGCGCCGGAAGAGGTCGAGGGCGCAGTGATCGCCGCGCTCGAGAGCGTGCACGCGTGCGCGTTCACGCCCGTGCTCAACGCAACGGGAGTCATCGTCCACACCAATCTTGGGCGCGCACCCCTTTCACCCCAGGCGATCGACGCACTGGAGGCCGCAGCAGGCTACGTTGATGTCGAGTTCGATCTGGCAACCGGCCTTCGCGGGAAGCGCGGCGTTTCGACGCGCGAGGCGCTCCTCAAGGCGTGCCCCGCAGCGCAGGACGCGCTTGCGGTCAACAATGGCGCTGCGGCGCTCTCGCTCATCGCGACGGCCCTCGCCGGTCCGGGATCGGGCAAGCGGAGTGAGATCGTCCTGAGCCGCGGTGAGATGATCGAGATTGGTGCGGGATTTCGCCTCACCGAGCTCATCGAGTCGACAGGTCCCGTGATCCACGAGGTCGGCACGACGAATCGCACGCATCTTGCCGACTACGAAAAGGCCCTCGGAGAAAACACGGCGGCGCTCCTCAAGATCCACGCGAGCAATTACGTCATCAAAGGCTTCACAAGCGCCGTTGGCATCGCTGAACTCGCCGAACTCGCGCATGCCCATGATCTCCCGCTCATCGTCGACATCGGTTCGGGGCTCTTTTCTCCGGAGCCGCTGCTACCGGACGAACCGACCCTCACCGAAGCCCTGGAACAGGGCGCTGATCTCGTCCTCGCGAGCGGCGACAAACTCGTGGGGGGCCCGCAAGCGGGGCTGATCCTTGGAAAGAAAGAGTGGGTTGAGCGCGTGGCTCGCCATCCCCTCGCGCGGGCGATGCGCGCCGATAAACTCCTGCTCGCCGCGCTCGAAGCCACCGTCGGCGGCCCCACGCCTCCCGTGCTCGAAGCCCTCCACACCGAACCTGCCGCGCTCAAAACCCGCACCGAAAAGCTTGCGCGTGCAATCCACGAGCGCGTGAACGTGACGTGTGAGGTCGTTCCGCACGACGGTCGCGTCGGCGGGGGAGGCGGTGCAGAGGTTCCGATCCCGGGATGGGCGCTGCGCGTGCCCGAGCATCTGGCGAGCGAACTGCGCGCGCTCGAGCGACCAATCATTGCGACTACGCGAGACGGTGCCTGTCTTATCGACGTGCGCTGCATTCCCGAATTCGAGGATGATGAGCTTGCGAGCGCGATCGCCGCGCTCATGAAACGCTAGGAGGGACGCATGCACGTCATCGCGACCGCCGGGCATGTTGACCACGGCAAAAGCACACTGATCCGCGCGCTCACCGGCATTGAAACGGACCGCTGGGAAGAAGAGCAACGCCGCGGTCTCACCATCGACCTGGGCTTCGCGTGGTGCACGCTTCCCTCCGGGCGAGAAGTGAGCTTCGTGGATGTTCCGGGCCACGAACGCTTCATCGGCAATATGCTCGCGGGGCTCGGCCCGGTGCCTATCGTGCTGTTTGTTGTCGCCGCCGATGAGGGCTGGAGCGCCCAATCGAGCGACCACCGCGATGCCGTGAAAGCGCTCGGGATCTCCCACGGCATCATCGTTATCACTCGCGCCGACCGCGCGCCCGAACGCGTCGAGGCCGTGATCGACGAGGCCCGGCGTGAGCTCGCGGAGACCGGCCTTGCAGATGCGCCCGCGTGCGGCGTCTCGGGTGTGACCGGTGAGGGGATCGATGAGCTGAAGCGCGTGCTCGATGAACTCGTGGCAAGCGTCGCAGCTGCATCCCCGCATGAAAACGTGAGGTTGTGGATCGACCGTTCCTTCACGATTGACGGAGCGGGAACCGTCGTGACCGGCACCCTTGGGGCCGGCACCGTGCGCCCCGGCGACGACCTTACGCTTGTGAGCACCGGGCACGGCGGTGCCGAGCCTCGCACGGTGAGCGTGAGGGGCGTGCAGTCGCGAGGAACGCGCGAAGACGTCGTGGAACCTGTGAGCCGCGCCGCCCTCAACCTTCGCCAGATACCCGCGAGCGACATCCACCGAGGCGACGTGCTCCTCACCCCCGGCGCGTTCCACCTGACAACCGTCGTGGACGTGCGCAGCGTGAGCGGCGACAGCCTCGAGGACGTGCCGCGCGAGACCACGATCCACGTGGGAAGCGCAGCCGTGACCGCGCGCGTGCGGCCCCTCGGTGCCGACCACGCCCGGTTCACCTTTGACCTGCCTCTCCCGCTCGTGATCGGGGATCGCCTGGTCATGCGCGGTACGGGGGAGAGAGCCGTGCTCGGCGGCGTGCGGGTGCTCGACGTCGACCCGCCAGAATTGCGTAGAAGAGGAGCCGGGAGCGCCCGTGAGACCGAGCTCGAGCACATGAGCGAGCACGGCGACGCGAGGCGCGAGATCGAGCGGCGCGGGGCCATGCGCTCGAGCGATCTAAAGAAAATGGGCTTCGAGGTGGAGGGGAAGCTCGAGGGGATCGTGTCCGACGGCGGCTGGCTCGTGAGCGCAGCATTCCTCGAACACCGCGCGAAAGCACTCGCCGAACGCGTGGACGCTGCCGCGAAGGCCAAACCGCTCCGCCCGGGCCTCTCCCGCAAAGAGGCGAGCGAAGCCCTCGCGCTTCCCGCCCTCGAGCTTTTACCGATGATCGTGCGTCAAGCCGCGTGTGTCGAGCGCGACGGCCTCATCGTTGACCCCTCGGTGAAGGCGGGCCTCGGCGAGGCCGAAGCGAGCGTTGCCGCGCTCGAGGCAAAGCTCAAGAAAGACCCGTTCAACGCCCCGGAGCTTGGCGACCTGGCGGCGCTCGGACTTAGCGCCAAAGAGCTGGCCGCTGCAGCGAAACAGGGGCGGCTCTTGAGAATTGGGCAGCCGTCGGACAACCTCGTTCTACTGCCCACCGCGCCCGCGCTGGCAATGCGCGAGCTCGCGGCCCTCCCGCAGCCGTTCACCACCTCGGAAGCGCGCCGCGCGCTCGGTACCACGCGGCGCACCGTCATTCCGCTCCTCGAGCATCTCGACAAGAAGGGGTGGACGCGTCGCATCGATGCGGGTCACCGCGAAATCGTTCGTTAACGACGCTCTCCCCGCTTCCGAGATGAACTCGGGCGGGGAGAGCGGTGTGAGAAGGCGCCGTCTTAGACGAACTCGATGCGCGAATCCGCGTGACCGAGGATCACGACGGGCGTGATCGCCTTGTATCCCGCAGCTTCGATCGCCGAGCGGTCAAAGTCCACAAGAGGCTGGCCCGCGGTGACGCGATCGCCGTTCTTGACGTGCACGGTGAAGCCCTCGCCGTTCATCTTCACGGTATCGAGGCCCACGTGGATGAGGACCTCGGCGCCGTCGTCGAGCGTGAGTGCCACGGCGTGCCCCGTCGGGAAAGCCTGCGATACCACGCCAGCGGCGGGAGCCACGACCTGGTTGCCGCTCGGGTCGATCGCGACGCCGCCACCGAGGAGTCGGTCGGCGAACGTTGAATCGGGAACATCCTCGAGCGGGACGATCGTTCCCTGAAGTGGCTGGCGCATGCGCACGAGCGCGTACTCGGTCTTTTCAGCGACGGCAGTGGCGGCAGGAGCGGCAGTGGAGCCTTCGGAGCCTCCGACGGTTGCCGCAGCAGCATTGCTCTCGACCTCAGCGCGAGCCGGAGGCTCGATCGAACCATCCATGAGGCCGTCCATCGCGTCTTTCACGAACTGGACGTTGAGTCCATAAATCACCTGGTAGAGGTTGCCACCGGGCTTCATGACGCCGGTCGCGCCCGCAGCCTTGAGAGCCTGCTCATCGGCGAGAGACACGTCGTTGAGGCTCAGGCGAAGGCGCGTCGCGCAGTTCTCGACCTCGTCGATGTTGCCCTTGCCACCGAGGGCCTCGATAAACCGGTCGGCGGTGAGGATGTACTTGTCGGCGCCGGTGGCCGTCGAATCGCTCTCCTCGTCATCGTCTTCGTCTGCGCCGCGACCGGGGGTCTTGAGATTCCACTTGAGAATCACGAAACGGAACACGAGGAAGTAGACCACGAACCAGAACGCGCCCATCACAAAGATGGCCCACGGGTTCATTGCGAGTGGGTTGACCCACTGGAGGATCAGGTCGATGAAACCACCCGAGAAGCCGAAGCCCGAGCGGACGGGAAGGGCGGCAGTGACTCCCATCGAGATCCCCATGAAGATCGCGTGGATCAGATAGAGGCCCGGAGCGAGGAACATGAAGAGGAATTCGAGCGGCTCAGTGATGCCGACGAGGAACGCCGCGAACGCCGCACCGATCAGGATGCCGCCCGTCGCTTTCTTTTTCGACGGTTTCGACGTCACATACATCGCGAGGGCAGCACCGGGAAGGCCCATCATCATGACGGGGAAGAACCCGGTCATGTACTGGCCGGTTACGCCGCGAGTGCCTTGGCCTGCGAGGAAGTTGTTGAGGTCATTCACGCCCGCGATGTCGAACCAGAACACGGCGTTAAGCGCGTGATGAAGACCAAGCGGGATGAGCAGGCGGTTGAAGAAGCCATAGAGGCCGGCGCCGACCGGGCCGAGCGTGAGCATCCACTCGCCAAAGGCCACGAGGCCACCGAAGACGAGCGGCCACACAAACATGAGCACGAGTGCGGCGACGAGAGAGAGGAGGGCCGAGATGATCGCAACCGAGCGCTTACCCGAGAAGAACGCGAGGAAGTCAGGAAGCTCCGTGTCCTTGAACTTCTCGAAGCTCCACGCTGCGATGAGGCCGCAAATGAGGGCCACAAAAACGTTATTGACCTTGCTGAATGCGGGGTCGACCTGCGCAACATCGCTCAGGCCCTGGAATTTCATGATCGTCTCAGGCTTGAGGAGACTGGTGACCGTGAGCCACGAGGTAAGGCCCGCGAGTGCGGCTACACCGTCGGCCTTCTTCGGCATGCCGATCGCGACACCGATCGCGAATAGCAGCGGGATGTTATCGATCAGCGCGCCACCCGCTGCCGCGAGGAACGCTCCGATGATGTTGTTCGGGTCTCCGGTCGCGCCAGCGATCCAGTAGCCGAGGCCCGAGAAAATCGAGGCAACAGGGAGGACGGCGACCGGCAGCATGAGTGACCTGCCGAGTCGTTGGAAGAATTTCATCAAGACGTATCACTCCAAGGGGAAAGTGCGCATCCTTGCGCGGTAAACGCGGACGCGGTTACGCCCGGGGTAGAAACATACTACTGGGCCGGTGGGGTGCGAGGTCTAGCGGCGCCGCGCGCGTGTGAGGTCCATGTCCCACGAATAGTGCTCGGGAAGCTGCGGAAGACCCCAAGTTGGGTTGGGGAAGAAATACTCGAAGCCGGCGTTGAAGGGGTACCCCCACGCCTCGATGTCGCGTTCGGCCTCGCGGCCCCATGCCCGGATCTGTTCGGCCATTGCGGGGCTGAAGTAGCCGATCCGTTCGGCGCCCTCGAGTTCGTCCTCATCCTTGTAGTGGTAGTCGTGGCGGGGGAGCACGACGAGGTCGAGAACAAGATCGCGCGAACGCACCCCTTCCTCCGTGCGCTCGAGCGGGGTTTCAAGATTGACGTAGTAGCAGCCAAGCGTGCCGTCGTCCTTATAGAACAGCCACACGGAATACGGCTTATCGGGCAGGCCGATCATCAGGATGCCGTTGCCTGTCCACAGCTGTTTCGATTGGGTGCGGGGGGCGGTGAACATGCCTTCGTCGCCGGCGCGCCTGAGTGGCGCGCCCGATTCAAGAACGGGGAGGAGAACCTCCGTGCCCGGTGCGATCCACACGACAATTCCGCGGTCATCATCAATGACGACGGTTCCCGGTCGCACGGTGATGGTTTCGTGCGCGTGCGTGTAGTACGTCCAGGTCACGTGGTCCCCAGCGGACCAACGCTTCTGGGTATTCATGACTCTTCCGTGGCCCCATAAGCCTCCCGGGTGCTTAGCGACGGGCCGATTCCGCGAAGTCACGTGGTTTCCGGGAGGGGAACGAGTATGCCCCGAGCCTACCGGAGTGCGGGCGACTTACGCGAGTGCCGTGCTTCACGGTGCGTCAAAGAACGCCAGAAGCCGACGATGAGGTGGAGGGTGGTCGCAGCCTTGAAATGTGGTGCGTCCTTAGCGTGACCAGGCGCTCCACAGCTCGGCGTACCGTCCGTCGAGCGCCACGAGTTCGTCGTGGCTTCCCGATTCCACGACCTTGCCATCGTCCATGACAAAAATCCGGTCGGCTTCCTTCGCCTGAGAGAGGCGGTGCGCGACGATGACCGTCGTGCGCCCGCGCGCGACCTCGAGGGCCGCACGTTCGAGCACTCGCGCGCCTGAACTGCCTTCATCGGCCGTCGCCTCATCCATGATGAGGATCGCCGGGTCTTGAAGCACGATGCGTGCGAGCGCGAGCTGTTGGCCCTGTTCGGCGCTGAGTTTCGCGCCTTTCTCCCCGACCTCGGTATCGAGACCTTTGGGGAGGAGTCGTGCCCATTCCTCCGCGCCGACGCGCGCGAGGGCGCTCCACAGCTCGTCATCGCTTGCTTCGTCGATCGCAAGGCTCAGATCCTCACGGAGCGTTCCGTGGAACACGTGCACGTCCTGCGACACGATTGACGCGTGCGAGCGCACGGCTTCGAGGTTGGCGTGTGCGAGATCGGCGCCGCCGTGGAACACGCGACCCCAGCGCGGGGTGAGCGTTCCCGCAAGGATCGACGCGAGGGTCGATTTGCCCGCACCGGATGCTCCAACGAGTGCGACCGTCTCGCCTTCCGGAATCGTCAGGTCGATCGGCGCGAGCACAATGCGACCGCTATCGCTATAGGCGTGCGAGACGCCTTCGATTCGAATCGACCCATCCACGGGTGTTTCCTCTCCAGGCGAAGCGGCGGGGTCGATCGAGGTGATGACCCCCACCATGCGCGTAAGGCTCGCCGCGGCCGACTGCACGTCGTCGAGCGAGAAAATAAGGGACTGCAACGGCCAAAAGAGCGTCACAATGTAGATGCACGCCGAGGCCACGAGCCCCACCGGCATGAGCCCTGCCTGAACGGTCGCGTACCCGATGAGCAGCACAAGAATGACGGCGAGGGTTTCGGGGATCATCATGATCCACACGACTTGCACGATGAGGCGGAAGATCCTCAGCACGAGCGCGTAGGCGGCGGCGCTCAGCGAGCCAACGTGCCGCGTCTCGCGCTCTTCGATGCCGTAGGCGTGCACGGTCGGCGCACCATTGATCGCCGCGAGCAGTCCCTGTGCGCGGGCGCCTTTCGCGATGCGTTCGACGCGGTAGATGCGGTTCGTGCGCGGAAGGTAAAAGCGCAGTGCCCATATATAAAAGGGAATGATCGCGACAACCAGAATGAGCAGCCACGGGCTGATCACGACGAGCGCGATGAACGTCACCGTGATCTGGAAGATCACCGTGACGAGCCACGGCACGATGTTGTTGACGGCCTTTGCGGTGACGTCGACGTCGTCGGCGACTCTCGAGAGTGCGTCGCCGATGCCCGCCTGCTCCATCGTTTGCGTGGGTAGATCGAGGGCGCGGTCGATGACGTCCTCGCGCATTCCCGCAAGGAGGCGCTGGCCGAGTCCCGAGATGAGGGCGCGTGAAAGAGCCGAGGCGAGCGCTTGTACGGCGCCCGCTGCGACGATCATCCCGGCGATGGTCCAGAGCGCCTGAGTAGTTCCTCCGGACGTGACCACGTCTACCGCACGCCCCATGAAGTACGGGCCGAGCGCACCTGCAAGCGCGGCCATGATGGTTGCCGCAAGCATTCCGAGGGCGAGAGGAGTGAAGTCGCGAAGCCGGCCGAGTACGAATCGGCCGGTCTCACCGAAGGATGCGATCGGGAGTAGCTCGGCGTGCCGTGAAAGCTGGCGCGCAACGTCGCCCTCGGCCTCCATCGACGCAATCAGGTCGCGTTCTGCCTCGCTCGCGCTATTTGCCGTACGAGTGGCGTTTTCGCTCATCGTTGCACCACCTTCCGGTATGCCTCGGCGTGCATGAGCTCGTGGTGGGGGCCTTCGGCGCTTACCTCGCCGCCTCGCACGAAGAGCACGCGGTCGGCCTGATCGAGAAACGCCGGAGCCTTCGCGATGAGCACCGTGATGCGGTCCTCGATCTTGCGCGCCTCGCGCACCCCTTGGGCGATTTTGTGTTCCGTCACGGCGTCGACCGCGGTCGTCGGGTCGTTGAGCACAAGCACGGGAACATCCGCCGCGAGTGCGCGTGCGAGAGCCAGGCGCTGGCGCTGGCCACCAGAGAGGTTCGCGCCGCGGTCAAGGATGCGCGTGTCGAGCCCCTCGGGCAGGATCCTCAAAAGATCATCTGCGCCTGCGGATTCGAGAGCCGCGTGCGCCCAGGTATCGGGATCGTTCGTTGTGTCGGGTGAAGCGCCTGGAGCGGGGCGCTTTGTGTCGAGTTGCTCGCGCAGCGTGCCATCGAAAAGGTCAACGGAGTGTGGCTCGATGAGGAGGGCTTCGCGGGGCACGTCGAGGCAGGAGAGTTCTGCGAGGGCGAGGCGGGCGTCGGAAGCGGATTCGGGAACGAGTGCGACGATCTGAGAATCGCGCACGGTGCCGAGAAGAGGGGTGGAGATCTCCCCGAGGCCCGGAAGACGTGGGGGAGCAGTGGGCTCCCTGCGTGCCGAAAGGGCCTCGGGCGAGCCGGCCCTGACGAGAGAATTGAGCGCGGGCTCGGTGATGCTTCGCCCCATTTCGCTCAGGAGGTGGCGGATGCGGCGCGCCGAGGTCGAGAAGCTCGCCCACCACACGGGAACGCCCGCGAGCCCCGCCATCATGCCCGAAAGATTGCGCACGAGACCCGCAATCGAGATGAACACGCCTACCGACATCGCGCCCTCGAGCGTGAGCGTACCCGAGGCGACGACGACCGCGGCAATCATGAGCGAGGAGGTGAACAGCATGAGGCCGTCGGAAAGGCCCGAGAAACGCGCGTTCGTGAGGGCAGCGTCGAGTGCGATGCGTGAGCGCGCCCGGTAAGTCGAGCGCGCGCGGGTTTGCACCCCCAGCCCCTGAAGTACGCGAAGGCCGTGCACGAGATCCGTTGCGGTCGAAGCGGCGTCGGCAGCGCGTGACTGCTGGTTGTCGTACTTTTCGGAGAGAATCGGCGTGACGACTCGCAAGATCGCCACCTGCAGGGCGAGGCTCGCAAAAACGATGAGCCCCACGAGGGGATTCATGACCGTGAGCCACACACCTGCCCCCACGACGGCGATCGACGCGGGCACGGCCCACGTCATCATGTCGAAGACATCGGGAGCGCGATCAGCATCCGAGGTCGCGATTGAAAGGATTTCCCCTGCGGGGCGATCGATCTGTCGGGACGCGGGGTCGAGGGCAGCCGCGGTGACGGCGAGGCGCAGATTGTGCTGCTCGCGCGCTCGGATCTCCATGATCGGTTCGAAAAATCGCGCCCAGCACCAGTTGGAGAGAAGCAGGAGTCCTGCGAGACCCGCGGCACCGCCCGCGGTGAGCCAAAGATTGGCTTTAAAGATGCCGTGGTCGATCACGAGGCCGATCCCGATGGGGATGAACATATTGATCGCTTCGCTCGCCATCGCGAGCACCATGAACCACGTGAGCGGGCGCGCATTGCGGCGCACCATCGCGCGCATCACCGAGCGCTCACGAAGTTCGGTTCGGCTGAGGTGAGCCTCCGAAGCGTGGCGCTTTTTCCGCGTGCGCGCGGGTGCGTTTGTGGTGCTCATGGGCGTTTCGCTCATCCGTTTAAGTCAACGAAGAAACGCGAGGTTCCGCAATCGGTTCTCGGAAAACGGACGGTGGCGTCTGACACAATGGGCCGGTATTGATCCGCTACGAAAGGAGTGCCGCGTGACCACCGCGAATCGCGAAGTCCTTCTCTACATCGACCCTACGTGCCCGTACGCGTGGGTGACGAGCCGCTGGCTGCTCAACGCCGTGAAGGAGCGGCCGCAGTTCACCCCGCGTTTTTCCATCATGTCGCTGTATGTGCTCAACGAGGGCCGCGATCTCGACCCGAACTACCGTGCCCTCATTGACCAGACCCTGAGCCCCGCACACCTCTTCATGGCCGTGCAGCGCGAATGCGGCCAAGAGGCGTTCTCGAAGCTCTACACCGCGTGGGGCGAGCGCTTCCACGTGCAGGACCGCAAGGATGACTACCTCGAGGTTGCACGCGAATCGCTCGAGGAAGCCGGAATCGATGCCTCGTACCTCGAGCACTGGGAAGGCCGCACCTACGAGGGTGAGCTGCGAGAGGAACAAGCGAAGGTGCAGAAGATGGTGGGCGACGACGTGGGGACGCCCGTGATCTCCTTTGGTTCCGGAACCGCCTATTTCGGCCCCGTGCTCGCCCGTGCGCCTCGCGGGGAGGAAGCCGGTTCGCTTCTCGACGGCCTCGCGTCGATGGCGACCGTGCGCGGTTTTGCCGAGCTCAAGAGAGCTCGAACCGGTGAACTCGACTTCTCCTGATGCCCTCAACGCCTCAATCGATCACACAAGAAAGGGCCGCTCATGCGCTTGCATATCGCCACTGACCACGCCGGCTTCGACCTCAAGAACCGGCTCATCTCCGTCTTCGAGGGTAAGGGACACGAGGTGATCGACCACGGCGCGTTCGAGGTGGATCCACTCGACGACTACCCGCCGTTTTGTTCGGACTGCGGTGAGGCGGTCGTCGCGGATCCCGGAAGCCTTGGAATCGTGATCGGTGGCTCCGGAAACGGGGAGCAGATCGCCGCGAACAAGGTTCAGGGCGTGCGTGCGGCACTCGTGTGGAATGAAGCGACCGCGAAGCTCGCGCGTGAACACAACGACGCGAACGTGATCGCGGTCGGTGCGCGCCAACACAGCGAGGAGGAGCTCATCGCCCTTATCGAGACGTTCGTGAACGAACCGTTCTCCGGCGACGAGCGTCACGTGCGACGCATCGGCAAGATCGCCGAATACGAGAAGACTGGCACGTACCGGGAGCGCTAACGAAAGGGCGGTGAGCGATGCCCGAGGGGCATACGATTCACCGGCTCGCACGCGCGATGAACGCCGCATTCGGAAATACCCGGGTGCGGCTTTCGTCGCCGCAGGGCCGGTTTGAGGCGGGAGCCGCGGAACTCGACGGCTGGGTCATGGCGCGAGCCGAGGCGGCGGGCAAGCACCTCTTCATGGGCTTCGCTCCGCACGAGGACACCGAACCGCTTCGGTTCATCCATATTCACTTGGGGCTGTACGGCTCGTGGACATTCGCGGGCAGTGAGCGCTTCCATCAGGTGCGCGCGATCGGTGCGCCCCGCAAGGGGCTTGAGGTGGCGTCCGACGGCTCCTGGGCTTCGATTGTGCCCGGGGTCAACGTCAGACTCCGCATTCGCGGAGCAGAGGGGCTTGCTGACCTGACCGGTCCCAACCAGTGCCGCGTGATCGACGAGGCCGAGCGGGAAGCGGTGCTCGAACGTCTCGGGCCTGACCCGCTGCGCTCGGACGCCGATCCGCGTGAGTTCGTGCGGCGCATCAAGAAATCACGCCAGAGCATCGGTCAGCTCCTCATGGACCAGCGCGTATGCGCGGGCATCGGCAACATCTACCGCGCCGAACTGCTGTTTCGCGCGCGGCTCGACCCTTACGTGCCCGGCAACGAACTCACGACACCGCTGATCGAGGCGCTGTGGGAGGATCTCGTGCCTCTCATGGCGTACGGCGAGCGGACGGGCCGCATCGTCACGACGCAGCCCGAGCATCGGAAGATTCACCGCGAGCTCAACGAACGCACGGTTCCCGTGTACCAAAACGGGGATGATGACCCCGCGAGTGTTCCTCGCGAGGAGTCGTTTTACGTGTATCACCGTCAGGGGTTCCCGTGCCGCCTGTGCGAGGCGAGCATTCGCGATGCCGACCTTGCCGGGCGCGCCCTGTACTGGTGTCCCCGCTGCCAAAGGCGCCGCGTTCGCAAGGCCGGGTGGACGGACCTGAACAGTGCAGCCGGCTGGGCGTACACTCCGGAGGGTGAATGAGATGACCCCACACCCCAAGTTTGATCTGCGCGTGCTCGCCGAAAGGCCCGACGGTTCCACCCTCAAGGCGTCGCACCTCAGCTTCATGGAGCCCGAGATCGTGTACTCGCTGTGCATGCTCCGCCAGGACGTGTTCATCATTGAGCAGGGCGTATCGAGCGAGCAAGAGCTCGACGGGCTCGACCGCGAGGATTCCACCATCACCGTGTGGTGGGAAAAAGACGGCGATGTGATCGGGACGATCCGCGTGTTCCCCGGTGAGGGATGCATGAGAATCGGTCGCCTCGCGTGCGCCAAGAGTGCCCGCCGTGGCGGTTATGGCGGCGACCTCATGGCCGCGGCAATCGACCTGTGCAAGGAGCGCGAGAGCACCCAGAAGATCGTTATCCACGGACAGTCCTACCTCAAAGACTGGTACGAATCGCTCGGATACGTGACCGTGAGCGACGAGTTCTACGAAGCTGGGATCGCGCATTACACGATGGAGTACCACCACCCGTAAGTGTTTCGAGGAGGAGCGACGATGAACACGAGCGTGTCTGCCGCGCGCGCAGCCGGCGAGGAGAACGTCCAGCCACCAGCCACCCTTACGCTTCACCGGGCGAGCGCCGAGCCGTGGGCACTTGCGATCCACGGTGGTGCCGGCGGTCGCATTCTCGAGCTCGGTGAACAGGCCGATTACGAGAGCGGTTTGCGCGAGGCACACGCGGCCGGTGAAGCGGTACTGTCGGGCGGCGGAAGCGCCCTCGAGGCGTGCTGCGCTGCTGTGCAATCGCTCGAGGAGAACCCGCTGTTCAACGCGGGTCGTGGTGCGGCGCTCGCGAAAGACGGCCGTGCCGAACTCGACGCCTCGATCATGGACGGGGCTAGCGGTCTTGCCGGGGCCGTTCTCGCGAGTCAGCACGCCAAGAGCCCCGTGCGTGCGGCGCGCGCCGTCATGGAACGCACCGATCACGTCATGATCGTCGATCCGCCAGCGCAGCTCGTGCGTGAGTGGAGCCTCGAGGTCGCAAACCCCGAGTGGTTCGTCACCGAGCGGCGCCTCGCACAGCTGCGACGGCTGCTCGACAAGAGTGAGAGCGGCCCGAGGCACGGCACCGTCGGAGCCGTGGCCCTTGATGCGAACGGCCACCTCGCCGCCGCAACCTCGACGGGAGGAATCAGCGCCCAGGATGTGGGTCGCATCGGGGACACCCCCGTGATCGGGGCGGGCACATACGCGCGCGATGGACTCGCGGCACTGTCATGCACGGGGGAGGGCGAGGCCTTCCTCCGCGGCGTTGTGGCTTACGACGTTGCTGCACGCATGAGGTATGCGGGCTGCGACCTTCCCTCTGCTGTTGCGGCCACCATCGAGGAGACCCTCACCGAAAAGGGCTCGAGCGGAGGCCTCATCGCAGTGCTGCCCACCGGGGAATTGGTCATCGCTCATAACTCGCCCATGATGTTTTCGGCGTACCGCGACGGGGCCGAGGTGCGCGTCCACCTCTAGCGAACAATCGCGCCCTTCGTCGCACGCCCCAAACGGTGAGGGTGCAGAAAACGAAGCGATGTGCCCGTTTTCTGCACCCTCATCCAGATGCATAGATGCCCCGGTCAGCGTGCGCGGGTTGGCTTCGAGGGATCAGACTCGTTCCACAGACGATCGAGCGCCGTCACGATGATCCAGTCACCGCCCGCGACCCCCTCAACGTGAACGCTCTGGCGCACGACTTGCGCATCGGCGCGTACACACGCGAGAAGGTTGCGGCCATCTGCGAGTTCGGCGGGATCAAATCGCGCACCCGAGACCCGGTAGATCGCGAAACTCGTCGCCTCAGAATGAGGGTGGCGATTGAACTCGACCACGGCATTACCGCGCGAGCAACGCACCTTGAGGCCTTTTGGCGTGCGCGGCGCGGCTCCTCCCATGTGAGCGATGACAGGCACGATCGCGGGATGGGCGTAGTGGCGGCGAACGACCTCGCCCATCGCACCGTCTCGCTCATCACGCACTGACTTCGCCGAGAAGTACACATCGCCCTCGACACGCGGGTAGTCGCGATTGAAGTCGAGGTGGCGTGCCATCTCTTCCGGATCCTCGATTGCGCCCGAGGCCTGCTTGTACATCGCTTGGCCAATGTAGAGTGCGACATCGGTGCCCTCGACGACATCGTTCCACCAGGGAACGAGTGCCGCGTAGTCGGCGACCTCAAGCCCGATCGGCCAGTAGATCTGCGGATTGATGTAGTCGACGAGGCCATCCTTGACCCACGCGCGCGAATCCGCGCAAATGATCTCGTAGCTCTCCGACCCGCTCGTCGCAGACCCGGCGGGATCGCTCGTGTTGTTGCGCCAAATACCGAACGGGCTAATACCGAACTTCACCCACGGCTTGCACGAGCGGATCCTCTCTCGCATCTCGCGGATAAAGATCGTGATGTTCTCGCGACGCCAATCATCAAGCGACGACGTGCCATCCGAGTAGCGCTCATAGGTCGCCTGGTCCGGGTAGTCCTTACCTTCAACCTTGTACGGATAGAAGTAGTCGTCGAAGTGGACCGCATCGATGTCGTAATGCTCAACCGAATGCATGATCGCGCGCAGCGAGTGCTCTCGAACCTCAGGGATACCCGGATCGAAATAGGTCTTCGTCCCGTACGCCCACGCCCACCCCTCGTTCACGAGCGCGGGGTGGTCGGGGACGAGGTGATCGACGGATTCGGTCATCGACACCCGGAACGGGTTGTACCACGCGTGGAATTCGAGGTTGCGCTTGTGGGCCTCCTCGATCTGGAATGCGAGGGGGTCAAACCCCGGGTCCTTGCCCTGTTCGCCCGTGAGGAACTGCGACCACGGTTCATACGGCGAGGGCCAGAAGGCATCGGCAGCAGGGCGGATCTGAGAAATCACCGCGTTGAGGTTGAGCTCCTTCGCCAGATCAAGCCACGCGATGAATTCCGCTTTGGATTCCTCGACGCTGAGGCCGGTGCGACTCGGGTAGTCAATATTGTCGGTGGAGGCGATCCACATCGCGCGAAACTCGCGTGCGCGTGGGGCCACTGCTGCGTCGGAGGCGCTCGCCTCCTGCGGTGAAGGCGACGCGACGGCCGGGACCGCACCGATCGCGGCGACGAAGGCGCCCGCGCTGGCGGCGCCGGAAAGCGTGACGAATGAACGACGTGAAAGGTTAGTCATAGGGTCTCCTCGTTGAGAATCTCGTGAGCATGACGAAAAACGACCTAATGTCCCCGTCAAGAGCCCCGTCCCTGACAATGCAGAGGTTTTGCACCCTGGGCGGAGGGCCTGGAACGTCGGTGGAGTAGGTTATCGCCTCCTTGCCGAGACCGCGGAATACGTGCGTGCGAGCGCCTCGTGAGCCTCGTCCATGCGCATTTGTGCGATGGCGACAAAGAGAAAATCTACGACGGTAAGCTGCGCAATCCTTGAAGCCGTCGCTCCCGAGCGCAGCTCCGACTCGTGGGCGTGAGTCAGCAACGTGATATCGGCAAGGCGGGCGATCTCACTCGACGGTGCATTCGTAATCGCGATCGTGGCTGCGCCCGCATCCTGCGCAATCGCGAGCGAATCAAGAATGTCGAGCGTTTCGCCGGAGTGCGAAATACCGACTGCGACGTCACCGTCGCCCATGAGCGACGCCGCAGGCAAGGCCTGGTGCGCATCCACGTAGCTCGTGGCGCGCATACCGATGCGGGCGAGTTTTTGTTCGAGGTCCATCGCCGCAAACGCCGAAGCTCCCACACCGAACGTCACCACCTGGCGGGCTCTCGTGCACAACGTCCGCGCACGCTCGAGTTCGCTTACGCTCACGGCATCGGCGGTATCGGCAACCGCGCGCGAATCGGCAAACGCCACCTTCTTGACGACCGCTTCGAGAGAGTCCTGCGGGTCGATGTCGGCGGCAAGCGCGCTCGCGGCACGCTCGTCGCCACCCGCGATGGTTGTCGCGCGCCCGCGCGAAAACGCCAGGTCCTCACGGAACGCGGCCCTCAACTCCCTAAAGCCGCTGAAACCGAGGCTCGTGGCGAGCCGCACGATGCTCGCGGGCGACGTGCGAGAGGCCGCGGCAATCTCAGCAATGGGTCGAGAGAGGGCCTCGTCGGGGTGATTCAAGAGGTAGCGGCTCGCGCGCGCGAGGGTGCGCGACTCGCTCTTGGCGGCATCCTCGAGAGCATCGAGGACTCGTGCCGGTGGGCGCTGGGAGTCTTCGCCTGTCATGGTGGGGTGCCTATCGTTCCTCGGCGGCCGTCGGAGAGCTCACGCGGGCGCGCAAGGCTTCGCTTGCCGAACGAATCCCCGAGGCGTCCCCCGGGCGCTTAGCAGAAGGCGGGAACTGCGCGAGAACCTCGAGGGCCTCCGGAGCGTGCTCAAGCGAGGCTCCAGCGAGGAGGAGCACGAGGGCGGCGCGCAGGTTGTTCCCGGTCGCGCCGAGCGCAGCGCGCGCGTCGTCTTCATTCGCGCCCGTTGCTTCGCGCACGATGCGCACCGTGCGTGCCACGAGCTTCTCATTCGTCGCGCGAACATCGATCATGAGGTTCTCGAAGGTCTTGCCGAGACGCACCATCACCGACGTCGACAGGGCGTTGAGGAGCACCTTTTGCGCGGTCGCAGCTTTCATCCGGGTCGACCCCGTGACAACCTCGGGACCAGTGTTCACGAGAAGCGGCACATCGGCAAGCGCCGCGAGCGGTGCGTTCGGGTTGGCACTCACGAGCGCCGTGGCGAGTCCGCGCTCGCGGGCAGCCGCAAGCGCGCCCTTCACGTACGGGGTTCGGCCACTCGCGGCAAGCCCCACGATGACGTCGTGCGCGCCCGCGTGGTCCGCAACCACACTCGCGCCAAGCTCTTCGCTATCTTCGGCGCCCTCGACAGCTTTCATCATTGCCCCATCGCCGCCGGCCAGATGCGCGACGAACATATCGGAGCCTGCGTTGTAGGTGGGAAGGAGCTCGACCGCATCGAGAACACCGAGACGACCCGAGGTCCCTGCTCCCACGTAGTGCACGCGGCCCCCGATCGTGAGGGCGTCCACGCACAGGTCGGTCAAGCGCGCGATCTCGTGGGTCAGTGCTTGCACGGCCGCGACGACCGTGGCATCTTCCGCGAGGATGCGCGAGACAACCTGCTCGGATGCGAGCGTATCGATGTCGCGCGAGCGGGGATTGCGCTCTTCGGTAGGCGAATGCACTTGGACAAGCGGCGTGAGCGGGCCATGTGAATCAGTCACGGGAATCCTCCACGAGAAGTTGGCGGGGTGCGGTTGTCGAAAGCGGGACGGTGCGCAGGGCGTGCGGCGGGGTGAGTTGACCGAGGACAGCGGGCTCTGCGGCACCCGTGGCATCGATCAGCGCACCGGGCAAGCCGTGCGCAGAGTAGTAGCCGATGAGGGCCATGAGGAACGCTTCTTTGATGTCGGGGTCGAGGCCGCCAAGCGGTCCCGTAGTCACCGTACATGCAGGAAGGAGGGCTTCGATGCGGGCCATGAGGGTCGGGTTGTGGGCGCCGCCGCCGGTCACGTGAAGGCGCGTGCGAGGCTCGTGCCCCACTTCGGCCTTGAGCGCATCAGCGAGTGCACGGGCAGTGAGTTCCGTGAGCGTCGCGAGCAGGTTCTCAGCGCTAAGCGCGTTCAGGTCGATGCCCGCTTCGCGTGCGCGAGCATCGAGCCACGCCGGCGAAAAATACTCCCTGCCCGTGGACTTCGGAAAGGGAAGTGCGAAGTAAGGGTCGGCGAGCAGCGCTGAAAGAAGGGTGTCGTCCACACGTCCGGCGGCGGCTCGGGCACCATCCGTATCGCACGCCGTTCCCGTGCGAAGGGCGGCGGCCGCGTCGATGAGCCCGTTACCGGGGCCCGTGTCGCCCGCACGCACGAGCGGGGGAGCGGTTGGTCCGACGGCTGCCGGGGTGCACAGCGTCGCATTGGCTATCCCACCGATGTTCACCGCGCATCCGCCATCGGGGCCGAGCAGGAGTTGGTCGAGGAGAGGGGCGAGTGGCGCGCCGGTCCCGCCACGGGCGATGTCGGCGCTGCGCACGGTGCTCAGCGCCGCAATCCCGGTTGCGGCGTGGATACGGGAGGCGTCTCCAATGGCGAGGGTTGCGAGGGTGCGCCCGCCCTCGACGTTGTGAAAGAGCGTTTGCCCGGGCGAGACGACAAGATCGAGTGGTGTGTCGGATCCGCGTTCGCGGGCATCGTCGCGCACGCTTGTGACGACGCCAGCGAGGAACTCGCCAACGTGCGCATCGAGCAGTGTGAGCTCTGCGAGCGAGGGAACACTCGCGCTGGTCACGGCCTCGAGGACGCGGCTGCGAAGGGCGTCGGGCCACGGGTGCTCACCCGAGCTCTTCACGCGTGCGTGAAGCACGTCGCCGTCGCGGGAGAAATCGACGAGGGCGAAATCCGCCGAATCAACCGACGTGCCCGTCATGAGACCGAGGATCCTCATCGCACGACCTCTCCCAGAGCGAGATCGGCTGCGGCGTTCATGACGCCCCGACTCGCACCATAGGTGAGAAGAACGGCTGCGGGCGATGAGAGTGTGTGGGGGAGCGGTGCCGTTTCCGGAACACCCGTGTGAAGGACGAGCAGGCGCGAGCCCAACTCGTGTGCATTCGCGGCGGCCTGATCGAGACGAGCCGTTTCCGCGTCACTCGCCGAGCCAAGCCGCGTGAGCACGAACGTCACCTGCGGGCTTTCGTAGCCCGGCGGCGGGTCTGCGGGCAGAAGGCGAATGCCTCGATGCTCGAGTACCGGCGCGAGGAAGGTGCGCCCCTTACCCGCAGCGTAATCGTGCGCGAAACGCGCATCGACGATGGCTGCGGTCGAAACGTGGCCCGCGACAGGCGACGACTCGAGTGCCCACCGCACCGCACGTCGAGAGGCACGCTCGCCAACTGCCTCGAGATGAGCCTCCGCACTCTCGAGAGCCTCTACGGTGCACGCAGACACACGTGGGCGCCTCTCGAGGGTTGTGCGCACGCGCTCGGCGCGCGAGCGCAGCTCACCGCGATCAAGCCGACCCGAACGAAGAGCCTCAGCGATCGCGTCGTGGGCCTCGACAAGCATGTTCTCGCCATCACGGCGGATCGACGTCCCAAGACACAGCAGGTGCGCACCTGCCTCAAGCGCCCGCACGGCTGCCTCCGCGTAGCCCACCGATTCGGTAATCGCCCCCATGTCGAGAGCATCGGTGACGACGAGCGCATCGGGATTGGTCTGCGCAGCGAGAGAATACGACCACGGGGCAATCGTTGCGGGCCCATCACCGAGCGACGGCACACACACGTGGCCCGTCATGAGGGCATCGGGCGCGCTGCCGAGCTCGCGGAAGGCCGCGACATGCTGGGCGAGGGCGTCCTCGCGCGACAGGGCGACCGTCGGAACCCCCAGGTGCGAATCCACCGCAGTGTCCCCGTGCCCGGGAAAATGCTTCGCGCAGCTCAGCACTCCCGCGCGCGAAAGCCCCTCGCACACCGCCCGCGCATGCCGCGCGACCAGCCCCGGCGACGTGCCGAAACTGCGGGCACCGATCACGGGATTTGCAGGGTTCGTGTTGACGTCTGCGACGGGGGCGAAGTTCATGCGTACGCCAATCGCGGCAAGCACCCGTCCGATGGCCTCGCCGTATTCGCGCGAAAGCTCGGGATCGTTGATGTCGCCGAAACCACGGGCTGCTGGAAACGCGCCGCCGCGCGCCGCATAGAGCCGGGTGACGTCGCCGCCCTCCTCGTCGATCGTGACGATCGGCTCTGTGCAACTCGCCTCGCGCACCTGGGTGATGAGCCTTTGGGCCTCGCGCGTATTCGGCGTGTTGTACCCGAACAGGCACACACCGCCGAGTCCGGCCTCGAGCGCCTTCGCGAGCCATTCAGGGACGTCCGTGCCGGGAAAAGACGCGAGAAGCGGGGCGAGAGCATCGGCATCAAAACGAGACTGAGACATGGTCACCTTCTAACCTTTGACCGCGCCTGCCGTGAGCCCCGACGACAGCTGGCGCTGGACCAGGACGAAGAAGATCACAACGGGAAGCGCGATGATGGTCGAGGCGGCCATGATCGGCCCCCAGTCGGCCGTGTTCTGGGTGAAGAACGTCCGCAGGCCAACACCTACCGTGTACTTCGAAGAGTCCGTCATAAACGTGAGGGCAAAAATGAATTCGTTCCACGCGGTGATGAACGCGAACACGCTCGTGGCGACGAGACCGGGGGCGACGAGCGGCAGGAGAATCGAGAAGAACATCCTGAACCATCCGGCGCCATCGATGTAGGCGGCTTCCTCAAGTTCCTTCGGGACCGCGGCGACGAAACCCTTGAGGTTCCAAATCGCGAACGGAAGCGAGAAGGCGAGATAGACGATCACGAGCCCGAGGAGCGAGTTGAGCATGTTGAGGGTGCGCGCCTGGAGGAACAGCGGGATCACGAGAGCCTCGAGCGGCACCATCTGCACCATGAGCACGAGAACGAGCACGACGGTGCGAAGGCGGAAGCGGTAGCGAGCGACGCCAATCGCGGCGAACAGCGCGATTGCACCCGACAGGAGCACGGTGCCGGCCGCGACGATGAGGGAGACCTTGATGTACTCGAAGAAGTTCGCGTCGATCAGGACAGTTTTAAAGTGATCGAGGGTGAAGCCCGAAGGCAAAATGCCCGCGCCGCGAGAGTTTGCGTGCGTGTCCACAGCGGTCGTGAGCATCCAGTAAAACGGGAAGAGCGCGTAGAGGAGAAGAAGGGCGATGCCGAACGCCTTCGCGATATTTGCGGGGCGAAGCGGGTTCTTCTTATTGGCGGGTGTGGCGCCTGTCGAAGCGGTGGTGCTCACAGTTCATCCTCCTTCATGAGTGCGCGCATGTAGACCACGGAGATCGCGAGAAGGACGAGAGTGAGAAGTACCGCGATAGCAGAGCCCATGCCGTACTTTCCCTGCCCAAACGACTCGGTGTAGGACCACACGCCGAGGTTCATCATGTGCCTGTTCGACCCATCGCCGCCGGGCATGAGATAGATCTGCGTGAAGACCTTGAAGTCCCAAATCGTCGACAAGATGATGCACACGGCGAGGATCGGGCGGATCATCGGGATGGTGACGTTCGTGAAGCGCTTGAACGCACTCGCGCCATCGACTTTCGCGGCCTCATACAGGGACTCCGGGATCGTGAGGAGCCCGGCGAGGGTCGTCACGGCGATAAAGGGAAAGCCGTGGTACACGACATTGAGTGCGGCAATTCCGTAAAACGCGAGGCGAGAATCCCACCAGTTGGCGCTGCCCGGAGTGAACAGCCCGAGTGATTCAAGGACGCTCGCCACGAACCCGCTCGTGGGGTCGAAAAGCCACACAAACACGTACGTGCCGGTCAGCGCGGGAACGGCCCACGCGACCATGATCGCGCCGATGCAGATGTTGCGCCACGTGAGCGAGAGCGTATTGAGAAACAGCGCAACGGCAACACCCACGAGCATCGTCAGCACCACGCACACGGCCGCAAATCCGACGGTGTTGGGAAGCACGGTTGTCCACAGATGCGGGTCGCTGAGAATCGCCGAATAGTTGGCGAAGCCCACGTAGTTGGTGGTGCCCTTCAGCAGGTTACGCAGGCCGTAGTCCTGAAGCGAGAGGTCGAATACGCGAAACAGGGGGAAGATCAACAGGACCGCGAGCGTGAGGAGCCCGGGCGCAAGGAGCAGCCACGGCGGCAAGTGTCGGCGCGCCCACATCGACAGTCGTGACGAGCGGCTCGTGTCAGCCGGGGGCAGCGCACTCTCGTGAGTGTCGTTCATGGTGGTCATCGAGGAAGCTTTCGGACGTGAGCTGGGGGCTCGGGACCCAGCCCTCAGCGAGTGGGTCCCGAGCGATGGTCGGTGAACAAAAATGCGGCTTAGGCGCCGAAGATTCCGTCCATTTCCTTAGCGGCAGCATCAGCGGCAGCCTGCGGAGCCTGGCCACCGGCGAGCACGTTGCTCAGGAGGTTCGGGAGGGTCTTCTTGCCCTCGATCTGGCCCCACATTGGAGTAACGGGTACGGACTTGCCGGCCTCGGTCATTTGCGAAGCAAAGACCTTTGTGAGGTCGGTGCCGTTCTCGATGGTCTCGTCGAGCGCTGACTTCGTGCCGGGGAAGAAGTTCGTCTCTTCGCTCCACCGGGTCGCGAATTCGCCGGTTGTCATGAGCTTGATGAGTTCGAAGGCGAGCTCGGGCTCCTCGGAGTCCAGGAACCGGCACAGGTGGGAACCGCCCACGAAGCTGGCGGCGATCGCCGAGTCCTTGGCGGGGATGGTGAAAGCCGTGAGCTTGTTGAACAGTTCTTCGTCGCTTGCCTTCACGGTTGCGGGCACCCACGAACCGGTGATGAACATGGCGACCTTGCCCTCCTGGAACTGCTTGAGGGAGTCGGTCTCCTTCCAGGTCGAGGCGGCCTCGGTCGACGAGCCATGCTTGAGGGCGAGGTCGGTGTACCACGTGAGGCCCTCGACTGCGGGCGCTTCGTTGATGGTGGCCTTCCAGTCTTTGCCGGAGCCTTCGGCGATGTCGCCGCCTGCTCCCCAGATGAAGGGGAGGAGAGCGAAGGGGGATCCGCCGTTGACGGGGAACGGGATGACGTCGGGGTTCTTCGTCTTGAGGGTATCGATCATGGCGAGGAGGTCATCCCACGACTGGGGCTGGGAGTTGACCCCCGCGGCTTCGAGGATCTCCTTGTTCGCGAGGATCGAGCGGATGCCCGCGTACCACGGCATGCCATACAGCTTGCCGTCAAGCGTGCCCGCTTCCTTGAGTGCATCGACGAGGTCAGAGTCGATGCCGGCCTTCTTGACGTCTTCCGTGAGGTCGTCGAGGCCCCCTGCATCCGCGAACTCGGGAGTCCAGGTTGTGCCGATCTCCGCAACGTCGGGGCCGGTGCCGCCCGCCATGGCGGTCACGAACTTGTCGTGCGCACCATCCCACGGCTGGACCTCGACCTTGAGAGTCGCGCCCGTGTGCTTGGTGAACTCCTCCTGGAGGGCTTTGACGTATTCGTCAGTCTTGGCGTTCGTGCCCTCCATGATCCACAGGGTGATGGTCTTGCCGTCGTTGGCGGCCTTATCGGTGGGGTTGGAGGAGGAACCGCCCGAATTGCCGCACGCGGCGAGGCCCACGGTGGCCGCGCCGAGCGCTCCGGTGGCGATGAGGTTCCTGCGGGTGATCATAGTGTCTCCTTTGAGCTATGGGGGACGGGCACCGTCGTGAAAAAATATTTCATCCGTATGCCTCAAGATGAAACTTACCACAACTTGTGGGGTGGATGACATACTGGGCGAGACCGAAAGGACTGCTGACATGCCGATTTCCGTGATTCTGGGTGCCGACGTCGGAGCGACCCACACGCGCCTCGCAATCGAGGGAGCCGATGGGCGAAGTGGCGAGAGTTTCACGCCGGTCCGCGTCGAGGGCGCGGGGTTTAACGTGAGGTCCTCCGGGCCCGACGCGCTCGAGCACTTCGAGCAGACACTTGCGCGCGCCTTCGCCCCGCTCGACACCGGTAGCACCCTGGAAAAGGCCGTCTTCGGCATATCTGGAGCGGGGCCCGCCCGCCACGAGCGCATCGAGGCGCTCGTGCGTGAGGCCGTTGTCTCGCAAGCGGCCTCTCACCACATCCAGGTCGATCCCGCGAGCGTTCGTGTCGTCGATGACCTGTGCACGGCATTCGCGAGTGCCTTCCCGGCATCCGCGTCACGACCCACCGGCGTTCTCGTTCTCGCGGGCACCGGCGCGGCAAGCGTGAGCTATGTCCGGGGCGTGGAGTCGGTGCGCCGTGATGGCATGGGATGGCTGCTAGGGGACGTCGGCTCGGCCGTGTGGCTTGGCAAGCGCGCGCTCGAGGCAGTGGCGGCGGACCTCGACGCGCGCGGGAGCTCGACAGCCCTCACCGACCGTGTATGCGCGGCGCTGGGCTTCAACCCGCGTGACACCGCTGCCCAGCTCGACCCACGCCAAGCGCTCATCCGTGAAGCCTACGACCTGACCCCGGCCGAGTACGGGCGTTTCGCCCCGATCGTGACCGAGCTCGGTCATTTCGGCGAGGGCGAAAGTGACGAGGTCGCACGCGAGATCGTCGCGCAAGCCGTGGACAGTCTCCTCGAGGGGGCCCTTGCGCTCGCGGATCCTCTTCGCGGCAATTCACCCGTGAGTGTCGTCCTCGCCGGTAGTGTCCTCACCGCTCGCGGCCCGATAGGGGATCTCATGCGCTATGCGCTCGAACGCGAGGGGTTCGACGTGCGTGAGGCTGCCTCGCCGCTCGACGGTGCGCTTGCGTTAGCGCGCGCGGAAACACGTCTTCAGAAGGCGTAGGCGCGGGAGAAGAACCGAGCGCTCTCGCGCGCGCTGGGCACTCCCGCATCGGGATCAGCACCAGCTTCGACGAGCACCGCGACCACGTCGTCGAAACCTTTGAATACGGCGCCCGCGAGCGGGCTCTGGCCACGGTCGTTGAGAAGGTCGACGTCCGCGCCGTGCTCTGCAAGCAGCTTCACGAGTGCCGCGTGGTCGTGGTACGCGGCAAGCATGAGCATGGTGTTGCCGTCTGCATCTTGCATGTTGAGGGGAATTCCCGCCTCGATGGCGGGGCGGAGAATATCGAGGTTCCCCTCGCGTGCAGCGTCCATGAGGGCGCGCGCGAGTGCGGCGGCCTCATCGGCGTCGGTACCGGGCTGGGGCGCGGTGTTGTCACTCATGCCACAAGCGTAGCGATGATGGGCGCGGCCAGCAGGACGATCCCGAGTCCCAAGCCCCACGCATCGTGCCACGTGAACCGCGCATCGTGGACCCACGTGCGCCGTTGCGCCGTCGCGAATCCGCGCGCGTCCATCGCGAGAGCTTGGATCTCCGCGCCGCGCAGCGTCGAGACGAGAAGCGCAAACGTTGCACCGGCGTAGAGCGCGAAGGAATTGCGCTGCTGGATGCCCCGGATGCGGCGCGTAAAGACGATGTCGCCCCACTGCGAAAACACGTGTCCGAGCCGCGCAAGGCCCGCACTCATGGCTGCCGCAAACCGCGCGGGAACATGACACTTTTGGGCGAGAGCCTGACCGAAGCGGGTCGGGTCTAGACCTTCAAGAAGGATCGCGCCGGGGCCGACCATGGCGAAGATTCTCAGGCCCTCGACGCCGGCACTCTGCCATGTCGACAGTTCGCCGAGTGGCCTGCCGGAGAGAATCCCGGCCGACCACGCGATGGTGAGCGCCGCGAGCACGATTGGTGCAAGGCGCGCCATGAGCCGGGCTGGAGTGCGCCAGGCGAGAGGGATGAGCGTGAGCGTGAGGATGGTGCCCGTGAGCGTCGGCGCGAGCGTGTGCATTCCGCACGATCCAGCGAAGGCTAAAGCAGCGACCGCGAGGATCGTGAGTGGATTGAGCTTATCGGCAGCGACGGCGCGCGGCGGGTGGGGAACGCGCGGGATTGGGGGAGCGGGGGACGGGCCCGACGGTTGCTGGCACGCGATACTCTCTCGGAGATCGTCACGCCCCGGCGCTGCCTCGAGGGCAATGACTCGGTCGCACGCGCGCACGAGCCGCTCGTCATGGGTGGCCGCAAGAACCGCGCGGCCGCTGACGAGTGCGCGAGCAATGAGCTCAGCCACCGCGCCAAACGCCGCGTCGTCGAGGCCCACCGTCGGCTCGTCGAGCACGAGAATGTCGCGGCCTGAGGCGAGTGCCGTCGCGAAGGCGAGGCGGCGCTGCTCGCCCCCTGAAAGTGTGAAGGGGCCGGCGGATTCGAGGTGGGCGAGGCCTGTTGCCTCAAGCCACGCCCGTGCGGCCTCATCGTCGCTCGGATCCTCGGCGCCGGCTTTCACCTCGTCGAGGACGGTGCGGGCGACGAAGCTCTGCTCGGGGTTTTGCGGGAGCCATGCGGCTCGAAACGGCGCCCTTTTCGCTGCGCGCTTCCCCCTACCCGTACGTTCACGGGTCTCCTCGAGAAGGTAGCGGATCAAGGTCGACTTGCCGATGCCGCTCGGACCCGTGAGCGCGGCGAGTTCCCCGGTGTAAAGCTCGACGTGAACGGGCCCGGCAAACAGCGTGCGGCCCTCGAGTGTCGCGGGAACCTCGAGGTCAATGAGGGCGGTACCCTCGTTGCCTCCTCGCAGCGGTTTTTGTTCGCTGCCGAGCGCACTTTCGCCGCGAGAGTCGTCCGCGCGCCATGCCCCCGCGGGAGCGTCCTCAAGTATCTGACCGCCCGCACCTATGCGGATGACGCGGTCGACGTGGTCGCGCCAGAGCTCCACTTGGTGATCCGCAACGACGAGAGTGAGGCCCTCGGTTGCTTCGCAAATGGCGTCGCGTACGGCGAGTGCCGTCTTGGCGTCGAGCATCGCAAGCGGCTCATCGAGAGCGATCGCCCCGGCACCCGTAGCGATCAGGCCCGCGAGGGAGAGGCGCTGCTGCTGCCCACCAGAAAGGTGGTAGGGGTTGGCATCGAGCGGAGAAGAAAACGCGGCCGCGGCGTGTGCATCGCGCACCATTGCGGGCATGCGTGAGGGATCAACGCTTGCATTTTCCGGGCCGAAAGCGGTATCGATTCCCGTCGTCGCGCCCACGAACGAGTGGACGGGATTTTGCACCATGAGGGCGACGCCCGGCACGGGAGACGCCTCGGGAAGCGGTGCCGACGGGTCGATCCCTTCCGGTGGGTCCTCGGGAATGAGGCCGCTCAGGGCCTTGAGAATCGTCGATTTTCCCGAGCCGCTCGCACCCGTGAGAAGAACGCGTTCACCCGCATCAATCTGGAGGGAAAGGCCAGAAAGAACCGGGGCCCTACGCCCCGGTGGCGTATAGGTGAAGTCATCGATCCCCACACCCACGGCGCGGCGGGTTGAGGCAAGCGTCGGGCTCTCACTCACCGCTGTGCGGCCTCCTCACGCCCGGGTGCGAAGTTCCCGAGAGCCCCGGTCTTCGCAAGCGCGCGCACGATTGCCGGCGCCGGCAACGCAAGCAGAATGACGCCAGAAATGATGAACAGTGCGAGGTGGGCGAAGCGGAACGGCATAGCCCAGCTCGGGAAGAACACGAACTGCTCCCAAATCCACTGCAAAACCATCGAGATCCAGGCACCTGCGAGAACCCACTTAAACGACGGCTTCGCGTACTTCGTGGCGGCACCCATGACCTCGAAGCCGATCGCAACGATCGCGCCCGAGATGAGCACCGTCCACCCGAAGTGCGAGCCGAGAAGTGCCTCGATGATCGCGCCAATCCACATCGTGCCAAGTGCCGAGCCTGGTTTGCGAACGATGAGCATCGAGAGCGCCGCCGGCAGAGCCCACGGACCCGCGGCGATGCCTTCACTGGGCGGGAAAAGCGAGAACACGGGCTTGAGTGCGCCGAGACCGGCGGCGTAGGCAAAGAACGCGACGCCCGCGATCAGGCCCATCGATACAACAACGAGAAGATCGATAGTGCGGTAGCGAAAAGCGGAATGGTTATCAGGAGCAGCTGTGGTCATCATGCATCGATTCTAGAACCGCCACGCGGGGCTTGAGAGACGGTAAAGTCCCTGCCCACCGGAAATTGATTGAGCGCGCCGGCCTTCGCGAGCGCCGTGACGATAGCGCGCCCGAGGGCAGCGAGAAGCGTGAGGGCGCTGATCCAGAAGAATACGAGAAGCATGACTTTGTAGCCCGCAGACCACGAGGGGAAGTAGGCGGTGATCTCGTAAAGCCACTCGAAGAGGGTCGACAGAAGCGAGCCGCCAATCACAACCGCAGCGCTCGTACTCGCCCACCCCGAGAGCGCGAACGCGATCTCGAAACCCGCGCCCTGGATGAGGCCGGAGATAAGCGCGCCGACACCGAAGTGGCTGCCGAGGAGCGCCTCGAGGCACGCCGCGATAATTTCCGCGCCGAAGGCAGCGCCTGGGCGGCGAACGATCAACATCGCGACGAGAGCAGGAAGGCACCAGAAGCCAGTGAGGAGGCCCTCGAGCGGGGGGAAAACCGCGGTGAGAGGGGCCACAAGGTTGTACAGGTGCGCGTAGCCGGCAAAGGCGACGCCGAAGGCTACGCCGACCATGACGATCACGACGAGATCAATCGTGCGGTACTTAATGCGCTCGGAAAAGCCCGCTCGCGCTGTGCGTTGATCGGTCATCACCACTCCTTCCACTCGGAAGGGGCATGCCCGTGAAGCGGCGTGGCCGCGGCATGCGAGAAATCCCGACTCCCTACGCCGGTGCTAACCGGATCAGGTTCGAGGGTCAGCGCCCTTTGCGCACTCTCAGCACCGGTCGGTGCTCCCCTGTCTGTTGGATGACGCCCACAAGTGTACAGGCAGGTGAGGGCAGGGCCGCGAGTGCTCAGCGCGCAAATGTGATGGCCTTCGCGATCGCCTCGGCGACCTCGCGCGGGTGCTCGGGGCTGAGCAGGTATGACCCTCCGTCTCGGCCGATGATCTCCACGAGCTCACCGCCGCGGGTGACCGCAAACCGAGTGTCGGCCTGCGGCCCCACAAGCGTGCGAGGTTTGAGCGGCGCCACCGGGCGTACCTCATCCATGCGGGAGACCGTGACTTCGGCGCGCCCGAGCCCGATGTTGCCCACGAGTGAGCCGACCCGTTCCGGTGCAACGACGCGGATCTGCACCGTGCGGAAGTCCTCGAGCGGCCACGTGGGCCGCGCGAGGAAACCGCCGAGCTTCGGCGTGAGGCCACGCTCGTCTACGACGAACCCGATCGACGTGCGCATCCACGCCCATAGTGCATACCCCGCGAAACCGATCGCGAGGAGGATAGCGGTGCCGAGTCCGGGGTCGCCAAAGGTCAGCAACACGAACAGGCAGATTGCCGCGCCGATCACGAGGGTGAGGACGACGCGGGCCCACGCGACCCGCCCCGGCCTCACCCTGCCCTCATACGGAGTGAGGTACTCGTGCTTGTGCGCCATCGCTTACCAGATGCTCACGCGGCGCTCGGGGGCGAGGAAGAGCCCGTCGCCTTCCTTCACCTCAAAGGCGTCGTGGAAGGCATCAATATGGCGCACGACCCCGTTCGCGCGGAACTCCATGGGCGAGTGCGGGTCGATTGTGAGGCGACGAATGGCGTCGGCCTCGCGGTTCTTGCCGCGCCATACCGCACCCCACGAAAGGAAGAGGCGCTGGATGCCCGTGTAACCGTCGGCCCCCACTTCGTGTGCCGCCTCGCCAACCTCGTTGAGATACGCCTTGAGCGCGATCGTGAGCCCGCCGAGATCGCCGATGTTCTCGCCGATCGTGAAAGCGCCGTTCACGTGATGCTCATCCGAGAGATTGCGCGGGCTCATCGCGTCGTAGTCGGCGATGAGTGAGCGCGTGCGCTTTTCAAACTCTTCGCGGTCAGCCTCGGTCCACCAGCTCTTGAGCGCGCCGTCGCCGTCGTACTTGGAGCCCTGGTCGTCGAAGCCGTGGCCGATTTCGTGGCCGATCACCGCGCCGATCCCGCCGAAGTTCACGGCATCATCCGCATCGATCCCAAAATACGGGGGTTGGAGGATTGCCGCGGGGAACACGATTTCGTTCGCGCCGGGGTTGTAGTAGGCATTGACCGTCTGCGGGGTCATGTGCCACTCGCCGCGATCGACGCTCCGCCCAAGCTTTGCGATCTCGTAGTCATGGGTAAACGTCGCGATGTTTCCGACGGTGGCAAGGAGTGAATCGGGATCAATGGTGAGGCTCGAGTAATCCCGCCAGGTCTCGGGGTGGCCGATCTTCGGCGTGAATTTCTCGAGTTTCGCGAGGGCCTTTTCGCGGGTCGCCGGGGTCATCCACTCAAGCGAGGAGATCGATTCGCGGTAGGCGGTGATGAGGGCCTCCACGAGATGCTCCATGCGTTCCTTCGCCTCCGGCGGGAAATACTCGGCTACGTACTTTTCACCCAACGCCTCGCCGAGAGCGGAGTCCACGAGGCTCACGCCTCGCTTCCAGCGCTCGCGGATCTCGGCGGTGCCCGAAAGCGTGGCGCCGTGGAAGGCGAAGTGGGCGTTCACGAAATCATCGCTCAGGTAGGGCGCAGCCGCGTCGATGGCATGGAGTGCAAGCCACGCGCGGAGGTTCTCGAGGCTTTCGCTCGACCACAGCTTCGAAACGGCCGACGTGTACTCCGGCTCGTTGATATTGATGGTCTCGACCCACTCGGCCTTCGCACCGGTGCCCTCGAAGTAGGCGCTCCAGTCGAAGCTCGGGAAGGCGTCGGCGCGCTCGGCGACGCTCATCGGGTTGTTCGATTTCTCGCTGTCGCGCCGGCGCACGACGTCGACGTGCTCTTTCGCGATGCGGGTCTCGAGATCCATGACGGTCTCAGCGAGGGCGCGGGCGTCGCCTTCGGGCAGCCCGGCGCGTCCCGGGAGCTTCGCAAGGTCGGCAAGCGTCGCAAGGTAGTCAACATAGGCCTCGCGGATCGCCCGGTACTGCTCATCGCGGTAGAACGATTCATCGGGAAGGCCGAGGCCCGCTTGGGCGATCTGTGCCTGGTAGCGCTCCGGGTCGTTGGCGTCCGTCCACACGTAGAGACCGACGATGCCCGTGGGGGCCGTTGCTTCGCCAGTGAAGCTCGTGAGCGCTGAACGGTCGGCGAGGCTGAGGATCCGCTCGAGCTGCGGCTCGAGGTCGCGCGTGCCCACCTCGTTCAAGCGAGCCACGTCCATGAAGAGTTCATAGAGCGCGCCGATCTTTCCCTCATTCGAGTCGGCCGGGGCGTTCGAGGCCGCGGCCTTTTCGATGATGCCGCGCACGCGCTCCTCAGAGAGATCGTGCAGGCGCATGAACTCCGAGTAGCTCGCCTTGTCGGCGGGGATCTCAGCCGAGGCGAGCCACGCGCCGTTAATGAAGCCGAAGAGGTCGTCTTGCGGACGAACGGACTGATCGATCTGGGTGAGATCGAGGCCAGTCTGGGATTCGGGCGAGGTCATGTGTCTCCTCCGGGATCGGGGAAATCGGGATGTCCGACGGTTGCCTCCACCCTAGCGAGCCGCGGTTCGGGAAGGGTGGATGTGTCACGTTACGGTCCCGAAAATCTGAGCAAGCACGCCTGGATTCCTAGAATGAGGCCGTGCCAGCTTCATCTTCTTCCCGCGTCTCTTCACCCTCTCTCGTGCCCGGACTCGTGCCGTGCGTGCTCGTAGCGGTCCTTGCGGTTGTCGTGAATCGTGCACTCCCGGCAGCGAGCCCGTTGCTCATCGCGATCGTGCTCGGTGCGCTCCTCACGAACCTCTGGACAATTCCGGAGTCGTGGAGCGCGGGCATCCAGTTCACGGCGAAGAAGCTTTTGCGCGTCGGGATTGTGCTGCTCGGTTTGCAGCTCGCGGTAGGGGACATCCTTTCGCTCGGCTGGCGCGTGATCGTGGGCGTCATCCTCGTCGTCACCCTCTCGATCCTCGGCACTCTCGCCATGGCACGCGCCCTGGGCATCAGCCGCTCACTGTCGATCCTGATTGCGTGCGGCTTCTCGATCTGCGGTGCGGCCGCCGTTGCCGGCGTTGAAGATATCGCTGACGCCGACGAAGAGGAAGTTGCCACCGCGATCGCGCTCGTCGTGCTGTTCGGTACCCTCATGATTCCGCTCGCGCCGCTTGCCGCGCACGCGATGGGCATGGGAGAAAGCGCGGGCGGCACGTGGATCGGGGCGAGCACTCACGAGGTCGCGCAGGTCGTCGCCGCCGCAGGAGCCTACGGTGCCTCGGCCCTCTCGGTCGCAGTGATCGTCAAGCTCACGCGCGTGGTGCTTCTCGCTCCCGTCGCGGTCGCGCTCTCCCTCGCAGCACGCTCACGCGGCACGCTGCGCGAGAGCACAAAGCGCCCGCCGGTCGTGCCACTTTTCGTCGTGGGCTTCCTCGTGATGGTTGGTCTCGGCTCGCTCCACATCATGCCCCCGCAGGCGCTCGCGGGAGTCAAGCTCCTGCAGACCGGGCTGCTCGCGGCGGCGATGTTCGCGCTTGGGCTCGGGGTGAAAATCAAGGGGCTGATCAGCGTCGGCGGGAAGCCCGTTCTCCTCGGTGCCATGAGCACCGTCTGGATTGCCCTGTTGGCGCTCGCCATGGTTGCGTTCTCGGGAGCGATGGGCGCGTAGCAAGCGTCGGAACCGCCCCACCGCGCCCGGCTTTTCTCGACCCGCGCCAGCGAGGATGAGATAGGGAAATTTAGGCGAGCGCGGCTATTCCTGGCGCGAGCACGAAAATGACCGCGAGCGCGGCCGTCACGATGCCGATAGCGAACGGGGCGAACGCCCACGGGGAGTTCTTGCGGCGTTGCGGGCTTAGGCTCTGCACGATAAGCGTTGAAAGGCCCGAGGCGATCGAGAGAACGATCGTCGCGACCGTCATGATGGGGGCCGCTGTCACGAGCGTGCAGGCGCCAAGCTGGAACAGGAACAACCCGGCGATGTCGAGGAAGCGTACGCACATCGCGCGCCGCACCGAAATGCCGCCGTCGAGAATGCTGAGGACAGTCTCCTTCGACCAGTCCGAGGGCCGCGTGATCCGCCGGCGAGAGGCGGCAAGTTGCACGGTCGCGAGGGTCGCCCACACGAGCATCGCTCCCACACCGATCCACAGGCCGAGCGCACCAGTCCACTGCCAACTCAGGGTCACGAGGGCAATCAGACAGACGAGCAGTCTCACGAGTTCCTCGATCGCCACACGGCCCACGAGGAACCATGGCGAGCGGGTCATCGCCGCGCCCTTCTTAGTTCCCACCATGCCCGCCACAAGCATGAGAGCGAGGTGAACGAGGCCAAGGCCGATGCCGAGGAACACCACGCCCGGTGAGGTCGGTGTCGCCGCGAGACTCGCTGCAGCGAGCACGAGAGCGAGAAGCGGGGTGAGCAGCGAAAGTATGGCGAAACCACGCCCGAGCGCGTGAACGATGTCGTTGCCCGTGGGGCCGTGGTCGTGGTCGCTGCCGCACGAGCAACGATCAGTGCCGGGATCCACGTCGTGGGCGGGCTCAGGCGCTGTACTCACACAATCTCCTTGGTCAGCCGGGTACCGGATGCGCCTTCCAAGCGTAGTGAGCCGATGCGCATTTGCCCATTGGGTACAGGAAAATGCGAGAAACGCGGCTTAAACTGGCGTGACCGGTGTGCGCAGGGCGGCGCCAACACCGCCCGTGCGCACGCCGCACGAGTTTTCACGGCAACGAAAGGGGATTGAAATTGTCGGACATCGCCCCTTCAACCGAGGCTACGGCGGCCCGGGAACCTGAACGGCCGCACGATCCGCACAGCCTCAGCAAGCAGCAGCGCGAACGCGCACTCGGCGCGGTACTCGGCGCTGCCACGGGCGACGCTCTCGGAGCGCCCTACGAATTCGAGCCTCCCATTGCGGATTCCGACGACGTGGCCATGACCGGCGGCGGGCAGCTCGGCTGGAAGCCGGGGGAGTGGACCGACGACACGGCGATGGCAATCGTCATCATGCGTGCGGCCGCCCATGAGATCCACGGTGATTCGCTCACGAGCGAAAGTTCCCTCGACGCGATCGCCGCCGGCTGGTACCAGTGGTCGCGAGAAACCCCCGACATCGGGATCCTCACCTCTAACGTGCTGCTCGCCGCCCTCGAGACCGCGCAATCACACGGCAACAGCGTGCCCTCGGGCCGCGACATGCACGAGGCGGCCCGTGCGATCCACAAAGCGCAGCATCACACCGCCGGCAACGGCGGGCTCATGCGCGCCTATTCGGTTGTTCTGCCGTACCTCCTCGCGAGCGAGGACGAATTCGAGCGCGCCGTTGTTTTCGTCAACACGCTTACGCACGTCGACCTCGAGACGATCGAGGCGGCAGTCCTGTGGAGCTTCGCTATTCGTCACGCGATTCTCACCGGCGAGCTCACGATCGATGCTGGTCTTGGCCGCCTCACGCCTGAACGCCGTGACTATTGGAGGGGCCTCATCGCCGAGGCGCACAGTGCTCCGCCCGCATATTTCGCTCGAAACGGGTGGGTCATTCACGCCTTCCAAGGAGCGGTTTCGGCCCTGTGCCAGGCGGGGGATGTTCCCGAGGACAAGTTCGAGCGCCGCGCCTACTTCACGCGCGTCGTCGAAGCGGCGGTGCGCAGTGGAAACGACACCGACACGGTCGCGGCAATCGCGGGTGCGCTCGCGGGCGCCGTCGTGGGGTACAAGGCCATCGATCCCGTGTGGCGGCGTGCGCTCAACGGCTGGCCCGGGTTTACCGAGAAGGACTTGGCGCAGCTCGCTCTGGCGGTTCTTGAGCGATTTGGCGCCTCGTGATTGCTCCCTCCCTCGAGGGGGTAGATAGGTGCCGAGTGGCCCCGTTGTAGTTTTGCCCCTGCGCGTTTCCGCATCGACGCAAAAGACGGGCGGGAACCAGTGTGCACGCACTGGTTCCCGCCCATGCCGCGCATGAGCGCGGCCGCCCTATGGTGTGACGCTGATGCCTACTCGTCTCGCTGCGCGAGCGCCTGGGCCGGTGCCGTCGCGCTCGCCCGCATTCCGGGCAGGATTGAAGCGAGAACGCCTGCGACGAGCCCGGCGAGCAGAATCATGAGGAGATACAGCCACGGAATTGCCGGGTAGAAGTCGAACTCGCCCGCGAGAAGCGAGCGCACGCCGAACATTCCGAAAGCGGTTCCTAGAAGCACGCCAACGAGTGAGCCCAGGAAGGCAATGAAAATACCTTCCCATACGAGCATCGCGCGGATCGCGCCCTTCGAGGTGCCGAGCGCACGCATCAGGGCGTACTCGCTTGAACGCTCGATCACGCTCAGGCTGAGGGTGTTCGCGACGCCGACGATCGCAACCACGACGGCAACCGCAAGGAGCGCGACGGTGATCGTGAGGAGCGTCTGGATCACTGTTGCCATCACCTCGCGCTGAGCCCCATCGAAGGACGTTGCCGTGACGGTCTCGGGAGGCAGCTGATTAGAAAGTTCACTCAGTGCGCCGGTGAGTTGGATCGACGTGGTGTGAGCCCTCTGTGGAGAATCAGGAGCGGCAAACTTGACGAAGACCGCTTTGCCTTCGTCGATCCCAAGCCCGCTGAGGGTATCGGGGGCCACCAGGGAAATTGACAGTTTCCCCTTGACACGGACGGTGACTTCGCGTGCACTTCCATCATTCGCGTTGACAGTGACCGTCTCGCCGTCGTGAACATGGAACCGTTCCGCGCGAGCCTTGCCCATGTGCAGCTCTCCGGGCGGTGGAACCTCGATCGAGTCCGACGTAGCGACCTCCTGCAGGTCCTCCGCCGAGGGGGCGTATACGGTCATCGCGCCCGCGTCGAATGGCAGTTCTGCCGTGGGGACCTGGCGAGCGGTGTCCACACCCTCGGTCTTTTGAACCTTCTCGAGGAAACCAGCGGGAAGGTCGGTGGCGGCAATGATGGTGTCGACGGGGACGCGGTCGGTGATGTCATGCTCGAATGTGTTTTGAGCGGTCACCGCACCGGAGGCCATTGTCGCCATGAGAGTGGTGCCAATGATGAGCGCCGACATCGTGATGCCCGTGCGTTTCGGATGTCGCGCAAGGTTCAAAAATGCGAAGCGTGCGCTCGTGAAACCGAGGGCGGAGGCGAGTGCGTTGCCGAGTTTCGCCACCGGCGGGATGAGCGCCGGCAGCAGCCCGATCACACCGACAAGAATCGTGAGGCACCCAAGGAACGCGCACAGCATGGAAATCAGGATCATGAACTCGCTGTCTTTGAGGACAATTTCGACAACGAACGAGCCAAGTGAGACAACGACACCGAGCGCAACAACCGCAGACGCGAAGATCGTGCGAATCAGCGACGCGTGCTTACCGGAGGCGATCTCCGCGGGGCGCAGCGCCTCGAGAGGCTTCACGCGAGAAGCGCTGATAGCCGGGAACACCGATGCACAGACCGCGAGGATGAGAGAGGCGAGGATCGGGACGAGAATCGCGAAAATATTCAATCCCGGGACGACGGGTAGAGCCTCGGAGTAGGTGAAGCGGCCCACGAGAAGGAGCGCCCACCAGGCGAGGTACGCGAGAACAATGCCGAGAATCGAGCCGATAATCCCGACGAGTAGTGCGTCGCGAACGATCGCCCACATCGCCTGTCGGCGTTTTGCGCCGAGTGCACGCGCGAGTGCGAACGATCGCCTGCGCTGCGCCATCGTCACGGCGAACGAGTTCGTCACGACGAGCGCGCTCGTCGCAATGGCGATCAGGACGAATCCTGCGAGAAGTGCCGAGAGCATGGTCACGACGGTCAACGCCATGAGATTCGCCTCTTGCAGGAATTCCGTGACGGTCGCGGCGTCGTAACCGGCAGCCTTGAGGTTACTCACCAACTCTTCTTCGCTCACGCCGGGCTTGGCGACGACGGCGATCGCGTAGTAGTCGGAGGCTTTTTCGGAGGCATCCCCTCCAAGAGCCGTGAGGGTGTCGATGCCCGCGGTGCCGAATGTGAGGGTACCCCCGGGATTGAGGACCTGCGCGAGCTGCGGCTGGCTAATGCCAGCGACGGTAAAGGTAAGCGTCTGGCCGGAGTCGAGCGACTGCACCCCAATCTGGCTTCCAACCTTCAGATTGCGTTTTTTGGCAAACGACGTATCGACGGCAACCTCGTGGTCTCCACTAGGGGCTTTGCCTTCGACGTAGTGGGCATCAACGCCGGGGCGAACCGCGTCTACCTTGACAAACGTTCCCTTGGAATCGAGTGGGTTTTCTTTGCCTGTCTCTCCCTCGTCGAGTGCGATCGCGAACGTGTTGTCAGTCTTATAAAAGGCGCCGTCGGCACCGTCCACCTTCCCGATGGCCTCGGGCGAGGCGGAAGTGGCGTCGCCTTCCGTTGTAAAAGCTGGCTGCACGAGGGCGCTAGCCCCTTGGACGGGTCCCGTGACCTGGGCTTTGACAGCTTCGCCCACAAATCCGACGGCGAGAACAGCAATGGCAATGAAGGCGCTCGTAAGCGCAATCGTGATGGCGGCGGCGAGGTGCCTGCGCCGCGGCTGAAGTTTCAGGGTACTCACTGTGCCTGCACCGCTTTCTGGCCGATGTACTCATCGGCGACGATTCGGCCGTCATGCATGCGAAGGATGCGATCTGCCCTGTGGGCAGCGTCGTCTTCGTGCGTCACCATGACGACGGTGTGGCCGAGAACGTCGACGCTCTCACGCAAGAAGCTCAGTACGGCCTCGGTCGAAGCCGAGTCGAGGTTGCCGGTGGGCTCATCGGCAAAAATGACAGCGGGGCGCGTGACGAGAGCGCGCGTCAGCGCGACGCGCTGGATCTGGCCACCCGAGAGCTGACTGGGGCGGTGCCCGAGGCGCTCGGCGAGACCAAAGCGCTGCACAAGCATCCCGAACCATTGCTCATCCACCTTGCGGCCGGCGAGTTCAAGCGGGAGAAGAATGTTCTCCTTAGCCGTGAGCATGGGCAACAGGTTGAACGACTGGAAGACGAATCCGATTCGGTCACGGCGGAGGGTTGTGAGCTGTGAGTCCGAGAGCTGAGTGATGTCGACGCCCTCAACCACGATCGTCCCGGAGTCGATTGAATCGAGGCCGGCGAGGGAGTGGAGAAGAGTCGATTTTCCGGAGCCCGAGGCTCCCATGATCGCAGTGAACTCTCCGGCACGGATGTCGAGCCCGACTGCGTTGAGAGCAGTCACCTGGTTGCTGCCGCTTCCGTAGGTTTTGGTGACCCCGCGCGCGCTGACGGCGACGGGAGAGGGGGGAACGGTTGTGGACATGGGTACTCCTCTGGATGTCCGGGGTGATGTGATCGGTCAGACATCTCTTATTCTTCGCGAGCGTATGCGCTGAGGCAACAGTCTCGAGGCGCGGATGTTCTGAGGGGATCTCATACGTGAGATTGAGGGGGATCGCGACTTTTGGAGCGTCATAGTGCGTCACAGGTTTTTGGTTTTCGCCAGCGAGACCCCTAGTATTGTCATGCTTATGGGGTACATAAGCTAGTGTTAGCGCTTGTGCATCCAGGAACTCGTGTTTTGGAAGGACTGTGGAGAGACATGCATATTGATACCCGGGCCATTCTTGCGCCGCGCAAGAGCGAGTTTGGGGCGGTTGTGCCGCCCGTCCACCTCTCCTCGACCTTCGAACTCGATATCGACTCAGTGAGCGGTGACTACGCCTATCAGCGCGGCTCGAACCCTTCGCGCGCCGACCTCGAGTCGGTCATTGCGAGCATTGAGGAAGCGAAGCACGGATTCGCTTTTGCGACCGGGATGGCCGCAGTGAGTTCGGTTTTCAGTCTCTTGAGCCCTGGTGACGAAGTGCTCTTTTCATCCAACGTGTATGGCGGCACCTTCCGCTACGTCGAAAAGATCTTTCCTCGCGCTGGCTTGACGGGCACGTTCTTCGACGACCTCGGTTCTATTACGAGCGAAGACCTGAGCGAGAACACGCGCATGATCTTCGTCGAAACACCCGGCAACCCCACGCTTCGCGTCGTCGATATCGAGCGTCTCGCGAAGCTCGCCCACGCGCACGGCGCTCTCCTCGTCATCGACAACACTTTCATGACCGCGGTCCTCCAGCGGCCCCTCGACTTCGGCGCGGACCTCGTCGTTCAGTCCGCGACCAAATTCCTCGGCGGCCACAGCGACCTCCTTGCGGGTGCTGTCACGACGAATGATGACGAGCTCGCCGAGAACATTCGTCTCAGCCAGAAGGTCTTCGGCGGCGTACTCGAACCATTGACCTCTTTCCGGCTTCTCCAGGCCATCAAGACTCTTCCGCTGCGCATCGCCCGTCAGCAAGAAAACGCTGAGAAACTCGTTGCCTTCTTGAGCGATCACCCCGCAGTCCAGACGGTGCTCTCAGCCGGGTCCTTCAGCGAGGCTGAACGGGAGGTTCACGAGCGTCAAGCCAAAGGTATCGGCGCCGTCTTCTCATTCGAACTCGCGCAAGGCTACGACCTCAAGAAATTCCTCCATGCGCTCGAAATCCCCTCGTTCGCCGTGAGTCTCGGAGGAGTCGAATCGCTCCTGTCGATCCCGGCGACGATGAGCCACGACGGCATGACACAAGCCGCACGCGACCGTGCCGGCATTACCGATGGCCTCGTGCGCTTCAGTGCGGGCATCGAGAATATCGACGACCTCCTGGATGACTTTGCCGGGGCGCTCGACGCAGCACAGAACTAATTACTTCCTCCATCACTCTCATAAAGGAGCTCACTATGTCTCGTTCCATTTCGCGCCGCTCAATCCTTGCGACCTCCGGCATCTCTGCTGCCGCGTTGGCCCTTGCCGCATGCGGCTCGTCCGATGGTGGAAAGCAGGCCGGTGGCTCGGGCTCCGCGGAGGGCGTGCTCAAGGTTGGTGTTGAGGGCGTGTACAAGCCGTACAACTTCCACGATGACTCGGGGAAGCTTGTGGGCTTCGAGATCGACATCGTCGAGGCGATTGCCGAGAAGATCGGCAAGAAGACACAATACGTCGAGGCGAAATGGGACAGCTTGCTTGCTGGCCTCGATGCCGGGCAGTACGACCTCGTGATGAATAACGTCGCTGTGACCGATGAACGCAAGAAAGCTTTTGACCTTACTGTCCCCTATGCACAGACCCAGGGTCGCCTTGGCGTCCCGGAGGGCTCGGACATCACGTCTCTCGCCGATGTCAAGGGGCGCCGCGCGGCGCAGACGACCACCTCAAACTGGGGGCAGGTCATGACGGACGCGGGGGCCGAAATTGTCGCGTCCCCGGGCTTCGCCGAATCGGTCGAACTTGTGTCCACCGGCCGAGCCGACGTCACGGCGAACGAGGTCGTTGCGTTCAATACCTATCTTGAGGAACATCCCGACGCGCCGATTACGGTCCTAGACGAGAAGCTCGAAACCGAGGTCCTTATCGCTGGGGCACTCAAGAAGGGCAGCCCTCTCACCGAGAAGATCAACAAGGCTATTACCGAGCTCCTCGACGATGGCACGATCGCAAAGATCGACAAGGACTGGCTCGGTCTTGACCTCACTCCCAAGAACTAAGCACCCCACGGAGATTCCCTCGTGAATGTTGATTTTTCGCGGGCCCTAGAGGTGTGGGCAGAGGCGATTGGCCCCATGCTCCTCGCGACCCTCAAGGTCACGATTCCGCTCTCGCTCATCGCTTTTGCGATCGCCCTCGTGCTGGCCATCATCACGGCCAGCGCGAGACTTTCGCGCTTTCGTCCGCTCAAGGCGATCGCGTGGCTATACGTGTGGGTGTTTCGCGGAACGCCTCTGCTCGTGCAGCTCTTCATCGTGTTTTACGGACTGCCGAAACTCGTCCCATCGCTCGTGCTCGACCCGTGGACTGCGGCCGTCGGAACCCTCGCCCTGAACAGTGGGGCCTACGCTTCCGAAGCGGTGCGCGCGTCAATCCTCTCGATCCCGCGCGGCCAGTACGAGGCAGCGGCGACGCTCGATCTCGATCGCCGCACGACATTCCTCAAGGTGATTGCCCCGCAGGCATTCCGCATTGCGCTCCCACCGCTCAGCAATGACTTCATTGACCTCGTGAAGGGCACGAGCCTCGTCTCGACGATTACGCTGCTCGACATGTTCATGGTGGCGCAGCAGCGAGCGGCCGCAACCTTCGAGCCGTTCTACCTCTACGTCCTCGTAGCGGCGATTTACCTTGTTCTTATTTCCGTGCTGAGTCTCGTGCAGGCGTGGCTAGAAAAGAAAGCGAGCGTGTACGTTGAGCGTGACTGAGACCTCTGCTGACCTCAATGCGGGTGAGGCGCGCAGCCCACTGAGGCTGCGCTCGATCACGAAGCGTTTTGGTGCGCTTACCGCACTCGATCACATCGACCTCGACATCGAGCCGGGGCGCACGACCGTTTTGCTCGGCCCCTCGGGCTCGGGTAAATCCACGCTTTTGCGTTCCATCAACCTTCTCGAAAAGCCGGATGAGGGCACGCTAGATTTCGGAAGCGGCCCGATAGGCGTGAGCGGCAAGCTTTCGGATCAGAAAGTCCGCGAAATCAGGCGTCATTCGACCATGGTGTTCCAGCAGTTCAACCTGTTTCCGCACCTCACGGCTCTACAGAACGTGACGCTTGCGCCGATCACGTCGCGCGGGATGTCGAAGGCCCACGCGCGTGAGAGGGGTGTTCGCGCCCTCGAGCGCGTGGGGCTTGCAGACAAGATCGACGCCTATCCCGCGCGGCTATCTGGCGGTCAGCAGCAGCGCGTCGCAATTGCCCGCGCCCTTGCGCTGAGCACCGATTATCTCTTGTTCGACGAACCGACGTCTGCGCTTGATCCGGAGCTTGCCGCCGAGGTTATCGCGGTGCTCTCGTCTCTCGCGAGCGAGCACCGCACCCTCGTCGTTGTGACGCATTCGCTCCAGTTTGCGCGAAGCGTTGCCGACCGCGTCGTGTTCCTTGAGGAAGGAAAGATCCTCTTCGACGGGAATCCCGAACACTTCTTCAACTCTGAGGATGAACGCCTCAAGCGTTTTGTGAGCGTCGTGGGGTCCGTCTAGGAGTTCGAAACGGTAGGGGAGAGGCCGACGGTTGCCATTTTGCGGCGTCACGCACGTGGCGCGTCGCCCTCCTCGAGTGCGAGCAAGAAACGCTTTTTCTCGATCCCGCCGCTATAGCCGCCGAGGCTGCCGTCGGATTTTATGACCCTGTGGCACGGGACCACGATCGGGAGGGGATTTGTGCCGCACGCCGTGCCCACTGCGCGCACCGCTTTGGGGTTGCCGGCGCGCTCTGCGATCCACCTGTAGCTTTGCTGCTCGCCGAAGCCGATCTGTTCGATTGCTTCATGCACCGCGCGGCGAAACCCCTGGGAAAGGGAGCGGTCGAGCGGGAAGCTGAAGGTCCGACGGTTGCCGTCGAGAAAGTCGAGGACCTGATCCTTAGCCGTGCTGAGCACCTCGTGGGGCTCGAATGCGGGTGCCTGAACTGAGGCGTGCGCGACCTTGCATAGCTGCGCTTCGGTGAGGGCTTTGGTGGCCGCGACGTCGTCGCTATCGAAGGCGATTCGCACGAGGCCACGTTCGGTCGCGGCGAGCATGAGCGTCCCGAGCGGGGAGGCGATTTCCGTGAATTCGAGCGTGAGCGGGGCTGCGCAGTGGGTGGGCATGGCCGTATCTTTCTAGTGCTCGAAGGTTGGTGGAGCTGCTGTGGTGATTGTGACACGTGCGCCTTGGAACCCTTTTATGGGCGCAAGCGCACAAAAAATGTGACGTGTGGCATATGCGGGAGTCGGTGGAATAAGCTCGCCAGCAGAAGAGTTGAGCCTAGTGAACTCAAGTTGAGTGATACGTCGATTGACAACCCGACTTTGGGGAGCGTTGACTAATCGCGTTCTTGAGCACAGCCAAGTTGATAGCGGTGCGGCCACCACAGAAATTCACCGGTCGCACACGCGGAAGGAGAACACTTATGTCACAGGCAGTAGGAATCGACCTCGGCACCACCAACTCTGTTGTCGCCGTTCTCGAAGGTGGCGAACCCACCGTTATCGCGAACGCCGAAGGTGCTCGCACGACCCCCTCGGTTGTGGCCTTCTCGAAGTCCGGCGAAGTCCTCGTCGGTGAAGTCGCTAAGCGCCAGGCCGCGACCAACGTTGACCGTACGTACTCGTCTGTCAAGCGCCACATGGGCACCGACTGGACGACCGAGGTTGACGACAAGAAGTACACCCCGCAGGAGATCTCGGCACGCACGCTCGGCAAACTCAAGCGCGACGCCGAGTCCTACCTCGGCCAGACCGTGACCGATGCGGTCATCACCGTTCCCGCCTACTTCAACGACGCGGAACGCCAGGCCACGAAGGACGCCGGCCAGATCGCGGGCCTCAACGTCCTGCGCATCATCAACGAGCCCACCGCCGCCGCTCTCGCGTACGGCCTCGAAAAGGGCAAGGACGACGAGCGCATCCTCGTGTTCGACCTCGGCGGCGGCACGTTCGACGTCTCCCTCCTCGAAATTTCGAAGGATGAGGACGGCTCGGCCATTCAGGTCGTGGCAACCGCGGGTGACAACCGCCTCGGTGGCGACGACTGGGACCAGCGCGTCGTCGACTACCTCGTGAGCCAGGTCAAGAACAAGGATGGCGTGGACCTCTCGAAGGATCGCATCGCACTGCACCGCCTCAAGGAAGCCGCCGAACAGGCCAAGAAGGAGCTCTCGAGCTCGACCTCGACCAACATTTCGCTCCAGTACCTCTCGATGAGCGAAAACGGCCCGATCCACCTCGACGAGAAGCTCACGCGCTCCCACTTCGAGGAGCTCACGAGCGACCTGCTCGAGCGCACCAAGGCACCGTTCCACCAGGTCATCAAAGACGCCGACGTTTCGGTTTCCGACATCGACCACGTCATCCTCGTGGGTGGCTCGACCCGTATGCCGGCCGTGAACGAGGTTGTCACCTCGCTCACCGGCAAGGAGCCCAACAAGGGCGTCAACCCCGATGAGGTCGTGGCTTATGGCGCCGCGCTCCAGGCCGCAGTGATCAAGGGCGACCGCAAGGACGTGCTCCTCATGGACGTCACGCCGCTCTCGCTCGGCATTGAAACCAAGGGCGGGCTCATGACCAAACTCATCGAGCGCAACTCGGCGATCCCGACCAAGGCCTCCGAGGTCTTCTCGACCGCTGAGGACAACCAGCCCTCGGTCGCCATTCAGGTTTACCAGGGTGAGCGCCAGTTCACGCGTGACAACAAGCTGCTCGGCACCTTCGAGCTTTCCGGAATCGCACCGGCACGCGCCGGCAAGCCGCAGATCGAAGTGACCTTCGACATCGACTCCAACGGCATCGTGAATGTGTCCGCGAAGGACCGCGGCACCGGCAACGAGCAGTCGATTCAGATCACGGGTGGCTCGGGCCTCTCCGACGAAGAGATCGACCGCATGGTGAAGGACGCCGAGGCACACGCAGCCGAGGACGCCGAGCGCCGCAAGAACGCTGACGCTCGCAACACCCTCGAGCAGCTCACCTACCAGGGCGACAAGCTCCTCAAGGACAACGGCGACAAGATCCAGGATGCCGACAAGACCGCGGCTGAAGACGCGATCAAGGAAGCCAAGGAAGTCCTCGCCAAGGAAGATGCCTCGACGAGCGACCTCGAAGCCGCGTATGAAGCACTGAGCGAGAAGCTCCAGGCCGTCGGCACCGCGATCTACTCGGCTGCTGAGGCCGAGCAGGCAAGCAACGCCGAAGGTGCGGATTCGGCCAACGCCACCTCGGGCGAAGACGACGACGTTGTCGACGCCGAGATCGTTGACGATGAGGACGACAAGTGAGCGAGAACGACAAACCGTTCACGTTCACTGATAAGCGCACGTCCACGAAAGGCGAGGAGCCAGACATGAACGAGCAACAACCAGGCGGCGCGCCGGAGGAAACTCCCGCGCCCGCCGAGGTCAACGCGAACAGCACTGAAACGCCCGAGGGTGCCGAGGTCGACGATCTCTCCGCTGAGGCCGGAGCCCTCTACGAGGGTGCTGTCGCCGAGACCGAAGCCCTCAAGGCGAAAGTGAACGAGCTCGAAGAGCAGCTCAAGCGCGACCAGGCCGAATACGTGAACTCGCGCAGGCGCATCGAACAGAGCGCCGTCGTGGGGCAGCAGCAGGCCGTCGCAAAGGTCCTCACATCGCTTCTGAGCGTCCTCGACGACATCGAGCTCGCTCGGCAGCACGGGGATATTGCCGAGGACACCCCGTTTGCCGCGATCACGAGCAAGCTTGAGGAAGCACTCGGTGCGCACGGTCTCGCTCGCTACGGCGAGGTCGGCGAAGAGTTCGACCCCGAAAAGCACGAGGCGCTCATGCACTCGAGCAGTGATGAAGCCGAGGCGACGACCCTTGAGGTCATCATGCAACCGGGCTACATGATGGGAGATCGCGTCCTGCGCCCGGCGCGCGTGGGCACGGTCGGCCCCAACTAGAGTAGGGCAAGCGTCGGCACCTCCCGCCACGTAACAGCGGAACGGGGTGGGCCGACGCCACCAGCACACCGCGGGGCGGCGGGCACATGCACCGCCGCCCCGCTCCATAGACTCAAACTATTGACGAGGAGACACCATGAGCCAGCAGGAATGGCTGAGCAAGGACTTTTACAAGATCCTCGGCGTCTCCCAGGACGCCTCCGCAGCAGAAATCAAGAAGGCCTATCGCAACAAGGCAAAGGAGCTGCATCCGGACAGGCATCCCGGGGATGCCGCGGCGGAAGAACGTTTCAAAGAAGTGGGCGAGGCCTACTCGATCCTGAACGACGCGGAGCAGCGCAAGCAGTACGACGCGATCCGCGCGATGGGGGCGGGCGGTGCCCGCTTCGCCTCTGGCCCCGGCGGTGCGGCCGGCGGCGGATTCGAGGATCTTTTCGGTGCCTTCACCGGCGGTGGTTTCGGTGGTGGCGCGGGCGGCGTCAACATCGAAGACCTCATGGGAATGTTTGGCGGAGGCGGCTTCGGCGGGGGTCAGGGCAGTGCAGGCTTCTCTCCGAACGGCGGCTTTGGGCGCCAGGCACCCCAAAAAGGTGCCGACGTGAGCGCAAGCGTGAGGCTCAGCTTCCGTGACGCAGTGCTCGGAACCGAAGTGTCGTTTAGCGCGGGAGGGCGGAACATTACGACCCGTATTCCCGCGGGAGTTCACGACGGACAGAAGATTCGGCTCAGGGGCAAAGGGCAAGCGTCGACTAACGGTGGCGCCCCCGGCGACCTCATGCTGACCGCGAAGGTCGCACCCCACCCGCTCTACACCATGGACGGGATCAACCTGCGCGTAAACGTCCCCGTCACCGCCGCGGAAGCCGCGTTCGGCACGACCCTAAGCGTGCCCCTTATCGATGGCTCAAGCGTGAAGCTTAAGGTACCCGCCGGCACTCCCTCCGGGCGCACGCTGCGTGCCAAAGGCAAGGGTGTTCGGGCCAAGAAGGGCACGGGTGATTTGCTCGTGACCCTCACGATTGCGCTTCCCGATACGCTCAGCGAAACTGCCGAGCGTGCCCTTCGCGATTTCGCCGAGGCGACGAGCGACTTCGACCCGCGGGCCGATTTTGCGGAGAACGCCACTCGTTAGTACCACGACCGACGGCCACGAGAAGGAGAAGACATGGCACCGTCACGATTCGATGAGCATGCGGGAGTCTTCGTCATCTCGGTCGCGGCCGAGCTTACGGGGATGCACCCGCAAACCTTACGCACTTACGATCGGCTTGGAATTGTGTCGCCGCAGCGCACGAGTGGGCGCGGGCGACGCTACAGCGCATGGAACATCGCGCAGTTGAGGCAGGTCCAAGCTCTCTCGCAAGAGGAAGGCATTAACCTCGCGGGCATTAAGCGCATCCTTGAACTTCAAAACGAGGTCGAACGTTTGCGCGCGCAACTCGACGAACTGACTGAGGAGCGCGACGCACAACGCGAGCGCGACACGAGGATCTTCGCGACCTCACAAACGGGTGAAGTCGAAGTGATGCGTCGCGGCCAGCGGCCACGCCGACGCCAAGCGGGTGCGCTTGTCGTGTGGAGGCCAGAAGGTCCCCGCTAACGCGCGAGCTGGCTCCTGTAGAACTCTCGCCACTGCTCGGCAACTGACGCCCTCGAATAGCGGGCGGCGCCTTCGCGCGCGGCCTGCTGGGCTTTCGCGTAAACGGTGGGGGAGTCCTTCAGACTCGTGAGGGCCTCGACGAACCCGTCGATCTCGCCACGGCCAGCCTGAACGCGCGTCGCATGATCGAACAGCACGCCTTCGTAGTACACGAGGTCCCGAACCACGATGGGGGTGTCGGTTGCCATGGCTTCGAGGAGCGTCATGGGAAAGAGCTCCTCGTAGCTCGGCAGGAAAAACGCATCCGCGGCGTTGAAGCACTCATTCATCTCCTCGCGCGGCACAAGTCCAATGAGCTTGACGTTCGCGGGGAGATTCTCTTTTGCCTTTTTGATTTGTTCGTAGCCGCTCGTGATGCGACCGAAAGAAAAGTCCCCGGCCCACACGAAGAGCGCCTCGGGCATCGCGCGTGCGACGTCGAGAAGATCAAAAAATCCCTTGCGGGTTTGCAGCTGGCCTGCACACATGACCACGAAGCGAGCGTCGTCTGCGCCCCAGGCCCGTCGTCGTTGTGCGATGCTCTCGTTTCTCTCGAGCGGATGGAACTGTTCCTCCGAGACGAAGTTCGGGATAAACGTGATGCGGGACGGGTCGAAGCCGTATTCGCTTTCGAGTGCCGTGATGAACCAGGGATTGACCGTGACGAGCGTATCCGTAGCGCGGTAGAAGTTCAGCATGTAGCGGTAGAACGCCCAGCGTGCCGGTTTCGGCATCGCGATCGAATCATCGACGGTCTCCGGAATGAAGTGCACGTGGGCAAGCGTCGCCCCACGTCGCTTGGCGAGGGGGATCACTGCGCGATACTCCGGGTTGATGGAATGGAAGTGGTTGATGTCGCCGAAGCTTCCGAGGCGTGCTCGCGGGTTGATGTCGAATTCGTCGCCGAGCTCCGCACTGATGAGTGCAACCTGCTCGAGGTAGGCGCTTCCCACCCCCTGGCCCGCGACGGAGTCGGCTTTCGAAAATGCGTGAATGCGTGGTTTCGCCATGCGCGTGCCCTCTTACCAGGGGAGAAGATTGGTCACGAGCGCGCTAATGCCGAGCCCGTATGCCACGAGGGTGGGGATCTTACCCAGGAGGATGATCCACGTGTAGGTCGAGAACTTCATTTTTGTCGTGCCCGCTAGGTAGCAAAGGAGGTCATCCGGGGCGATGGGCAGCACGATCGCAGCTGCGAATAATGTCGTGAAACCGGATTTTCGCGTCCACCCGAGGTACTTTTCGATCGTCTTCTCGCTAAACATTGCCTCGATGAGAGCCATGCCCACCTGGCGTGCCACGATGAAGTTCGTGATCGAGCCGGCGCACACCGCGAGCCAGTTATAGATCGTGCCCTCGATCGGCCCGAACAGAATTGGAGCAGCGATCACGAGGAGCCCGGCGGGGATGATGGGGAACATCACCGAGGCGAAGCTCGCCGACATAAACCCTATCGGTCCCCAGATCCCGAGCGAGTCGATGTACGCCTGAAGAGAATCGAGGGATTTGAGTGTGCCCGTCTTGATACCCCACGCGACGAGGCAGATCGAGAACGCGAGCCCGACGAACGGCATGACCTTGACCGCGATCTGAATGGCCTTCTTGTGGGCGGTGACGCGTTCGGCGGTGTGCTCACCGAAGCGCGACTGATGGTGCTCTTTCGCACTCATCCCCTCACGCGGTTCGATCGCGGGAGCGATATTGGTGCGTGAACGCTCCGTAGGAGTGAACGGAAGTTTCTCGGCCCCCGGGAACGCTGGCGAGGAGTCTTCGGTCGGTGCGGTCGTGGTGTCCTCGTGTGCACTCATGCGGCCAGGCGCTCTTCTCCATTGGTCGTGGGGTGAGGCGTCTTTGTAGCGCTCTCGCGGTGGGTGGAAATCTTCAGGCTCAGCGGGCTGCGGCGGCGCCCGGTTCCGACGCTTGCGAGCACCTTTTCGTAGACCTCTTTGGCGGATCGTCCAAAAGCTTCCGCCGAGAAAACCGTGGCCGCGCGCCGAGCGGCGCAGGCTGCCATGCGGGCACGCAGCGCATCGTCTTCGAGGATGTCGGCAAGGCGCGCGGCGAACTGGGCCGAGTCCCCGTAGGTGTAACCAGTTTTGCCTTCGAGAATCACTCCGTCGAGCGAGTCATCCTTGCGGCACAGGAGTGGAACGCCGCAGGCCATGGCTTCGATAAAGGTAAGGCCCTGGGTTTCGCTGAGCGAGGCAGAAACGAAGAGATCGGCCATGCGGTAGTAGTCGGCGACCTCCTCGGGAGCGCGGAAGCCCGCGAAACGCACCATGTCCCTGATCCCGAGGCGATCGGCGAGATCCTCGAGTTCATTACGCGATGGGCCGTCGCCGACCAGCACGAACACGGTTTCGGCGGGGCGGGCCTTTGCGAGGTGGCGCAGCACGTCGTCGACGCTCTTTTCTTTCGCAAGACGGCACACCGATAGGAGAACCTTCGTGCCTTCAGCGATACCAAGCTCACGGCGAATCTCGCGGCTGCGCTCGAGGTCCTCGTTCGTCTCAGCGGCGTGAAAACGCGAGAGATCGAGACCCGTGGGAATCACGGCGATGGGCTGTGTGACGCCGTAGCCGCGAAGAAGCCTCTCGACCTTTGCCGTCGGCGTGATCACCGCACTGACCTGCTCACAGAACTTCTTCGAGAAGGCCGTGATCATCTTCTTGCCCATCGTTTTCGTGGGCGCGTAGTAGTGGGTGTAATCCTCGTAGATCGTGTGGTAGGTGTGCACGATCGGGATGTTGAGTGCCTTGGCGATCGTTCTGGCCCACAGGAAGGTCGAGAACTCGCACTGCGAATGAATAACATCCGGGTGCCACTGCTCGATCTCCCGGCGGATTTTCCGGTTGGGGAGCACCGAAATGCGGGCGTGATCGTAGAACATGGAAGCGTTGAGCGATGCGAGGCGATACACGCCATCGCGCGAAGAGGACCGTAGGGATTCCGCGAGAGTCAGCACTCGTACATCGCATCCGAGCATCTCGAGTTGCTTTTTGAGCGTGAGAACGCTCGTCACGACCCCGTTGACAACCGGCTCGTACCAGTCGGTTGTAATGAGGACCTTGAGGGGTGCTCGTTCACTTCTGTGCATCATCATGTCTCCATCGTGAGTCGCGGAGGCCTGTGGACGCATCGGTCTGGAGGATCGACTCAATCATCCTCGAGACTGATATTGCTCAAGTTTCTCAACCCGCGAGGCTGAGACCTCGCCGGCAAGCGAGGCCCGCAAACCCGCAGGCGGGCGCGTCGCCACAACGCTTCGCCCTTCGAGAATATGTGCCCTATGTTTCGGGGCGGTGAACGCCATCCCGGAGTTTTCCCGGAATTGCGTGCGGGGAGAAAAGCCTCAGTTGCGCGAAGTCACGCGCGCGGGAACGCAACTGAGGGCTCGAGGCTCGATATAGTCGCGGCTATGGTGCACACGGAAATTTCGCCGGAAGAGGCGGCCGCGCTCGATATACAACCGGTCATCGTCGGGGGTGACATCGGCGCTTACTCACTCGCGCGCGCCTTTCACGAGGCGTACGGGGTCAAGTCAATTGTTGTGAGTGCGAAACTTGGGTGGCAGATCGCGAGAAGCGCGATCATCGACAACGTGCTGTGCGAGGACCCCATGACCCCCGACGTGCTCGCTCCGTCGCTCACAGCGATTGCCGAGAATATTGGGCGTGAGCGGCCGAACGCTCACGTCATCGTTTTGGGTTCCGCTGATGCCACGGTCAAATCCATCATCCGTGTCCGCGATGAGCTCGGAGCAATGGACCCCACGTGGATCGTGCCGTACGTGGGCCTCGAGGCGTTCGAGGCCGGCACCGAGAAGAACAACTTCACGCGCCTGTGCGAAAAGCTCGGTGTTGACCACCCCGAAACGGTGATCGTCGACCTCGCAGCGGGGGTGCCTGAATCATTCGACCTCCCCTTTGACTACCCCGTAATCGCGAAACCAGCCGACGTTTCGGCATGGAAGCGAACGAGTTTTGTCGGGAAGTCCAAGGTCCACACGGTAGCGAACGAACAGGATCTCCGTTCACTCTTTGCCAAGGTCCACGGGGCCGGCTACCGCAAGGCGATCATCGTCCAGGACCTCATTCCCGGCGACGATCAAAACATGCGCATCCTCACCGCCTATTGCGACCGCAACTCCCGTATCCGATTTGCCTCGTGGGGGCGGACGCTGCTCGAGGAGCACACTCCCGGCGCCATTGGTAATCCCGCAGCGATCGTTGCGGGCGTCAATCGCGAAGCCGTGGCACAGGCCCAAAAAATTGTGAGTGAACTCGGTTGGACCGGCTACGCGAACTTTGACCTCAAGTATGATCCGCGAACGGGCCGAACCGTGTTCTTTGAGCTTAACCCCCGACTTGGCCGATCGAACTACTACATCACCGCAGCCGGCCACAACCCCGTCACCTACTACGTCAACGAGCACATCCTCGATGCTCTCGGAGAGCCGGGGGAGATTGTTCAGGACCAGCCAGAAACGCTCTACACCGTGGTGCCGGTGGCCCTCGTCAAGCACTACACCCGCGATCCTGAATCGCGCGCGATTCTCAAGCGCGTACTCAAAGCGAGGCGCGTCAAGAATCCGCTCAACTATCGCGGAGTCGAAAAAGATCCGAAACGCTGGTTTTACTACTACGCGGCTCTCGTGAACTACGTGAAAAAATTCCGCACGCACTACAAGCCCGATACCGCGGACGTACAGGCCTCTGGGGAGAAGCGATGACGGTGTGGCAGACCCCTTTCGTAGGGGTACTTGGAGGGGTAGGCCCCGGGGCGACGGCCGTGTTCATGGACGTCCTTGTGCGAGCGACCGCTGCTCGAACGGACCAGGACCACATTGATTGCATCGTGATGCAGCACGCGAGCACCCCCGACCGTACGCGCCATATCCTCGACCCTGAGCATGCGGAGGACCCGGGCCCTGTGCTCGCCCGCGATGCGACGTTTTTGGAGAATGCGGGAGCGACGTTCCTCGTGCTGCCCTGCAACACCGCCCATCACTACGCCGAAGCGATCGATTCCGCGGCGGAGGTGGATCTGCTGTCGATCGTCGAGGTCACCGTGCGAGCCGCCGCCAAACGTCTCCGGGAGCGCCGAGCAGAGGATTCGCCGGTTGCGATCTTTGCGACTGAGGGCAATATTCGCGCAAACGTTTACCAGGATGCGCTAGCGCGCGCGGGCCTCACGCCGTTGGTTCCCGACCGGGACGTTCAAGAGGTCGTGAACTCTCTCATCTACGACCAAGTCAAGGCCGGACGCCCCGTCGACCTCCCCGCCCTTTCCGGCATCATCGACGCAATGGAGGCAGCTGGTGCCGGTGCGGTGATCTTTGGATGTACCGAATTGAGTTTGATCTTCGACAAGGAATCGATGTCAGGCGACAGGCGCATCGTTGACTCGCTGCGTGAGCTCGCGAAGGCGACGGTCAAGAAGGCAGGCAAGCGGCTCACTCCCGCCTTCGCTCACTAGACTTTCCTCGTCTCTTGTGACGTCTCAAGCGATGATGCCAATCTGCGTCAACGCAGATGCACGACCACATTTGAGTAGCGCTGTGGGCGAGTCCGTTCCTTCATTGTGAACATGACGACGGCGCTACCCGACATCGCTCCTGCGCGCGCCGGCGCGCCAATATGAGCAGGCTCTTCTGTCGCCGAAGCAAATCCCGGACGCGATCTCGGTATGTCCCACAAAGTAATTGAGCTCGTCACACTTCGTGCAGGAGGCTTTGCCGCCGTGCAAGGCCTCTCGCGCGGTGATTAGCATGGAGCCGTCATGACGAAAACGACCACACACTCCGCGCCCCAGGCCCCGCGTTCGAATTCCACCATTTCGACCGCCGCCGCAATCCTTCGATGCTTCACGGTCGATGAACCCGAATGCGGCGTCACCGAAAGTGCGGAGGCCGTCGGACTTCACAAGTCGAGCGTGTCACGAACCTTGCGCACCCTCGAGGCTGAACGCATGGTTGCGCAAAACCCCGAGACAAAAAATACCGGCTGAACTGGGGGCTTTTGTCGATCGTTGGCCCGCTCCTGTCGCACTTGGATCTGCGCTCGCTCGCGTACCCCATCATGAAAGAACTCGCTGAACAGACCCGCGAGACGGTGTCGCTGTGCGTATTCGACGGGGTAGAGGCGATCGTGGTCGAGCAGGTGCAGGGCACCGAAATGATCCGCCACGTCACCCCGATCGGTACGCGCTACCTGTCGCTCTCCCACGCAACCGTGCGAGTCTTCCACGCATGGGGTGGGGGAGAGCCCGGCCTGAAAACCGAGGGAGCTGACGAGGTTCAGCCGGCGGTGCTCGGCTGGAGCAGAGAGTCCTACGATCAGCATTGCGCCGAGATTCGCGAACGCCTCTACACGGTCAACAATCGCGATTCGAATGCAGACGAGGTCGGTATCGCAAGCCCTATCTTCGATCACCGCGGAGGGATCGTGGGGGCGCTTCTCCTCGCCGCACCTGCGTTCCGGACCTCGGAGGAAAGAATCGACACTCTCTGCCCAGCTGTGCGCGAAGCCGCGGAAAGAGTGGGGCGCAGCATGGGGTTTACGCCCGAGAACTTTCGTTAAAAAGGGGCGGGCGCCGGGCCCGGTGAGTTCCGGGTCCGACGCCTGCCGGTTTAGCGTCGATCGCCTACAGGCGGGCGGTGCTTACTTCTTGATCCACACCGTTGAGTTTGCGGCGAGGATGGTCTTCGCGTCTGGAACGGAGGCGAACACGACGTCGGCTCCTTCGGGAAGCGCGTGATCCTGATCGGTCGTATTGACGAGCACCGTGATGGGACCCGAGGTGAGCGAGAGGATGCCCTCACCGAGCGAGTCGTTGATCGTGACGTCCGTGCCCTTGCCGAGTTCGAGCTCGCGACGCAGGCGCAGGGCCGTGCGGTACATCTCGAGCGTGGAATCGGGCTTTCCAGCCTGCTGATCTGCGGCGAGTTCGCCAAAGATCTCGGGCTGGGGGAGCCACGCCTCGCCCGTCGGGGAGTAGCCGTAGGCGGGAGCATTCTTTTCCCAGGGGAGCGGCACGCGGCAGCCGTCGCGGCCCGGAACACCAGCGCGCTTGTGGGCAGGGTCTTCGCGCAGCTCGTCGGGGATGTCCGCGACCTCGGGAAGGCCGAGCTCTTCGCCCTGGTAGAGGTAGGCCGAGCCGGGCAGGGCCAGCATGAGTGCAGTCGCAGCGCGTGCGCGGCGCACGCCGAGCTCGAAGTCAGGCTTTTCCTCGCGCGAGAGGCCCTCGCCGAAGCGGTAGCCGTGATCGAAGCCGTAGCGGGTCGCGTGGCGGATCGTATCGTGGTTGGACAGCACCCAGGTCGTGGGGGCGCCGACCTCGTTCGCGAAGGTCAGCGGCTCCATGATCGCCGAGGTAAGGGTCTCAACGCTCCAACCGGCCTGCAAGAATCCGAAGTTGAAGATCTGGTGCATTTCGTCGGGGCGCACGTAGAGGTGCTGGCGGTTCTTAGGAACCCAAGCCTCGGCGACCATCATGCGATCGCCGTCGTATTCGTTCATGATGGCGCGCCACTCGCGGTAGATCTCGTGCACGCCGTCCTGATCGAAGTACACGGGGATGTCGTCGTCATCGCCCGTATCGAGCATCGCGGTTTCCTTGGCCTCGGGCGCATCGGGAAGTCCCTCGGGCTTCACCATGCCGTGCGCGACGTCCACGCGGAAGCCGTCGGCCCCGCGCTCCATCCAGAAACGCAAAACGCCCTCGAACAGTTCGTGAACCTTGGGGTTTTCCCAGTTCCAATCGGGCTGAGACGTATCGAAGATGTGGAGGTACCACTGGCCGGGCTTGCCGTCGGCCTCCGTGACGCGAGTCCAGGCGCTTCCGTGGAAAATCGACTGCCAGTTGTTCGGCGGAAGTTCGCCGTTTTCGCCCTTGCCGTCGCGGAACATGTACATATCGCGTTCGGGCGAGCCGGGCTGTGCCGCAAGGGCCTTCTGGAACAGCTCGTGCTGATCGCTCGAGTGGTTCGGAACGATATCGACGATCACTTTGATGCCGAGCTCGTGTGCGCGGGCGATGAGGTCGTCGGCGTCGCTGATCGAGCCGAAACGTGGATCAACGTCGGTGTAGTTCGAGACGTCGTAGCCGCCGTCCTTTTGCGGGGACGTGTAGAACGGGGAGAGCCACAGCGCATCGACGCCCAGGTCCTTGAGGTAGTCGAGCTTGGCGGTGATGCCGGGCAAGTCGCCCATGCCGTCACCGTTTGCGTCAGCGAACGAGCGCGGATACACCTGATAAACAACGGCGTCGCGCCACCATTCGTTGGCCATGTGGATTCCTCCTTGGGTTGTACGGGGTGCCCACGAGGTGCGGGCGGGAACAGTTGGGGGCGGCTCAGTGGCCGCGAGTAGGTGCGGCCGTGAGAGGTCGCAAGGGCACGAGGGCGAAGCCCGCGCGTTCGGCGTGCAGGGTCAGTGTGTGTTCCGACGGCTGCTTGCCACGTGTGGAGCCCGCGGTCTCGAGAGTGAGGCCCGGGGAGCACACGGCGGCGCGGTCGTGCCCGCTGGGGGAAGCAAGTACGAGCGATTCGGGAAGAGCGATCTCGCCGTGCGCCGCTCGCGCAAGATGGACGAGAACCGGCTCTTGTTCATCGGTGCGTATGAAGGTCAGAGAGTCGCACCCAGCGTGCAGCCAGCGAATGCCGCCGCTTCGCAGGGCTCGAAACGCGTGGCGCGCCGCAAAAACTCGCTTGGTGAGCTCTCGCCAACGCTGCGCCTTGTCGGGAAGAGCGCCGGCATCGATAGCCCCCCACGGCATCGGGGTGCGTGAGTGCTCGCCGTTGTTGCCTTCGAGTGCGAGCTCGTCCCCGGCAAAAAGGGTGGGGATGCCCGGCAACCCCACGAGCGCGCCGAGGGCGGCCGCGTGGCGGTCCGGGTCGGCGAACACGGTGCGGCTACGTGCCGTGTCGTGCGAGCACAGTTGGTTTTGTGAGTGGAGGCGAGCCTCGTAGGGGAGTTGAGCGTTGTACTCACGAAGGGTCGCGAGCACGGCGCGCGTGGGTAGTCTCGGCACGCCAATGGGGAGGCCGAGCCAATTGACCGAGGAGTCCTCGGGGCTCAGCCACGCCCACAGCGGCTTCGTGAAGCCGGTGTAGTTCATCGCGCCATCCCAGCCGTCACCGGCAAGGTCGGCTGAGGCATCGTGGAAATGCTCGGCGACAAGCCACGTGTCCTCTCGCATTGCCTCGCGGATTTCGCGGGCTACCTCGTGCGTGAGATCCTGCGCGCCGTGGCGACCCGTCATGTTCGCAACGTCGATGCGCCAGCCGTCCACGTTAAACGGGGGCTCGAGGTAGCGGCGCACGATCGAATTCTCGCTCGCGTACATACGCTCGCGAAGCGAGGCGCTCTCGTAATCGAGCTTCGGGAGCGAATCGATGCCGAGCCAGCCGTCGTAGCGGTCAGGGTGCTCGGTGAAAAAGTAGAAGCCTGCTTCTTCACTCGTCGCGTCAGCCTGCGCTCGTGCGAACCACTCGTGGGTATTGCCCGTGTGGTTCGTCGTGAGGTCCATGACGATCTTCATGCCGCGCGCATGAGCGGCCCGGGTGAGCGAAACCAGGGCCTCGTTGCCGCCCAGTAGAGGATCGACGTACTCGAACGTCGAGGCGTCATAGCGATGCGCCGAACCTGCCGGGAAAATCGGGCACATGTACACGACACTGACGCCAAGATCCTGGAGGTAGCCAAGCCTCTCTTCGAGGCCTTTGAGGTCGCCACCGTAGATTTGGCGACCGTTGCGCTCGCCGTTCTCCTCGCACGGCTCGTCCCACTTCATAGGGAGTGCCCACTCGGGAAGCTCGTGCACGGGAAGTTCCCCGCTTGAGACCGAACGTGCGAAACGGTCCGGGAACACCTGGTACACGATCGCGCCCTCTAGCCACTCGGGGGCCTTCGAGCCGCGCGCGAGATACGTGAAATCGTGGGCGTCAGAGACATCGTGATCGGCGATTCCCGCGGCCGTAAGCCACTCGTACACCGAGTGGCCATCTTCGCGCCCCGTCACGAGGAAGCGATACCTCGTCACCGGATTGCGCGCGAGAAGCTCGGCCTCAAACCAGTGCCCGGCACCGTCGGAATCGCCCCGCGTACACGTGACGAACCGGGGCTCCCCGTCCATTAATTGGCGCAAAACAACCGTCGGATTCTCCACCGAATCGGGAACCCACACGCGAAGTGGAACGGACGCGTCGAGCCCCGCGGCCCGGGAGGGAACCCCAATGCGCGAGTTGTCGTGGAAGGGTTCGCGCGCCAAAAGCGTGCCTGAGTCCTCGTCGTACGACCTCACGCAGCGATCAGCCCTTCACTGCGCCGGCGGTCGAGCCACCCACGATGTACTTCTGGAGGAACTGGTATAGCGCGATCACCGGGATCATCGTCATGACCGCACCGGCCGCAAAAATGCCGAGGTTATTCGAGCGATCGCCCTGGAGCATGCCGTAGAGCCCGACCGCGAGAGTCTTCTTGCTGTCATCCGTGAGGAAGATCGAGCCGAGGAGGAAGTCGCTCATGACACCGACGAGGGACAGCACGAAGGTGGTCGCGAGAATCGGCGTGAGGGTCGGCACGAGAATGCGCCAGAACACCTGCCAGTGGCTTGCGCCATCAATGATTGCGGCTTCGTCGAGTTCCTTCGGAACAGTGTCGAAGAAGCCCTTGATGAGCCACACCTGGCCGAGTGAACCGCCGAGCATCACGATGATGTAGCCCGGAAGCGAGTTGAGGCCAAGGAACGGAATCGCCTGACCGAGATCCGCGATCATCGTGTACACCGCAATCATCGAGAGGATCGCCGGGAACATCATGACGAGCAGGAGCGCGAGGAGACCTCCGCGGCGGCCCTTGAACCGCATTCGGCTGAAGGCATAGCTCGCAAGCAGCGACAGGAAGATCTGCGTGAACGAGACGACCGCGCAGACGATGACCGTATTCAGGGCCCACTGCAAGAAGTTTCCGCGTGCACCGCTCAGGAGGGTTTCGAAATGCACGAGGCTGAACTGCGTCGGGATCACCGAGGTCGAGCTGACCGTGCCGAGCGGGTTGAGCGACGCAGAGATCACGTAGAGGATCGGGATCGCCGCGAAAATCATCGCGGCAATACCCACGAGGTGACGCCACCCGATTTCGGCGCACCATCGGCCGAAGGGCATCTTGTTGGAACGCTCGAAGTCTTGAGGATTGTTCTTAGACATTGTTTTCTCCTACCTCGCGCGCCCTAGTTGAAGTCCTCGAGCACTCGCGTCGCGCGGAACTGCAGCGCGGCGAGAAGACCCGTGATGAAGAACAGTGCGACCGACACCGCCGAGGCGAAGCCGAAATCGGCGCCGGAACCGCCGAACGCGATGCGGTAAATCATCGAAATGAGAATGTCGGTTCCGCCGGCCGTGTATTCGCCCTGGCCGAACGGGCCGCCACCCGTAAGCAACTGGATCGCGTTGAAGTTATTGAAGTTGAACGCGAACGACGACACGAGCAGGGGCGCAACGGCGACGAGCAGAAGCGGGGCGATAACCCGAACCGTTGTCTGGAAGCGGCTCGCGCCATCGATGCGGGCGGCCTCCTTGATGTCCTCCGGAATCGACTGGAGAGCGCCCGTGCAAATGATGAACATGTAGGGAAAGCCCATCCAGAGGTTCGTGAGCAGCACCGCGACCTTCGCCATCGTCGGATCCCCGAGCCAGTTGATGTCGAGGTGGAGCAAGTTATTGATGAGGCCGAAGTCCTTGTTGTAGAAGTTCGACCAGATGAGCAGCGAGATGAAGCCTGGGACCGCGTACGGAAGGAGCAGGAAGGAGCGGTACAGTCGCTTGCCCTTGAGGCGGTCGTCGTTGAGGACGAGCGCGAGGAAAAGCCCCAAGATAAACGTCGTGGCGACGCTCAGGAATGCGAACGCGAGGGTCCACAGGAACACCTTGAAGAACTGCGCGCCGATCTTGCCATTCGTGAACAGGCGCGCGTAGTTATCGAGACCGACGCCTTGGAGCCAGCCCTGTGAGAGCGCCTGCCCCGTCTTGTCGCTGACGAACTTCTCGCTGCTTCCGACCTTCTTGATCGACCAGGTCTCGCCCGTTTCGGAATTCGTGATCGTGTCGGACGCCTCGTCATAGCGCATGACCTTCGTACCCTCGAAGGCCATCGTCGGAGTGAGCAGGCGGATCGCCTCTGTATCGCTCTTTTCAACGGCGATCTCGAGGACCTTCTTTCCTGCCTGGTTGATCTCCTTGTTTGTGAGGATCTGGACGCCCTTGCCGGCCTCAACGACGCGTTTATTCTCGACTTTGACGTCGGCCGGATCGACCTTCTCAAGCGGCTGCTCGGTGCTTCCGTGGAAGATCTCTCCCGTTTCTGGATTCACGAGATACAGCTCGAACGGGCCGTCGGCGGCGGTGCCGGTCGTCGCAACGCTCGCGTTGAAGCGCGTCGACCCTTCCACTTCTTTCACCGAATTGCCGGTGATCGAAGCGATCGCCTGTTCCTTCGTGCCGCGCGTGCCGTCACCGTAGTTCGTGAACGAGTAGTTCACGGTGAGGAGGATCGGCGTAATGAGGAAGATCAGAAGGAAGAACGTTCCCGGGAAGATGTACTTCGCGGGGATGAAGCGTTTAGTCGAGTAGATGCAGAAAATCGCGATCGTGACGACGATGGTGATCGCGAGCCACATCCACAGCTTGAGGCCGATCAGCACGGGCACAAGCCAGCACGCGGTTGCGAGCACCGCGCCGAGGAAAACGATTTTGAGGATAAGGGGCAAGAGCGACGTGGAGCGTTCCTTGAACGCGGGCGCATCCGTTGCGGTCATGGGCGTGGACCCTTCCTAAAGGGGCGAAGTAAGGGGTCACGCGCGCGGACAAGGCGGCGGCCGAAGCCGTGCGCCCTGCTCGCGCGCGTGAGTATCACGGGAGATCGTTCGTGGGGATCAGATCTGCGACTTGATCTGTTCGCCTGCGGACTCCATGGCGTCCTTGGGGTCGGCGCCCTTGATGATGTTGGCCTGGGCGATTCCGAGCGGCTGCCACACAGCGGCCATGGCGGGGATCGCGGGCATCGGCAGCGCCTTCGAGGCGAACTCAGCGTTCTTGATCATGTCGGGATGCTCGCCCGCGAGCTTCTCCTGAATTTCCTTGTTGACCGGGGGAAGCGGGTTGATCGGGAACATTTCCTCGATCACGGTCGAATCCTCGGCGATGGACTGGATGAAGGTCTGGGCGTTGACCGCGTTCTTACCGTTGGCGGCAACGAAGAAGAGGTTGACACCAGCGAACGGCTCGGCCGGGTTCATGCCTTCGAAGCCGGGAATCGCACTCATCGTGTAGTCCATACCGGCCTTCTGGATGTCTGCGAGTGCCCAGGGGCCCGAGATGAGGTAGGCGGCTTTGCCGTCGGTAAAGCGCGCGATCGAGTTCTCGCCGGTGATCGAGGTCTTGAGAACGCCCTGCTCGCCGAGTTCCTTGAGCTTCTCGCCGGCAGCGATCGAGCCTTCCTTGCCCACGCCGATATCCGAGGGATCCGGGTCGCCCTCGGCGGTCTTACCGAAGAGGTAGCCGCCGCCCGAGGTGTAAAGAGGCTCCATGTGGTAGGCGTCGCCTTCTTCGCCGATCGGAAGGGAGAGGATGTCCTCGGCGCCCGAGGCCTTGCCGGCTTCAACGAGTTCCTCGATGGTCTTCGGTTCGGGAACGTCCGTGAGGGCATTGTTCGAGTAGAGGACGAGGGTTTCGACGGCGTAGGGGAGGCCGTACACCTGGCCCTCGTACGTGGCGGCCTTCATGCCGATTTCGTCGATGGCTTCGGTTGCCTTCGCGCTCAGCTGAACCGGGGTGATGGCGGAGTTCTGGATGAGGTTACCGATCCAGTCGTGGGCCGCGAGGATCATGTCGGGGCCATTGCCGGCCTGGTTCGCGGTGATGAAGTTCGCCTGCGGGTCGGTCGCCACGATCTGCACGGCAACGGTCATACCGTTTGCCTCGCCCCACTTGGCTGCGGCGTCCTTGAGGGAGTTGGCCTTCTTCTCATCGGTCCAGATGACGAGGTCGGCGTCGGCACGTTCTGGGGCCTTGGACTTATCGCCACTCGCGCCGCCGTCCGAGGCGCCCGAGGAGTTCGAGCCCGATTTGTCGCCGCCACATGCGGCGAGGGCAGTAGCGCCGATGGTTGCTGCGCTTGCAGCGAGGAAAGTCTTGCGGCGAATCTTCACCGTGTTCTCCTTTGAAATGGTGGACCCGCGTAGGCGCGGGGCGACGGGGGTGTGTCGTGCTTTCACCGTAGCGTGAAAGCGAAAGTTGTGCAAAAATAGCAGAAAGATCGCAAGAAACTTGCAGTTCGATAATTCAGCTCGCGCGCATGGTTTACCAATGTGGACGCCGCTCCACGCGCGACACTTTTGGCCCTGGAGGGACCGTATGGCGAAGGTGCGACTCATCGATATAGCGCGCAAAGCGCACGTGAGTGAAGCAACCGTGTCGCGCGTCCTTGCGGGCAAACCCGGTGTCAACGCTGCAACTCGCGACAAGGTTCTTTCAGTCGCGCGCCTGCTCGGTCGCACCGACGGTGCAATCGATGACGCGGCGCCTCTCGTAGGCCTTGTCATGCCCAACATGGAAAACCCGATCTTCCCGCTCTTTCTCGAGCGCCTCGAAGCTGAGGCCTACGCCGCGGACCTCGAGACTCTCGTGAGCATCAACGCGCGAAGCGAGGCGCAAGAAGCCGCCTCCATGGAGCGCCTCATACGCGCCGGCGCGCGGGGGGTCGTTCTTGTCTCGGGTCAGCACGCGCACGATGAAACGAGCATCGATCACTACATCGCGTGCGCCGAACGCGGCATCAAGCTCTGCCTCATTAACGGGGTGCGGCCCGGGCTAGACGCGAGTTTCATCAGCACCGATGATTCGAAAGCGGTCTTTCTCGCGCTCGAGCACTTGCGGCACCTCGGTCACGTGCGCGTGGGCCTCGCGGTTGGCGACGAGCACTCGTGGCCGGTACGCGGCAAGGTTGCGGCGTTCGAGGAGCACTGGCCCCACGAGTTCGGATGCGTCGCCTACACCGATTTTTCGTTTGCGGGTGGTTACCAGGCCGCACTTGAGCTCTACGACCAAGGATGCACGGCCATGGTGTGCGGGAGTGATCAAATGGCGCTCGGGGCAATCGCAGCGATTCGTGATCTTGGGCTCCAAGTGCCCGCGGACATGTCGGTCGTGGGGTACGACGATATTCCGCTCGCGGCGCACCATACTCCCGCGCTTACAACAATTCGCCAACCGGTGCCGGCCATCGCGCGTACCGCCATACGAAGCGTGAGCAGTGCAACGGGGGAGTCGAGGCAAGCCCCTCGCGCCGTCTACGTTGTGCGTCCCGAGCTCGTGGTTCGGCAAACCACCTCACCGCCCGCGAACACGATAGGCTAAAAGGCGTGAACACCACCGACTCTGCCCCCACGACCCATATTGCCGACATTCCCAATAAGACCTACGAGGCGGCGCTCAAGCGCAACGCTCAGGTTGAGGAACAGCTCGCGAAGGACCCGTCGGTCTTTCGCATGCTCACCGGAGATCGCCCCACGGGTGCTCTGCATATCGGCCACTATTTCGGCACGCTCAAGAACAGGGTTCGCCTTCAGCAACAGGGGGTAGAGACCTGGATCCTCGTCGCTGATTACCAGGTGATTACGGATCGTGACGTCGCGGGGGATATCAAGGGCTCGGTGCGCGAGCTCCTCACCGACTACCTCGCTGCGGGCATCGATCCTGAGCGCGCAACGATCTTCGCGCATTCGGGTGTTCCCGAACTCAACCAGCTCATGCTCCCGTTTCTCTCGCTCGTGACGCAGCCGGAACTCGAGCGCAATCCCACCGTGAAGTCGGAGATGCAGGCTGCGGGCAAGAGCGCGATGGGCGGCTTGCTGCTCACGTACCCCGTCCACCAGGCGGCAGACATCCTTTTCTGCCACGGCAATCTCGTTCCGGTTGGCAAGGATCAACTCCCGCACATCGAACAGACCCGCCTCATCGCGCGACGCTTCAATGAGCGCTTCGCCGGCGGCGAAAAGTACTTCCCGGAGCCTGATGCGCTGCTCTCGAAGGCCGCTGTGATTCTCGGCCTCGACGGCGACAAGATGTCGAAGTCTCGTGGGAACACGGTCATGCTCAAGATGACCGCCGCGGAAACGGCGAAGAAGATTAAGAAGGCCAAGACTGACTCGGAGCGCCTCATCACGTTCGATCCCGACAATCGCCCCGAGGTTTCGAACCTTCTCACCATTACTGCTGAATGCACCGGCCGCTCGCCGGAGGACATCGCCGAGGAGATCGGTGATAAGGGTGCGGGGACACTCAAGGTGATGTGCGCCGATGCCCTCAATGCTCATCTCGAACCGGTGCGGGCGCGTCGCGCCGAACTCGAGGCGAATCCCGACTACCTCTTCGAGGTGCTGCGCGCGGGCACGGAGCGTGCGCGTGAGCGGGCGGTCCAAACCCTCGATGAGGTCCGCGACCGCATGGGCATGCGCTACTGAGTGCGCGCGTGAAAACTCGTTCGTTTGAGCTTCGACCCCATCATGAGCGGGTCGTCGCGCTGACCGGCGCCGGTCTGAGTGCTGCGGCCGGGCTTGCGACGTTCCGCGGGCCGGGTGGGATCTGGGAGGAAAACCCCGATCTCGAGGCGGCAATGGACGTCAGTCGTCTTCCGGGAAATGTGCCGATCCTGTGGCGCGTGTGGGGGAGCGTGTTTGAGCGGGCGCTCATCGCGGGGCCGACCCCCGGGCATCGGTCTCTCGCAGCGCTCGACGCAACGATTCTGACCCAGAACGTCGACGGGCTGCACCAGTTCGCCGGTTCGCACGATGTTGCCGAACTGCACGGAAGCGCGGCGGAGGCCGTGTGCCTCACCCCGGAGTGCACGTGGCGCGCGCAACTCGCCGTGCGCCTCGATCCCGAGCGTGATCCTTCCGATCCCGAGCATTACGGGGTGACGCGTGACTGCCCCGTGTGCGGGGCCCTCACGCGTCCCGACATCGTCCTTTTCGGCGAGATGCTCCCGAGCGGAGTGCTCGAGTATTCGGAAAACGCGGCGCGTAACTGCGACGTGTTTCTCGCCGTCGGTACGTCGAACGCGGTTGCTCCGGCATCGCTGCTCGCGCCGCTTGCGCGCGCTTCGGGTGCGGTGACCGTGTGTATCGACCCGTACGCGGACTCGGACCGCCTCGCGGGTGTGTTCGACTATGTGGTGCGGGAAGACGCCCACACGGTGCTCGCGCGCTGGGCGGAACACCGCGGGCGCGAGAGGCGCAACCCGTTCCTCGACCCGTTTTAGAGTGTGGGGACCTCGGGTGCGGTGACGGAGGTCCGACACTCGCCCGGCTCGGCTTGCAGCGGATATTCCATGAGGAGCTGCTGGCCCCCGAATTCTTCGAGTCCGCGCCTTACGCGGAAGCCGATCTTTTTGAGCTGTTCAACCGAGCGCTTGTTCGATGTTTGAACAACGGCGATCATGACGGGTTCGTCGAGGTTGTCTCTAGCGAACTCGATGACGCGCCTGACGGCTTCGCGCGCGTAGCCGTGACCGACGAATTCGGGCAGGAGCGCGTACGTGATTTCGAGCTCGTCGCGGTCGTAGTTCAGGTTGACGATACCGAGCATCTGATCCGTTGCGCCGTGCGCAATGATCCAGGCGCCCCACGTGTTCCCGAGCGGCGAAAGTTCGAGGGCCTGGCGCGAGCCGAAATTCACGGCTCCGCCGAGGTAGTGACTCGCCGAGGGATCGGTCATGAGCCGCACGTAGTCGTCCCGGTCTGCCTCTCCGGGTTCCCGGATATGAAGTCGTTCGGTGCATAGCCGAACTGGCCAATAGGGTTCGTGTTCGCGTCTCACGCCCACTACTTTAACTGTGACGCCTGAGACATTCCGAGGTGCGCTCGCGATGCGGGTCACCGTGTGTTTTAGTCGTGTTCATGTCACTGCAACCCGGACACCCCGCGAAGACGCGGGAAACACCGCGCGAGTATCGCGCAAGAAAGGGCAGGAAATCCGATGGCCGAGCTCATCAACAGCCCACTGTTCGCCGTTCACGAGCGTGAGGGCGCCTCGTTCACCGATTTTGCGGGCTGGAATATGCCCGTGCGCTACACCTCGGATCTTGCCGAGCACGCCGCCGTGCGCGAGCGTGCCGGTCAGTTCGACCTCTCGCACATGGGTGAGGTGTTCTTTACGGGCCCGGAGGCTGGCGAAGCGCTTGACTATGCGCTTGCGGGAAAGATCAGTTCGCTTGAGGTGGGCCGCGCGAAGTACTCGCTCTTGCTGAGCGAGGAAGGCGGCATCATCGATGACCTGATCGTCTACCGCCTCGCAGAGGATCGCTTCCTCACCGTCCCGAACGCGGGCAACCGTCTCGTGGACGCGAAGACTCTCAAGGAGCGTGCTGAAGGTTTCGATGTTGAGGTTGCCGATCGCAGCGAGGAGATCGCGCTCGTTGCGGTTCAGGGCCCGAAGTCCGCGGAAATCGTGCGCGGCTTTGCTGAACGTGAAGGTGTCGAGGCGGATCTCGACGCGCTCGATGCTCTCAAGTACTACCGCATTCTTGCGGGGACCTATGAGGGCGAGGAAATCCTTTTTGCCCGCACCGGTTACACGGGCGAAGACGGCTTCGAAATCTACGTGCCGAACGCCTTGGGCGTGAAGACATGGGAGGCCATCGCCGAAGTCGGCGGCGAGAACATCCAGTCGTGCGGTCTCGCGTGCCGCGACACGCTCCGCCTCGAAGCCGGCATGCCCCTTTACGGCCACGAGCTGAGCCTCGATATCGTCCCGGCACAGGCGGGCCTTCGCCGGGTGGTCGCCTTCAAGTCGAAAGGCGATTTCGTCGGGCGCGAAGCCCTCGAGGGCAAGGATTTTTCGGATCGCCGAGTGCTCGTGGGGCTCAAGGCCGACGGTCGCCGCGCCGGCCGCGCGGGCTACGTTCTTCACGATGAGAACGGCACGGAGGTAGGGGAGCTGACCTCGGGTGCGCTCGCACCGACTCTCGGTTACCCGATTGCGCTCGCTTACGTTGAGCCTCACCTCTCGAACGAAGGTCAGGAACTGTCGATTGATGTGCGCGGCAAGGCGCTGCCCGCAACCGTCGTATCCCTCCCGTTTTACTCGCGCGCCAAGTGACGCGTGGGGCTGCCTACCAGGAGGCGGCCCGTAGGATTTTCACGAAGGTACGCTTCACACACTCTGAAAGGAACGAAGATGTCGGATCTGAAGTACAGCAAGGACCACGAATGGGTGCGCGAGGAAGGCGACGGCACCGCAACGATCGGCGTGACCGACTTTGCTGCTGACCAGCTCGGCGACGTTGTCTACGTCGACCTGCCCTCCGTCGGTGAAGAAATTGAGGCCGGCACCGAGATGGGCGAGATCGAGTCGACGAAGTCGGTCTCGGATCTTTTTGCGCCGCTGTCGGGCGAGGTCACCGAGGTGAACGAGGACGTCGTCGAAAGCCCCGAGAAGGTCAACGACGACCCCTTCGGCGAAGCATGGCTCATCAAGGTCAAGGTCACCGACACCCCCGATGATCTGCTCTCGGCCGAGGAATACAGCGAACTGACCAGCAAGTAAACATTTGAGGAGTTTCCCGTTCATGTCTGAACACCACAGCAACGTCGCTGTCGATAATTCGGCGATCGACGGTCTTCATTCGTTCGTTCGTCGTCATGTCGGCACTGCGAGCGAGGACCAGAAGAGAATGCTCGAGGCGCTTGGCCTCGACTCGCTCGGTGCACTTCTTGAAAAAGCCGTGCCGGGCACGATCCTTCTCGACGAGGGGCTGGATTCCCTGCTTCCCGAAGGCGCGAGCGAAGCCGAGGCTCTCGAGGAGCTTCGCGCTCTTGCGAAGAAAAACACCGTGAAGCGATCGCTCATCGGCCACGGGTACTACGGCACGTACACGCCCTCGGTCATTCAGCGAAACATCCTCGAGAACCCAGCTTGGTATACGGCGTACACGCCGTACCAGCCTGAGATCTCGCAGGGTCGACTCGAGGCGCTGCTCAACTATCAGACCATGATCGGGGACCTCACGGGCCTCGAGATCGCAAACTCGTCGATGCTCGATGAGGCCACTGCGGCTGCCGAGGCAATGCTTCTTGCGCGCCGCGCGGCCCGCGGCAACAAGTCGAATGTGTTCCTCGTGGACACCGACGTGTTGCCATCGACCCGTGCTGTTCTCGGCGGCCGTGCCGAGGCCGTTGGCATTGAACTGAAGGACGTCGATTTCGCGAACGATGGCGCTCCGTCGGGCGAGTACTTCGGCGCGCTCGTGCAGTACCCGGGTGCTTCGGGTCGCGTGTGGGATCCTCGCGACGTGATTGCGGCGGTTCAGGCCAACAAGGCCAAGGCAATCGTGGCCGCGGATCTGCTCGCGCTCACGCTCCTTGCCTCGCCCGGCGAGCTCGGCGCGGATGTTGCGGTGGGTAACTCCCAGCGCTTTGGCGTTCCGCTCGGCTTTGGTGGCCCGCACGCTGGCTACATGGCGGTCTCGAAGGGGCTTGAGCGGCAGATTCCCGGCCGACTCGTGGGTATCTCCCTGGATGCGGAGGGCAACCCCGCGTATCGCCTCGCCCTCCAGACTCGTGAGCAGCACATTCGCCGCGAGAAGGCAACGAGCAATATCTGCACGGCGCAGGTCCTGCTCGCTGTCATGGCGTCGATGTACGCCGTGTACCACGGCCCCGAAGGCCTCAAGCAGATTGCTAGCGAGGTCGCTGGCCGCACCGCCGCGCTCGCTGCGTGGCTCACATCGAACGGTTTCCAGCTCAAGCACGAGACGTTCTTCGACACCCTTGAAGTGACCGTCAACGGCAAGGCCGAGGACATTGCTCAGGCCTTCGACGACCGAGGCATCCTCGTCGCTCATCCCGATGCGGACACTGTCCACATCAGCCTCGACGAGACTGTCACGCCGAACGCGCTTTCGGAGATCATCGAGGTATTTTCGGAGTTCTCGCCCTCGCACGTCGGCGACGTGGCTTTTGACGACTGGGCTCAGCCCGGTGAGACATGGGGCGAACTCGCGCGTACGTCCTCGTTCCTTGAGGCGCCCGTGTTCAACTCGTTCCGCTCGGAGACCGCGATGATGCGTTACCTGCGCCGTCTCGCGGATAAGGACTACGCCCTCGATCGCGGCATGATCCCGCTCGGTTCGTGCACGATGAAGCTCAATGCCGCGACCGAAATGGCCGCAGTTACGTGGCCCGAGTTCAACGCGATCCACCCGTCCGCGCCTGCAAGCGACGTTCAAGGCTACGTCGAGCTCATTACTCAGCTCGAGACCTGGCTCGCCGACGTCACAGGCTACGACACTGTGTCGCTTCAGCCGAACGCTGGTTCGCAGGGCGAGTACGCGGGTCTTCTCGCGATCCGTGCCTACCACGCGAGCCGCGGCGAATCCGCCCGTACCGTGTGTCTCGTGCCGAGCTCGGCCCACGGCACAAACGCCGCTTCCGCGGTCCTCGCGGGCCTGCGCGTCGTCGTTGTTGCGAGCGACGCAAACGGCAACGTGGATCTCGACGACCTCAAGCAGAAGATCAAGGATCACGCTGATGAACTCGCGTGCATCATGATCACGTACCCGTCGACCCACGGCGTGTACGAGTCCGAAGTCCGTACGATCACGCAGCTTGTGCACGATGCCGGCGGGCAGGTGTACGTTGATGGCGCAAACCTCAACGCGCTGCTCGAAGTGGCGAAGCCGGGCGAATTCGGCGGCGATGTCTCGCACTTGAATCTGCACAAGACGTTCTGCATTCCGCACGGCGGTGGCGGGCCTGGCGTCGGCCCCGTTGCGGCAAAGGCCCACCTCGCACCGTTCCTGCCGGGGCACCCGGACATGCAAAATGCGGAGCACCCCGTCATCGGCGGTGCGGATCGCGCCCACGGCGGCGCGCCTGTGTCGCAGGCACCGTACGGTTCCCCGTCGATCCTGCCCATCCCGTGGACCTACATCCGCCTCATGGGCGCGAAGGGGCTGCGCCACGCGACCGCATCGGCCGTGCTTGCCGCGAACTACATGGCGAAGCGGCTCGGCGAGAAGTTCGAGATCCTCTACCGTGGGGAAAACGGGCTCGTGGCGCACGAGTGCATCGTGGATCTGCGCCCCTTCACCGACCGCACGGGTATTACCGTCGATGATGTTGCCAAGCGTCTCATTGACTACGGTTTCCACGCGCCGACCATGAGCTTCCCCGTTGCGGGCACCCTCATGATCGAGCCGACCGAATCGGAAGACCTGTGGGAGATCGAGCGCTTCATCCTCGCGATGCACCGGATCGCGGACGAAGCCGAAAAGGTTGTGTCGGGCGAGTGGCCGAAGGACGACAACCCGCTCGTCAACGCCCCGCACACCGCGTATTCGGTTGCGCGCGAGGACTGGGATCATCCCTACTCGCGTGACGAAGCGGTGTACCCGGGTGTGAATGCTGCGAGCGAAGCGGGCTATGACCCTGACTTCCACATGACAAAGCAGATGCAGTACCAGGCGAAGTACTGGCCGCCGGTCAGGCGCATCGACCAGGCATACGGTGACCGCAATCTCGTGTGCTCGTGCCAGCCACTTGACGCCTACGAACAGGGCTAATAGCGCAGCCTAAGGGTGGGGCGTTCCTTCGGGAACGCCCCACCTTTGCGTTGGTCTTGGGAAACATGAACGAGCGTGAACTGGAGTTTGGCCACGCCATTGCGAATCTCGTAGGTTGATGGCCATGACAGAGATACTCACCACACACGCGGGCTCGCTCCCGCGCACCCAAGAACTGATCGACGCGAACTACAACAGGGAGCTTGAGGCCGACGGCTTCACCCCAAAGAAATCGCCTGAGTTTGAACGCATTCTCGCGGACGCGGTCGATGGCGTCGTGGCCCGCCAGAAGGAGATCGGTATTTCTGTGCCGGGCGATGGCGAGTACGGCAAGGCGATGGGCTCAGCCGTGAATTACGGCTCCTGGTGGTCATACATCTACGACCGCACCGAGGGGCTCGAGCTCACGGGGACCGATTTCTTCAATGCAAAACCGCAGCGCAGCGAGCCCGGCAAGATTGTCTTGACGAGCTTCGAGGATCGCCGCGACCGCAGCCTTTTCCCTGGAGCGTACGCCGATCCCATTACCGGTGTTCCCACGACCAACGACAAGCCCGAAACGTTCATCATTCCTGCTGCCACCGGGCCGGTTGCCTTCTCCGAACTCGGTAAGGACCTGTGCGCGAACGACATTCGAAACTTCTCGCACGCACTTGAGAAGTCGGGGTATGAAAAGGGCTACCTTTCGACCCTGTCGCCGGGCTCGGGCGCCAGAATTCACGACGAATACTACGGTGATCCGGATGCGTTCCTCGACGCGTGGGTGGAGGTGATGCGCCCCGAGTACAAGGCCATCACCGACGCCGGCATTCAGATCCAGATCGATGACCCTTCGCTTGCCGAAAACTTCGACCAGATCAACCCTGAGCCGAGCGTTGAGGACTACCTCGCGTTCACGAAGAAGCGCGTCGATGCCATCAACCGTGCGATCGATGGAATCCCTCGCGAGCTCGTGCGCCTGCACACGTGCTGGGGTTCGTGGCACGGGCCGCACGTGACGGACTTCGAGTTCAAATATCTCGCCGAGCTCATGCTCGAGGTTAACGCGAAGTACTACTCGTTCGAAGCGGCGAATGTGCGCCACGAGCACGAGTGGGTTGTCTGGAAGGACGTCACGCTGCCCGAGGATCGCGTGATCGTTCCCGGCATCGTCTCGCACTCGACGAACGTCGTGGAGCATCCCGAGCTCGTGGCGCAGCGCATCGAGCGCTTTGCGGACATCGTGGGCCCCGAGCGTGTGATTGCGTCGACCGACTGTGGTCTTGGCGGCCGCATCCACCCGGAGATCGCATGGGCGAAGCTCGAGTCCCTCGTGGAGGGCGCGGGCATCGCCTCGGCGAAGTACTGAGGTTATCCGCGACCAGCCGCGAAAGTCACGGGGGCGTGACGCGTAGCGTTCACGCCCCCGTCACATTGGGGACACGTGTCTTTATCGTGGGCGTTGCTCCGAGGCTGCACAATCGGAAGCGTGAAAATCCTCGTAGTTGCCGAATCGTTCCTTCCCCACATGAACGGCGTGACCAACTCCGTTCTTCGCGTCGTCGAGTGCTTCGCTCTCTCCGGCCACGAGGTGCGGATTGTCGCCCCCGGCGCGCCCGGTATCCCGAATGAATTGACGTTCGGCGCGGAGCGCGTGCCAATCATCCCCGTGCTGTCGATCCCCATGATGGGCTACGGGCAGGTGCGCATGAGTGCGACGACCAACTACCGCATTCGCTCGATCATCGACGATTTTCATCCCGATGTCGTCCACCTTGCCTGCCCCGCCCTGCTCGGCAACGCAGCGTCGAAGGCCGCCGTCAAAAGAGGTATCCCAACGGTCGCGATCTACCAAACTGACCTTCCTGGCTACACGCGCAAGTACGGGGCGCCAGTTCTCGAGGAAGCGATGTGGATGTTCCTCCGCGACATCCATAACCGCTGCGAGGTGAATCTTGCACCGTCGTCAAGCACGCGCAACCAGATCGTCGAGCACGGCATCGAACGCGTGCAGATCTGGCGCCGTGGGGTCGACACTTCGCAATTCTCGCCCTCGCGGCGCAGCGACGAGCTTCGCGAGCGCCTTGCCCCGAATGGTGAAAAGCTCGTGGTGTACGTCGGGCGCCTTGCAGCCGAGAAGCAGGTCGAGGACCTCGCCGTGCTTGAATCGCTTCCCAACGTTCGCCTTGTGATCGTTGGCGAAGGGCCCCTCGAGGCAGAGCTTCGCGCGGCCATGCCGGGCGCGTATTTCGCGGGGTTCAAGAAGGGCGCCGAGCTCGCGGAGGTTGTGGCTACGTGCGACCTGTTTGTGCACACGGGAGAGCTCGAAACTTTCTGCCAGACGATCCAGGAAGCGATGGCTTCCGGGCTGCCGGCGATAGCCCCCCGCTCCGGCGGCCCCATCGACCTCATCGACCATTCGCGAACGGGCTGGCTGTACACACCCGGCAAGCTCGATGAGCTTCGTGCCTACGTCGAGGACCTCCTCGGGGACGATACGAAACGCGAGCATTTCGCTGTGGCCGCTCAGGATTCGGTGCGCCAGCGCACGTGGCCGGTTCTCGCCGAACAGCTCCTTGGTTTCTATCGCGAAGCTGCGCGCGTGCATGAGGCATCAGCGCAAGCCGCGTAACCTTCCATCGCGCGGCCGCTCCTAGTGGCGGGCTGGCTGCACAAGGTGAAGGAAAGCTTCGAGTAGCCGCAAGGCGCCGTCGGAACCGTGCGCCCCCTGGGCGCTCGCGCGCCACTGTTCAATCTCGCGCGCGAAGGAATCGCGTTCTCGTTCGGCGGGCGTGAGTGCGCTCGTAGCGGCCCAGCGCGTCGCAATTGCGGGCGTGACCTCGGGGTGGAACTGCACACCCCATGCCGCCTCGCCAGCCCGGAATGCTTCGAGTCGACCCTCGCTATCGACGGCGAGGGGAACGATGGGCGTGCCACCGGGAGTGGTCGTGGGGAGTGCGGAGACTTCGTCCTTGTGCCACTGGAATGCGCGGAACACCGTCCCGGTTTCGTGAAGCCCGGCATGGGAAAAGAGGGGATCGGTGGCGGCAGCCGGCTGCGTTTTTACGGTGCAGAGCCCGACGGCAGGCTCCGGCCTGCGGGTAATCGCACTTCCTAGTGCAGCTCCGAGAAGTTCCTCACCGAGGCAAATTCCAAAGAGCGGAAATGTGATCTCGACAGCGTCGAGACAGAGCTTTCGGCACGGTGCGAGCCAGTCGTAGCGATCGTCCTCGAGTGGGCCCGGGCCGCCGCCGAGGATGATGAGACCGCGGGACGTGGAGGCGATGCTCGAGAGGGACGGCAGTGTTTCGCCCCGGTAGGGTCGAATAACGTTGAGCGTGAGGCCCGCGGCACGCGCGAGCGGTTCGAGCATGCCCGGTGGGCAGTCGTCCTCGTGTTGAATGACGGTGAGCGCTCGGCGTGCGTTTTTCTCCATGTCCCCGTTATACAGGAGATAGACTCGCCGCGAAGCACTTGGAGGACTTTCGTCCATCGTTTAGACTGAGGTCGCGGCGGCCGCTTGCGGCGGCCGACATTCCTACCCGACCATCATGGAGAAAAGCGTGACCCAGCACAATAACGCCGCGGCAAGCAACGAAACCTCGCAGGGCTACAGCCTCGGCTTTTCGATTCTCCTCACCGCGGTCGTGTTCTTGCTTTTCGCTGGCGGCCTTTACGTTATGAGCCTCTACACGGTTGCCCCGATTTGGTTCGTCGTTGGGCTTGCCATGTCGATTGTCGCGCTCTTTCTGGCGTTCGATATCGTCCCGCGCTTCTTCACGAAGTAGAACAGACAGCGATAACAAAAGGCCTCGGCGCGGTTGCCGAGGCCTTTTCGTTGCGAAGAAGCAGGAGCGAGCTATTGCGCACGCTTCTTATCTGCGCTTTTATCGAGGGCCACGACGGCCTCGAGAGCCATGACGATCATTGAGTCGAACGTCTCCTGGCGTTCTTGAGCGCTCGTTTCTTCACCCGTGAGCAGATGGTCGGAAATCGTGCACACGGATAGCGCCTTGCGGCCGAACTGTGCGGCGAGCGTGTACAGCCCAGCGGTTTCCATCTCGACTCCAAGCACACCGTAGTTGGCGAGGGTTTGGGTGATCGGATTCGGGTTGTAGAACTGGTCGGCGGAGAACAGACCGCCAACGCGATAGGGGAGTTCTTGCGCTTCGGCAGCTTCCACCGTGAGGCGCAGGAGTTCGAAGTCGGCCGCGGGGGCGTAGGTGACGTCACCGAAACGCGCGCGGTTCATGGCCGAATCCGTGCTGGCGGTGCTCGCGATCACGACGTCGCGCACCTTGACCTCCGGCGCCATACCGCCCGCGGTGCCCACGCGGATGATGGCCTGGACGTCGTAGTCGTTCATGAGCTCGTGCGCGTAGATCGCCATCGACGGCTGGCCCATGCCTGAGCCCTGCACGCTCACACGCACACCCTTGTAGGTGCCCGTGTAGCCGAGCATGCCGCGCACCTCGTTATAGAGCTTCGCATCGTCAAGGAAGGTTTCCGCGATCCACCTCGCGCGATAGGGGTCGCCGGGGAAGAGGACGTAGGGCGCGATCGCGCCTTCGGGGGCATTAATATGAGTAGACATGCCTTAAGCCTACGGTGTTTGGAGATGGGATGCCCGAAACTTGTCTGCCAGATCGTGAAGCCGTCCGCGCAAGGTGGGCGGTCTCGCTTGTGTTTCTCCTCAATGGCGTGAGTTTCTGTGCGATTCTCCCGCGCTACCCGGAGATAGTGCGGCAGCTGGGCATCAACAACGCGGAACTTGGACTCGCCGTCGGTCTCGGACCGCTCGGCGGCCTCGCTTTTGGCTTGCTCGCCGCGCCGATTATGAAGCGGCTCGGATCCGGGAAAACCGCGGTGATCTTTCAGATCCTCGCCTCGAGCGCGCACGTGCTCATCTATCTAGCTCCGAGCTGGGGCATGCTCGCGCTCGGCTTCGTGCTCGCGATGAGCTTCGACGCCATCACCGATATCGCGCAGAACGCCCACGGGATGAGGGTCGAGCGCCGTTATCGCCGCTCGATCATCAACAGCTTTCACGGATTTTGGTCCCTCGGTGCTGTGCTCGGGGGCGTGATCGGCTCCGCGTGCGCGCAATTCGGTGTCCCGCTCGCCTGGCAAGGCTGGGGCGGGCTCGTCGTGTTTGGGGCCATCGCGATTGCGAACTTCCCGTTCCTGCTCAAAGGTTCCGACGCTTCCGAGCGCGTCAAAGAGGTCTCGTCTCCAAGCGCCTCCTCCGCGAACGAAGCCCCGGCTGACCTCATGGGGGAGACGAGCGGCGCCCCCCTCTTCGAAAGCACCACGCCACAACGCGGGAAGCTCGGTGCGCTCGCGCTCCTCGGCGCGCTCGGCATGGTTCTTGTATTTGCCGGCTCGACCGAGGATGCGGGTAGCACATGGGGTGCGCTCTTCATGACCCACACCTTCGATGCTTCGCCGTTCGTCGCGGGGCTCGCTTTCGTCGCCCTCCAAGGTGCGCAGATGGTCGGTCGATTCGTGGGAGACCCGATCGTCGATGCGTGGGGCGACCGAAAAACGGCGCGCGTCGGCGCGGTAATTTCGTTCGTGGGTATGGGCTTCATGCTCGTGTGGCCAAACGCCGTGACGGCGGTCATCGGCTTCGCCGCTGCGGGCTGGGGTGTCGCGACCCTCTTCCCGGCTGTCTTCCGTGCGGGCGACAACATTGAAGATTTCGGTCACGGGGTCGGCATCACCGTTGTCGGGTGGTTCGCGCGCATCGGGTTCCTTCTCGCCCCACCGATCGTCGGCTGGCTCGCCGACCTCTTCACTCTCCGCTATGCCCTCGCGCTCGTGCCCCTCTACGCGATCGGGATCTTCATCTTCGCCGGTGCCCTCGAAGACATGACAAAGACCGATAAGCGCGCGAAGGCCGCGGGTACAGCGTAGGCTCGGCAGACGTCGGCCCCGTCCCACGCCCCTCGAGCCCGCTCCTGCTATTCGAACGCGCGTGTGTCGCCCGCACCGTCGCGCAGAACGCGCGGGACATCGCCCGTGAGGTCAATGATGCTCGTGGGCTCTGAGCCTGTGACCTCCCCGTCGATAATCGCAGGAATGAGGTGGCCGAGGCGATCCTCGACGACCCATGATTCCGTGAGCACGGAGCTCTCACCGGGCATGATGAGGCTCGAGCTCATGAGCGGCTCCCCGAGTGCCTCAACGATCGCGCGTGCCACCACGTGATCGGGAATGCGCGCACCAACCGTGTGTTTCTTCGGGTGGAGCATGCGGCGCGGGAGCTCCTTCGTTGCCGGCATGATGAACGTGTACGGGCCCGGGGTGTGGGCGCGCAGCAAGCGGTAGTTGGGATTCGAAATGCGCACGTAGGTGCCAAGCTGACCAAATTCGCTGCACATGACCGTAAAGTGGTGGTCTTTACCGGTGTGGCGAATCGTGCGGATCTGCTCCAACGCCTCGTGAGCACCGATGCGGCAGCCGAGCGCGTACCCCGAATCAGTGGGGTACGCGATGAGCTCGCCGCCCTTTAGCCGCTCAACAGCCTGGTCGAGCAGGCGCTGCTGTGGAGTGACGGGGTGTATCGAAATGAGGCGTGCCATGACCCCATTTTAGTGCGGCGGCGCGGGAGCGAGCGTGACGTAGCCGTCCGCGTCAATCGAGGCGAGCGAAGTGGTCAGCACCCAGCCGTCCGCGCTCAGCACGGCCGTGCTTTTATCGGGCTTCTTCCAATACCCGTGGAACACCTGAGGGCCTTTGATCATGAGCTTGCCGACGGTTCCCGGGCCCACGACGCGCCTGCGGTCATTCAGATCGACGACCCGCACCTCGATCGAGGGGAGCGGTGTCCCCACGGTGTGCTCGCGCCCCTCTTCCGCGGTGCGCAAACACACGGTGACGCCCGCTTCAGCGCCGCTGTAACCGACCATGAGCGGCCAGCCAAGGTCCCGTGCCCAGTCCCGAAAACTCGGTGCATGGTCGCGGCTCACGGGAGTCAGCGCGAGCCTCAACGTGAGGGACCGGCCTGTTGTGCGGGCATGCTCGGCGAGGAAGCGGAAGACCTCGGTATCGCCGGAGATCACCTCGGGAGGGTGCTTCTTGAGAGAGCGCATTAGGCCGGCGCGGTCGAACCGCGGGAAGAGAATCGTGTGCCGACCGTAAAAGAGGCTGGTCGTGAGAGTATCGGCGATCCCGATCACCGAGTGCAGCGGCCAAAGCGCGTAGCCGGTCTCGGTCCCGGCCGGTGCCGACTCGAGATACTCCAGGGACTGGTGCGCGAGCGCCGTGAGATTGTCGTGGGTGAGCATCGCCCCGAGCGAGCTGGCCCGCGTGTGCCCTTCGTACACGATGGCCGCGAGGTCACGCGGGCTGGGGTAGGGGTAGTCGTCAGGGAGCGGCGCTGAGCAGAGCAGGTCCTTGAGGCGCGTGCGCGTACCAAAATTGAGGGGAAGCTGCGCGGGGCCCTTTGGCGGTGACGCAACCCGCATGACTCCCTTGCCTCCCGCTTTCGCAATCTCTGCGAGCGCCCCCGTAAGCGTGAGCCGACGCGGGGCAGTCTTCGGAAGCTCCGGCGCTTGGACGGTGATGACGGTTTTTGGTCGCGCGTGCTGGTCGAGACCCGCGAGCGCATTGAGACGATACTCGGCGATGATGACCGCGACCGGTGTGTAATCGGCAAATTCCCGGCTTAGGCGCATCATCGGTTCGCGATCGGAGTGCTGTACGGCGATCGCTCCGATCCGAAGGACCGCGTGGAACGCGACCACGGCTTCGATGCTCATAGGCAGGACGATCGCGACGCGGTCGCCCGCACGGATTCCCGAATCCAAGAGACCCTGCGCAAGGCATCGAATGCGGCGGCCAAGCTGCCCATAGCTCACGCGCGTTCCGCCCATCTCGATAGCCGTGCGGGAACGGAAATGCGAAATGGCAAAATCGAGAAGTTCCGAGGCATTCAGGGGGAGGGGTTGCGCGCTCGCCTCGGAAGCCGGATCGACGACGTACGGCCGTGCCGCGGGCATGAGCGCCTCCTCTCCGGGATCCTGTTTGGGGCGTGCGAGACTCGCCCCTGCATCTGACGTGTGCAGTCTAAGGAGCGAACCTGCATATTAACCCGAGACACCCGGGGTGCTTCATGGGAGGAGTAGCAACGTCGCACGTGGTTGCACTTTGGGCAAGCCGAGTGTGCGAAAGTAGCACCGTGAATGAGAACAAGCAGGCGGGAGCGGTGAGCGTGCGTCTTGATACGTGGCTGCACGCGGTGCGGCTATTCAAAACGCGTTCCCTCGCCGCGAGCGCGATCAGAGCCTCGCACGTGCGCGTCGATGGCGAGGTCGTCAAGCCGAGCTTCCGCTTGAGCGTGGGCAGCACGGTTGCCATACGCCACCCCGGTTACACGAATGAGTACGTAGTCAAAAAACTGCTTGCGAAGCGTGTGGGGGCGCCACTCGCGCGCGAGGCCTATACCGACATCTCCGTTCCGCCGCCCCCGCAGCTCTTCGCGGCGCCACCGCGACGTGAGCGTGGGACTGGCCGCCCCACGAAGAAGGAACGCCGGGCGCTCGACCGTCTGCGCGGTCGCGAATCGCAAAACGGCAGGTGGACGACCATTTTCGACAATGATGAAAGTTGAGTGGAATAGACTCAACTTTGGTGGCGTTGCATAGAGCGTAAGCGTGAGAACGAGGAAAGCTCGGCAACCGTCGGACCTGCCAGGCCACAACCCCGCTCCACGCACACCCACGTGAAAGGAGCGGAAAATATGCAATTTTCCTTCACCCAACGCTCGCGCGAAGCCGTCGAGTCGGCAACGCGCGCGGCGGAAGCACTGCGCAACACCAACGTCACCGGTCTGCACTTGCTCGCGGCACTGCTCGAACAAGAAGACTCAATCGCGACGGCTGTCCTCACCGACACGGGCGTCCACATCGGCGCGCTCAAAGAGCGGATCAACCAAGAAATCCAGCGCTTGCCACGCCTCACCGGGAGCACCGACCAAAAACCCGTCTTCCAGGGCGATGGCTACGACGCACTTGAAGCCGCCGGGAAAGAAGCCGGCGCCGGCATGGGGCGAGGGGCAGAAGGGTACATCTCGACCGAGCACTTGCTCTACGGCATCGCCAAGGCCGTAAAAACCCCTGGCGACATCCTCAAAGACTTCGGCGCGACCCCGAAAGCGATCCGCGCCAGCATCGCAAAACTCACCAAAGGAACAAGCATGAACAAAGAAAACCCGGAAGGCTCCTTCAAGAGCCTCGAAAAATTCGGGGTCGACCTCACCGCCCGCGCGCGTGAAGGCAAGCTCGATCCCGTCATCGGCCGCGATAGCGAAATCCGCCGCGTCGTCCAGGTGCTCAGCCGCCGCACGAAGAATAATCCCGTGCTCATCGGCGAGCCCGGTGTCGGCAAAACCGCCGTCGTCGAAGGCCTCGCCCAGCGCATCGTTGAGGGAGACGTGCCCGAATCGCTCCGCGGCAAGACCCTCGTCTCGCTCGACCTTTCCTCGATGGTCGCCGGCTCGAAATACCGTGGCGAATTTGAAGAGCGCCTCAAGAGCGTCCTCGACGAAATCCGCGACTCGAACGGCAACGTCATCACGTTCATCGACGAGCTCCACACAGTCGTCGGCGCAGGCGGCACAGGCGAGGGTTCCATGGACGCCGGCAATATGCTCAAACCCATGCTCGCGCGCGGCGAACTTCGCATGGTAGGTGCGACGACCCTCGACGAATACCGCGAACGGATCGAAAAAGACCCGGCTCTCGAACGCCGCTTCCAACAGGTCTTCGTGGGCGAGCCAAGCGTCGAAGACACGATTACGATCCTCCGCGGCCTCAAAGATAAATACGAGGCGCACCACAAGGTCACCATTTCAGACTCGGCGCTCGTCGCGGCGGCCTCGCTTTCCGATCGCTACATCAACAGCCGCCAGCTCCCCGATAAGGCCATCGACCTCATTGACGAAGCTGCCTCGCGCCTGCGGATGGAACTCGACTCCTCACCCGTTGAGCTCGATGTCCTTCGCCGCCAGGTCGACCGGCTCAAGATGGAAGAGCTCGCCCTCAAAGGCTCGGATGATCCAGGGTCGCTCGCGCAACTCGCGAGCGTCCGCGAGCATCTCGCCGCGCGCACCGAGGAGATGAACGAGCTCTCCGCCCGCTGGGAGCGCGAGAAGTCCGGCCTCAACGAGGTAGGCGAGCTCAAGGCAAAGCTCGAGGATCTTCGCATGCAGGCCGATCGTGCCCAACGCGAAGGCGACCTGAGCCGTGCCTCGAAGATCCTTTACGGCGACATCCCCGAGCTCAAAAAGAAGCTCGTGGAACTCGAGCACGGGGAAGGTGCCGAGAGTCGAGCTGATGACGAGGAGCAAAAGCCGCTCGTCGCCGACAAGGTCGGGCCCGACGACATCGCCGGCGTGGTGTCCTCGTGGACCGGCATCCCCGCTGGCCGACTCCTCAGGTCCGAGACGCAAAAGCTTCTCGACATGGAGGACATCATCGGCAAACGCCTCATCGGTCAGCGCAAGGCCGTCGCCGAGGTCTCTGATGCCGTGCGCCGCTCACGTGCTGGAATCGCCGACCCGAACCGTCCTACGGGATCCTTCCTCTTCCTCGGCCCCACGGGCGTTGGCAAGACCGAACTCGCCAAATCCCTCGCCGAGTTCCTCTTCGACGACGAACGCGCAATGGTTCGCATCGACATGTCCGAATACGGTGAAAAGCACAGCGTCTCCCGCCTCGTGGGTGCGCCCCCGGGCTACGTTGGCTACGAAGAGGGAGGGCAGCTCACCGAGCAGGTCCGACGCCGCCCCTACACCGTCATTCTCCTGGATGAAATCGAGAAGGCTCACCCGGACGTTTTCGACATCCTCCTCCAGGTGCTCGACGACGGCCGCCTGACCGACGGCCAAGGGCGCACGGTCGACTTCCGGAACACCATTGTGATCCTCACGTCCAACTTGGGCGCGCACTTCCTCCAGGACGAGAGCCTCGACGACAGCGCGAAACGCGAGGCGGTCATGAACGCTGTTCGCGCCGCGTTCAAGCCCGAGTTCGTCAATCGTCTCGACGACATCGTCATGTTCGATTCCCTCAGCCGCGAGGAGCTGCGCCGCATCGTTGGCCTCCAGGTGGCGTCGCTTGCCGCGCGTCTCAAGGATCGCCGCATCACCCTCGAGGTGAGCGACGCTGCCGAGGACTTGCTTGCGGAACGCGGATTCGACCCAGCGTATGGCGCGCGCCCGCTCAAGCGTCTCGTGCAAAAGGAGATCGGCGATGCGCTCGCGCGCCTCATCCTCACGGGCGAGGTCACGGACGATCAGAAGGTCACGGTTGACGTGGAGCACGAGGAGGGGGCGCCGGCCCGCCTCGTCCTCCACTGAATTCCATAGGGGTTGTGGGGGGTTATTCGCACCCTCCACTGGATTCCATAGGGGGTGTGGGGGTTATTCCTCGGGTTTAGCCCCCGCAACCTACCGCATTGCCTGGCGTCGGAATGCTTCGCGAACCTTGACGACGAGAGGCCACTCGCGAGGCTCCGGCGCCAGCGCATATGGCGATGACTTAAAGTTGACGCGATTGATGCGAGGCATCCCCGGCGCGTCTATTCGGTATTTTGTTGGAAACTCGTCGCACCAACCGACATACGGGAGGTCATCTTTAAAAATCGGGACGACCTCCCACCCCGCCTCCCGAAGAATCTCGGCGTGGTAGTGATCGCGCGCCGCCCGTTCCGGCTCCTCGTGGGAGCTTCCCTGATACTCCACAACGACCTTCTGCGCCGGATAGACGAGATCGCGGTCGGGAATCACAACCCCGCCGGGAAGAAGAATCGGAATGTTGAGCTTCGGTTCGGGGAGACCCGCCTCGACAAGAAGGAGGCGGCACAGAGTCTCTTGGGGCGAATCCGAGCCCACGCGAATATTGTCGAGTGCCCATCGCGTATTGGTGGCCCCGTCAATCTTTGGGTATCTCTTCCGTGCGTCCTCAAGGCAAGCAATCGTGCAGAAGGGCTGGCTTCGCCCCTCGTAGTTCGGGCGCGGTCGACGCACGAGATAGTCGCCTACGGCCACGAGCTCAAACGGGTTCAGCACCGTCGCAAGATCAAGAAACGTTCTCTCGCGGGACATGATCCTGAGCGGCTTTGTCCACAAGGGCGCGGTGGAGGGGTGCCACGGCATTCCGACGCTTGCTGAGCCACCGTCGGCACCTAAACCCGCACAAATCTGCTCGGGCCCCACAACAATGACATCGTCGCTTGCCAAAAGATGCTGCCGCCACTCGGCACATGGCTGCGTGGGGGAGCGGTGATGGTAGGGGTAAACAAAGTTCGGAAGGCTATTGAGTTTTTCGGGTATGCGCGCGTGAGCGCCTTGGATACGCGCCAGTTCCGGAGCTGGTGGGCATTCCTGCGCGAGGAATCTGGCGGGTAGAGGAAATCCCCACAGGAGTGCAGCAGAAATCTGAGAGAGTGCGGCTGTGGGGCATGCGTGAGTCACGATGCGCGCGTAGTCCCAACTTGTGGGCGAAAGATCCGTCGGAGCATAGATTCCCCGGTGGAGCTGCTGATAACTCGGCCCGCGGAGCTGATCGCGCGTGACAGCCTGCGCATAGGCCTCTTGGGACGTGAATGCGGTGTGCGCGAGGGCGGCCGGGATAGGAGCTCGGGTGCGTGCCATGGCTTGCATGCTATGGATCGGCAGCTGTCACCATGCGCGCCCCTGGGCGGAGTGGGAGAAACCAAGAAATGTGGAGCGCGAGCCGCCTCAGAGCGTTCGGCGAGAGTCGCTGTTCCGTCTCGAAGTGTCCCTCACATCCAAGAAGTGTGGGGGCCTGAGTCACGCGACTCAAACCCCCACAACCCCTATGCAATCCAGGGAGAGGGAGCCTGAGCCACGCGACTCAAACCCCCACAACCCCTATGCAATCCACTTAGGAGAGGACGATATTGACGAGCTTCGGTGCGCGCACGATCACCTTACGAACCTCGTGGCCCTCGATGAGTTTTTGCACGCGCTCCTCGGCAAACACTGCCTTCTCGAGGTCCTCCTCCGAGATCTCCGGATCAACTTCGATGCGGTGGCGAACCTTGCCCTTGACCTGGATGACGCACGTGACGGCGTCGGCAACGAGGTACTGCGGATCCGCGACGGGGTAGGAAGCGCGTGCGAGCGACTCGTCGTGGCCGAGCTTCGCCCACAGTTCCTCGGCGAGGTGCGGGGCGAACGGCGAGACCATGAGCACGAGAGCCTCGACGGCCGATCGCGGGGCGCCGTCGGCGTCGCTCGCGACCTTCGTGAGGTGATTGACGAGCTCGATGAGGCGCGCGATAGCGGTGTTGAAACGCATGTGTTCCATGTCGGCGCTCACCGCGTCGATGGTCTTATGCACGGCACGCAGCGTATCCACGCTGGCCTCGGCGTCGCTCACGACGCACTCACCGGTCTCTTCCGATACCGCGAGGCGCCACAGACGCTGAAGGAAGCGTTGCGAGCCAACGACATCGCGCGTGTTCCAGGGGCGCGACAGATCGAGCGGCCCCATCGACATTTCGTAGACGCGGAACGTGTCGGCGCCGAACTCGTCGTACATGTCGTCCGGGGTCACGATGTTGCGCAGGGACTTGCCCATTTTCCCGTATTCCTGGCGCACCGGCTTGCCGTCGTGAGTGAAGGTACCGTCGGCTTCCTCGACAACCTCGGAGGCGTTGACGTAGACGCCGCGCTCGTCGCGGTACGCGTAGGCCTGCACATACCCCTGGTTGAACAGGGTGTGGAACGGCTCTGCGCTCGCAAAGTAGCCGCGGTCGAACAGGACCTTGTGCCAAAAGCGCGCGTAGAGCAGGTGGAGAACGGCGTGCTCAACACCGCCGACGTACAGGTCGACACCGCCCGTGGGCGCGCCTTCGCGCGGGCCCATCCAGTACTGCTCGTTGGCGGGCGCGGAAATCTGTTCGTCGTTCGTGGGGTCCGTGTAGCGGATTTCGTACCACGAAGAGCCTGCCCACTGAGGCATGACGTTCATTTCGCGGCGGTAGCGCTTCATGCCGTCGCCAAGATCAAGCTCGACCCAGGCCCAGTCCTCCGCGCGTGAGAGCGGGGTCTGCGGCTCGGTGTCGGCGTCTTCCGGGTCGAACGTCTTGGGTGAGAAGTCGTCGAGTTCGGGCAGCTTAACGGGAAGCTGATCGAACGGGAGCGCGATCGGGACTTCGGGTGCGTCTTCCGCGTACACGATCGGGAAGGGTTCGCCCCAGTAGCGCTGGCGACTGAAAAGCCAGTCGCGCAACCGGTACGTCGTCTTTGCGTGGCCGAAGCCCTTCTTCTCGGCGAATTCGGTCGCGGCGGCGATCGCCTCGTCCTTGCTCATGCCGTTGAGATCGAGCTCGTCGCTGCGCGAATTGATCTTCTTCCCGTCGCCCGTGTAGGCCTGTCCCTCTTCGAAGTCGGCGGGCGGCTGAACGGTGCGGATCACGGGAAGCTCGAAAGCGCTCGCGAACGCGTAGTCACGTTCGTCTTCGGCGGGAACGGCCATGATGGCGCCCGTGCCGTAGCCCATGAGTACGTAGTCGGCGGTGAACACGGGAAGCGCACGGCCGTCCATCGGGTTCACGGCGAAAAGGCCCGTGAACACTCCCGTCTTTTCGCGCGAATCGGCAGTGCGCTCGGTGTCATCGAGTGCGGCGGCACGTTCTTTGTAGGCGGCGACGGCCTCGCGCGGGCTCGACGCTCCGCCGGTCCACGCGGACTTCGTGCCTTCGGGCCACGCCTCGGGAAGAGCGCTGACGTCAGACAGCAGCGGATGCTCGGGCGAGAGCACCGTGAAGGTCGCGCCAAACAGCGTGTCAACGCGCGTCGTGAAGACGTCGAACGTGGAATCGGCGAAGGCTGGGCAACCGTCGGAATCCAGCGTAAACGTGACCTGCGCACCGCGCGAGCGGCCGATCCAGTTCCGCTGCATGGACTTGACCGATTCGGGCCAGTTGACGGTGTCGAGATCCTCGAGAAGTCGATCGGCATACGCGGTGATGCGCAGGTTCCACTGGCGCAGGCGGCGCTTGAACACGGGGAAGTCGCCGCGCTCGGATCGGCCCTCGGCCGTGACTTCTTCGTTCGCGAGCACTGTGCCGAGGCCGGGGCACCAATTGACCGGCGTGTCGCTGACGTAGGCGAGGCGGAAGCAGTCGACGAGCTCCGTCATCTCCTCCGGCGTGTACTGGATGAGGAAGTCGAAGGGAGTATCGTGCTCGGGATTCCAGTGCTCGTGATCCGGCTTGCGGTCGTACCACATCTGCGGAATGTCGATGCTCTGCTGCTCGGCTAGGGCGTACGGATCAACGTCGCGATCCTGGATCGCACCCTTGAGTTCCGAAATGGGTCGTGCAGAGCCGCGTGTGCCGTCAGCCTTCACGAAGTTCGGGTCGTACCACGAGTCGAACAACTGGAGGAAGACCCACTGTGTCCACTTGACGAAATCGAGGTCGGTTGTGCGAAGCGAGCGGCGCGAGTCGTGCGAAAGGCCCAGGCGGAAGAGCTGACGGGCCATGTTCGCAACGTTTTCGTCGGTCGTGACGCGCGGGTGGGTGCCGGTTTGAATCGCGTACTGCTCCGCGGGCAGGCCGAAGGCGTCGTAGCCCATCGTGTACAGGACATTCTTGCCGAGCATGCGGTTGTGGCGCGCGACGGCGTCGGTCGCGATGTAGCCAAGCGGGTGGCCCACATGCAGTCCCTTGCCCGAGGGGTAGGGGAACATGTCCATAATGAACATCTTCTCGCCGAGTTCTTCGGCGCTGCGCCCATCGGAGAGCTCGCCCACGGGATTGACGGCGTTGAAAGTACCCTGCTCGAGCCACAGCTTCTGCCATTTCTGCTCGATCTGTCCCGCGAGTTCGGCGGTGTAGCGGTATGGGGCCTCAGCCATCGTGTCCCTTTCCTCGTGTCGGTGTCGTGCGCCCTCGGTCTCGAGCGCGCATTCAATGTCTCTAGTCTACGTGCTGTGCCTTTGGGTGACCTCGTGAGGGCCCGACGGCCGCCGAGCCACCATCAGCCCGGCTGTACGCCCCGTTTCTCGCCCGTAGGATGGGTGCATGGCGATTCATTTGAGCGAGTATTCGGAATCTTGGGTGGGCGATTTTATGGGGGTCGCAACGACCCTCGTAGACGCCCTCGACGGCCACGGCGGCCAGGGGATTGAGCACATCGGCGCGACCTCGGTTCCGGGCATGGTTGCAAGACCGATCATCGATATCGCGGTGGTCGCGGCGCCACTCGCGCTGGACGAGGCGTGCGAGGCGCTTGCCCCGCTCGGCTACGTGCCCGGCGGCGACGACCAAGAGGGCGAGGGGTTCCGAAAGCTGAACACCCCCACGTCAAGTGTGCTTCACTCCCTCACCGTTTTCGATGAGGGATCGCCGCTGCTTCACGCGAGCGTTGCGGCGCGTCAGGTTCTCATGAACAGTCCCGAGCTCGTGGCGGAGTTTTCGGGCTACAAGCGGGGTCTTGCGTTCACGGGGGCGATCGACGTGGACGAGTACCGCCGAGCGAAGGCGCCCATGTTCCAGAAGGTCCTGCGCGAGGCAGGGATGGACGAGGACGCGCTTACGAGCCTCGCCGCAAGTTTCTAGGACTCTTTCACGAGGCGCTCGGCGAGGCGCGGCATGGCGCGCTCGAGAACGTCGAGCGTTCGATCGAAGTCCTCGGCGCCGCCATACCAGGGATCGGGGAGGGGATCGCCTGGCTCCGAGTCGGGGTCGAAGTCCGTCATGAGCGCGAGTTGTTCCTCGCGCGCGCCGAGCGCACGGAGCCGGTCGAGGTGGAACTGCTCGGCTGCCACGAAGAGATCGGTGCGCTCAATGTCGGAAGCGCTCACCTGTCGAGCGGCGTGGCCGCCCGCGTCGTAGCCCTGGGCTTCGAGCACGCGAGCCGCGCGGGCATCCATAGGGTTGCCGATTTCCTCGCTGCTCACCCCGACGGAGTTCACGGTAATGTTCTCGCCGCCGTCGAGAGAGGAAAGCGCGGAAAGAAGAATGCGTTCGGCCATCGGGGAGCGGCAAATGTTGCCCCAGCACACGGTAGTGACGATCATGCCTCGACCCTAACCAAAGAGGCTCCTTGCAGCCTTGAGAGCGGGGTATTACCTCGAGGGAATCTGGTCGGGAGCTCCCGGCACGGCCTGGGCAGGATCGTTGCCGATTGCGACGATCCGATTCTTGTCATCGACGTGGACAACCCGCGGCGTGTGAGCGGCGGCCTCCTCCGGCGTGAACTGACCGTAGGCGATCAGGATCACGAGGTCGCCGGGGTGCACGAGGTGGGCCGCAGCCCCGTTGATCTTGATCTCCCCGCTACCCGCTTCGCCTCGAATCACGTAGGTTTCAAGCCGAGCCCCGTTCGTCACGTCGACGATGGCGACGAGTTCGTTTTCGATGAGGCCCGCGGCATCGAGTAAATCGGCATCGACGGTTACCGACCCCACGTAGTGAAGGTCGGCTTGCGTGACGGTGGCGCGGTGGATCTTTGAGGTCATGAGTGTTCGCAACACGATGCTCAAGTATTCCACCCCGTGGGCCATCGGGCAGCAGTCATAGACGTGAGTTTGCAAACGAATTGAGCGACCGTCTCTTCCGGTGCCGAGATGGCTCGCGGATACTTGAGGTGTTTACCGCCCCCTTGGGGCCCGGCGCCACGGCGCCCATGAGAAGCACAAGACCGCGCACACGCGCGCAGAAAGGGGCCGCTGCCATGCCCAAGTCACGACGGACACACAAAGCCGAGCGCTTCGATGCGATGGCGCTTCCGGAAGAGCTCGTTCAAGAACTCCAGGCGCAGGGTTTCGAGCGTGCCTTCGAAATCCAAGAAGCAATCTTGCCCGATGCGCTCGCGGGACGCGACGTTCTTGCCCGCGCTGAAACTGGATCGGGTAAAACCCTCGCTTTTGCCCTGTCGATGTGCGCGCGTTTTCGGCATCGCAGCTCCCACAGGCGTCGCCCACTGGGAATGGTGCTCGTGCCTACTCGCGAGCTCGCCGTCCAGGTCGTCGACACAATTCACCCGTTCGCGCGTGCCGTCGGTATCAAGGCTCAGCTTGTTTCGGGCGGCATGAACATCGACAAACAGGCCGATGCGCTGCGTCGGGGCGTTGAGATTATCGTCGCGACACCGGGGCGCGTCGTCGACCTCGCCCAGCGGGGAGATCTCTTCCTTGACCGCATCGAGACGACGGTTATTGACGAGGCGGATCACATGGCCGACCTCGGTTTCCTTCCCGTCGTCACCGAGATTCTCGCGCACGTTGAGATGGGCACGCAGAAGATGCTCTTTTCGGCAACGCTCGACGACCAGGTCGATGCGATCACCGACCGCTTCCTCGTCGACCCCGTGACGCACGAGACGACCCCTGTCGCCGCGGCGGTGCAGAACATGCGGCACGTCGTCTACGCCATCAACCCAAAAAAGAAGCGCCAGATCACGGCCCAGATCGCGGCGCGCGATGGTCGCACCCTCCTGTTTACGCGCACGCAACTCGGTGCCGAACGCGTCGCCCAGGAACTCATTGAGGTGGGCATTCCCGCCGCGGCTCTTCACGGCAATAAACAGCAGGGCCTGCGCACGAACGTCCTCGCGGGGTTCCGCCAGGGGGCCTTCGACGTGCTCGTCGCGACCGATGTGGCCGCTCGCGGCATTCACATCGACGACGTTTCGCTCGTGCTGCACGTCGATCCTTCCGATGACGCGAAGGAGTACGTGCACCGCTCGGGCCGCACGGCACGCGCCGGGGCTTCGGGCGTCGTGGTCACTCTCGCCCTCCCACACCAGAAGGACAAGACTCGCCAGGTGCTCGAGACTGCCCAGGTGAGCCCCGAATGGAGCGAGGTGAATTCGGAAACTGACGAGGTGATCCGGTATGTCGGAGGAAGGACACCGAGCGGGACCCCCGCCCGGGACCCTCAGCTCGTCAAATACAAGGGCGCGCCCCGTAAGCTCGATGTCACCAGGATGCGCGGAGCTAACTCGAGAAACGCCGCGGAACGGCGCGAGAACGAGAAGCGCCGCGCGGTTTACGACGAGAACGAAAAGTCACCTTTCTCGCGTACGTCGGGTTCTGGCAAAGGCCGCCGCACGGGCGGGAAGAAACGAGGGCCCGACGCTCGCCGGGCACGCGGTGCTTCCCCAGCCCGGTCGCGTGGCCAACGCCGGTCGCGCTAAAGCTTCACCACACGTCATATGATCCGCGTTCGACACGATAAGGAGTCCCTCGATGAGCGTCAGCTTGTTTGACCTGTTCAAGATCGGGATCGGCCCCTCGAGTTCGCACACCGTCGGCCCTATGCGCGCCGCGAAAGAATTCGCCGACGAGGCCCTTGCCCACCCCACGATTGGCCCCGACATCGCCGATGTCGAGGTGCACCTGTACGGCTCGCTAGCGGCGACCGGCATGGGCCACGGAACACTCGACGCGGTCGTCCTCGGTCTCGAGGGCAACGACCCCGCCACAATCGATCCCACCGAAGCCTGGGCGCGAGCGAAAGACATCGACGCCAACGGTGGACTCATGCTCGGCGGGCGCGTCCCGGTCAGCCTTCGTCCGTCCACGATCGTGTTGCACCCCCTCACCTTCCTTCCCGAGCACTCGAACGGCATGACCTTCGCGGTGCTCGATGAGGACGGCAACGAGCTCGACAAGCGCACGATGTTTTCGATCGGTGGCGGCTTCGTCGTCGACAAGGAGGAGCTCGAAGCCACGCGGGCGTCGGAAGCCGCCGAAGGCGACAGTGCATCGGGCACCGAAGACGATGTGAAACCGATCTTCCAAAGCGGAGAAGAGCTTCTTCGCGTATGCGAAGAAAACGGCATCACGGTTTCGCAAGCGATGCTCATGCGCGAGCGGCAATGGCGAACCGACAGCGAAATCCGCCAGGGGATCCTCGATATTTGGGCGGTCATGGAAGCCTGCATCGAGCGTGGCATGCAGACCTCCGGTGTGCTCCCGGGCGGCCTCAACGTGCGGCGCCGCGCAGCAACCTGGCACGACGCTCTTCAGCTCGAAGACCCGAACCATCGCGCCGACAACGCGTTCGAATGGGTGAGCCTCGCCGCGCTCGCGGTTAACGAGGAAAATGCGGGCGGCGGGCGCGTCGTGACAGCTCCCACGAACGGCGCGGCCGGAATTATCCCCGCGGTGATGTACTACGCACTCACCTACCTCAACTACGACGATCGCGACGACGTCATCGTGCGCTTTATGCTCGCAGCGGCCGCGTTCGGGTCGCTGTGCAAGGAGCGCGCGTCGATTTCCGGCGCGGAAGTGGGCTGCCAGGGTGAAGTTGGCTCGGCGAGTTCGATGGCCGCGGCGGGGCTTGCCGAAGTTATGGGCGCGAAGCCCCGGCAGGTCGAAAACGCTGCCGAGATTGCGATGGAACACAACCTCGGCCTCACATGCGACCCCGTCGGTGGCCTCGTGCAGGTGCCTTGCATCGAGCGCAACGCGATGGGCGCGATCAAGTCGATTACCGCGGTGCGCTTCGCGATGCGCGGCAATGGCGAACACTTCGTCTCGTTCGACACCGTGCTCGAGACCATGCGGCGCACGGGTAAGGACATGCACGAGCACTACAAGGAAACCGCAATGGGCGGCCTCGCCGTCACGGTGCCCGTGTCCTTGCCCGCGTGTTGAGGCACGTGGGCTACGGTTAAAGGCGAATGTCACGCGCCATGTGGGCGCGACTTCCAGGACAGAAAAGGACGGCCAAGGCCTCATGAACGATAAAGCACGCGGCGACATCAACGGCGATTTCGCACCCGGAGAGAGCCCCGAAGAGCTCGAAGCGGCGGCGAAGGTCGCCCCGGAGGTCTCGGAGCAGCGCTCCGAAAGTGAACGCGCAACGCTCACCGAGGTTGCCAACTCCCTCGGCATCACGGCCGCGGTTGCGCTTCGCGCCCTTCGCGGCGAATCCGACATCAATTCGAAACTCGTGACGTCCGTTCGCGAGACCGCCGAGCGGCTCCACTACCCGCTCGAAGATCTCGCCCAGGAAGATGACCACCGCGGTGTCGTCGCCGTGCTCGTGAACACGATGCGCAACACGTGGATCTCTGATCTGGTTCGCTCGATCCGCATCGAGCTCGCTGCGACCGGCCGCCACGTCGTGGTGGTGCCCACTCGCCGCCGCATGCCCGAATATCCCGTCACGCTCGAGGAAGAGACGATCTCCTCACTCACGGCACTCGGGGTGGATGGCTTCATCATGGCCAGCGAGCTTCCCGAGCTCGACAAGGTCTTCGAGGCCATCGGCAATCGCCCCCTCGTCGCGATCGGTGGCTCGAAAGAGCGCATCGGGAAGTCGGACACGGTCCGTATCGACGATGAAGCGGGCTTTGGTCTCCTCGTCGACCACCTTGTGAGTCTCGGCCACAAGGACATCGCTCACGTGGGCGGCGTGGGGTATGCCGTGGCGAAGGAGCGTGCGACTGCCTTCAAGGCCGCGATGAAGCGTCACGGACTCGAGGATCGTGCGCGCGTGGAGCCGGCGGACTTCAGCGAGCAGGTTGGGCAGACCGCCGGAGCGATGCTTCTGCGGGGCAGCCAGGTTCCCACCGCGATCACGTGCTCGAACGACGTGACCGCCGTCGGTGTGCTCTCAGCAGCAGCCGACGCCGGCTTCGATGTTCCCGCTCAGCTTGCAGTGACCGGCTATGGCAATACGTCGCTCGCGTCCTCGGGAATTGCGCAGGTGACCAGCATCGACCCGAACTCGCGCCGCATTGGGGCGCTTGGCGCGCAGATGCTCGTCGAGCGCATCGGCGGTTTCGAGGGCCCCGCACGCGACACCGCGGTTTCGCCGCACCTCATCGTGCGTCGTTCCTCGTCGGCAGGGCCCCGCCCCGAGCAGCAGCGCCGCAAGCGCGTGACGATCGACTAAACATCACACGACTAACCGGAGAAAACCCTTCGAAACCCCTGAATGACGCAGGGCCCGCATTGATAGGCTGAATGCATGATCAATTCCTCGAACGACCGCTCCTCGAACGAACGCCGAGCGAGCACGACCTCGCGGTCGATTGGCGAACTCGTCGCCTCGATCAAGAACGAATTCACCTCCGTGATCGACCAGCAGGTCGCGATCGCGAAGAAGGAAATCACCGGGATCGCCGTTAAGGGCGGCGCCGTTGCGGCGCTTGCCGCGGTTCTCGTGTTCTTCCTCCTGAGCGCGTGGGTGATGTTCCTCTTCTTCTGTGCGTGGGGGCTCGTGGCGCTCGGTCTGCCGGCATGGGCGTCGTTCCTCATCGTGTGTGGCGCGCTCGTGGTACTCGGCGCGATCCTCGGCCTCATCGCCTTCCTGATCGTCAAGAAGATCACCGCGCCCGAAGTCACCATCGAGACCGCTAAGAGCGCCGTCGAATCCGTTCAGGGCAAGCGCCGCGCCAATAGCGTTGACTACGACGACGCTTTCGAAGAACTCTACGGTAAGCAGGTCAGCGCCGCGACGCCGCGCGAGATCTGACATTACGACCAACACGAAGCGAGGGGCGCCGCAAGCGCTCCTCGCTTTTTCGGTACCCACGAGAGGCTAGGCTTAAGACGTGACTCTACGACTGCATGACTCGAAGACCAGGACCGTTTCGGACTTCACCCCGCTCAAGGACGGTGAAGTCTCGCTCTACGTGTGTGGGCCGACTGTCCAGGACGGTCCCCACGTGGGGCATATCCGCACGTTCCTCGCGTTCGACGTGCTCGTGCGCTGGCTGCGCAGGAGCGGTTACCGCGTGACTTACGTGCGCAACGTGACTGACATCGACGATAAGATCCTCGCGCGCGCCGCCGAGGAAGGTGAGCCGTGGTGGAAGTGGTCGTACGCCAACGAACGAAAGTTTGGCGAGATCATGGACCGGCTCGGCGCCGTGCGCCCCGACTACGAGCCCCGCGCGACCGGTCACGTCACGGAGATGATTGACTTCATGCAGCGTCTCATTGAGCGCGGCCACGCGTATGCCGACGGTGAAGGAAGCGTCTACTTTGACGTGTCCTCCCTGCCCGAATACGGCTCGCTCACCAACCAATCCATCGAGAACATGGTTGACGATGCGGAAGCCGCCTCTAACCTCAAGCAGGACCCTCGAGACTTCGCCTTGTGGAAGAAAGCTAAGGACGGCGAGCCTGCGACAGCGAAGTGGTCAACCCCGTTCGGCGACGGACGGCCCGGCTGGCACCTCGAGTGCTCGGCGATGGCGAAAAAATACGTGGGGGAGAGCTTCGACATTCACGGTGGCGGCCTCGATCTCCGCTTCCCGCACCATGAAAACGAGCAAGCGCAAAGCTACGGAGCTGGCTACGGCTTTGCGCAGCGCTGGATGCATTCGGGGATGCTGACGGTCGACGGGATGAAAATGGGCAAGAGCCTCGGCAACTTCATCACGGCCGAAGACGTTCTGGCCAAGCACTCGGCAGCAGCCGTGCGCCTCGCGATCGTTGGCTCCCACTACCGCACCAACGTGGAGTTCAACGAGACTACCCTCGCGGAAGCCGAGACCGTGCTCTCGCGCCTCGAGGGCACCCTCACGCGCGCACTCGAAGCAGTCAGCCAGCAAGGCGCGAGCGAAGCCCTGCGCGAGGTGGGCGAGAGCGAGCTTCCCGCGCGCTTCGTCGACGCGATGAATGACGACCTTTCCGTCGCCGAAGCTCTCGCCGTGATCCACGAGCGCCAGGGCGAACTGAACTCGCTTCTTGCCGAGCACACGAGCGACGCCCACGAGATTGCGCGCCGCGTAGGCGAGCTTCGCGACATGCTCGATGTTCTGGGACTCGACCTCGCAGGGCCCCAGTGGGCCGACGAATCAAGCGCCACCAATGCCGAACACGACGCCCTCGATGCGCTCATTAGAGCCCAACTCGAGGAGCGCGCCGAGGCACGTGCCAACAAAGACTGGGCGAGCGCCGACGCGATCCGAGATCGCTTCGCTGCCGCCGGCATTCGCATCGAAGACTCCGCGGGCTCCTCCCGCTGGAGTCTCACGAACTAGGAGAGACCATGGCAGGACACAAGAGCTCCCGCAAGGGCCCGAAGGTCGGATCCGGCGGCGTGCGCCGCCGCCGCCTCGAAGGGCGCGGCCCCACCCCGAAGGCGGAGGATCGCCCGCATCACAAGGCCTACAGGGGAACGCACGACACCGTCGGAAAATCCGGTGCCAAATCCGGCAAGCGCCGCCCACCGCGCAAGTCCCCTAAGGACACTGCAAACCGCCCCACGGTGATCGCGGGACGCAACTCCGTTCTCGAGGCGCTCCAAGAAGGCGTGGAGGCGCTTTCGCTCACTCTTGCCATCCGGCTTGATGCAGACGAGCGCGTACGCGAGATCATGCGCCTTGCCCATCAAAAGGGCCTTCAGTTGCACGAAGCCACGCGGGCCGAACTCGACCGGCTCACCGACGATGCTATTCACCAGGGCGTCGCTCTCACGCTCCCGCCCTACGAGTACGCGAATCCCGCGGATCTCCTCGAGATCGCCGCGAATGATTTCGATACCCCGCTTCTCGTCGCGCTCGATGGCATCACCGACCCACGCAATCTCGGGGCGATACTCCGTAGCGCGGGCGCGTTCGGCGCCCACGGTGTGATCATTCCCGAGCGTCGAAGCGTCAACATGACCGCGAGCGTCTACAAGGTTGCTGCGGGCGCCGCGACGCGCGTGAAGGTCGCCCAGGTGACGAACCTCAACCGCGCGATCGATTCGCTCAAGAAACAGGGCGTCTTTGTCGTTGGTCTCGATGCCGATGGTGAACTCGAGCCGCGGGATATGGACCTCGCAACGTCCCCGATCATGCTCGTCGTCGGTGCCGAAGGCAAGGGAATTTCGCGCCTCACGCGCGAGAAATGCGATGCGATCGTATCGATCCCCATGGCGGCCACGACCGAATCGCTTAACGCCTCTGTAGCCGCCTCGATCGTGCTGTACGAGATTGCAGGCACGCGCGCTCGCACGGGCCGAGCCTAAGGTCAGCGGGGTCTAGAACTCCGTGTCCGTCACGATCGGGATCGCCGAGGTCTCCGACGTGATGAGGGCGCGTTCGTCTTGGCGATAGGTAAGGACGTTCAGGATGTAGTCCTGGACGGCCTTATCCCACGTCACATCCTTGCCGAGGCGCTGCGACATGAACCACTTGTGTTCGAGAAGCTCGTGGTAGAACTCGGGAGCCGGGAGCTTCTTGCGCATCGAGCGGGGGATCGCCCGCACGACCGGCTCGTACTGCTCCTGAAGCCACTCGTGGGCGACGAACTCTTCTTCCTCACCCTGCTGATTCGTGAGAACCCGGTACTGGTCGAGGTCGTTGAGGAGCCGGCGCGCCTGGTTTTCTTGAGCGTCGATTCCCGTAAGGCGCATGAGCCGCCTTCTGTGGTGCCCGGCGTCCACAACTTTCGGCTGCACCGACACGGTCGTGCCGTCGAGGTCGGTTGTCATGTCGAGCTCGTCGACGTCGAAACCGAGCTCGTTAAGTTTCTCGATACGGGCGCTCACGCGCCAGCGTTCATTCGCGCTGAACGTTTCGCGGCCAGTGAGCGCATCCCACAGCTCGGTGTACCGCTCGAGTAGGAGATCACCGATGGCAATGGGATCAACGTTGTCAGGCAGCTGCTCTGCAGCCTGGAGATCGAGCATTTCGCCCACGATATTGGTGCGCGCAATGTCGAGATCGTATTCGCGCTGGCCTGTCGTCAGCTGGCTTTCGAGTTGACCCGTTTCGACGTCAACGATGTAGGCGGCGAACGCGCCCGCATCGCGCTTAAAGAGGGTGTTGGACAGCGAGACGTCACCCCAGTAGAAGCCGACGAGGTGGAGGCGGACGAGCAGCACGGCAAGCGCGTCAAGAAGCTTGCGTGCCGTGTCCTCGCTGTTGAGCTGGGAGAACACCGCCCGGTAGGGGAGGGAGTACTGAAGGTGCCTCGTGATCAGGATGGCGTCGAGGTCGCGGCCGTCCTCGGCCGATTCGCGCCCGCTCACAACCGCAAACGGTTCAACGGCGGGGATTCCGAGTTTTCCGAGCAGACGCAAGGTCGTGAATTCGGCGCGCGCGAGGTTTTCGTTGATTTCCTTGAGAGCGAGAACTCGCCCACTTACACGGGCAAAACGGACGACGTGTCGCGAGATGCCGCGGGGGAGCGATGCGAGGAGCGAATCGGGCCAGTCGGCAAGGGGGAGGCTCCACGGCAGATCGAGGAGCGCCTCGTCCGCTCGCGCTGCGGAGATCTCGATGGGTGCCATGCCTTCTATTCTCTCCTACTCTCGGGCGATGTATGCAAAGAAGGCACGCGATTCGCGTGCCTTCTTTGTGAATGTTTCCTCGTTTGAGGAGTGGGGCGATTAGTCGCCGAGGCGGTTGCCCGACTTCAGGTCGAACAGGTGCACGTGGTCAGCCTTCGGCTGGAAGTGCACGGTTTCACCCTTCTGCGGAGGGCGGCGGCCGTCGACGCGAGCGATGATCGGCTTGTCCGTTTCACCCGCGCCAGCGAGGCGGCCGTACACGTAGGCGTCAGCGCCGAGCACCTCGACCATGTCGACCTCGACGGGGAGGCCGTCCGCGGCGAGCTCGAGGTCCTCGGGGCGCACACCGACGGTGACGGCTTTTTCGTTCGACTCGGAGAGGGTCGAGCGATCCACGGGGATCACGGAGCCACCGAAGGCGACGCCCTGGTCGGTCAGGGGCTGTTCGATGAGGTTCATGGCGGGCGAGCCAATGAAGCCCGCAACGAACACGTTGTTCGGGTGATCGTACATGCGCTGAGGCGAGTCGATCTGCTGGAGAACGCCACCGGCGAGAACGGCGACGCGATCGCCCATAGTCATAGCCTCGGTCTGATCGTGGGTCACGTAGACGGTTGTGACGCCCAGGCGACGCTGGAGCGAGGCGATCTGAGTACGGGTCGAGACACGAAGCTTCGCGTCAAGGTTCGAGAGCGGCTCGTCCATGAGGAACACCTGGGGCGAGCGCACGATTGCGCGGCCCATGGCGACACGCTGGCGCTGACCACCCGAGAGAGCCTTGGGCTTACGGTCGAGGTACTGCTCGAGGTCGAGGATCTTTGCGGCCTCTTCAACGCGCTTGCGGATCTCATCCTTCGGCGTGCCTGCGATCTTGAGTGCGAAGCCCATGTTGTCGGCAACCGACATGTGGGGGTAAAGGGCGTAGTTCTGGAAGACCATCGCGATGTCGCGGTCCTTGGGCGGCACGTTCGTGACGTCGCGGTCGCCGATGAAGATGCGGCCTGCATCGATCTCTTCGAGACCGGCGAGCATGCGCAGCGAGGTGGACTTACCGCAGCCCGAGGGGCCAACGAGGACGAGGAATTCGCCGTCTTCGATCTCGATGTTGAGGTCGTCAACCGCGGGCTTGTCGCTGCCCGGGTAGATACGGCTTGCGTGGTCGTAAATAACCTTTGCCATGGGTATTCCCTTCACCGGCAGGTACGTGCCGGACGATCCGTTGTGAAGTACAGTCAGCGGTCTTTGCTGACGTATGGACAACAATACCCCACTGTGGCGCCGACCATACGGGACGCGCCGAGGGGTGTTCCCGACCTTCCACACTCGCGGAGCCGTAGTGTTGTCGGGGGAGTCCGACGCTTGCCGCCTCCCGGAGTTCCTTCTGCTCTCGCAGCGGAGAGGAACGCGGGAGAAATGGGCGTGGCCCGGGCCTTCGAGGCGATGACGATAGACGACGAAAGGCGGCGATGGCATGACGAGCCTCGCGCAACTGATTGAGAAAACCCTCGCAAAGAGGTCGAGCGAAAACGCTCCGCTCCGGATCGTGCAGGCGGGACATCCGGCACTTCGCGCCAAGTCAAAGGACGCCGCAGGTTCGCTCGATCCGGAGCTCCTTGCGCAGTTCATCGACGCGCTCGTCGTGACGATGCACGATGCTCCCGGCGTCGGGGTCGCTGCCCCGCAAGTGGGGATCCCGATTCGCCTCGTTGTCATGGAGGATGTCGTTCGCGAAGAGGGGGAGGAGCGCGACGCCGATGACGAGCTGTACGACCGTGACAATCTTCCCCTCATGGCAGTGATCAACCCGCGCTACGAAGAGATTGATGGCGAGGACACCGTGACGTTTGGGTGGGAGGGTTGCCTCAGCGTCGAGGGCTGGCGCTCACTCGTTCCGCGTCCAAAGAGCGTACGCGTGCGCGGCACGGCGATCGTCGCCGGCGGTGAGGTTCGTGAACTCGACGAGGTCTGGACCGGCTGGCGCGCACGGATTTTCCAGCACGAGAGCGATCATCTCGATGGCATTTTGTGTCACGACCGCGGTGTTGAACGTTCGTTTGTTCAGGATTCCTACCTGCATCGATACACCGAACTTTCAGACGCGGTTCGCTACCTTGGTCTGCGCGGTGGCGTGGCCAAACTTGAGCCCGGCGCCGTTGATCTTCACCGCACGCGGGCGTGAGAACGCCCGGATGCGCCCGATAGCGTCCACGATAAGGAGAGCAATGGCCTCGAAGGACCTGCGCACGTCTAAGAAATCGAGCGGGAAGGAACAGGGCGAAAATTCGCCCATCGATGACAAACAGTTTGAACTGATCGATAAGGCTCTTGCACTTCAGGGGCCGATCGCCCGCAAGTACGTCGACTCTCTTCGCCGCAAGAACCCCACGTGGAGTGATGAGCAGATCATCGCTCGACTCGAGGGGCACTTCACGAAACTGGCCGTCGCCACGGGCGTCGGCATCGGCGGCGTGGCCGCACTTCCCGCGGTTGGCACCGCTACCGCGGTCGCGCTCACCGCGGGTGAGGGCTTCGCCTTTGCCGAGGCATGCGCCTTTTTGACGCTCGGCATTGCCCATGTGCGTGGCGTCGACATGAGTGATCCGACAGTGCGCCGCACGGTGATTCTCGCCATTCTCGGTGGTGAGCGAGGCACCGAGATCGTCACAAAGGCCCTCGGCAAGAGTGGCCTGCAGTGGTCGACGGTGCTCGATGGCATGGCGCCCCCGTTTGTCGCGGATGCGGTGAACACACAAGTCAATCGCTGGATTCGACGTACGGTCACGCGTCGCTTCACGGGGCTGTGGGCCGGGCGCCTCATCCCGTTTGGCATCGGCGCAGTGATCGGTGGCCTCGGGAACAAGGCGCTCACGAAGACCGTGATCGAGGCGGCCCGAGAGGTCTTTAGCCACGTGGATGATCCGGTCCCTTCGACGCTTGCCGAGAAAACAGAAAATAGCGACGAATAGCGAAAACGCTGCTCGCGAAAGAACGAGGGCGCTCCCGATGAGACGGGAGCGCCCTCATTATTGGGGGATACGGACTAGATGTCCTGGGTGAACTCGTTTTCGTGTTCCGTGCCCTTCGCGCGGCGGTAGGAGGCGCGGATTTCCTCTTCCGCGTCATCCCGGCCTTCCCAGTGAGCACCTTCCACGCTCTTGCCTGGCTCAAGATCCTTGTAGACCTCGAAGAAGTGCTGGATCTCGAGTCGGTGGAACTCCGAAATGTCGGTGAGCTCCTGCCGGCGGATCTGGCGCTTGTCACCAACGGGGACCGCGACGATCTTGTCGTCGCCGCCCGACTCGTCGCGCATGCGGAACATTCCCAGTGCGCGGCAGCGAATCAGGCAGCCGGGGAACGTCGCCTCTTCGAGAAGGACGAGGACGTCGAGCGGGTCGCCGTCCTCACCGAGCGTGCCCTCAATGAAGCCGTAATCATCGGGGTAGCGGGTTGCCGTAAAAAGCATGCGATCGAGTCGGATGCGACCATTGTGATGGTCGACCTCGTATTTGTTGCGATTCCCCTTCGGGATCTCGATCGTGACGTCGAATTCCACGTGCGTGACTCCATTGCCTAAGGTGTTCTATGTTGACCGAGGGGCATGCCCTCTGCGTGTAACAATAGCGAAGTTCAGCGCTCACAGGCGCTCGATTGTGCCGCGAGTGGTTCATGCGCGCGTAAACTTTGCACGAAGTCACAGACACACGGGGCGCGTCGCGCGTTTTCTTGAGGCGGGAAGGAGTGGGCAGCAATGGCGAACTCGAAGGCAGTGGAGGTTCTCGCTGCCGCCCTCGCACTTGCGCTGCCGCTGTCCTTTTATACGTTTGGCGACCTCGTCGATGCTTTTCCGGGTGTGCTCACCGTGCGCACGCAGAAGAAGGCCGTGGTCGAAGGGGTTCCTGCCGAAGGTGAATCGTGGGAGCGCACGGATGACGAGCGTCCGTACGATGCGGTATCGCCCGCAGCACGCGTGGGCGCCGATCAGATTAACGCCGCGATAGCGGATCTTCCGCGGCTCAAGGAGTTCTCGGGCAAGATCTCCTATGCGGTTGTGGATGCGGAGAGCGGCGACACCATCGCCGAGCACGGATCAGGCGTGCAGCTCACTCCCGCCTCGACCATGAAGCTTCTGTCCGCGCTTGCCGCTGCGAAGGCTATTGGTCCGGATACAACGTTTACGACGCGAGCCGTGCTCGATGGGGAGCGTCTCGTGCTCGTCGGTGGTGGCGACAACCTCCTCACCGTGCAAGCGAAGGAGACAAAAGAGGGCATCGAACGAGCCTCGCTCGCCTCGCTCGCCGATCAGAGCGCAGCAAAGCTCAAAGAGGAGGGGCGAACCAAAGTCCAGCTCGTTTTCGACGACTCGCTTTTCGGCAACGATCCGGTCAATCCGGCGTGGGGCGATAACGGCCCGGCCGGTGGGTGGGTTGCTCCTATTACCCCGCTCGGTGTGGATGGTGGCCGCGCCGATGGTACTCCCTATGGCCCGAAAGTCGAGGATCCGTCCCTCGAAGCAGCGAAGGCATTCGCGCAGCTCTTGACCGAGCGCGGTATCACGGTGGAGGCGGCACCTACTCGCGCTTCCGCTCCCGAGGGGGCGCGCGAGATCGGCGCCGTGCACTCCGCGCCGCTACGCGACTGGATCAAGCACACACTTCTGTATTCCGATAACTCGCTCGCAGAAACGCTCGCGCGACTTTCCGCGGTGCACACGGGGCATCCCGGAACGGTCGCTGGGGCGCGAGAGGCGGTCAAAGCCGAGCTCGACGACGTCGCTCGGGAGGGTGGCTTCACCACCGAGGGGCTCGTGATTGCTGATAATTCGGGCCTCTCGAAGGACAACCGAATCTCACCGTTGCTTCTTGCGCAGCTCACGGCGTGGGCGTCGGGGGAGGCGCCCACTGCGATCAAGGATACTTTCGCGCTTGTCCCAATCGGTGGCCTTACGGGGACTCTCACGAAACGCTTTGGCGAAGGTGGTGCGGAGCAAGCGCGCGGAATCGTGCGCGGGAAGACGGGCACCCTCTCGGGGACCTCGACCCTTGCAGGCACGATGGTGCTGGCTGACGGCCGTGTGGTTGGCTACGCGATTTTCGCCTACGATTCAACCTCGGCAGGGTACGGGGAAGCACGAGCAGTCGTGGACTATGTGGCGAGCGCCATTGTCGCCGCGGGGGGTCCGACGCCTGCCGGCCTCTATGACTCTTCTGCTTCTCCTGCCGGCGACGGAGCGCCCGAGGAGGCCGGGTAGTGAGCGGCCCGCCCGAACCAGTTGCCCGTGCTCGCGTAGCGGTGAACGCCGCCCTCGCCCCCCGGCTCGAGGAATGCGCCGATCGCTCCGACGGGGCGGGCCTTCTACCGCGCGTTCTCGTGGGGGTGAGCGGCGGCGCAGATTCGCTTGCCCTCGCCGCGACGACCCAGTGGGTCGCGTCACGGCTCGGACTCGAAGTCGAAGCGGTGCTCATCGACCACGGCCTATCAGAGCACTCCGCCTCGGTGTCTGAGCGGGCGGCGCTCCAGTGTGAGCGGCTCGGGCTTGCACGCTGCCACATTCGCCGGATCCACGTCGATACCGCCGGAGAAGGCGGACTTGAGAACGCGGCGAGGGTCGCCCGCCACGAAGCCTTCGCGGCTGCCCTCGAGGAGCGCCACGCGCTCGGGCTTCTCCTCGGGCACACCCTCGACGATCAAGCTGAGCAGGTGCTGCTCGGGCTTGCACGCGGAGCGGGGGCGCGCTCCCTCGCGGGGATTCCCCGCCAGCGAGGAGCACTCCTTCGCCCTTTCCTCGGGACGGGAAGGGACGAGAAGACGGGGCTGTGGCGGCGTGACACCCGGGCCGTGTGCGACGCCCTCGATCTCGACGTTTGGGACGATCCCATGAACGACGACGAGAAATACTTGCGGGTCGCGGCCCGTACGCGCGCCTTGCCGATGCTCGCCGACGTTCTCGGCGAGCACGTGGCCGCGAACCTCGTGCGGACCGCCGACCTTCTGCGAGACGATGCCGACTACCTCGACAAGGAAGCGGAAGAGGCCTATGAGGGCCTGCGTCGGAACCCCCCGAGTGCCACCCCCGGACTACTCGCGCTTGACGCTTATTCCCTGGCCCCGCTTGACCGAGCCCTGCGCACGCGCGTGCTGAAGCGCGCGATCGCCCATGCGAGCGCGCGTTCGGGCTCGAGTTCCGGGAAGTCGCTCCTTCGGCGTCAGATCCTTCACGTTGACTCCCTCGTTTCCGCCTATCGAGGCCAGGGCCCCATCCCCCTTCCGGGTAAGATCGAAGCGGTACGCGACGAAGGACTCATCGTTTTCCGGGCCCGAGACAGTCGCGTGCGCGATACATCAGGCTGAGGCCCCGTGACCTCGATAACGCGACGCACCGGGAAGGACCCCCATGACCATGGATGAGGACGTCGAGCGCATCCTGCTCGACGAGCAGACGATCCGCGAGCGGATCAGCGAACTCGCCGCAGAGATTGACCGCGACTACAAAGATGAGGCCCCGATTCTCGTTGGCGTGCTCAAGGGCGCAGTCATGGTCGTGGCCGATCTCGCGCGCGCCATCACGCTTGACGTGGACATGGATTGGATGGCCGTGAGTTCTTACGGCAGCGGCACGAAATCTTCGGGTGTCGTGCGTATTCTCAAGGACCTGAGCGCTGATATCACCAATCGCCATGTGCTCATCGTCGAGGACATCATCGACTCCGGCCTGACCCTGAGCTGGCTTCGCACCAACCTCCGCTCGCGCGGGCCAAAGAGCGTCGAAATCTGTACCCTCCTGCGCAAGCCGGAGGCGGTCAAGGTCGATATCGACGTGAAATACGTTGGTTTTGACATCCCAAACGAGTTCGTGATCGGTTACGGCCTCGACTATGCCGAGAAGTACCGCAACCTTCCCTACATTGGGATTCTCAAGCCAAGCGTCTACGCCGATTGAGAACATTGGGGCTTCTGACAGCCCCTGTCCAGCGATTCGGGGTAGATTCGCGCTCATTCACCACACGCGCGCGGGGCGTTTGCTCCGCCCTCAAGAGAACGTAAGAATTAGCACCTCACATGGCAGAAAAAAAGAAATCCCCCGCCCGTAATCTGTGGCTGTGGAGCCTCGCGACTCTCGCGATCGTCCTTCTCGCCCTGAACTTTTTTGGACGCGGCGGTTTCCAGGACATCGACACCGAGCAGGGGCTTGAGCTCCTCAAAGGCAACACCGTTGAGCAAGCCGAAATCATCGACGGCAATCAACAGCGCGTCAACCTCGTGTTGACGAAAGACTTTGAGGACAAAGGGAAGCGGGTAGCGTTTTCGTACGTCACCGACCGCGGCGATGACGTCGTCAAAGCGGTAAGCGAAGCGAAGCCGGCGAAGGGCTACACGGATAAGATCGCAACGCCATCGTGGTGGAGCCAGCTTCTGCTCACGTTCTTCCCGCTCCTCGTGATCCTTGGCCTCTTCTGGTTCTGGATGATGAATGCCCAGGGTGGCGGGCGCGCCATGCAGTTCGGCAAGTCGAAGGCGAAGCTCTTCAACAAAGACATGCCGAAAGTGACGTTCGCGGATGTTGCGGGTGCTGACGAAGCGGTCGAGGAACTCGATGAAATCAAGCAGTTCCTCGTGAGCCCCGAGCGCTATCACGCCGTGGGCGCGAAGATTCCGAAGGGCGTCCTCCTCTACGGCCCTCCGGGCACGGGTAAGACCCTCCTCGCGAAGGCCGTTGCCGGTGAGGCAGGGGTTCCGTTCTACTCCATTTCGGGCTCCGACTTCGTGGAGATGTTCGTGGGCGTTGGTGCGAGCCGCGTGCGCGATTTGTTCAATACGGCGAAGGAAAACGCACCGGCGATCATCTTCATCGACGAGATCGACGCCGTGGGGCGCCACCGCGGAGCCGGTATGGGCGGCGGCCACGACGAGCGCGAGCAGACCCTCAACCAGATGCTCGTCGAGATGGACGGTTTCGAGGAGCACCAAAACGTCATCCTCATCGCCGCGACCAACCGCGTCGACATCCTCGATCCGGCACTACTTCGCCCGGGTCGTTTCGACCGCCAGATTGCGGTGGAAACTCCGGACCTCAAGGGTCGACGCAAGATCCTCGAGGTGCACGCGAAAGGCAAGCCTCTCGCTGCCGACGTCGATCTCGATAACATCGCGCGCCGTTCGATCGGCATGAGCGGTGCCGATCTCGCCAACGTTCTCAATGAGGCTGCGCTTCTCACGGCTCGTTCGGGCAATCAGATCATCGACATGCGTGCACTCGACGAGGCGATCGACCGAGTATCGATGGGCCCGCAGCGCTACTCGAAAGTCATGACCGAGCGCGAGCGCCAGATGACGGCCTACCACGAGGGTGGGCACGCACTCGTCGCCGCGGCACTCAACAACTCAGCACCCGTCACGAAGGTGACGATCCTGCCGCGCGGTCGCGCGGGCGGCTACACGATGGTGGTGCCGACGGCGGACCGCAACTATCAAAGCCGCAACGAGCTACTCGACCGCCTCGCCTACGCAATGGGTGGCTACGCGGTCGAAGAGGGCATCTTCCACGATGTCACGACCGGCCCGAGCTCCGATCTCAAGAATGCGACGGGCATCGCCCGCGCGATGGTCACTGAACTCGGTATGAGCGGTGTCGTGGGCCAGGTGGCCCTGAGCAAGGGACAGGACGAGGTCTTCGTAGGCATGCAGCAGGGCCAGGGTCCCGGCTACAGCGAGGACACGGCTCGCCTTATTGATGAAGAGATCCGCCGCTTGCTCGACAACGCGCTCGATGAGGCCTGGAGCGTGATCAAGACCAACCGCCCCGTGCTCGATCATCTCGTCGAGGAACTCCTCGAGAAGGAGACTCTCGGTGAGAAGGAGCTCGCTGAAATCTTCAAGGACGTCACAAAGCGCCCGCCGCGCGAGGTGTGGCAGTCGAGCGAGGACCGCCCCGTGTTCAACGAGCCGCTCGCGGGTAGCGACCGCCCCGGCACGATCGGTAGCAGCGTTCCTGACGGTACCGAGAACCAGCAGGCTGGCGAGGAACTCGGCGGCACCCCTCCCGAGCTACCGCAACCGGGTGACGGTTCTCCGCACATCCCGGGTGCCGAGTAGCGAGCCCGGGAAAAGAAAGTAGAGATGATGAGCGAGAGTCACAACGCGGTGGGTAGCATCGATCACGCGAGGATCGAACACGCCGTTCGTGAGATCCTCGAGGCGATTGGTGAGGACCCAAGCCGCGACGGGCTTGTGGATACTCCCCGTCGCGTCGCCCGCATGTACGCGGAGGTTTTTCGCGGCCTCCACGAGGATCCCCGCGTCCACATGCAGACGAAGTTTGAGGTCGAGCATCGCGAGCTCGTTCTTGTGCGCGATATCCGCTTCTATTCCATGTGCGAGCATCACCTCGTGCCTTTCTTCGGCCGCGCCCACGTGGGGTACGTTCCCGGCAAGGACGGAACTGTCGCGGGGCTGTCCAAGTTCGCAAGGCTTGTCGAGGGATACGCGGCGCGGCCCCAGGTGCAGGAGCGGCTCACCAGCCAGATCGCCGATGCGATCCACGAGGAGCTCCAGGCGCACGGCACGATTGTTGTTCTTCAGGCCGAGCACCTGTGCATGGCGATGCGTGGCGTGAAGTCTCCGAATGCGGAGACCGTGACGAGTGCCGTGCGTGGTTCCCTGCAATCGAACGCGGCCACGCGTTCGGAGGCGATGAGCCTCATTCTTACGGGTCTGCACCACTGAGATTGGCGATGTCGCCCACCGAGGCGAGAAAGGGCATCACATGAGCAAAGTGCGATCGGTTTTGGACTTCTCTAGCGCTCCCGCTTGGCGGCATGTGAAAGGCCTGCCCTCCTCGCTCACGTGCGAGCGGACGCTCGTCATGGGGGTGCTCAACGTGACCCCGGATTCGTTTTCCGACGGTGGCCGGCACAACCAGTTTGAGGATGCGATCGTCCATGCCGAGCGCCTGGTGAGCGAGGGCGCGGACATCATCGATGTCGGGGGTGAATCGACGCGTCCGGGGGGAAGTCGCGTGAGTGAAGAAGAGGAGCTTCGCCGCACGGTGCGCGTTGTTGAGGCCCTTGCACAGCGCGGCATGTGCGTGAGTATCGATACGATGCGCGCTTCGGTTGCGCGTGCCGCGGTCGAAGCGGGCGCGCTCATCGTCAACGACGTGTCGGCTGGACTCGCTGATCCCGCCATGTTCTCCACGGTCGCCGGCCTCACGACCCATCTCGGTACCGCCCCCGTCTATATCGCGATGCATTGGCGCGGCCACTCTCAGGAGGCAATGTCTCGCACAGGCTACGAGGCCATTGGCACAGACGTCGCGCGCGAATTAGGCGAGCAAATCGACAGGGCGGTGAGCGCGGGCATTGCCCGTGAAAGTATCGTCGCAGATCCCGGCTTCGGTTTTTCGAAGACCGGCGAGGACAACTGGGATCTCTATGACCAGATCGGTGAGGTCGAGGCACTCGAGCTCCCACTTCTCATCGGCGTGAGCCGCAAACGCTTTGTGAGCGCTCTCGATGTTGATCGGGACGCCGGCACGGCGGCGTTGAGTGGCCTTGCGCAGCTTCGCCGCTCGTGGGCGGTGCGCGTCCACGACGTCGCCTCGAGCGTCGCGAACATCCGCGTCATGCAGCGACTGATGGCGGGTCCTGATGGGCGCGATATGGGGCTCGGCGCAGGCTTTGCGGACCGCAACTATGAAAGCGGTGCTCGAGCATGACGTGGAGTGATATTGCCTTTTCTGTACCCGCGCCGCTATCCCACGTCGCGGTCGACGGCGTGCGCGTACACGGCAAGCACGGCGTTTTCGAGAGTGAAAAAGCGCAGGGTCACGACTTTCTCATCGATGTCGATATGCGTGTCGACACGCGCTCGGCGGGGCGGGATGACGCGCTCGAGCGCAGCGTGAGTTACGCGGACGCCGCGGCAATCGCCGAGGAAGTCGTCGCGGGGCGAAGCGTCGACCTGATCGAAACTCTCGCCGAGCGCATCGCTCAGTGCGTACTTGAGCGGCATCTCCTCGTGCGCGAAGTGAGCGTGAGCGTCCACAAGCCCACCGCGCCGATTCCGCAGCCGTTCACCGACGCACGCGTTCGTCTCACGAGGCGCGCGGCACCCGTGAGCGCCTTTATCGCGCTCGGCTCAAATCTTGGCGATAGCGAGGACTTCCTCGCCGGCGCTCTCGCGGCACTTGCGCGGATCCCCGAGACCCGTCTCATCGCCGCGAGCCGCGTTTTTGAAACCGATCCCGTAAGCGATATTGATCAGGACGTGTACCTCAACGCCGCCGCGCTCCTTGAGACATCGCTCAGTCCGTGGCAGCTTCTCGACTCACTTCACGAGATCGAGAATGCTGCAAGGCGCACCCGCACCCTTCGGTGGGGGCCGCGCACCCTCGACCTCGACCTCATTTCCTGGGGACAGCTCACGTGCGACGATGAGCGACTCACGCTTCCGCATCCGCGAGCACACGAACGCGCCTTTGTTCTCGCACCGATGCTTGACATCGACCCCGAGTGGAGTTTCCCCGATGGCCGGCAAGCGTCGGACCTCGTGAAGGTCGCCCCTGACCGTGCGGGGCTGCGCCCCGGTCCCCGCGTTGCTGGTTTCGCGAGCGAGGCTCGCCCACGCAAGGGCGTGTGATGTCAAAAACTCCTGCGCTCCGACTTGTAGGAATAGCCCTCGTGGCAGGCCTAGCGGGCCACGGGCTGTCTCTCGCGTTCGCCTCGCGAGGTGCCCCGGTCCCCGTTGCCGGCATCATGCCGGGAATGGTGTTCCTGGTTCTTTCCGCCGTCGTTCTTGCCCTGGGGCTTCGCGTGAAGAGATATCTCGATGAATCCCGTGAGCGCGCGCGAACTCACCCGCTCACGCCGCGCAAGCACCAGCTTGACATGGTTGTTGCCTATCAGATTCTCATCGCCGCGCGTGCCGCGGCCTACACGGGGGCAATTGGTGCAGGCTTTTACGCGGGTATGTGCGCGTTTCTCGCGACATCCGGGGGCGGGACGCTTTCCGGCGCGATTCTTCCACTCGGATTCGACGCGCTTAGCGCGCTCATCCTCGCGGTGATCGGGCTTATCGTAGAACGGTGGGGGACTCTGCCGCCTACCGACTCCGGGTCCGTGGGCCGCGCGGGTGAGAGCGCAGGCTCCCTTTGAAGCCCCCGCAGCCGCTGTGCTAGAAAGATTCTCATGAGTAACTCAGTAGTTCCGATGCCGACTCTCGAGGCGGCCGACATCGAGCGCACGATGCTCGACGAGCCTTTTTCCGCAACCGATCCGCGTACGGCACGCGTGTCGCCAAAGCTCGTGAAGGCGCGTTTTCTCGGCAACCTCGCCTGGTGGGTGCTCATGATTGCGGCGTGCATCGCGCTCCACATTGTCACGGCCGTGTTGTCATGGCCGTGGTGGGTGCACCTGTGCACCATCCCCGTGTACCTCCTCGTGGCCCAGTCGATCGTGTTCACCCCTCGCCGCGCACGCGCTCTTGGCTACCTCACTCGCGACAACGACATCGTGTTTCGCAGCGGCATTATGTTCCGCTCAGTCACGATCGTTCCCTACGGCCGCATCCAGGACATCAACATCGACGAAGGCCCCATCGAGCGCGCGTACGGGCTTTCGACCATCACGCTGAAAACCGCGGGAGGCTCGATCTCGGACCTCTCGATTCCGGGCCTCGAGCGCAAGGAGGCCGAGCGCATTCGCGACCTCGTGACTCGCGAGGCAAGTGAAAAGATGGCGGCGCTGTGACCGAACAGTCTCCCGCTCTCGCCAATGACCCACCGGAGTCCGCATACTCGAGGTTCCACCCTCTCACGCCGCTCGTCATGGGCTGGAAATTCGTCACGGCGATCGTGGCGATCGTCGGTTTTCAAAACTACGAGCTCATCGAGGACCTCGCCAAGCACGGAGTCGTGAACGCCGATAATCTACGGCTCTTCGGGCTCGGCGCCCTTGGCATCATCCTCGTGGCGATTGTTACCGGCGCGCTCCCGTGGTGGATCACGACGTATGCGGTGACGGAACACGGCGTTTTCGTGCGTGAAAAATTCTTGAGCACGAAACGCAGAATTGCCCCGCGTGAGCGCATCGACTCGGTATCTGTTGAACGGCCTTTCATGGCGCGGCTTGTGGGGCTCTCCAAGGTGCGCATCGAGCTTGCAGGCGCGGGCGAGTCCCACGTGGACCTTCAATACCTAGGTAGGGCGAAGGCCGAAGAAATCCACTCGACGATACTCGAGCTCGCCCGCGGGGATGTGCCGCCTCATGGGCGTGTGGCGGCGAACCCCGCACCCGGTGAGACCGCGCCTGAGGCTTCCGAAAACGCGGTGCCAGGCGAAGTGGGCGAAGGCGCACCGAGCATCGTAGAACGCGCCGAGTCTGTTGCCTATGACTCGGATTCCAATGGCGAACTGCTGGCGCGGATCCCGACCTCGCGCATCCTTCACTCGCTCGTGCTTGATATTTCGCTCATGATCTGGCTCGCGTTCTCGATCGTCATGACGGCGATCTGGCTTATCGCGTCCTTTGCAAGTGGCGAGTTTTCGCTCTCGGCAGCATCGCTCTTCACGCTGGTTCCCGCGCTGCTTGCGGCTCCTCGAATGATTTTCTCGCGCGTCGACTCCGGCTGGGGCTTCACCTCACGCGCGACCGAGACGGGTCTGCGTGCGCGGCGAGGACTTTTGAACTCGCGCAGCGATAACCTCACAGCCTCGAAGCTTCAAGAGGTAGAGATTTCGCAGCCGCTCCTGTGGCGTTCACGCGGTTGGTGCGACGTGACCGCGAAAACCGCGGGCATGGAGGAACTCGAGTCCGTGACGGAAGGCTCCGGCCGTATTCTTCCCGTGGGAACCGCCTCCGAACTCGAAGCGACGCTCTCGCATCTCATGCCGCCGACGGGCGATCTCATCGTGCACCCCGCGATGCATGACGGGGCTGAGGCGCCGAGCCCCGCTGTGCTGGGCACGAGCGACACGGCCCTGCTCCAGGGTTTTCTCGCGGCGCCGCAATCGCAGCTGCCCGGCGCGCGGCCCTTCCACTGGTCGAACCCGATCAGCCGGCGCACCCACGTGTACGCGCTCACCCGTCACGCGCTTCTTGGGCGCAAGGGGTGGCTTACTCGCACCGTCGCCGTGATCCCTCGCGACCGCATCCAGGGGGTTGAACTTTCGCAAGGACCAATCTCTCGGCGCATAGGCTGCGCTGATCTGTCAATCGCCTATGCGGGCGGGTCTTTCGAGATTCACGATATCCCCGTTGCTGATGCGGCAGCTCTGTGCGCGACCCTCGGCGCGGACGCAGGACTGTCACGCCGCTTTAGCGCGCGTGAAAGCTGGCTTCAGCCGCGATTGTTGGGCGGAACGGCGTGAGCCCTGCGGAGCCTGCACGCATGGGCGTCGGCATCGTTTCCGCGGGGCGCGTGGGCGCGGTGCTCGGCAACGCGCTTCGTGCGGCGGGGCACCAAGTCACGGGCGTGGTGGCACGGTCCGACGCCTCCCGGGAGCGCGCCGAGGTTCTCCTTCCCGGTGCGCCCCTCCTGGAACCCGAAGAGGTTGTGGAGCGCAGCGAGCTCGTCATCCTCGCCGTTCCCGACGACGACCTCGCCCCACTCGCGGCGAGCCTCGCGCAGCGCGGGGTCGTCCCGGGGGCGCAGATCATCGCGCACACCTCCGGCCGCTACGGGATAGACGTTCTTCGGCCCCTCGAAGAGGCGGGGGCGATCACCCTCGCGCTCCACCCGGCGATGACGTTCACGGGAACCTCGCTTGATCTTGGCAGACTCGTGGGCTGCCCATGGGCGATTACGGCCCGGCCGATGTTCGCGCCAATTGCGAAAGCGCTCGTGCTTGAACTTGACGGAATAAGCGTCGATATCGCGGAAGGGGACCGCGCGGCCTACCACGCGGCACTCGCGCACGGGTCGAACCATCTCGTCGTGCTCGTGAGTCAGGTGCTTGCGATCCTCGATTCGATCGGTGTCGAAGACCCTTCCCTGCTCGTGAGCCCCCTCCTTCAGGCGAGTCTCGAGGAGGTGCTTCGGCGTGGACCCGGCGCGCTCACGGGGCCCGTGCAGCGCGGTGATGCGGGAACCGTCGGAAACCATATTGCAGCACTTACTGAGCTGGACCTTGGCTCCACCTTGCCCACGTACCGAGCCCTCGCGCGTGCCGCGCTCGACATCGCGCCGATCAGCGATGCGGATAAAGCGGCATTAGAATTGCTTCTTGCACGCGATCACGAGACGAGGCAGGAGACATGACCACGCTCATCCGCACAGTTAAGGAACTGCAGGCATACCGGGCTGGCATCAAGGGCAAGGGGAGTATCGCGCTCGTACCTACGATGGGGGCGCTCCACGAGGGACACCTCAGTCTCATTCGCGAGGCACGCTCGCGTGCCGACCACGTGATCGTGTCGAACTTCGTGAACCCTCTTCAGTTCGGCCCCGGCGAGGACTATGAGCGCTACCCGCGTACGCTCGAAGCAGACCTCGAACTCGTCGACACGCTCGCCGATGCGATGTTTGCCCCCGAGGCTAGCGACATGTACCCGTACCCGGAACCGTTCCAGGTTGATGTGGGGCCGATTGGGCGCATGCTCGAGGGTGAGATTCGCCCCGGCCACTTTAATGGCGTGGCGACCGTCGTACTCAAGCTTTTCCTTCTTGCTCAGCCTCATGTCGCGATCTTTGGCCAAAAGGACGCGCAGCAGCTCGCGGTTATCCGTCGGCTCGTCCACGATTTTAATCTGGGCATCGAAATTGTGGGGGTGCCGATCGTGCGCGAAGAATCGGGTCTCGCGCGCAGCTCGCGCAATAGCTATTTGAGTGAAAGCGGGCGGGCGGATGCCCTCGCGCTTTCGGGTCTCCTTTCTCAGGCGCTTGAGTGCCCGACGGCGGCTGAGCTTCTCGCGCTTCTTCGCACGGATGAGGAATCTTCGCGAGTGACGTGGGATTACCGGCTCGCGGTCAACCCGGCGACTTTCGAGGAGATTGACCAGGCTTTCGTGGGCGAGGCGCTCGTCGTGCTCGCCGCGAGGGTTGAGGGTGTACGTCTGATCGACAATGCGCTCGTGAACCTTGCTCCTGCCGACGAACAGTAACCATCGAAGGAGGCGCACAGTGGGAAATATTGATTGGGCATTCGAGCTTGGAGCGCTCGTGCCTTCGATCGGGATTGGGCTCCTTTTCTGGCTCGTTCTTCGCTCGATTGTGCGCGCCGATAAGCATCAGCGTGAGGCAGAAAGACAAGCCGAGCGCGAGTACATTGCCGCGCATCCCGAGGCGGCACGCTTTGTAAGAACGGGACAAACCGCCAACGAGGAAAAACGTAAAGACGCAACGACGTTGAAATAAAATCGCGCTTTCTAATTGCGCTAAAGTGGTTGCCACCTTTGTTGTGAGCGATTATCCTGCCTTTAACCGTTGACGCGCTTCGCCGCTGAATCGGTCGACCAACGTTCTAAAACTTTAAGAGGATGGCCTCGATGGCAACCAAGACTTTCACCGAACTCGTCGATGATCTTGACGGCTCGAAGGCGGATCTCACCGTCTCATTCTCCCTCGAGGGAGTCGACTACGAGATCGACCTCTCGGACGCTCACGTCGAGGAACTCCACGCGGATATGACCAAGTGGATCGTCGCCGCCCGCCGCGTGGGTGGTCGCGCGCGTCGCAGCTCGCGCACGCCAAGCAGCGCGAAGGAAACCGCGAAGATCCGCAAGTGGGCGCTTGAGAACAACTACAATGTTTCGGATCGCGGCCGCATTGCCGCCGAGGTTCGCGAGGCTTACTACGCCGCTCACGAAGGCTGAGCGTTTCCGTACCTCAAAAGCGCCGCGCCGGAGATTAATCCGGGCGGCGCTTTTTCTTTGCCTTGGGAAACCGCTAATCGAGTACGGTGCCGCCGATGGTCCACGAGGCGGTGTGCGAGGCCCCGGGGGTGAGGTGCACGAGGTTCGTGCCGGAGCGAAAAGCATCGGGTGGGCACGTCATGGGTTCGACGGCGAGGCCGGCACGATTCTTGCTCGGGTCCGGGTGATCGGCCGTGTGGATTTGTGCCCAGGGGAGTTCCTTCGGATCGAACTGGACCCACACTTCGCCGCTCGCGCTGCGCACGCTAATGCGTCCTTCAGAAAATCCCGTGTAGGCGTGGTCGATGGCGCGCTCGCCGATGGGGGAGCCGTTGAGGTCGAGGTCGGGGTTGTTTTGGACCGGCGAAAGGGCGACGGGAAGGAGCCGGTCGTCGACTTCGAGAACGTGGGAGGCTGGCACGAGCGTGCTCCATTCGGCCATGTCTTCGGGCCCCGGCACAACATAAGGATGCGGGCACACGCCGTACGGGGCGGTGCGCTGACCGAGATTGGTTGCCGTCACTGCAGTCGCGATCGAGCGGTCGTGAAGCGTGTAGCGCACACGAATCTCGAGCGGGAAGGGATACCCCAGCACGGGGACGATACGGTGCGCGAATTCGACCGAGTTTTCCGTGCAGTTTTCTACGGAGAAATCGCTCCAGCATACGAGCCCGTGAAGCGCATTTCGCCTTTCGTGTTCGTTGAGCGGAAGTTCGTATTCAACTCCGTCATACGTATAGACGCCGTCGCCGATGCGGTTTGGCCACGGCGCGATGATGCCGCCGCGATAGCCGAATTGCACCTCGTCGAGGGGGCTCGGCACGAGAAAATCTCGGCCGCCAATGCTGAAGCGATTGAGGGCGGCGCCCACGCTCGTGAGCTCTGCGCGTGCGTCACCGTTTGTGAGGGTAATAACCGTGCCCCTGAAAGGGGAATTGGTGAAGCTCATGAGTGTCCTTTCATCGAGGTGGTTGCGTAAGGCCAAGAATGCGGCTCGTGCGGTCGAGATTGTCACGCGGGCTCTCGCCCTCGGGGAACATCGCTCTCAGCCGCGGTGCCCACGCGCTGCTGTGCTCGGGGAAAGCGCGCGTGAGCAGGCCGAGCATGATGGAGGTAGCGGTCGAGGCACCGGGGGAGGCGCCTAGAAGTCCGCTCATGGTGCCATCGGCCGACGTGATGAGCTCGGTGCCGAATTGCAGCGTTCCACGTGTGCGCGATTTGGGCGCGATCACCTGCACGCGCTGACCCGCGGTGAGCAGTTCCCAATCCTGAGCTTCGGCGCGCGGCATGTACTCCCGAAGAGCTGAAAGGCGATCCTCGAAGCTCTGCGTGAGCTGGCTCGTGAGGTAGGCCAAGAGATCGAGGTTTCCCGGGGCCACGGATGCCATGGGAAGGGCGTTCGAGGGGCGAACGGAACGGAAAAGATCCGTGACGGAGCCGGACTTGAGGAACTTGGGACTCCAGCCGGCGTAGGGGCCGAACATGAGCTCGCGAGTCCCATTGATGATGCGCGTATCAAGATGGGGAACGCTCATCGGGGGCGCTCCGACGGCTGCCTTCCCATACACCTTCGCCTCGTGTCGCGCGGCGAGCTCGGGATTCGTGCACCGCAGCCACTGCCCCGAGATGGGAAAACCGCCGTAGCCGCGAATCTCATCGATACCGGAGCGTTGGAGGAGGGGGAGTGCCGCGCCGCCTGCGCCCACGAAGACGAATGGGGCTCGAACGACGTGCGTGCCGTTGCTCGTGCGGGCCATGACGCCCCACTCGCGCCCCATGCGCCGCAGGTCAACGACATCGGCGCCGTAGTGAACGCTGGTGTGAACGCTTTCGGCTGCGGCGAGGAGAGAACGGGTGAGCTCACCAAAGTCGACGTCGGTTCCCGCAAGGGAGCGGGTCGCCGTGAGAGTCTCGCGCGTGGATCGGCCCTCCATGACGAGCGGAGCCCACTCGGCGAGCGTAGCTGGGTCTTCGGTGTAGTCGAGCGAGGCAAAGAGCGGATGCGCGGCAAGGGCTTCGTGCCGGGCCTTGAGGAACCGTCGATTCTCGTGCCCGAGGACGAGGCTCATGTGGGGGACGGTTCGGATGAACTCGTGCGGAGCCTCGAGGTGGCCGGCGTCGACGAGATGGGCCCACCACGACCTCGAGATCTGAAATTTCTCGTTGATCGCGACCGCCTTTTCAATCGCGATACGGCCGTGCGCATCCACGGGCGTGTAGTTGAGTTCGCACAGTGCGCTGTGGCCGGTGCCCGCGTTGTTCCACGCGTGCGAGGACTCGAGCGCCGCCCCGTCAAGTCGCTCTAGCACGACAATCGTCCACGACGGCTCTAGCTCGCTTAGCAGCATTGCGAGCGTCGCCGACGCGATGCCCGCGCCGACGAGCACCGCATCGGCGCGCTCGACGGTGAGAGGCGCCTGATCGCGCGAAACAGTCGCGAAGTGACTCATAAGTGGCGTTGCTCCTTCGATGTGTGAGGCGGGCACCGTACGTACGGCTCGCCAGCCGCGTCTCAGCTGTGAATGCGACACCGGCGATGACTCGTCATTCAATCCTAGGCGCTTGTGCGCGGGCCTTTCACGCCGCTGGCGAACAACCGCCCCTCGAAAGTAGGCAGGCAGTAGGCTCGTAGGCAACGCCGAAACACCAAGGGAGATTCATGTTCGAGAGGTTTACCGATCGCGCCCGCCGAGTCATTGTGCTCGCGCAGGATGAGGCGCGTCTTCTCAACCACAACTACATCGGCACCGAGCACATCCTCCTGGGCCTCATCCACGAGGGTGAGGGCGTGGGAGCCAAGGCCCTCGAATCACTCGGAATCACACTCGAGGGCGTGCGCGAACAGGTGCGTGAAATCATCACTGAGGGCACCCAGGCCCCCACGGGGCACATCCCGTTCACGCCCCGCGCTAAGAAGGTCCTCGAGCTGAGCCTTCGCGAGGCGCTTCAGCTCGGCCACGGCTACATCGGCACCGAGCACATCCTCCTCGGCCTTCTGCGCGAGGGCGATGGCGTGGCTGTCAAGGTCCTCACGCGCATGGGCGCCCAGCCCGCTGCCGTGCGCCAGGAGGTCATCGAGCGCCTCTCGGGCTACCAGGGCAAGGAAACCGTGAACGCCGGTGGCGGCAACCAAGAGGGGACACCGTCGGGCTCCCTCGTGCTCGATCAGTTCGGGCGCAACCTCACGCAGGCGGCTCGCGACCAGGAACTCGACCCCGTCATCGGCCGTGAGCGCGAAGCCGAACGCGTCATGCAGGTGCTCAGCCGCCGCACGAAGAACAACCCCGTTCTGATCGGCGAGCCGGGCGTCGGCAAGAGCGCCGTCGTCGAGGGGCTCGCCCAATCGATCGTCGCGGGTGACGTCCCCGAAACGCTCAAGGATAAGCAGCTGTACACGCTGGACCTTGGTTCGCTCGTGGCGGGCTCGCGCTACAGGGGCGATTTCGAGGAACGCCTGAAGAAGGTGCTCAAGGAAATTAAGACCCGCGGTGACATCGTGCTGTTCATCGACGAGATCCACACGCTCGTGGGTGCCGGTGCAGCAGAGGGCGCAATCGACGCGGCGAACATCCTCAAGCCGATGCTCGCGCGCGGCGAGCTGCAGACCATCGGTGCCACGACTCTCGAGGAGTACCGCAAGCACATCGAGAAGGATGCAGCGCTCGAACGCCGCTTCCAGCCGATCCAGGTCGAGGAGCCGAGCGTGGAGGAAACGATCGACATCCTCCGCGGGCTGCGCGATCGCTACGAGTCCTTCCATAAGGTCACGATTACGGATGATGCCCTCGAAGCGGCGGCGCAGCTCGCTGCCCGCTACGTCAATGACCGCTTCCTCCCGGATAAGGCGATCGACTTGATCGACGAGGCCGGTGCGCGCCTGCGTATCCGCCGCCTCTCGGCTCCGCCCGAACTGAAGGAGTACGACCAGAAGATCGAGGAGGCCAAGCGGGCGAAGGAGTCTGCGATCGATGCGCAGGACTTCGAAAAGGCTGCGAGTCTCCGTGATGACGAGCAGAAGCTCACGGCCGAGCGCAAGGCCAAGGAAGACGCGTGGCGCAACGGCGAATCCGATTCGATCAGCGTCGTGAACGATGACGTCATCGCCGAGGTGCTCGCTGCTGCGACTGGCATCCCGATCGTCAAGCTCAACGAGGCCGAATCCACGCGCCTGCTCAATATGGAAAACGAGCTGCACAAGCGCGTCGTTGGCCAGAACGAAGCGATCAAGGCGCTGTCGCAATCGATTCGTAGGACCCGCGCGGGCCTCAAGGATCCGAAGCGCCCTGGCGGATCGTTCATCTTCGCCGGTCCCACCGGCGTTGGCAAGACCGAGCTCGCGAAGGCTCTCGCCGAGTTCCTCTTCGGCGACGAGGATGCTCTTATCACCCTTGATATGTCGGAGTTCGGTGAGAAGCACACGGCTTCGCGCCTGTTCGGTTCGCCTCCGGGCTACGTCGGCTACGACGAGGGCGGTCAGCTCACCGAAAAGGTGCGCCGCAAGCCGTTCTCGGTCGTGCTCTTCGACGAGATTGAGAAGGCGCACGTTGACATCTTCAACTCGCTCCTGCAGATCCTCGAGGATGGCCGCCTCACCGATTCGCAGGGCCGCGTCGTGGACTTCAAGAACACGGTCATCATCATGACGACCAACCTCGGCACGCGCGACATCGCGAAGGGCGTTTCGATTGGTTTCCAGGCCGGCGGCGACCTCTCGACGAGCTATGAGCGCATGAAGGCGAAGGTGAATGAGGAGCTCAAGCAGCACTTCCGCCCCGAGTTCCTCAACCGCGTCGACGACATCGTGGTGTTCCCGCAGCTGTCTCGCGAGGAGATCGCGCAGATCGTCGACCTTATGGTCGGACGCCTCGATACGCGCCTCGCGGAGCGCGGCATGTCGGTGACGCTGACGCCGCAGGCACGCACGCTTCTCGCAGAAAAGGGCTACGACCCAGTTCTCGGCGCCCGTCCTCTTCGCCGCGCCATTCAGCGCGACATCGAGGATGCGCTCAGCGAAAAGATCCTGTTCGGCCAGGTGAAGGACGGCGACGAGATCGTTATCGACGCCGAAGGCGAGGGCCCGCTCGGGGTCTTCACCTTCGCAACGAAGAACGCCGAGGGCGAGCTCGAGCCGATTTCCGAGGACATTTCTGTTGAGGACATCGCTGGCTAACCTTCGTGCGTGAGTCCTAGACATGCACGTCGTTGAAGAGATTGTCGTCCACGCGGGAGAAGCGTGGTGGGTCCACCTCGTGGTCGCCGCCTTCTCCCTCGTGGACGCTTTCTTTCCCACGGTTCCCAGCGAATCGTTGCTCGTCGCGCTCGGGTCCCTGTGGGCGACCTCCGGTAAGCCGTCGCTTATTCTGCTCATCCTGGCGGGCTGGGCAGGGGCCGCGGTCGGCGACCACGTGACCTACCAGATTGGCCGTATGCTTCCGTGGCAGAAGCTCTCTTTCTTTAACGAGGGCCGTCGCGGGCATCGAGCGGTCGAGGCCGCGGAGCGTGGCCTCGAGCGGCACGCCTTCACCTATCTCATGACGGCGCGGTTCATTCCCCTTGGGCGCACGGCGGTGAACCTCGTCGCCGGTGGTCTTGAGTATCCGCGTGCTCTTTTTACGCCGCGCATTATTCTCGCGACCTTCATGTGGGCCGTCTATTCAAGCCTTATCGGGGCACTTGCCGGCCAGTGGTTCGAGGCGCATCCGCTGCTTGGAATCGTCGCGGCGCTCGTATTGGCGTTCGCCTTCTCGCTTCTCGTTGAGCGCGTCGTCCGAAAGTTTCACGCATTGAAAGCGAAGCAGACGACGGAACGGGCCTGACCCGCGCGCGAACCGCTAGTTCCGCGGTGAGAATCGCGAAGGCGAACCGAGAGCGATTTTTCCCTCCGGCGTGCGCGAGATGAACCCTTCGTCAAGGAGGTCGGCGAGAAGCCTTTCGAAGCGGTCTGGGTCCGTCCCGCTTTCACCCTCGAGGGTTCCGACGGTGGCCTCACCACCCTCGCGCAGAGTTTTGAGGATTTTTCCGCGGATCTGTCGATCTGTTCCTTCATACCCTTGCGGGCGTGTTGTGCGTTCGCCGAGACCGGGGCGTCCAGCAGCAAGCCACGCGCAGTGAGGCGCGAGTGGGCATGCCTCGCATAGGGGCGTGCGGGCACGGCACACGAGCGCGCCGAGCTCCATGATGCCCTCATTCCATATGCGTGCCCGTTCGGGGTCCTCGGGGACCAGCGCACCGAAGCGGTCTCGGTCGTGCTTCGTCACGTGTGCTTTAACCGAGGGTTTGGCGTCGAGCACTCGCGTCAGTACGCGCCTGATGTTGGTATCGAGCACGCAAGCGCGCTGCCCCTGCGCGAAACATGCAACTGCCGCGGCGGTGTAGGAGCCGATTCCCGGTAGCGACGTGAGCGCGTCGACGCCCACCGGGAGTTCTCCGCCGTAGTCCCGCTCGACAATGCGCGCGCAATCGAGAAGTCTGAGGGCGCGCCGGGGGTAGCCGAGAGATCCCCACGCGAGCAGGACTTCGGCCGCGTCGGCATGGGCGAGCGCGTGCGCGGTTGGCCAACGCTTCATCCACGCGCGCCAGGGTTCTGCAACGCGGGACACGGGGGTTTGTTGGCTCATGATTTCGCTGACGAGAACGCCCCATGGGCTCGTGTGCGAATCACGCCAGGGTAGGGGCCGACGGTGGGTCGCAAACCACGTGGCGACTGGCTCGTAGAGGTCGGGGCATGAATGCATAGCGCTCCATGCTACCGAGGTTCGGCAGGCGCTCGCGAGGACTGCCTATGGGGCGCGCCGTTGAGGGGATGCAGGTAGGCGCGGTTGATCTTAAGGTCCGGGACTGGGCTTCGCTGCAGGAAGAAGCAACCGGTCATGAGAAAGCCCCGGGGCCGGGCGAAACCGTGAGGTTCGCGCCGTGCCGCCGGGGCGCGGTGCTCAACTCGCATATGCGAGTTGAGGCTTACTTGGTGTTCTGCGCCTTGAGAAGGTCGCGGATGTCGGTGAGAAGGTCGATGTCGGTGAGTTCCGTGACCTCCTCCGTGATGCCGCGGCGCTTCTTGTCGAGTTCACGCGCCTTGTTGACGGGCAGAACGAAGACGAAGTACACGACTGCCGCGGTGATGAGGAACGAGATGACCGCGGAGATGATCGCACCAAAGTCGAGGGTGGTCGCCTTGTTATCGGCGATGATGCGGTAGGCGAAGCCATCAACGTTTGCGCCGCCGAAGACGGCGACGACGGGCTGAATGAGGTGATCGACGAAAGCCTTGATGAGGGCGGTGAATGCACCGCCGATGACAACGCCGACCGCGAGGTCGAGAACGTTGCCCTTCATGATGAATTCCTTGAATCCGTTCACGGCCGTTCCTTTCGATAAGGGTATTCGGAGTAGATCTGGCGATAGCCAGTTTAAGTTTTCGAAAGACAAACTAGCGGACAACAGCGACAAACGGGGGAGTACCGGATGTGCAATGCGCAATAGTTGAAATGTGCGCACGATCGATTTCGACCGTGGCCGTGGGTGAGCCGGAGGCCGCGAACATCGTCCCAGAGCTATCCGCGGAGCCATGAGATTCGCGCAAAACTGCGCGGACCTCGCTGAGAGTAACGGGGCGGTCTGCATTTATCGACGACGAGGGGCGTTCGCACACGAGCCTCAGTTGAGTTCCCGCCTCGGCACCCTCAACGACACTCCCCGGCGCGATCGGGATCGACACGAGAGCGTGCTCGGGGTCGAGTGAGGGAGCGGCCTCGCGAAGATTCTCGCGAAGAACCAGGTCGCCTTGGTTGATGGTGCCTGCCGTGCTTTCGCCTACGAGCTCGTGTGGCTGCCGTGACGCACCGGCGGGGATGAGATCGGGCCTCACCATAACCGTCGTGAGGTCACTGTCGTCGAGAGTCTCCCCAGCGGCGATTGCGTGCGCGGCGACAACGACCGGGGTCCCCGGAAGCACGTGCGCAGCGAGTGGCGGAGCGCTGAGGCTCACGAACCCGGCGATGGCGACGAGGGCCAGTAGCGCTCTGTTCTTTCGTATTGCGCGCCTCACGTGTGGGGCTGCCGTGGCGAGCGCGCGACGAGCCCGCTCGAGCGATGAATGTTCTCCCATGTGCCCCACGCTAAGGCCGGATTTCGGCGCGTGGGGCGTCTAGATCTGAGGTGGGGAAGGCAGAGCGATGTGGAGCGCGTACCGCTGCGAGGGCAGCGGTAGATGTACTGACCGGGCACGTTGATCAAGTTTGCTGAATCAGCAAGAACAGTTGCTGGCTCTTTTGGTGGTGTGCGGTAATGGAACTGTCTACGAGAGGTAAAGGTTATGCGTATCGGTGTCGGAGAACTTGTCCAAGCTGCTGCTGTCGGCGTGGGAGCAACCATCGTGATGGACGGGGTGGCGGAGATGCTGCGCCGTACTCGTGGCTCCAGGTCATTGGACTACGCGATGGTTGGTCGATGGCTTGGGCACATGCCCGCCGGTGTCTTCCGGCACGATTCGATCATGGCAGCCGAGCCCGTCCCTCACGAGAAGGAGTTGGGCTGGGCGGCCCATTACGCCATCGGGACGGGCTTCGCCGTTGCGCTGGCCGCCGCTGATCCAGGCTGGCTCGAGCGGCCGCGTTTCATACCCGCGGTAGCATGGGGACTGGCCACGCTGGGGGCGCCTTGGCTGCTCATGCAGCCTTGTTTCGGGATGGGCGTGGCGGCGGCCAAGACCCCCAATCCCAAGCAAGCACGGCTCGGCAGCCTGCGCGCCCACACTTCCTACGGAGTGGGCATCTGGCTGTCAGGGCAGCTCGTCCACACGGTTGTGCATCGCTGCGCCTGAGTTGGCCTCCACCGAGCCAGCGAGGTGGATTCTCTGCCCTCGGAGTCCCAGCAGGCTGAGGACCTCCACGGCCGATGTCCCAGTGCTACCGAACCAGTGCGGTGTGGTGGTGTCGAACTCAGCTGCCTGTCCCACCGTGAGTAACACGTCATGGTCCCCGACGATGAGCCGTAGTTCGCCAGACAGAACGTAAAGCCATTCGTAGCCATCGTGTCGGCGAAGGGCGGGCGTCGACTTCGTGCTGGGAATCACCATCTTCAGCGCTTGCTGCGGGCCCGGGAAGTGCGTCAGGGGCACCACCGTCATGCCGTTGCGCCGTAGAGGACGCGGATAGACCCGTGGATCTCCCACTGGCGGGGCTCCCACCAGATCGTCCAGGGGTAGGTCATACAGGGCGGACAACGCGAGCAGCAGCTCCAGTGTGGGTCTCCGGCCCCCTGATTCCAGTCGTGACAATGTCGAGGCCGACAAGCCTGTTGCCTCGGCCACGTCGCCCAACGTCAGGTCACGCGACAGGCGGATGCTCCGCAGCCGAGGACCGACTCCTTTGAGGACTTCATCCATCACCAGACCTCCTACTCATTCCCCCGAGGACACCGTGTCACACGCCAACGCCGCACTCACCCCACGGTATCGACTGATCGTCGGTCGCCTCGTCGTCGGTCGCCTCGTCGTCGACGAGGGCTGGCCCATCAGCGAGGTCGCCGCCCGCTTCCAGGTCTCCTGGCCGACCGTGAAGCGCTGGGCAGAGCGCTACCGCACCGGCGAGTCCATGCAGGACCGCTCCTCGCGCCCACACCACTCGCCCAACAATACCGATACGAAGACGACGAAGCGCTGCATCCAGCTGCGGCTCCGCTTGAGGGAAGGTCCCGTGCAGTTGGCCTGTCGACTGGGGATCGCGCCGTCGACGGTTCATCGGATCCTGACCGACGCCCACCTGAACCGGCTGTCGCATGTTGATCGCGCCACCGGTGAGCCGGTCCGTCGCTACGAGCACGACCATCCCGGTGCGATGCTCCATGTCGACGTGAAGAAGCTCGGCAACACCCCCGACGGCGGCGGCTGGCGCTACGTCGGCCGACGACAAGGCGAGAAGAACCGAGCCGCCACCCCCGACAACCCCAGAGACAAGTACCGGGACCCGTTGATGGGCAAGGCCTTTGTCCACACTGTCATCGACGACCACTCCCGCGTGGCCTACGCCGAGATCCACGACGATGAAATCTCGATCACCGCCACAGCGGTCCTGGTGCGGGCTGTCGAGTGGTTCAACGCCCGCAGCATCACCGTCGAGCGCGTCCTGTCCGACAACGGTGGCGCCTACCGCTCACACCTGTGGCGAGACACCTGTGCCGAGCTCGGGATCAAGCACAAGCGCACCCGTCCGTATCGGCCGCAGACCAACGGCAAGATCGAGAGATTCCACCGGACCTTGGCCGACGGCTGGGCCTATGCCCGCTGCTACACCTCCGAGGCCGAACGCCGCGGAGAACTCGACGGCTGTCTGCACTACTACAACCACCACCGGCCACACACAGCCTGCGGCAACCAGCCGCCCTTCTCACGATTAACCAACGTCCCCGGCCAGTACAGCTAGACCGGAGTGCTGAGGCTTTCGAGTCCGGCCTCGGTGAGAACCTCGGGGATCGGAACATCGTGTTCTTCGCGGGGCAGCGCGCCGGCATCGAGAAGCTCGGTTTCGTGGATCAGGGTGAGTACGCGGGTTTCTGGACGGGCGTACGCGAGGGCCCGGTCATAGTAGCCCTTGCCGTGCCCGAGGCGCGTGCCGGATCGGTCAACCGCGACCGCGGGCGTAATGACGAGGTCGGCGTGGGCGAGGCCTTCACTCCCGAAGGACGTGCCCGTCGGCTCGGAACCAAATTTCGCGCCGTCGGAGGGGGCGAGCGTTTCCTCCCCGTCCCACGCGCGCCACCCCAGGAGCTCTCCTTCGAACGTGGGCAGGATGACCGTGTGGCCCTCGCGCGCCTTACGGCGAAGCCAGCCGAGGGCGCTCGCTTCGGCTGACACGGGGCTGTAGCCGGCGATGACGAGGCAGCGGTCGCGGGCGCTGATCCACGGGTCAATGTGCTCCTCGAGCTGCGCTCGGATGCGCGCGGAGCTCTCTCGGGCTACCTCGGCTACGTAGGTTTCACGGCGAGCGCGGAGGATCTCGCGGCGGAGCTCGCGCTTCGTTGCGGGTGTGAGGGATGCGTTCATGGACCCATCGTGTCACAAGGACCATCGTTCTAGCTGCGCGGCGATCGACCGGTGCGGCTGAACATGCTCCTAGGCGCTAGGCTTCGCTTCATGAGACTCCGTGATGCTCCGCTCACGCTCCGGCCTTTCGTCCGCCGTGATCGCAAAGCGTACGTGCGCGCGCGTGAGCGCAGCGCTCAATGGCTCGAGCGGTGGGAAGCGCGCGATCCTTCGTGGGGCGATGGGGGCGATGGCGAGCCCTATCCTTCCTACGGGGCACAGTTCACCGCTCTGAGGCGTCAGGGCCGCGAGATTCCGTGGTCATCGCTTGGGGTTTTTCACGAGCGTGCCTTCGTGGGGCACATCGGTTTTTCGCCGATCGTGTTCGGGTCAATATCGACCGCACACGCGGGGTATTGGGTGAGTCCCGAGTGGGCGGGGCGTGGGATTGCGCCGCGTGCCCTCGCTCTCGCGCTCGAAGAAGTCCTCATTGGGGAGGGGCTTCACCGCGTCGAAATCCTTGTGCGACCCGCGAACTCTGCTTCCCTCCGAGTCGTCGAAAAACTGGGGTTGCGGGAAGAGGGCATTCGCGAGCGCAGTATCTATGTCGCGGGGGCGTGGCGTGATCATCGCGTATTTGCGATCACCAGCGAGGAGATCCCCGCCAGAGGCCTTTTGCTCGATCGGGTCCCACCCGTGCGGTGAGGTGCGCCCTACGGGCGCGACACGCGGGCGAATGTGCGAGGTGGGGGCGGGAGGAGTCCCTACGATCGAGGGGTGGACAGCTTTAATCTCGGTGCGGTGCTGATCGCCCTCCTCGTAGGCGTGTGGCTCCTGTATACCGTCCCCAAAACCGCTGACCGGCGGTACACCCTGGGGGAGGCAGAAAAGGTCGCTCAGCAGCGCCACTCCGAGAGCGCCAGGGACGTCACCGACGCCTGCCGCACCTACTCTTCTTTTTCACATGAGGTGACCGACATGCCCGAGAACCGCAGCCTTCTCCGCCCCGCGGATCCAACATCCCGCCCGCGTTTTGGTGTTGAGGAGCGCACGGATCTCGTGCACGACCGAGCGCCGCGTTCGGCCCTCAATACCGCACTCACCGTGCTTCTCGTTCTCCTCGTCGCCGCGACCCTCGTCAGCGTCGTCACGACATCGCTTTCGCTCACCAGCATTTGGCTTCCGCTAGGGGCGGTGGCCGCGCTCGGCCTGTACCTCGTCGCGTTGCGCACCACGCGTTCACTGCGCTCGAATCACGCTCGGGCCGAGGCTAACGAGACCGAAGAAGCATCCTTCGAGGAGAGCGACGCCGAGGGCGAAAAGGGCGCCGCTTCCGACGCCTGCCACGATGACATCGCGCAAACGTCGGCCGTTGAGACCGCGCGCACGAGCGAGATGAGCCCGGCCGAGCGCCACGAAGCCTTCTTGCGTCAGGTACTCGAGGCCCGTGAAGCCGGGGCGGGCAAGGCTCTCGCCGATGAGCGCTTCGCTTCGCGCGTGAGCTTCCGCTACGGCGCGCTTTCGACCGGAAGCGCCCTCGAGGCCGCCGATGTCGAAGAGCGTGAGGCCGAGGCCGAACAGGGTGCCTACCACGCCTCTAACGCCCAGGTCATCGGGTCTGGGCTCACCGTCGACGACGTCATGCGCCGCCGCCGCGCCTAAGGCTTGCGGGCCCGAGGATCGTGAGAGGGGATTCGGCGCGACCGAGCATGGGCGACATCGCCCGTTATGAGCGTGCCCTGGCAGAAGCCGGCATAGCTCGACGCCCAGTGGTTGTCCTGGACCTCGAGCGTTTCGACGCCAATACCAGGGCGCTTGCAAAACGCGCAGGATCCACCCCCATTCGCGTCGCAACCAAGTCGTTGCGTGTGCCTTTCTTGATTGAGCGGGCCGAGCGCGCGTTCGGAGGCGGGCTCCTCGCCTTTAGCCTTGCCGAGGCCCTCGATCTCGTCGACCAGGGATTCAATGACGTTCTTGTCGCCTATCCCACCGCGGATCGCGAGGCGCTCGAGCGTCTCGTTGCGAGCGAGCGCGCTCTTGCGGCGGTCACACTCATGGTTGACTCGCTCGCCCACGCCGACCTGATCGAGGCTTCGCGCCGGTCCGCACGCGGGCCCTCTACTCCCGTGCGCGTATGCCTCGAACTCGATTGTGCCTACGCCCCGCTGCGCGGTGTCCATCTCGGGGCGCTGCGCTCACCGTTGTTCACGCCAGAACAGGTTGGCGAGTGCGCGCGCGCCCTCGCCTCCTATCCGGGTATCGCGCTCGTCGGGGTCATGGGCTACGAGTCACAAATCGCGGGAACACCCAACCGGGGGATCTCCCCGATTCGGCTGCTCACGCGCGGAATGCAGGCGCTTAGCGCGCGAGAGGTGGCGGCGCGCCGCAGCGAGGCCGTCAAGCGCGTACGTGAGGTGAGCGATCTCGAATTCGTGAATGGTGGGGGCACCGGAAGCATCGAATCGACGTGTTCCGACCCAAGCGTGACGGAGGTAGCTGCGGGCTCGGGCCTGATCGGGCCGGCCAGCTTCGATCACTTCGTAGGGTTTCGCCCCGAACCGGCGCTTGTCGTCGGGTTCCCGGTCGTGCGGCGCCCTGCGCGTAACGTCGCGACGGTCCTTGGTGGCGGCTGGGTCGCGAGTGGTCCTCCCGGAATCGATAGGTTGCCACGCGTCGTCCATCCTCGCTCACTCGGCTATGTGGGGCTCGAAGGCGCGGGCGAGGTCCAGACTCCGCTGCGGGGGAGTGCGGCCGAGCGTTTGCGGGTGGGAGACACCGTCTGGGTGCGGCATGCGAAGGCCGGCGAGGTTGCGGAGCATGTCGACACCTATGCCGTCGTGAGCGAGGATAGCGTCGTGGATATCGTCCCCACTTATCGTGGAAGCGGACGCGCGTATATTTAGGCTTCTGATCGTGAGGGGAAGGCTGGGGCATGGCAAAGGTCGCTTTGGGCTCGGCGCGTGAGATTCGCGCGAACTGGTCGAAGAACGTTGAGTTTGCGCCTACTCAGGTTGTGCATCCGCGTAGTGAGCGGGAGATCGTGCACCACATCGCGCGCGCAACCGCCCACGGAATCGGCATTCGAGCGATAGGGGCGGGGCACTCGTTTTCTGCAATCGCGAAGCCTGAGGGGGCCCTGCTCACCCTGGATCACTATCGCGGTCTCGTGCACCTCGATAGCGACACCGGGGAGGTGACGCTCCGCGCCGGTACGCGGCTGTGGGAGATTGGGCCCATGCTCGCCCGGCACGACCGTGCGCTCGAGGTGATGGGGGATGTCGACCGCCAGTCGATTGCAGGCGCGATCAGCACTGGTACCCACGGGACGGGTGGGCGCTTTACGGGGGTCTCAGGGCTCGTGACGGGCCTCAAGATCATGCTCGCCAATGGCGATTGCGTGTGGGCAGATCGCGAACACAATGTGAAGCTCTTTGAGGCCGCTCGACTCGGCCTCGGCGCGCTCGGCATCATCGTCGAGGTCAAGCTCCGCACGATCCCGCTGTACAAGCTCCATCGCCGCGAGTATTCGGCGCCGCTTGACGAGACCGTAGCAACCTTCCTCGAGACGAGCATGGTGCAAGACCATCAGGAGTTCTTCTTCGTTCCCGGGGGAGAGCGCGCAATTGTGCGCGAACTGAATCACGTTCCTGCCCAGTCGGCGAATCGTGGAATGGGCCGCGTGCGCACGTACCTTGACAGTGAAATTGTGGGCAACGGTGCGTTCGCTCTTGCCAACCGCCTCGTTCAGGCGGTGCCTTCGACAAAAGGTCCGCTCTCACGCGCGGTCTCGTCTCTCATGCCCGCTGCGGAAGCCGTCGGTCTTCCTCACCAGCTCTATGTGGCCTCTCGTCGGACTCGTTTTCGCGAATGCGAGTTAGCGGTTCCCGCGAGCCGCTTCGGGGAGGTCTTTGAAGCGCTGACACGGGCGCTCGAGGGGAAAACGCGCTCGCTCATTTTCCCGCTTGAGGTTCGCCGCGCCGCTGCCGACGATGTGTGGCTTTCGACCGCTCATGGCCGCGATACCGTGTATATCGCGGCCCATAACCCCTTGCACGCTCCGAGCGACGACTACCTGCATCTCGTGCACGATACGCTCGTCGAGTTCGAGGGGCGCCCGCACTGGGGAAAAATGCATTGGCTTCGGGAAGCAGAACTGCGCGAGCTGTACCCGAACTTTGAACAGTTCGTTTCCGTGAGGAACGAACTGGATCCCGATAGACTTTTCTCCACCCCTTATCTCGATTCCCTTCTTGGAGGATGACACGATGAAGCGCCTCGTAGGCTTGGCAGCAGCAGTGACGCTGGTTGCCGCATCGCTCGCGGGATGTAGCGGCGGTAGTGTCACTGAGGGGGCCGACGCCTCCCAGGACCGCACTACGGTCACTGTTTTTGCCGCGGCTTCCCTCAAGAGCACTTTCGAGAGGCTTGAAAAGGATTTTGAGAAGGAACATCCAAACGTCGATATCGTCTTGACGTTTGCCGGATCTCAAGACCTCGTGACCCAGATGGATGCCGGCGCACCTGCGGATGTCTTCGCCTCCGCCTCGCACACGTGGATGCAGAAGGCCAAGGACAAGAAACTCGTGACGGCTTTTCCTGAAATTTTTGCACGAAACTCGCTTGAGCTCGCCGTTGCCGAGGGAAATCCGAAACGCATTGAGGGCCTCGACGACCTTGCTGCACGTCCCGAGCTTGTCACGGTGCGGTGTGCAAGCGCCGTGCCGTGTGGAGAGCTCACGGATCGTCTTCTCAAGAACGCGGGAGTCGACGCTATCGAGTTCGATACCGAGCAGAACTCTGTGACGGACACACTCGGTTTAGTGGTCGCCGGGGAGGCCGATGCCGCGATCGTGTACGAGACCGACGTTGCCAGCGCCGAGGACACCGTTGACGGGGTCGAGCTCGCGGGTGCGGAGCGGCTCGCCAACACCTACGAAATCGCGGTCACGAAAGAAGCCGAAACGGCGAATCACAGCGAGGCTGCCCAGCAATTCGTCGACCTCGTTTTGAGCCACGAAGGCCAGATGGTTTTTGAGGATGCCGGTTTCGCCCCGGTGAAGTGAATCCCGTGAACCGTAATGGTGGAACGCGGTTTCCGGCAACCGTCGGACTCCTCGCACTCGTGGCGGGCCTGAGCATCCTGTTCCCGCTCCTGTCCCTCGTACGAGGAACGCAATGGGCGAGCCTCCCGGCGCTCGCGAGCGCTTCGGAGAACGTGACCGCGGCCCTGCTGTCGGTGACGACGGCAAGCCTCGCGTGCGCGATCTCGACCACTCTTGGTTTCGCCCTGGCTCTTGTGCTGGCGCGCGCGAGAGGGATCCTGTCGTCGGTACTGCGTGCCTTCGTGCTCGTCCCACTCGTGCTCCCTCCCGTCGTTTCGGGGATTGCGCTCGTCCTTGCCTACGGGCGTAATAGCCTCCTCGCACCGCTCATGGAGGCAGTGGGAGTGCGGATCGTGTTCAGTACGATCGCGGTCGTGCTCGCGCAGGTATTCGTGTCCCTTCCCTTCGTGGTGCTCACTCTGGAGAGCGCTTTTCGCGCGCGCGGATTCGCCGAAGAACGAGCGGCAGCGTCACTCGGGGCGCGCCCACGACGGGTTCTCACGACCGTGACCCTCCCGCGGTTTGCTCCGTCCATCCTTCTCGCTGCGACGCTTGCCTTCGCGCGGTCCCTCGGGGAGTTCGGGGCGACCCTGACGTTCGCGGGCTCGCTTGCGGGAACCACACGGACCCTGCCTCTTCAGATTTACCTCGCGCGTGAGTCCGACCTCGCGCATGCCGTGGGGCTGTCGGTGTTGCTCGCCGCTTTCTCTCTGCTCACGGTGTCGCTTGTGTACGCGCGAGGGCCTCTCACGACCGAGGGGGGCCAGCAGTGACTCTTCTGATCGACGTTTCGTGCCCGGAACGGGGAGTTGAAGCTTCCCTCGAGGTGGCGCGTGGCGAACACATCGCCCTCGTGGGGCCGAACGGTGCTGGAAAATCGACCATTCTCGAGGCAACCGCGGGCCTGCTCTCCGGCGACAGGAAAGCTCGCGCCCGCATCCAGGTGGACGGCGAGGATATTTCGCGCGTTCCCGTGCACCGTCGTGGCTTTGCCTCCCTCTCGCAATCCGCGCACCTCTTTGGGCACATGAGCGTTCTCGACAACATCGCCTACGGTCTTGTGAGCGGCGGCGTGAAAAAGCGTGAAGCGCGCGAGCGGGCGCGCGAGCTCGCCGCCGAAGTGGGGCTCGCAGGGTACGAACTCAGGCGCCCCTCAACGCTTTCGGGCGGCCAGGCACAAAGGTGTGCGCTTGCTCGCGCACTTGCGGTGGATCCCCGTGTTTTGCTTTTGGACGAACCTATGGCGGCGCTCGACGTCCGCGCCGCACGCGAGATACGCGGCCTTATCGCGAAGCTCACGCGCACGCGCACGCTCGTGTTTGCCACTCACGACGTTCTCGACATTCTCGCGTGGGCAGACCGCGTGTGTGCGCTCGAGGGCGGGCGCGTGGTCGAAACACGTAGCCGAGACGATGCGCTTGCCTCCCCGCACACGTCATTTCTCGCGGAGCTCGCGGGCCTTCAATGGGTCGAGGGGCAAATGCGCGAGCGCGGCGTTTTCGTGACCCGCGGCGGGATCGTCTTGAACGCAACCGGCGAATGCAGCGTGGGGCCGGCGCGTGCCCTCGTCGATCCTCACCTCCTTAGTCTCCGCGTTTCCGACGGTGCTCCGGAAGCGGGCGCGGGGAGGATCCGCGGCCTGTCCCGCATCGGGACTTTGCCCGTCGCGTTCCTCGAAGACGTCCCCGTTGAGATCCACGGGCATGACGCTGCGCGCGGGTCAATCGTGGAGGGGCGCGCGGGCAGCTGCGTGCAAATGGCGCCCGTCAGGGCCGAGTCGCTGACGTAAGGCGGCCCCGGCTCGCCCCGTGCCAGGTGCATTTCCAGATAAAGGGTTGGGCACGTGATGGAATAGAGGCGTGACTGAGAAACCTTCGGCCCCTGGCCTGCACGTGAACGAGTACGCGCAGCTGACCGCGATCGCGCGCGAAGCGGCCGGCGTTGCCGCTCGCTACCTCGCGGACGTCGGCGCCGGACTGGTAGAGCGCGAGTACAAGGCAAACGCTCATGACATCGTGACGATTCACGACCGCGCGTGCGAAGACCGCATTCGCGAGGTGCTCCTCGCGAAGTGCCCGGATGCCCGAATCGTGGGTGAAGAGGGCGGAACCCGCGAGGGCACGAGTGCCGTCACGTTTTACGTTGACCCTATTGACGGCACCTCGAACTTTGCGACCGGCAATCCGCTGTACGCCATCTCGATTGGCGTGGCGGTCGAGGATGTGCTCGTAGGCGGTGTGGTGAATGCACCTGCCCTCGGCATGGAGTTTTGGGCCGATGACACTGCTGCCTATCTGGGAACGAAGCGACTTGGTCCCAATCCCGAAAGAGCGCTTGCGGATGCACTTGTTCTTACAGGGTTCCCGGGACTTCGCGATCTTTGCGAGGATCGCGCATTCGCCGAACGCGAGAGGCTCGCCTTGCTCGAAAGCGCGGGGGCAGTGCGAAACCTTGGCTCGGCGGCGCTCGAACTGTGCTTCGTGGCCGCGGGGTGGGCGGATGCCACGACCCTCACGAGCATTAATCCGTGGGATATCGCTGCTGGCTTCCATATCGTTGAGAAAGCTGGCGGGAGTATTCGCACGTGGACGTGCAGCCCGGGTGACGTCGACGGAGCGGAGGCGATCCCACCTCAGGAATGCCCGGCGTATGTTGCCTGTACGAGTGAGAAGCGCTACGAGGAGCTCGATTCCTTGCTTGAGCGCGTCCACGCTTCTCGATGTGAACGATCCCTACGTAATGAAGGAGCCCACCATGAGTGACCAACCCTCGAATCCATACGGCTTTAGCAATCCCACGTCCGGCAGCCAGGGCACCGGCGCACCTGGCTTTAGCGGCCCCGGTGGCGTGACGAGCGATGAGCGCACCTGGGCCATTCTCGCGCACCTCAGTACGCTCATTGCGACTCTGGTCTCGGCCGGCTGGCTCGGGTGGGTCGGGCCGCTCGTGATCTACCTGATCTATCGTGACAAGAGCCCCTTCGTCCGCAACGCTTCCGCGGGCGCACTGAACTTCGCGATCAACCTTTTCGTGTACAGCCTCATCGCGTGGGGCTTCTTCTTCCTGGGGACCTTCCTCTCGTTCCTTCTCGTCCCGCTCGTCTTCATCCTGATCGCTGCGATCATTGGCCTGGCGATTCTGGTAGCGACGATCGTGATACCGATTATTGCCGCGTTGAAGGCAAACAACGGCGAGGCATACACGTATCCCTTTACCGTTGCGCTCCTCAAGTGAAGTCCGCGGAACGCGCGCGGCTTCCTGCGGGCGGCGCGCTTCGCGTGGGGTTCATTCCCGGGGTTGAGCCCGACGTCTTCGCGCGGCGCTGGCACACCGATCCCACGCGACCAGAATTGCAGCTGGTCCCGCTCGATGACCGCGCCCCCGAGGAAGCGCTCGCATGCGGGGCTGTCGACATGGTATTCGCACGGCTACCGTGGAACAGCGCCCCGCGCCCGGCAGGGCCCATTCTCGAGCGCGAGGATATTCATGCAGTACCGCTCTGGGAAGAACGGCCCGTCGCGGTAATCGCGAAAGACAATCCGCTGAGCCTCAGCGAGGAACTCACCGAGAGCGACCTTGAAGGTGAACATCAGTTCAGCCTCGAAGAATGCGGCGGGCCTAAAGGTGCGGTCGCGACCGTCGCCGCAGGCAATGGCTATGCCGTCATGCCCATGTCCCTTGCTCGGTTGCATGCCCGCAAGGACGTCACCCACAGGCCCCTCGCCGAGCGTGAGGGAACCAGAATCGTGCTCGCGTGGCCAAAAAGCGCCGACGATGACGTGCGCCAGGAGTTTCAGGGCGTGGTACGGGGTCGCACCGCCCGTAGCTCGCGTCGATAGGATGGCACGTAAGACTTCGACCTCCGAAAGGAAGACGCGATGAACGAGCGTATGAACGTTGAAAGCTTTAATCTTGACCACCGTACCGTCGCGGCACCGTACATCCGGGTCGCTGATCGCAAAGACCTCGGCGGCGTCACGTTGACGAAATTCGATATTCGTTTCACCCAGCCGAATGTTGACGCCCTCGAAACTGAGACTGTCCATTCGCTCGAGCACATGATGGCGGAGTTCTCTCGAAACCACAGCGACGACATCCTCGATATTTCGCCCATGGGCTGCCGCACCGGCTTCTACTTGCTCATGCGCGGCGAGCACACGCCCGAAGAGGTGGCACCACTCGTCGAGGCCACGCTCAACGACCTGCTAGAGGCACAAGCCGTTCCCGCGGCGAACGAGATCCAGTGCGGATGGGGCGCCCACCATAGCCTCGAGGGCGCGAAGAGCGCGGCACAGAGCTTCCTCGAGAAGAAGAGCGAGTGGCTCCAGGTCGAGGCGGCAGCCTAAAGAACCCGGGCTAGATCCAGGAATCAAACCACATGTGGGCGCGCCACAGGTCGTAAGGAATGACCTGGGCCGTCCACAGTGGCCACCAGAACGCCGAGGCGAGCGTCATCGTCACCACGAGTGAGGCGATCGCGAAGATTGCGATGCGGCGCCTCGTACGCGAAGCCGTGCGCGTCCCGAGCATGAGAGCGAACACGAAAACGATCGCCATGATGAGCCACGGCTCGAACACGACCGAATAGAACTGGAAGATCGTGCGGTCGAGGTACAGGAACCACGGGAGGTAGCCCGCGATAATCCCCGAGAGGATCGCCCCGGCCGTACCGCTTCGCCGTACGATCGCGACCACGAGCGTAACGAGAAGCGCCAGTGCCCCGAACCACCAAATGAACGGGTTGCCGAGATTCGTAATGGCTGCCGAGCATTTTTCGACCTCGCAGCCCGCCTCGCCGTACGTGTAGGACTCGTAGTAGAAGCTCGTCGGGCGGAGTTGGAGGAGCCAGAGCCAAGGTTTGGCGGCATACGTGTGCGTAGAGTTGAGCCCAACGTGGAACGAGTAAGCCTCCTGGTGGTAGTGCCACAGTGACGCAAGGGCCTCGGTCACCGGGTTCGACGCGTGTCCGTTCTCCGCCGCCCAGTTGCGGAAGTACCCGTCCTTGGAGGCAAACCACCCGGTCCACGAGAGCACATATGTTGCGAGTGCACTGCCGACGATCGCGAAGAAGGCGGGAATAGCATCGAGCGCGAAGCCGCGAAGTTTCCAGCGAGGATCGCCGAAGCGTCGACGCGCCGCCCAGTCCCACAGCACCGTCATGATGCCGAACACCGCGACGAAATAGAGCCCCGACCACTTCACGCCGCATGCGAGGCCGAGCGAAATTCCCGCGGCGATACGCCACCAGCGCACCCCTGTGACGTGCCCGAAGCCTTCCGCAGCCCCCTCGATCCTCCCGAGCGCATCGCGAAATTGATCGCGATCCCGGAGGAGAAAGTAAAACGCGAGGAGACAGAAGAACCCAAGAATCAGGTCGAGCAAACTCGTCCGGGAGTGAGTGAGGTGGACTCCGTCAATGGAGAGCAGGTAGGCCGCGAGAAACGCGAGAGCAGTGTTGCCGAGCAGGCGTCGGACCGTCAAAAACAGCATGAGGACGCCTAGCGTTCCTACGAGCGCTACGGAGATGCGCCAGCCCCACGGGTTGTCCGCACCGAGGGCCCACTCTCCGAGCGCGATCACCCATTTGCCGACGGGCGGGTGCACCACGTACTGGGGATCGGGCAGGTAGGAGTCGATGTCGCCGCGCTCGAACGCAGCCTTCGAGACGTCCTTCGCCCACGCGCGCTCGTTGCCCTCGCGAAGGAGCGTATAGGCGTCGCGCACGTAATAGACCTCATCGAAGATGAGGGTCTTGACGTGGCCGAGCTTATAGAGGCGCAGAGCCCCAGACCATACGACAAGGACGAGCGCGAGGATCCACGTCGTGGTGCGCTCGGTAAGTCCGAATGGCCCGCGGGCTTTCTCCGTTGATGGGCGCGCCGCTCGCTTGCCCGTCATCGGGGACACCGAAGACCCGCCGCTTCCACTCGCACGTGTATCACTCACGAGCCCATCCTAAAGGGCTGCGCGGTAGGATCGCACGGTGGAAACTGAGAACAAAACCGTGCTCACACCTGGAACTATCGCACTTGCCGCAACGCCCATCGGAAATCCTCTCGATGCGTCGTTCAGGCTCGTCGTTGCGCTGCGAGAAGCCGATCTGATCGCTGCCGAGGATACGCGACGCGTAAAGCGGCTGGCGAGCGAGCTCGGCATCAGGCTAACGGCGCGCACGCTCGCGTATCACGAACACAACGAAGTCGAGCGTACCGAGACCCTCCTTGAGGCGGCGAGAAGCGGGCAAAAGGTATTGCTCGTCACCGATGCGGGGATGCCGGTGGTCTCCGATCCAGGTTTTCGGGCGGTCGATGCCGCTGCCCGCGAAGGCATCGCCGTCGACGTGTTCCCGGGTCCTTCCGCGCCTCTCACCGCGCTTGTGCACTCGGGGATTGCCCCCGATCGCTTTGCCTTCGAAGGTTTCCTTCCGCGCACGTCGAGCAAGCGTCTGTCTGTGCTCGAGAGCCTCTCACGCGAGGCACGCACACTAATTTTCTTCGAATCTCCGCGACGCACGCGCGAATGCCTCGAGGCAATGGTCGACGTTTTCGGAGCCGAACGAGAGGCGTGCGTTGCACGCGAGCTCACGAAGACCCACGAAGAGATCATGCGGGGAACCCTTGCCGAGCTCGCCGCGTGGGCGCGTGAAACCGAGGTACTCGGCGAGATCGTGATCGTTGTGGCGCCGGCCCCGCCGCGCGAGGAGGACCTGGCTGATTTGGCGGCACTTGTGCTCGCGCGCGCCGAGACGGGGGAGCGGCTCAAGGACGCCGCGAAGGCCGTTGCGCGGGAACACGAGCGGGTATCCGCTCGAGAGCTCTACGACGCAGCTCTCGCGCACAAGAACAGAGGATAATCCCCCTATAGATGAAAGGGCGCCCCACCGTGAGGTGGAGCGCCCTTTCGCGAAGTGCTGAAATCAGCCGTCGATCTCGATGAGCCCGCGCTGGTACGCCTTCGCGAGGCGGCGCGGAACCGAGGCGGTACGACCGCGAACGGTAACCTTGACGAGATCGGTGGTCTCGGCCTTCCAGTTCGCGCGGCGCGAACGGGTGCGGGCCCGGGACATCTTAAACTTAGGCACTGCCATGATGCGCTCCTTGCTCGAACTGCGTGAAAAATCTGGGTGGCGCACGGGCTAGATTCCCCGGCTGGGTCCCACGGGATCGCCAAAGGGGAGTGCTCGCGCACAACAGGAATCAATCTAAGCATATTTTTGGCTTTTCCGCGCGCGAGGAGGCTTCGCGTGTGTTGGGCTTCACGGGCGCGGGGTCCGACGCTTGCCCCGCACTAGGATGGCCCCATGAGCAACGCAGTGAACTCTCGTTCCGCAACCGCCGAAAGCGGCCACACTCGCGATTTGACGTGGCCGGAGGCCCCCGAGCCTCTCCCCGGCCCCGTGATTGATAACCACGCACACCTCGACTTTTCCGACGGTGAGGGGTCACACGGCATCGAAGAACATGTCGCGTGGGCAGAGCGTGCCGGGGTACGCGGCATCATCACGATTGGCTGCGACCTCGTCTCAGCACGGTGGACGGCCGACGTTCTGCGCGGCGAGCATATTCCCCCCGAGCACCGAGCGTTCGTCGCAGAGCGCTTGCGAGGGGGTGTGTCGATCCACCCGAATGATGCGGTCAATCATGTCGTAACCGGCAAGGGACGCAACGGCGAGGAACTTTGCTCTCTTGACGAGGCAATCGCGGAGATTTCCGATCTCCTCGACACTCCCGGCATGGTGACGATTGGCGAGACCGGGCTCGACTGGTTCCGTACCTCCCGCAAGAAGCCCGAACGGCGTGAGGCGCAGATCCAAAGCTTCCGCATGCATATCGCGCTCGCGAAAGAAAAGGGCCTTCCCATGCAAATCCATGATCGCGACGCACATCGCGACGTTCTCGACGTTCTCGATGCCGAGGGCACCCCGGAGCGCACGGTGTTTCATTGCTTTAGCGGCGACGCGCAGTTTGCGCGCGAGGCCCTCGATCGTGGCGCGTACCTGTCCTTCTCTGGTACCTCGACCTTCAAAAACGCCGCCTATCTTCGCGAGGCGCTTGCCATTACGCCTCTCAACCGCATCATGGTGGAAACGGATGCCCCGTTCCTCACGCCTGAGCCTTTCCGCGGTCGCCCCAACTCGAGCTACCTCATTCCGCACACGATGCGCGTGATCGCTGAGGCGAAGGGCCTGAGCCTCGAGGAGGCGTGTGCGGGAGTCCTCGCGACCGAGCGAGAGGTCTACGGATTCGCGGGGGCAGAGGGGTGAGCGACACTTCGCGCGCGCTCGATAGCGGTACGCGTCTTCTGACCCCGCGCGATATTCGTGCGCTTGCCGAAGAGCGTGGGATTACCCCCACGAAGAAGCGTGGGCAAAACTTCCTGCTTGATGCCAACACCGTGCGCGCGATTGTCGAACGCGCGGGCGTGAAGCGCGACGACGTCGTGCTCGAGGTCGGGCCCGGGCTCGGTTCACTCACGCTCGGTCTTCTCGATGCGGGTGCATTTGTCGGGGCAGTTGAGCTCGATGAGGCTCTTGCCGCGCTCCTGCCGTCTACCGTCGCGGCGAAGCAGCTGGAGAGCTCGCGCCTCGCGCTCGTGCATGCGGATGCGCTCGCGCTCTCCGTGCTTCCGGTTCCGGAGGGTGCGCCCAGCGCTCCCACACGGCTCGTCGCGAACCTTCCCTACAACGTTGCGACTCCCATCCTCCTGACCATCCTTGAACGCTTCGAGGTGATCACCGAGGCGCTCGTCATGGTCCAGCTCGAAGTCGCCGAGCGGATCGCCGCAAAACCCGGCTCAAAAATCTATGGCGCGCCGAGCGCGAAGGCTGCGTGGTACGGCAGTAGCGAACTTGCAGGCCGTATCTCCAGGCGCGTGTTCTGGCCGGAGCCAAACGTCGACAGTGCACTCGTGCGCGTGCGCCGCGACCGCGTGCAGGCCGAGGGAGAGGCCCCGCGCGAAGCGGTGTTCGACGTTATCGACCACGCTTTTCTCCAGCGTCGCAAAACTCTGCGGGCCGCGCTCAAGCCGTGGGCAGGAAGCGGCGAGCGCGCCGGAGCGATCCTCGAGCGCGCCGGCATCGATCCTCAGCGCCGCGGTGAAACACTTGCGATCGAGGAGTTCATCGCCATCGCCAATAGCGCGCGCGCCGAAGAGGGCTAGAGCATCACATCAGCGGCCCCGCCGTTTCGTCGGTCGGGCGGCAGGGACGTAGGCTCGTGGCGTGAGTCTTCTTCTTGTCGGCGCCGAACAGCTGCATCTTCAGTACCCGAATCGAGTCGTGCTCGATTCTGTCACCCTCGGTATTTTCGAGGGCGATCGCATTGGGATCGTGGGGCGCAATGGCGATGGCAAGAGTTCTCTCATTCGACTCCTGTTTGGCGAACTTGAACCGTACAGCGGGCGCGTGACGCCGAGGAACGGCGTGCGCATGGGGCTTTTGTCTCAGTCCGACAACCTGGAAGAGACCTCGACAGTCGGGCAGGAAATCGTCGGAGATGCCCCCGAGCACGAGTGGGCCTCAGACCCAAAGATCCGCGACATTATTGCGGGGCTGCTGAGCGACATCCCGTTCGAGCGCAGCATCGGCGCGCTCTCCGGTGGCCAGCGCCGCCGCGTGGCGCTTGCCAAGCTGCTCGTGGGCGACTGGGACGTGATCGGTCTCGACGAGCCCACAAACCACCTCGACCTCGAGGGCATTCACTGGCTTGCACGCCACATCAAAGGGCGTTGGGGAGCTGGGCAAGGCGCCTTTATCGTCATCACCCACGATCGTTGGTTCCTCGATGAGGTTTGCACGTCGACGTGGGAGGTTCACGACGGCATCGTCGAGCCGTTCGAAGGTGGCTATGCTGCCTATGTTCTTCAGCGCGTCGAACGCGACCGTATTGCCGCGGCGACCGAGCAAAAGCGCCAGAACCTGGCCCGGAAGGAGCTCGCCTGGCTTCGCCGTGGCGCTCCGGCGCGAACGTCGAAGCCCCGCTTCCGTATCGAGGCAGCGAACGCCCTGATCGCGGATGTCCCTGAGGTGCGGAACCCATTGGAGCTCAAGCGCCTCGCGACTGCCCGGCTCGGCAAGGACGTCGTTGACCTCCTTGACGTGGGCGTGAGCTACGGCGATCACGTGATCTTTTCTGACGTCACGTGGCGCATCGCTCCGGGCGAGCGTACCGGCGTCCTCGGCGCCAACGGCGCCGGTAAGTCCACGCTCCTCAGTTTGATTGCGGGCACCCTTGAGCCTACGCAGGGCCGAGTTAAGCGCGGCAAGACCGTTGAGATTGCCGTCCTCGATCAGCAGTTCCGCGAGCTTCAGGACATCGCTGGCGAGCGCGTGCGCGACGTGCTCGCGCGCACGAAGACGACCTTCACGATCGATGGCAAAGACTTCACTCCCGCGAAATTGCTCGAGCGCCTCGGTTTTGCCAAGGATCACCTCTCCACACGCGTCGAGGATCTCTCGGGTGGCCAGCGTCGGCGCCTCCAGCTCCTCCTCGTGCTCTTGAGCGAACCGAATGTTCTCATTCTGGACGAACCCACGAACGACGTCGACACCGACATGCTCACGGCTCTCGAGGACATGCTCGATTCGTGGCCCGGAACTCTCATTGTCGTCTCGCACGATCGCTACCTCCTTGAGCGCGTGAGCGATCAGCAGTATGCGGTCATGGGAGGGACTCTCCGTCATCTTCCCGGCGGGGTGGACGAATACCTGTCGCTGCGCGCACAGGAAGAACGCGAACGCACGGGTGGGGGCGAAGGCAGTGCAAAATCCGACGCTACCTCGGCCCCGGCCAGCGGCCTCTCCGGCGCGGAGCGCAGGGCCGCCGAGAAGGAAGCCAGTGCGATTGAGCGACGCATCGATAAGCTCCGCTCGCAAATCGAGAACATCCACGCGGAGCTCACCGAGCACGACCCCACGGACTTCGAAGGCTTGACTGCGCTCGGTCAAAAAGTACGCGAGCGCGAGAGGGAGATCGCCGAGATCGAGGAGCGCTGGCTCGAGATCCTCGAGCAGATCGAAGAAGGCTGAAACGCGGCGCTAGGGGGAGATGCGGCGCACCCGCTCACGGGTATTGCCATTATTGCGCCCTGCCATGACCGTGCTTTTGACGCCGTTGCGACGCCTGCCGGGAGTATCGAACGCCTGGACATTCGACACGCCGATACGGGTCTCGCTTTCGAATCGATATTTCTTATCGGTGTTGCGGTAGCGCAGGAAGAAGAACGAGTAGATCGACGTGAAGACGATGAACGCGAGAACGAAGGGCGCGGCGATGACCGCAACGCTCACATCGTCGCCGCTACTCGAGCTAGATTCCGCGAGGATCTGGCCGGCGACGAGGATCGAACCGCTGGCCGTGAGAATGGGGCTCATAGGACGACCGCTCCAATCGCGAGGGGGAATGTGATGGCGAAGGTGGCGATCGCGGCGAGTGCAGCGCAGCCGAACAGCTTGACCTTGTCGACCGGAACCGAGCCCATCGTGCGGCCGTTTCGGCCGTTCACCGCGATGTAGTGGATCATGCCGGTGCGATCGTCCTGGTAGCTGTACAGCCAGATCGGAAGGTAGAGCGCAACCCAGCGCGTGCCGTGGATCTCGAGCCCTTCGCTTTCCCAGCGAACGCCGCGGTCGTAGTCGCGGATCATGAGGTCTGCGCGTGAGCGAGCGATCGAGAGAAAGTTGCTTTCGACCGTGTCGTCGATGTCGTCGATATCGAGGTCGCGGCGCTCCGACGTGAAGCCCGCAAGGTAGTTCGAGTTGTAGGCGACGGCGTTCTTCGTATCGAACGGGAGAATCGCGTTGAGCACATTGTTGGTGTTGATGCTCGTGTTCATGTTCGCGCGCGAACTGTTCGTTTCCGCAATGAGGTCGTCGACCGTGAAATCGAACTTGCGCCCGAGCGTGTATTCGCGAATATCCGAGACTCGTTCGTCCTGGTCGTTGCCGATGTGGCGCGTGTAGCGGCGGAGCGTGACCTCGCCTCGCCCCTCGATGGTTGCGGTGAGGTTGCCGTCGACTGTCATGTACGGCACGTACACGCCTACGACGTTCTCGGGCGTGAAGTTTGCCTTGAATTGGCTCGTGGCGAAGAATCGACGATCTCCGGCGAATTCGCGCACCTTTTCGACACCCTGTTCATGCGTGAGGGCGAAGGGCAACACGGCATCGGGGACGGCGCCATTCGGGATCTGTTGGTTGATCGATAGCACCTGACGGCACCAGTGGCAGCGCGCCTGGAGCGATTCGTTCGCTTTGATAACGACCTCGGCACCGCAGCCCTGGCACTTGAGGGTAACGACGGTGGTGTCGACGGCGATGTCATGCGTACCCGAGCCGCGAACAACGCCCCGTAGCTGTTCGATGGGGGAGTCGAGACCGAAGGCCGTTTCCACGACCTTCTCGTTGAATTCGAAGCGGCAATACCGGCACACGAGCGCCTGGTGCTGGAGCGAGTAGCCGATGTCGGTCGAGCCGCACCTGGGGCATTTATCGAAGCCGTCAGCTTTCCCACTTGCCGTGTTGACGACGTGCTCGGGGGTGGGGTCAACCAGCGCATCAACAACGTCTTGCGACGCGGTCCGACCCTTGACGACATTCGCATCACTCATGTCGGGGCCACTCACGTTTGGCGCTCCCTCGGGCGTGGGGCGCATCGAACCGGCCCCCCGGGCCTTCGGAAGGCATGGGGGCCGGTTGCGGGCCGGGTGCGTAGGTCAAAGGCCGAGCGCCTTCTTCTTTGCCGCCTCGTAGTCAGCCTCGGTGATGAGACCCTGGTCGAGCATTTGCTTGAACTGGGCGAGTTTCTCCGCGGGGTTCGGCTCGGTGCCGCCTTGGTTGGACTGCGCCTGCTGGCTCTGCTGGCCCTGCGGGCTCTGGCCCTGGCCGGCGAACGGGCCCGACGCTTGCGCAGGCTGCACGAGGCCTCCAACGGCACCGGCTCCCATGCCCATCATCGCGAGGCCCGTGCCGCCCCCGTTCTCGCCGGCGGACTGCACGCCGCGCGCGACAGCCTGGTTGACGAAGCTCTGGTTGCGGTTGCCCGAAAGCGCATCGGCAGCCTGAACATCCTTGAGGAGCTTTCGCGTGTTCTCGTCGTACTCGATCGACGCGATCGCGACTTTTTCGATGACGAGGCCGCGATCGGTCGTCCAGCGGTAGTTTTCTTCGACCACGCTCGAGAGGGAGGCCGCGAGCCCGAGCGAATCCGACTGGATTTTTGTGATGCGGTTGTTCTTATCCGGGTCATTCGTGTAGCGCGAGAACGCCGGGGCGAGCGAGGAGACGACTTCCTGGAAGAGCTGGTTCGCGGCGTCGTTCTCGGTATCGGTGAAGTTGAAGATTGGCGCATTCGCAGAGATGTAAACGGCGGGAACCCAGTTGTGGATGAACAGGAGCGGATCCACGATGCGGATCGTGTAGGTGCCGCGTGCGACGGCTCCCACCTGGGCGTTCATGTACTGATCATCCCAGTAGATTTCCGATTGAGTGCCGAAACGGTTGTTCGGGAGCTCCTTGAGGCTCACAAAGAACGCGAGCTGCTGCGATCCTGGTTGGCCGCCAAACTTGAAACGCTCCCACGACGTTTCGAGCGTTGACGCAAGAATGCCGTCGTTCGCGAACACGGTGCGGGAATTCGGGTCGCCCGAATGCCACTCGTAGCCGCCCGCCTCGGTAATGAGGCCGGTGACACGGCCGTCCTGGAGCGTGACGAGAGCGTAGCCCGCCGGCACGACAATCCGCGATCCGTTGCTAATGATGTTTTCGCTGCCGCGAGTGTTCGAGCCGCGCCCCGCGTTTGTTCCTCGCGGAACCGCGGGGAAAAGGGCCGCGGTGGGCGGGAGGTTGGAGGGGACGGTCAGAAAGTCCTTCCACTGATCGGCAAAAGTACCGCCCAGCGCGTCCTTGAAAGCCTGGATGAAACCCACGAAATCTCCTCTGTTAGAGCCGACGGACCGAGTATAGAGGATCTAGGTCACAGACAAACGGCGTTATCTGTGGGGTTATTTCTTCTTCGAGTGTCGGTTGGTCGTGAGGAGCCTCGGTTCAGATTCGAGGCCGCGAAGCCCGTTCCACGCGAGGTTCACAATATGGCTCGCGACAACCTCTTTCGAAGGGCGACTCGTCTCAAGCCACCACTGGCCGGTGTAAGAAACGATTCCGACGAGCATCTGCGCGTACATCGCCGCGTGCAGCGACGTGTACTTCTGTGCACGCATGTGCCTCACGAGAAGGTCTTCGACCTGGCTCGCGACGTCCACGAGAAGCGCCGAATACGTTCCCGACGTTTGTGAAGCGGGGGAGTCGCGCACGAGAATTTGGAAACCGTCCTCGTTTTCCTCGATATAGGTCAAGAACGCGAGCGCGGCCTTCTCCACGAGTACGCGGGGGTGCTGGTGAACATCGTGGAGCGCATCTTCAAGGACGCGCAGGAGGTGATCCGTTTCGCGATCGACGATCACGGCATAAAGACCCTCCTTGCCTCCAAAGTGCTCATAGACGATCGGCTTCGACACTCCTGCCTTCGCCGCAACTTCCTCGACACTCGTCGCGTTGTAACCCTTCTGCGCAAAAAGTGAGCGGCCGACGACGACAAGCTGCTCGCGTCGCTGGCGGCCCGTCATGCGGGGAGAGCGAGCGCGAGGGGGACGTGAATCAGACATGTGCAACATTTTCGCACGCCGAGGCGCGTACCGTTTTCGCTCTCGCGGCTTGAGGGGCTAGGCTTGTCCCCGGCGCCCTCGGGCCCATCCGCGATGGTGTAATCGGCAACACCCCAGTTTTTGGTTCTGGTATTCCAGGTTCGAGTCCTGGTCGCGGAACGATCCAGCACCGGATTCATCGCACCGGACACAAGGAGCACCTTTCCGTGGCACATTATTCGCCCGCAGCTGTCGTCGTCCTCGCAGCCGGCGCAGGAACTCGCATGAAATCCGCTCTTCCCAAGGTTCTCCACCCCGTATGTGGCACCTCGATGCTCATGCACGCGATCAACGCAGCGCGCGGAACGGGCGCCGGCGAGATCGTCGCGGTCGTCCGCCACGAGTGTGAACAGGTTCTCTCTCACCTCGCGCAGAACGCTCCCGAGGTCGTCACCGCCGATCAGGATGATATCCCCGGCACTGGCCGCGCCGTTCAATGCGGTCTCGACAAGGTTGAGGCGACCGTCGGAACCGTACTCGTGACCTACGGCGACGTCCCCCTGCTCCAGTCAGAAACGCTCCGCGCCTTCGTCCAGGCCCACGAGGAGTCTGAATCGTGCGTGTCGATCCTCACCGCTCACCTCGACGACCCGACCGGATACGGCCGCATCGTGCGCAGCGCCGACGGCTCCCAGGTCGAAGCTATCGTCGAGCATAAGGACGCGAACGACGAGCAGCGTTCGATCACCGAAATCAACTCGGGAATCTGTGCATTCGACCTCGCATTCTTGCGCGAAGCCCTCACGAAAGTTGGCACCGATAACGCCCAAGGCGAGATGTACCTCACCGACGTTCCCGGCATTGCCCGTGCCGAGGGGCAAAAAGTCACCGCGTACGTCATTGATGACGCAATCCAGGTGGAAGGCGCCAACGATCGGGTCCAACTCAGCGAGCTCGGTGCCGAAATGAACCGTCGGACCCTCGTGCGCCACATGCGCGCCGGCGTGAGCATCATCGATCCGTCCTCGACGTTCATCGACCCCGAAGTCGAGATTGGGCAGGACACGACAATCCTCCCCGGCGTGCAGTTGCACGGGCACTGTGTCATTGGCGGCGACGTAACCGTCGGACCGGACACGACCCTGACCGACGTCACCATTCACGACCGAGCCGAGGTTGTGCGTACTCACGGCTTCGGCGCGGTCATCGGGGAGGGGGCGACCGTGGGGCCCTTCACCTACCTGCGGCCGGGGACCGTTCTCGGCGCCCGCGGCAAGATCGGTGGCTTCTGCGAAACCAAGAATGCGGAGATTGGCGATGGCGCAAAGGTTCCCCACCTTTCTTACGTGGGTGACGCCGAGATCGGCGAGGGGACGAACATTGGTGCGGCAACGATCTTCGCGAACTACGATGGGGTGAACAAGCACAGGAGTGTCGTCGGCAAACACGTGCGCGTTGGAAGCGACAGCGTCCTCGTCGCGCCTGTGACAATCGGCGACGGTGCGGCAACGGGAGCTGGAACGATCGTCCTTAAAGACGTCCCGCCCGGCGCCCTTGCCGTCAATGCTACGAAGCCTCGCATTACCGAGGGGTGGACGCTCACCAAGCGCACGGGCACCGCCGCGGCCGAAGCCGCCGAAAAAGCGCTTGACCACGACTCTCGAACCGCAACCACCGAGGAGAAGTAAAACGATGAGCGGCATCATCACCAGCGGAGAAAAGCACCTCGTTCTCGTTTCGGGGCGCGCCCACCCCGTGCTCGCCGAGGAAGTCGCCAAGGAACTCGGTGTTGACCTTCTCCCGACGGACGCGTGGGATTTCGCCAACGGCGAGATCTACGTGCGCTACGGCGAGAGTGTGCGCGGGGCGGACGTCTTCGTTCTCCAGTCGCACCCGGCTCCCATCAATAACTGGCTCATGGAGCACCTCATCATGGTGGACGCCCTCAAGCGCGCGTCCGCGAAGCGCATCACGGCGATCGCCCCGAGCTACCCGTACGCCCGCCAGGATAAAAAGCACCGTGGTCGCGAGCCGATCTCGGCCCGACTGGTCGCCGATCTGTATAAGACCGCCGGAATTGACCGCCTCATCTCGGTGGACCTGCATGCGCCGCAGGTTCAGGGCTACTTCGACGGTCCCGTCGATCACCTCATGGCCATGCCCATCCTCGCGAAGTACGTCGAGTCGACCTACGGCGACGAGGATCTGTGCGTTGTCTCGCCAGATGCCGGCCGCATCGGCGTAGCCGAGAAGTGGGCGAAGCGCCTTGGCGGCGTGAACCTTGCCTTCGTGCACAAATCGCGCGACCCGCGTCGCCCCAACCAGGCCGTTGCGAAGCGCATCATCGGCGACGTGCAAGGAAAGACCTGCATCCTCGTCGACGACATGATCGACACCGCGGGAACGATCGTCCAGGCCGTCGAAGCCCTCACGAAGAACGGCGCGAGCTCCGTGGTGGTAGCCACGACGCACCCGATCTTCTCGGACCCGGCCGTTGAGCGCCTCAAGAATTCGGCGGTGCGCGAGGTCATCGCGACCAACACGCTGCCCATCCCCGAGGAAAAGCAGTTCGAGAAGCTCACGATCCTCTCGATCGCGCCGCTTCTCGCACGTGCGATCCGTGCCGTCTTCGATGACGGCTCTGTGACCTCGCTGTTCGACGGCGACGCCTAATCTCCTCGTCTGTCACCGGTCGCGCAGTCTGCTCGGCGTGACGTGCCTCGCTTCACGTCGCACTTTGTCGAGTGACTGCGCGGCCGTGCCGTATGATTGGACGGTACTTCGGCGAGGGAGAGGCTTCGGCTTACTCCGTTATCGACGCGGTTGAATCCTTGGGCTCGTGTTCCCACGTGCTCGGGGCGCGCCGTCTCGCCCCGCTTCACACCCAAGGAGTTTCACATGGCCGAGAACATCAAGGTCGACGTCCGTTCCGACTTCGGCAAGGGCTTTGCACGCCGCATGCGCGCCGAAAGCAAGATCCCCGCGGTCCTGTACGGCCACGGCACCGAGCCGGTTCACCTCGCGCTTCCGTATCACGCGACGGCTCTTGCCGCGCGTCACTCGAACGCTCTTCTCGAGCTTGAGATCCCGAACGCTGAAAACGAGCTCGCGATCATCAAGGACATTCAGCGCCACCCGCTCTCGCGCGACATTCTCCACATCGACCTCCTCATCGTGAAGCGCGGCGAGAAGGTTGAGGTTGACATCCCCGTGACCGTCGAAGGCGAGCCCCAGTCGCCCGCCGTTGCCGTGGTTGACATTCAGGAGATCACCCTCCTCGCCGATGCACTCAGCCTTCCCGAACACATCGTCGTCGACGTTGAGGGCAAGGTCGAAGGCGATGCGATCTACGCCGGTGACCTCGATCTTGGAGACGCCGAGCTCGTTACCGATCCCGAGTTCCTCGTGGTGTCGATCCAGGTCCCGCAGGTCGACGAGGCCGACCTCGAGACGCCTGGCTCCGAGGACGACGAGGAAGCGGCAGAGGATGCTGCCGAGGAGTCGTCGGAGGGCGACGACGAGTGAGTTCTGATCCGCGACTTCGCGGATCGTGAAATCTAATGCAGGGGCGTCGCACACAGGTGCGGCGCCCCTGTAGCCTTTTCGGGGGGCCGACGGTCGCCGGCCAGCCGGCGGTGACCAGGTTTTCTCCTGGATTAGTGCGGAAAGTAGAGTTGTGAGCGAGACGATGCTGATTGTGGGCCTCGGGAACCCTGGCCCCAAGTATGAAGCGACGAGACACAATGTCGGGCACATGGTGCTTGATCGACTTGCCGAGTGGGCCGGCGCCTCGTTCAAACGGCACAAGAAGGCCAATGCTTCAGTTATTGAGGGGCACATGGGGGCGCCGGGTACCGGCCGCCGGGTGATTCTGGCGAAACTTGGGTGCTACATGAACACTTCGGGTGGGCCCGTGTCTGCGCTCGCGCAGTACTACGGGATCGAGCCCGAGAATCTCATCGTCGTGCACGATGAGATCGATACGCAGTTCGGTGCGATTAAAGCGAAGATCGGCGGGGGAGAAGGCGGTCACAACGGCCTTCGTGATATCTCGTGTGCGCTCGGCACCAAAGACTATTTGCGCGTGCGCGTCGGCGTGGGGCGTCCCCCGCAGGGGCGCGATACCGCGGATTTCGTCCTCGCTCCTTTTTCCTCGTCGGAGCGCAAGGTACTTGATGACCTCGTGACCTCGGCCGGGCAGTGCGTGGAGATGCTCGTGGAGCAGGGCCTCGTGGCGGCGCAGCAGGAGTTTCATTCGCGCGAGGCGATCCGCCCGTGAGCATCGCCCCCGTTCTCGCCGCCGCGGCGCACTCTGCTGATCTCGCGCGCTTCGTCGAAGCGCGTTCCACCGCCGAGGGCGTATCGATCATCGCCCCGAGCGGCATGCACCCGCTTTACCTTGCCGAGGCCGCTTCGCGCAGGGGACCGTCGGACCCGCTCGTCGTGGTGACGGCAACGACGCGTGAAGCAGAAGATCTTGCCGCCCAGATCGAAGCTCTCGTCCCGGCCGCGAAGGTCGCGCTGTTCCCCGCCTGGGAGACCCTTCCGCACGAGAGGCTTTCGCCGCGTAGCGACACGGTCGCGCGCAGGCTTTCCACGCTCTATTCACTGGCGCATCCGGACGAAACGGGTGGGGTCGAGGTGCTCATGGTGCCTGTGCGTGCACTCGTGCAGCCGATGGCACGCGGACTTGAGAATCTAGCGCCGGTTCATCTCGAGCGCGGCGACTTCATTGCGATCGACGAGCTTGTGGAGAAGCTCGTCGGTGCGGCGTACTCGCGCGTGGACATGGTCTCCTCGCGCGGTGAGTTTGCGGTGCGTGGCGGCATTGTGGACGTGTTCCCGCCGACGCTCTCGCATCCCGTCCGCCTCGATTTTTTCGGCGACGAGCTTGAAGAGATCCGTTTCTTTTCCGTCGCGGATCAGCGCTCGATGGAGGATACTCTCGAAGCGTTCGATGCACCCGCGTGCCGTGAGATTCTTCTGACGGAGGACGTGCGCGCGAGAGCACGCGCCGCGATCGCGCAGCTGCCCGGCGCCGCTGACATCCTCTCGCGGCTTGCGGAGGGCATTGCCGTCGAGGGCATGGAGTCGCTGACTCCGCTTCTGGTGGGGGAGATGGTGAGCCTCGCGGACCTACTTCCCGAGCATTCGAGCCTTGTGTTCGTCGAGCCCGAACGCATTCGCACGCGTGTCGATGAGCTCGTGCGCACAACGGAAGAGTTCCTTGAGGCGGCGTGGTCGAGTGCAGCGCAGGGCGGTGCCGTGCCGATCGATGTATCGCAGGCAAGCTTCTCGTCGCTCGAGGACACACTCGGCGAGCTTGAGGCCCGACACCTCCCGGTCTCCACGCTTGCCCCGTTCGGGCTCGATGCCGACCTCACGTCCCAGGCGAAGCCGCACCCTGGATACGGCGGCTCGATCGCGAATGCGGCGCGCGACCTCGCACAGCACGTCAGTGACGGATGGCGAATCGTCCTCACGACCGCTGGAGCGGGTACCGGGCGCCACATCGCCGAGTCGCTCACTGAGGCGGGTGTCACGGCGCGGTTCAGCGCTGATCTCGACGAGGAGCTTTCCCGCTCGCACGTGAGCATCACGACCGGGCCGATCACCGAGGGAATCCTCCTCGAGGACATCAGACTCATGCTCTTGTGTGAGCGAGACATGACGGGGAAATCGGCCGCTCGCCGATCTGGTGGCAAGAAACTTGCCGCACGCCGCCGCGCGATGGTCGATCCGCTCCAGCTGTCGCCCGGGGACTATGTCGTTCACAACCATCACGGAGTCGGGCGGTTCGTGGAGATGACGAGCCGCACCGTAGGCACGGGCGATAAGCGCGCGACCCGCGAATACCTCGTCATCGAGTACGCGAGCTCGAAGAAGGGCCAGCCTGGTGATCGCCTCTACGTCCCGAGCGACCAGCTCGACCAGGTGACGAAGTACGTCGGCGGCGAGGCTCCGAGCGTGAACAAGATGGGCGGAAGTGACTGGTCGAAGACCAAGTCGCGTGCGCGCAAGGCCATCCGGGAGATCGCCGATGAACTCGTGAGGCTCTATAGTGAGCGCCAGCGCAGTTCGGGCTTTGCCTTCTCGCCCGATACCCCGTGGCAACACGAACTCGAGGACGCCTTCGAGTACACGGAAACTCCCGATCAACTTTCGACGATCGACGACATCAAGCGGGATATGGAAAAGCCACTTCCCATGGATCGCCTCGTGTGCGGTGACGTCGGCTACGGCAAGACCGAAGTTGCGGTACGCGCGGCCTTCAAGGCTGTGCAGGATGGCAAACAGGTGGCGGTCCTATGCCCGACGACTCTTCTCGCTCAGCAGCACGTCGACACCTTCACAGAGCGATACGCGGGCTTTCCCGTCAACGTGCGCGGGCTTTCGCGCTTCCAAACCAAGGCTGAATCGGACGCGGTGATCGAGGGGCTCAAGGACGGTTCGGTCGACGTAGTGATCGGGACGCATCGCTTGCTCACGGGGCAGGTGCGTTTCAAGGACCTGGGGCTCATCATCGTGGACGAGGAGCAACGCTTCGGTGTCGAGCACAAGGAGACTCTCAAAGCACTGCGCACCAACGTCGATGTGCTGTCGATGTCGGCGACCCCGATTCCCAGGACCCTCGAGATGGCCGTCACGGGCATCCGCGAGCTTTCCACGCTCGCGACTGCGCCAGAGGAGCGCCATCCCGTGCTCACCTACGTTGGCGCGCACGAGGATGCTCAGGTCAAGGCCGCGATCCGCCGCGAACTCTTGCGTGAGGGGCAGGTGTTCTACATCCACAACCGCGTCGAGGATATTGAGCGCACCGCCGCGCACTTGCGTGAGCTCGTGCCCGATGCACGAGTGGAGGTCGCCCACGGCAAGCTTAACGAGGCCCAACTCGAGCGAGTCATCCTCGACTTTTGGGAGAAGCGCTTCGACGTACTCGTGTGCACGACGATTGTGGAAACGGGCCTCGACATTTCGAACGCAAATACCCTGATCGTGGAGAATGCGGACAGATTTGGTCTCTCGCAGCTTCACCAGCTTCGCGGAAGGGTGGGGCGCTCGCGCGATCGCGCCTACGCGTACTTCCTGTATCCGGCGACGAAACCGCTCACGGAAACAGCGCACGATCGCCTCACGACGCTTGCGACGCACTCGGAGCTCGGTGCAGGCATGCAGGTCGCGATGAAGGACCTCGAGATCCGCGGGGCAGGGAACTTGCTCGGCGGCGAGCAGTCCGGGCACATTGCCGGTGTGGGCTTTGACTTGTACGTACGCATGGTCGGCGAGGCTGTCGCAGCGTTCAAGGGCGAATTCGACCATACGGCGAAGGACACGAAGGTCGAATTGCCCCTGAACGCGCACATTCCCGTCGAGTACATCGATTCCGAGCGCCTACGCCTCGAGGCATACTCGAAGATTTCGGCGTCGAAGAGTGTCGACGAGCTCGAGAGCGTGCACTCCGAGCTCGAGGACCGTTACGGCGTGCCGCCTGCGGAGGTCGAGCGTCTCTTTCACGTCGCGCGCTTCCGCCTGGATGCCTCCGAAGCTGGGATCGACGAGGTGCAGGTACAGGGCAAGATGATCCGCTTCGCGCATGTGGACGTCACGGACAGCGTGCAGCTCAAACTCCGCAGGTTGTATCCGGGAACGGTGCTCAAGCCTGCCCTTCGCCAGGTTCTCGTCCCGCATCCGCGCACTCAGCGTGTCGGTGGTATTCCCCTCACCGACGAGGCCCTGCTCGAGTTCTGCCGCGGCGTGATTGCACAGCTGAAGCCCGCATGGGCGAAAGAACGGGGTATCGAGCTTGCCGAGCAGCCGTCGGAACCCTCCCGCGCGCGTTCGTTCGGTTCGCGATCACCGCGCGCAAGTAGGCTCGAAAACTCGCGCCGTGACGCGCCGCAAGGGACGCGCCAGGCGGGTCTTGGACGAAAGGGGCATGCGTGATGAACGGGTCTTTTTCGGGTGAGCTCAAGGTTGTTCCCGTTTCGCCCCTGAATGCGCCAGGGCTTATGACGGCGCGCGGCTGGGACGCACTCAGGGGCGCCGCGAGCGTTGCCCTGTCGTGCGCGCCCCCGGCGTGGGAGGCACACGTTCGCGAGGCTGGGATCGAGTGTGTGCGGCTTGATTGCGCAAATGCCGAAGAGCTCGCTCGCTCGCTTGAGGTCTGGCTTGAGAAATCCGACGCTTGCTCGGGGGAGTACCGCGCCTGGCTCTGCGATTCCGAGCACCCCCACCTTCCGTCGCCGATCGAGACGATTGGCGCGCTCGAAGAGGCCTCCGGGGGGCCCATCGATGCGGATTATGTTTTCGCGTCCCCCGTCGCTCCCGGCGCTGCGGTCGTCGAGTCGGTGAGGATCATGCACGAGCTTCGAAGTCCGGGGGGCGATCCGTGGAGCGCTGCCCAGACACACGGTTCTCTTTCGCGATACTTGCTCGAGGAAACCCACGAAGTTCTTGCTGAACTTGAGCGCGAGCCGATTCGTACGTCGGAGCTCGTTGACGAGTTCGGGGACCTGCTGTTTCAGCTCGTGTTTCATGCCCGAATCGGCATGGAGGAAGCTGAGCCGTGGACGCTGGATTCGGTTGCCCGGTCTCTCAACGCGAAAATGTATCGCCGAAACCCGCATGTGTTTGGACCCGAGCGCGAGGATTTGAGCATTGAGGAGATTACGGCGCGGTGGGACCGCATCAAGTCGCAGGAGAAGCCGCGCCGTGCACTCGCCGAGGGGATTCCACTCGCCCTTCCGGCACTCCAGCGGGCGTTCAAGATCGCCGCGCGTGCGCAAGCTGCGGGGCGGGAGGAAGAGCTTAGGGCTGGCGTTGAGAACAGCGCGTCGAATGGGAGTATCGCCTCTCGAATAATGGCGATCGTGCTCGAGGCGGCAGCGCGTGATGAGGATCCCGAATCGGCTCTTCGCGCACTCGTGGCGAGGGTCGAGGCGCAATTGGCTCGCGACTGAAGTCCCACTCCGTGACCTGGGTCGCATTCGCCGCGCCGGGGGTGCGCAAAACCCTTCAGGTAGATCACACGATCCGCACTAGACTTGAGGGCGAAGGTCAAAGGCGACCCGCCACTTGAAAATCCTGACTAAGGAGGCCATCTCATGGCATTCATCTTCGACGTTCGCGGTCGCGAGATTCTTGATTCGCGCGGCAACCCCACCGTTGAGGTCGTTCTTACGACCGACGAGGGCTACCAGTTCCTCGGCCAGGTTCCTTCGGGCGCCTCGACCGGTGCATTTGAGGCCGTTGAGCGCCGCGATGGTGACAAGGGCCGTTACCTCGGCAAGGGCGTTTCGCAGGCTGCCGCCGCGGTTGCCGAAGAGCTCTCCGAAAAGATCGAGGGTATGGATGTGACCGACCAGCGCGCGATCGACCTCGCGATGATTGACGCGGACGGCACCGACAACAAGGGCAAGATCGGCGCGAACGCCATTCTCGGCGTGTCGATCGCTGTCGCGAAGGCTGCCGCTGCGGAAGCAGAGCTGCCCCTCTACCGCTACGTGGGCGGTCCGAACGCACACGTGCTTCCCGTCCCCATGATGAACATCCTCAACGGTGGCTCGCACGCGGATTCGAACGTGGACATCCAGGAGTTCATGATCGCCCCGATCGGTGCCCCGACGTTCGTCGAGGCAGTCCGTATGGGTGCCGAGGTTTACCACAACCTCAAGAAGGTTCTCCACGACCGTGGTCTCGCGACGGGTCTCGGTGACGAGGGTGGCTTCGCGCCGAACCTCGAGTCGAACCGCGCCGCTCTCGATCTCATCATCGAGGCCATCGAGAAGGCTGGCTACACCCCGGGCAAGGACGTCGCACTCGCTCTCGACGTTGCTGCGTCGGAGTTCTTCGAGGACGGCTCCTACCTCTTCGAAGGTGAAAAGAAGTCTGCCGAGGACATGATCGCCTACTACGGCGAGCTCGTTGAGTCCTATCCGCTCGTCTCGATTGAGGACCCGCTCGACGAGGAAGACTGGGACGGCTGGGTTGCCATCACCGAGAAGCTCGGCGAGAAGGTTCAGCTCGTTGGCGACGACCTCTTCGTGACGAACCCCGTGCGTCTCGGCCGCGGCATTGAGAATGGCGCTGCCAACGCTCTTCTCGTGAAGGTGAACCAGATCGGCACCCTCACCGAGACCTTTGACGCCGTGGATCTTGCCACCCGCAATGGTTTCTCGTCGATGATGTCGCACCGTTCGGGCGAGACCGAGGACACCACGATCGCCGACCTCGCTGTCGCGCTTGGTACGGGCCAAATCAAGACCGGTGCTCCCGCTCGCGGTGAGCGCGTCAACAAGTACAACCAGCTCATCCGTATCGAGGATGAGCTCGGCGACTCGGCCGTCTACGCGGGCGCTTCGGCATTCCCGCGCTTCAAGGCCTGAGCGGTTTACGATAGGGCTCATGCCTGATTCGTTAAAGCACCGAAGGGGCGCCCCGTCGAGACCGGCGGGGCGCTCCTCGGCGTCGCGGTGGCGAACTCCCGCAGCCGCACCCTCCACGCCTACCGGTCGCGCGAGTCGTCGCCGCACGAAGGCTGGGCACACTGCATCGGCGCGCACGGCAACTTCGGTAAGTGTGGGTGCGCGCAAGGTGCTGGCCCCTATCGCGGGGCTCACGGGGCGCTCGCTCGTGCTGCTGGCGATTACGCTTCTCGCGCTCGTGGCGCTCGTTCCTACCGTGAACGGATACGTCATGCAGCAACAGCGCCTCAGCACCCTTCGTGCGCAGGTTGCCGAGCAAGAACGCGAGGTCAAAGGGCTCGAGGCTCAAGTCGCGCGGTGGGAAGATCCGACGTTTGTCTCCGCGCAAGCGCGCGAACGTTTGCTCTTTGCCTACCCCGGGGAAACGCAGTATCGCCTGACAGATTCGAGTGGCGCCGAGGTTCCCCAAACCACCCAGGCCGCGCAGGAGGAGCAGCGCGCGAAAACTGCGTGGTTTGGCACGATGTGGGATTCGCTCGTGGCCGCAAGTCAGGCCGCTCCTCCCGAGGACCCCGCCGATAAGCAAGGCCCCTGAGGCCGATAGTTGCCCGAAAGGTTGTAGTGCTCTATGCCAACACCGCTTGATCCACTTCCGTTCGAGAGCGAGGCAACCGAGGCGGATCTCGCCCTCATGGCTCGCCAGCTTGGTCGAACGATGCGTGGCGTGCATTCGATCGCACGTCGCTGCGCGTGCGGGGCTCCCGCCGTTGTGCGCACGGTGCCGCGTCTGAGCGATGGATCGCCGTTTCCCACGAGCCTTTACCTCACGCTTCCGTCGATGGTCGAGGCCTGCTCGCGACTCGAGGCGCGGGGGTTGCTTGCTGAGTGGACCGCCGAGCTGGAAGAGAACAGTGAGCTTCAGCAGAGCTATGCGCGCGCCCACGAGTGGTACCTGGAGCGGCGCTCCGAACTCGGTAGTGCCGAAGAGATCGATGGCATCAGTGCAGGCGGGATGCCGCACCGCGTGAAGTGCCTCCATGCCGTGGTCGGCCAGGCCCTTGCCGAGGGGCCGGGCGTGAACCCGTTTGGTGACCGCGCCCTTGAGCTGGCCTCTGATGACACGACGATCGATCGATGCCGATGCGACCTCACGCCCGCAATGCTTGAGGAGGAAGGCGCATGAGCCGCAGGGTCGCCGCGATCGACTGCGGCACTAATTCGATTCGTCTTCTCGTCGCGGAAGAAGCGCCCGACGGCTCCTTGCGCGATATCGCGCGGGAGATGAAAATTGTGCGTCTCGGTCACGGGGTGGACCGCACAGGGCGCCTCGACCCGGAAGCGATCGAGCGCACTCTTGAGGCCACTCGGCAGTATGCACGCGTGATCGAGCAGAAAGCTGTCGAAGGCGTGCGCTTTGCAGCGACGAGTGCAAGCCGCGACGCTGAAAACCGAGCGGAGTTCATCGACGGGGTTCGGGAGATTCTCGGTATTGAACCCGAGGTCATCGAAGGAACCGAAGAGGCGGTGCTGAGCTATCGCGGTGCCGTGGCGACTCTTCCCGATCCCGGACCCTCGCCTCGCCTGATCGTTGATATCGGTGGCGGTTCAACCGAACTGGTCTACGGCGAGGATGCGCCGCGAGCCGAGATCAGCCTCGACATGGGGTCTGTTCGCCTCACGGAGCGCCACTTGAGCGCCGACCGCGTGAGTGAGAGCGACATTGAGGCCGCTGTCCGCGATATCGACGCGCTTATTGATGAGGCTTCTCAGACGATCGATTTTTCCGCAGTTCGCGGCATCGTGGGAGTCGCGGGAACCGTCACGACTTTGACCGCCGTTGCCCTCGGCCTCGAGGAATACACGCCCGAGTTGAGCCACGGCGCAAGCATTGATGCCGAGGAATTCACGGCTCTTAGCTATCGAATTCTTCGATCGAGCGCGGCGGAGCTCTCGGCGCTCCCGGCGATCCACCCGGGACGGATAGACGTGATCGGCGCGGGCGCGCTTATTTGGGCGCGAATCCTCGAACGGGTTGCGAACGAAGGCACACTCGAGCGCGTCACGACGAGCGAACACGACATTCTCGATGGACTCGCGATGAGCGTGCTCGATTCACTCAGTTTGGAAGCGCCTCAACGTGGTTGAATTGCATCGTTAGCGATGTGGAAAGGCAAGTTCGCACACATGAACATCAATTCAGGAAACAAGCCGCACGTTCTCGTTCTCGGCGGCGGAAGCGTTGGTATGAACGTCGCAGCTGAGCTGCGCAAGAAGGCCGGCAACAACGTTGCCATCACGGTCGTCGACACTCGTCCCTACCTCACCTATCAGCCATTCCTCCCGGAAGTTGGCGCCGGTGCGATTGACCCGCGCAACGTGCTCGCGCCGTTGCGCAAGGTCCTGCAGGGCACCAAGGTCGTCACCGGATCGGTCGAGACCATCTCGCACGCGGATCGCGTCGTGACGGTCGCTCTCGAGGGCGATGAAACGATCGAGATCAGCTACGACTACCTCGTCGTGGGGCTCGGTTCCGTACCGCGCACGCTCCCGATCCCGGGCCTTGCTGAAAACGCTATTGGGTTCAAGTGGGTCGAGGAAGCCGTGGCCGTGCGCGACCGCATCCTCAGCAACCTCGCCGAGGCCGCTTCGACCAAGGATCCCGAAACCCGCAAGCGCCTGCTGACCTTCACCTTCGTCGGCGGTGGCTTCGCTGGCTCGGAAGCCATTGCCGAAGCTGAAGACATGGTCTCCGCAGCTCTGCGTTACTACCCCGATCTTCACCCCTCGGATGTCCGCTTCGTGATGATCGAAGCTATGGGTCGAATTCTTCCCGAGGTTGGCGAAGAACTCGGTAAGTATGCTCTCAAGCAGTTCCGTGAGCGCGGCATCGAGGTCAAGCTCGAGACCTTCCTCAATTCGTGCGAGGACGGCATTGTCAAGACCTCCGACGGTGACGAATTCGCCTCGGACCTCATCGTGTGGTGTGCCGGCATCAAGCCGAACCCCGTCCTCGAGAACTCGGATCTGCCGCTCAACCAGACCGGCCGCCTTGACTGCCTCGCCGACCTCCGCGTCAAGGGCGAGGACGGCCCCCTCGAGGGTGTTTTTGCAGCCGGCGACTGCACGACTGTTCCGGATCTCGCTTCGGGCGAGGGCAAGGTTTGCCCGCCGAATGCTCAGCACGCCGTGCGCCAGGCGAAGTGCCTCGCTGACAACGTTGCGCGCGCGATCGACTCGCGCCCGCTCGTGGACTACTACCACAAGAACCTCGGCACGATGGCAACCCTCGGCATGTTCAAGGGCGTCGGAACGCTGTTCATCGGCGACAAGAAGGTCGAGCTTAAGGGCATTCCCGCATGGCTCGGCGCTCGCGCCTACCACGTCTATGCCATGCCTACGCTCGGCCGTAAGGCCGGTGTCGTCGCGGGTTGGGTGAGCTCGTTGCTCGGCAACCGCGAAATTCTCGGTATCGCCCAGGCGACAGAACCCCGCAAGGCCTTTGAGCTTGCGGCGGCGTCGACGCCGAAGAAGAAGTAAGCCCGTTTGGGGAAACGGCGCGGAGCTTTCGCGCCAAAACGCAAGGCCCGGCACCTCGAGGTGCCGGGCCTTGCTGGTCTCTTCTCGAAGTACGTATGCTTGCAGGAGCATATGAGCGAGCCCACCATGGGCGTAACCGGAGACCGGCCAGCGTCGGCCCTCCCGCGCCCCAGAACGAAGCCGGAGATGCCATGGAAATCTACATTCGCCCCACCGCCGACGACGCGAGCGTGGTCGTTGCCGATCACATCGAGGCTGCTATTCGCGAAGCAGATGGTGGCCCCGTCACTCTCGGCCTCGCGACGGGATCCTCGCCGATCGCGGCTTATGACGAACTCGCGCGGCGTCACCGTGACGAGGGCCTGAGCTTTGCGAATGTCACTGTCTTCATGCTCGACGAGTACGTGGGGCTTTCGCCCGAGCACCCCCAAAGCTACGCGCGTTTTATTCGCGAGCACCTTGTTGAAAAGGTGGATCTCGACACTGCGAAGGTGTTTTGCCCTCGCGGTGACACGGGGGATCCGGTTGCCGAAGCAGCCCGGTATGACGCCGCGATCAAGGATGCAGGCGGCGTTGATCTCCAGCTCCTCGGGGTCGGGGCGACCGGTCACATCGGCTTTAACGAACCGGGCACGTCGCTCGCTTCGCGCACGCACCTGGTGACGCTCACCCCCAAGACGATCGCTGACAACTCGCGTTTCTTCGATTCGAAAGATGACGTTCCCATCCACGCCATCAGCCAGGGAGTCGGCACAATCCGCGAGGCCAGGAAACTTCTCCTCATCGCAACGGGGGAGAACAAGGCTGAAGCCGTTCGCCAGACAATCGAGGGAGGGGTGAGTGCCCGCTGGACATCGACCGCGCTCCAGCTTCACGAGGACGCCACCATCGTTGTGGATAGCTCCGCGGCCTCGAAGCTCGACTACCTCGACTACTACCGCTTTATCGACGCTAATCGCCCCGAAACGAAGTAAAACTCGAGTTCTTCGTCTCGCTGGCCCGGCCCAAAGCGTTGCTTTGGCCGGGCCTTTTCCTACAATGGGAGCCATGTCCCAAACCCACAGTGCTCCCTCAAAGGGTGCGGCTTTCTCGCGCCTCGATTCGTTTTTCTCGATCTCTAAACGCGGCTCGACGGTCGGCCGTGAAGTGCGTGGCGGCATGGTCACGTTCTTTGCGATGTGTTACATCGTTGTACTGAACCCGCTCATTATCGGCACCGTGCCGGATTCGACCGGCATGTACCTCGGCGGTGGAACCGAGCCGAATATGCCCGCTGTTGCCGCGGGAACGGCGCTGATTGCTGCCGTGTGTTCGATCTTCATGGGAGCGTGGGCGAATTTCCCGCTCGCGATGGCGGCGGGTCTCGGGCTCAACGCGTACCTCGCCTACGGTGTCGTATCACTGCCCGGCATGACCTGGGCCGGTGCGATGGGGCTCGTGCTCGTGGAAGGCATCATTATTCTTTTGCTCGTTCTCACGGGCTTTCGCAAGGCGGTATTCCTCGCGGTCCCGCAGTTCCTCAAGACCGCCATCGCTGTGGGCATGGGCTTGTTCATTGCGTTTATTGGGCTCATCAACGCCCGCTTCGTGACCACCGGTGGTGGCACCCCCGTGCAGCTCGGTAACTCAGGCTCGCTCATTGGCTGGCCTACAGCCGTGTTCGTTTTCGGGCTCATCCTCATGATCGTGCTGTGGGTGAGGAAGGTCCCCGGCGCGATTCTCATCGCGATTATCGCTGCGACAGTACTCGCCATTGTCATCGAGAACACCGTCGGAATCGGTCAGTTTGCCCCCGCAACCGACGCCGATGCGGGTAACCCTTACGGCTGGTCCATGAACGTGCCCGCCCTGAGCGGAAGCGCGTTCGCGCTGCCCGATTTCAGCACCCTGTTCCAGGTCGATCCGGTCGGTGGCCTGCGCGCCATCGGTATCGTCGGCGCCATCATCGTCGTGTTCTCCCTCCTCCTCGCAGACTTCTTCGACACGATGGGCACCATGGTTGCGGTTGGAACCGAGGCAGGGCTCGTCGACGACAACAGCGATGTCGAGAACAGCCAGCGGATCCTCATCGCCGACTCTGTCGGGGCGATCATGGGTGGCGTCGGTGGTGTCTCCTCCAACACGAGCTTCGTTGAAAGCGCGACCGGCGTCGGTGAAGGCGCCCGGACGGGCCTCGCGACCGTCGTCACCGGCCTGTGTTTCATCGTCGCGATGTTCCTATCGCCGATCGTCGCTCTCGTGCCGTACGAGGCTGCGACCCCGGCCCTCGTCCTCGTCGGATTCCTCATGATGAGTCAGGTCGTGGACATTGACTTCAGCGACCTCACGAAGGCTATTCCCGCATTCCTCACGATCATCCTCATGCCGTTCGCGTACTCGATCACCGTGGGCATGGGGGCGGGATTCATCCTGTACGTGGTCATCCAAATTGTCGTGGGGAACGCGAAAAAGGTGCATTGGCTCATGTATGTCGTGAGCGCACTGTTCGTGATGTACTTCCTCCGTGATGCACTCACGGGGCTCATCGGGCTCTGACGCGCCCGTACCCCGCGTTGCGCGCACCGCGGCCTCGATCAGGCACAATAGACCCCATGACGCGAGCTGATCTCACTAAGAACCCCGCCGACGTCTCGACTATGTTTGACGGCGTCGCGGGGCGCTACGACCTCCTCAACACCGTCCTTGCCTTCGGTCAGGATCGAGGGTGGCGATCGGCGATGGTGGAAGCGCTCGATCTGCCGAAGGGGAGCGGAGCTCGCGTACTTGATGTTGCGGCCGGGACCGGTACCTCGAGCGCGGCGATCGCGCGTGCGGGTCACCGGGTTCTTGCGTCTGATTTTTCGGCTGGCATGATGGCGGAGGGGCGCAAGAGGCAACCACACATCCCCTTCGTGGGGGCCGACGCTACCAACCTCCCGTTCACGTCAGATTCATTTGATGCAGCCGTCATTAGTTTCGGTCTGCGCAATGTCGTTGAACCGCGAAAAGCTCTCTCCGAGATGGCGCGTGTGGTGAAGCCGGGCGGGACCGTCGTCGTGTGCGAATTTTCGACCCCAAAAAATCGCGCGTTCCGCCACGTCTACTCGCGCTACATCATGGGGATGCTGCCGCACGTGGCATCGCAGGTATCGGCGAATGGTGCTGCTTACAGCTACCTCGCCGAGTCAATTCTTGCCTGGCCCGATCAGGAGGGCCTACGCGAGTGGTTCCTTGAGCTCGGGCTCGAACGAGCGCAGTATCGCAACCTCAGCGGCGGCATCGTCGCGCTCCACAGGGGTTACGTCCCGGGCTCCTAGGTCGGCCCGCGAGGTCGCAGTGACTTCGCGTCTTTGAATTGTCTCTGTCTGCAGTGCGCAGCCAGGAACCCCTTACCGGACGTCTCGCGCAAATACCTCGTCTCTTTCCGTGCAGGAGCGGAAAGAGACTGCAGCTTTTTTGGGTTGTTTTATGGTGTGGGCCACGAGTTGGGGTGTGTGGTTTGCGCAGGGGTGGTGTGGGGCGTAGTGTTTT
>NZ_BCSI01000002.1 GCF_001570785.1 Dermabacter hominis NBRC 106157
CCGGCGACCCCGAAGTGACGACTGAACGCACCAAGGAACCGGTCAAGCAGATCATCCGCGTCGGCACCAAGTCCGAAGGTACTCACACGACTGAGTACGAAAAGGACGTGCCGTTCGAGACCGAGGTCATCTTCGATGACACGATGGAAGCCGGAAAGCAGGAAACTGTTCAGGAAGGCCAGCTCGGTAAGGACAAGGTCACCACTACCCTGACCATCGAGAACTCGAAGGTTGTGGACTCCAAGACCGAAACCAAGCGTGTGACCGATCCGGTCAAGAAGATCATCAAGGTCGGTACGAAGGGCAAGCCTGCCTCCACCGAGTTCGAGTGGATTGAGAAGACTCCGTTCGAAGTCGAAGTACGCGTCAACCCTGACCTCCAGCCTGGTGAAACCAAGGTTGTCCAGGAAGGCAAGCAGGGCGAGGTCAAGCACACCGTCAAGGTGAACGCCGAAAACGGTGAGGTCTCCACGGAGGACACCTCCGAGAAGATCAGCGATCCGGTCAAGCACATCGTCGAGGTTGGTCCGGCCAAGAACCAGACCGAGCTCACCGATAAGCACACCGAGAAGACCCCGTACGACACCCTCATCGAGTACGACCCGAACCTCGAGGTCGGCAAGGTGGTTGAGGACCAGGCTGGTTCCTTCGGCGAGAAGGAAATCACCAAGACCTGGAAGCTCGAAAACGGTAAGCCAGTAGGCGATCCGGAAGTATCCGAGAAGGTTCTTAAGGATCCGCAACCGCGCAAGATCCGCGTGGGCTCCAAGTGCAACTGCGACAAGCCGACTCCGGAGGAACCTGGCAACCCCGAGGATCCGACGAATCCGGGTAAGCCGGAGGAGCCGGGCAACCCTGAGGAACCTGGCAATCCTGAAGAGCCGGGCAATCCTGAAGAGCCGGGTAACCCTGAGGAGCCGGGTAACCCTGAGGAACCGGGTAAGCCTGAAGAGCCGGGTAACCCTGAGGAACCGGGCAAGCCGGAAGAGCCGGGTAATCCTGAGGAGCCGGGCAACCCTGAGGACCCGACGGATCCGGGCAACCCTGAGGATCCGGGTAAGCCGGACGATCCGACCAATCCGACCAACCCTGAGGAGCCTGAGCAGCCTGGTCAGCCTGAGGAACCGGGTAATCCCGAGGAGCCGGGCAACCCTGAGGAGCCGGGTGAGCCGGGTGAGCCCGAGCAGCCGGGTCAGCCTGTGCAGCCTGGTGAGCCTGAGGATCCGACGGAGCCTGGTCAGCCTGAGGAGCCGGCTAAGTCTGCGAATCCGGCTCACCCGAGCAAGCCGTCGGAGCCGAGCCTGCCGTTGCCTCGCACAGGTGCCGAGATTGCCGCGACTGCTGGCCTCGCCGCACTTCTCGTGCTCGGTGGCGTAGGCGCATTGGCATGGCGCCGGAGGTCACGCTCGCAGAAGTGAGCACCGAGGCGATGAGGCTCTAAAGCTTCATCCCTGACTCGCACACATGTGGCGGGGGACCGGGAAAAATCCCGAACCCCCGCCACATTCGCATATCCATCACCGGTGGTCGGCGATGTCGCCGCCCCAAGAGGGCTAAGCGGCAATTCCCGGGAGGAGAGATGCGGCCGCAGCTCGATAGGGCAAAAGGCGCTGCAGGAAGCGAGAGGTGTCGGGCTAGAAAACCGCCCGTGGCCGTCGGCGGGATAGCCGTCGCCGGTAGCTAAAACTCAACCCAACATTCGCGGTGGAAAGATGGCGAATAGCGCCGCAAACGTTGGGGTTAGTTTCCTAGACCGGGAAAGGGAAGGGACGGGAAGGGGAGGGAAGGGAAGGGGCGGGGCGCCGAAGCCGTGGCGCGCCGGCCCTTACGGAAGCCGCAGCCGGCCCTAGACCGCCGCCTCGAGCTCCGTTCCCTCGGCGCCGTTATCGAGTTCGCCCCGGCGCTTGTTGCGCAGCACCCCGTGGCGGGGGCTCAGCGCCCACGAGAGAACGAAGATCGCCGTCGCAACAAGCACGATCGTGCCGCCCGTCGGGAGATCGAGCGCCCACGAGAAGTACACGCCGAGCAGGGCACTGCCCATGCCGATGCCCGCAGCGCACGCCATCATCGGCATGATCCGGTCGGTGAGCATCCGCGCCGAGGCCGCCGGCGTGACGAGCAGGGCGAGGACGAGGATGTTGCCGATCGTGTGGATGCTCATGACGACCGCGAGGGTCACGAGCACCGAGAGGGCGATGTCGAGGAGCATCACGGGCAGGCCGAGCGCCGCGGCGTAGCCGCGGTCCATGCCGACGACAACGAGATCACGGTGAAGGATGACGAGGAGGGCGAGCACGATCGCCGTGAACACCGCTGAGGTGACGAGCGCCGAATCCTCGATGCCCGTGATCGCCCCGAACAAAAAGCTCGAAAGTGAGCCGCCGTAGCCGGGGGCGCGGCTCATGACCACGATGCCGAGTGCAAACGCCGCGACGAAGAACACGCCGATCACGGCGTCGCTTCGCAACCGGTGATGGTTACCGAAAACGGCGATAAGGATCGCCGTGATGACGCCCGCGACGATTCCGCCCACGAGGAACGAGCCCTGGAGCACGAACGCCACCGCAATCCCGGGGAACACCGCGTGCGCGACAGCGTCGCCGATGAACGTCATGCCGCGCAGCACCACGTGCGTGCCCACAACGGCGCACACGAGCGCCGCGAGCATCGACACGACGAGAGCCTTCGGTAGGAACGTCAGCTGCGGGTTCGTGAGGTCGGTGAGGAAGTCGAGAGGAGTCAGCATCAATGGTCTTTCGATTCGGCGTCGACCGCGGAGGCGACGTGCGTGAGAAGCGGTGAGTGCTCGGAAACGCGGAAGGTCTCCCGCCACGGTTCGGGGTCGCGCAGTTCGCTTGGCGGGGCATCGGCGATCACTCGGCGATTGAGCAGCACCACGCGATCGGCGACGTGCAGCGCATGCGTGAGGTCGTGCGTCGACATGACCACGGCGCAGCCCTCGCGCGCGAGCGACACGAACAGGTCACTCAGGAGTTCCTGCGAGGGCATATCGAGCCCCGTGAACGGCTCGTCGAGCAAAAGAACGGCAGGCTCGAGCACAAGTGCGCGAGCGATCATGACGCGTTGGCGCTGACCGCCCGACATCTCACCGATCGGGCGATCCTTCATGGCGTCCATGCGGACCTTTGAAAGGGCGTGCGCGACGGCCTTGTAGTGCTCCTTCCCGGGGGAGCGCCAGCGGCTGAGCTTGCGAATAAGCCCGAGCATGACCACGTCGTGCGCGGTCGCGGGGAAATCCCACTCCATTTCGCTGCGCTGCGGAACGTACGCACGTTCCCCACGCGCCTCGACGGATCCCGAAGCGAGGGGGAGCACCCCGAGAAGGCTCTTCACGAGGGTGGTTTTACCGGCGCCATTCGGTCCGAGCAGCACCGTGACGCTTCCCGCCTCGATATCGAGGCTGATGTCGTCAAGGACCGTGCGCCCACCGAGATTCACGCGCAGCTGCGAGCACGACAGCGGACGTGCGCGATCCGCGTGGCCCGCCGCGGTCGCGCCAGCCGCCTCACGCGGGTGTGCGCTGAGGGCGGAGGTCATTTCCTGCCACCTTCGCCCGGCTGGTTCGCAGCCGAGGATCCGGTGCCTGCGGCTTCGCTTTCGGCTTCGGCTCGCGCGCGCTCATTCTTCTTCTTGTTGAGCGCGTAGGCTCCGCCGCCCGCGGCAGCAACCACGGCGGCGCCGCCGCCCACGATCCACGGAAGAGAGTTCGAGCTCGTCTTTTCGCTCGCGCCGTCATCGGCAGCGCCCTTCGAGGGCTTAGCCTTCGCGTCATCCTTCGCGGCGCCGGGAGCCGAGGAGGCGTCGGACCCGCCATCGCTCGCACTTCCCGCGGCCGGTGCACCGTCGTTGCCCCACGCGGGCGTCGCCTGCATCGCTTCATCCGGCGCGGTCGCATCGCCGACCGCGAAACGCAGGGTGCCGCCAGCGGAGTACTTCGTGCCGACCTCGCCCTCGGCCATCGCCTCCACGGCGAGGAGATACACGCCGGGCTTCGTGAACACCCAGTTCGCGTGCGTGTGCGTGTTGATGTCCACGAACACGTCGGCGGGGGTCTGCTCGAGCGTGTCGCCATCGGCGAGCTGCTGCGGCGGCGCGAAGTTGCCCGGCTGGAGGAACAGGCTGAAGTGGCCGGGACCGGACACGTGCGTGAAGCGCAGCGTGACGCCGCGCGGGCATGCTTTGACGACTGCGGGATCCTGCGTATTCCACCCGAGCCACACGACGCCCGACACTTCGGTCTGGGGCACGACGTATACCTCAGAGCCAGATTCGGCCTTGATGAACGAGTACGCTTCATCGTCCGGAACGGGAAGAATTCCCTGGTCATGGACCTGGAAAACGATGTCCTCGAGCATGCGCCACGTGGGGGTTTCCCCCGTGTCGTCACGCGCGGCGAAGATCCACTCACCGTCGATGAGGCGCGGGCCAAGATCGACGTGATGCGCATCGATCACGACCTTCTCGCCCTCGACGATCTTCTCGTCATCGCTCACTTTCTGCTTGAGAGCCGGGTCGTCGGCACCGTCGGTCGCGCCGTCGGTCGGATCGAGCGGGAGGGGCCGTGCGGGGGCCGCGAGGGCAGCGGGGGCGCAGGCCAGGGCGCCGAGTGCGCCGGCGCCGAGGGCCGCGAAGTGGCGCCGCGTGAGGGCGCGAGAAGAACGGGAAGTCATGAGCTCATCTTTCGTTGGTAGGAGGGTTTTATTCCGACGCTTGCCGGTCGCCATCGCCCAGGGGTTTTCCACCGAGCCCCCTCGCGAGGGAGTCGGCGTTGGCCCTCATCATCGCGGCGTAGGTATTGACCTCGCGCGTGAAGGAGTCGCCCCAGATGGGCTGGACGGGAATCTTTTCCATGCGGGCGGCATCAACGAGGCTCGTCGATACCGGTCCCGCTGTGGCTTCAAGGAAGACCGCTTTCGGGGCGAGGTCGCGCAGAGTCGCGGCGAGGCGGCGGCGGTCCGCGATGGAAGGCTCTTGCCCCGGGGAAGGGGAGACGACGGCGGCGATACGAAGCCCGTAGCGGTTCGCGAGGTAGCCGTAGGCGTCGTGGGTCGTCACGAGTTCGCGGCCGGCCTTCGGGATTGAATCGATCGAACGCTGGACGTAGGAGTCGACGTCGTCGAGTTCGCGCAAGTATGTGGCCGCCCGCGAGCGGTATCCTCCCGCGTGGTCCGGGTCGAGGCCGCACAGGTGGTCGCGGATGACCTCGACGTAGGCCTGGGCGTTCGTGACGTCTTGCCACAGGTGCGGGTCGATCTCGCCGTGCACGTGCTTGCCGAGGACGGCCTGCGGCAGCTGGTAGACGTCTGTTCCGCCGCGGGCGATGAATCGGAAGGCGGGATCGGCGGGGACCGGAAGTAACGCTTTCGGGGGCACGTGGATCACCATGTCGTCGAGCGCGATGTCGCGCGTACCGCCGTTGGCTTCGGGGTCGTCGATGCGCATCACGAGCGCGCCAGAGGGAACGTCGACCGTGATGTCGGCGTGGCCCGCGGAAATCACTTGTCGCTTCGCAAGGGAGGCGTGGGCGCCTTTTTTCGCCGCTTCCTCGGGGGAGATGCCGACGCAGATCCAGACGTCGCCCTCGGCGGAGGATTCGGCGCCGAGCGCACCACCGCTCCACGTTCCCCTAAAGCGCGCGCGATACACGCCTGCCTTAGTAAAGGCCCAGCTCATATGCGTGTGGGCATCCATGGGAAGGTCGATGGCATCGGTGCGGGCTGAGACGCCGTCGGACGAATCAAAGACGCGCTGGGGCTCCCCGAATGTTCCGGTCACGTACCCGTGCAGGGCGCCGGGTCCGTCGCTCTCGGTGAGGGCGAGACGTACTTGCGTGAGGCGCCCGGCGCCACGTTCGCGGCCCGCGACGCGAAGGCCGAGCCACACCGTGTCAAGAGAGCGGTTCTCGACGAGCGGGATGATTGTGGCGCCGCGCGTCGAGGCTTCCTCGGCGAGTGCGAGATGCGTCGAGCCTGCGGGAAGGTTCGCGTCGATCGTGCGGATCAGCGCCTGTTCCTCGAGCATGAGGTAGTTCGACAGCGCGAGATCGGCGTAGGCGATGTCGCGGACGTTGCGGGGGAGAGGCTCGAACGAGTGCGGGTCGCCACCCTCGGGGATGAGGGACGTGACGAGTGCATCGGGACCCGCGACGTTCTTTGCGAGATCGGCGAGAATGCCGGTCGTTGCCACGACGCGCGGGCGAGGATCCTCGCTCGAGCGCGCGGTGCGGCCAGGCAGAATGATCGCGCCGAGAGAGCAGGCGGCGGCGCCCAGGAGCACGGAGCGCCGCCGCAGTTTAGGGGTGGAGGTCACTGGAAGCGGCGCCTCGCCACTGCCGTGCCAGCGCCCACGATGATGAGCGCTGCGGCGGTGCCGGCGAGGCCGGTCACCTCAGCGCCCGTGCGCGGAAGATCCGAAGCGGAGTCACCCGCGGGAGCGTCGCCCGTCACGGACTTGGCGTAGTCGGCGGAGCCGCCCGCCTCCACGATCTGGTCGGCGCTGAGGTCACAGTCGGCGCCGTCCTCGGTCTTGCCCTTGAGGTCGACGATCTTGTAGCCCTTGCCGTCCTTGAAGATCTGGCCGATCTTCGCGCTCTTGCGGTCCTTTGCGGCGCTCACGCTCGAGCCCGAGCCGGCGGTCGAGGAGTACCACTTCTGGCCAACGATCTGGCCGAAGTTGCCCGAGGTGAACACGCCCACGTTGCCCGGGCCGCTCGCGGACACGAGGGTCTGCGTGATTTCGCCGGTCGTGTTCTGAATGATCGAGGGGTGCATCGAGTTCGCGCCGACCCACGGAACGCTCGGGGCCTGAGTCGAGCCGATCATCCACACGTCCGAGCCTGCGGGGGCAATGTATTCGATGCCCGCGGGTGCCTTTGCCTTTGCGGCATTGCCGAGGCCGAACGAGATGGAGGAGGGCTCAACCCACTGCGCGGGTGACTTGCGGTCGTCCTTGATCGACGAGATGAGCTTGCCGTTCTCGAAACGTGAACCGAAGTCGAAGTGGCCGCTCGTTGCGCCGGAGCTGCTACCCACGTTGAACGTGAGGGTCGAGGTGTCGGAGTAGCTCTTGCCATCCTTGCCCTTGACGCTTTGACGGATCGTCAGCTTGTAGGTGCCGGGCTTCGAGAACACCCAGTTGGGGTGCACGTGCGTGTTTGCGGGAATCGTGTAGGAGCCGCCGGCCTTGGCCTTGGAGGTGCTCGTCGCGGCCTTGATTTCGTCCTGCGTGGCGTCGCGCACGACTTCGGTCGCGGTGCACACGGGCGCCTTCGGCTCTTCCTTAGCGGGGGCTTCCGGCATCGCCGGTGCCGCGGGAGCAGCGGGCTTGGCCTTGGCCTCCTTAGCCGGGGCCGCAGCCTTAGCCTTAGCTTTCGCCTTCGGCGCGGGTGCGGCGGGCTTTTCCGGCGCCTTGGCCTTCGGTGCGGAAGTGCGAGGCTTCGACTCATCCGCGGGTGCGGGATTTGCGGGCGCGGCAGGCTTGGTGGAGTCCTTCGGCGCAGGCGCTTCCGCGGTGGGTGCGGTGTCCGACGGCTTCTCCGGCTTCGCGGGAGCTTCAGGAGCCGGAGCCGGTGCTTCGTCCGACGGCTTCTTCGGTGTCGTCGAGTCCTCCGGTTTGGGGGCAGGAGCCGGTGCCGGCTTTTCAGCCTTGGCGTCGGCCTTGCCCTTGAACTCATCGCCCACGGTGAAGGTGTAGGTCGCCTTGTTCGAGGAGACTTTCTTGCCGCCCTTCGTGCCCTCGGCGTGGAGGGTCAGCGTGTACACGCCGGGCTTCGTGAAGACCCAGTTGGCGTGGGTGTGTGCGAACTTAGCTTGGTTGAGCATGGAACCGGTTTTAAGTTCCGTGCTGTTGTTCTCGAGGAGGGGGGTGGCGCCTTGGAAAGTGGCCTGACTGAACAGATGGATCTTGCCGGGGCCTTCAACCTTGTCGAACTTGAGCTTGATCGACTCATCGAAGCCCGTGCCTTGTGCCCCCAGTGTGTCCCATCCGGGCCACAGCAGATTCGGGTCTTGCGTTAGCGGAAGAGCATATCCCTTACCTTCTCCGGGCCACCCTTTGGGCACGTCCGTGAGAGCCGCCGACTTCACGTGAAGCTCGACGTCTTCCGCAGCGTGTGTCTTGTGCGAGCCCGTGACGTCTTCTTTGAGGTCGAGCTTGAGCGCGTCGCCCTTAGCGGTGACGTTGAAGGCATCGACGTGGCCGGAATCGATCACGAGGCGCCCGGCGGCGTGCGCCGAGCCGAGAGGAATGAGAATAACGGCGAGCGAAGCGAACGCCGCGAGGAGCGCGCGCAACGCGGCGCGAGTGCGCGCCGGCGCCGTGGCTGTCTGGACCAAGGGAGCACCTTTCTATGTCGCCCGGCGAAAAACGCGAGCAACGGTTGTTAATGAGAGTCGCTATCATTAACAACATAGGGAGCCTCCTCCCGTCAACCCAGGGACAGCACCTCGTTCGTTGTAGCGATACGCACCTGCGGCGCAAAAAGCCCCATGATTGAGAGCGCCCGCTCGTGATTTCCCTGGTCAGAGCCTGCGCACGCATCGCCGACGAGGGTGATCCACGCACCCGAATCGGCCGCGGGCAAAACTGTCGAGATCACGCAGCAGTCGGTCGACACTCCCGCCACGACGAGATGCGGACTCCCGCCCGTAATCGCCGTGAGCTGGGCGCCCCACTTGCCAAACGTTGGCTCATCAATCACGTGTGGGGCGTCGAGCGCGGCCGCCTCGGGGGTGAGGTCGTACAGTGGATCGCTCGCGGGCACATCCGCAAACGGCCACGCCTCGAAATACTCGCCCCACGAGGTCGAGCGGTCCGCCGTCGGAATCCAGCGCGTGAGAATCACGCGCCCCTCGAACCCCTCCGCAAGGCGCGCGATATTCGCCCAGGCCGCCTCCCACATGGGGGAGGCCCAGTCCGACGATTGCTCGGCAAAAATCACCTGCGGATCAATGACGAGAAGCCACGCATCCGAGAAATCGTCGCCGGGAACGCCGCGAGAATGCGAAGCCGATGTGACGCCGGAAGGCGTCGGCGCCGTACTCATGCCCACTCCTGGCGGCGGATCGTTCCGCGGCGCAGCACGAACGTGAGAGCGAAGCCGAGGACGAGTGCGAGAAGAACGCCGAGGTTCGCGTCCGCCCACTTGCTATCTCGCCCACCGAGCGGACCAAGCAGGTAGCCCTGCCAGTTGTTCCATGCCGCCGCTTCCGCGAAGCCGTTGACCACGAGCCCCCAGCCGAGCACGGAGCACACGATGAGTGTGAGGATCGAGATCCAATCGACCGAGCCGTAGCGGCCTTGTGCATCGAACAATGCCTGTTCGTCGTAGTCCACGCGGCGCGTGAGGATATCGGCGATAAGAATGCCCGCCCATGCCGCGAGCGGAACACCGAGCGTGATGAGGAAGCTTTGGAACGGGCCGAGGAAGTCGTGCGCGAAGAACACGACGTAAATGGTGCCCGCCGTGAGGATCACGCCGTCGATCGCGGCCGCGGCGGGGCGCGGGATGTTAATGCCGAGGCTCAGCAGCGTGAGGCCCGAGGAGTAGATGCCGAGCACGGCCCCCGACACGAGTGCAAGAACCGCCGTAAGCCAGAACGGGATGAGCACCCAGATCGGGAGGATCGAGGCGAGCGTGCCGATCGGATCATTCACGATGCCACCACTCAGTGAGGGATCCGAGGCGACGAGCAGCACGCCAAAGAACACGAGGAGCACCGGGGCGATCGCACCGCCGAGCGTGTTCCACCAAATGATCGAGGCATCGGAGGTCTCGCGCTTTTGGTACCGCGACCAGTCGGCGGCGATATTGATCCAGCCGAGGCCGAAGCCGGTCATGACCATCACGAGCGCGCCGATGACCTGCTGCGGCGTGCCGTTCGGGACGGCGAGGACCGCGTCGACATCGATGTGAGAGAACGTGAGGAGCACGTACAGGATCGTGATGGCGCCAGTTATCCACGTCAGAACCGACTGCAGCTTCATGATCGTGTGATAGCCGAGCACGCTCGCGACGACGATGAGCGCAGCAACCGCAACCGTCGCGGCAACGAGCACGGGCGTGCCACTGGGAAGGCCAAGGCGTGAGAACACGGTTGCCGTCGCAAGAACCGCCATGATCGACAGGAACGTCTCCCACCCGATCGAGGTGAGCCACGAGACGATTCCGGGAACCTTCTGGCCATGCACACCGAACGCCGCACGAGAGAGCACCATCGTTGGGGCGCTCCCGCGCTTGCCGGCGATCGCGATCAGGCCGCATAGGAAGAACGAGATCGGGATGCCGATGAGGGTCACGAGCGTGGCCTGCCAGAAGCTCACGCCGAAACCGAGGATGTAGCTGCCGTAGCCCATGCCGAACACCGAGATGTTTGCGGCGAACCACGGCCAAAACAGGTCGCTTGGCTTCGCCGTGCGCTCGGATTCAGCGACGATCTCGATGCCCTGGCGTTCCATGAGCCCCGGGCTCGTGGAACGCGTGGGGGAGGAGGATGCGTGAGTGCTCATGAACAGCTCCAGTCGCGCGAAGGGAAGGGGGTTAGGTCACATCCTAGTCAGCGAGCGAGGATGTGCGCGGCCTCGCTCACGAGCCGGGCCGCGGACTTCGCGGTGCGTCCATCCACGTCAAAGCGCGGATTCAGCTCGACAATGTCCATGAGCGAGAGTTTCCCGGTGCGCGCAGCGGCCCGCACCGCCGCCACGATGATCGGCAAATCCACGCCAAGCGCCGCCGGGGCCGACACCCCGGGCGCCGTGTGGGCGGGCAGCACGTCGAGGTCGATCGTCAGGTAGAGAACGTCGATACGGGCGGCGAACTCCTCGACGAACCGCGCGACGCCCTCGGCACCCATCTCAAGGCACTCCAGGTCCGTGCGGTACTCAACCCCAAGCGCATCGGCAGTCTCAAACAGAGCGCGCGTATTGCCCGGCTCCGCGATCCCGAGCACGGCGTAATTGAGGGCGCGCCCCTCGGCCGCCTCCGCCTCAGCCATCTGCAAGAACGGAGTCCCGCTCGTCGGGGTCGGGGCGCTGCGCAGATCGAAATGAGCGTCGAGATTGAGAACACCCCACGACGGGAGGCGGCAAGCGTCGGATCCCTCGCCGCCAAGGTGCTCGCGAAGCCCGAGGTAGCTCGCCCATGCGGTCTCGTGGCCGCCACCGAGCACGAGCGTGAGGCGGTTGCCCTCGGTGCCGAGCGCGGTGGCCGTCAGGCTCCCCATCGCCGCTTGCGCCTCCTCGAGAGCCTCGCCGATCGTTGCAACATCGCCCCAGTCGGCAAGAGCCACCTCACCCGAGGCGAGCGAGCCGTGAAGAGCCATGCTTGCAAGAGCCGAACGCAGTGCCGCCGGCGCTTCGGCGGCTCCTACGCGACCGTGGTTTCGGCGCACCCCCTCGTGCGAGGCGAAACCCGCGAGAGCCACGTGCGGGCTCTCGGGCGGGCGATCCTCGCTCACGAGCGACACGCGCTGATGCCAGCGCGCATGCGCCGTCCCCTCGCCGTCGACTCGGCCTTGCCACGGACTTCTTTTGGTGCTGCTCATGGTGTTCACACCCACCATTATGGGCGGATGGACTGTATCCAAATAGATTCGCTCCAGGCGCGCCCGATAGTGTGTGCCCTATGCCGTCGAAAGTACCCGCAGCCGCCTCAACGCTGAGGATCCTCACCTACCTCGCGCAGCGCTCGAGGCCCATCGCCGCCTCGCGCATCGCGAGCGAACTCGATATTCCGCGCTCGAGCACGTACGACATCCTCGCCGAACTCCTCGATCAGGGCTTCGTTCTCCACTACTCGGACCTGCACGCCTACGGCCTTGGCCCATCCGCCTATGAACTCAGCTTCGGCTACACCCGGCAGGCTCCGCTCGCTCGCCTCGGCAAGCGCGTGACCGAACGTCTCACGGATCGAGTTGGCGAAATCTCGCATGTGGCCGTGCTTCAGGGCCGCCACGTGCTCTACGTCGTCGAAGCGCGCCTCAGCAAACCCGCCTCCTACCCCACCGACGTCGGCGTGCGCGTGCCCGCCCACCTCACCGCAAGTGGGCGGGCAATTCTCAGCGCCCTACCCGCCAATCAGCTCGCCGCCGTCTTTACCGGCGAAACGGTTCTCGAACCCCACCTCGGCGCCGAGGTGGGCCCCGCGTTCCCCGTGGCGCGCGCGCTCGCTGACGCACGCGACACACGCACGCGCGGCTACGCCGTGGAAAACGGTGAGGTTCTCGAGGGGCACCGCTCGGTGGCGCTTCCCGTTTTTGACGGCGCCCGCTGGCCCGTTGCCGCGGTGGCCGTCACCTGGCAGGGAAGTGACTCCTCGCGCGACCTCGACATGCTCGAGGCCGTGCGCGTCGCCGCAGATCAACTGCAAAAGGCGATCTCCTAAAGGAGACCGCCTTTCGCCTTACGCGTTCGCGAGAGTTCTTAGAAGAACGCTCCGGGTCGCGGAATATTACGCACGTTCGACTTCGCAAGATTCACCATCTTGCCCACGCCACCCTCGAGCACGATCTTTCCGCCCGCGGTCGCAAAACCGCTCATCTGCTCGAGCGTGATCTTCGGAGGCATCGCAAGCGCGTCGGGGTCCGTCACAATGTCGATGAGCATCGGGCCAGGTGCCGCGAGGGCCTTCTTGAGATCCTTGCGCAGGGTCTTGGGGTTCTCAATGCGGATCGAGGGAATGCCGGCGCCTTCGGCGATCTTCGCGAAGTTCACCGAATCGTGGTCAGTCTCGAAATCGGGAAGGCCCGCCACGAGCATCTCGAGCTTCACCATGCCGAGGCTCGAGTTGTTGAACACGACGATCTTCGTGTTCAACTGGTGCAGGCGCACCGTGAGAAGTTCGCCCATGAGCATCCCGAGGCCGCCGTCGCCACTCATCGAAATGACCTGGCGGTTCGGCTGTGCGGCCGAGGCGCCGATCGCCTGGGGGAGGGCATTAGCCATCGTGCCGTGACGGAACGAGCCGAAGATGCGGCGCTTACCGTTCGGCTCGATGTAGCGTGCGGCCCACACGTTGCACATGCCCGTATCGACCGTGAACACAGCATCGTCGTCCGCGAACTCATCGAGGAGGCTCGCAACGTACTCCGGGTGGATCGGCTTGAGGCGCGACGCCCGCTTCGTGTACGAGTTGACGACGTGCGTGAGCTCCTTCTCCTGCTTGCGCAGCATCGAGTTGAGGAACGAGCGGTTCTTCTTCTGCTTGAGCTGGGGCAGCAGCGCGCGGATCGTGAGGGCCACATCGCCGTGCACACCCAGATCGAGAGGCACGCGGCGGCCGAGGCGCGAGCCGTCGGCGTCGATCTGCACAACCTTCGGCTTGCCTTCGCGGGGAAGGAACTCCGAGTACGGGAAGTCCGTGCCGAGCAGGATCAAAAGATCGCACTCGTGGGTTGCCTCGTAGGCGGCGCCGTAGCCGAGCAGGCCGCTCATGCCCACGTCGAACGGGTTGTTGTACTGGATGAATTCTTTGCCGCCGAAAGCGTGTCCGATGGGCGCTTTGAGGGTGTCGGCGAGCTCGAGGACTTCCGCGCGCGCCCCCTCGATACCGGCCCCGGCAAAGAGGGTGATCTTCTTAGCCGAGTTCGCGAGGCGGGCGAGGTCCTCGACGACCGAGGCCTGCGGCTGGATTGCGCCGAAGGTCGTGGTGAGGGTGCGGGTCGCTTCAATCGTGACCTCCTGGCTGGCGATGTCGCCGGGAATCACGAGGACCGAAACGTCCTTCTTCGCGAGCGCGGTTTGCGCGGCGTTATGAAGCATCTGTGCGCCGTGGTTGCCCGAATTGACCATTTCGCAGAAGGCCGAGCACTCGTTGAAAAGAAGCTCGGGGTGGGTCTCCTGGAAAAAGCCGGTTCCGATCTTTTCGCTAGGGATATGCGACGCAATCGCGAGAACCGGAACAGAGTCGCGGTGGGCGTCGTAAAGACCCTGAACGAGGTGCGTGTTGCCGGGGCCGCACGAGCCGGCGCATACGCTGAGCTTGCCCGTGACGCGGGCCTCGGCGCCTGCCGCGAAAGCCGCGGCCTCCTCGTTGCGCACGTGGATCCATTCGATGCCCTTGGTCGTGCGCACGGCATCCACGATGGGGTTGAGGGAGTCGCCAACAACGCCGTAAATGCGCTCGACGCCCATAGCAACGAGTTGATCGACGGTGTGCTGGGCGAGTGTCTTTTTCGCCATGGAGTTTCATCCCTTTCGCGGATGTTCGCCTGGCCCGCGGCGAAAACGCCGAAAAGACCAGCGTTGAGTCTGTGACGCTTTAAGCGTAGGCGGGACTTTGGTCCATTGCAGCTTGAGGTTTCAGAGGTCACGTTATTCGCGTGAGCCGGGCCACGTATTGATGAAGTTAGCACATTCTTGGAGTGGGTGGCGTCGGCCTCGCGCGGGCCGCGCGAGTAGACGCGCCCGGCCCGCGCGCAGGGGTGTGAGTGGCGCGAAGTGGCGCACGGATGGTGTGACTCGCGTAATATTTCGCGACTCGCTCAAGGCGCTGACCAGGCAGTTTGTTGCGCTTCCGAGGGGAATTGCAGGAAATACAGCCAATCGTGAGCCCATTTCCCGGTTTTTTCAAGGCAGACGTAGTTGCCTTAATGCATCGCGCACGGATCCCGCAAAGTGGGGTCTCGTCGTGCGGGGATAAGGGTAAAGGGATTGACCCCCGGTTGTGCCTCGTGAAGGCAGGCCGGGGGTTTCCCTATTGTGCCTCGCGTAATCGACGTGTAGATACCTGCGCTATTTCCCTGCTTTCGCGCATGCCTGCGAATTTTTCTCCACACGGAAGAAGGGTCCGACGGTTACCCGCGCCCTACTGCCTCCCGAAGGCGCGCGTGCCACGCCTCCATGCGCGGCATCGATCGGCGTTCATCGCGGGGATCGCCGCCCTCGAGAATCGACGCGAGATAGGCCCGATCGCGCTCGAGCCTGTCGAGCGCATCGGTGCCAAGGGGGCCGTGGCCAGGAACGACGAGTCGCGCCTCACGTGCGTAGGGCTCGAGCAGCGAGAGTGCATCGAGGTAGGCGCGGAAAGGGTCGAAGCTGCGCTTTTGGAGCACGCGTGCGCGATAGTCGCAGCCGTCGAGATCGGGCAAAGGGAGCTCGATGCTCGAGAGCATGTCGCCCGCGATCAGGATGCGCTGGTCGGGTAGCCATAGCGCTGTGTGGCCCGGGACGTGGGCGTCGTGAGTGAGCAATTCGGGCTCAAAACCATCCGGTGCCGCACCCTTTGGGAGCCACGTGCGGTGGGCGTCGGCCGGAGCCTGTGGGGTGGGGTAGAGCCGGCCGAGCAGCCCGGCGATGTCGGGCCGAGAATCGAGGGCTGGGTCGTCCGCAGCGGCGCGCTCGAGGAGGCGGGCGCGATCGGCATCCACCAGGCGCACGGTTGCTTCAGAGGCGAGTCGTGGGACATCGCCAAACGCCGGATGCCATAGGACGTGATCGTGGTGGGCGTGGGTGGCGAAGCCCGAAAGGGCGCTCAGGCCGCGTTCGTCGAGTTGGGCGGCGATGTCGTCGAGCTCATCGACCTCCCATCCCGGATCGATGAGCATCGCCTCGCTGATCGAGGCGAGCACAACGCTATTGAGTGACTCGTTGCGCGAGGTGTGCACGAGGACTCCGGGCGCGACATCCACCAATTCAGCCATGGCCCCATTCTTTCAGCTGCTCGGTTTTCGGGGTGGAGGTAGCCCGTCAAGCGCGTCAAAACTAGCGACGCCGCGGCCCCTTTCTTCGACCTTTTCGGTTGGATGGCGTGGCGTTTACCCAGGTCTCGAAGGGTGAGCGTATGATGAAATGTGATGCAGGCCGCATGGGTGCTGGCCGACCCGACGTCGAGGGCCGCACCGTTGCGGATCGACAAGGAGGTCCCATGAAACCCATCACCCGGCGTACCGCGCTCGCCGGAACAGGCGCCGCACTCGCGGGTGCCCTCGCGAGCTGCGCCCCACCAAACCCCGGCTCGGTGAACGCCGAAGCCACAATCCCACCGTCGAAGGATCGCGTAAAGCTCACCTACTGGGCATGGGTCAAAGACCTTCAAAAAGTCGCTGACATATTCAACAAGAGCCAAGACCGCATCCACGTGGAAGCCTCATGGATACCCGGCGGCGGAAGTGGCGGCTACGCCAAACTTCTCTCCGCTGTAGCCGCAGGGGGCGGCCCCGACATTGCGCAGGTTGAGCTCCGCTCCGTCCCCGAGTTCGCGCTCGCGGGCGCCCTCGTGGACCTCTCTCGCTACGGGATTGTCAAAGACAAATTTGATCCGGGCGCTTTCGCGCAAGCGCAAGTGGGCGAGTCCGTGTGGGCCGTTCCGCAAGACACGGGCCCCGTCGCAAACTTCTACAACCGCGAAGTGCTCGAAGGGGAGCTTGGCCTTACGCCACCGTCCACATGGGACGAGTTCCGCGAGGTTGCGGGGGCCGTCAAGGATGCGGGTAAGACGATCTTTACCCTCGATCCGAGCGACGGCTCCTACTTCGTCATGTGGGCCATGCAGGCGGGTGCCACGTGGTTCAAGCCCGAGGGCGATGGATGGATCATCAACATGACCGACGAGAAATCGCTCAAGGTCGCCGAGTTCTGGGATGGCATCCTCGCCGACAACCTCGTTGGAACCGGATACGGCGCGTTTTCGACGCCGTGGATGGCGGCCACGGGTGACGACAAGGTCCTCAGCACGATCTCCGGATCGTGGAGCGACGCCCTTATCGAAGCGGTGCCTGGCGCCAAAGGTAAGTGGGCCGTCGCGCCCATGCCAACGTGGGGTGATGGCTACGCCTCGGGAGCCCACGGCGGCTCGTCAGCGGCAATCCTCTCCACGAGTAAGCACCCGGCCGAGGCCCTCGAATTCTGCACGTGGATGTGCACGAGCCCCGAGGGAATCGACGCGATGATCGAGAACTGCGGTATCGGCTGGTCGCCGTCGGCGGACTACATCGGTGAGTCCCGCACACAACCGTCAGAGTTCTTCTCGGGCCAAAACTACAACGAAGAGGTCATGGTGCCCATGGCCGAGGGGCAGAACCTCGAATGGACGTGGGCGCCGCTTATGCAGCGCTTCATGGACGTCGTGGGCACCGGAATGACGAAAGCGATCAACGGTGAGCAGCCCCTCGTGGACCTCCTTGCGGTCACTCAGAAAGACATCACCGAGATTATGCAAGGCATGGGCCTCAACGCGGAGGAGGCGCGATGAAATCGAAGTGGGCACCCTGGGTACTTATGGCACCGTTTTTGGTGCTGTTCATCGGCACGATGGTGGTGCCGATCATCATGGCGATTGGCTACAGCTTCACGACCGTGGAGCGCCACGGCCTCCTCGGCGAGGGAGGTATCGAGACTTCGTTCGCGGGCTTCGATAACTACATCGCCGCGCTCGCGAACCAGAACTTTGTGGCCTCGATCGGGCGCATGATCCTCTTCGGCGTCGTGCAGGTGAGCGTCATGATCGTCGCCGCAACGATCCTCGCGCTCCTTCTCGAAAGTGCCGCGGCGAAATGGCCGGGATTCTTTAGAAGCGCCTACTTTTTGCCCTACGGCATTCCGGGCGTGATCGCCACTATCCTATGGTCGTTCCTGTATATCCCGGGTCTGAGCCCCATCGTTGATGCGCTTCAGCTCGTGGGAATTGAGGCCGATTTCCTGAGCCCAGACATGGTGCTGTGGTCGATCGCGAACATCGTGACCTGGACGTATACGGGCTACAACATGCTCATCATCATCGCCCAGCTCAAGGCCATTCCCGGTGAGCTGTACGAGGCCGCCCGCATCGACGGGGCCGGCCCCTTGAAGATCGTGACCTCCATTCAGTTGCCACTCATTCGGCCGGCGCTTTTGCTGACGATCATCTTCTCGATCATCGGCACGCTCCAACTGTTCGCGGAGCCTCGCCTACTGATGACGATGAGCTCGGGCATCACGAACGAGTACACGCCGAATATGAGCGCCTACGCGTACGCGTTCCAGTACAACGAGGTTGGGATGGCGGCGGCGCAGGCCGTGATCATCGCGGTCTCGGCCTTTGTTCTTTCGGCCATTGCTCTCGGGGTCTCCTCGTGGGCGGAGAGGAAGCGATGAGCGCTACGCAAACGACGCACGTCAGCGAACGTTCGAGGAAGAAGCAGGCTATGCGCCTTGAGCGGGATCAGCGTTCGGGTGCCCGCTCGGCTGGCCGCAAGCCGGCGACGACGATCATTGTGACGGCGCTTTTGGCGATCGTCGCGATGTACTTCCTCGTGCCGGTCTATTGGGTGATCGTGAACGCGACGAAGTCGACCGAGGACCTGTTTGGTACGAGCGGCTTCTGGTTTGGCAAAGAGTTCCTGCTGTTCGACAACCTCAAGGCTGTGTTCACGGCCAATGGCGGGATCTTCTCGCGCTGGGCGCTCAACTCGCTTCTGTATTCGGGAGTGGGCTCGGTGCTCGCGACCTACTTCGCGGTCGCCGCGGGGTATGCGCTCGCGAAATACCGCTTCCCCGGCCGCAGGGCCGTGTACGCGTTCGTGCTCGGTGGTGTGCTCGTGCCGGGCACCGCGACCGCGCTCCCGCTGTTTTTCCTGTTCTCGAGCGTGGGGCTCACAAACACGTACTGGGCCGTGCTTATTCCGTCGCTCGTGAGCCCGTTCGGTCTGTTCCTCGCGTCAATCTACGCGAGTGCGGCCGTTCCGGATTCGATGCTTGAGGCGGGGCGTCTCGACGGCGTGAGCGAGATTGGGCTGTTCCACAGGCTTGCCCTTCCTCAGCTCACGCCGGCGGTGGTGACGATCCTGCTGTTCCAATTCGTGGCGATTTGGAACAACTACTTCCTGCCCCTCGTGATGCTTGCCGACGAGAAGCTCTACCCGATCACTCTGGGCCTCGATAACTGGCGCGCGCAAACGGACCGTTTGCCGGAGTTCTTCCAGCTCACGACCGGCGGCGCGCTGCTGTCGGTGATCCCGCTCGCGATCCTCATTCTCGTGTTGCAGCGCTTCTGGCGTGGTGGCCTCACGGAGGGTTCGGTTAAGGGATAGCTGCGCGTCTGAGCCCGGTTAGGGCTTGGGTTCCGACGGTTGCATGCCGTATGCGGTACCTCCTTTTACGCTACTGGCCCGCTTCCCCAACAGGGGAGGCGGGCCAGTGCGCGTGCGCGCGTGTGACGGTTTAGCTATTTTCCTTCTTGAGCACCTCGTTCATGGCTTTCGCGAGTGCCTTGCAGCCTTCTTCTGCGGAGATCTCCCCGTCGAAGACCTTCGAGAGGTGTTCGCCCTCGAGCTCTTCCCATTCGGGGCAGGTCTTGGAGACGGGGAAGGGCACGGCGTAGTTTTCTGCCTGGTCAACAAACACGCTGAGGTCATAGCCGGGCTGAGCATCGACGTATGGATCCTGGGTGCCTTCGAGAGCGGGGAGCGCAATGCCGGATTCCGCGCTGATTTTGGCGGCCTCTTCACCCGCGAGGAAGGTCACGAGGGCCTGGGACGCAGCGAGATTCTCGGTGTTTGCAGAGATCACGTGGCCGAGGCCGTGCACGGCCGTCTTGCGGTCGTCGCCGCCGGGGAGGTAGGCGACGGCGCAGTCGTTCTTCACGGAGGACCCGATGAGTGCGCCAACGCGCCAGTTGCCCGACCACTGCATGGCTACCTGGCCGCCTTCAAACATGCCGTAGCACGAGTTTTCGGCAAGGAACTCTCGGCTGGGGCATGCGCCGATCTCGATGAGGTCGCGCCAGAACTTCACGCCCTCGATGGTCTTGGGGTCGTCGTAGCCGGATTTCTTTTTGTCGTCGGAGATCACCCATCCGCCGTTGATGGCGATCGAGTGGTAGTAGGAAGCGGTGCGCGAGAAGACCTCCGCGCAGCCCCACACGCCGTCGGGAAGCTTGTCGGTGAGCTCGAGTGCCTTTTCCTTGTAGGTGTCGAGTGTCCAGGTTTCGTCCGGGTAGGCAACGCCGGCCTGGTCGAAAAGCTTCTTGTTGTACCAGATGCCTACGCAGTCGACGTCTTTGCACGTCGCGAAGAGTTCGCCGTCGACCGTGTACATGTCGACGAGTGCGCTCGGGTATTTGTTCGGGTCGATGAGCCCGTCGTCGACGAGGGCTTTGAGGGAGGCGAGCTGGCCGTTCTCAGCGTAGGAGCGGAAGTTCGGGCCGTTCATCCAGAACACGTCGGGGAGAGCCTTCGACGAAGCCTGCGCGCGGAGCTTTGTGAAGTAGTCCTTGAACGGCACCATGTTCAGCTGGACTTTGACGTTCGGGTATTTCTTGTTGAAGGCCTTCATGACGTCGGTGAGCATGGCCTCCTGGTTGATATCCCAGTAGGCGTAGGTGATTGCACCTTTGATTTTCTTCGGGTCGTCGCCAATTTCGTTCGTGGCGTCCTTGATGGCGGCCTTGTTTCCGCCGCCACATCCTGCGGCGGCGGCGGCGAAGGCGGCCCCGCCAGCGGCGAGGAGGGAGCGGCGGGCGATCGGGGATGTGGCCATGATGGTCTCCTTTGTGGGTAAGGGGTTTCGGAGAGTGGCAGAAGTGAACGGTTTTCTAAAACCTCTTTAAGAAAACCAATGGCGGGGAATTTACGGCAAGGCAGGAGGTGAAATGTTGCAGCTCGTTCACTGAGTATTCAGATCTGCGGCTCTGCCCGGGGTGCTTCGGTCCGACGGTGGCGTGCCCCATGTCCCTTCCTAGTTAGATTAGGCAATGCTAACCTTGCAAATATGTCAGTTGCCTATCCCGAGATGACGTCGCTCGCCAACGAGCTCACCTCGCGTGCGCTCGTGTGCACCCTCGACTGTCCCTTCGCTTCGACGATCGCCTTGAGTGATGTGCCGAAGGGGGTCACGGCGATCATCGCGGCATATCGCGACTCGCACTCTGTTCTGTGCCGCCGTCTCTTTGACCTGGGCTTCCACCCGGGTCTCGAGGTCGAGCTCGTGCGCAAGGCGCCCATGCGTGACCCGCTCGTGTTCCGCGTTGCCGATTGCGAAATCGTCCTTCGAAAGCGCGACGCGGCACGCATCCTCGTGCACGTTGGGGATGAGCACCCCAACAACTCGGTCGAGAAGAAAGCAGCATGACCTGCCACGATGCGGCGCCGGTAGCGCCGCGCGATACCGGTGCGCGCCGTTTTGCGCTCGTGGGCAACCCGAACGCCGGTAAATCCACGGTGTTCAACGCCCTCACGGGCATGCGGGCGAAGGTTGCGAACTACCCGGGCGTCACGGTCAGCAGGTTCGTGGGTAGCGTCGAAGTGCAGGACGCCTCCGGCGCGAGAATCGATGCCCAGGTGGAGGACCTCCCGGGTACCTACTCGCTAGACCCCATTAGCCCCGATGAGCAGGTTGTTCTCGAATCGCTCAGCGATGAAAGCCGCGCGGATGCGCTCATCGCGGTGCTTGACGCGACGAGCATGCGCCGCTCGCTCGGGCTCATCGCACAGCTTCAGCGCACGGGTCTGCCGATCCTTGTGGCGCTCACCCATGCCGACGAATTCCTCTCGCGCGGCGGCAGCGTGGACGTCGCGGCACTGTCGAAGGCGCTTGGCCACCGCGTTCTCGTCGTGACGGCTGGAAACCACCGAGAGCTCGACGCGCTGAAAGCCGAGCTGGCGTCGGAAGAGGACTGGCCGAGCCCTGCCGTTGCCGCTCCCACCAACCCGAAGGGCTCCGCCGCGTGGATCGATTCGGTGCTCGAGGCCGCGCACTATCGCGCGCCCGGCTCCCACGCCCGCACCCGCAAGCTCGATGCGGTGTTGCTGCATCCCGTGTGGGGCAGCCTCGTGTTCTTTGCGGCGATGTTTGCGCTGTTCCAGCTCATTTTTACGGTCGCTGCGCCCATTCAGGGCTGGATCGAAGAGGGCTTCGCGTTCCTCGGAGATGTCGCGCGCGAAAATATTGGTATCGATTGGCTCGCCGGTCTCGTGGCCGATGGCTTGATCGGTGGCGTGGGCGGCGTTCTCACGTTCGTTCCCCAGATTTTCCTGCTGTTCTTCGCGCTCGCCATCCTCGAGGCGTCCGGCTACATGTCGCGGGCGGCGTTCCTTATGGATCGGGTCATGGCAGGCGCGGGCCTCGAGGGCCGGGCGTTCGTCGCGATGCTCTCGAGCCTCGCGTGTGCGATTCCGGGGATTATGGCCACACGTTCGCTTCCTTCGGCGAAGGATCGACTCGCGACGATGCTCACGATCCCTCTCATGACGTGCTCGGCACGCCTTCCCGTGTACACGATGTTGATTGCGATGCTGATCCCGGCCGATGCCCGCCTCGGCGGAGTGATCGGCGCGCAGGGCGCGACGCTCTTTGGGTTGTACGTGCTCGGGGCATGCTCCGCGATGGGCTCGGCGTGGGTGTTCTCGAAGATTTTTGGGCGCGGTCGGGCGAGCCTTCCCTTTTATATGGAAATGCCCACCTACCGCATCCCGACCTTGCGCGAGCTCGTGACGAACACGTGGATTCCCGTGAAGGGCTTTCTCACGAAGGTGGGGCGCATCATCCTCCTGCTCACACTCGTGCTGTGGGCGCTGCTCAACCTCCCTGCCGTGGGCGATGCGGAGCTCGCGGCCGCGGGTATCGACCAGTCCGATTCGGCGGCCGTCGCGACCTACCAGCTTGAGCACTCCTACGGTGCGGGCCTCGGCAAGGCCGTCCAGCCTGTGTTCGAGCCCCTCGGTTTCGATTGGCGCGTGAGCGTCGGTGTCGTTGCCTCGCTCGGCGCGCGCGAAGTGTTCGTCTCGACGCTCGGGCAGATCGCGAGTGCGTCCGATCCAGAAAACCCCGGCGATACCCTCTCCTCTCTCACGTGGGGCCCCGGCCCTCACGAAGGCCAGCTCCTCTTCACGCCAGGCACGATCGCCGCGCTCCTCGTATTCTTCGTGTTCGCGCTGCAGTGCACGAGTACCATCGCGGCGCTGCGCCGCGAATCCGGTTCGTGGACATGGCCTGCCCTCGCCTTCTGCTACATGTTCGCGCTCGCGTGGGTGGGAGCGTTTATCGCGAAGCTCGCGGTGGGAGCGCTGTAGTGGGCGTGGGTTCCGACGGTTCCCCGGCAAGCGTCGGACCTCACGCTTTGCCCGACCACTCCCAGCGTGCCGTGCCAAGTCTTGGCCATGCCACCCCCGCTCCGGCGAGCGTGACCGGGGCGGAGCGAGCGCTCAGGTGGAGCGTGCAGGGGGCGTCGTTGCCGCTTGGCTGGGAGCCGATTCCGGACGCGCTGCCGCAGCTCGAGCGAATCGTGGCGGAGCCTCACGGGCTCTGGGTGTGGCTGCGCGCGGGATATTCCTGGCGCGACGAGGCCGAGGCTGTTCGCGAGGGACTTGCGCGCATGCTTGACGAGGCGGCGCCCCACCTCGCGGAGTTCGAGGCGCAAATCGGGGTGGACAGGCGCGTCGAGGCCGTGCGCCTTGCCGCGACAGATGTGATTGACGGTGACCTCGGGCCCTACATCGCCTCGCACGGCGGAAAAGTGCACATCGTTGACGTCGAGTGGGGCGATGCCGGGCCGGTGGTGAGCGTCGAGTTCGCAGGGGCGTGCAAGGGCTGCGAGCTGTCCGAAGTGACGCTCCACCTGCGCATTGAGAAGGCGCTCGAGAAGCGCATTCCCGCGCTTGCTGAGGTGCGCGATGCGACCCCGCGCACGGCGCCGCGGCTCTTCCAGGGGCTTTTTCGCCGCCCGCCTGTGTCTTCTTCGTGAGGGTGTAGGCAGGCGCCTCATCCGCCCTCGTTGTGGGCGGCACACGCACGTCTTGACTGTTCTTTGAAAAAGAATTCACGTGGGCGTCACTTTTACTGTGGATGTTGGTCCCTCGCGTAGAGCACTGTAACTGCGTCAGATCACCAACCACATTGAAGGGATGCCTCCAATGGTGCTCCACCTCCCGCTCCTCATGAAGGATCACGTTCGCGGCAAGCGTTCCGCAGTGACCTGTGCACTCAAGTGCGACAACCAGTGCGCGAAGCCCGCATGCAATACGAGCAACAACTCCTACATCGGTGACATCGTCTCCGCTGCGATCAGCCGCCGCTCGCTCCTCGGCGGTGCTGCCGCAAGCGCCCTCGTGATCGCCGCCGGCGGTACGCAGGGCATGGGTCAGGCCGCCTTCGCTGCCGACCCGAGCGCCCCGAACCCCACGATCGGCTCGGCGCCCGAAGCGCCGAACGGCTCGAAGCTCCGCTTCACCCCGATCGCCCCCGTCAACAAGGATGTCGACGAGTTCAACGTGCCCGAGGGCTACCGCTGGGAGCCCGTCATCAAGTGGGGCGACCCCCTCTTCGACGACTCGCCTGAGTTCGACTGGAACAAACAGACTCCCGAAGCCCAGGCGAAGCAGTTCGGGTACAACAACGACTACACGGAGATCCAGGAGATCCCCGGCTCGGATGGCCTGCGCGCCGTCATGTTCGTGAACCACGAGTACACGAACGCGAACATCATGTTCCCGGAGGACATGCCGAAGCACGATCAGGTCGCCATCACCATGGCAGCCCAGGGCCTCACCGTCGTGGAGCTCGAGCGCAAGGACCGCAAGTCGCCCTACACCTACGTGAAGGGCGGAAAACTCAACCGCCGCTTCCTCCTCGACACGGAGTATGAACTCACCGGCCCCGCCGCGGGCTCCGACTTCGTGAAGACGAAGAAGGACCCCGAGGGACGCACGATCCTCGGCACCTTCGCGAACTGCTCGGGTGGCCTCACCCCGTGGGGCACGCTCCTTTCGGGCGAAGAAAACTTCCACGGCTACTTCGTTGCCGATGAGAACATTCAGTCGAACGCCCGCCTCGGCATCGACTCGAAAGAGTCGGTGTACGGCTTCGAAATGATTGACCCTCGCTTCAATGCGACGAACCCCGGCTACGAAAACGAGGTCAACCGCTTCGGTTACGCTATCGAGATTGACCCGTGGGACCCCACCTCGACCCCGAAGAAGCACTCCGCGATCGGCCGCTTCAAGCACGAGGGCGCGAACGTCATCATCGCGGAGGATGGCCGCGCGGTCGTGTACTCGGGTGACGATGAGCGCTTCGAGTACATGTACAAGTTCGTCTCCAAGGAGAAGTACGTCGAGGGCGATCGCAAGCACAACATGACGCTCCTCTCCGAGGGCGATCTCTACGTCGCGCGCTTCTACGGCAACTCGCCCAAGGAAGAAATCGACGGCAGCGGCGCCGTTCCTTCGGACGGTCAGTTCGACGGCACCGGCGAATGGGTCCCGCTGATCCTCGACGGCAAGTCGCAGGTTGAGGGCATGACTGTCGAAGAGATCGCGGTCAACACCCGCACCGCTGCCGACAAGGTGGAGCCCACCAAGATGGACCGCCCCGAGGACGTCGAGCCCTCGCACCACTCGCGCAAGGTGTACGCGGCCCTCACGAACAACTCGAAGCGCGAGATCTTCCAGGTGGATGAAGTCAACCCGCGCGCGAAGAACCGCGACGGTCAGGTCCTCGAGCTCGACGAGCAGGGTGACCAGACGAGCACCGAGTTCGCGTGGAACCTCCTCCTCGTGGCCGGCGACCCGAACGGTGGCGACCAGACCTTCTACGGCAATGTTGACCCGAAGTCGGTCTCGCCGATCTCTTGCCCGGACAACCTCGCGTTCGACTCGGTGGGCAACCTCTGGATTTCGACCGACGGCGCCCCGAGTGGGATCGGCTACAACGACGGTCTGTTCCGTGTGACCCTCGAGGGAGACATGCGTGGCAACGTCGAGCAGTTCCTCTCTGTGCCTCGCGAGGCCGAAACGTGTGGCCCGATCGTGCGCGACGAGGACTACTCGGCCTTCGTGTCGGTTCAGCACCCGGGTGAAGATGGCAAGTTCAGCGAGCAGCACTCCTTCTTCCCTGAGTACAACCAGACCGGCCCGCGCCCGACGGTCGTGCAGGTTCTGCCGATTTGGGATGAGGCTGAGGAGCCCAAGCCCGAGCCGAAGCCGGAAGAGCCGAAGCCCGAGCCGAAGCCGGAAGAGCCCAAGCCCGAGCCGAAGCCCGAGCCGAAGCCGGAACAGCCGAAGCCTGAGGAGCCCAAGCCCGAGGAGCCGTCGGCACAGCCTGCGCCCGGCAAGGATCCGAGCGACGCGGCTGCTCCGGTAGTGCCCGCTCCCAAGAAGCCCGAGAAGAAGCAGCCGAAGAAGCCTGTCAAGAAGGTGAGGAAGGAAGCCGAAACGAACCGTGGCCCGCTTCCGCGCACCGGCTTCGAGGCCGCTCCGGTCGCCGCAGGCGCCGCGGCTCTGCTCGCAGCCGGCGGCATGATGGCGGCGAAGTCCGCCAAGGACGCTAAGCCTGCAACCGAAGCTGAAGGTGACGGCCAGGCCGACGCCTGAGCATGATCCGCTGAGCTCTAGGGCTTGAACGGGAGGGGTCTCGCGCTGCGGCGCGAGGCCCCTCCCTGGTTTTGCCTTAATTACTGGGGGAGAAAAGCGACGTTTCGACACCTGAAGGGGCTCTCTAGTCTGTTTCCTCCACCCTCAAGGCCGTGAAACCGGCACCCCCTGCCCAGCTACCTGCTCAAGGAGTGCGTGCACCGTGGGTGTCCAGGGGCCCGCGGGCCTCGTGACCGTGTCGTTCTCGATCCGTACGGTCCGTTCAGTCATGATGAGAGCCAGCCCCGCTCGCGCGCCACGGTGAAGGCTTCGAAGCGGTTGGCCGCACCAACTTTTGCCATCGCGTTCGAGAGGTAGTTTCGGCAGGTTCCGGCCGCGAGGTGCGCTTCGGAGGCGATGTCGTCGATGGAGAGGCCACGCCCCGCTAGTTCAAGTAGTTCCCGCTCGCGGACCGTGAGGGGGCTGTCGCCCGCGTTGATCGCGAGGGCCGCTGTTTCGGGGTCGAGGTAGCGCCGCCCGGCGTGGACGGTGCGGATGGCCGCGGCGAACTCTTTCGCATCCGACGTTTTCGGGAGGAACCCCGCGATACCGCGCTCGAGCGCGCGCTTGAGGGCCGCGGGCCGTGCGTGGCTCGTCACGATGAGCACCTGCACACCGGGATGTTTCTCTCGCACGCGATGCGCAGTTTCGATGCCGTCGATCCCGCCAAGCTGCAGGTCGCACACGAGAACGTCGGCCCCGCGGGAGTCTCGCGCCCACCACTCGAGTATCTCCTCGCCCGAGCCGCACACGGTGGCGATCTCGAAATCCTCTTCGAGCCCGAGCAGGGTCGCGAGGGAAGAGGCAACGAGGGTTTCATCGTCGGCGATGGCGATGCGGATCATGCGCTCTCCTCGGGTGTGTGGGTGGGGGCGGGTCCGACGCTCGCCGGCCCCTCGTCGAAGCATAGTCGCACGGTGAAGTGCGGGGCGTCATGCTCGACGGTGATGCTTCCGCCCGCTGCGGCCACGCGGCGGCGGAGCGACTCGAGACCCGAGAGTGGGCCGGGGCTTTCGAGTGCGCCGTCGTTCGTCATAGCCACGCTGTTCTCGGCAAGAGTGAGGCGCGCCCTCGTGGCGTGGGAGTGGCGGAGGATGTTGGTGGTGGCTTCGCGGACGAACCAGGCGGCGTCCTCTCGACGGCCTTCGGGAACGTCGAGGGAGTCGCCGTCGACGTGGACGTTGATGCGCGAGGCGCCAAGGAGCGCCCGGGCTTCGGCGATTTCAGTGGCGAGATTGATGCGCCGGTAGCCGTGGGCGACGGCGCGCATATCGGCGGTGCTGGCCTTCACGAGTTCCTGGAGTTCGCGAAGTTCCTTCATGGCGTTCCTATCGCCACGGTCGACGAGGGCGATCGCCACCTGTGTTTTGAGGCTGATCGCCGCGAGCCTCTGGCCCATGGTGTCGTGAAGCTCTTGGGCGAAGCGGAGTCGTTCCGCGCTGACGTGGAGTTCGGCATCGAGCTGACGGGCGCGGTCAGCGTCGCGCAAAACGTCGAGGCCCCAGAAGGCGGAGAGGGTGGCGGTGAGGAAGATGAGGGGAATGCAGATTGACGTGAGGGCGGTGCTGGCGTCAATCCTGAGCTGCGTTGCGCACGTGAGAAGGGCAGTGACGGTGACGGCGAGCCACTTGTGCCGCATCCACGGCGCGTGGGCGAGTGCAAAGAGCGCGGTGCACAGAATCGCGTAGACGCTTGCCCACGCCCCGATCGAAACGGGCGCGAGGACGGGCACGAGGATGCACACGATCCAGCTCACGAGCACCAGAATGAAACTGACCCTCGCTCCACGTGCGCGTCCCCGTCTTTCAGGAAATAATTCGAATGCGGGTTCGCGTAGGAGAGTGATGCTCACGAGGAGCGTGAGGGCGGCCGTGCCGACTGCCCACAGCAGAGGTGTGAGGCCCGCATGCTTCGAGGTTGTTGCCGTGATACTGGGGATGGCAAAGAGGAACCAAGTGAAGACTGCCGCAAGCGCGACGGACCACTTCGTGTAGAGCGCGTATTTCTCCATGCTACGAACGCGCGCCGGTTCTGCGGTGTGATTGCCCGTGGCGGTGCTCATGCGGTGTCCTCTGTTCGTTGGCGGAAAAGGGGAAGCTGGCGGGGCCGAGAGAAGCCCCACCAGTGTCCCACGGGTCGTAGCCGGCGGTTTACCGGTTAGATTCCCACTTCATGACCCTCGGCACGAGCACGAGGAGCGCTACGGCCCACAGGGCGAGCATGAGCATGGGGGCGGTTGCTGCCGCGAGCGCCGCGCCAGCGTCGAGCGGCTCGAACCCACCGGTGACCGTCGTTCCCGACCATGCCAAGTGTGCGAGGTCTCCCATGAGGGCGAAGGGCGTGCGGTCGATGATGCGCGTGACCTGTTCGGGCATGAGCGCGCGGAAGGTGCTTTGGGAGGCAATCGCGAGGATCATGACGGGCAGCGAGGTGATCTGGGCGGCTTCGGCGTTGATCGTGAAGGCACTCGTGAGGAATCCGAGTGCCGCACTCACGGCGATCCCGCCGAGGACAGCGACGATGAGAGGAACGACGTTGACTGGTGCGGGAGCACCGAGAACGATGAGGAGGATCAGGGCGAGCACCATCAACACGACGGCGAGGAGGGAGCTCGGGGCGGCAATCGCCACGAGAATATCCGAGTCCTTCGCCTCTCCGGTGCGCAGCCGCTTGAGGACCTTCTCGTCACGCCGAGTGGTCGACATCGAGAGAACCGAGTAGTACACGACGAGAAGCATCGTCATAAGCACCGACGTTTCGAGCGCGAGCGAGGCGGCGAAGGTCTTACCGCTGCTCGCGGGAGTGGACACGAACATGATGACCGTGAGGCCAAGCGGGAAGAGAAGCGCCGTGAACAGGAGAGTGGGGTTGCGCAAAAACTGCGTGAGCTCGGCGCGCGCGAGGGCAATCGTGCGGGAAAGGCGGCTCGAGCGGGGTGTGGAATGTGCTGTGGCTGTTGCCGTGGTCATGGGGTGTCCTTTCGGTAGAAGCTTTGGTGACTACTGCGCTCGTCAGTTCTGCTCGCCTGCCACGCGCATGAAGACGGTCTCGAGGGATGCGGGGGTCGCCGAGAAGTCGCGCAGGGCGAGGCGCTCACTCTGCGCCCACTGCAAAATGGCGAGCGAGTGCTCCTGAAGGTGATCGGTTCGCACCTCGTACGTGGAGCCGGAGCGAGTGACCTGAGCGCCGGCAAGGGCGGGAGGCTGAGGGGCGGTGGAGGCGTCGGTGGCGTCGGACCCCTCCCCGATGCCGAAGCGGATCACCGATGCTTCCGTGGAGACGATGTCTCGCAGGCTGCCTTCGAGGACGATCGCTCCTCGGTGCATGATCCCGATTCGATCGCAGAGGCGCTCGGCTTCCTCAAGGTAGTGGGTCGTGAGGATCATCGTGACCCCTTGCGCTTTGAGGTTCTCAAGGAGCTTCCATACGCGGCGGCGAGATTCGGGGTCGAGGCCGGTTGTGGGCTCGTCGAGGAAGAGGATCGAGGGCTGCCCAACGAGAGCGCACGCGAGGTCGAGGCGGCGCTGTTCACCGCCGGAGAGCGAGCCGACCTTGACCTTCGCGCGGTGCGTAAGGTCGACGGCGTCGAGGGCCTGCTCCGAGGGCATCGGCCGCGAGCAGGTTCCTGCCCACATGCGAATCGTTTCAGCGACGGTCAGTTGGGTGGGGAGGCCGCCGGATTGGAGCATGGTCCCCGTGTGGGGGCGAACGTTCGCGCGGTCTTTCGTGGAGTCCATGCCGAGGACCGATACGCTCCCGCTTGTGGCGGGTGCGAGGCCTTCGATGACTTCGAGAGTTGACGTTTTGCCCGCGCCGTTCGTGCCGAGGAGGCCGTAGACCTCGCCTTCGGTGACGTGAAAGGAAATGCCGTCCACCGCGGTGAAGGCTTTCTTTTTCTTCGCGCCCGCGTAGGTGCGGGTCAGGTTCGAGACGGTGATGGGGGTGTGTGCTGTGTTCATGTCTCCACTCTTCGCGATCGCTCGCGAACCCAGTAGTGGAAAACGTCAGGAGCTTCGCTGGGTTTTGTCACGCGTGCGAATGACAGATGTCAACAGGCTCCGCGCGGCGGTGTTCACATTTCGCCACGAAGCTTCATGCCCCGTGCCTTGCTCGCTATCCTTGTGGGGGTATCAGCGCAGGTGAACAGAGGGAGGGTGCGCGGTGAAACCGCTCGTTCTGCAATCGGATTTCGGGTACGTCGATGGAGCCGTGAGCGCGATGTACGGCGTCGCCACGGGCGTGCACCCCGAACTGCGCATCCACGATGTCACCCACAACATTCCTCCCTATGACATTTGGGAGGGCTCCTACCGCCTTGCGCAGGTCGTGTCGTATTGGCCCGAAGGCACGGTGTTCGTTTCGGTCGTGGATCCGGGTGTCGGCTCGGATCGCTTGAGCGTGGTGGCGCGCACGTTGACCGGCCACTACGTCGTAACCCCGAACAACGGCACCCTCACTCACATCGAGAAGCTTTTCGGGATCGAGGAGCTGCGCGAGATCGACGAACACTTCAATCGGCGCGAAGGTTCGGCGCATTCCTACACGTTCCACGGGCGTGACATTTACGCGTTTACCGGCGCGCGGCTCGCGAGCGGAACGATCACGTACGAGCAGGTCGGCCCGAGCCGCGAGGTGAGTGAGCTCGTGACACTCCCGGTGCTTGCACCGAAGATCGAGGGCAACGCACTCACGGGCACGATTGACGCGCACGATAACCGTTACGGCTCGCTGTGGACGTCCATCCCGCGCACCTTTTTTGAAGAGGCCGGCATTTGCCACGGCGATTACGTGCGCCTCACCATCACCCATAACGGGCAAACCGTTCACGCGACGAGCCTCGTGTATGCGCCGAGCTTCGCGCACGTCGAGGTTGGCGAATCGCTCATCTACGTGAATTCCCTTGATCGCGTGGCTGTCGCGATCAATCGTGGCTCGTACGCGAATGCCTTCCACCTCGGGCGCGGCAACAGCTGGCACGTCGCGTTCGAGAAGGTCGAAAAGTAAAGGATCCCCTCATGTCTACTCCCGAAACCCCCACGTCCAGTGCACCGCTACCCGTGACCCGCAAGGTCTCTCCCGTGACGCAGGTCGTCGCCATCGGTATCGGTGCCGCCCTCTTTTTCGTCCTGAGCCGCTTCGTCGCGATTCCCGTCCCCGTGCCGAATCTTGCGATCACGTTCCAGTACGCCTTTCTTGCGGTTCTCGCGGTCCTGTACGGCCCGTACGTTGCGGCCATCGCCGGCTTCGTGGGGCATATTCTTGCCGACGCCACCGGCTACGGCATTTGGCTTTCGTGGGAGATTCCGACGGCTGTCTTTGGCCTCATCGTGGGCTTCTTCATGCTTCGCAACCGCGTAAACGAAGGGGAGTTCCCGCGCCGGGATCTCGTGCGCTTCAACCTCGCGGTCATCGTGGGCCACTTCGTTGCATGGGGCATTCTCGCGTGGATTCTGGACGTGACGCTCATGGGCGAACCGTTCGACAAGGTCGTCGTGCAGGGCCTCGTGGCCTTCGTGACGAACGCGATTCTCACCTGCGTGTTTGGCTCGATCATCCTCGCGCTGTATGCGAAGACGCGCACCCGCTCGGGTTCGCTCGAGGTGGGCGCTTAAGCGTTCCGCATGGCTCTTTCCTCCCATTCGCCCGAGGCGAACCGTGCCGCTCACGCCATCGTGTTCGATGACGTGAGCGTGCATTACCGCACCCAAAAACTTCCCTCGGTCGAGAACGTGAGCTTCACGATTGGCTGGGGTGAGAAGGTCGCGATCGTGGGGCCGAGTGGCTCGGGAAAGTCGACCCTGCTGCACGTGATGAACGGTCTCGTGCCGCATCGCTTCGAGGCAAGCGTGAGTGGCAGCGTGAGGGTCGGTGGCGTGGATCCGGTGCGTGCACCGCTCGTGCGCACCGCCGGTGTGGCCGGCACGGTTCTCCAGGATTCCAACGCGCAGTTCGTCGCCCTCACGGTCGCGGAGGACATCGCCTTTTCGCTCGAGAATCAGGAGGTTGCGTCGGGCGACATGCCGGGCATCGTCGAGCGGGTCGCCAAGCGCGTGGGCCTCACGGAGCTTCTTGAGCACTCGCCGCACGAACTGAGTGGCGGGCAAAAGCAGCGCGTCGCCGTCGCGGGCGTGCTCGTGGACGACGTGCCGATTCTCCTGTTCGACGAGCCGCTTGCGAACCTTGACCCGGCGACGGGTCGCGCGATGATCGAACTGGCTGACGACCTCAATCGGGAGAGCGGTGCGAGTGTCGTCATCATCGAGCATCGTCTCGAAGAAGTGCTGCACAGGGGGGTCGATCGGATCCTCATGATGGCCGGCGGCCGCCTCGTTGCCGATACAACTCCGGATGAGCTCGTGACCTCCGGTCTCCTCAACGAGCACGGCATTCGCCGCCCGCTGCACCTCACGGCCCTCAACTACGCGGGGATCGAACCGCCAGCGTCGGCGCACCCCGCTCGGCTCGAGACCCTTCGCCTGAGCGAGAGCGAATGCGCACGGGTGCGAGAGTGGGGGCGTGAGCAGTGGTCCGCGAGGTTCGGCTCGGTTTCGGCTCAGGAAATGCCGGGGGAGGGGTCCGACGCCACCGCGGTCATTAGCGTGCGCAATCTTCACGTGGTGCACGGCCACGATAAAGACCACGAGGGCGTGCACGCGCTGCGGGGAATCGACCTCGAGGTGCGGCGCGGGGAGATGCTCGCGATCCTCGGCAACAACGGCGCTGGAAAATCGACGCTCGCGAGCGCGATCACGGGTTTTGCGAAGCCGAACTCGGGCACCGTCGAGGTGCTCGGCGACGACGTTCTGAACTTGAGTATCGCCGAGATCGGCACGCGCGTGGGCTTCGTGCTTCAAGAACCGGGCCACATGATCTCGAAGCCGCTCATTTTCGACGAGGTCGCGCTCGGCCCGCGCGCCCACGGCCTTGACGAGGAAGAGGTGCGCCGGCGCGTGGAATCTGCCCTCGAGACGTGCGGGCTCGCCCCGTTCAAAACCTGGCCCGTGAGCGCCCTCAGTCACGGCCAGAAGAAGCGCGTAACGATCGCGGCCGCGCTTGCGCTCGAGCCCGAAGTCCTTATTCTCGATGAGCCGACCGCGGGCCAGGACTTCCGCCACTACACGGAGTTCATGGAGTTCATTCGCGGCCTCAACCGTGCGGGCACGACGATCCTGCTCATCACGCACGACATGCACCTTGCCCTCGAGTATGTGCCGCGCGCCGTCGTTTTGAGCGACGGGGAGATCATCGCGGATTCTTCGCCCGCGCGAATCCTCGTCGACGATGACGTGACGACGTGCGCGAACCTCGTGCGCACGAGTCTCGATGCGCTCGCGGCAGCCGTCGGACTTCCCGTTTCCACCGGTGACGGCGGCACCCAAGAGTGTGGCCGCAGCGAGTTTGTCGAGGCCGTGATCGCGGTTGATCGCGAGAGGCGGGAGGTGGGCGATGCCCGCTAAGTCCGTGCTCGGGTACGTCGATCGGCCGGGCTTCCTGCACCGAGTCTCGGGGCTTTCGAAGCTTATGCTCGCCGTCGCGAGCGTCGTGGGTGCGCTCGTGGGATTCGATGCGCGTTATCTTGCGGCGATGCTCGTGCTCAACATCGTGCTGTGGGTTCTCAGTCGCGTGAAGCTGCGCGACCTCGCCGTTGTGCTCGTCATCATTGCCGGCCTGATGCTGCTCAACAACGTGTTCATTTTCCTGTTCGCGCCCGGCTATGGAACCGAACTGTACGGCACGCGCACCGTGCTCGTGAACGGCCCGTGGCACTGGGACATCACGAGTGAGCAGCTTTTTTATCAGCTCGTTGTGACGCTCAAGTACTTCGCGGTGCTTCCACCCGTGCTTTTGTTCATTGCGACGACGCGCCCGCCTGAGTTTGCGCAGTCGCTGAACCGCATCGGCGTTCCCTACAAGATCGCCTACTCCGTCTCGATCGCTCTTCGGTACATCCCCGATATTCAGCGTGATTTCGTGACGATCTCGAAGGCGCATCAGGCGCGCGGCCTCGAGACCTCGTCGAAAGCGGGTATCGCGACCCGCGCCCGCAACATCGTGGGCGTCATCATCCCGCTTTTGCTCGGCGCCTTCGACCGCATCGAGGAAGTGGCGAGTGCGATGGAGCTGCGCGGTTTTGGGCGCGGCAAGCGGCGCACGTGGTACGGCAAAAAGCCCCTGACGTGGCGAGACTGGCTCATCATGGCCCTCTCCTTCGCGGTGCTCGCGGTGCCGATCGTGCTCGCGATCGTCAATGGTGGAAGGTTCTGGAACCCCTTCGCCTAGAAGAAGAGGCTCGGCTGCCGCGCAGACAGCCGAGCCCCACAAAGTGCACCTTCGGTCCTCACGGAGCGAGGCGGTCGACCTGCCAGCGGCCTTCTTCCGAATCCAAAGCCGTGAAGCGGATGCGGTCGTGCAGGCGCGAAGCGCCACCCTGCCAGAACTCGATGACGTGCGGGGTGAGTGCCCAGCCGCCCCAGTGCGGCGGGCGGGGAACGTCTTTGCCGTCGAAGCGTTTTTCAGCGCGCTCGTTTGCGAGCTGGATGTCTTCGCGTGAGTCGATGATGTCCGACTGCGAGCTTGCCCAGGCGCCGATCTGCGAACCACGCGGGCGAACCGCGAAGTAGGCGTCGGATTCCTCGGGGCTGATGCGGCGCACCTTGCCCTGGATGCGCACCTGGCGTTGAAGCGGCAGCCACGTGAAGTTCAGGGCGGCCTTGCGGTTCACGTCAAGGTCGTGTCCTTTTTGAGACTCGTAGTTGCCGAAGAACACGAACTTCTCGTTCTTGTGTTCCTTGAGCAGCAGCACGCGCGAATCCGGCCAATCCGTTTCCGGGTTGATCGTCGAGACGACCATCGCATTCGGTTCGAGCACATCGCCCTCGCGGTCGCGACGCTCGATCGCGTCTCTCATCCATTCGTCAAACAGTGCGTGCGGGTCGTTGCCCGCGAGCGTTTTGGTGAGTTGGCCCTTCGTGTAATTCACGCGTTCCGCGCGAAGATCGGGCGCACTAGCCTTCTCGTTCATGACCTCTCCTCGAAACTCGATGCGGATCGTCCTCGATCCCGATCTACCACTCTAGCCCCGCCCTCTGGTCACTTCCGGGGACTAAGGGAAGCGTCAATGCTCGAGCGCCTCGAGTGTTGAGGGGCTAGCAAAAGGAACTTCCGGAGCGAACCGACCACTAGACAGATAGTGCTTGCACGCGGTCACGATGGAACGCGCTAGGTCTGTCTGGTTTCAGCTCAAGAAAGGGCCAGCACCCGAAGAACACGATAAAGAGCACGGCGTATGGCGTAAGCCACTGGGGGGGGGTAGAATTCTCGCTGTCTGAATGATGTTCCAGGACGAGGGGGACTGTTGTGAAGCGTAGACATGCAAGGCGCTTAGGGGCCATCGTTACGGGGGCTGGTTTTATGGCAACATCCGCCTATGCGGGATCTTCCTCTCAATGTTTGGTACGACGGCTGCGCGTCGTACCAATCGAAAACTTATGCTGGGCGTCCTGCCGAGAAGTGGCGCAGTAATTAAAACGGCGATGTGAACTGTGATTCGGCATGCTTCAGGAATGGCGCCCGTGAAAAACCTTGTCAAAACTTCCACTTTTCTTATGTCAATAGTTGTCCTATTGAGTCCCAGCGTTTTTATGGAGGTCTCCCGCGCTAATGGTGCGGTCGCCGATCAGTTCTCCCTATTCACATTAGGGATATCGGATTTTCTGCCCTTCTTCATGCCAATTTTTGCCGCCCTGCTGTACGCGCCAGTGGTGATGCAGGAGGTCGGCACTGGGGGTGCGTGGGGGCCTATCATGGCAAGGCGAGGGCGCAGCCCCTACGTTGTTCGCCACGCGGTTCGCGCTGCGTGCGCTGGTTTTATCGTCTTCGCGGGAAGTGTCGCTCTCGTCGCTGTCATGTCATACGGAATCCACCCGCACCTCATCCCCGTCGATTTCTTCAACCCTTTCGGTGACGATCTTGAACCGGTAGCAGAACGTCTAACATTCTCGCAGCTCTATGCCGTCTCCCCGGTGCTGTACTTTGCATTCCAGTCGATATGGGTGGGGATCGGCGGTGCGGCATTATCGACGCTGGCAGCGGTAGGAGCGATGTTCTTTGAGAATCGATTTGTTGCACTCCTCTGGCTTCCTGTCGTCGTGCTTCTCTCCGAGTTTGTCGCGGGGGCTCTTCGGGTTGACCACTTCAGCCTTATACGATCATTCATTCCAACTGGTGTCACCCAACAAGATCCTCTCATCCCCGTGGTCGTAGGCCTTGTTGTTTTCCTCATCGCTGGAGTCGTTGCTGCTTATGCCGCGTTCTCAGCGAAGCTGCCGAAGGCCTTGTGCTGATGGGGGCTGTGAACCGTTTGCGTCCGGTAGCTGGGTGGGGGCTCATCTGCGGGATGTGCGCACTGCTCGCTATCGTGACGTCGTCGCAGCCCCTGCTCAAAGGCGACGTCGATTTCGATGCGGTCGTCGGCATCTCGCTGTGGGAACGAGAGCTTGCCTTCGGGCAAGACCCGTACTACTTCCATTACTTTCAATGGCCTCTGCTCATTATTCTGCTTTTGCGGCAGTGTGCCTTTGTGGCGAACCCGCTTGCGTTGTCTCGTTTCGGGTCAAAACGGCACGGACTTCTTGCGCTGTGGATGCGTGGCGCCGGGATAGCAGCGCTGCTCGGAGCGAGCAAATTGTTAGGGGTCTTGGCGACGTCGTCTGGATACACGTGGCGCATGTCCTGGACCCCGGAAGTGCTCTCTTTGCAGCCGGCGACAATATGGCAGGGGATTCTGCAGCCCTATGCCAGTCGACACCTAAGCCCTGTGGCCTGTATAGCGTACGGAATCGCGTTCGAGGTCGGGCTCGCTGGGCTTGCGGCGACCCTACTAGGGGTCCTTATCGTGAATACTCGAGTGAAGCCATGGATCCCTGGGGTCGGGGTAGGTTTTGTGCCGCTTGTGCTCGCCCATGTATGGCCGTTTCCGCAGTGGAGCAATCCCGATGTGGCCCTTGTGCCCTTCGCGGGTGTCGAAGCATTTGGCGCCCTATGGTGTGTTCCGCTTTTCTTCGCCGCCGCGACGATCCTGACTATTGGTGTGAGTGGATCGTCAGTCTTGATGCGCGCTCGGAAAGTCTTCGTGCGGACAGGGCCGTTCGGATTTTGGTGTATCGCAACCGTAGGTGCGGCGACTCTCATGAGTTTCTTGCGGCCCGACGGTGCCGACCTTTTCATGTATCTCACTTACGGTTCGGCGCGCGAAGAGTTTTCCTTTACGGCATGGTTCATGTACATGGTGCTAGTCTTCGGGGCTTCGTATGCCGCGCTCGTACGTTTTGCGGGTGAGACGGCACCCGCGGCATCGCTGGTGGCGATCCGCACGGGAGACCCGTGGAAACTCTTCACTCGCACAATAGGGGGTTCGCTTGTCACTGCGATCACTGCGCTGTCCCTTGTGCTTGTGTTGCTCGGTGGTGTTTCAAGCAGCATGGCTCATCACCCCACGGAGCTCTTGCCAGCCCTGCAGGTATGGCTGGGCTCGATCGTGACCGTAGTGGCGACGACATTGCTCTCAATGGCTGCTGCGTGGAGGTTTGGGTCGATGGCGGTAGCCGCCATAACTTTGGTCGTATGCGCGGCGCTCACGCTGCCGTGGTTGAACCCGCTGTGGCCGGCCCCATTTGCCCTGGGCTTTTATGGGGCCTTTCCGGCTACGGCAGGTGCCATTATCGTAACGGCGACAGTAGGAGTCGCCAGTGTTGTGTTTCTCCGGTTCGTGCTGAGCAATACCCGTATTCCTCAGTTTGATTCATGATTGTAGAGGTGCCGAATGGTCAATCTTGTTGATGTAAAAGACGTTTCGATCGCTTTCGGTTCGACTCCGGTCTTGAGTCATGCCTCGCTTGCAATCGATGAACACGATTTCATGGGAGTGCAAGGCCCTAACGGTTCGGGTAAGTCCGTGCTGTTCAAACTTATCGTCGGCTTCCTCAAGCCGGATTCGGGTCGCGTCGTCGTCTCACCAAAGTTGAAAAGTGCGGGCGAGGACTTCCCCTCCAAAATTGGCATTATTATCGATCGCCCAGGCTTCATCGGTGGTCTCACGGGGTTCGACAACCTGCGTCGGCTCGCGTCTATTCGCGGGCTCATTGGAGACGAGCACATAGAAGAGGCTCTTCACCGCGTGGGCCTTGCGCCGAACCTACGCCAGTCTGTTCGCCACTATTCTCTCGGCATGAAACAAAAGCTCGCTCTTGCCCAAGCGTTTATGGAAGGGCAGCCGCTTCTGCTTTTAGACGAGCCTTTCAACGGACTCGATAAGACGAGCGTTCGCGATATTCGTGCGCTTCTCCATGAGCTCCATGAAGAAGGGCGCACGATTGTGATGACCAGCCACAACCAGGAGGACATCGACGAGCTGTGCACAAGCGTGTACGAGCTCGATCGCATGCAGTTTGACCGTGTGCGTCCACCCGCAAGCGCTTCCTAGCTGTGCAGCGCCTCGAGTGTGCTGAGCGCGAGCGCCGCTGGCCACGAAAGGGGTGCGACGGCGGCGGGGCTACCGTCGGCAAGGATTTTCTCGCTGATTGCTCCGGCGCTCGTGCGGTGGGCGGCGAGCCATTCGAGGATGTCGAGAGCGCGCTCGCGCTCGCCGAGACGCGCATAGGCCTGGGCGAACATCGCCGTTTGCGGGGTCCAACTGATGCCGTCGCGTTTCCAGCGCGCGCCCGGAGCGACACCGCCCGCGGGGCGCTGCATCGCCTCGAAAGCCTCGTCGATGTGGCCGGCAATCGCTGGGTTGCGCTCGGCACACTCCTGCGTTTGGTACGGCGGCAGGAGCATGAGCAGCCCCGCGTCGAAACCGCCGCCGCGCGCGTACCGCTGGAAGGCACCGGGGCCGAAAGTTTCCAGGAGGGCGCGCTCGGTTTCCCGGGCACGTCTCTCGAGCATTTCCGTTCCGACGCCTGCCTCGCCCTCAAGTAACCCCAGCTCCGAAAGCTGCGCCGCGCTGTCGAGCGCGCTGAGCGTCATGGCTGCCGTTGCGAGGGTAAGGCGCCGCTCGGGTACCTCCCAATAGTCGGGACTCGGCTTTGGAAGCCCGCTCGCGGTGGTCGTGGCGTCGACGGCGGCGCGAGCGGAGCGTGCGAGTGCTCGTTTAAGAGTTGGGCTCGAGGAAGCGGGGGAGGCGTCGGAGGTCAGCACCCCAAGCCTGGCGAGCGTTGCCGCTGCCCAGAGGAACCAGCCGACTCCATCGAACTGTGGCGAGCGGGCATCGGGAGCGCGTGCAGTGCCGGGGCGGTAGCGAGCCTCGAACGTGCCGTCAGGGCGCTGGATGCGCGCGAGGTGTTCGAGAAGGCCCAGCGCCCAGTCGTCGAAGCCGCGCTCGGCGAGGGCCACGATCACGTGGGCCGTATCGCGCGGCCACGTGTAACGCCAGTTCGGGCTGAGCGCCGCGATGGGGGAGGGAAGCGCCCACGTGAGGGTGAAAACATCGAGGAGCGCCGAGCGGTCGAGACTCGTGAGCGCGGGAGTGGGCGCGGGTCGTGAAGCTTTCTCGAGGAATGCTTGCGTGATCGCGGTGAGGGTCTCGGCGCCGTGTGCAGTGCTCAGAGTGCGTGTGCCCTCAATGAGCGGGGGTGAATCAGGTTGAACGAACGTGCGCTCCACGCCCGGGATGCTCCCGGCGTGCAAAACGGATGCCGCGCCGTGCGCCTGGACCTCACTCGCGAGTGAATCCGGCGCGGATGAGAAGGCGACGCCGAGGGAATAGAGGTCCTCGTGCGCGTCGTGCGGGAAGAGGCCGGCGATGCTGTCGCGCTCCACGTACAGGGCCGAGGCGCCGAGCGCGGCGAGAAGGCCGCCGCCGAGAAGAGCGCGACGCCGCATGGCTTTCCTCCTTCTTCCGCTGCGATGTGTGGCTCGAGCTTAACAAGCTGTTCGCGCAACGCGTGAGTGCGCTCGTGCGCGACCGCGAGGTCCGCTGCATCACTCGCGGGACCTTAGAGCGCTCCCTCTCTCGCCTGCCCGTGAAAACGAGTCGCATTGAGAAGTGCGGCGATATCAATGTTTTCGGCGTTCGGGATTGGCGCGGGCACCCCGAGTTTCGGCATATCAGGAGGATTCAGTAACATCCTCACTTACATGAGTGACATTCTCACTTACATAAGTGACTGCTTCAGTGATGTACAGTGAGGGCATGACTGACAGTGACTGGCGTGAAGAAGTCGAACGAGCGCGACGCCTAGGAACCGACGATGCGCGCGTTGAGATCAAGGCCTCTTCCCGGAAACTGCCTAAAACAGTGTGGGAAACCGTATCAGCGTTCGCCAACGGTGAAGGTGGTCTCATCATTCTCGGGCTAGATGAGCAAAAGAGGTTTGAAGCTGCACCGGGTTTCGATGCCAAACGCGTGCGTGACGAATTCCTCTCGGGAGTCGACAAACGGCATGGATCTGTCCACGCGAAGGTCTCTCCGGTGCCAAGTTGCGATGTGGATATCGACGAGATCGACGGGGCGCCCATCGTGCGAATACGCGTCGAACCGCTCAATGCGAGTCTCGGAGAAATCGGACCGTGCTATGTCACTGCGCAAGGAATCGGGCGCGGTAGTTACATACGTCTCGGCGACGCCGACAGGCATCTCACCGCATACGAGGTGTACACGATGCAAAATTCGCACCGGCGCGACTACACGGATCGTGAACCAGTCGAGGCAACGAACGTCGACTCATTGGACTCCGCTAGCGTTCGCCGCACGCTTGATCGAGTACGTTCGAGCCGCTCCAACGCACTTGCCGGTGTCCGTGAGGACGATGTGACTGAGGCGCTAACGAGACTGAACGTGCTTGATAACGAGGGGCGTGCGACTCTTGCGGGCTACCTCGCGCTGGGGCAATACCCTCAGCAGCGATTCCCTCAACTCACGATTGATGTGACGGCCCACCCCCGGAGCAATAAGTCGGCTTCCTCAGCAGTCAGATTCCTGGATCGCCAGGTGTGCGACGGCCCAATCCCTGTGGCGATTCGCGATGCTGTTCACGCGGTCATGCGGAATCTCACCACCGCGCGGACTGTGAATGGGGTGCGAGGTGAAGACGTCCCAGAGATTCCCGAGGAAGTGGTTCGTGAGGCTATCACTAACGCCGTGACGCATCGTGACTACTCCGCTTTCGTTCTTGGGCAGCAGGTGTCGGTCGATATATATCCCGATCGAATTGATATCTCGAATCCCGGCGGTTTTTGGGGGGATCGCTCCAAAGAAAATGTGGGAGAAGGGCGTTCCGATTCACGAAACGCTGCTCTTTCTCGACTGCTCACAGACGTGCCGCTGCCGGATTCCTCGGACACCGTTGGAGAGAATCAAGGGTCGGGAGTACCTCGCATGATTAATGCGATGCGGGAGAGTGGACTCCCCGAGCCGGACTACAGCGCTTCCACCACCGCTCGCGTGACGGTGTCGCTCGCGAGACACGTACGTGAGTCCGAGGAGCTTAGACAGTGCGAAGGTCTCCCGTTGAAAGGTGTTAAAGGCGAGGTTTTTCGCGCACTTGACCTGCGAGATGCGCGCTCAATTCGTGAACTCGAAGACATGACAGGGCGACCAGCGGCCTCGCTCAGGCCGGCGCTACGAACGCTCGTTGACGAGGGGTTAGTTAAGGCGACTGCTCCGCCGCAAAGCAGAAATAGAAAGTATCTGCGCCTCAACGACTGACGGTCGCGCTTGTGCGGTGAAGTGTTGCAAGAGTGTCGCCGACGTCATGAGTGATGTTGTGCGAGAGGGGTTGGAAGGCCGCGAGAGTTCCATAAACTTGACCAAGTGACAGACGATTCTCAGAGGAAAACCGACACCAGCGCACTCGAACTTGCGCGGCTTGCCGATGAGCGCGCCGCCGAAAGCCTCGCGACCGAGGAGCCGCGGCCGCTAACGGAAGAAATTCCGCAGGTCGCTTTCGCCAACCCCACCGACAACGTCTCGCACGTGACCGGCCCGATCGAGCAGGTCGAGGAAGTCGCGACCGAGACGGCCGCGCTCCGCCTCCACCTGGGGCGCACAGAAAAGGTCACCTTCGGTTTCACGTTTGCGATGGCCTTGCTCGCGATGCTCGGCCCGTTCTCGATCGACATGATCTTCCCGGGTTTCCCAGCGATGAGGGGCGACTTCCACACCGACGCGGCCGCGATGCAGCAGGTGACGAGCCTGTATCTCATCTCCTTCGCGTGCATGAGCATGTTTCACGGCCCGCTCTCCGATGCCATCGGGCGCAAGCGCGTCATGAGCATTTCGCTCATCGTTTTCTCGATCGGCTCGCTCGGTGCGGCGCTCGCCGTCAATCTCCCAATGCTGTTCGCCTTCCGCGTGCTCCAGGGGCTCAGTGCGGGCGGGGCGACGATCGTCTCTCGCGTCGTGATCCGCGACCTCTACGGAGGCGGCAAAGCGCAAAAGCTCATGAGCCAGGTCATGATGATCTTCGCCCTCGCGCCCGCGGCGGCGCCGATCTTCGGCGGCTGGATCCTCCTGCTCGGACCGTGGCGCTGGATTTTCGGGGCGATGCTCCTTTACGCGCTCGTCACCCTCGTGTTCATGCTCATTGTCATCCCCGAGACGCTCCTTCCCGAGAAGCGCCAGCCGTTTAACGCGAAGGGCATCCTCACGTCGCTCGGGCGCGTACTGCGCTCGCCGGTCATCTGGCGCCTGTCGCTCGCGCTTGGCCTCGCAAGCCAGGCCGACTTCATCTTCATTTCGGCTGCGCCGATCATCGTTCCCGACGTCATGCACCTTGGCGAACAGGACTACTGGGTGCTGTTCATCCCGATCATCGCGGGCATGATCCTCGGCAATTACCTCGTGGGGCGCCTCGCCTTCGTCATGAGCCGTTCGCGCCTCATCACGATCGCCTTCATCACCGCGGTTCTCGGAGGGGTTCTCTCGGTGCTCATTCCCATGCTCACCCCCGAACTCACCTCGCAGTTTGGTGTGTGGCACCTTCTGGTCATGATTGGCCCGGGCCTTCTTGGCATGGGGGCGGCGCTCATGATGGCGCCCGTGCAGCTCGAGGTTCTCGACATGTTCCCCGAAGAGCGCGGCGCCGCGACGAGCTTCGCGACGTTCGTGAACCTCATCGTCGCGGCGATCGTTTCCGGTGCGATGGTGCCGATGCTCGGCGCCGACCTGGTGAAGCTCGGTATCGGTGGGCTCGCTCTTTCGGCCGGCGGTGCCGTCTTCTGGTTCGCGCACGTGCTCATCGCCCGCCGCGCGCGGGCCTAGTTGTACTGACCGGGGACGTTGGTCAATCGCGAGAACGGCGGCTGGTTGCCGCAGGCGGTGTGTGGCCGGTGATGGTTGTAGTAGTGCAGCCAGCCGTCGAGCTCGCCCCGGCATTCGGCCTCTGAGGTGTAGCAGCGGGCATAGGCCCAGCCGTCGGCCAAGGTGCGGTCGAAGCGTTCGATCTTCCCGTTGGTCTGCGGACGATACAGACGGGTGCGCTTGTGCGTGATCCCGAGTTCGGTGCAGGTGTCTCGCCACAGGTGGGACCGGTGGCGCCGCCATTGTCGGACAGGACTCGCTCGACGCTCACACCGCGGGCGTTGAACCACTCGACAGCCCTCACCAGGACCGCGGTGGCGGTGATGGCGGTTTCGTCGTCATGGATCTCGGCGTAGGCGACACGGGAATGGTCGTCAATGACGGTATGGACGTAGGTCTTGCCCATCAACGGGTCCCGGTACTTGTTCTTCTGCTTGTCCGGGGTGGCGGCGCGGTTCTTCTCGCCCTGTTATCGGCCGACGTAGCGCCAGCCCCCGCCGTCGGGAATGTTGCCCAGCTTCTTCACATCGACATGCAGCATCGCCCCGGGATGGTCATGCTCGTAACGGCGCACTGACTCCCCGGTGGCGCGATCAACGTGCGAGAGCCGGTTCAGGCCGGCATCGACCAGGATCCGGTGAACCGTCGAGGGCGCGATCCCCAGCCGACAGGCCAACTGCACAGGCCCTTCCTGCAGTCGGAGGCGCAGCTGGATGCAGCGCTTCGCCATCGCCTGGCTGGTCTTGTTCGGCGACTGATGTGGCCGTGAGGAGCGGTCCTGCATGGACTGCCCGGCGCGATAGCGGTCGGCCCAGCGCTTCACCGTCGGCCACGAGCCCTGGAATCGTGCGGCGACCTCGCTGACAGACCGGCCCTCGTCAACGACGAGCCGCGCAACCTTGAGGCGGTGACGTGGAGTGAGTGCTGCATTGGCATGAGTCATGGCGGCATTCCCTTCGGTCGCAGCGACCATCCCGAAGGGTGCTTTTCAGTGGCTCTGGGCGTAGTGGCGCAGCGCTTGGGCGGCGAAGCCGGCGGCTTCTGCACCACCGAAAGCGGGATGGAAGTCTGGGTTGGTGGCGTAGAGGTTGGCCATGCCAGTGAGCATGGCGCGGGTCTTGTCCAGGTCGCCAGCATGCCCGGGCGTCCCGGGGATCTGGGCGAACCAGGCGGCATGGGCGGCTGCGTGCTGTTGGGCCTGGTCGCTCAATGGGGAGACACCCGACTGGTGGAGTTCGCCCCACCGCGCCAGGAGCTGTTCGGCGTCGGCCTGGAACTGACGTTGCTGGGTGAGGTTCTTGCTATGCCACCACCGGTTGGACTGCTCGAAGACCACGCGTCCCCATCGTTGGGTCACCTCGGCCTCATAGCGGTCGTTGAAGCCTTCGAGCACCATGTCCATCCGCGGTTGGCGCCCCTCGCGTCGCATCGTCACGGTGTGCTCGACGGACGCGATACGACGTTCCAGCGCTTCCCGCTCGTGCTCGAGGTGTACCAGGTGCGTCTCGAGGGCGGTGATCTCCTCGTCTGGGTTCGCGTCGCTTGCCAGCGCTTCGCCGATCGCACCCAGGGCCAGGCCGGCGTCACGCAGGAGCAGGATGCGTTGCAGGCGTGCCACGGCGACAGGCCCGTAGTAGCGATAGCCGTTCGCGCCGATCCGGTCCGGGACGAGCAGGCCGATCTGGTGATAGTGACGCAATGTCCTGGCGCTGATGCCGGCGCGGTCAGCGAGTTCTTGGACGGTCCACTCCATCATTTCGGCCTCTCTCGTCAGCGGGCTGGCATTGTCAGACCCAACTGTGGCAGTGCCACGGCCAGGATCTCGGAGGCGGGCGTGGCCACGGCCCTGGCGGGTGACTGTCCGGTGGCCTCCCGATAGGCGGACACGAAGCGTGCCCCGGCAGCGTAACCGGCCCCGGTGGGCAGCCCGACCGGTGTTGCGCCGAACAGGCAAGCGCTCGGATCGCCCAACACCCAAGCCGCGAAATCCTGCATGCCAGTCACGTCCAGGCCTTCGGTGACGCGGCGCAGCACCTCGTCACTGGTACGGGTCTGGTCGCTGACGAAGTGCGTGAATCCCTGCTCGCCCACGAGGTCGGCGGCGAACAGGTCCGCGAGACCCTCAGCCACTACGTGCTCGCCAACCGTGACCGTCTGCGGGTTCCACACCACGCCTCCGGGCGAGTACCGCACATTGTGGTGGAGCTCGTGCAGGGCGATGCCCTCCAGCCGCGCCAGAACCTCGTCGGTGGGCCAGATCGTGATGGCGATGTACCCGCTGATCCCACCGAAGGCCGACAGGCCGCGGATCTCATCCATGAAGTGCTTGTTGGTGGGATCCCCGAGCACGAGCAACACCGTCAGGTCAGGCATCGCCACAGTCGGATCGGCAGCGTTCAGCTCCCGCAGCCCCGTTTCGAGCGCTCGCTCGACACGGCCCCAAGCATCGGCGCGTTCCAAAGCGTCGGCCGCGCCGAGGATCTTGTCTGCCGCTACGGAGGGTCCGAAACCGAAGTTCTGGCTGTGAACCGCGGCCAGATCAGGTCCACCGGGAATGAAGAAGTACATTCCCGCCATCGGCTCCCACAGCCTGCGAGCTGCGTCCTTCCACTGCTCCGGAGAACTGTTCACCATCGCCCGCATCCCAGCGGCACTGTCAATCATCGTCACTGTCATGCCCACGACGCTAAACATTGACGCTGCGTCAAGGTCAAGCTCCTGACCGTCGATCAACGTCTCCGGTCAGTACACTTAGTCCACCTAGTCCACGAGGCTGGCGGCATGCTCGCGCAAGTATTCGCGCAGATACGGCAGCGCAAAATCAATGCGACCACGCCCAGCTTTGACGATCATTTCGGCATCGATAAGGCGCCTGCGGTAGTTGCTGACGTAGGAGTCTGAGCGGCCGAACCGTGCCTTGAGATCGGCGATTTCCGTAGGACCGTCGTCTCGCGCCATAAAGATGAGAAACGAGCGATCGACATCGGAAAGGTCCGCCAACGCCGGTTCGTGAACAAGTTGGCCGAGTTTTCGTCGGGCCTTCTCTGCCCCTCGTTCGGCAGCTTCTCGCGTGATGCTCCTCCCTTGAGCCTCGCGAAATGCCCACTGCCCGACGAGCTGGATCATAAAGGGGTAGCCCTGGCACGAGTTGACCGCGGTCTCGAGTGCCTCGCGCGTCCAGGTGATCTCCGCTTCGGCTAGCGGAGTTTCGAGCGCCAGGCGCACGTCATCGTCCGATACCCGGTCGAGTTCAATTCTCTCGGCACGGCGCAAGAACGTGATGGGGTTCGGTCCTTCACTCTCGCTCGTTCGGCTGGACAGCAACGGTTTGATCGCCGAGGGGATCCCGGCCATCGCGACAGCGATGTCTTTTCCCTCGCGCACAAGGTGCTGAACGGTCGCACCGAACTCGATCAGTTCATCGTTGCGTTGGTGGTGCATTTCGTCGAGGGTAATGAGCACGCCGCTCGCGGGCTGCCCCGCAGAGCGATCGAGATCGGCCTTGTACGCGAGGTAGTCATCGAGGGCATTGCGCAAGGAATACGACGTTTCCGAGATCGAGGAGGAGTCCCAGGTGACGGAGCCGCCAACGCCGAAGATAGAGAGCCCTAGGCCCTTGAGTTGCGAGCGCTGACGTGCCAAGCGGCGGATGATCTCGCTGCGGATGCGCTCCACAAAGCCCTGTGTCGCCGTCTCACTTATGACGAACCACCCGTGCTCCTTCGCTGTGTCCTCGAATGCGTTGAGAAGCACCGTCTTCCCGATTCCCCTTGGGCCCACAATGAGCGAGATGCGTTCGTGAGCTCCGGGACCGTCATCGAGCGCGAAGGCAAAGTTCTGTACCGCTTCGTTGCGACCGACAAGAAGCGGGGGAGTGGCGCCGAGGGTTGCGCGGAAGGGGTTGCGTGCACCGGTCATACCTCAAGAGTAGGCCGCAGCACCTATGAAGATCTATGAGTTTTATGAATTGCTTTGAAATTTATGAAATTTATGAAAAGTAGGGTCGGGGTGGCTTCCACAGAGCATCAGTAGGCGAAGCTCGCGAACGCGCCGCTGATCTCCTCGCGGCTCGCGCCGGCAGCGAGCAGAACCTGGAGCAGCAGACGCGCCTTGTGCGCGCTCAACATGCCGGCCATGCACGCGCCCGAATTGATGAGATCCACTTCCGCGCCCGGGTAGGAGTAGTGGTAGGTCGACGTGCCGCCCTCGGGGATTCGTGTCGCGACAACGATCTGGATGCCGCGCTCGCGGGCCTCGCGCACGAGCGGCATGACCACCTCGGGCACGTGCCCCATCCCCACACCGTTGATCACGATCCCCGCGGGCGGCTCGGCCTGATGCACGAGCGCCCCGAGCGCCTCGCCGCGATCAAAAAGGCCCGTCCCAATGAGAGGCACGGAAGGAAGCTCGGCGGGCACGGTGGGCATCACGCAGTCCGACGCCTCCAGCGCATACATCGCGCGGATCCCCTCCTCGCTCACGAGCGCAAGGGGACCCGAGGGCTCCGAATCGAACGCGTCGATACTTCGAGAGCTGACCTTCGTCACGCGATCGGCGGCGTGCACGAGCGCATCGAAAACCGCGAGAACGCCGAGGCCGCGCGCCTGCTCGCTCGCGGCGGTGATGATCGCGTCGTGAAGGTTCGCGGGCCCATCCGCGCCGGGGGCATTCGCGGGGCGCATCGCGCCCGTGACAACAAGGGGCGTATCGAGGTTCCAATAGCGATTGAGCAAGAACGCCGTCTCTTCGAGAGTGTCGGTGCCGTGAGTGAGCACGATGCCGCGAAAGCCGGCGTCGGACCCCTCCCGTGCCACCCGCAGAACCTCCCGCACGTGCGCGAACGTGACCGAGGGCGAACCCACGTTCGCGATTTCCCGAAACTCCAACTCGATGCCGGGGATGGGGAACATGCTCGCATCTGGCTGTGCCGCGGGTGAGGCGTGCCCACCCGGCTGGTTTTGGCTCATGGCGATCGTGCCGCCGAGGCCGAGAACGAGAATGCGGACTGTCGCGGTCATGGGTGCTCCTATGCGTGCCGGTGCGCGTGAGATCAGTGTAGAACCGAGCTGGCCGGTGACTCTCCGTGAACGGTGATGTAGCGGTGTTAGCCTCACCGGAGCTTGCGAAATGTGGTTCAACGGCGAACCGAGCACACCCGACGAAAGAAGTGGTTATGTCCTCATCCGCCCGCTCCGCACTCAATCCCAGCTCGCGTGCCGCACACCTCGAGAAGCTTGCCGCGACGAGCGCCAACAAGCCCCTCGACATCTTCATCGTTGGTGGCGGCGTCAACGGCGCGGGAGCAGCATTCGATGCCGCGACGCGTGGCCTCAGCGTCGGCATCGTCGAGATGAACGACTGGGCGAGTGGCACGAGCTCGCGCTCGTCGAAGCTCATGCACGGCGGCCTTCGCTACCTGCAAATGCTCGATTTCACGCTCGTTGCCGAAGCCCTTCGCGAGCGTGACCTGCTCATCTCAAAGACCGCGCCGCACCTCGTGAAGCCCATCAGCTTCATGTTCCCCATGAAGAACGTTTTTGAGCGCGGCTTCATTGGCTCCGGCATCGCCCTGTACGACGCGATGCAGATCGGCCACCGCGAGGTCCCGATCCACAAGCATGTCTTTTCCAAGGGCCTCGCGAAGGATTTCGCGGGGCTCGACCCCGAAAAGAACTCCGGCGCGATCGAGTTCTACGATTCCCGCATGGATGACGCGCGCTTCGTCGCGATGCTCGTGCGCTCCGCCGTGAACCTCGGCGCCGCCGCCGCGAACTACACGAAGGTCACGCGCTACCTCAAGGACGGTGGCCGCGTCGTGGGCGCCGCCATCACGGACCTCGAGACCGGCAACGAATACGAGGTGCACGCGCGCGAGGTCATTCTTGCCGGCGGCGTGTGGACCGGTGAAGAACAGGATCGCGCCGGTGCCGATTCGGGCCTTCAGGTGCTTGCCTCGAAAGGCATCCACATCACGGTGCCGCGCGAGGCGATTGAGGCGAAAGACAATACGGGCATCATCACGCAAACCGAGAAATCGGTGCTGTTCATCATCCCGTGGGACGAATATTGGCTGATCGGCACGACCGACACCCCGTGGAAAGAGGACGTCTCGGTGCCCACTGCGACGAGCAGCGACATCGACTACGTACTCGAGAAGGCCAACGATGTGCTTCGCCGCCCGCTCACGCGCGAGGATGTCATCGGCGTTTATGCCGGTTTGCGCCCCCTTCTTCAGCCCGTGAAAAAGTCCGACGGCGCCTCGACGAAGGTGTCGCGCGAACACACGGTGATGGAGGTCGAGCCGGGGCTGAGCGCGATCGCTGGCGGCAAGTACACGACCTACCGCGTCATGGCCGAGGACGTCGTCGACTTCGCCCTTCGCGGGACCCCCAATGCCCCGAAGACCAAAACTCGCGACATCCCCGTCATCGGTGGTGCCGGCTACGAAGAGATGCGGGTGCGTGCAAACGCACTCGCGGGGAAGTACGGAATCGACGAGGTGCGCCTCGAGCGCTTGCTCTTCCGCTACGGCTCGTTGCTCGAGGATCTGTTTGCCCTCATGGACGAGAACCCCGAGCTCGCGTCACCGCTCACGGATGCCCCTCGCTATCTCCGTGCCGAAATTGTGTACGCCGCCCGGAGCGAGGGCGTGCTTCACCTCGCCGACGCCCTCATGCGCCGCACGCGCCTCGACTACGAGACGCGTGATCGTGGCGTGAGCGCTGCTCGCGAGGTCGTGGAGATCCTCGCGGGCGAGCTCGGTTGGGACGAGGCGCGGCGCGAGGCCGAGATCGAGGCGTACTCGGCGTTTATCGCCGCCCGCCTCGAGGCGGAGCACACGACGAGCGATGCCGAAGCCGCTGCCCTCCTCGAGAACGTGCGCGAGATTCCCGCGCGCTAACCAACGCGCGCGAAAGCGCACCCACGATCAAGCGCGGGCAGCGGTGCCCGCGGGAGCCGAAAGGACCGCTCATGCCAGAGACCTCAGACCAGAAATACATTCTCGCCATCGACCAGGGCACAACGAGCTCGCGAGCGATGGTGTTCGACCACGACGGCCACGCGGTGTCGCAGGCCCAGCTCGAGCACAAGCAAATCTTCCCGCGCTCAGGGTGGGTCGAGCATGATCCGATGGAAATCTGGAGCAACACCCGCGAGGTCATCGCGCTCGCACTGAACAGGGCTGAAGTGAACCGGGATGACCTGGCAGCCGTCGGCATTACCAACCAGCGCGAGACCGCTGTCGTGTGGGATAAAAACACCGGCAAGCCCGTCTATAACGCGATCGTGTGGCAAGACACGCGCACGGCGCGAATTGTGCACGAGCTCGCGGGTGAGGAGGGCGTGAACCGGTTCAAAGAGGTCACCGGTCTGCCGCTCACGACGTATTTCGCGGGCCCGAAGGTCAAGTGGATCCTCGACCACGTCGAGGGCGCGCGCGAGAAGGCCGAGGCGGGCGATCTGCTCTTCGGCACGATCGACACGTGGCTTTTGTGGCACATGACGGGCGCAACGAAGGGCGGCGTGCACGTCACCGACGTCACGAATGCCTCGCGAACCCTCCTCATGAACGTGCACACGCTCGACTGGGACGAAGGCATTGCGCGCGAGATGGGAATCCCCATGTCGATGCTCCCCGAGATCCGCTCGTCGTCCGAGGTATACGGGAAGGGCCGCAAGCGCGGCCTGCTCACGAACGTGCCGATCGCGGGCATCCTCGGCGACCAGCAGGCGGCGACGTTCGGCCAGGCATGCTTTGAGAAGGGCACCGCGAAGAACACGTACGGCACGGGTAACTTCCTCCTCGTGAACACCGGGAACGAGGCGCTTTCCTCGGACAACGGCCTGCTCACGACCGTGCTCTACAAGCTCGGCGACGCCGATCCCGTCTATGCACTCGAGGGCTCGGTTGCCGTCACGGGCTCGCTCGTGCAGTGGATCCGCGACAGCATCGGCCTGATCTCGAGCGCGAAAGAAGTCGAAGAACTCGCGACAAAGGTCGACGATTCGGGCGGCTGCTTCGTTGTGCCCGCGTTCTCGGGCCTGTTCGCTCCTTACTGGAAGGACGATGCTCGCGGGGCGATCGTGGGTCTCACCCGCTACGTCAACAAGCATCACATCGCGCGTGCCGTTCTCGAGGCCACGGCCTACCAGAGCGCCGAGCTGATCGACGCGATGAATGAGGATGCCAAGGTGCCGCTCAAGGAGTTGCGCGTTGACGGCGGCATGACCGTGAATGAGACGCTCATGCAGTTCCAGGCCGACATCCTCGGCGTCGACGTGATTCGCCCGAAGATCATCGAGACAACGGCGCTCGGCGCCGCGTATGCGGCGGGCCTTGCCGTTGGCTTCTGGGATTCGACCGACGACCTCGAGAAATACTGGGAAGAGGACGTGCGCTGGACCCCGTCGATGGACGACAAGACGCGCGAGCGGAGCATGCGCCTGTGGCGCAAGGCCGTGGAGCGCACCTTCGACTGGGTCGATGACGACGTCGAGGCGGCCTTCGACCACGAAGGCTAATCGTTCTCGGGCGCGACGCGCGAAAGAAGAACGAGAGCCTCGTTGTGCGCGCTGTGCGGGAACATGTCGATGAGACGTGCGCGTGCGATGCGGTAGTTCGGCATGCGCGCGAGGTCCGCGGCGAGTGTTTCCGGGTTGCAGCTCGAATACGCGATGGTGCGAGCCCCCGAGCCGTTGAGGACAGTGGCGAGTGCATCGCCGATGCCGCGCCTCGGTGGGTTGACGACGACCGCTTCGGGCAGGTTTGGCTGGTGCCTCGCCCACTCGGTTGCGTCAGCGGTGTCGAAGTGCGCGCGAACGCTTGGTCCGGGTGCGGTGAGGGGTCCGACGGCGCCCGCGAAACCGTGCCGCTTCGCCGAGCCACGTGCGCTTTCGATCGCCTCATTCGTGATTTCGATTCCCGTGACGTCCATGTGCGCGCCGCGGGCGCGGGCCTCGTGGGCGATGCTGAGGGCGAAGCCACCCACGCCGCAGTAGAGGTCCCACGCCTTGTGAGCGCCCGCGTCGAGAATCCACCGCGCAACCTGGGCGTAGAGTTCGCTCGCGACGGCGGTGTTGGTTTGCGTGAAAGAACGGGGGAGCACGTCGACGTCGATCCCGCCAACCGGCAGTCGTAGACGGTCGGCACCTGCGAGGTGGATCTCTTCGGCCCCCTCGATCAGGGCTTCGTGCTCGGGGTGGATATTTGCGCTCACGACGCTCACGCGAGGGTCGAGGAGCGCGAGGTGTTCGCGAATCCTCTCGAGCGCCGAGGTACTGCGCAGGACGAGGCGCACCATGGCTTCGGTCTGGGTGGCGGTGACGAGCACGTACTTGATCTCGCCGCGGCGTTTGTCGAGGTTGTAGGGCGGGACCTGGGCGCGGCGAATGAGCGCGCGGGCGCTGTCAAGAACGTCGGTGACGAGTGCGGGGTAGAGGGGGCAGTCGGCGAGATCGACGCCCTCGTGCGTGCCCGGAAACGAGAAAACCGGAGCGTTCGCCGTGCCGCGCACCATCATCTTCGCCTTCGTGCGAAACCCCCACGGTGCGCTCACGAGCGGCTCTTCCCACACGGTGGCGGGGGTCATCGCATGGGCGAGAAGCGAGTGAAGATGGTTTCGCGCCTCACGTATCTGGGCATCGTGCGGGGTGCGCATGAGGCTGCACGATTCGCATTGCCCGGCAGAAAAGTACTCGCAGATCCCGCTTTCGGGGTCGATCCGCGGGTGCGCGAAAGCGGACATCGGCTAGCCGATGACGTCGAGCTGGGCATTATCTTTGCAAATGCTCGTGACGGAGTAGATTGCGCCACCGAGTTCGAACTGGTCCCCAACCTGGAGGGGGCCGAACTGCTGCTTGCCGCCGCCCTGGTTGATCGTGAACGTCGCTTCCGAGGAGCCGCCGTTTTCCTTCCACCCGTTGTACGTGAACGAGCCGTTGAAACCCTCGAGCGCCGGATCGGGGGCGCCGTGCAGCGGGATCTTCACCATGCCCTCGTCGCTGCAGGAGTCGCCGAGCTCGGCATGATCGAGGCCTCCGGCGGTGATCTCGGGGACCGGTGGCGCATCCCCGTCGCCCTCGGACTCATTGATCACGACGCTCGGGCCGCCACCGTCGCTCGCCTCCGCTGCGCTGGACGCCGACGGAGAGGATTGCGGCTCGTTGGGGGAGCCGCAGCCGGCAAGAGCGAGAGCAAAGCAGCTGCATGCCGCGAGTGCCCGCAGCGAGGTGGAAACACGCACGAATGTCCTCCTAGGGTGAAATGAGACGAGTACCAGGTTAACCGCATCGGCTCCGCGCGAGGTGGACGTCTCACCGCGGTACGGTGGGGGACATGGCAGATTCACCGCGAGACACGACCCGCCCGGGCGCACCGAGCCCCGCGGCCCTCGCAGGGCGCACGCGCGCTAAACGCGAGGTGCGCCAGGTCGACTACGGCGCCCTCCCCGAGCTCGCGAGGCGCAGGGCGGCGGGCGAGGACCTCGCGGATCTCCTCGCCGAAGCCGAAAAGAGGCGCGAAGAACAGCGCGAGGAACAGCGTGAGACCAAGAGTGCTGCGAAGGCCGCGCGCGAAAAGGCTAATGAAGCGGAGAGCCTCGACATCGATCGAGGCTTCGGTGCGCCTCCCGCAGGTACCGTCGTCACGCTCAATCCCACCGACCCGCGCCCCTTCACCCGCCCGCTGACCGTTCGCGAGGAGGAAGTGCGCACGGTTTCGGGGGCGAGTTTCGCGCGCATCACTCACGACATCATCGTGCTCACCGTCGCTGACCCCGAGGATGCGTGGACGAGCGACAACGGCGCGAGCGATCACTTCCAGCGCGGAGCCTGGACCGTGCAGGTCAGGCGCGCCGACAACCACGTGATTGGCGCGTTTCCCACGGCCTACGCCCTCTCGGTGAGGCCCGAGGAGGTGGACTCGTTCGACCCCGCGGATTTCGCGGGCCCGAGTAACCGCAAAAAGAAGGGAACGCGCCACCCCGGCGATCGCGCCGCGCTCAAACGTCGACTCGAAGAGCACGGTTTCGTGGTCACCACCTCGGGATCGACCCACGGCAAAATCACCCACCCCGATCTCCCGGGATTGTTCGCCCCGTGGGCCTCGACCCCGAGCGACCGACGCCACCCGCAACTCGTGACGGCCCAGGTGAAACGGGTCTTCGGGATCGATATTCGTGAGGCGCCGTCGGAACCCTGACCTCGGCTTGGGCGGGTCCTTGACCTCAGACCCAGCCCTCTCGTTCGCGGCCTAGGAAACTAACCCCAACGTTTGCGGCGGTTTGCGCTCGAATTCAGCCGCAAATGTTGGGTCCGGTTTTCGGCGACGAGCCGTGCCCGTCTGGCGGCGAACCGTGCGAGGCCGGGCCGAGGTTGCTGGTACCCCAGGGCGTCAGCGCATAAAGAGGGCGCCGACTCGTCCCCACGAGCCGGCGCCGTATCCCTTTCCCCCGCGCTAGGGCCTGATGTACGGATCCTCTCCTCAAAGAATCGGTACGCCGCTAACGCGTGATTACATATAACCGCCTCTTTCTTCCCGGGCGCTGTGCCTGGCCTAGCAAATCGCTGGGAGCGCCGCGGTGTTCCTGCAAGGAGCGCCCGCGAGTTCGTCGTTTGTGCTGGTAGTCGTGCATTTTGCCGAGCTAGAGTCTGGGAATCGTGGCTGAGGTCACGGTACGATTACCGTGGTTCCTCACGAAACCTTTACACATGGCCTGGCGCCCCGAGGAGGATGCACGTGAATCAGCCCGTAAAACTTGACTGGCCCACTCCTACCACCGACGTCGACACCTCGAAAATGCGGGCGGCACTCGAGCGGCTTGCCGTCGCAGTCGCCTCCTCGAATGGTCTTGCTGAATCGATCGACCCCGAAGAATCCGGGGCCGATGTTCCCCCCGCCCTCAAAGATCTCGCCGATGAAATGGCGGGGGCACGCGTGGGGGAGGAGTTTGAGCTGAACCTTCTGGCTGAGGATCGCACGGATCTGGGCCCCTTCACGTTGCTGGGCGAGCCGACGTCGTACTATCCCCTCTTCGAGACCGTCGACGACGCCGTGATTCTCACGCTCAATGATGAGGGCATCCCGGGTGGCGTGTGGTGGATCGACGAGGAGCTCGACATGCATCTGCTAGCGACGAGCCTCGATGAATACGTGGATACCGTTGCGCGCGCGATCGCTGCACTCAGCCCCGAGGCAAGCGAGCCGGCGGAGGATGTATGGCGTGCGGTTGCGGCATCGAAGCGCTCGACGTTTACCGTTCTCGAATCGGTTGAGGATCTGTCCTCACACGTTGAGTTCGCCGCCGACGGCCTCAGTGCGCGCCTCGTCGCGGATCAAGCGTGATCAGGTGAGGTTTACCCGAACTTTTTCGCTCCCTTGCAGCCTCGAGGCGCTTGCTCGATACCTCGATACTCACGCTGCGCGCCCCGGGATACGGCTGAAGGTGTGGGCGTTATTCAGGTCGTGGTGAGCGCAGGGGGATGTAGCCCGCGATGATGACAGCCGCGAGCAGCGTGAGCGCCGCCCCTATCACTGTGAGCGGGGAGAGGTGCACGCTCGGGTCGAGCGCATCGAGCATGACTGACCCGATGATTTGGCCCGCAATCGCCGCGCCGCTCAGCACGAGCACGCCCGTGTACCGCACGAGGGCGGCGGACGCGGCAATGTAGGTGAGGCCGATCAGACCACCGAGGTAGAGAACCGGATTGGTGGGAAACGCCCCACCCAGCGGGGTGAGCGCGAGGCTGATCGCTGCCGCTATGCCGAGCGCGAGTGAGCCGAGCGTGAAGTTGCCGAGCGCCGAAACGAGAAAACTTCCCGTGTGCGCCGTGACGATGCCGTTGGCGCCTGTTTGAAGGCCGACGCCTATTCCCGCGACAAACGGCAGGATCAGGTGGAGCCACGGCACGGCGTTCGTGAGCCCAGAGGCAAGCGCCAAGGCGACACTGGCGACCATGAGGGCTGAGCCGACAAGGCGCGAGGTGCTCAAGCGCCGCGGCTCACCGGGTCCGAAACCGACGCGGTCGAGAGCGGCCCCAGCGAGAGTTTGCCCCGCGACAACGCTCACGATGAACAGGGCGACGCCGAGCACCCCTACCGTGAGGGACTGCGTGAAAACGAGGAAGGCGCCGCCAAGGCCGCCGATCGCGTACCGCCAATCGAAGCGACCCGTCGCGATGTCGCGCGCGTAGTCCCGCGCCGCACGTCGCTCAGCGGGCAGAGACAGCACGATTACGCAAAGTCCAAGGCAGCCGATGCCGAAGCTCACGAAGGCCGCGAGATAGGGGCTCTCGAGCTGCCCCGCAAGATCCGCGTTGATACGGGACTGGAGAGCGGCGAGAACGCCCCCTGCCATGATGATGGCGATCGCCCACCACGGTGCACGCGGCGCCGCGCCGTGCGCACGGTTTCCCTTCGTCGCTGGATTTTTTGCACTCATGCCCCCATTGTCCCGCGCGGCACCGCGGCGAAAAACTGAGACGCGCGGATCGCGCGCTGGCGTCGGACCCCTACGATGGAAATATGGAACTCGATCCCGGTTATTCAAATGTGCGCGTGGGCGTCAAGGCGATCATCGTGCGCGGAACCAGCGTGCTGTTCAACGAAAACATTGACATCAACGGCAACCGCGTGTTCGTGCTGCCCGGCGGCGGGCAGGAGCACGGCGAAAGCCAGATTGAGGCGCTGAGGCGCGAATGCGAGGAGGAGGTCGGCGCGGCCGTGCGTGTGTACGACCTTGCGTGCACGTTCGATCTCATCAGCGCGAAGGTGGGCCGCCACCGCGACTCAGGGCAAGTGTTCCACCAGCAGAATCTTCTGTTCTGGTGCGACCTCGAGCCCGGTAGCGAGCCGCACATCGGGGAAGGGCACGATAAGCACCAGGTGGGCGTCAAGTGGATCGAGATCAACGACCTCCACACGGTCGATGTTCGACCGCGCGAGGTTGGCGAGTGGTTGCAGTCGGATCCGAGCATCCGCCCGCGCACGCTCGGCACGATCCGCGAACAGTCACTGTAGGGAGCGGGGTCCGACGGTTACCGCCCACCGTCGTGAAGGGGGTTTAAGGCGACGCGCAGCCGGCCCCTCAGCGTGCGTTCGACCCCGAGTGAGGCAATGTATACACAGGTCAGAGGGTTGTGCAGCTGAACTTCGCACGGCGTTCGTGCGAAGATTAAAGACGCCCGCTCGCCGCGGGATTCAGAACAGATGTGAGTGAAAGGGAAGCACGCATGAGCGTTGCGGCGCAGCCTAGCGCGCATGAGCCTCCCTATTCGGTGCGCCACGAAATCGCGCAGGGAGCCCTGCTGATTCTCCCGGCGGGTCTCGGCATGATCCCGATCGGCATCGCTTTTGGACTTCTCGTTGTGCAGTCCGGACTTCCGTGGTGGATGGCACCCGCCCTCTCGTTCTTCGCGTACGCGGGCTCGCTCGAGCTTTTGCTCATCACACTCATCACGTCGCTCACGCCGCTCGTGACGATCGCCGCGGCATCGTTCTTCGTGAACTTCCGCCACGTGTTCTACGCGTTCAACTTCCCGCTTAAGGTCGTGAAGAACCCGTTTTTGAAGTTCTACGCGATGTATTCGCTCACCGACGAAATCTTCGCGGTTACAGTTGCGAATCCGAAGGGATGGACTCAGCCGCGCGTGATCTCCGCAGGGGCCGTACTCCAGATCTGCTGGGTGGGTGGCGGCCTCATGGGCGTGCTCCTCTCGAGCTTCATTCCCTTCCAGATCCGCGGCTTGAGTTTCGCGCTGTGCGCCCTGTTCATCACGCTCACGCTCGATGCGTGCCGCACGAAACAGGAAATCCCGTCGCTTCTCCTCGGTGCTGCCGCCTTCGGCCTCGCGCTCCTTTTGCTCCCGAGCCAGCCGATCTTCGCCGCGATGATCGGCTTCGTTGCAACCCTCGCGGCTCGCTACACGATCGCCGTGCGCCTCACGAGACCCCTGCCGGCAGAGATGGAGAGCGACGATGCAGCTTGACATCCCCTTCTGGTACCTCGCCTCAGTTCTCCTCATTGCCTTCGCCGTCACCTTCACGCTGCGCGCGCTCCCGTTCGCGATCCTCGAACCGCTGCGCAAATCCCAGTTCGTGCGCGTCATGGCCGTGTGGATGCCCGCGGGAATCCTCGTGATCCTTGCGCTCGCGACGTTCAAGAGCACCCTTGCCGAAGAGCCCGGAAGCATCATCCACCTTCTCATCGCGTCGGCTGTCACGATCGCCGTGCACCTTTTCGGTGGGCGCCGCACCCTCGTGAGCGTCGCCGCCGGGACCCTCGCCTTCGTGCTGCTCGTGAACTTCTTCTAAGCGAACGCATCGGGGCGGCAGGGTGCCGCGGAAGCGGGAGCGCCCTCAACTCGGTTGCGTGGTTCGGTGTGTGCGAAAAAATTCCGACGGTAGCCCGGCAACCGTCGGACCTAATTGAACCCAAACCGCTTGCGAATGACCCCGTAAGTGGTGCGGATAAACCTGTGCGCGCCGGGCCCACGTGCGCTGAGTCCCATGCTCATGGGTGTGCGGCGGTAGGCGCGGTACGCGGGATAGTTATGCGATTTGAGATACGCGAGGAGGTCGCGGCCCTGGGCTTTTGCCTCCGGTGTTTTTGCGAGCACCGCGAACGTGAGGGAGATGCTCGTGATGATCGTGAGGTAGTGCAGGAGGTAGCGACGTAGCGAGCGTGAGGAAATATCGTCGACGCGCAGTTCATCGATCATGATTCTGTTGACGCGAAGTTGCTGGTCAAGGCGCGAGATCATGACTTTTTCGTTGACGCTCTGGTCGTCGCGGCCAATGAAGTAGTAGTACAGCGGAACCGGAAGGTAGTAGAGGGTGCGGGTGTGGCGAAGGGGAATCGACGCGTAGAGGTTGTCGACATAGAACGTGTGGCGGGGAAGCTCAAGCCCTGATTCGATGATCACACTGCGCTTGTAGAGAATCGCGTGCATGAGGAAGTAGCTGCCCATTCTGGGGCGCGACACCTGGTCCCACGTGAGTGTTCGCCGGGTGGGCACGGTGCGCCGGTATCCGATCCGACGGTTCTTTTTGAGCGCGTGATTGTCGTACACGTAGTCGGTGAGGACGAGGTCGGGGAGATTGTCGGGCGGGAACGACTCGACCGTGTGGAGCAGCTCGCTCAAGGCGCGGGTGTCGAGTCGGTCATCGGAATCGAGGACCTTGAGGTAGATGCCATTCGCCGCATGGACTCCTGCCATAACGGCTGCGCCGTGACCCCCGTTCGGCTGGCTCACGACGTGAACGATGCGGGGGTGGCACTCCTCGTACTGCCGCGCGATGCGTTCGGTCTCGTCCGTCGAGCCGTCATTGACGAGGATGATCTGGATGCGCTCGCGGGGTTCGTCTCCGTCGAGGAGGATCGAGTCGATGGCCCGGCGCATGTACTGCGCTGAGTTGTAGCACGGCACAACGAAGGAGATCAGGGGGGAAGATTGCATGGGATCTATCGTAGATCCCCGAACCGTGAGGAGGCGCGGCTACGATTGAGAGTGCTTCCCATCCGACGATGACGTAAGAGAGGTACGCACAGTGACCCGCCCGCCCGCATGTGACTTTGAAACGCTCGTGGACCGCTCGGGGACGGGGTCCGTGAAATGGGAGCTTATGCGTGAACGCGGGGGAGACGTCCCCGCGGGGATCGCGCCACTGTCGACGGCGGATCTCGATTTTCTGCCCGCCCCGGAGATTACGCGGGGGCTGCGCGAGCACCTCGAGGGTGCGGTCCTGGGATATACGGGTCCGACGCCTGCACTGTTCTCGGCGATTCAAATGTGGCAAGCCGTGCGTCACCGCTGGGCGATCGATACGCGCTGGATTTCGATGATGCCGGGGGTAGTCACGGGGTTGTTCGCCGGTGTTCGCGCAGCAAGTAAGTCCGGCGACGGGGTCGCTCTCTTGACGCCCGCCTACCCTCCCATGGTCGATGCGATCGAGAAGACGGGGCGGCGCCTCGTGGCGGTGCCCCTCGACGGCGAGGGTGGGCGATACCGAATCGATTTTGCCGCTCTTGCCGATGCTCTCGAGAACGAAGACGTCACGGTGCTCATCCTGTGTTCGCCGCACAACCCGACCGGCCGCGTGTGGACGCACACGGAGCTCGAAGAGATCGCGCATCTTGCTCGCGCCAATGACGTGACGGTCATTGCCGATGAGATTCACGCGGATATCGTGCACGAGGGGTTCGAGCACATCCCCTTCGCAGCCATGAGCGAGGATGCGACGTCGCGGACGATCACACTGTCGTCGGCGTCCAAGAGTTTCAATCTTGCCGGCGTGCAAACGAGCTGGGCGATAATCGAAAATGCCGAGCTGCGCGCCGCCTACGAGCGCGAACTCGAGGCGTGGGGCTTCCACTTTGCGAACTGCCTCGGGTATCGCGCGGTCGAGATCGCCTACACGGAGGCGAGTGCGTGGCTCGAGGGGCTGCTCGAACTGATCGCCCGCAACGACAAGGTGAGCAGGGAGTTCTTTGCTGAGCGCTTCCCGGAGGTGGCGATCGCGCCGCTCGAGGGAACGTTCCTTCAGTGGATCGATTTTCGCCCGCTTGGGCTCGATGAACGTGAGCTTACGCGCCTTCACGACCGTGAGGCGCACGTGTTCTTTGAGCATGGGCGAAGCTTTGGCGCGCCCGGTTTCGAGCGTCTCAACCTCGGTACGCCGACGCGAGTGCTAGAAGAGGCGCTCGTCCGTTTGGCCGAGGCGCACGGTCGCTAGGCTGGGGGTATGTCCACAGCAGAACACTCACGCACTCCGTCATTCGCCTATCCTTTGCGGTCCATTGGACGCCTCGCGGTGACACCGCTTGGTCTTGGAGCCATGCCTCTCTCGTTCGAGGAGAAAGCCGACGACACCGAGAACGCGCGCGCCACGGTTGCCGCTGCTCTCGAGGCGGGCATCACCCTCATCGACACCGCCGACATCTACGCGCCCGCATGGAACAAGGTTGGCCATAACGAGCGGCAGGTGGCCGACGCCCTCGAGGCCTACGCCGAGGCACATCCGGACTTTGACCGGGCGGGCATCACGGTTGCGACCAAGGGCGGCATCACGCGCGCCGAAGGTGAGAAGTGGGGCCGTGACAGTTCCGTCGGCCACTTCCGCACCGCGGTGGTGCGCTCGAAGAAGAATCTTCGAGTCGAGGCCATCGACCTGTACTACCTGCACCGTCCCGACCGCACGCGCCTGTACTCGGAGGCGATCGAGACTCTCGCCGAGCTCAAGGACGAGGGGCACGTGAAGAATATCGGGATCTCGAACGCGAGCGTCGAGGAGATCGAGATTGCCCTCGACGTGCTCGGTGAGGGCAACCTCGCGGCCGTGCAAAACGAGTTTTCGCCGCGCTTCAACCACACGAGCTGGGACGAGCTGCAGTTGTGCGGCGAGCACGGCATTACGTTCGTGCCGTGGTCTCCGCTAGGCGGCACAGGCGGGGGAGCCTTCGCGGTCGGTGAGCGCTTCCCCGTGATCGCCGAGATCGCTCGCGCACGCGGTGTGAGCCCCCAGCAGGTCGTTCTCGCCTGGGAAATGTCACTCGGCGACCACGTACTGCCGATTCCCGGTGCTTCGAGGCCCGCATCCGTTGCGGATTCGGCGAAGGCGATGAGCCTTGCACTCGAGTCCGGTGAGAAGGACGCCCTCAACAAGGAACTGCTGCCGAAGCGCTAAAGCGAGGTGCTGTACACGTCAAAAACGGCGGGCCCGGAATGATCCGGGTCCGCCGCTTTTAACGGATTGAGGAGCGCCTAGAAGTCCGGGCCCGTATCGCCCATGTGCTCGCGGGTGGTGTTCGCGGCTTCCTCAGCCCTTTGGCGCGCTTCTTCCCTCGCACGGCGGGCGCGCTCCTTCGCCTCGTTGCGAAGACGCTCAATGTGCTCGCGCGAATTGCCTTCCCCGTCAACGGGCTCGGCGGGACTCACGGGAGTGGAATCGCCGTTGATCGTGTCGTTGGCAACCTGCGCCTGGAGAAGCGCCGAGCGGATCTCTTCGCCCATCGCACCCACGGAGGCGGGATTCGAGGGGAGGAACAGCACGTTCGAGCGACCGTTGCGGGCGACGTCCTGCATCGTGTCGAAGTACTGGGTCATGAGCAGAAGCTGCTCGGCAGTGTTCTCGATGCCAACCTGCTTGAGCATTTCGTACTGCTCAGCGATACCCATCGCGATCGCGCGGCGCTGCGCGGCAACGCCTTCACCCTGCAGGCGCTTGGATTCGGCCTCCGCCTCAGCCTGCGTGACGCGCTTGATCTTGTCGGCTTCGGCGAGCGACTGCGCGGCGACGCGGTCGCGCTGCGCGGCGTTGATCGAGTTCATCGAGTCGCGCACGCGCTGATCCGGAGAGATGTCCTGAACGAGCGTGTTGACGATGTGGAAACCAAATTCCTGCATGCGGGTCGAAAGGGTCGCCTCGACGCTGCGAGCAATGTCGTCCTTCGACTCAAACGCCGCGTCAAGATCGAGGCCCGACAGTGCCGAACGCACCGTGTCAAACACGTAGCTGCGGATCTGTGCCTCGGGGTTTGAGAGGCGGTAGTAGGCGTCCTGGACCGATTCCTCGCGGATCACGTACTGCACGGCTACGGGGACCGTCACGAAAACGTTGTCTTTCGTTTTCGACTCGATATTGACCTCGAGCTGTCGGATGCGCAGCGAGATCGGCTTCGTGAGCGTGTCCATGAAGGGAATCTTTGTGTTGAGACCAGGCTTCGCGACGCGCAGGAACTTTCCGAAACGCTCCACGATGACGTTTTCCTGCGTCTTCACGGTAAAGAGGATCGAGGAACGCAGACCGCCGAACAGCAGAGCGAGCACCACGAGGATGATGACGATGACGACGATGGCGCTGACGCCAAGGCCGAGAAGGGCTTCCATGAGAGTCCTTTCTGAATGGGTGGGAGTTGTTAGGCCGCGAGGGCCTTGGTGATGGATGTGGCGATGCGCGCGGGAGGGATGGGAGGCGCAAAGCGACGGATTACGTGTCCGTCCCGGCCCACGAGGAACTTCGTGAAATTCCACGCGATGCGGCCGCCGAGCATGCCGCCGCGCTGGTCTTCGAGCCACGTGAAGAGGGGATCAGCCCCCTTGCCGTTCACCTCGACCTTCGCAAACACGGGAAAGCTTGTGCGAAAGCGCGTCTCGCAAAAGTCGATGATCTCGTCCATTGAACCGGGCTCCTGGTTGCCGAACTGGTTGCAGGGGAATGCGAGAACGCTGAATCCCTGTTCCTCGAAGCGGTCCTGAAGCTCCTGGAGACCTTCGTACTGGGGCGTGAACCCGCATTCACTCGCGGTATTCACAACGAGCGTCACCTTGCCGGCGAACTCGGCGAGGTCGCGCGGTTCGCCGTTTGCGCCTTCGACCGTGAAGTCGAACAAGGTCGCGGGAGCGGACTGCTCGGTGTGGGCAGAGTTCACGAAAGATCCTTAAACGGGGGCGTGTGACGTGCGATACCAGGATAGCGTGAAGCCCTCAGCGTGCCTCAAGGGACGTCGAGGGATTCGTTGCAAGAAACGCGTCAATCTCCTCGCGCGTGGGGGCCGTGATCGGTCCCTTGCGCGTCACCTTGAGGGCGGCCCCTGCATTGGCGCGGCGCGCAGCATCGAGCCAGGACAGGCCAAGCGCCCGCTCGCCGAGCACAATCCCCGTGTGGGTGTCGCCGGCGCCATTCGTATCGACCGCTTTTTGCGGGTACCCGGGCACGTAGTCGAGGTGGCCGCGCTCGAAAAGATAGCAACCGTCGGACCCATCCCTCACGATCACGACCGCGCCCGTACCGAGGAGTCGGCCGAGGGCGGGCAGGGTCCCCGCGACGTCGTCGATTCCCGTGATCTCGCGAGCCTCATCCGCATTCGATGTCCACACGTCAGTGCGCGCGAGAACCCGGTCGCGAAGGCCGCGCGGGAACGAGGCAAACGGCGCGCCAGGGTCGAGAACCAGGAGGGCGCCCGGTGTGAGGGCGTCGAGGAACGCGAGAAGCGGGTCGCGCGTGGGCTCAAAAAAGCTGTACCCGCTCACGCACACGAGGTCGCCCTTGGACGGCTCAAGCAGAGCGAGCGACTCGGCGGTGATGTCACGTTCAGCGCCGTAGCACGTCACGAACGTGCGTTCAGCGGACGGTTCCACGAACACGTAGCAGCTGCCCGTATCTTTGCCCTCGACCACGGGGCTCGACAGGCCAATCCCGTTCTCGCGCAGCACCGCGCGGATGAGATCGCCGTTCGGCCCCTCACCGTGGGCTCCACCGTGCACGGCCGTCGCGCCCACGCGGGCCGCAGCGAGAGAAATCGTCACGGCGCCGCCTGCATAGGATCTCGGGACGCCAACCGCATTCACGTTGGAGCCCGTGCTTGGAAGCGCGGGCACCTCGATCATGACGTCAACGAGCGCCTGGGCGGTATGGAGAACTCGGGGCATGTCTCGAGTGTACGGGCACTACGATGAGGCAATGCTCCCTCTTGCGCCGCCCGCCCCCGCCCTCATCGCCGCCGACATCGACGGCACATTCGTGGACGACGGAGGAAACATCCCCGCCCGCAACCTCATGGCGATCGAGCGCGCCCACGCCTCAGGACTCGACTTTTGCCTCGTCACGGCCCGGCCGCCACGGTGGCTTGCGCGGTTTCGAGGCCTCAGCGCCGGCGCGATCTACGCCGCCAATGGCGCCTACATTCTTGACGCCGCGACGGGGGAAATCCTCGAGGACCGCGGTTTTTCAACAGACGAGGTCCGCCTTCTCGCCCGCAGGCTCGCCCTGATCCCCGGCCTCGCCCTCTCTGCCGAAACGGCGACCGGGTTCGTGCGCGAACGGGAATTTCCCTCAGCGCCGGCGGCGGGGGAGAGGGACCACGATTCCGACGCCAGCTTCACCCCGCTGCGCGAAATCTCCTGTGGCGCGGGCAAGATCCTTGCAGTATCGAGCGCCCTTTCGGCGGAGGACTTCTATAGGGAGGTGCGCGCCCGCATCGAGGGACTCGCGGAACTGCACATCTCCACATCCGATGGCCTTGCCGAGCTCAGCCCCCTCGGCATCTCGAAAGCCGCAGCTCTCGACCACGCCTGCCGTACGCGCGAAATCATTCATGCGCAGATCTGGGCCGTGGGCGACATGCCGAACGACCTGCCGATGCTGAGCGCGGCGGGCGTCGGAATTGCCGTGCGCAACGCCCACCCCGACGTGCTCGCCCACGCCGATGCGATCGCCCCCGCGAACACGGACGCCGCAGTGGCCCACGTGATCGATACCGCCCTGAAAGCCCGCGCCCTCGCCCGCACTACGCTGGGAGCATGAGCGACATTGACTGGCACGACCTTCCCCCATTCGTGAGCGCCGCCGCCCTCCTCGAGCGCACGGGAGGCCGCGCTCCCGGAAGGGGAAGCGACGGCATTGGGAGCCTCGAGCCCGGCACCGGGGACCTTGTGATCGCCGACGTTCGATGGAGCGTCGCCCAAGGCTCCCTGCGCGAGCATTACCTCGAGGCCCACATCCCCGGTGCCATCTTCGTGGATCTCGAACTCGACCTCACCGGTGCCGGCGCACCGGAACGCGGGCGGCACCCCTTCCCCGACGACGAACTCTCCGAAAAGCTCGGCAGCCTCGGCATCAACTTCGAGGACACGGTCATCTGCTACGGGGCGGGCGACCCCATGGGCGCCGCGCGCCTCGCGCTCATGCTGCGCTTCGTGGGCGTGAACGCCGCCGTCCTCGACGGAGGCCTCGAGGCCTACGTGCGGGCAGCCGACGAGGATGCGCTCGAAAGCGGAGACGTACAGCGTGAGCCGAGCGACTTTCCGTGGCAGCCATACGTGCGGCTCGTGAGCGAGGACGAAGTCCAACACGCGATCCCCACAAAAGGCGCACTCCTCATCGATGCACGCCCACCCGAACGCTATCGCGGCGAATCCGAAACCCTCGACCCGCGACCCGGGCACATCCCGACCGCGAAAAACGTGCCGTTTACCTCGCTACTGGAAGCTGACGGCACCCTTCGTTCACGCGCCGATATTCGCGCCGCATTTGAAGCAGTGGGAGCCACGACCGAACGAATCACCTTCAACTACTGCGGCTCGGGAGTGAGTGCGGCGTTCAATACGCTCGCGATGGACTACGCCGGATTCGCCCACGTCTACCTCTACGCAGGCTCATATTCCGAATGGTCGCGCAACCCCGAACGTGCGGTGGAAACGGGGGAAGGGGACGTGTCCGACGCTAGCTGAGCAACCGTCGGAACCGGACACCTTTAAGCTGCGGCCGCGCTCTCGTCTGTGGAGGCTGTGCGCTCCTTCAGCGCGGCGCGCAGGAGTTCCTCGACGAACTCCGAGAGGGTCATCGATTCGTCGATGGACGCGTGCTTAATCTGCGTGATGAGTTCGATCGGCAGCTGCACGTTGAATTGGCGTTTGGAATACGCCGAACTTGAGGTAGCCATGACTTAAACCTAACTACCTAGGAGAGCGAAAAGAGGGCCTAAGGGCCCAAGGGAGAGCGAAAGGGGCGTAGCGCGAAGCTGCAATGAGCTAAGCGCCACGCCCCTTCTGTGACGGATCAGTCCTTGTGGCGTTGTGTGAACTGATCGAGGAAACCGCGCTTGCGGGCGCCCTCGGTGGGGGCTGCCTCACTTGCATCGACCGCCGGGAGTTCAAGCTGGCCCGTTTCCGTGGCCACGCGCTCGTAAACCCTGTCGGCGACCTCATCCGTGACGTGCTCGGTGACGTGCTCCGTCACGTGCTCGACGAGCTCGCGCCGGCGGATCTGCAGCTCGAGACGCTCGATCATGCGGACCTCGTGGCGCAAAGCGCGGAACATCGAGACGACCATCGCGATCATGACGACCGACCACGGAAGCGCAGCGATCAGCGCAAGCGCCTGAAGGCCGCTCATGCCGGATGCGTCGCCTGAGCCTGTGTAGGCCGCAATGCCGATGAGTGCCGCGGGGATCGCGCCGCTCGTGACAGCCCAGAAAATACGGGTGCCTCGGGGCGGTTCCGGGTCGCCGCGGTGCGCGATCATGTCGACCACGAATGCGCCGGAGTCCGCCGAGGTGACGAAGAAGATCGTCACGAGAAGAATCGCGAGACCCGAAAGGAGGGTGCTCGCGGGCATCGTCTCGAACACCTGGAAGAGTGCGAGGTCCTTGTCGATAGCGCCTTCGGCGTTGAGGAAGTTGACGCCTTCGAACACGCTCTTGTAGATGGCCGTGCCACCCATGACCGTGAACCACAGAATCGTCACGAGGGTCGGAACGAGCATGACGCCCATGATGAACTCGCGAACGGTGCGGCCACGCGAAATACGCGCGATGAACACGCCCACGAACGGCGACCAGGAGATCCACCAGCCCCAGTAGAACGTCGTCCAGCCATTGAGCCAGGACGCGCCCTCATCGCCATAGAACGGTAGGGTCTGAAAGCTCAACGAGATGAAGTTTTGAAGGTAGTTGCCGATTCCCGACACGAAGTCGCGAAGCAGGAACAGGGTTGGCCCCAGGATCAGCATGATGACGAGGAGCACGCCCGCGAGAATCAGGTTCGTGTTCGAGAGGAACTTGATGCCTTTCTCGAGGCCCGAGGCGACCGAGAGGGTCGCGAGACCCGTGATGACGATGACCATGACGAAGCGCAGCCACGGGTTATCCGGCAGCAAACCGAGGTGCACGAGACCCGCGGAAATCTGGTTCACGCCGAAGCCGAGGGAGGTTGCGACACCGAAGAGGGTGCCGACAACGGCGATCGTGTCAATGACGTTGCCGATCCACGTATCGGTGTGGCGGCCAAGGATCGGCTCGAGCGCCCAGCGCACGGAGAGCGGGCGGCCGCGACGGTGCGTTGCGTACGCAACGGCGAGGCCTACGACGACGTAGATGCCCCACGCGTGCAGGCCCCAGTGAAGGAATACCTGCGCCATAGCCTTAGGTGCGCGTGCCGCATCGGGAAGCTCCGCGATGTTCGGCGGCGGGTTTGAGGCGAAGAACGTCAGCGGCTCCGCGGCTCCCCAGAACACCAGCCCGATGCCCATGCCGGCCGCGAAAAGCATCGCGAACCACGACAGGAGACCGTACTGCGGCTCCTCGTCATCCTTGCCGAGCTTGATCGAGCCGAGGCGCGAAAACGCCAGAACGGCTGCTGCGGCAACGAAGAACGTCGCCGCGAGGATGTAGTACCAGCCAACGCTTTCCACGATCGTCGTGTTGATCGTGCTCACGACTTGGCTGAACTGCTCGGGCAGAAGCACGGAGAAGAGCACCGCGACGACGATGATCGCGGCCGAGGGGTAAAAGACCCCCTTCGCCATGCCGTAGTGCCGCGGCTCTTTCTCGCCGGGCGGGGTTTCGGGGCGCGTGGGTTTTGTGGCCGTTGCGCTCGTCAAGGCCATCCTCCTTCGATGTGGGTAAAAGGCAATAAAAAACAGCCCCGAGGGCTGTCCTTGCCTCCCCACCGTACATGAAAAGCGGTTTTGGAAGCGCCCTTCGGTGAACGGCCTCACCAAGAAGCCTGGTCGGCCGGGCCCCGCTCGCTCGGTTGGTCTTGCCGGTGGTGAGGGTGGTGAAAAACGGCGTTAGGGTCCGGTTTTTGCGCGTGAGTTGGCGATTTTTCACCACTTTCGGATAAGGGAAGGCGAAAGAGGCAGAGAGGAGGGATGGGCTACCGCAGGGCAGGCAGCGCCTGCGCGAGGGCCTGGGCCGACGCCTGCGCAGCCACCTCGAGGCCAATATGAAACTCCTCGTTCGCCCGCGGCGAGCACAGATCGCTGACTGCGCGTAGCGCGAGGAACGGCACTTGCATCAGGTGCGCGACATGCGCAAACGCACATGACTCCATGTCGGCGGTGATGGCGCCCGGGAACTTCGCGCGCATGCCGTCAGCGATGTCCGCCGTGACAAAGGCGTCGCCCGAAAGCATGAGGCCCGAACGAGCAGGAAGGCCCGCGGTCTCGACAGCCTCGAGGGCGCGGCGTGCACGCGCTTCGCACTCCTCCCCGCCGAACTGTGCGGGAGCACCCGGTACCTGGCCAGTCTCGTAACCGAAAGCCGTGGCCTCCGCGATCGAATACGCATAGGAGGAACCAACGGCGACCGTGCCCACGGCGATGTCCTCAGCGAGGCCGCCGCAGCTACCCACATTCACGATGAGGCGCGGCGAAAACTCGCCCACGGCCCACGCGAGCACGGCGCTCGCGGCTGCCGTGCCGACGCCCGTCGTCACAAGCGCGATGGGAGCCTGGCAACCGTCGGACCCCTGCGCCCCGGAGCCCGCACACTCGAGTGTGCCCACCGATGCGCTTACCTCGCCGGACGCGCCCGCACCGCGTCCCTGCCCGCCGCCCGCGAATGGGTGAGCGGCCGCGCGAAGGTCTGTGCAGAGGGACGAGACGGCGGCAGCCTCTTCAGCCATCGCCGCGACAACGAGAACATCAACGTGAGAAGTCATGGAGCCAGTATCTCGTAAGGTCGAAACACTAGCCTTAAGGTGATTCGCGCATCGAGCCAGGAGGATCCCACTATGGGTCGCATCAAGCACTACGCCGCCATCGCGGGCCGCACACTCACGCGCACCCCGCTTCCCAACTTCGTGTACGAAATTGGGTTCGGCAAGGTGCGAATCGCCAAGCCACCCGCACCCGTGCAGAAGCGGCACGCGATCGACATCGAACTCATCAACCGCACGCGAACCGTGTGGCTCGACAAGCACAAGACCGATCGCGGCATCATCGTGTACCTCCACGGCGGCAGCTACATGGCGGGACCGTTCGTCGGCGACTGGGAGTGGCTCAGCAAGCAGGTCGACGAGCGCGAGTGCGCAGGGCTCCTCATCGACTACCGCTACGGCCCCGACTACATGCACCCCACGGCCCTCGAGGACACCTTCGAAGTCATCAAGGCACTCGCCGCCGAGGGCCTCATCACCCAGGGCAACTGGGCGGTCGCCGGCCACCAGAGTGGTGCGGGGCTCGCACTGTCGCTCGCATCGCTCGTGAACACGAGGGTCGACGGTGGCCTCGCAAACGCCAAGGCTAAGCCCGCCGGCATCGTGCTCATGAACCCCCTGCTCGATCTCGAATTCACAAACCTCGAACTGAGCGAAACGAACCAGCACGACCCCGTGCATGAGCGCCGCATCATGCAGCTCGCTGCAAAGAAGTACGCGGGGCGCACCCCGCTCGATGATCCGGCGCTCTCGCCGCTCAATGGGGACCTCCAAGGACTGCCGCCCGTGCACTTGAGCGTCGGCACGAAGGACCTGTTCCTCACCGATTCGAGGATCGTCACGCACCAGTTCGAGCGCGAAGAAGTCGAACTCACCTACCGCGAGATCCCCGGAAAAATCAGCGTCAACCCCCGGCTTCGCCGCGGCGCCGACATGGCCCGACTTCTCGAGGAACAGCGAGAGTTCCTCGAGGCAAACCTCGCCGAGACGCCCGGGAAGTAGATCCCCGAGCGGCCTCGGCCACGGTCACATCTGCGCGGGAGCCTGCACGCCGAGCAGGTCGAGGCCCGCGACGAGGGTGCGCTCGGTGAGCTTCGCAAGGGCGAGGCGGCCAAGCCGCACGTCGTCGCTCGCGTCCTTGAGGATTGGCGACTTCTCGTAGAAGCTCATGAACGCCTGCGCGAGATCGAAGAGGTACGCCGCGAGTTTGTGCGGGACGTACTGGGTGCCCACCTCGGCAACCGTCGGCGCGAACTGCAGGAGCTGAAGCGCGAGGGCCCGCTCGGGATCATCGACCACGCGCGGGGCTGCCGCCTCCACCTGCTCGGCGGAAATGCCCTTCTCGGAGGCCTTGCGCTGGATCGAGCGGATGCGCGCCACGGCGTACTGGAGGTACGGCGCAGTATTGCCCTGGAGGGCGAGCATGCGGTCGAGATCGAACACGTAATCGGAATCGTGCGCGGTCGAAAGATCCGCGTACTTGATGCTGCCGATGCCAATCTGGCGTGCGATTGTCGCCCGCTCATCCTCGGGCAGGTCCGGGCGAAGTTCATCGATAACCGAACGCGCCTTGACGACGCCCTCCTCAAGAAGCGCCATGAGGCGCAGCGACGAGCCGGAACGCGTGCGAAGGATCTTGCCGTCCTCACCCAGCACCGAACCGATCTTCACATGTTCGGCATCGACGCTCTCGGGAAGCCAGCCCGCCTCGCGGGCCGTCGTGAACACCATCTGGAAGTGCAGCTCCTGCGAGGAACCCACAACGTAAGCGATGCGATCGGCATGGAGGTCATTCACGCGGTGGCGAATCGCCGCGAAATCGGTCGTCGCGTAGCCGTAGCCACCGTCGGACTTGCGAATAATGAGCGGAAGAGGCTGATCGTCACGGCCCTTAAATCCGTCCGGGAACACACACAGCGCGCCGTCCGACACGCGTGCGATGTCGGCCTGTTCAAGGTCGTCGCACACGCCCGCAAGCGCGTCGTTATAGGTCGATTCGCCCGCGAGATCCTTGTCGGTAAGGGTCACGTCGAGCATGTCGTAAATGCGGTGGAAGTATTGCTTCGAAAGGCCCACCAGTTTCGTCCACATCGCGAGCGTTGCCTCATCACCCGACTGGAGGGTCGCGACGCGAGCGCGAGCGCGTTTCGCAAAATCCGTCTGCTCAACGTCTGCATCGAACTTCGCCCGCGCCGCCTGGTAGAACGCGTTCGGATCGGTCTCGAGGAGCTTCGCCTCCTCAGAAGCCTCGCCGACCTCGAGCAGGTGCTCGATGAGCATCCCAAAGGGCGTCCCCCAGTCGCCGATGTGGTTCTGGCGCACGACCGTGTGGCCTTCGAACTCGAGCACGCGTGCGAGCGCATCGCCCACGACCGTCGTGCGCAGGTGGCCAACGTGCATTTCCTTCGCGACGTTCGGCGCCGAGTAGTCGATGACGATCGTCTCTGGCTTCTCGGGGGTCGTGACGCCAAGGCGCTCATCCTCGTGGAGTCCAGCCGCCTGGGAGGCGACCCATTCGGTCTTGAGCGTGATGTTGAGGAAGCCCGGCCCGGCAATCTCGGGCGTCTCCGCGATGTCGTCAAGCTGGACGTTGTCAAGAATCTGCTGGGCAAGGTCCCGCGGCTTCGCGCCGAGCTTCTTCGCGAGGCCCATCGCCGCGTTGCACTGGAAGTCCGAGAACTTCCCCGGCCTGATAATCGGGTCAGCGGTGCGGTACTCCTCGCCGAAAGCCTCGGCGAAGGCATTCTGGAAACGTTCAGTGAGGGCAAGTTCCGGTGCAGTCATAACACAAGCCTACGGTGTTTTGCGGTGCTACGGCACGCCGGAAGGGGGCGCGGGGAGCGACGGTTTCGTCACGCCGTCCCGCGTTTGGAGGTGGAAGGTCCGACGGTTTCCCGCCGACTAGCGCTTCTTCTCCATCTGCGAGGGCGGGGTCGCCGTCGCAGCGATGAAGCCCAGGGCGTTTGTGTCGGGGAGGTCGGCAACCTTGGAGGTGTCGATTGCGCTCAGCGCGCGCAGCCACATGAGTGGGTACAGGGGAAGTTCTGTGGCAATTCGATCCATCACTTTTTGCCATGCGCGCTGGAGGTCCTCACCCATTAGGTCGAGGCGCGCGCTGCGGTCGAGCACGTCGCGAATATCGGCGAGAAGTTCGCTCTCGCCGAGGCGCAATCGAGAATCAGCCCAGAAAGGTGAAGCGTAGAGGGAGCGCAGCAGCGTGTCGGGATGAAAGCCCGTGAATGCTGGATCCAGGCACACGAGGGCGGCGTCCCAGCCGTCGGAATCCTCCTCCATGCGCTTCACGGCATCCCACCAGGGAAGTATCTCGAGCTCGGCCTCGAGCCCGACCTCCTTGAGATTGCTCTTGAGGAACTCGGCGACGGCGCGGGTCCAGGGCTCGTTGCTCGCGAGCAAGCGAAGCGTGCTGATCTTCGCGCGCGCAAAGAGGTCGCGCGCTTCCTTCGGGGCGTAGGTGTAAACGCTCGTAGCGGCGTTGAAGCCGGGGGTGCCGGGGTACATGGGGCTCTTGACCGGATCGACGTATGTGGCGAAGACCTGCTTTGCGCATCCTTGATAGTCGAAGGCCTTCATAAAGCCGCGTCGAGCTTCGAGTGTGGAAAACGCCCGGCCCTCATCATGGTTGAACATCGCGTACACCGTGGCTTTGCTTTTCTGGGAGCCGAGGTGGAGCGTGCTGGTCTTGGCCCGGGAGCTTTTCGCTAGTTCGCGGTATTTCGCTGGGGGCAAGGGGAATGCCACCTGCATGCTGCCGTCCATGACCGCATCAGCGATCGCGGATTCGCTGTGCTCGACGTGCCAGGTCATGGTTTCGTAGAGCGCCGGGAACACTCCCGAGTACTGGTCGAATGCTTCAAAAGCTAGTGTTTGGCTCGCGGCGTCGTGCTCCTTGATGCGCCACGGCCCGGTGCCATTGGGATGGTCGAGGAGTGAGGCGGGGTCGGTGCCCTCGGGGATGATTTTGACGAGGGAGAGGCGCTCGTTGATCTCGGGAGTGGAGTACTTGAGGCGGAGCTGGACGATATTGTCGGCCACCTGGACGGCGTGGTCGAAGAAGTCGAGAAGCTCGCGGTTGGGGAATTTGTTTTTTTCGTCGAGTGCGGCCTCGAAAGAGTAGATGACGTCGGCGGGGGTTACGGGCATGCCGTCGTGAAAGATTGCGCCGTCGCGAAGGAACACATCGATGACGACGTCGGCGGGATTGAAGAGCTTTTGCGAGAGGCCCGGCTGCGTTGTGCCGGTCGTCGGATCCATGATGGACAAGCCCTCGTACACGTGCCACAGCGCAGCGGTGTTCTGAAGGGAGCGCGTCGTGAACGGGCTGAGGCCGTCACTTCCGAGCGGCGCGCTGAGAATAACGTCGAGGTGCCCTGTGGGGACGGGGAGATTGAACTGCTCTGCGACCGAGAGGTTGTCCGTGTTCGGTGAGCTTTGGCAGCCCGCGGCGGTAGTTGCGAGGGCAAGAGCGCTGAGAGAGGCGCCTGCCGTAAGAAAGGCGCGCCGGCTTGTGGTGCGTGCGGGTCCGGTCATGGTCTCCAGAGTAATAGGTGCGCAGAATCGGTGGTGGAGGTGCGGGTGTGGTGTGTGACGTGGCGAGGGGAGTCACGGGTGTTTGGGGAGCGCGGGCGCTACGCTCACACGTAGGAGCGGGGTCCGACGCTTGCCCGCACACCATTGCGACCGAGGGATCTGAGGAGGCGGCCATGAGCGCAGGCGAAGTGGATGTCGAGGACTATCGGCGACTGAGCGAGGACATCGCCTCGGCGATCGCGCTCCTGAGCGCGCGCGTGGGGCGCTGGGATCTCGTCACCCCGATCGACTCGTTCCTTGATGTGTCGTATGACCCTCCCACGATGGTGGTGAGTCTCTATTCCCTTTCGCGGGCGGCGGAGGCTCTTGAACAGACGGGTACGTGTGCGCTGAGCGTCCTTGGCGATCAACAGCAGGGTCTCGCCGAGCGGTTTGGTGAGCCCGGTCTCCCGCTGCAGGGGATGCTCGAGTCGGTTGCGCACACGCGTGACGGAGTGGGCAACGCCCTCATCGAGGGATCGCTCGCGACTTTCAGTCTCGAGGTCGAGTCGTCGCACGAAGCTGCGACCCACACGCTCTTTGTGTGCCGCGTGCGTGAGGTGCATCAGGGGCCTGCACGCTCGCCGCTCGTGAGATTTTCAAAGCGATATGCGAGTCTGTAGGGCGTCAAAGAGATTCGCGACACGCTCGGCGTAGGCGGCGCGCAGATCCACCCCTACACCTCTACAATATTCGCGATACGCGCGCGTTTGTGCCGTGCCGCCTTCTCGGCGCTTCCCTGCACCGGCGTGCCGCGCGACACTAATGAGGGAGCCCATGGCGAAGGATCAGGTGCCGGAGAACAGCGACGATCGAGTCCAGGCGGGAACCGACCCCGCTGAGGGCTGGATTTTTGTTCCCGAACCGGGCACGCTCCCCACCGAAAAGCTCCCCGATAGTGAGGATTTCGAGCGCTTCAGGATGCAGCGCGCGAACCTCGAGGGGGAGGCCGAGCACTATTTCGCGCCAGGCCTCGCGCCGCACGAGCCCGCGACCGAGACCGCGGAGATCGCGCTTCCACCTGCGCCGGCCCCTCACGCGTACGCGCGCTCGGGCGCAACCCCCTCGGCAGCGCCGAAACCCCGCTCCATGCAGCTTCCGCCGCAATTTAGCGACTTGAGCGGTTGGGATGCGTTGCGTGACATCATCGCCGTTCTCGCATTCGGCTCGAGCTTCACGACGACGTATACGCACGCCCCCGATGCGCTGCCCGGGTGGATCCCTGCCCTCGCCGGGGGCATTGGTATTGCGACGATCCTCGCGGTGTATCTCCTGCGGTGGGTGCCCGCTTACATGAAGGATCCGAAGCCCAGGGGCCCGGAACACTTTTCATACCTGGGCATCGTGCGGAAGGTCGGCATGCTTCCCGCGTTCGCGGCGTCGATTGGGGTGCTCGGCTACGACCTTGCCGCGTCTATTCCCGACCTCCTTACACCGCTCCTTGAAGGGCCGCGCGTGGGCGTCGGCGTCTCCGTTGCGCTGCTTCTCTTGGGGGCGGTGATGGGCTCCGAGCGGCGCGGCTTCGAGGGGTATGTTCCTGATGCCGCAGCAAAGGCGCGCGCAGGTCGATGGATACTCGTGCTTCGCGTGCTTCTGCTCGTGAGCTTTGCTCTGTCTCTCGTCATGGTTGTGGGTAAGGCCGTCAACGGTGATCCGGCGTTCGCACTCGTGACGCTTTCGAACTCCCTCGGCTCGCTCGCGCTTGGGCTTTTCATCGCTAATCCGAAGCTCAACGAGCAGCCCTCGTGGTACGTGTTCCTCGTGGGGGCTACGGCGGCCATGGTCGTCGGCGCAGCGGCCGACAACTCGCTGCGGCTCGAGTATGCCGCACCGGGAAGCTTCTCGACCTCGTACGTGTGGCTTCCGTTCGCGTTCGCGGCATTCGGCCTGCTTCTCTCGCGCTCCTACGTGCGCTCGAGTACGCACAACTTCAAACGCGTCGATTGGCTCATGTACGCGGCGCGCACTTTCGAGTTTTCTCGCACCATGCACGGTGTGGCTTTCGCGGCTGTGCTCGTCTACTTCGCGGCGATTCTTGTGGGCTACGACGCGCGAGGTGGTTCGGGCCTCGTGATTCTCCAACTTCTCCTCGTGGCTCTTCTCGCGCTCCTGTCTCACTTCGGTCGCAAGGCTCTCGTGCGAAAGAACGCGGTCAAGGCGCGCGGTCACGCCGTATCGATCGGCGCGGCTCTCACGCTGCTCGGCTTCCTCGGTGTCATCGTGTTCTCGGTCGTCACTGGCGCCGCTGCCGGCCTTACGAACGGTGGACTCGGCCTCGTTGCGGGCATCACCGCTGCCTTGATGATCACCGTCCCCGCGCCCGTGCGTGACGAACATGGCGTTCCGGATCTCGAACGCACGTTCGCCGAGTTCCGTGCGCGCATCAACGGCGCAGCTGGCGCGACAGCCTTCCTTCCCGATGTGTCCGAAGCCCGGCGTCGGACGCACCGTTTCCCCTCGAGCGTTTCCCCCGAGGCGCTTTCGCCGGCCACCCCTGATCCCGACCCCGCCAAGGAGTCGTAACCCCTATCCCCAAAAGAAAGGCCGCCATGCCACTGTGGAAAATTCATGGAAATGGGCTCACCGTTGAGCCAGGAAAAGTCGTTCTTCCTTCCGAACGGCTCGCATGGCCGGTCACGATTGGGATCGGCGCCCAGCACGTCATTGCGATGTTCGGCGCGACGTTCCTCGTCCCGCTCCTGACGAAATTCCCCCCATCGACGACGCTTCTCTTTTCGGGCCTCGGCACGATCCTGTTCCTCGTCATTACGCGTAATCGAGTCCCCAGCTATCTAGGAAGCTCGTTCGCGTTCATCGCCCCGATTGTGGCGGCTACAAAGGCTCACGACATGGGCACTGCGCTCGGCGCCGTGCTTCTCACGGGCCTCGCGCTCGCTCTCGTCGGAGTGATCGTGCAGTTCGTCGGCACACGGTGGATCGCCGTGCTCATGCCGCCCGTCGTCATGGGTGCCATCGTCGCCCTGATCGGCTTCAACCTCGCGCCCACGGCCTACAAAAACTTCCAGCAATCGGCCCTTACCGCGACGGTGACGCTTTTCGCGGTCGTCCTGTGCACGGCGCTTTTCAAGGGCATCCTCGGGCGCGTCTCCGTTCTCCTCGGCGTTCTCGTGGGCTACCTGTTCGCCCTTGCGCGCGGCGAAGTTGACCTCACTGCCTTCTATAAGGCGCCGTGGATCGGCCTTCCCGAGTTCCACCACCCGCACTTTGATCTCTCGGTTCTTCCGATGTTCCTTCCGGTGGTTCTCGTCCTCATCGCCGAGAACGTGGGGCACGTGACGTCGGTGGGGTCGATGACCGGCGAGGATCTCGACCACATGGTGGGCCGCACCCTCTTCTCTGACGGCATCGCGACGGCCCTCTCGGCGACGTTCGGTGGTTCGCCCACAACCACCTACGGCGAGAACATCGGCGTCATGAGCGCAACTCGCGTCTACTCGACCGCTGCCTACTGGGTTGCCGGTATTGCCGCGATCGCCCTGTCGATGTCGCCGAAGATCGGCCAGCTCATCTTCTCGATCCCGGCTGGGGTGCTCGGTGGCGTGACCTTCGTGCTCTACGGCCTCATCGGCATCGTGGGCGTGCGCATGTGGGTCGACGGACGGGTCGATTTCTCTCGGCCTCGCAACCAGATGACGGCAGGCGTCGCCCTCGTCGTGGGCATCGCGAACGTGACGTGGACGTTCGGCCCCAAGGACGCCGGCATCACCTTCAACGGCATCGCGCTCGGCACCCTTGCGGCGCTCGTGATCTACCACCTCATGACGGTAATTGGGAAGGTCACGGGCACTGAGGTTGAGGAGAATTCCGACGCACGCTCAGCGACAGCGGAAGCCACCTCTACGCGATGACCGCCGGGCAACCGTCCGAGAGAGTGCGTACGGGCTGGGCGCCGATCCTCACCCCGGGGACTCGCGTGACGGCTCGTTACGCGCTCGATCCGCGGACCCATAAGGGGCGCGAGAAGGTCGCAGATGCCCTCGGCTACGTTGTTGAAACAGACGAGGAAACGGTCACTATCCACACGAAACGTGGATACGCGAGGATTCCTCGCGTGTTGATCGTGGCCGTTCGGGAGGTTCCTCCTCCGCCTCGCTAGACTTGGGCCATGACTTCTAGCACCACTCTCGTTCGCCGCCCGTTCGAAGGCCTCGTTGCCGAGCATGATCTCGTTGCGATGCGCCAGCTCATCCCGTCGGCGACTCTCGACGCGACCCTCGCCCCTGAATTCGGTGGCGGCGACGTCATCATCGCCACGATCCTTCCCATGAACTGGGCGGCGATCAAGCGTGATAACGGCACCGTCATGCTCGGGATGCAGGCGAGCGTTCCCGGCAACGATACGTCCCGAGGTCTCGGCGCAGCGCTCATGCAGGCGCTTGATTCGGAGCCCGGAACGGCAGTAACGACGGTGAAGGTCGCGGATGATTCCCCGCGTCTCCAGGATCTCCTCGTCATCGATGAGAACTACACCGTCGATGTCCACGACTCGTTCGAGTACTGGCTCGGAGCGGGAGCGGAGCGTACCGAGCAGATCGAGGAGGGGCTCGAGAAGGCGAACGAGGCGATTATGCCGACGGCCGCCGTCGGCGGGCTGCCGCACGCGTACTGGGTTGATGCCGGCCCGAAGGAGCACTTGCGCTGGGTTCTCGACGAAAGCGAAGACCGCGTGATCGACGCGGTTGCGCGCCTGCACGCGAAGCGTCAGTCTGGCATTGGCGAAGGCACGCGCTACGTGGGCTCGTTCCGCGCCGATGGCCTCACGATTCCCGTGTGGGATCTGCCGAAGGGCTTCGGAGTCGAGGGTGTGGAAAACGAGGTTCCCCAGTTCCTGAAGCGCTTCGAAGAGGCGCTGTCGAGCGAGGAGCCGCTCACGGCACTTGAGCGACGCGCTCGCGGCGGTATCGTCGCGCGCGAGGTGACTCTGCGATGACCGGCGTCGACGCCGCGCAGATGGGAGGTGCGCGACCCACGCGGGTCGCGGTTGTCATCCCCGCGAAGGACGAGGCTGAACGCATCGAACGGACCGTTGCCGCCTCGTTCGCGATCCGCGGCGTCGACCTCGTTGTCGTTGTCGATGATGGCTCATCCGATGCCACGGCGGCTCTTGCGAAGGGTGCCGGCGCGGTAGTGGTGCGTCACCGCACCAATCGCGGCAAGGCGGCAGCGATGGCGACCGGTGCCCGGGTCGTGCACATGCGAGAGGAGACCGAGCACGCCGAACGGCTCAACGAGTCCGCTACCCCCAGCCAGGCGGTTGAGCCGCCACGCGCGCTTCTCTTTATCGATGCCGACATGCAGGATTCGGCCTCAGGCGCGCAACCGCTCGTCGAGGCGGTCCTTGAGGACGGCGTGGATATGGCGATCGCGACGCTCCCCGCGCAAGAGGGCGCAGCTGGCATGGGCTTCGTGGTGAAAACTGCCCGTAACGGAATCCGCAAGGCCACCGGGTTCGAGACCGTGCAGCCTCTCAGTGGCACGCGCTGTATCACGCGAGAAACCTGGGATGCCGTGCAGCCTCTCGCCGCCGGGTGGGGAGTGGAAACCGGCTTGACGATTGACGCGCTTCACCAGGGGTTTTGGGTCAAGGAGATCCCTGCCGACCTCACGCATCGCGCTACCGGCAAGGACCTGCGCTCGCAGCTTCATCGCGCAAACCAGCTGAAGGACGTCATGCGCGCGCTCTCGAAGCGGCGGTCTCTTTCGCCGAATGATCCGCTTGGCGAGGACGGCGAGGTGCGCACGCTCACGGGCGATCGCACCGAGGCGCCCGAGTTCGTGGAGAACCCTCCCGTGAAGCACTTCGCGGTGCCGTCCCTCGAGAAGAACGCGCAGGTTAAAGCTCCTTCGGAGGAGACGGTGGACGAGCCTCGCGAGGAGCCCGAACAATAAGAGCCGCGCGAGCCGCAAGGCTGAATGCGAGGCCCACGACATAGGCGAGGCCCACGAGAACGAGACCGGTATCGTTCGTGAGCGCCCCAATCCACGCGCCAGCTATGGCTGCGAGGCGTATGGCATAGAGGTGGGGGAGTTCGTGCGCGAGGCGTCCCCGCCGCACCGCGCCGTAGGTGAGCGCGATGGCCGCGAGCACGGGCGGGGCCATGAGAAGTGGCGAATAGAGCGTGAGCGGCTCGAGCATGCGCATCGTGCGATCCGCAAACACGGTCCAGAACTGTGAAGCGGCGCCCGCGAGCGATCCTGCGTCCACGAGCGTGGCGACGAACTCGCCGAGATGCGTGCGCGAGGAGGCGGGGCGCATGTAGTCGAGAGCACCCGCGAGGGCAAACACCCCTGTGCCCGCCGCGAGTGCGGCGAGAACGTGCCACGGTCGCAGCCGGATCCCACTCAGGGCGAGGCAGGCCACGAGGGTCACCGGGGCGTAGATGAGGGCGCTTCCGGCGTCGGCACCCATGCCCGGCGCGATCGAACAAAGCCCCACGATCAGGCCCGTTGCTGCCACGAGAGTGACGCGCGCCAACCCCGCTCGCCGGCCGGCTGTGAAGGCGGGAAGTGCGTGTATGAGCATGCCTACCCCGAGCGCCCATGCCGCCAGTGTGATGCCCGTGATGTGGTTGCTCAACCCGTAGAACCGTCCGCCGTAAATCGGTTGATTTCCGAGCAGCGAGGTGAAGCTCGCGTGTGAGCCGAGCGCGGCGTCGAGGAGGATCGCGCCGGCCGTCATGAGAGCCGCGAGTGCGGGGGTGAGGAGCCGGCGACTGTGTTCGGGGAGCGCCGAGGCGAGTAGACGTACGCCGAATGTGAGGCCTGCGCCGAGCGTAGCTGTGCCGATGATCGTCCACGCCGCGATCGCGAAAAGAGGATGAACGCCTAGGTTAATGAGGGCGCTGAGCGGCATGACGCTCGAGGTGTAACCCACGGGAAGCGCGAGAATGCTGACGTTCGCGATATGCCGCGCCGCCGGGACGCGTCGCGCGAGGGCACCCGAAATAAGAAGGATAGCGACGATCGCGCCGAGCAGAGGGGCGAGGGAATCCTCGGTGGTGCGGGACGCGAACGTGATCTCGCGAGCGTGCGCGAGCTGGGTGCCTTTGGTGGTGGGGGTTCCGACGGCGGCTCGGCCGATACCGAGTTGCTCCGTGCCGGTGAAGCTCGCCGCGAGGTCGAGATTCATGACGACGCCGACCTGGCGCGTCGACGGGCTCGTGAGAAACGCCGGACCCCAGCGCGAATCGATGTACACCTGAAGGTTGAGCGGTGTGGGAAGCGCATCGTAGCCGCGCGTGTGCTCCACCTCGTACGTGTCCGCGGGGGAGGGGTTGAGGGAGCCGACGCTTGCGAGTGCCACTCCGCGCTCGCCACAGTCGCCCGCGTGCTTCGCGAACGCTGCATCGATGTCGCGAACACTTCGTTCGTGCTCGAGCCTGCTTACTCCTCGACCGGTTGCGACGTCGCCGAGATCGACGAGAGAGATGCCGGCTTCGGCGAGGGCGGAGGTGGCGTCGGACAGCTCGACTTCTCCCGGTGTGCCGCTCGCCCCATTGGTACTCGTGTGCGTCAGTGCCGGTGTTCGCGTGCCCGTGGCGAGAGTAGCGAGCCCCTGACGTTTCGTGGGCATGACCGATTCGCTCGAGAGGGCGAGCCCTGCCGTGCCGGAATTCTCGGCAAAACACCACAGGGCCGGGGTGTCCTCTTTTGTGATGTCATTCCACGTGAGGCCGCTTGTCACGAACACCGTGCGGACCGCGCGCTCGGGGGGTGCCGCGTCCTTGCGAAGACTTCCCCAGTGGAGGGAAGGGGCAAGGATGAGTGCAGCGAGGAGCGCGAGGCATGCGGCCACAATGGCCGCGCCCGCGAGGCGCTCACGCGCATGAGAGGTGTCGTGCATGGACTCAAGCGTAGCGATCGAGCACATGCCCGTACTCTTAGTGACATGCGATATGGATTCCTCGGCCCCGAGACAACCTTCACCCATCAGGCACTCCTCCAAGCGCTCATGGGCCCGCTGCCGGTGCGACCCGACGATGGGGAGCACACGCTCGTGCCCTATCGAAGCGTTGCCGAAGCGATTGGCGATCTCGTTGCCGGCGACGTCGACGCAATGATGGCCCCGATCGAGAACTCAGTCGAGGGAGGCGTCTCCGGCACCCTCGACGTCCTCTCCGCGACCGGCGGCATCACGATCGTGGCCGAGCAGATAGTTCCCATCACCTTTGTGCTTGCGACGCGCGTGCCGTCGAACCTCGAGAATCTTGAAGCCGTCTACTCTCACCCGCATGCGCAGGCGCAGTGCCAGGGGTTCGTGCGTGACAACATTCCCGGCGCATCGCCCCAGCCCGCGCTTTCGACCGCCGCTGCGGCCCGCGAGATCGCGGAGCTCGACGACGCAGATCCGCGTGCCCGCACCGCCGCCGCGATCTGCTCGCCGCTCGCCGCCGAACATTTTGGGCTGCACGTCGTCGCCGAGGGCATCGAGGACACGAAGGGTGCCGAAACCCGCTTTGTGCTCGTGGAGCGCGACGGTCTCATCCCCGCGCGCACGGGCGCGGACAAAACAACGATCGTCGCCCACCTCGCCCACGACCGCTCTGGCTCCCTCCTCGAGATGCTCGAGGTGCTCAGCTCCAACGGCGTGAACCTCTCCCGCATCGAATCAAGGCCCATCGGTGACGCGCTTGGCCGCTACTCCTTCTCCCTCGACCTCGAGGGTCACATCGAGGACCGCCGAGTCGCCTCGGCACTGCGCGGCTTGCATCGCATCTGCTCGCGCATCGTGTTCCTCGGCTCGTACAGTCGGGCCGACGGTTCCGTGCCCTACGTTGTGGACCACAACACCGACACGGCCTACGAGGAAGCCCGCAGCTTCGTTGCGGGCCTCGAGGCGCTCATCGCGAGAGACTGACGCCGCTTAGCGGGCGCAGCGAATGAGGAGCGCGCCCGCATCGACGCGCGTCACGAGGTGCGTGGCGTTGCCGACGTAGTCGCCGTCGACCTGAACGGGGAGAGCCTTCGACGTGCTCACGACAGCCTCGCGGGCCTGGAACGTGCGGTGGTTGGAGATTTTCGCGAGAGTTTTGGGTCCTCCCGGAAGCACGAGCTGGCCGAGGATCTGGGAAAAGCCCGCCGCGCCCTTCCAGTCGAGGGCGAGAATCTCGAGGGAGCCGTTTGAGCGATCAGCTCCGGGCATGAGCGTAATTCCGCCCGGGAGGCGCCCCACGTTGCCGATCATGACCGTGCGGGCATTGAGCGTCTTCGGAGACCGACCATCGAGCTCAAGGTCGACGCTTTGCCCGCGCCCCACGATCTTCTTCGCTCCCGCCACCACGTAGGCGAGCCAGCCCACGGCCTTCTTGAGCTTCGAGTTGGTGTTCTCCATGATGACCGCATCGAAACCGAAGCCCGCGATCACGAGGAACGGTTCTTCCTTCGCACCACTCGCATCCTCGAGGCTCTCGCCGTGCTGCAGGTAGCCGAGGTCCGCAGTGAGGGCTTCACCCGTGAGGGCGACCCTGACCGCGCCGCGCAGATTATCGATCGGAATGTCGAGGTTGCGCGCAAAAAGGTTACCGGTGCCCATCGGGATGATGCCGAGCGCCACGCCAGTATGGGCGAGCCCCGCGGCGACGAGGCGCACCGTGCCATCGCCACCGGCCGCGAGGACAACCGAGCAGCCGTCGGACACCGCCTGCTGAGCCTGACCAAAGCCCGCATCCTCCACGGTTGTTTCGTAGAACGACACCTGCGCATCCGGGTCCACACTGAAGACGTGGCTCACGACCCGGCCGCGAAATTCGGCGACATCCTTGAGCTTTGACGGGTTGACGACGACCCCAACGTGTAGTTTTTCCACCGCTCCAGCATACGGGGGCGGCGTGGCACTGTACCCTGGAAAACATGATCGATCTGCGATTGCTCCGTGAGAACCCCGAACGCGTGCGCGAGGCCCAAAAAGCGCGTCGCCGCGACCCCAAAACTGTTGACGCCGTGCTCGAAGCCGACCAGGCCTGGCGTGAGGCCACGCAGTCGTTTGAGTCGCTGCGTGCCGAACAGAAATCCTTCGGCAAGAAGGTCGCCCAGGCCAAGGGTGAGGAAAAGCAGGCTCTCGTTGCCGAAGCGAAAGAGCTGAGTCAGAAGGTCAAGGACCTCGAGCAGCGCGCAGGCGAAGCTGAGGAGGCGCGCGAGAAGGCGCTGCGTGCGATCCCCAACATCGCGGAAGGCGCCCCCGAAGGGCTCGAAGAGGACTTTGAGGTCCGCGAGACCCACGGCGAGATCCCGAGCTTCGACTTTGACGTGCGCGATCACCTCGACATCGCCGAGAAGCTCAAGGCGATCGACATGCAGCGTGGCGCGAAAGTTTCCGGCTCGCGTTTCTACTTCCTCACCGGGGTGGGTGCGCAACTTGAGCTCGCGATCCTCAACGCCGCACTCGACAAGGCAACCCGTGCGGGCTTCACGCCCGTCATCACGCCCACCCTCGTTCTTCCTGAAACGATGGATGGCACCGGCTTCCTCGGTGAACACGCCGATGAGGTCTACCACCTCGACAAGGACGACGACCTCTACCTCGTCGGCACGAGCGAGGTCGCGCTCGCGGGCTATCACCGCGACGAAGTTCTCGACCTCGACAATGGGCCCCTGCGCTACGCCGGGTGGAGCGCGTGCTACCGCCGCGAGGCGGGCAGCTACGGCAAGGACACGCGCGGCATCATCCGCGTCCACCAGTTCCACAAGGTCGAGATGTTCTCGTACTGCAAGCTCGAGGACTCCTACGAAGAACACGAGAGGCTCCTCGACATGGAGCGCGAGATGATGGCGCTCATCGATGTGCCCTACCGCGTGATCGATACCGCCGCGGGCGACCTCGGCACATCCGCCGCCCGCAAGTTTGACTGCGAGGCGTGGGTGCCGAGCCAGAACACGTACCGCGAGCTCACGTCCACGTCGAACTGCACGCAGTTCCAGGCGCGCCGCCTCAACATCCGCGAGCGAGTGGACGGGGCGCTCCGCCCAGTCGCGACCCTCAACGGCACTCTTGGCACGACCCGCTTCATCGTCGCGCTGCTCGAGAATCACCAGCAGGCCGACGGCAGCGTCGTGGTTCCCGAGGGGCTGCGTCCCTACCTTGGCGGCCGCGAAATCTTCGAGGTTCGATGAGTCCCGCGCGCAGCACCAAGGGCTTTGACGAGGCGCACCTTCGCGCTCTGCTCGAGCCTCTCGCGGGGCACCGGGCCCTGATTGGCCTCGACGTGGACGGCACCCTCGTTGACCACGCCGGCATCATGGACCCGCGGGTGAAGAAGGCGCTTCACGCGGTGCGCGAGGCTGGCCACCACATCGTGATCGCGACGGGCCGTTCGCTCAACACGACCCTCCCGATCGTGCGTGTGGCGGGCGTGTCAGACGGTTGGTCGGTGAGCGCGAACGGTGCCGTGACCACGAAAATTACCGGGGCTGGCGACGACGACTACAAGATTGTCGAGACCGTTACTTTTGACCCCGAGCCCGCGCTACGCGCGATGTATCAGGCCGTCCCCACGGCGCGATTCGCGATTGAGAGGGCGAGCGGTGGCTTTATAGGGACCGAAAGCTTCGACGATCTCGACTTCGGCATCCAAGCGGAGCCTGCGAGTATCGAGGAGCTTTTCGGGGCGAAAGAGGTCGTGCGCGTCGTCGTGACAGCACCCGATATTCCCCTCGATGAGTTCGCGCGCATCGTCGAGCGCGCCGGCGTGAGCGGCTGTGAATACGCCGTGGGCTGGTCGAGCTGGCTCGACATGTCAGCGCCCGGCACGACGAAGGCCAGCGCGCTTGAAGCGTTGCGCGAGCGCCTTGGCGTGGATCCCGAGCACACCGTGACAGTTGGGGATGGCTCGAACGATGTGGAAATGCTCGACTGGGCAGCCGTCGGCGTGGCAATGGGTCAGGCGAGCGAGCGCGTGAAGTCGTACGCCGACGCCGAGACCCTCAGCATTGACGAGCACGGCGCGGAGCTCGTGCTGCGCCACCTTCTCTCTGCTGACTCCCGCTAATTTTCTCCAGCCCGATAGCGCGTCGGGTAGGATGTACGGGCGCCTCGCAAGCGGCGCAAGGAGAGTTGACAGAGCGGCCGAATGTGGCGGTCTTGAAAACCGCTGTGCAGCAACCCTGCACCAAGGGTTCAAATCCCTTACTCTCCGCACTAGAGCACACGGGCTTGCCGTGTGCTGTTCCCCGTCTTCGACGTGCTGGGCACGTCGAGGACGGGGTTTTGTATTCTCTGCCGCGTATATACGTACGATCGAGAGAGTCGAGCCCCACTAAGGAGACAATCATGAACGTCAAACTCGCTCCGGGCGATAAGGCCCCCGACTTCGACCTCCCGCTCGTTGGTGGTGGTCGAATCACGCTCGCTGACCTCGCCGGCGAAAGTGCCCTCATCTGGTTCTACCCCGCCGCCGGAACCTCGCTGTGCACGCGTCAGGCGCGCGACCTTCGAGATCATGCCGAAGAACTCACTGCGAACGGTGCCCGCATTCTCGGCATTTCCCCCGACCCGATTGACAAGGTCGAGGAATTCGTGGAAAAAGAAAATCTTCCTTTTGCGATGGCCGCAGATGAGGACCATGCCGTCATGGAGGCGTACGGCGCTTGGGGCGAAAAGAATATGTACGGCGTGAAGAAGATGGGCGTGATCCGCTCGAGCTTCGTTATCGATGCTCATGGCGTGCTCACCGCAGTGAAGTATCGCGTTGGCACCCCGAAACACGTGGAGTTTGTGCGCAAAGCTTTGAACCTCGATGCGCAAATGTGACGGCCCTCCCTAAACCTGAGAATTTCCGTCAGTAGGTGGTGCTACGTTAGTCCGCGTTCCTTTGTGGGCCTCAAGGGCTCTGCGAAGGGCGAGACCCTTGGGCTGCTGGCCCTGACCAACACGAAAGGTTGACGATGTCTACTTTCATGCGTAAGAACCGTTCGGTCTCCATCATCGCTGCTGCCGGCGTGCTCGCTTTCGGCCTCGCAGGTTGTGGCGCCTCCAACGACGCGAAGAAGGATGATTCCGCTTCGAAGGAGACCACGACCGCTTCAGAGACCAAGGAGGACTCGACGTCGAGCGAGAGCTCAGCCTCGTCCTCGGATGAGAGCTCGGACTCCGGCAGCGGTGCTGTCACGGGAGACGACGTCGGTTCGAGCGTTCACGGGACGCCCGTGGAGCTTGACGAAACCCCCTTCACGGAAGAAGACAAGAAGAAGGGCGCACAGGTCGTGGCCGACTTCTTCACCAGTTCGCTCGATAAGAAGTTCGAAGATACGTGCACGAACATGGTGGCGAGGAACGGGGACGCCTACGAGCGCATGGATACCCCTGAGATCCGCGAACAGTGCGCTGCTCAGAACGAGCGAGTCCTCTCCAGCATGGGTATCTCCGAGGATCAGGCTGAGCAGATTAAGCAGGTGATGAAGCCCGAAAACCTCGAGATCCAGCCGAACGACGACGGTACTGCCAAGGTTTTGTTCCAGGGCCAGGATCTCGGCATCTCGCTCCTCAAGGTGAAGGGCGTGGGTCCGCTCGTCGACATGAGGAATCTGCCTTCCTGATTCTCTCCATGGTTCGGGTCGGTCACCCGCTCTGAGGTGAGAGACGAGTAAAGCTTGGGAGGCTCGGTAGTGTTGTCTACCGGGCCTCCTTCGCTTTTTAACGGCGACGGTTCGCTATGTGCGGGTGGCCGCCGAGGTTGCGCAGGATGGAAATACTGTGCGTGTGGTGCTCGAGGAACGTGCCAGGAACGCCCGTTACGCTTCGTCTGCGACACCACCCGGTGCGCTCCGCACCTCATTCATGAGAGGGGTTCCCATGACCAAGACAATCCGTATGACCCGATCGCTCTCCACTGTTGCTGCCGTTGGCGTGCTCGCCTTTGGCCTCGCGGGCTGTGGAGCCTTCTCCTTAACGAAGGAGGATGAATCCGACACGAAGGAGACCACGACCGCTTCAGAAGCCAAGGAGGACTCGACAAACGAGGAGGACTCGACAACCGAGGAGGACTCGGCAAACGAGGAGGACTCGAAGTCGGACGAGAGCTCACCCTCAGCCTCGGATGAGGCCTCGGACGGCGACAACGGCGCTGTCACGGGAGACGACATCCAATCGAGCATTCACGGGACGCCGGTGGAGCTTGACGAAACCCCCTTCACGGAGGAAGACAAAAAGAAGGGCGCACAGGTTGTGGCCGACGCCCTGACCAGCTCGTTCGATAAGAAGTTCGAGGACGCGTGCTCGGACATGGTGATGAGGAACGGGAACGCCTACGAGCGCATGGATACCGATGAGGTCCGCGAGCTGTGCGCTGCCCAGAGCGAGCGGCTCCTCTCCAGCCAGGGCGTCACCGACGAGCAGGCTGAGCAGATTAAGCAGTTGATCACGCCAGACATCATCGAGATTCAGCCGAACGGGGACGGCACTGCCAAGGTTTTGATCCAGGGCCAGGAATTTGGCGTCTCGCTCGTCAAGGTGAAGGGCGCAGGCCCGCTCCTCGACTTGAGGAATATGCCTTCCTGATCGCCTCCACGGTTCGGGGCGATCCCCCCGAGTTGAGGCGAGAAAAAGAGTGAAGCTTTGGAGGCTCGGTAGTTTCGTCTACCGAGCCACCTTCAACTTTTAACGGCGCCAGTTCGCTATGTGCGGGTGGCCGCCGAGGTTGCGCAGGCTGGAAATACTGTGGGTGTGGTGGTCGAGGAATATGCCAGGAACGCCCGTTACTTTAGTCCTACGACACCACCTGGCGTGCTCCGCGCCTCATTCATGTGAGAGGTTCCCATGACCAAGACATTCCGTATGACACGTTCGGTCTCCGCTGTTGCCGCCGCGGGATTTCTCGTTTTCGGCGCAGTCGGCTGTGGCGCCATGAAGACATCCAAGGATGAGGAGACGTCCGCATCCTCCTCTTCAGAGGCAACTTCATCGGAGTCGCCCTCCTCCAGCGACAATTCGAATCCAGCCGACGAACCGTCGGATTCAGGTAGTGAAACTCCGGATTCGGTCGATGGGCCCACGACACCGTCGACCGATGAAACAACACCTTCGACCCCGGCGAAACCCGGCGAGGACCCTACGGGTACCGTTGCCCCAAAGGGCGGTACTCCAGCGGTCAAGGGCGATCCAGTCGAGGTTGACCCCACTCCTCTTACCGAGGCGGAGAAGGAAAAGGGCAAGCAGATGATGGCCGACTTCTTTGTCGCGATCTCAACGTCCGGGGATTTCTCTTCACTTTGTGACATTGCCGTTTTCAAGGACCCTTCCGGAACCCCCTACCGCATGGACAAGAAGCCAGAAATGCGTGAGAAGTGTGCTGAACTCGTGGGGCAGATCGCCGGTGCTGGCGGCGCTGGTCAAGGAGGAAGCGGAGTCTCCGAGGAGCAAGCCAAATCGTTGTTTGACCCCGCCACGTTCGAACTGAAGGACAACGGCGACGGTTCCTTTGCCCTGTCTATGAAAGGCCAATCCCTTGGCTTCAGTATCCTCAAGATCAAGGATGGCGGGGTTCGCGTTGTAGCAGACCAGGTCGATCTCTCTGGCCAGCCGAACTAGATTCTTGGGAAAACGCGGTGAACTCGACGAGATAGTACAGAAGGAGAGCCAGATGAAAGTTAAGAATCGTATTTCTCGAACCATCGCAGTAGCAGTCGCGACTAGCGCACTGGCTGCAAGCGTCGCGTCGTGCGGAGCCCTGAATGTAGAAGGCAGAGACGAAAAGGACGCAACCTCGTCCTCGTCGGCCGCGACGCCAGGCACGCCTGCCGAAAGCGCGAGCGACAGTGAGGCTGATGACTCTCGCGGCGCCACCGATCCCGCCGACAAACAGTCGCCGACCTCCTCAAACGGTAGCGATGCCGGGTCGCGGAAAGAGATTCCCGAAAACGCACACGCAAAGCTCGATCCCACACCTCTCACCGCTGAAGAGATGAAGAAAGGTCAGCAGCTCCCGCAGGACCTCGTCTTGAAACTTTTCGAGGGGGAGTATGAGCAAGCGTGCGGCATGCTCGTGTTCGCGAAAAATGGCGACCTGTTGCGAGCTGATGTCCCCGAGCTCAAATCTCTGTGTGCGCAAGAGCTAGAGGAGAACATACAGAAGGGCGAGATCTCCTCGATGCCCAAAGAGAAGATCATGGAAGATTCGGACCCCAAACGCTTCACGCTCCACGACAATGGCGACGGAACTGCAACCTACGAGCGCGATGGCGAGGTCAGCGGCGAGAAACTCGTACGGCTTGACGACGGTAGTCTGCGTATCCTGATCGAGGGTTTCTAAAGCTTTTCGGCGCCCCACGTGGTCCTGACTCCTCACCGATACGGAGGCGAAACGATGAACCCCGCCCGGAGAACCCGTCCTCTATCCACTGCTCTTGCTGCGGTTCTCGTGGCGGGGACGCTCACCGGGTGTGGCGCCATCCTTTCCTCGCGAGGTGGCAGTGAGCCGTCGAGCTCGGCGAGCACGTCGAGCGAGCAACCGTCGGAATCCTCGAAGCCCGCCCCCACACCGGGAGCCGGGGAGACGACCTCGACACCTGCGCCTAAGCAGCTAAACCCGAGTGGGGGTCCCGCTCCCAAACCCGCGCCGAACCCTGCGCCCGCGCCGGCCACGCAAGATCCAGCCGACGGAGGTGGCGCGACCTTCAAGCTCAGCCCGACGCCCTTCACGGAGGAGGAAAAGCAGCAGGCCGTAAAAGTCACCGCGGCGTACATCCAGGCGCGCATGGAAAGCAACTGGCAGGTGGCGTGCGAGCTGGCGGCCGCCGAGAGTAACGGGTCCTACTTTGTGCTCGAGAGCCAAATTGAGAAGGACGCATGCATACGCGCCGCGAATCAGAACGTTCCGCCCGTGGATCCGGCCAAGGCACAATCCATCAGACAGGCCCTCGACGGGGCTGCCTTTACCGTCGACGACCACGGCGACGGAACCGCGGAAGTGAAAAGTAAGGAGCTCGGTATGGGCTTAACCGTCGTGAAGCTTGAAAGCAAGGGTATCTACGTCAGACCGTGACCTTCGCCCCCACGCAATGTGGCGCGTACCGCGAAAAATTTGAGCCCCTCGACGAAGTTCGGTAGGCTGACTCAGCGCCGTGCGCGCAAGGAGACGTGGCAGAGTGGCCGAATGCGCTCCCCTGCTAAGGGAGTAGGCGGTGTAGAGCCGCCTCGGAGGTTCAAATCCTCTCGTCTCCGCGGATGGGATGTTCCCCCGCCCGCTTTAACGCGGGTGGGGGAACATCTTTTAACCTTTGCCGCGTTGATTTTTCACGTTGCGTCGCACAGGTAACGAACGCTCTGGACGGCCGCGTAACACTCGCTGCAATGCGTGGCGGATGCGGTTCAACCCCGTGGATGCAGGTGGGACACGTGTGGGAGTAGACTGGCCCCGGCTCATTCGGCGCTGATGGGGAACCGCGGGCGCCGCGCCGGTGTTTTCGGTTCGCCACGGGTGCCACCCGCTTCCAAACGAGAGGTCTCAGGTGCGCGAACAGCACGACGATAGCCTTCACAACGTGCCCACGTTGACGGCCGAATTCCCGGTGGTGGGCGATGACCCGCTCATTGACGCGCCGCTTCGCGCGACTGTGCGTCGGCTTTCCACGCTCCTCGGTGAAACGCTCGCCGATCAGCACGGCCAAGAACTCCTCGACTTGGTTGAGGAGGTGCGCCAACTTGCGAAGCAATCGAAGCAGTCGAAATCGGCCGAGGACACGATGCGCGTGCAGCGCCGCCTCGCGGAACTGCCCATCGAGCAGGCGACGGAACTCACCCGCGCATTCACGCAGTACTTCTTGCTCGCGAATGCCGCCGAGCAGACCTATCGCGTGCGAGAACTGCAGGGGCAGAACGAAAACGATTCGTGGATCCCTCGCACGGTGCGGTCGATTGCAGAAGAAGCCGGGGCCGAGGAGCTTCAGCGCACGGTCGATGAACTCGATGTGCGCCTTGTCTTCACGGCCCACCCCACCGAAGCATCGCGCCGCGCGGTTCTCACGAAGCTGCGTCGCGTGTCCACCCTCCTCGAAACCGACACCGACGAAGGCACGCGTGCGCGTAAAAAGCAGGATCGCGACCTTGCAGAGACGATCGAGGCGCTCTGGCAGACTGACGAGCTGCGTCGCACCCAGCCAACGCCCCAAGATGAGGCGCGCAACGCCATCTTCTACTTGCGTTCTCTCTACCTCCACACTCTCCCCGAGGTCCTCGACGCTCTTCGCCACGAACTGCGCGACTACGGCGCGGATCTTCCCGTGAGGAAGGTGCCGCTGCGTTTCGGCTCCTGGATTGGCGGCGATCGCGATGGCAACCCGTACGTGACGGCCGATGTCACGCGCGAAGTCCTCAAACTTCAGGCCGATGCCGCGATCGATATCGCCGAGGCGTTCCTCGATTCGCTCACGCTTGAACTGTCGATGAGCTCAACCCTCATCGGCGAAGACCAGGAGTTCAACGAGAGTCTCAAGAAGGATCAAGAGGCCCTCGCGTTTGTCCCTGAGAAACAGTTCGAGCTCTTCGCCCACGAGCCCTACCGGCTCAAGCTGTTCTCGATGCGAGCGAAACTCGCGGCAACACGCAAGCGCATCCACAATGGCGAGGCGCACGAGCCCGGCGTCGACTATCTCACGGGTGCGGAGCTCCAGGACGACTTCGAAGAGCTGCGCGCATCACTTCGTACCCACCGCGGTGACCTCATGGCCGACGGTTCGGTAGCCCTCGCGCAGTCCGTTCTCGCTGGCAGCGGTCTCAACCTCGCCATCATGGACGTGCGTGAGCACGCCGAAAAACATCATGACCTGCTCGCGGAGATGTTCGACCGCGTGGGCGAACTCGACAAGGCCTATGGGGAGCTCACGCGCGAAGAGCGCACGAAGGTGCTCTCCTCCGAGCTTGCGTCGAAGCGGCCACTCGCCAGCGCGCAGCTACTCGGCGAGGAATCACCGCTCGATCCCTCGGTGCAGAACACGTTCAACGTGTTCCGCGAAATCCGCACGGCACAGCGTACGTACGGCCCCGATGTCATCCAGACCTATATCGTCTCGATGACCCGCGGCGCCGACGACATCCTTGCCGTGGCACTGCTCGCGCGCGAAGCCGGACTCGTGAACCTTGCAGGCGACGAACCCCGCGCAGACATCGGCTTTAGCCCGCTCCTCGAAACTGTCGAAGAGCTTCGCCACGCCGGCGAGATCCTCGACGAACTTCTCAGTGACCCGAGCTACCGCGAGATCGTGCGCCTTCGCGGCGATCGTCACGAGATCATGCTCGGCTATTCCGATTCGAACAAGGAATCGGGCGTCATCACGAGCCAATGGGAGATCCATCAGGCGCAGCGTCGCCTTCGCGATGTTGCCGCCAAACACAACGTGACCCTACGCCTGTTCCACGGTCGCGGGGGAAGCGTCGGACGCGGCGGTGGCCCCACGTATGACGCGATCCTGGCCCAGCCCTACGGTGTTCTCGAGGGTGAAATCAAGTTCACCGAACAGGGCGAGGTCATCTCCGATAAATACATGCTGCCCGTGCTCGCACGCGAAAACCTCGACCTTTCGCTCGCGGCGGTCATGCAGGGCTCGGCTCTGCACCGAAAGCCCCGCACGAGCCCTGAGGATCTGGAGCGCTTCGGCACGGTGATGGAAAGTCTTTCCGACGCCTCCTTCGCGCGCTATCGCACCCTCATTGACGATCCCGACCTGCCCGAGTACTTCGTGGCCTCCACGCCCGTGGAGCAGCTTGGTGACTTGAAGATCGGCTCGCGCCCCTCTAAGCGAACGACGAGCGAGAAGGGCCTCGACGGTTTGCGCGCGATTCCGTGGGTGTTCGGTTGGACGCAGTCCCGCCAGATCGTCCCCGGATGGTTCGGCGCGGGCTCAGGCCTCAAGGCCGCGCGCGAGGCCGGCTACGAGGGCGATCTCAAGGAGATGTACGAGAACTGGCACTTCTTCCGCACCGTCATTTCGAATGTGGAAATGACGCTCGCGAAGACCGACATGGGCATCGCTTCGCACTATGTGCATTCGCTCGTGCCGACGCGCCTGTGGCACCTGTTCGAGACGATCCGCGAGGAGTACGAGCTCACGGTCGCGGAGATCGAACGCCTCACTGGCGTTCTCAATCTTCTCGACAACTCGCCCGTGCTCAAGAGGACCCTCGAGGTGCGTGACCGCTACCTCGACCCGATTAGCTACATGCAGGTCGCGATGCTGCAGCGTGTGCGCGATTCGCACGAACGAGGCATCGAGATTACGGATGCGGAAAAGCGTGCTCTGCTGACGACGATCAACGGGGTTGCCGCTGGTTTGAAGAACACCGGCTGATTCGCCGCTGCACGGTCAACGTGAAGGCCCGGCCCCTCGATGTGAGGGAGCCGGGCCTTTGACTGTTGGCGAGGAAGGTGCGCCGTTACTTGGCGGCGACAGCGGCTTCGCGCTCGGCCTTGATGGCATCCTTGCGGTAGGCCACCCAGAAGTAGCAGCCCACGCACAGGGCGCCACCGATGATGTTGCCGAGGGTCACGGGGAGGAGGTTGCCGAGGATGATCTTGTCCCAGCTGATCATGTCGAAGTCCGCGGCAGTGACGCCGGCGTTCGTGACGGCTTCACCAGCCCAGAAGGCATCCGCGCCGAAGGTCTTGATGAGCCAGCCCATGGGAAGCATGAACATGTTCGCGACCGAGTGCTCGAAGCCGGTGGACACGAAGATCACGAGCGGTACGACGATGGCGAGGCCCTTGTCGAGGAACGAGCGACCCGCGAAGGTGAGCCACACGGCCATGCACACGAGGAAGTTACAGAGAATACCGAGAACGAAAGCGTTGCCCCAGTCGAGCGAGAGCTTGCCCTTCGTGACGTTGAGGACGATGAGGCCCCACGCGCTCTTGTTCGTGGCGGGGGTGTTGGCGAGGAACACGAGGATCGCGATCGTCACCGAACCGATGAAGTTTGCGACGTAGGAGAGGCCCCAGTGGCGGAGCAGCTGGCCGGCGGTAATGCGCTTGGACAGGAGCGGCATGATGTTGAGGGTCGTACCAGTGAAGAGGTCCGAGCCGGAGTTGATGACCATGATGAGGCCGGTCGCGAAGAACGCGCCACCGATCATCTTCGTGATGCCGAGCGGCCACTCGCCGGGAGCGCCCTGCTGAGTGGTGACGAACATGATGAAGCCAAACGCAATGTAGGCGCCGCCGGTGAGGCCGAGCCAGAAAATCTTCCAGGCCGGCATCGTGGCCTTCGCGTACATGCCGTCTTCAAGTGCCTTCGCCATGGCAGGCGCAGGCGGAATATTGAGCTTATTTGCGAGGTCGTCCACGGGACGTCTCCTTTAGGGATCAGGGGTAAAGGGACCTTTGGCGCATTAAGCGCCTTGGGTCTAGCCTACGCCTTCGCCCCAGCTTTAGTGGAAATTGGCGGCTATTTCCACTCGACGATTGGCCAGCGGTTCTTCTTCGCCTCGGCGTACAGACCCAGGTCGGGCGAGATCGCCGTGGGGTTCCCGAGCACACCGAGCCAGGCGGCGTCGGCATGCGAATCACCGTAACCGTAGGAGTGAGCGAGATCGAAGTTCCCGTTTTGCGCGTACTTCTTTAGCCAATTTGCGCGGGCCTCGCCGACCACCGGGGGAGTGGCGAGGTAGCCCGTGAGGACGCCGTTTTCTTCGTGCATGTGGGTTGCCACGACCTCGTCGAAGAGATCCGCGAGGGGCTCCACCAGGATGTCGAGGGCCCCCGTGATGAGGATCGTGCGGTGCCCGGCGGCGCGGTGTTCCTTGAGGCGTTCGAGTGCCTGGGCTTTAATCTGGCCGCGAACCTTCTCGCCGAGTTCACCCGCGAGAACCTCCTGGAGTTCTGCCGTGGTGAAACCGCGGTAGCGGCGCATGACGCTTCGAATGAACTCCGAGCGCGAGTGCTGCTCATTGCGCAGGTACTGGGGGAGCGCCCCCGCGAGCTTGACGACTTCCTTTGCGCCACCGGCGCTTGAACGGGTTTCCTTCACGATCGCGAGATACTGCTGCACGATGTTCTGCGCGATCACGGTGCCGTCGAGGTCAAACACGGCGAGAGTGTCGCTCGAGGCGGTCAGCTCACTCGGCTTGTGTTCGGCTCGAGCCTTGCGGGCTGCCTTTTGGCGTGAGTAGGCGTTCGTAAGCTCGGTGACAGCGGGCAGGTGGTGATCGCGGAAGTACGAGGTCCAGTCGAGATCAGTGATGTCGAAGTCGTACTTCTCGAGGAAGTCCTTGGGCAGCGATGCGCGCAGCGCGCGCGTGTTTGCGTCGTCAAAGACCATTTCGGTCTTCGTGTACGCCTTGTAGAGACCCATGAACTTCTTGAGGGTGTCGAGGGCGGAGGAGTTCTTGTGGAGCTTGCCTGCCCAGGAGCGGGTAGTGCGAGTGCCGGGGAGGCGTCCGACGGCAACCTCGGCCGCCTTGACTGCCGTGTTTGTGGCCCAGAACTTCGCCTCTACCAAATCGACCGACGGGAAGGTCCACATGGGAACCGCAATCGGCTCGCCCTTGTCGTCCGTCAGGGGATTTTCCACGAAGTAGTCGTGGACGATGCTCACCATCTCGTGGAGGGGGAGTGGGTTCGAGTTGCCCGAGGCGACCTGGTAGTACGCCTCATCGCCCGTGCGCTCAACGTTCTGAGTTGCCAGCGCAAGGATGACACCGACGATGTGGTCGACGGGGATGATGTCGAGGATCGAATCGGGCAGGCCCGGGAACTCCGAGAGCCGACCCTTGCCGTAGGCCATGATGAGCGGGTCGGCGACCTTGTACCCGTCGATCCAGCCGGGGAAGGGGTGAGAGACAGCGGATTCGATGATGGCGGGACGTACGAAACTCAGGCGGTGGCCTGAATCGGCCCACATCTCTTCGCCAACGCGCTCGGCCATGGCCTTCGTGAACGTGTAAATGTCCGTCCAGCCAAGCGAGTTCGCGCGCTGGAGGCCGTAATCCTGCAGGCGAGCGCGCACCCACGCGCGGCGAGCGTCCTCCGCGACCGAGGCGATTGCCTTCGGGCCCATCTTTCCGCTCTTCAGCTCGGCGAGGCGCAGGTTCTTCTTGATCTGTTCGGGCGTGCGCGAGAGTGCATCGACTTCGCGTGCCGCCGCAAACGCGGCGTCGTATTCTTCGCGCCAGTTCACGTTGTGCGTGAGGCGGCCTTCACGGCACAGGCCCTTGGCGAGACCGCTCACGTACGAGGTGGACACGTGAATGACGTGGGGATCCTGGCCGCCTGGCAGCGTCTTCTTCGATTCGAGGAGAGCCTCATACAGGTTCTTCGCTCCACCCACATTCGTGGCGAAGGCTTCGTTAATGGGCGGGTCGAAGCTCACCGAGCTCGCCGAGTGCACAACGACATCAAACGTGCGCTCAAGCGGGGGGAGATTCGTCAGGTCGCCCTCGATGACGTCGGTGCGTTCCTCGAAGGCTGTGCGCACGGCATCTTCGCCTACGCGATCACTCCACGAGGTGAACGACGGCTTGCGCAGCAAGGTGGCAAGCCGCTTCTTACCCGTGAGCGTCCCCTTGGGGCGCACGATAGCCGTCACGCGAACCTCGGGGAAATGCTCGAGGAAAGCCTGGAGAACAGCCTGGCCTAGAAAGCCTGTCGCCCCCGTGAGAAGAACTTCGCGATACTTGGTATTTGCGCTGGTAGAGGGTACAGACATGCGTTTAAATCCTCGCGATCGAGCATTGGTGAAAGTACTGGGGCGCCCGCGTGGGCATGCGTGCCTAGTGTATCGTAGGGGCCATGCATAGGGCCCTCATCACCGGCGGCACCTCTGGTATTGGGGCCGCTTTCGCGCGCGAATTCGCCAAGCGGCGTGTCGACCTCGTGCTGGTCGCCCGCAACGCCGATCGTCTTTCGCGTTTCGCACAAGACCTCCGCACCCGCTACGACATCGATGTTGAAGAGATGGTGTGCGATCTCGAAGTTGTCGCAGATCGCGATCGCGTCGAAGAGCGTCTAGCCCAAGAAAGCAGCGAGCACCCGGCAGTCGACATCCTCGTGAACAACGCAGGTTTCAGCGTGCGTAGCGACATTCTCGGCGAGGACCTCTCGCTTCACGACTCGGGTATCGACGTGATGATCAGGGCCGTCTTCCACCTCTCTAATGCAGCCGGCCGCGCCATGGCTCGCCGCGGCAAAGGGTGGGTCATCAACGTGAACTCCGTTTCCGGTTATCTCCCGCAAAACAACTACTCTGCGATCAAGGCGTGGGGCAATACCTACACCGAAGCGCTCGCGGTTCGCCTCGCGGGCAGCGGTGTGCGAGTGACCTCGCTCCAGCCGGGCTGGGTTCGTACCGAGTTCCACGAGCGTGCGGGTATCTCCGGTTCTTCGATCCCCGACTTCCTGTGGCTCTCGCCGGAGCGCCTCGTGAGGGAATGCCTGCAGGATGTGGCGCGCGGAAAGCTCATCTCGGTCCCCTCAAAGCGCTTTAAGGTGCTCGCTTTCCTCGCGCGGATCGCTCCCCGGAACATCATGCATTCAATCGCGGCGTGGTTCACCAAACGGCGCAACAGCGAGAAGCCGCTTTCTCAATCCGTCACGAAGGGAAGCAAGTGAGCAGGTATCACGACCCCTCCCTTTACCGTTCGACCTGGCGCGCGTACCTTCGCGCGCTGCTCGTGCGAGTCGGATTCAAGGGCGTCGTGAAGAGCGCCGTGACGCAGAAGATCGTCGTCGATCCCGCAGTGAAAAAGGTGCGCGGTGCCTACCTGCTCGTCGCGAACCACTCGAGCCACCTCGATGCGCCTATGCTGGCGCAAGGCCTCCCCTTTACCCAGGGAAAATACCTCTCCACGGGCGTCGCGCGAGAGTACTTCTTTGACATTTGGTACCGCCGCATCTTCGTGCGAGCACTCTTCAATGCCTTCCCCATCGACCGCGACGGCTCCCGCAAGCACTCGGGCATCACGCGAACACTGCTCACCGCGGGCATTCCCGTGCTTGTTTTTCCCGAGGGGACACGGTCGAAGACGGGGAAGATGGCCGAGTTCAAACCCGGCGCTGCGTCACTCGCCATCAGCGAAAACGTGCCCGTCATTCCAGCTGCACTGATCGGTGCGCATGAAGCGATGCCCAAAGGCCGCAGCTGGCCAAAGCCGGGAAGGCCCCCGGTCGGGGTCGTCATTGGTGCGCCCCTTCGAGCTGAGGAAGGCGAAAGCGCACTCAGCTTCAACGCGAGGATTCAGGCGGCCGTCCGAACCCTTAGAGCCCACAATTACGAAGCCATCATGGGAACCCAACCACCCGAGGAGCAAGCGTCATGAACAGCCCCATTTCGGCACGCGAGGTTAAGCGACACAAGTGGTGGGGGTGGGGTCTTGACGACATCACCTTCCGCTGGGACAACAAGCCCGCTTTCCCCGGCTTCGCAAAGTCGAAGATCGGCATGGACCTTGAGAAGCTCACGCCGGCACCGGAGCCGCAACTGAGCGACTACGACGTTCCCGCGAGCCGCCTCGGCGCCGAGGACCGCGCCGCTCTCGCCGGCATTGTTGGCAAAGACAACCTTCTCGATGACGACGAGTACCGCGTCGTTCACTCTTTCGGTCGCTCCGTGATCGACCTGTTCCGCGCGCGCACCGGGGACTTTGCTCGCATCGTCGACGCCGTGATCTACCCGAAGAGCGACGATGAGGTCCAGCAGATCCTCGCCTACATCGTCGACCACGACCTCGTGGCGATCCCCTACGGCGGCGGCTCCTCGATCTCCGGATCCGTCACCCCGAACGTTGACGAGCAGCGCGCCATCATCACGATCAACCTCGGCCGTATGCGCGAGGTCATCTCGATCGACGATACCTCCGGCCTCGCCCGCGTTGAGGCCGGCGTGTACGGTCCCGATCTCGAAGAGCAGCTCAACGAGCTCGGTTGGACGATGGGGCACTTCCCCGACTCGTTCACCTATTCGACGCTCGGTGGCTGGGCCGCGACACGCTCGACCGGCATGCAGTCGGATCGCTACGGCGACATTGAGGACATCGTGCGGGGTCTCAGGGTCGTGCGCCCCGACGGCATTGTCGAGACCAAGCCGATCCCCGGCCGCGACTCCGGTTCGAGCATCCACGAAATGATTCTCGGTTCCGAAGGTCGCCTCGGCGTCATCACGGAATGCACCGTGCGCGTGCATCGCATGGCGGAAAACCGCGTCGTCATCGCGTACATGTTCCCCGATTGGGAATCCGGCATCCGCGGCATGCACGCCATTGCCCGTAGCGAAGTCCACCCCGTGTTCACGCGCCTGAGCGACGGCCCGGAGACTGCCTTCAGCCTGTCGATGCTCAAAGAGCCCAAGGATAAAAAGGGAGAAATCACCCGCAAGGTCCAGGACACCCTTTTCGCCTATCTGCGCAAAAAGGGCTGGGACACCGAGAACGAGATGTGCATGAGCTACGTGTGCTTCGAAGGCTCGAAGGCCCAGATCAGCCGCGAGCAGGCCGCAGTGAAGAAGATCGTCAAGAAGGCCGGCGGCATTACCCTCGGTGCGGGCCCCGGGGCGATCTACGATCAGAAGAAGTTCGATACCCCCTACCTTCGTGACTTCCTTCTCGGCCTCAACGTGTTCGGCGACGTCTCCGATACTGGCACCACGTGGGCACGGATTAACGAGATGCACTCGAAGGTGTATGACACGTTCTACGCGAAGCTCGATGAGCTCGGGATTCCCGGCTTCTTCTTCTGCCACATGAGCCACAGCTATCACCAGGGTGCATGTCTGTACTTCACGTTCGCCGTTCCCTATGCGAACAACGAGGTCATGCTCGAGCAGTACACGGCGATCAAGCACGCGGTGCAAAGCGAGTTCCAGAAGCACGCCGGCACTCTTTCGCACCACCACGCGGTCGGAACTGAGCACCAGCCCTGGATTGAGGAAGAGGCCGGTCCTCTCGGCGTCAAGATGATGCGTGATCTCTACGAGACTCAGGATCCGGGCAAGAACCTCAACCCCGGCAAGATCGTTTCCTGACGCTTGCCTCGCGGCCATTGAGGTTGCACGAAAACGCCGCGCCTTCGCCCATACGGGGTGGGGTGCGGCGTTTCTTTGTGGGGCGATGGGGGAGGGCAAGCGTCGGATCCCGGCCCGGCACCGCGGACCCGCCATGCACATATCGCCCGGCCCGCTGGCCACCCCTCCGGCCCGGCTCACCTCTTCCGTCCGGGCTTCTCGGCCCTTTTCCTGGTCTAGGAAACTAAACCCAACGTTTGTGGCGGTATCCGGTCGCATTCCGCCACAAACGTTGGGCACAGATTCACGTATCGACGATGGAGAGCGCAAAAGGCCCTCCACCGAAGTGGAGGGCCTTTTTGCTGGCGCGCCCGGAGGGATTCGAACCCCCAACCTTCTGATCCGTAGTCAGATGCTCTATCCGTTAAGCTACGGGCGCTTTTTGCCTGTTCTCTCGAACTGACTTGTATTACTTTACTCCGGTACGGCCCGAAGTGCGAGCCGAGGGCCCGTGAGTCTAGTCACGAGCCCTCGGCTGCGATGCGCTCAGGGCGCGGAGGGGTTACTGCTTACCGAAGGTCTGGCCGGGGTTGTCCTGCGGTCCCTGATTGCCAGGTTCGCCGAACGAGTTCCCCTGGAAGCCCTGCTGAGGCGGCTGGTGCCCCTGCTGTGGTGCTTCGTAGCTGCCCTGCTGGGGAGCCTGGTAGCTCGGCGGCTGGGGCGCGTTCGAGGTGCCCTGCGAGGGGTGCTGGCCGAAGCTCGGCTGGGCACCCGGCTGTGCCTGCTGCCCCTGCGGCTGCGCGCCTCCGTGGGTCGAGCTCTGGAAGGATCCCTGCTGCTGGAAGTGTGCGTCGCCGGCACCGGACTTCTTCTTGCGCTTCATGAACACGAGGGCGCCGATGACAACCGCCGCAAGGACAAGGAGAAGAACAACAACGACCACGATGATGACGATGAGCCAGGGGAAGCTGCTGCCCTCGGCCTTGATGTTGATGTCTGAGAAGTATTCTTTCGTGTCGGTGATGTGGACCTTGTTGCCGTCGATCTTGCCGACGCTCGATTCGGTGACCTTGCCGGGGAAAACGAAGGTGAAATCAACCTTGAAGCCGGCAGCCGCCGCCTGGTCGCCAAACGACCCTTTGGAGGCTTCCTTGTAGGTGTAGGTGTCCGATTCCTTGTCGTACTTCAAGGCATCGCCCATGGGGTTTTTTTCATCCTTTTGGCCAGAGAAAGTGCACACGACCTCGTCGTCTTTCTCCTCTAGCTTGAGATCTGGCTTGGTCTCGCCAGTAAATTCCTCAAGAGCTTCATCGCCGCAGAACTGAGAGGGGGTCATGCCGATTTCCTCGAGCGAGGATTTCTTTATTGAGACGACACCCTCGAGGGTGATCTTTTCGGGGCTCTCGATGGTGACCGTCGCGTCGAGCTTGCCGCAGCCCGCAACGACGAGCATGAACGGGATGAGCATTAACGCTGCGATCTTCTTCAAAGGGTTGGCCTGTGGTGCTGTCACAAGGAACCTCTACTTTCGTGGAATCCGGAATGTGGTGGACAAATCTGTGGGTACTTCAGCGGCCTGCGGAACCGGGGCTTGGGGGTCGCTATCGATACTGGCCTGACCTTTGTAATGTCGAGAATCGGCGCCTTCGGGACTTCGATAGTTTGGCTCGCGTATCTCGGGCTGCTGGCCTGGCCTACTTTGTTGCGTAGATGAGCCGTTTTGAAACGTTTGGGCGTTTGCGGCAGGGCTCTTTTTCCTTTTGCGAGCGATGACAATGAGAGCCGTGATGGCGAGAGCCGCAAAGAAGAGGAGCGCAAGTGCCACCGCAATAATGATGACGACAATGAGCCAGGGGAACCCGGGGCCCTCGGACTTGATCTCGTAGTCCGAGAGGAAACTCTCGATACTGCTGATCTGAACCTTGTTGCCGCTGATCCTGCCGACGTTCGATTCAGTAACCTTGCCTGGCATGACGATGGTGACGCTAGTCATGAAGGCGCCGAGAGAGAGCCGCTCGGCGATTTCAGGGGCAGGCATGATCCCCTTCAGTGTGTAGGTGTTCGAGTCCTTGTCGTAAGTGAGGATCTGCTTGAGCTGTTCGGGATCCTCTATCGTACTGGTGAATTCGCACTCGAAGATGTCGCCTGTTTCGGTCAGCTTGGTCTTGAGTGTGCCTTCGAAGGCTGGTCCACCAGCACCCGTCGTATCTTTCGAGGTACAAACATCCGCGGGTTTCATGCCGTATTTTTCAAGCACCGAACTGTACCCCCGAGCAACGCCTTCGAGGACAACTTTGTCGGCGCTTTCTACTGTCATGGTTGCTTTGAGGTCCCCGCAGCCGGCGATGAGGAGGAGAAAAGGAATCACTAAGAGCGCAGCGAACTTTCTCAGGGGGTTCGACTGAGTCGTCGTCATGGGGAGACCTTGCGTGTAAAGGGACGGGCGCGACTGTACTCTAACGCACAACCATGGTCTTATTCTTCGCCTTCCCGTGAGGCCGAACCAGGCGGCATACCTTCGCCGAAGACGGGCGAGGCTTCGGGCCGTTTGGGATGCACGGCATCTCCCGAGCTTTCGCCGCGGATGCGCCGCATTACCCAGGGGCCGAGGTGATCGCGCGCCCACACGAGGTCCTTTTCTGCTGCCTGGCGCCACGTGCGCTGCGGCGGGTCGTGGGGCGTGAATTCGCGGAGGTTGTTCGGGACGTCGAGAACGGCGAGGACTTCGCGCGCAATCGTGTGGTGCCCAAGAGGTGAAAAATGCAGGCGGTCCTCGGCCCACATGCTTTCGTGAACGAGCTGGCGCGCAGCCCACAGATCTACGACGAATGCGTTGTATCGTTTGGCGATCGTGCGCATGTTTTCGTTGTAGATCGCGGAGCGCCCACGGATGAGGTTGAGAACGGGGGTGTTGCCGACGTCGGGCCCTGTCCACAGGATGATGTCGGTGCCTGTCTCAGCGAGGCGCGCGACGGCGACGTCGATTTCGGAAGCGATCTCGTCGGGATCGCCGCGCCGGATCACGTCGTTGCCTCCCGCAAAGAAGCTCACGAGATCCGGCTTGAGGTCGATCGCCGGCTCGAGCTGCTCCTCGATGATTTGTTTGTAGAGCCGGCCGCGGATCGCGAGGTTCGCGTAGGCGAAATCGGGGCACGTGCGCCCGAGCTCTTCGGCGACGCGATCTGCCCAACCGCGAACCCCTCCGGGCACGTGCGGATCGGGATCACCGATGCCTTCCGTGAATGAGTCACCGATGGCGACGAATCGCCGCCACGGGTGAAGGGGGGTGGCTGGGACGCTGCTCATGCTACCTCCAGAAGGTCAGGAGCCCGCCGCCCGCGAGAAGGATGCCGATGCCAACGGCAAGGTTCCAGTCGCCAATGGGGAGCGGGTACTGGGCGCTCGAAATGTAGTACACAACCATGTACAGGATTCCGAGGATGAGGAGAGTGACGGCGGTGGGCACCAGCCAGGCTGGGCTTGGCTTGTAGGCTTCCGCGGCGCTTTCTTGAGCGCGGCGCGAGCGGCGGGTTTCGGCCTCGGCGCGAGTCACTCGATCCCGTGCAGGCTGGTTCTGCTGGGTGGGGATGGTCGAGGAACGCCGAACTTTCTTGGCCATGGGGTACCTTTCACAACGGTCACGGATGCGCCGGGCCGCCCCGAGGGGTGGGTGCGGTGCCGGCAACGGCATATATTAGGGTACAGTGCGCGAAGGAATAGGTTGGTGTTATTCCGACGCCCGCCGATTAACCCCCTGCCGAATCGGAGACATTGTGCCTTCTTCCCGCCATAGGCGAGCGCCCGAGCGTAAACGGAGCGTGGTCTCGAGCATTATTGGTGTGCTCGGCGAACTGTTGATTACCGTCGGAGCTTTCCTCCTTCTTTTTGTCGTGTGGCAGCTGTGGTGGACGGATGTTATTGCTGACCGCGAGCATGCCGTCATCATCCAGGAGCTCCAGTCGAAGTGGGGCGGGCCCGCGCCGAAGAAGATCGCACCCCCCGAAAAGGGCGAACCGCCGAAGATCGAGAATGTCAAAGAAAACGAGGTGTGGGGCGAGCTCCACGTGCCGAAGTTCGATAAGGCCACGTCTCCCATGGCCGAGGGCGTGAGCATGGAGAAGGTCCTTAACGTGATCGGCAACGGGCACTATCCCGACACAGCCCTCCCGGGTGAAGTGGGGAACTTCGCGTTTGCGGGTCACCGTTCGACATACGGGCGTCCACTGCACGACATCGCGCGGCTTCAGCCCGGTGACCCGGTCATCATTGAGGGGCCGAAGGCCTATTACGTGTACTACGTAACGGGATCGGAGATTGTGCAGCCGAACGACGTGCAGGTGATTGCGCCGGTTCCGAATAAGCCGGGGGAGGAGCCAACGGAGCGGATGCTCACCATGACGGCGTGCCACCCCATGTATTCGGCTGCGGAGCGGTACATCACGTACGCGAAGTATGACCACTGGGTTGATCGCAGCAAGGGAATCCCCAAAGAGCTCGCGGAGGTTAAGAAGTAATGTACGGCTGGCTCTATCGGATTATTCCTGGCCCGTGGTGGGTCAAGGTGTTGGTGCTGCTGATTCTGTTCGCGGCGATTGTCGTGGTGCTCTTCGGTTGGGTGTTCCCCTTGATCGCACCGTATATGCCGTTCAACCAGGGGACGATCTCGGCGCTCGGCGCCCTGTAGCCGCGGCGTCGACAACGGCATAGGCAGTCCCTGCCTTACGGGATCTACTGCCCTTTCCTACACCCTCAGTGAGGGGCCGCAGAAGTGAGCAGCGGCGCGAAAGTGCGGGCTCGCTCGCCAGCCCCCGTTCCGTCTCGACCTTCTGCGAGTTCGAGGAAGTGCGCGAGGATCGTGTGCCCGCCGTTAGTAAGCACGCTCTCCGGGTGGAACTGGACACTGTGGAGCGGGAGGCTCCTGTGTGAAAGCCCCTGGATGCTGCCGTCGTCGGCGCGAGCCGTGACCTCGAGAACTGCCTCGTCGACCGTGTCGGGCACGACAGCGAGCGAGTGATAGCGGGTCGCCTCAAACGGTGAGGGTAGGGACGCAAACGGCCCTTGGCCTTCGTGGTGGATGAGGCTTGTCTTGCCGTGCATGAGTTGCGGCGCATGCGTCACGATCGCCCCGAAGTAATGGCCGAGACACTGAAGCCCGAGGCATACCCCAAACATCGGAGTCGACGTGCGGGCACACTCACCGATCACGTCGAGGCTTCGCCCGGCGGTGAGGGGGTTGCCCGGACCTGGGGAGATGAGAACGCCGTCAAATCCCGAAAGATCAGGGGCACCGGACGAGGTTTCAGGTACGGCGTCGTTGCGGACAACTACGCACTCGGCTCCCATCTGCTCGAGATACCCGATGATCGTGTACACGAACGAATCGTAGTTATCGACCACGAGGATGCGGCACGAGGAGCCGGTGGGGTCAGTTGCCGCCATTGCCGCGGCCACGCCCGTTGCCGGCTCCATTTCCGTTGCCATTGCCGTTTCCGTTGCCATTGCCGTTTCCTTCACCGTCGACCGGAGTGACCGAAGGCGCGGCGGGGGTTGTGGTCGCGGTCGGCGTGGGGGTAGGCGTGGGCTCAGGGCCCTTCGACACGATGATCGTGACGCTCGACCCGGACTTCACCTCGGAGTTGACCTCCGGATCTGTGCGGATCACCCGACCCTTTTCGACAGTCGGGGAGAACTCCTCTTGCACCTGCGTGCCGAGGTTGAGCTCGGGGACGCTCAAGCGTGTGCGCGCTTCCTCGAGAGTTTGACCCACGACATTCGGAATGGTCACGGGGCCGGCTTCAGCGGCGACGACGAGGCGCACGGTCGAGCCCTTCATTGCGGTGCCGTCGGCGGGCGTCTGTTCGAGAACGGTGCCGACGGTTTCCCCATCCTTTGCCTCGCGGCTCGCCACGGTGACCTCGAACCCGGCATCCTTGAGAGCCTGTTCGGCGTCGGCCTGAGTGAACCCAACCACGCTCGGGACGGTGAGCTGACCGCTCGAAATCCAGACTTTAACGGCGCTGCCTTGCGGGGCGCTCGCGCCGTCGCCCGGCTCGGAACGGATCACAACATCCTTATCGAACTCGGTTGAATCTTCGGTGCCGGCAACGGTCATCGTGAAGCCGGCGTCCTCGAGAGCCTTCTGTGCCTCATCCTTCGTGAGCCCTTCGAGCTTAGGCACGCTGGCGGAGTCCGGGCCGCTCGAGACTACGACGTTGACGGTAGAGCCCTTGACGACCTGGGCCTTTGCTTCAGGATCGGTTGAGATGACGAGCCCTTCGTCAACCTCTGTGCTCGCCTTTTCAGTGAACTTCGGGGTGAGCCCTGCTTCGGTAAGGGTGCGCTTCGCATCGTCTTCCGCCATGCCCACGACCGACGGCACGCCCACCTGTTCGGGCTCGCGATTCTGCTGCGCGATGAACCACCACGCGGCGCCCGCCACAATAAGCAGCAGGAGGATCAATCCGGCGACCCACGCGCCTACGTGACGTTTCTTTTCCTCTTCCGGCGCAATCTCATCGAGTGCACTCCTCGGCCCTTGCGGCGTGGGCGACGCTACCGCCGCGGCCGCAGGAGCGGACGGGGCCATCGGAGCCGTATGCGTGGGAATGACCTGGGTTTCCTGGTCCTGGAACGCCGTCGTGTTTTCAAACTCCGTGGGGCTCAGCACCTGGGTTGCCGCTTCAGCACTTGCGGGGCCCGCAGCGCCTGCGGCAAGGGTGCCAAGAATCCGCGGTTCGCGGCCTGCCGCCGCGTCGGTAATATCCTTCGCGAAATCCGAGGCGCTTTGGTACCGCACCTCGCGGTCCTTCGCGAGGCCGTGGAGCACGACGGCGTCCATGAATTTGCTGATGTTCGGGTTGTAGGTCGAGGGGACCACCGGAGTTTCGCGCACATGCTGGTATGCGATCGACACCGGCGAGTCGCCCGTGAAGGGCGGGCGACCCGTGAGGAGCTCGTAGAGAACAACCGCCGCGGAGTACACATCGCTGCGCGCATCCACCTGCTGGCCACGCGCCTGCTCCGGCGAGAGGTACTGTGCGGTGCCCATAACGGCTTGCGTCTGGGTCATGGCCGCGGTCGCTTCGGATACCGCGCGTGCGATACCGAAGTCCATGACCTTGACCTCGTTGTTCTTCGTGATCATGATGTTGCCGGGCTTGATGTCCCGGTGAACGATTCCCGCGTTATGTGAGTACTGGAGGGCGCCCAGCACACCCCCCATAATCGCGCACGCGCGCTGCTCGCTCATGGGGTTTTCCGCCGAGATGAAGGATCGAAGCGTGTCGCCCTCGACGTACTCCATGACGATGTAGGGGATCGTCACCTCTTCGCCCGTGGGCTCGGTGCGGTGGTCCTCGCCAGTGTCGTAGACGCCCACGATCGTGGGATGGTTGAGCCCCGCGGCTGACTGTGCCTCACGGCGGAAGCGTTCCTGGAAGTGGGGATCGCGCGCGAGGTCCGAGCGCAACACTTTGAGGGCGACCGTGCGATGCAAGCGCGTGTCGCGCGCAAGATACACCTCAGCCATGCCGCCACGCCCAAGGAGACGCCCAATCTCGTAGCGGTTACTGAGTAACATGCGGTCTTCGCTCACAATGCCACCGTAGCCTTCCTCAAGAGTGCGCTCACATCCGCGCCCGTCCATTCTAATGAGTGTGTGCCCGCACCAAGGGATACCGTTCCGGTTGCCACGAGAATCGCCACAATAATGGCGATCACAACGACGGCAAGCACGATTAGAAGCGGCAAGCTGACCCTACCGACGCTCTGTCCCGTGGATGTTCCGCGCCGCGCGGCGGCCCTGTGATCGCGACTTGCGCTACTCGCAGAGTTAGCGCTCGCCGCCGAACGCGCGCTCGGTGCCGACGCTGCCGTTGACGAGGACCTGATGGTGACCGGCTTTGAGCCGACGCCCGCGAGCGGCATCGCCGCCGTTCGGGTTCCAGTGGGCGAAATCGGGTTCGCCGTGCGCGAGTTGGCTTTCGAGGTGATTTTGCGGCTCGAGTGGCCACCGTCGCGCTTGGAGGCGGAGGCGGAGGCATCGGAACGTCCGCCAGGGGCGCGCACGCTGCTCGTCCCGAACCGCGGCTCCTCGCCTCGTTCGATCGAATCGAGAATGCGGGCGACAACCGCCGCCGACCGGGGGCGGTTGGCCGGAGCCTTCGCGAGCATCATCATGACGAGACGGCGCAGATCCGGGTTGATGCGCTCGGGAAGCTCCGGTGGTGCCTCCTTAACCTGGGCCATCGCAATCTCGACTTGGCTCGTGCCCGTGAATGGGCGTGAGCCGGTCAGCATCTCGTAGGCGACGATGCCGAGCGCGTAAATGTCGGAAAGACTCGTGGCCTGCTTTCCCATGGCCTGCTCGGGAGACAGGTATTGGGCGGTGCCCATGACCAGGCCGGTCTTCGTGAGCTTCGCCTGGTCGTTAGAGCGGGCAATACCGAAGTCGGTGATCTTGAGCGCCCAGTCGTTCGTGTCGTCCACGAGCACGTTCTCCGGCTTGACGTCGCGGTGGACGACGCCTTTGACATGCGCGGCATCCAGTGCTTTCGCGAGTTCCTTGAGCACGGCGATCACGCGGTCTTCGTCGAGACCGTCTGGGTTTTCTTCGATGATGTCTGAGAGGGGGCGGCCCTTCACGAGCTCCATGACGATATAGGCGCGCCCGTCAAGCTCTCCGTAGTCATAGAGGCCGGCGATCGCGTCGTGCGCGAGCGCGGCGGTATGGCGTGCCTCGGCGCGGAAACGCTTGAGGTAGCCCTCTTCGCCCGCGAACTCTTCGCGCAGAACCTTAACGGCTACGGGGCGGTCGAGCTCCTGGTCCTTGCCTTCCCAGACCTGGCCCATGCCACCCGTGGCAATGAGGCGAGTGAGTTCGTAGCGTCCTTCGAGAACGAGTCCTTTACGTGTTTTCATGCTATTCCTCGATCACTGCCTTCATGAGGTCTCGCGCGACGGGGGTGGCAACGGTGCTTCCGTAGCCGGCCTCCTCGACGACAACGGCCACCGCAACCTTCTTGTCGCCCTTCATGGCGTAGCCAACGAACCACGAGTGCGGCTTCTTCCCTTTCGCCCACTGCGCCGTTCCGGTTTTTCCGCCGACCTCGGCCCCGTCGATCTGGGCGCGCTTTGCCGTTCCATCCGTCACCGTTGCTTCCATCATTTGCCGCATCTGCGCGGCATGAGCGGCGGAAAGCGGCTGACTCTTCTCGCGCGGAGCGAGTGCCTTGACCTCTTTGAGGTCGCCCGTGCGAACAGACTTGACGAGCTGGGGTTCCATGACGATGCCGTCGTTGGCGAACGAGCCCGCCATCATCGCCATTTGGAGCGGGGTTACCTTGTCTTCGTATTGCCCGATCGAGCTCAGGGCGAGTTGGGCATCGTCCATATCGGAGGCCATCGACGACGGTGTCACCGAGAGTGGGATCTGCATCTTCGTGCCGAATCCGTATTCCTCGGCCTTTTTCTTCAGAGCGTCTTCGCCGAGCTGGACGCCGAGCATCGCGAACGAGGTATTGCAGCTTTGCTGGAGCGCGGACTGCAAGCTCGACACGTCGTTCGGGCCGCACGGGGAGGTATCGCCGTTCGGGTGGTTCGACATCGACGTGGACGAGTTCGGGAGCTGATAGCTTCCGGGGCCGGGGATTTCCGATTCGGGAGTGTAGTTGCCGGATTCGAGCGCAGCCGCGGCGACGAGGAGCTTAAATGTCGAGCCCGGCGGGTAGAGGTTGCCCGCAATCGCCCGGTTACTCAGAGGCTTCTTCGGGTCGTCATTGAGCTTGGACCACGCCTTGCTGACAGACTTCGAATCGTGTGAAGCCAGGGCGTTCGGGTCGTAGCTCGGGGTCGAGACCATCGCGAGAATCGCGCCTGTATCGGGGTCGATTGCGACGGCTGCGCCGCGATGGTCGCCGAGGGCCTCGTAGGCGGCCTTTTGTGCCTTCGCATTGATCGTGAGTTCGACTTGCGCGCCCTGGGGGTCGTGGCCCGAAAGTACGGTCATGAGGCGGTCGTAGAAGAGAGAGTCGGCCTTGCCCGAAAGCTCTTCGTTCATGGCTTTTTCCATGCCGCCGAAGCCGTACACGACGCTGTAGTAGCCCGTGACGGGTGCGTACAGGCCCGGCTCAGCGTATTCACGCTTGAGCCCGTAGCGATTGTTGACTTTCGTGCTTGAGGCAACGGCAACACCGTCGACGACGATCGGCCCGCGCGGCCGCCCAAACTCGTTGTAGATCGTGCGCGCGTTGCGGCCGTTCGCGTTGAGTTCTTCCGCTTTGATGACCTGGAAATAGGTGGTGGAGCCAAAGAGGAAGAGGAGCAATACGGTGAGCACGAGCGAGACGTGGCGAAGCGGTTTGTTCATGCTGTGACCTCCGCACTCATCGCGTGCGGCGCGTGCTGATCGGCCGCGATGTGCTTTTCGGTTTCGCCGAGGCTGCGTGCCGCGGGCCTTCGTGCGGCGTCGCTCAGTTTCATGAGGAGCCCCACGATGATCCAGTTGGCCACGAGGCTTGAGCCACCCGCGGCCATGAAGGGAAGCGTGAGGCCGGTCAGGGGGATCACGCGCGTCACGCCGCCCACGACGATGAACGTTTGAAGGCCCAGAGTGAATGAGAGCCCGGCCGCGATGAGTTTCCCGTAACCGTCGGAAATCCCGACCGCTGAGCGTAGCCCGCGCTGCACGATGATCGCGTAGAGCGCGAGAAGCGCGAACACGCCCACGAGCCCAAGCTCCTCGGCGACCGACGCGAAAATGAAGTCGGACTGCGCGAACGGGACGGTGTCCTGGCGGCCTTCGCCGAGGCCGACGCCGAACAGGCCGCCGTTCGCGATGCCGAAGATGCCGTTGTTAATCTGCCCGCAGTTGCTGAAGTTTCCGCTGCCCATGGGGTCGAGCCAACACTCGAAGCGGCGCTGCACGTGACCGAGCTTGAGCACGTAGTAGATTCCCGGGGGTGCGAACATAAGGGCGCCGATGATGAACCAGCTCAGGCGGTCCGTTGCGGTGTACAGAATGACGACGAAGAGCCCGAAGAACAACAGGGACGTGCCGAGGTCGTTTTGGAAGACGAGAACGGCGGTCGCGCCGGCCCACGCGAAAAGGAGCGGGCCGAGATCCGACCAGCGGGGCAGGGTGATGCCGAGGACGCGCGGCCCCGCGAGGGCGAGTGTGTCGCGCCTCGAGACGAGGAAGCCGGCGAAGAACATCGCGAAGAGGATTTTCGCGACTTCGGCGGGCTGGAATGAATAGCCCGCGATCCGGATCCAAATCCGTGCGCCATAGTTAGCGGCGCCAATGCCGGGGGCAAGCGGCAGGAGCAGGAACAGGAGTCCGACGGCACCCGTGATCCAGGTGTAGCGACGGAGCTGGCGGTGGTCCCTCATGAGCATGAGCACGGCGGCGACGCACGCGAGGCCGAGCGCTGTCCACATGACCTGGCGCGAGGCGAAGCCATGCCCCCAGGACGTGTATTTCTCGTAGACGAGATCCACGCTCTTGATCGTGGCGAGGCCGATGAGGTTGATCAGGAGAGCGGTGGGCAGGAGCAGCGGATCGGCATACGAGATGCGCACTGCTGCAACGATGTACACGATCAGCGCCCCGACACCGAGCCCGCCAATCTGCCACCAGGTTGATGCGGCGATCTGTTCGTTGCGCCCGAGGTCGACGAGGACGTTCGCGCCGAGACCGATCGCGAAGGCAGCCAGAAGCAGAACAAGGTGCAAGATGCGCCGTGTTCGTGCCTGATAGCTGATGACCGTCGCCATTAGCGCCCGCCGTCCGAGGGAGCCTGGCCGGTTTCGGCCTCGCCGCCGCTATCGCTTGCGCCACCGCTGTCGCTTGCGCCGGCCTGCGGGTCTTTCGAGAGGCTCCCCTCCGCCGCGAGCTGCGCGACGATGCGGTCGGCGTCGTCTCTGTTCTTTGCGCTGATGGTGTTTGTGACCTGGGTTTGGGTCACGGGCTGGAGGTCGCTGAGGACCACGTCGGTGACGGCCTCTTCGTGGGAGAGCGAAAGGGGGCCGAGGTCTTGCGCGATGCCCTTATAGATGACGACCTGTGAGCCGTTGGTGCCAACGTAGTACTGATCTTGCGTCCAGTTATAGGCGAACCAGGCACCACCGATGAGGAGTGCAGCGATGAGGGTGAAGAGCGCCGCCACCGGCCAGTTCGAGCGCCTCGGGGGTTCCTCTTCGTAGTCTTCGTCTTCGTACGGCACTTCTTCCCGCGTGAGTGCTGCGGCGCGTGCGGCGGGTCCCGTCGCGGCCGTGGGGCGATGGCGGTCGCGCGCGGCGGCACCAACGACGATGCTTCCACTCGACGGGCCGGGATCGCCCTTGTGAAGGTCGTCGATGTCGATGACGTCGGCGATGACGCACGTGATGTTGTCGGGGCCGCCCGCTTTGAGAGCGAGTTCGACGAGGTGCTCGGCGCATTCATCGGGGTCGTCGATGCTCGAGAGGACGTCGCTGATGGTTTCGAACGAGACGAGTCCCGAGAGGCCATCGGAGCACAGCATCCAGCGGTCGCCTGGGACGGCTGGTTTGAGGCTCAGGTCGAGTTCGGGATCGGCGTCGACATCACCGAGGACGCGCATGATCATGGAGCGCTGCGGGTGGCGTTCGGCTTCTTCCGGGGTGAGGCGCCCTTCGTCGATGAGGCGCTGCACGAACGTGTGGTCTTTTGTGACCTGGGTGCACGTGCCTTCGCGCACAAGGTAGGCGCGCGAGTCACCGATGTGGACGAGCGCGAACTTGTTGCCCGCGCGCAAGAGCGCGGTGACGGTCGTGCCGAGGCCCGCGAGAAGGGGTTCTTCGCGAGCGCGCCGCAGGATGGCATCGTTTGCGTCAAGGACGGCGCCCTCGAGTGCGGCGACGATATCGGTTCCAGGTGCGTCGGTTTCGAGCTCCGAAAGCGTGCCCACGGCGACTGAGCTGGCGACGTCGCCACCGGCGTGGCCTCCCATCCCGTCGGCGACGACGAGGAGGTGGGAGCCGGCGTAACCGGAGTCCTGGTTGTTCGAGCGTACGAGCCCGACGTCTGTTTTCGCTGCGTAGCGCAACGCGATGGTCATCGGGGGCCTCGCCTCAATTCAATTTGAGTGTTGCCGATCGTGATGGCGGCGCCTGGCTTGAAGGGAGCGGAGGCTCCTTCGAGGGGCTTGCCAGCGAGGGTCGTGCCGTTAGTTGAGCCCAGGTCCTCGACGTACCACTCGCCATCGTGAGGGAATACGCGCGCGTGGCGGTTGGAGGCGTATTCGTCGGAAAGCACGAGGGTGCATTCCGGGGCGCGGCCGATGAGGATCGGCGAGGCCGCGAGGCGGATCGTGGTGCCGCGAAGGGGGCCTGCGGTGACGACCAGCTGGGTTTGAACGGCGTTCGGATCGGTGGTTTTTTGACCCTGCTGGAGAGCGGAAGGGTCGCTCACCGTGCGTCTCTCGGCGCCTGCTTTTCGCCCGCTTCCGCCGCGCGTGATGACCGTGGTTCCGAAGAGGTCGTTGCGCAGGACGAGGAGCGCAACGATCACGAAAAGCCACAGCGCAACGACGAAACCGAAGCGCAGGACGATGAGGGTTAGCTCGCTCACGCGGACCTCACCACTCGGAGGGCGCGCCCGTAGGCAAAATGACGGTGAGACGCGTGCGCCCGATGCGGATCGTCGCGCCGTCGGGGAGCCCGGTGGGGGTCGTAATGCGCTCGCCGTTCACGAAGGTGCCGTTCGTGGAGCCAAGGTCCGTTGCGGTCATCGATGTGCCGTCAACGCGGAGTTCAAGGTGGTGGCGGCTCACGCCCGTGTCGTCGAGGATGATGTCGCTGTCGCCGCCGCGGCCGATCACGGTGACGCGGCCCGTGAGGAGGTACTGCTGACCGTCGATTTCGAGGATCGGCTGGAAGTTTTCGCCGCCCGTCGTCGCCGGTGCGAGTGAGGAGCGTTCGGTGCTCGATTCGGTTTCGAAGCGCCCGGCCTTGACGTCATCGTCGCGCTTGAGCGCGACGGTTACGTTCCCCACAAACAGGTATTTCTGCTGATCGGCGTGATCGACGAGGATCCGCTGGAGTTCATCAACGAGGGTGTCCTCCCACGAGGCGAACCGTTCGTAATCCACCGAGTTGAGGTACACGGAGTACGTGTTGGGTGCGAGCGTGCGGGCGCGGTCGAGGACCTGAATCTGATCGTCGCATTCGCGCTTGAGCCCTTGGGCGAGGTCGAGTGGCTTGATGCTGCCGCCGCGCGAGAACACGTTCGACACTCCGCGGTCGAGGCTGCGCTCGATTCGGTCGAGAAAACTCAACGTGGGTCTCCTTGGGTAAACGTCGTACGCCGCGAGTCTATCGCGTGTCATGCACGCACGATTCGTTCAGATGTAATGATGTGGTGGAGGATTGGTGTATGAGTGATGTGCACGCGAACCCCGCCCACGTTGATCCGGAGTCTCTTGAGCCGCTTCTTTCGTCCTTGAGTTTTGATTCGGCCGTTGGCCTCATCCGTTCCGACGGTCGCTTAATCACCGCGTACGGGGATCTTGACCGAGTGTTCCCGCTCGCGAGTGTCTCGAAGCTGATCGCGACGTACGCCGCGCTCGTCGCGATCGATCGCGGAGCCCTTTCCCTTGATGACGCTGCAGGTGAAGAGACTCCGCAGGGCTGCACTGTCGAACACCTACTTGCCCACGCCGCCGGCTATGCGTTTGAAGGCGGGGAGTTTCTTGCTGCGCCCGGAAAGCGCCGCATGTACACGAATGCGGGTATCGAGCAGCTCGGGCGCGTTGTCGCGCGCGCCGTCGGAACGGACTTTGACCGGTGGGTGCGCGAGAGCGTGACGGAGCCACTGGGGATGGAGACCGTCGAGGTAGCCGGCTCGCCCGCCAAAGATTACCGCGCAAGCATCGAGGATCTTCTTTTACTTGGCCGGGAGTTCTTGACTCCCACGCTCATTTCTTCAGAGCTCGCTGAATCAGCGCATCGCCCCCATTTCCCGGGCCTTTCCGGCGTGCTTCCCGGTTACGGCCGCCAAAGCCCGAATGACTGGGGTCTGGGTGTGGAGATCAAAGGGAAGAAGGAGCCGCACTGGACGGGCGCGCTCAACTCGGCCCGCACGTTCGGGCACTTCGGGCAATCGGGGTCGTTCCTCTGGGTTGACCCGGAAGCGATCCCGGGTGGGCTCAGTGCGGCATTTTTGTCGTCGAAGCCGTTTGGCGAGGAGCACGCCGGCGTGTGGCCCGCTCTCAACGACACCCTCGTTCGCGCGGCGCGAGCTCGTTTCTGAACAGCGATAGTGTTCACTCGGTCACTATTGTGGACTGACGACACGAGGCGAGAGGACGAGCAATGCAGCAGGCCATCAACGAGGCTGGGGAACGAGGGCTCCGCATTATTGTCGCAGGCGGTGACGGTTTTTGCGGCTGGCCCACGGCGCTGTACCTCTCGAAGCAGGGGCACGAGGTCACGATTATTGACTCCCTTGTGCGTCGCGACATCGATGACGAACTCGGCTCAAACTCGGTGACCCCGATTCTCCCTCTCGAGAAGCGGGTCGCCGCATGGGAGGAAGTCTCGGGCGCACGTATCGACGTTCGGATCGGCGATCTTAGCGACTACGAGTTTCTGAGCGCAGCCGTCACCGACGTGCAACCCGAGGCCTTCGTGCACTTCGCCGAACAACGAAGCGCCCCGTACTCGATGATCGATCGTGAGCACGCCATTTACACGCAGCGCACGAACGTTGAGGGCACACTCAACGTGCTCTGGGCGATCCGCGACTACGCTCCCGAATGTCACCTCGTGAAGCTCGGGACGATGGGCGAATACGGCCAGCCCAACATTGACATCGAAGAAGGCTTCATCGAGATCGAGCATCGCGGCCGCAAGGACCGCCTGCCGTTTCCGAAGCAGCCGGGCAGCTTCTACCACCTCTCCAAGGTGCACGACAGCGACAACATCATGTTCGCGTGCAAGATCTGGAATATCGCCGCGACCGACCTCAACCAGGGCATCGTCTATGGGCTCCACACGAATGAGACCCGCATGGACCCCCGCCTCGTGAATCGCTTCGACTATGACGCGGTGTACGGCACGGCGCTCAATCGCTTCCTCATTCAGGCCGCCGTCGGCCACCCCCTCACGGTGTACGGGGATGGCTCCCAAACACGTGCGTACCTCAATATCGAGGACACCGTGCGGTGCATCGAACTCGCGTGCACGAACCCCGCGCAGCCTGGAGAGTTCCGCGTGTTCAACCAGTTCACCGAGTCCTTTAGCGTCGAGGAACTCGCCGTCAAAGTCGTCGCAGCGGCCTCGACGCTCGGGATCGATGCCCAGATCAATCACGTCGAGAACCCGCGCGTCGAGAAGTACAACCACTACTACAACGCCGTCAACACTCGCCTCATCGACCTCGGGCTCGAGCCGCACCTCCTTACGGAGGGCGTGCTCGCCGAGATTCTCGAGGTGGCCCGCGCGCATGCGGGGCGCGTGAGGAACGAGCTGATCCTCCCGAGCGTGACGTGGCGCTAGCAGACCCCGCCTCCCGTGGCCGGATGCGCGTGCTCCTCGTGACCGAGACGTTCGTGCCGAGCGTTGACGGGGTCGTCACGCGCCTGACCCATCTCGTCGATCATCTCCTTAGCGAAGGGCACGAGGTGGAGATCATCGCGCCGGGGCTCGGCATCGACGAATACGAGGCAGCGTCGGACCCCAAGAACTCACGCCAGAGCCCCGGCGCCCCCATTCACGGCGCCCCAACCGTGCGCGTGCCCTTTTACCCGAGCCGTCCCTGGTCGCTCCCTACCCCTTCCGCACACCGTCTCACCGAGCGGGTCGTGCGGGAGTTTCGCCCCGACGTTATCCATGTCGCGCAACCGATCCTGCTCGGTCAGACCGCCGTTCGCACGGCGCGCCGCCACCGCATTCCACTCGTCGCGAGCTACCACACGAATCTTCCCGCCTACCTGTCGCGCTACCGCGCATGGGCGTGGAGCGCACCACTCATCGCGCGCGCAACCCGCTGCATGCACCGCGATGCCCAGATCAATGCCGTCACGAGCGAGGCCATGCGCAGCGAGGCCCGTGCACTTGGGCTCGAGCACGTGCATGTCGTGCGCAGGGCCGTGGATACGCGCCTCTTCCACCCCGGTGATGGCCCGACGGCCGCTTCGCCTTGCGGCAACCAAAACTCCAGGTTGCGGCTGCTTTTCGTCGGGCGGCTTGCGGCCGAAAAAGACCTCAACCGACTCGCGCCCCTCATGCACCGCCGCGATGATCTAGAGCTCACGCTCGTGGGCGATGGGCCACAGCGCGCCAACCTCGAACGCGACTTTCGCGGAACCCGCACGCATTTCGCAGGGGTTCTCCGCGGCGAGAAGCTCGCACAGACCTACCGCGACCACGACCTGTTCGTATTTCCCTCCGTGACCGAGACACTTGGCCTCGTGCTACTTGAGGCGATGGCCTCGGGCCTGCCGCCGCTCGCCGCATGCTCAGGCCCTACCATGGAGCAAATCGTCGACGGCGAAACGGGGTTCCTGTTTAGCGACGAGAACGATCTCGAACGGCGTCTCGAGGCGCTCGCGGGCGAACAAGGTGCACGGATAAGGTCGTCCGTGGGAGCCGCAGCGCGCCGCGAAGCGGAGAAGCACTCATGGGCAGCCGCGAGCGAGGACTTTGTGAGCCTTTACCGACGTGCGATCCGGGGCGAGTAGAGGGGATTAGATCTTGGCCGCGTAGGTGATGACGTGCTGCGTATCGGTGCTTTGGGCAACCACGTAGCTCTCACCGGATTCATCGTGGAGGACGCGGATCAGCACCGAACCCTCATAGCGGTTAACGATCGCCGCCTCGGCGTCGTGTGGATTTGCCGCGGCGCGATCGGCGCTCGTCTCGACATCGGAAATGACCTCGCCGAAGGCCTTCATGTATGCCGAGCCATCACCCGCCGGATCTTTGTGCAAGTCGAGCACCCCTTCCGGGAAGGTACCGCGGGTTGCGGAATCTTCCTCATACCTGCGCGCCCCGGCTGTCGCGTAGGTCTCCCACATTTCAGGGGTGTCCTGTGTGCGAGAGCCGGGCAGGCTCGCGGCCTCGGGCGTGAAGAGTGACTCGTCAAACTTTCCGTCTGGGTCAGCTTTTGAGGGCACGTATCCGTCGCCTGGCGACGCTTCGGATTCGCTCACGCGCCCCTCTTCGGGGATAGTCGTAGCGCTTTGTGTTGCCGTGGCGCTTTCGGAACGCGAATCTGGTTCGGGTGCGGAGCCGCCCGAGCACGCTGCGCACGCGCTTACGAGCAGGGCGGCCGTTGCACACACGACCCGGCGAGTCACCTGTTGCACTAGAAGGGCCTCAGAACGTACGGGTCAGCCTTGCGACCGGGAAGGTTCCGGGTGTACGAGCGAATGTGAACGCCAGGACCCCAGGAATGCAGCATCTGACCATTGCCCAGATACATCGTCATGTGACGGATGGTGCCGCCGGAGTCTCGGTAGAAGATCCAGTCGCCGCGCTGAATCTGCGAGATTGGCACCTTGCGGAACTTCTTGGAGTTGTAGAAGTAGTGCGTCGAGAGCCAGTTTGCACCGGCATGTTGTTCGGGCGTTACCCCCGTCTCGAGACCGGCGGCATTCATTGCCTGGATAGCGATACCTGAGCAGTCGTAGCCTAGTTTGTAGCCGCCGGCACCGCCCCAAGTGTAGGGCGAGCCTACCTGCGAACGCGCAAAATTCACCATGGTGTCGATGCGCTCTTGACGGCTTGCAGTGATGCCTACCTTGGGTTTCACCGTGAAGCCATCCGCGTACCAGCTCACGCCAGTGCCTAGCGAATCCCACGTGCGCTTATCCACGACACCGGTGACGGGCAGACCTCGCTTGCGCTGCCAAGACTTGACGGCTCGGATCGTTTTCGCGTTCATCGTTGCACTGTGGCCATCTGAGTAGATCCCGAGGCGTTTTTGGACAGCGGCTACGCGAACGCCGTTCCAGCCCTTGGTGAGGTTGTGCCCACCGCGAGAGGTCGTGGGATTATTCGTGGGGCCGAAGTAGTAGGGATTCGCGGGCTCCCAGCCCACGACCCCTGTGCCATTCGAACGCGTCCAGTACAGAACTCCGTTCTCGAAGTTTTGGCGGAACTGCCCCTTGTAGGTGTACTCGTTCGAGGTGGGAAGACCGAGGAAGCCCCGCTCAAAGCCGCGCTTGGCGTACTGGTTGAGCATGCCTGAGTGCACGGCATAGGCACCGGTGCGCGGGTGCCAGTACATATTTCCGCCCTCGAAGTACTGAATGGTGACTCCGTTATTGAGCTTGGTTTCGCCACTGCGAGGAAGGCCGAGGGCGCTGTTCGGGCCCCCGATGCCGTTGTAACTCTTATGGATGGCATTCTTGGTGACTTCAGTGATGCCGGTGCGTGAGTTCCAATAGATCGTGCCGTTTTGGAAGTTTTGTGCGCGGCCGCCGCGTACCGAGTATTCCTGCGAGGTGGGGAAGCCGAGCGCACCGTGTTCATATCCTTGCCGGGCCCAGATGCCAAAGATCGCGCCGTTGTGAGAGATGGAGTGCGTGCCAGAACCCGCCGAGTAGTAGGCGATGCCGTGCTGGAACCGCTGGAGGTAGCCGCCTCGGATCTTGGTTTCGTTCTCCGTGGGAAAGCCCAACCAGCTCTTAGGGCCGCCGAGTGACTCATAGTGGTCGCCAATGCCGCCCTTGGTTACCCACACATTCTTCGTGGCGAAGTCGTAGTGCAGGGTTCCGCCCGTGAACTTCTGCATGACGCCGCCGGGCACTCGAATCTCATCGGTCGAGGGGTAACCCAGCCATCCGCGCGTTTGGCCGCTGCGCTTCCAGAACGTTTCGAAGCCGCCGCCGCGGTTGACGGCGTGTGCTCCACCGTTGCCCGGGGACCAGTAGAGGTCGGCATTCTCGAAATGCTGGACGTAGCCACCGCCGTTGAGTTTTTGCTCGTTGGACGTGGGGTTACCAATCCAAGAATCCGCGCCACCGGTCTCGTCCCAATAGCCGCGCATCGCGCCGACGATGGCGAACCGTGGCGTGCTTTCGGGGGTCGCGCTGAAGGTTCGGATGCTCGACGCGGGCTTCTCTGCGGGCGCATCGGTGGTGGATTCCTCCACGGAGGTGGTTGTGGAGTCGCGTGGGGCGGGTGCCGATTCGCGAGGCGCAGGGGCCGGGGTATCGTCCGTGGACGTAGGAGCCTCGAGCGGCGCGTCGGTGGTGTTTTCGCTGGGAGCCTCCGTGCCGGGAGTTTGATCGGCCGGGGTTTCCTCAACAGGGGTTTCAGAGGGGGCCGGTTCCGAGGGGGCCGGCGTGGGGGCCTCGGTCGTCGAGAGGGTCGGTTCGTCGGTTGGATCGGAGGGAGAAGCCTGCACGGCGAGCGGGGTGAAGGTGACGCCGGTGGCGAGAAGGGCAGCCGAGATGCGTCGGCCGGTAAGAGAGGAGAGGGGATACATGGCAGCAGCCTCACGTGAGAGATACGGAACGCCCTTAGCTTAGGTCAAAAATTCCGTTGTGAGGACACCGGTGGCCCTTCTCGTAACAATCGTAATCAAGTTGTAATCGCGCGAGGTCCCAGAAGGAGTCGCGAGTCACTTCCGTGCGCCGTACAGCAGCCAGGTCGGTCGCGTGGTTGCGATCCAGCGCATGCCCGCGACCGCGAGGATTGACACGATGCCGAGCAAAATCGCCGGGGTGTAGTTTCGCGTTGCGGGCTCGGTCTCCGGTTGCAGCGCGAGCGTGAGCGCCACGGCAACCCCGACGGTGGCCACGCCAAGGACGATGCCGACGATCATGAACGTGCGCGCGAATGTGCGCAGCCACGCCTCGCCGTCCGCCGGGTACCCCACTCCCGCGCGGTGTTTCTTTGCGGCGATGCCCCCGATGCATCCCGCGACGAGCGCGCCAATCACCCACGCGACGAAAAGTCCGAGCGAAAGCCACCACGTGATTTGCGAGGCGGCAAGCCCTGCGAGGACGCCCGCAAGGGCGCCAAGCAGACCGAGGCGGGCGAGGAAGGCCGCCCCTTCGGCGTCGGTGTCGAGGTTCGGCGGGAAAGCCGCGAATGCGTCGGCACCGTAGCCTTGGGCGTTCCAGTCCTGCGACTCGCTCATGAGGTCATCCCTTCGGTGAGGCCGCTGCCTTTGCTGCGGAGGGCAAAGCGGCGATGATGCGTTCAAGGATATCGGGAGTGTGGGCCCTAGAGACGAAATACGCCTCAAACGCGCTCGGCGGCATGTAGATGCCCTGGGCGAGCATCGCGTGGAAGAACCGAGCGAAGGCATCGGTGTCCTGGGACTTTGCGTCCTCATAGCAGCGCACGTCGCGATCGGTGAAGAACACGGAGAAGAGGGTGCCGAAGCGGTTGATCGAGTGCGGGACGCCTTCGGCGCTTAGCGCGTCGTCGAATGCAGAAATGAGGGTTGTTGCCGAATCGTTGAGCTGCGCGTAAAGCGCGTCATCGAGCTGGCTCAACGTCGCGATGCCCGCGGCGGTTGCGAGGGGGTTACCCGAGAGAGTGCCCGCTTGATAGACGGGGCCGAGGGGGGAGAGGTGCTCCATAATGTCGGCCCGGCCGCCGAAGGCGCCCACCGGCATGCCACCGCCGATGACCTTGCCGAAGGTCACGAGATCCGGCACGACGCCATCGATTCCGTGGGCGCCCGTCGCGCTCGCGCGAAAGCCGGTCAGTACTTCGTCGACAATGAGGAGCGCACCGGCCGCGTGCGCCTCATCGAGGAGGAATGCGTTGAAGTCGCCCGGGTCGATGACGCCCATGTTGCACGGGGCGCCCTCGGTGATCACCGCGGCGATGTTCTCTCCGTGTTCGGCGAACGCTTCGCGCACCGCCTCGCGGTCGCCGTAGGGAAGCACGAGAGTTTCGGCAGCCGTCGGATCCGTGACTCCCGCCGAGCCCGGCAGCGAGAACGTGGCTACCCCCGAACCTGCCTCCGCGAGCAGCGAATCGACGTGGCCGTGGTAGCAGCCCGCGAACTTCACAATGAGATCGCGCCCCGTGAAACCGCGCGCGAGGCGCAGTGCGCTCATGGTTGCCTCGGTGCCCGAGTTCACCATGCGAATCTTCTCGACCGCGGGGACGCGGTCGATCACGAGTTCGGCGAGGCGAATTTCGCCCTCGTGGGGAGCGCCGAAGCTCAGCGAGTGCGCCGCGGCCTCCGAGACGGCGTTGACGACGGTCGCCTCGGCATGGCCGAGAATCATGGGCCCCCACGAGCCCACGAGGTCCACGTACTCGGTTCCCTCGGCGTCCGTCAGTAGCGCGCCGTTGCCGCTCACGAGGTACGGGGGAGTGCCGCCCACGCTCCCGAAGGCGCGCACGGGCGAATTCACCCCGCCGGGAATGACGTGCTGCGCGCGGGCGAAGAGTTCGGCGTTCGTGGGCATCAAGACCTCCTAGATTGAGCGGTGATCAGACGAATTCGCGAAGGTGAGGGGGAAGATTGGCGAGGAGCTTCGCCGCGTACGGCGCGTAGTAGGTGAGTACGTGGGCTGCGCCCGCTCGCTTGAACGCGAGGAGAGACTCGAGCACTGCGCGATCGCGGTCAAGCCAGCCGTTCTCGCACGCCGCCTCGATCATCGCGTACTCGCCAGAGACCTGGTACGTGCCAACGGGAACGGGGCTCGCGGCCGCAACGTCGGCAAGCACATCGAGATAGGGCAGCCCGGGCTTGACCATGATCATGTCGGCGCCCTCGCCCAGGTCGAGCTCGAGCTCGCGAAGCGCCTCGCGCCCGTTCGCCGGATCCTGCTGGTAGGTCTTGCGATCGCCCGTCAGCGACGAATCGACGGCTTCGCGGAACGGCCCGTAGAACGCGGAGGCATACTTCGCGGTGTAGGCGTAAATCGCGACGTTCGTGAAGCCTTCCGAATCGAGCGCGTCGCGGATAGCGGCGATCTGGCCGTCCATCATGCCCGAGGGGGCAACAACGTGGGCACCCGCGCGCGCCTGAGCGAGGGCCATCTCGCGATAGACCTCGAGCGTCGCGTCATTGTCCACGCCGCCATCCTGGTCGAGGACCCCGCAGTGGCCGTGATCCGTGAATTCATCGAGGCACAGATCGGCCATCACCAGAAGCGAATCGCCGAGCTCGTCACGCAGGCGCGAGATAGCGACGTTCAGGATCCCGTTCGGGTCGGTTGCGCCGGATCCGACGGCATCCTTCTTCTCGGGGATGCCAAACAGCATGATGCCGCCAAGACCGAGGTCGGCGGCTTCGCGGGCGGCCGTGACGAGGGAGTCGAGCGAGTGCTGCACGACGCCGGGCATCGACGCGATGGGGCGAGCCTCGCTCGCGCCCTCGCGCACGAATGCCGGAAGAATGAAATCGGCGCTGCGCAGGGTCGTCTCGCGATTAAGGCGGCGCATCGCGTCGCTCGCGCGAAGGCGGCGGGGGCGATGGAAGGGGCGCTTCACGGTCATTACTCGGGGTCCTTTCCCAGTACTTCGGCAACGGCTTCAGCGAGCGCGCGATCGCTTGGATCTTTCGCGACCGCTGCAACCGGGAGATTCACACTGATCGCCGCCTCCTCGCTCGGCTTGCCGATCACGACGAGTTTCGTACTCTCGTGGATCGCGAGCTGTGAGAGAGCACGAACGATCATGGGGCTCGTCGCGACGACGGCGCTGAAGCCGCCTGCGGCGAGATTGTCGACGACGTCGCGCGGTTGCGGGATAGTTTTCGGGCGGTACGCGGTCTCTCGCTGAACCTCGTAGCCCGCCATGCGGAGGGCGAGCTCGAGCTGTGGCGCGGCCGCCGAACTGACCGGGTAGAAAATCCGCTGCGCGAGCCCGTCGCCACCTTGCTGATTGACGGGGAAGACGTCGATAAGAGAAGCCGCGCTTCCCTGCGCAATCGTTTCGACAGTGAGGCCGGCTTCGCGGGCGGCCGCGGCGGTCGCTTCACCTACCGCGGCGGCTTTGAACTCCTGGATCGCGGGCAGTTCCGACCACTCGGGCAGAGCCCGCAGGGCCGTCACCGTCGTGACCGACGTGAGAAGAAGCCAATCGAATTCGCCGTGGGCAAGGTCTCTGAGGGCATCGCGCAGATCGGCGTCCGTTTCGAACGAGAACTCCGTGAACGGAGAATGCACGGCCTCAAAACCGCGAGCGTTGAGCTCCGCGACGAGGCCATCGCCGCGCCCCTCGGGGCGCGTCACGAGAACGGGTGCTGTCATGCTAGCCACTCCTCAGCAAGTAGATCTCGGGCGCCAGCGGCGAGCATGTCCTCCGCAAGCGCCCTGCCCGCGGCCTCGGCCGAGGCCGCCGTCACCGGTGTATTCGTGCGGCTTTCGCGAACAAGATGCGTGTTTCGACCGTATACCCCGGCCTTGAGAACGAGTCGATTATTGTCCGTGACCTCGGCGAATGCGGCGACCGGCGCCGAGCACCCCGCCTCGAGCGCACGCAAGAGAGTGCGCTCGGCGATCGTCGCGAACCGGGTCGGACGGTGATCGAGCGCGTCGAGCGCGCGAGCGAGGTCGCTTTCGCGGTCGAGATCCTCGCGAACCTCAACCGCGAGCGCCCCCTGCGCGGGCGCGGGCAGAAACTGCCACGGATCAAACGATTCGGCGATGCGGTCCTCAAACCCGAGCCTATGCAGGCCCGCCGCGGCGAGAACAACCGCATCGAGCTCTCCCCGCTCGGCATACGCCATACGTGTCTCGATGTTGCCGCGGATCGGAACCACCTCGAGATCGGGCCGCGCGAGCATGAGCTGCGCTGCGCGTCGTGGGCTCCCGGTGCCCACGCGGCCGCCCCGAGGAATCGCGTCGAGGCTCGCAACCTCAGCGCGAGTGAGGAGAGCATCGGCGGGGTTTTCTCGCACGGGAACCGCCGCGAGGCGAATCCCGTCGGCTGGCAGCGTGGGAAGGTCCTTGAGCGAATGGACGACGACGTCGACCTCGCCGGCCAGAAGAGCCTCGCGGACGGCGGAGACGAACACCCCGGTGCCGCCGATACGCGTGAGCGGGCTCGTGCGGTCGCGATCCCCGTGAGTGGACACGTTGACGAGCTGGAAACCGTCGGAATCTCCCTCGCCCCCTGCCACCAACTGACGCGCAACCCACGCGGACTGCGTGCGAGCGAGCGCGGAGGCGCGAGTGCCGAGCCGCATCATGCGAACGTGCCTTCCGGGGTGCGCACGAGGCAGCACTCGAGTCCGCAGTCACCGGTGCGCTTCTCGTTCTCGAGCGCTCCGGGGAGGTCGATCACTGCTCGGCGTTCAAAGCCGGGCGTGACAGCTTCCTGAACGAGGTCGGCAAGGGCACCGATAAAACGGTCGTCGCTGCCCGAGGTTGCCACTCGCACAAAGGCGAGGCCCTTGTTTTCGGCGGTTTCCTTCGCCTCGGTGTCGAGGTCCCACACGACTTCGACGTGATCGGTTACGAACCCGATCGGCACGACAACGACAGCGGAGCGAGCTTCGAGCTCGTCGATGACGTCGTTGATGTCCGGCTCGAGCCACGGCACGTGCGGCGCACCCGAACGCGATTGGTAGACGAGCCGGTAGTTCTCGGGAGTGTGCGCAGCGCCCAGCTCTTCGCGCACGCGGGCCATGACGTACTCGATCGCCGCTTCGTGCTGAGCGACGTACCAGCCGCCCGAGCCCTTCTCCCACGTGTGTCGTGGCCCCGAGACATCCGCCATGCTCGTGGGAATCGAGTGCGTCGAGAAGAGGATCTCGATCGTTTCGGGCTCGTGCCCGTTTGCGCGGTGCGCCTCCAGGGCGCTCTTCACGCCGTCGACGACGGGCTCGAGGAATCCCGGATGGTTGTAGTACACGCGGGCCTTATCGATCGCGAGCGTCCCCTTCAGCCCGGTCTCGTCGAGGGCTTTGCGGAAATCCTCGTGGTACTGGTGGCAACTCGAGTAGCTCGAGTACGCGCTCGTCACGAGACCCACGACTTTCGAGTGGCCGTCGCCCAGCATGTCGCGGACGGTATCGGCAACGTAGGGCTCCCAGTTGCGGTTGCCCCAGTACACGGGAAGGTCGATGCCGCGGCGCTTCAACTCCGCTTCGAGACGCGCGATGAGGGCGCGATTTTGCTCGTTGATCGGGCTCTTCCCGCCGAGCGCGCGGTAGTGGGTCGCGACCTCTTCGAGGCGCTCATCGGGGATGCCGCGCCCGCGCGTGACATTGCGCAGGAACGGGATCACGTCTTCGTGTTTTTCGGGCCCGCCGAACGAGGAGAAGAGCACTGCTGTGTAGGCGCCGCCGTTCTCGGTCACTGCCGCCTCGGTCACAGAAGCACCTCCACGACCTCGTCGAGCTCGGCGATGCGGTGGCCCGTGTGGAAGGGAAGCTCTTCGCGCACGTGCAGGCGTGCCTTCGTGTAGCGCAGGTGGCGCATCATGTCGACGAGCTCCGGGAGGGTGTCGGCCTCAAAGCCCAGGAGCCACTCGTAGTCGCCGAGCGCAAAGGCTGCGGTGGTGTTGCCCCACACGTTCGGGTATTCGCGGCCGTACATGCCGTGCTCTTTCATCATCTCGCGGCGCTCATCTTCCTCAAGGAGGTACCAGTCGTAGCTGCGCACGAACGGGTATACCGTGATCCAGTCCTTGCGCTCCTTATCGGTCTCCATGAATGCGGGCTTGTGGCTGCGCGAGAATTCGTGGCCGCGGTGCACGCCCATCGCCTGCCATTCCTTCTCGAGGTAGGTGCCGGCGATCGAGTTCTCGAACAGGCGCAGGGCTTCCTGGAGTGCCTCGGGGCGCTCGGAGGCGAGCCACACCATGAGGTCGGCCTCCGCCCGGAAACCGGAAACATCGTAGAAGCCGAGCACCTCGACGTCTGCACCGGCGAGTGAGGCGACGGTACGCTCGAGATCCTCGAGCACCTGTTCGGGGCTCACGATGCCCTCATCGTTCAGCCCGCCGATCTTGCGGTAGACGGAATAGGCGGTGAAACGGATTTCTTCTGTGACGTCCTCGCTCATGAGTGAGTCCTTTCTTCGTGTGGTGTTGGGCGTTAGCGCGAGGCGAGCTCGCGTGTGAAACGGGTGATGGCCTCAAGTCCGTTGCCGGCGCGCCACGCGCCGGTCAGCTCGAGGTGGGGGAGGGCAGCGCCCGCTCCCGTATCGCGCTCGAGAGCGTGTGCGAGTGTCTCGAGGGCGGCTGTGTGGCCCGGGCCGGATTGGCGCATCGTGCCGGTCCAGTCGGTGAGGGCCCAGTTCGCGACGGAAAGGTCCGACGGCTCCATCCCGAATATCGCGGCCGCATCGTCGATCGCGAGCCACGGGAACTGTTCGGGCCCCGGCAGCTCTCCATCCTCGCCGGGGCTGTAGGAGAGCCGAACGACGGCGCGTCCTGGCTTCGACGCGTTGGCGGCCCGGTGGATGTGCTCCCACTTGGCGCTCGCGTGAGTCATGGCCTTAGCGCGGATCGAGGTGGCGGCGGGAGCGACGAGGACGCCGTTGCCGCGCGGCTTCGCATTCAATTCTGGGTTATCGAGCACGAGCGTGGCGAGGCGAACCGGGGTTGCGGGCGCGAGGGGGATGAGGCTTGCGATGTGTGGCGCGGGGGCACTGAGGAGGTGTCGCGCGAGTTCGGGTCCCGTTGCGATGACGATGCTGCGAGTCTTGAATTCGCGCGTGAAAGCTGCCGCTCGGGTCCCGGCAGTCACGGTCCAGGTGCCGTCGGTGCTCGACGCACGCAGTCCAAGCGCGGGGGTCTGGGTGAAGATCTGGCCCCCGTGCTCTTCGATGTCGCGCGCGAGTGCTTTCGGCAGCTCCGCCATCGACGGCGCGAGCGAATGCACCGCGGAACCTGAGCTTGAGCGCACCCCTCGCTTCTCGAGGATCTCCTCGATCGCTTTGCGCGCGCTCCCGAGCGCCTGCACCCTTTCGGGAAGTTTCGGCATGACGGCGCGCAGCTCGAGTTTTTCCGGGTCCGCGGAGTGCACGCCACGAATGATGGGAGCGACGAGGCGCTCGAGAACTTTTCTGCCGTAGCGCGCGGTGACGAATTCTGCGACCGTCACGGACTCTTCCGAGGCGCGGGAGGCGGGAACGAAACGCTCACACCACGCGCGCAGCGCTCCCCAGAACCCGAGGGCCTCACGCACATCCGCGGCAAGTGGGCGGGCGGGCATGCCCAAAACGGCATTGCGCGGGGAGGCGTACGCGTGCGTGTCTCCAACGATGAAGCTCGATCCCGTCGCCGGGGACACGACCTGCTTTTCGAGCCCGAGGTCTTTCACGAGCGAAAGCATGTTCCCGCCGCCGACAGCGAAGGCCTCCGCCCCCGTGTTCGCCTCGATTCCCTCGAGCGTGTGCGACCACACGGCTCCACCAACGTGGTCGCTGGCCTCGAGAAGAACAACAGTGTCGCCGCGCATCGCGCGTTCGCGCGCGTAGATAAGCCCAGAAACTCCACCACCGACGACAACGGTGTCAAGCGTGCGCATTGCAGGTACTCCTACTGCTCGTGGATGAAGGCCACGAGATCGGTGAGGACATGCGGGTCCGTCTGAGGGGGTACCCCGTGGCCGAGGTTGACGACGTGCCCGGCAGCGGCGCGGCCCTCGCGCACGATGCGCTCGGCCTCGGTGAAGCGGGCTTTTTCCGAGGAGAACAGGAGGGCCGGGTCGAGGTTTCCCTGCAGGCCCGTGCCCGCCGGGAGGGTTTCAACGGCGGTGGGAATGGGGGTGCGGTGGTCGAGCCCGACGGTCGTCGCGCCCGCCTCGAGGATGGCGGTAAGCATGTGCCCCGCGCCAACGCCAAAGTGGGTCCGGGGAACATCGAGGTCCTCGACGTAGGTGAAGGTACGTGTGGAAAAAGGCAGGACGTGGGTGCGGTAGGTGGCTTCGGAGAGGGAACCCGCCCACGAGTCGAAAAGCTGGACGGCGCTCGCACCCGCTTCAACCTGGGCACGTAGAAACTCGCCCGAAATATCAGCGACCCACTGCGCGAGGCGGCCCCACAACTCGGGATCGGCGCTCATCAATGCGCGGGTGCGAAGGTGGTCGCGGCTCGGGCGCCCCTCAACCATGTAGCTCGCGACCGTAAATGGAGCACCGCAGAAACCGATCAGAGGGGTGGAGCCGAGTTCCGCGACGGTAAGACGCACGGCCTCCCGAATCGGCTCGAGAGCGGTGCGGTAGACGTCGTCGACCGAGGGGAGCTTGTCGATATCAGCTTTAGAACGCACGGGGTGGGCGAGCACCGGTCCAACACCGGGTTCGATGCTCACGTCGATGCCCGCAAGCTTGAGCGGGACCATGATGTCGGAAAAGAAAATGCCGGCATCGACACCGTGCCTGCGCACCGGTTGAAGTGTGATTTCCGCGGCAAGCTCGGGCATGAGGCAGCTCTCGAGCATGCCGATGCCTTCTCGAACCTTGCGGTATTCGGGCAGGGAGCGCCCCGCCTGGCGCATGAACCACACACTTGGAGGCGCGTCAGCAACGGCCGCCCCTCGCCCGGCTAGGCGTTGCACAAGAGCGCTCTCGCGCGGCGAAATCGAAGCTGTCATGGCATCACGTGAACGGTGAGAGAGAAGCAAAGTAGCGTGGTCATCGCCTCTATTGTGCCCGATGTCGATGAGAAAGACGTCCCAGCTGACTTAGGCTAGGTGCATGCTGATTGCCCTGAGAGCGACCCACGACAATCTCGGGCTCGATGGACTCGAGCGCGTCACCCGCGGATCGGCGCAGCTCGATGAACAGCTTGCCGCCCTTAACGAGGGCCACCCCGAACAGCCCCTCACCGGCTGGGTGTGCCTCGCGACGTGCAACAGGCTTGAAATCTACGCGGATGTTGACCTCTTCCACGACGCCATCGATCTCGTCACCCGCGCCGTTCACCACACGAGCGGCCTGCCGCGCAAGGAGGTCGCTCGCATGCTCGTTGTCGATGCCGGCATCATCTCGGCTCGGCACATGTACGAGGTTGCCGCAGGCATGAACTCTCAGGTGCTCGGTGAGGCCGAGATCACCGGCCAAGTGCGGGCAAGCTTCACGAACGCCCTCGCCGCCGGGCACACCACCACGCTCCTCAACGACCTTTTTCAGGGGGCGCTGCGCACCGCAAAGCAAGTCACCTCGAAAACCAAGGTCGGAGCCGCCGGGCGAAGCTCCGTCGCGGTCGCCCTCGACTCCGCGCACCTCTTCCGGACCGAGCTTGAGGGGCGCGACGCTCTCCTGATCGGCACCGGTGCCATGGCCCGCGTGGCAAGCGCCGAGCTCCACCTCAGGGGAGTCGGCAGCCTTCACGTGTTTTCCCCCAGCGGCCGCGCAGAACAGTTTGCCGATTCGCACGGTGCGCTGCCGGTAGCGCCCGAGGATCTCGAAGCGACACTCGCAAAGGCCACCGTCGTCATTGCCGCCTCCGGCGGCGGCACGCACGCGATCGGCGCCCCCATGCTCGCCCGCGCCCTTGAACAGCGGGCGACGAGCGAAGACCTCGTGATGTTGGACCTCGCGCTTCACAGCGACATCGAGCCCACAGCGGCAACACTCCCGGGCGTGCGCGTCATCCCGCTCGAATCGATCAGAGCCGGTGAAAGCGGCCACGGCGAGATCACGCGCGCACGCGAACTGATCGACACCGGCGTCGTGCGATTCGAAGAACGCCAGCAGATCCGCGCCGTCGACCCCGCCGTGAGTGCCCTGCGTCGAAGCGTCAAGGAGATGATCGTTCTCGAAGTGGACGAGGTGCGCCGAACCGCCGGCGAAGCCGCAGCTGAACAGGTGCAGCGCTCGCTGGGGCGCGTCTACAACAAGTTCCTCCATTCCCCGATGGTGCGCGCGCAAGAGCTCGCCAAGACCGGCCAGGCTCATCAGTTCCTCGAAGCCGTCCATACAATTTTCGGGGTGGACGTTTCGGGAACACTGAGCGTCGATGGGACCGGGGCGCCGTCGGAACCCACCGCGCCCACGACCGACGGTCTCGAACGCCCGCCGATGACCGTCGCCACGATGGAGAACATGCGCCGCGAACTGGACGCGACGCAAGCCGCCGAGGCGCGGCAGGCCGCTCAGTCCACGACGCAGGGAGGCCAGTATGTTTGACGATCGCGTTGAGATGAGCGAGGGTGCGAGCGAGCGCCTGCGCGCACTCCTGAGCGAGACGGCCCCCGCTTCAAGCGCGAGCGCCTTCGCGTCGCTTCCCGCGCTCCTCGTCGACGGGGACGACACCCCCGAGGTGATCCATGCGCGCATCGACCTGGCGCTCCTGTGCGCCGCCGAGGGACTGCTCGACAGCGCCCTCTACCAGGTCGACGAGCTCACCAAGGATGCCCGCCGCGTGCGGGACCTCTCCGGTGATGAGTCGATAGTCGGGCGCGCGGATGCGGCGCGCGATGCGATCGAAAACGCGGCGTAGCTACCAGGCGAATCCTTCGTTCGACAGCTGGTCATCCACGATGCCGGCCATTGTCGCTGCATAGGTGGCGGTCACGTGGCGCTCGTCAAGGAACACGTATGTGTTCCCGATGATCGGTTTGCACTGTGCGTCGGGGCAGATGCTCTGGTTCAGGTCGAGAGCGAAGAACCCACCGTTTGCGATAGCTTCTCCGTCAGGTCGGTCCGAGATTATCGAGGGATCGATCTCCTCAACGCAGTTTTCGCTCGGGGCTTCCGCGTGCTCGATTGCGCACGACGAGAGATTGGTCTTGAGTCGCGGAATGTCTCGCGTGGCGATAACCGCGATCCCCGCGTCCCGCAATTTCGCCGCGATGTCGAGAGCGCCCTGATTGACGACTTCATCGCCGTTTTCATCAACGTAAGTCGTTTGAAGGGCAACCGCCGACGGGTGAAGTGCGAGCAGGTAAGCCGTTGCCTGCGTCGTGAAAGGCTCACACCGGTCGTGGTTATTCATTCCAACTGCGCAGCCAGGCGCGGTAAGTTCCATGACGTCCCAGCCGTGTTTGTGTGCGGTGGGGAGAATTGCGGCGGAAGTTTGCTCCATGCGCGAATTTCCCATGACTACGAGCATGCTGTTGCCCGTGATTCGACCTTGACGCGAAGTGTTGCACGAGGCGCCCTTCCATTCTTTGGTATCGGGTGCCCCCTCTTTTTGACAGGGCGGTCCCGCATCAAACCAGTCATTGGGAAGGTCCGCTTCGGTTGGCAAAATCGTGACATTAGGGTCGTTTGTAGGGTCGTAGAGATTTTCGTCGCTGAGTACCTCTGCACCGGGGTTGTTGATCTCGGCGGCAAGTTCAAGCTTCTTTGCCTTTGCATCGAGAACACTTTGCGCGATGACTACGGGGGCCAGACCAATAGCTACAGTCACGAGTGCAACCGCAACGGAACGGTGGGTCTTGGCACCTGCCCATTTCCAGCGACGGAATGGGGTGTCGACGAACTTAGTGATGAGCCACGCGAGCGCGAGGCTCGCGATCACGAGGACCACACCTAGCCAGAACGGCGCCTTGGGGATCTCGAGAACTTGTAGCGTCAGCACGAGCAGCGGCCAGTGGGCGAGGTAGAGCCCGTACGAAATGCCGCCAAGCTTCTGGAGGGGCTTCGAGCTAAGAATAGGGTTGTAGCCCATCACCATGATGAATGCTGCTGCCGAGAGTGGCCAGATCGCGAGCCACCCGGGGAACTTCCCGGCGACGTCCACGAGCATTCCCATCGAGACGAGTGCGAGAACGCCCAGCATCGACAAGGCGAACCGCCACGGTCGGCCCTTTGGGCTGTTGGGGTGAAGCGTGTCGGTGCGTTCGGCGATCAGGGGGAGAGCGATTGCCACGAGCCCGCCGAGGCCGAATTCCCAGAAGCGTGCGAACGTGTCAAAGTAGGCGGTTTGCTGGTCCGCGGAAGTTTCAATTACCGACCAAATGAAGCTTGCGATAGTGACGGCGCCAATCGCGATGCCACTTGTGCCCCACACGCGAATGTTGTGCTGGTGCTGGCTCTTTGGCGGGAAACGCCTCTCCCACGCCTTGAGGGCGAGTGCCAAAAGAGCGAACAGCAGCGGCCAGGCAAGGAACACCTGCCCCTGGATAGAGAGCGACCAGAAGTGTTGGAACGGGCTAGCGGCAGTGCGGTCGGCAGCGTAATAGTCGGTTGCCTGGTTGATCAGCCACCAGTTCTCACCCTGAATGAGAGTGAAGAACGCATCCTTGAGCATCGGTACGTACGAACTTGGCGGCAAGAAGATGTAGGTTGCCGCCAAGACTGCGAAGGTCACGACGACCGTTGGTGGAAGTAGCCGCTTAAACGTCCTGCCCCAATACCCAACGGCAGCGATGGGCTTTCCGGTCTCCATACGGCGCACGAATGTTCCGGTGAGGAAGTAGGCCGAGATGAAGAGGAAGACGTCGACGCCGCCGGAAACGCGCCCCACGAAAACGTGGTAGATCACAACGAGGAAGACTGCGAGCCCTCTTAGCCCGTGGACGTCGGTTCGAAAGACTCGCTGTTCCTTCGGGAGGTCAGCTCGATGCGTGGGAGATGACGTTGCGGTATTAGACATGAACACGTTTCGGTAGGGAGTGGGGCTGCCCGCTTGAGATCACGGGGTGAAGAGGACCTCGGGGGAGAGGACTGCCTTTGCGGCCAGGCACAGATCATACGGGTCTGAGACCGCTGTGAGTTCGCGGCACGAGTGCATTGAGAGGATCGGAACACCGACATCGACCGTCGTCATGCCGAGACGCGTCGCGGTGATGGGGCCGATCGTCGAGCCGCACGGCATGGAATTGTTCGACACAAATTCCTGGTATTGGATGCCGGCATGGGCGCATGCACGAGCCCAAAATGCGGCGCCGTGAGCGTCGGTCGCGTAACGCTGGTCGGCGTTTATTTTCAGGATTGGGCCGCGTCCAGAAACGGGCTGGTTGGCCGGGTCGTGACGTTCGGGGTAATTCGGGTGGATCGAGTGGCCGACGTCTGACGAGACCACGATCGAGCGGTTAAATGCGCGTCGCCGTTCTTCATCACTTGCGCCGAGTGCGGAGTAAAGCCGGGCAAGAACGTCCTCGAGGAACGGGCCGGCAGCTCCGGATCGACTCGCTGAGCCGACCTCCTCGTGATCGTTGGCAACGAAAAGCGCAATCGGCGCGTCGTCGCGGCTTTTATGCTCAGCCATTGCGCGCATGCCGGCGAAGGTCGAAAGGAGATTGTCGAGCCGTGCGCTCGCGAGGAACTCGTCTCGAGCGCCGATGAGTTGCGGCACCTGGGCATCGACAGTCACGATGTCGTATCCAGCGATGTCCTGTGGGTTTACGCCTGCAGTGGCGGCGAGATCGGCCAGCACGTCGTGCTCAGCGCCCTCCGCAAGCCCCGTGATGGGTTGAAGGTGTTTTTGAGGATCGAGCTTGAGCCCTTCGCGATTCACCGCCCGATCTAGATGGACGGCAAGTTGCGGAACTCGAAGGTATGGTCCCGTGTGGACGAGGACTTCTTCACCGTTCGTGAGAACGACGCGGCCGGCCAGTTTGAGGTCGCGATCAAGGAATGAATTGAACAGCGCCCCGCCGTACACCTCGACACCAACTTGAGTGAAACCGTGCGCGGCGATCGAGCTTTTGGGTTTGAGTTTAAGTGCCGGGGAATCGGTGTGGGCGCCAAAAATCCGCAGAGGCGTCGTCCCGGTTGCGCCCGAGGGAATATCGAAAGCGATCACCGAACCGTCGCGACGCACGAGGTATCGGTTACCACGAGCGATGCCGGCCCAATCCTCGCCTTCACGAAGTTCGGTGTACCCCGCGTCAACCAGGGTTTCGCTTACGGTCGCCACAGCGTGAAACGAGCTCGGAGACTGGGTCACGAACTTTCCGAGGTCGGTGGCAAAAACAGTTGCGGCTTCAATGTTGTGGGCGGTCAAGGTTGAACTCCTTGGAGATGGTAGGCGTACCGGCACGGCCGAGGGTGCACAAGGCACATCGCGTCACGCATGCGGCTCTCCGGTAGACTCGCCGTCGTGCAAAAGAGTCAGCAGAATCCAGCCCCGCGCACCTCTATTATCATGCCAGTTTACGGCACCGAGGCTACGGTGGTGCGTGCGATTGAGTCTGTGCAAGCCCAGACGGACAGTGACTGGGAGCTTTTAGTTGTTATTGACGCATCGCCTGACGGTGCTGAAGGTGCAATCAGAGAGCACCTCGCGGAGTATCCAGATGCGCGTATCAACGTCATCGTATTTCCCGAAAATCGCGGCGTATCTGCTGCTCGGAATGCTGCTCTTGATGCGGCCAAGGGTGAGTGGACTGCCTTTCTTGACTCGGATGACTCCTACGAGCCTGATTTTCTCGACATGCTTCATACGGCGGTCATGCAGTCGAATTCCGACCTTGCCGTTTGCGCGCATAAAGTCATCGCTGCTGATGGAGAGGAACGCGTTCGCCTGCGTGGAAATCCTGGTTGCGGTTCGGGGCAAGAGGCTCTAATTGCGCTGCTGCATGATGCTTTCACCCCGTATTTGTGGGACAAGCTGTTTAGCTCTCGCATTATTGAGGGGCTTCGGTTTTCGGAAGAGATTCATCGCGCTGAGGACGCGCTCTTTGTGCTTCAAGCGCTTATGAACGCGCGGCGAGTAAGCGTCATCGAAAACCCGCTTTATCGCTACTCGATTGATGCGGGAGGGCTCACGTGGGGGAGAGTAACCCCGGTAGCCGAAAGTGACCGTCTGACCGCGCTCATGGCGGATGCTACACGCACACGTGTAGATGCTCCGCAGCTACGCGATGCGCTGACTGTCTCGAAGGTCCTGACTTACCTCAACAATGCTCAACAGGTACTCGTAGCTGCGCCGGACACTTCCGCTACCGCACTCAAGGAAATCCGCCAGCGAATCTCGTTTCGCGAAGCGCTGACCTGCCTTAAAGTGCGCCCAGTGTTCGGTGCCGCAGCGCTACTACTCAAAGTTTCGCCGCGTCTCTACAGAATTCTCTACGGGGCCTATATCAAACGCCGCTATGGCGTACACATGCGTTCGGTCTAACTCGCTGCTAGATCCAAGCTCTGGGCGTTGCCGGACGCCCTCTTCATCGCTGCCAGATGCGTCAAAAACCCTGCCGCAGGCCCGCAATACAAGGCGACAAGAACCTTCGGGATAATGCCGACCGGCACCGCAAAAAGCAGGACCGTCGTCACGAGAGCAGCAATAACCCAGCCAGCGAGATAGATCCGGTGAAGATCGAGGGCGAGCACAGCGGTCCCAGACAGTACCAAGAGGGCCATGATCGCAGAACCGAACGTAAGCGCCGCGAGCACAGGACCGTTGGCGACCGAAAGATAAGCGGCTTCTGCCCCTGCTTTCGGTGGATAGATCAGAAGGAAAAGCCAAGGGCCCAAAAAGAACGCGGCAAGCGCCCCGGCAGCACCAACACCAAGCAGCGCGCCAGCCGGACGAGCGAACGCCGCAAGCGGGCGGTGGCGCTGGCGCAAAAACGCCGCGATAGCGACACCCTGAAATGCCTGGAGCGGAATCATGATCGGAGACCGGCAAATCGACACGGCCAGGATCAGTGCCCCCATGACGAGGAACGTATGCGAACCCGTAGGTGCATCTTCGCTCGCGTTGAGAATGACCGGGAACCCAGTCATCAAGACAGCCGAAGCCGTGGACGACCCCATAGCGATGAAGACATTTCGCATAAGCCTGCCATAAGGGACATCAGCACGCGCACGAATGATCTTTCGCGTGCCCGGATGCACCGCTGCCAGCACGATCCACAACAGAATTGGCGAGATCGCCGCAGCCTCCATCCCAAGCAGCGAAGCAGCGAGAAGGGAAACAGCCGCGAGCGCGGCGAGGCGCCAAAGCGCTTCCCCGCCACCGAAAACAGAAAAAAGGAGCCACTTCTGAGAACCCGCAGCCGCCCCACTAAACGCAGCATGAAACGCATACAGTGCGACTCCTAGCGCCAAGAGCGCGACCGATGCGGCGGTGTTTGTTGGCAGTGTGGACTTTCCCCACAACGGGGAAGTAGCTATCGTCGCGATCGCGCATAGACCGCCGACCGTTGCCGCTCCCAAAACGACAGGAGCTCCATCGGTTGATCGTGAAAGGCGCGCGGCTCCCACTGCACGAGTGACTTCCTGCTGAATTCCGGCAACGACACCAAAAATCCCAAACTGCACCGACCAAAACAGGAGGAACTCGGTGACTTCGGCCGGTTCGAGATACCGGTTCGCGAGCCATGTGGCCAGGAGAGCGGATACTGCTGCGCACGCTGACGCGACCAGAATTGCGGCAGAATCACGCTTCGTGACAGTGGGAGTGCCGCTCTTACTTGACGGCATGCGTGGCGAGGTTCTTGACGCCCTGCCACTTCTTAGCCAAAGCGGCCTTCGGCAAGAGCCTAAGAGCGTGAAGTCGCGACGAAAAGTGCACTCGCGCTGCTCGTGCAGCCTTAGGCCAGCCCTTCGCGGTCATCTCATCGGCCATCTGGTTAAAGAACGCTCGCTCCTCGTCGAAGCGGGTACCTTCGAGGGCGCGCCACGACGAATCCGAACCGCCATGACGGCGATACATGAAAGCAACCGTCGGATCGTAGAACAGGCCACCGTTATGCATAGCGACATCAAGCACGAGAGCTGCATCCTGAACAACGTTCAGGCCCTTACGGAAGCCGATCTTGGTGATCGTACTTGCCTTCCACCCAAGCGAGGGGAAGTAAAGCCAGTTGCCACGCAGAATTGATGTGGCGAGCTCCTCGCCGCGTAGCACCACAGCCGTCGACGGGCGGTAATGGTCTTTTACTCGCTCCACGAGAGTGTTCGAGAGAGCATTGTGCTCATCGATCACCACGCAGCCGGGCTGGAAAATTTCGGCGTCGGGGTTCGCAGACGCAGCTTCAACGAGCCAGTCAATATAGTTCGGGAGCATCACGTCATCGGCACCCATGACCGTCACCAGGTCATTTTCCACGAAGCTCAAGGCCTTTGTGTAGTTCCCGTTTGCACCGAGGTTCTTCTCGTTGCGCATGTACGTAATGCGGGAATCGTCGAGGGACTCGAACCAGCCGGGGATCGAGTCATCAGGGTAGCCATCGTCAACGACAACCAGTCGCCAGTCGGGGTTGGTCTGCCCAATGATCGAGCGGACTGCCTGCTTCATCAGCGCGACATCACCGTAGAAAGGGAACAGAATGTCAACTGTCATGTTCGACTCCAAAATGTTGTGTGCGGGAGAGCATTGATGGTGAGCCATTAAGCATCACAGCCAGCGACCTTATAGAGGTAGGCATTGCCCCGTTGATGAACCAGCTCGAGTTTTTGTGTCTTATCCAAGTCCGTCATACCAGGATAGACGGAATAGGCGAAGTCCACCTCGGGGCCGGAGAAGTACATGACGTGAGTGTAGCCGCCTACTTTAAGAGCCTCGCACACAACCGGGTCGGTATCGATCGCGTTGAGGTGTTTGATGAGATAGAGGTCGGAGGAGGACTCGTACGAAAGCAAGTGATGCGTGGAAATATTGACGCCGGAGAACGCGTACGAAAGAGCCTCGCCTCGCCACGGGTTCGCGAAGATCTTGTCGCCCGGGCCCACGAACTCCGGAAGCTCGGTCATAAAAGTGAGCTCTTGGCGGTTCACCGAGTTAGTTTGCGGCCCGAGGGCATAGGTCTTTTCGACTCGATCAATGAACGAGTCCATCATCGGGTTTGCCTGCGATGTAGCGACGAGAACGACGGCAACGATCGCCGCGAGACCAGTGCGTCGTAGGGGAGTACGAGCGAAGACCCGCGAAGTTCTCGCGAGCCATTTGCATGCATACCCCACACCGATAGCCGCCGCGGGGATGAGGAAAAGCCCCATCTGTGCGTAGAGGCGCGGAACATCCGAGTACCACACGCCAACGAGGGCCCGTCGCCCCGGACCCATAGGCCAGGAAGAGGCAACAACCCAAAGGAAGGCCGTGAAGATCCACAGGCCAAGAGGGAGGTAGAAGCGGGTGCGGAGCGCACCGACGACTGCCACCAGGGTAAGGAAAAGAACGATGTATTGAGGGATGCCGTGGATCGGCGTGTGGATAAAAATCGTGCCAATGGCTCCGACAGTGTCGGTGACGGGACCCCAAATCTCAGCCGACTTACCCGATGGGCGGATCTTCATCCATGCGGTCACGGTGATCGCCCCCAAGATTAGGGTGATACCCGCAAGCGTTATGATCTCGCGCATCGAGCGTCGGTTGAGAATAAAACGAACGCCGGTGTAGAAGGTCATGAAGGCCGAGCCGGCAAGCATCATGAGTGCTGCCGTCGGGTGGGCGAACGCAGTTCCGACTGATCCCAGAGCTCCAATGACGAAGATCTGGACGTGCGACATAGTGAGACGTTTGGCCTGCCTCAAGAGAGCGAGGTAGGGAACATAGAGGGAGGGCAGGAGGCAGTACCCCAGAAGGTTCGGGTATAGAACACCATGTTCGACGAACGTCAGGGGGAAGGCCGGAAGCGCAGCGAGAATAACTCCGGTGGGAAAGAGCGTGTAACGCAGCAAATTCCCGGGAGTGAGGACGTACACCAGGGCCAACATCGACACGGGCCAAATAATGCACACGGTGGCGATGATCGATGCGTTCGTGAGGAGGGAGACGTGGTGGACGCCGGTGGTAAGACCGGTGAGCGAGGCGATGTCGTGCCAAGCTGCGGGGTAAAACTTCGAGTGCCAAGGAGCCGCAGTCATCGTGAGCGTATCGAGACTCGAACCGTTGCGATGCTCGATCATCCACCGCACCTCATTGAGGTGGAACGTCGCGTCGAAGGCCTGCGAAAAGGCGAAAGGAGTACCAAGAATGTTCCGCACATGGCGAAGCATGAGTACGAACGACCCCACGATCGTCATGAGCACCAGAGCAGCCGGGGACAACATGCGGGTGCGCCAAGAGGCCCGATCCCTATGACGGTTCCACACGGGCGTACCGAACGCCTTTTGTAGAAGAAAACGCAGGCCAACACTGCCGGCGGCACACGCGACGGTGACGATGGCAACGGGAAGGGGGCCCCAGCCTATGCCGGTGAACGGCGCAAGAATTGCGGCGGCAACAATGAGTCCTACGGATGAAAGCGGGCTCAGCAACAAGGCGGTGATACGGCGGCATCCGAGTGCGATGTTCACGAGAAAACCTGGCATGGTCACCCACAGGCACGCGACGATCGCGGGGAGGAGGAGTGGTTGCCAGGTCATGAGCCGCCTCGGATAGTGAATGTTAACGAACTGCGGGGCAAAGCCCACGCACGAGCGTACATGCTACAGGCAGCATTAATCCGTCAGCTCGAGGGTGACGTGTGTTGCTTGGGCAGAATCTATGGCCTGCTACCGTCGGCCCCTGTCCTCCCGTGTTTTATCCGAGCGGAATCTCGAGCTTTTCGAGGCGGGTTGCCACCTCCTTCGCGATCCCGCTTGTGAAGACGCGAGTGAGGTGGTTGTCGTCCATGTACACGTAGGCGTTGCCTTGAATGGGAGCGCAGCGGCCGTCGGGGCAAATAAGGTCGCTGATATCCATACGGAAAACCCTGGCCCCGCCCGCGCCGCTCATGTTGTCGAGCACCTCGCTCGGGTCGGTCGATGCGAGCTTGGTGCTGAGGTCGGCGCCGCATGCTTGATCGGCGAGCTCCGGGGTGCCGCCGGCGTCAATAACGGCTTCGGCGCACGTGTAGAGGCTCGTGGGCCAGCGCGGCGCATCGCGGACGGCGAGAACATTGACCCCTTTATCGAGGACAGCCTGGACCCCTTCGCGTGTCCCCGCCAGGAGGGCTTCCTCCGTCCCGGTCGGCTTTGACGTGGTCGACGTCATGAGCACGAGATCGGGGTGGTGGGTATCGATGGCTTTCATAACCTGGTCGAAGTAGCCCTTGCAGTATTCGCCCTCGCCGAGCATGGAGTCTTCGCGGAATGGGCACGCGTTCTTGGTGAAGTTGATGATCTGCCAGTTCTTGGCCTTCGCTTCGTCGAGGATTGTGGGGATGAACTGGCGTGAGTGAGACGAGCCGACGACGAGTACGGTCGCGCTGGCTTTGGAGCCGAGCGGCCGGAGGGTTTCGCACGGAATATCCTTCGTGGCGACGAGCACTCCTGAGGGGTCATCGCACAGGTGTGGAAGGTTCGGCCACTGGCCGTCCAGCTCGAAGCCCTTCGGGCTGAGGGTATCCGGGTTGAAGGTCGCCGTGAGGGCGTTCGAGTTCTCGGTTGCACCGGCGGTGATGGGGGCCGACGTTTGCTGGCTCGCGAGGTAGCCACGCAGCCCGAGAGCACCGCCAAGAACGAGCGCGAGGCACGTACCGATCACCGTGAGGGAGCGCCACCACGGGGCGGTCTTCCACGCGGGTTTGCGGAAGCGTGAATCGACGATCGTCGAGAGAACCCACGCGAGGGCCATGCTTCCGAGGATGACGATGAGGCCGTCGAGGGCTCCTGCGCGTTTTTGCCCGGAGTGGGCGAGCCACAGGATGAGGATCGGCCAATGGACGAGGTAGAGGCTGTAGGAACTCGACGCGAGTGCCCGCGGGAGCTTCATCGTGAGAACGCGGTCGAATCCCCACGAGGTTCCGGAATAGCCGGCGACGATGATGAGGCCCGCGCCTGTCAGCGGCCACAGGGCGATCCAGCCGGGGAAGAGCCCCTGGACGTTGAGCACGATCCCAAGCGACACGAGCAGGGCGAAGCCGGCCCAACCGGCGAGTGCGCGCAGCGTGCGGTGGCGGGGTGCCTCGGGCGAACCTGGACGGGCGGACCCGAGCAGACGATCGAGGGTGGGAAGGGCGAGCGCGAGCAGTGTTCCGCACGCGACCTCCCACGCGCGCGCGGGCGTGGAGAAATAGGCTGCCGACTGGTGCGTTGCCGTGTAGTAGATCGAGAACACGAATGACGCGGCCGCGATCACGGAGAAGAATCCGAAGGCTACGCGGCGCGGATGCGCGCTCTTCCTCGCGGCAAACTTCGCCGCGATGAACAGGAGCGGCCACGTGAGGAACACCTGCCCCTGGAGCGAGAGCGACCAGAAATGCTGCAGCGGCGAGGCGGCCGAGGCATCAAGCGCGTAGTAGTCAACGCTCGTGATCGACAACCAAACATTTTGGACGTAGGTCGCGGACGCAATCGCGTGCGAGATCACGGTTTGCCACGAGGATTCGGGCAGGATCAGGAAGCTGCCGAGGAGGGTGCCGAGGATTGCGATGGTTGCGGGCGGCATGAGCCTCGTGAAGGTCCGCAGCCAGTACCGCACCGGCCCGAAAGGCTTGCGTGCATCGAGACGCCGCGCAAACGAGGAACCGAGGAGAAACGCGGAGATGAAAAGAAAAACGTCGACCCCACCAGAGACGCGCCCGAGCCACACGTGGTAGATCACGATCATGAGCACGCTGACGGCGCGAAGGCCCTCGATTTCGGGGCGGAAGTGCGAGGGCTTGGATGCTTTCGCGGGAGTGGTCTGGGGGCGAGTGTCAGGGGCGGGGGAGTCCGACGCTTGCTCGGCAACCTGGGGTTCCTGGTACCACACGAACGGTTCGCCGGTGTCTTCGGCGGCGCCCCACGCGGCGATGTCTTCGCTTTCGCGCTCTTCGGCTTCCTGCACCCACGAGAAGTCGTCGACGTCGTCGAGCGCGGATTCTTGCGCGTCTTGAACGAAATCCTCGAGCGAGAAGCTGGGGGCGTCTTCGCCTGGTGAATGGGCACGGTGCCCGCGTGCGTTCGCCATGTGCCCTTCCAGAGGAGTGATTGTGGAACGGTACAGCACTTTACCGGGTGCGGGCGGCGTTGCCACCTCTCGCCGCGTCGACTGCGGGCGCGGAGTCGTGGGAAAATAGTGGAATGAGCACGAGCGAAAAGGAAGGCGCGGGGTTTGATATTGCCGCGCGTCACGGAGAGAAGGCCCGCGCGGGCGTGATCCACACGCCGCATGGCGACATTCACACCCCTGCGTTTATCCCGGTCGGCACGAAGGCGACCGTTAAGTCGGTTCTTCCTGAGTCAATGGCACAGCTGGGCGCGCAGGCGATCCTCGCGAATGCCTACCACCTGTATCTCCAACCGGGCCACGACCTCATTGATGAGGCAGGTGGGTTCGGCGCATTCATGAACTGGGATGGCCCCACGTACACCGACTCGGGCGGCTTCCAGGTCATGAGCCTCGGTGCCGGTTTTCAAAAGGTGCTCTCCGAATCCTTCGCGGGCAGTGACCGCGCGAGCACGCCCGACGGCACGGACCACGCAACCAAGAAGGGCAAGGAGCGCCTCGCCCACGTGGACGACGATGGCGTGAATTTCCGCAGCTTCATCGATGGCTCCGAACACCGGTTCACCCCCGAGTTCTCGATGCAGATCCAGCATTCACTCGGCGCGGACATCATGTTTGCATTTGATGAGCTCACGACCCTCATGAACTCTCGCGGCTATCAGGAGAAGGCGCTTGAGCGCACGAGGCTCTGGGCTGAGCGGTGCATCGCCGAGCACAAGCGGCTTACCGAAGAGCGCGAGGGCAAGCCCTACCAGATGCTGTGGGGCGTCATTCAGGGTGCGCAGTACGAGGATCTTCGACGCAAAGCCGCGCGCGACCTCGGCGCAATGACCGTCGATGAATGGCAGTTCGACGGCTTCGGCATCGGTGGTGCACTCGAGAAAGAGAACCTCTCCACGATCGTCGGCTGGGTCACCGATGAACTCCCCGAGGAGAAACCCCGCCACCTCCTTGGACTGTCGGAGATGGACGACCTCTTCGCGGGCATCGCCGCGGGCGCCGACACGTTCGACTGCGTCTCTCCCTCGCGCGTCGCGCGCAACAGCGCCGTGTACACCGCTCGAGGGCGGGTGAACCTCACGGGCGCGAAGTACCGCACTCAATTCGCGCCGATCGACGACAACTGCGATTGCTATACGTGCACCCACTACACGGCCGCCTACATTCACCACCTGTTCAAGGCGAAGGAGATGCTGTCCTCGACCCTGTGCACGATCCACAACGAGCGCTTTGTTGTGCGTCTCGTTGAGGAGATTCGCGCAGCTATTCTCAGCGGCGATTTTGAGGCGCTTCGTGAGGAGCGCACGGGCGCCTACTACGGCGAGTACCGCTAGGCCGTACCCGGCTTCGATAGTGTTGAGGCGTGAGTGTGAGCGATCTTCAAACCTTCGGCGGGCATAGCGCGAACGAGCGCGCCGAGGCTTACGAGCGGCTTCGCCGCATGTCCACGTGGCGGCTTCTATCCGCCACGAAGGCGCCCGCGACCCTCGCGATTTTGCAGACGGTTTTCCCCGCGGGCGACCGTCGGCTCGACCGCTCCGAGCTCGTGGCCCGCGTGGCGAGCCACCTCGACCTCCTGCGCGGCGACGAGGATGTTCAGCGCGGCGCTTCGGAGTACGTCGACTCGTGGGTGCGCGAAGGCTATCTCACGAGGCGCGACGATCCCACGACGGTCGAAACGACCTTCGAATTGTCGGTGTCCACCGTGGAGGCGATCGGCTTCATTTCGTCCCTCGAAGAGCATCGCCCTACGACGACGGAATCCCGCCTCACGCTCGTCATGCAGCAGTTTGAGCGGCTTGCCGAGGACACCGAAGGCGATCGAGATGTGCGCCTTCGCGGCCTCCAGCTTCGCCGCGCGCAGATCGAAAGGGAGATCCAGGCGCTGAGCGAGGGCGAACTCATGCTCCCGCCGGCCGAGCATTCCGCGGAGCGCCTTCGCGATATCCTCCAGGTCGCCGACGAACTGAGCGGAGACTTCCTTCAGTACCGCGAGGACCTTCGTGCCGTTGACCTGCATCTTCGTGAGCAGATCCTTTCGCCCGAAGGCTCGCGCGGCGAAATCCTCGAGCAGCTCCTCGCGGGCGATGACCTCCTCGGTCAATCCAAGGTGGGCAAGACCTTCACGGCGTTCTTCAGGATGCTCAACGACCCCAAACAAAACGAGCGAGCCCAGGACCTCGTGGATCGCCTCCTTTCGCGCGACTTTACGCGCACTCTTACGCGCCGCGAACGCGACCGCCTCGCGAACGTCTTCAGCGACCTGTACGAGCCCGCGCAAGAGGTCCTCGACGTCAAGACCGAGCTGTATCGCTCGCTTGCGCGTTTTGTGCGCAGCCAGGACTTCCGCCAGCACCGCGTGCTCATGGACCTGCTCCAGAGCGCGCAGGGCCTCGCCTTGGCACAGAAGGACGAGGTGAGCCACCGCAAGGCGGAGGCTCTCGACCTCGGGCTTTCGCGTGTCCTGCTCTCGTCAGTGGCGCAGCACGTGCTCAAAGACCCGACGGACCCCGGCCTCCCGCCGGAGGCTGAGGTCCACGACGCGACAACGCTGAGTGTCGAGGTGCTCGACGAGCTGGTGCGCACGAATGACATCGATCTCGTGGGGCTCACATCGTCCGTGAACGAGGTCGTTCACGCGAAAGGTCAGGCGAGTATCGGGCAGGTCGTTCGCGAACAAGGTGCACCGCAGGGGCTCGCGAGCGTCATTGGCCTCATGTTCCTCGCAACGGCACACGCGAACGCTCGTGAGGGGGACGCGGAGATCGTGCGCTGGCGCGAAGATTCCCCCGAGGCAGGTGGCACGGACTACGCAGCGCGCGTGCCCACGTTCTTCTTCCTCAGCGAGGTACCGGAGCCATAGTGGGCTCGACGGGAGGCGCGGCGCTTCGTTGCCGCGCTCCCGCGACGGCGATACCCGCGAGCGGCATCACGAGGAATCGCACCGAATCGATCACGAATGGCACGAAAATCAACAGCAGGTTGAACCGGGGAAGTTGGTCGCGAAGGGACTCAGGGTCCGGTGAAAAAGCGACAACCACCGGGGCGAGGACCAGGGCCCAGATTGCCGCGCTCACGAGTGCGCCTGCGAGAAAAAGGAGCGCCGCGATCGCCCCGAATCGGGTGGCTCCCTTTGAGGGGCAGCGTTTAAGGGCGCGAACGATGGCGGGGGTGGCCGCGAAGACGAGCACATTCGCCGTCAGCGCCGCCACGACGCACACGAGGACCGAGCGGAAAACGGTATACGTGAGGGTGTTCACGCCTCGGAAGGCCGGCATCGTGTTCGGCGGGTCCTCGATGAAGATGGGAAACGCCAAGAGGGCGAGTGCCACGCCGGGCGCGAGAACGAGAAGGGCGGCCGCGATAGACGTCATCAGAACCCACACGCGAGCGGGAGCGCGATGAGTGTCGCCTGTAGACGCGTGAACCGGAGCGATCATGGCGCCTCCTCGAGCGCGGAGGGTTTGACGAGGTACACACGAATGCTCGCGAAGAAGAGATACACGAACCTGGCGATGTCGAGGAGCGGAGGGATGGCGAAGGCGGCGGTCACGAAAGGCACAGCGACGTTCCGTGCGTTCTCGTTGTTTGAAGTTGCCGCGTCGAGCACATTTATCATCACGAGGTAGAGGACGAGGAGCACGACGAAACTGAGAAACGCGATGACGGGGCCCACCACGAAGTAGATGAGCGAGCGAATGTTAGTCCGGAAAACCTTGCGTGTGCACCGCTTGAGAGCGGTGAACGCAAAGGGGAACGAGAACAGAGCGAGAAGGTTCGTGCCGACTAGCCAGCAGACGATGAGGACAGCGAGCGATTTCAGGCTCTCCACGAGCGAGTCGAACTGCTTCGCGTAGGTGCCCACATCATTTGGACCCTGAGGCGATGGTGAAGGGGACCCGCTTAACAGGAGAAGAATGATAACCGGCAGTACGGGGATCATGGCCAGTGCGAGACCGCTGAACAGCATCCATAGCGCAGCGGGGCGTCGGTGTGAGGGGGGTGCAGGCACCGTCACGCTACCTCCCTGGGCTCATTGAAGGTGACGCACACAACCTTACGGCACGCGCGCCGGGTGGGGGAGGCAGACGGTTACCGCGCTAAAGCAGAGCCGGTGGGGTCAGAGCGGGGTTCAGCGAAGTAAACGATGACCCCCGCAAACGACAGGACGGCGAATCGCACAAGATCGATGGCGAGCGGGACAGCGAATGTTCCAAACTGGAATCCCGCCCTTAGGCGATCTGGTTCTTCGCCGCCTTGGTCCCGCGCATTCCGGCAACGGTGAGCACGATGCACAGAATCAGAATGACGATGCTGGTGAGGATCGCGAAGACTGCGCTCCCACCGTTTCCTGCTATGACTCTTTGAACCACGACGTTGATGAGGCCCGTGGCGCCAGTCAGCAGCGTGGTGATCGTGGCAATGATGCCCATCGTGCGCGCCTTCTTGCGCCCCACGATGGCGAGCACCACCGATGAGATGAAGGCGAGGAAAGAGACGCCGATGAACAGCAGGACAAGAAGTCCCGTGATCATGATGGCGACCTCGAAAGCGTCGCGGTTGTCTCCCGCGAGGGCTGCGCCGCCGTAGCCGATGGCCTGGCCGAGAAGCCACAGGAGCGTCATGATGCCGCCGAGGATGGCGGTGGCGAGGCCCGCGAACTTGGCAGGCTTATTTTCCGTGGGGAACCCCTGGCCGGGGTGGGCGGGGGCGCCGAAGTTTTGGGGGCCCTGTGCTGCGTGCGGGGGAATGGACATGGAATGGGTCCTATCTAGGCTCAGTGGATTGTGTGGGTATGGGATCGAGGTCAGATGGAGTGGCGGATGGCCATGCGGCCGCAGAAGATTGCGGTGATGCCAAAGAGAAGGGGGAACAATGCTGCCCCGATCAGCATGGGCTTGATCTCCAATCCGATGGCCATGGACATGCAGGCGATGAAGCCGGCTGCCGCAATCACCATGGCGATGAGGGTGATGATTCCAGCCGTGCGCGAGCGGCCGCGGCCAACGAACAGGAGGATGAGCGCGGGCCAGAAGGCGAGGGGGCCGGTACCCATCGCGGCGAGGAGACCGATGATCCCCGGGATGACGTATGCGGGCAGTTCGTCAGCGCCCCCTTTGGGCAGCATGTTCGACGCATCAAGTGCTCCGGCGGCCGTAGTGGTGAGGGTGTAGAGGAGCCAGCCGAGGGTGAAAATCGAGGCGAGAACGATGAGGATCCAGCCGAGGACTCGGGCGGCCTTTCCGGTGGGTGCTGCAGTGGGTGTGGGATACGGGGCGGGGCCGGGGTAATGGCCGGGGTACCCGTAACCATTGGGGGCCGAAGAGTGCTGCGTCATCGTGTTCCTTTTGCAGGGAAGAAGGCGTGTCGGGAAAAGCGTTATGTATGCAACTGCAAAAAGCGTGTCAGGGGTGTGACCGGGCGCGCAAGCTCGTTCACTCAAATATCATTTTGGGCAGGCTCGGTGGCATCGGGCCGCGGGGCTCAGGGGAGACGGTGTGACTCTAGCATGAACGCCCGCCATGACGGCGAAGGCGATGCTAGAGAGTGGGAATAGTGAATAGATGGGGAGCACGAGGGGTAGGGCCAAGAACGGCAAGAGGACGAATGCCCAAGTGAACTCGGCGACGACGAATATCAGGAACGGGGTCAATCCCACGCTGAGAGCGCGAGGAATGATGTGCATAGAAAAGGCAAAGGTGGCGTGCTTTCGAGCCTGCCCCTTGGGGGCAATGATGACGAGGACGATCAGGGGGCGATAGTGGCGGCAACGAGCACCGCGAGCGTTGCTGCATTGACCGCTAACGCGATGTTACTTGCTTGGATCCGCTCCGCTGCGTGCTCCGCCGTTTCGGGGGCGAGTGGGTCACCCAGCAAGCGAAATATAGTGAATATCCGCGACCAACGCGACGAAGTACGTGAACGTGAGTAGCCCGGGAAGCAGTGCCGCTGCGCGGGTGCCGCGGCTTCTCCTCGCGGTCACCGGCGGATTCAGGGGCGGCAGCGCAGGGGGGAGGCAGACGGTTACCGCGCTAAAGCAGAGCCGGTGGGGTCAGAGCGTGGATCAGCGGAGTAAACGATGACCCCCGCAAACGACAGGACGGCGAATCGCACAAGATCGATGGCGAGCGGGACAGCGAATGTTCCAAAGACGAGCAAAGCTCTGAGCCCTTCCCACTCGGCCCTCACCGCGCCTGTGGCGGGATTGCTGGAGGCCTCGGTCGGGAGGCTCAAGGAGAGGGCGATCATGGCGGCCGCGCTCAGAACGGCGAGGAGCGGTCCGAGGATGAAGACGATAATCGCCGTGAGAGCAAAACCGATGCGCCCCGCACCGTCGCACCGCGTGAGTGCCGCGATCGCAAACGGGACCGCAGTAAGCCCGACGAAGTTCCCAGCTCCGAAGAACACGCCGAACACGAAGAAAAACGCGAAGGCGCGCGAGACGAGTTCGTCGAGCCCGGCCAGCGGGCTGCTGTCCCCAGGAGACTCGGAGGCGACAGGCACGAGCCACATCGCGCCAGGGGCGAGGAGCGGCCCCAAAACGACACAGACGAGCGCGACCGTCGCAAGAATGACCCAAACCCTCGCGGGGCTGCGATGGTTGTTGGCTAAAAGCGAGGGCAGGGACACGGCGGCTCCTTACAGTGAGGTGAGCGGACGTAGTCAACCTATGAACTCAAACGCAGGTCAGATAGAGGGCGGGTGAAAATTGTGGATAACTCTTGTGCGGCCGGTAGGCTTGAGGGCGTGGAAAACGAGAAGGGTCCGCGCATGCGTGAACACGAGGAAACCGCCGCCGACGGTCGCACTGCTCCGGCGGCAACGCCGAGCACTGACCGCGACGAATGGGCGCTCGCAAGCGACGACGAAGACCTCACCTACGCCGGCTCCACCGGGGGAGCGCTCGTCGAGGACTCCCGCCGCGTTCTCGTTGCCCTGCTTCAAGGGCCCTACCTGGACGGTCGACGCGACCCCCAGCGCTACGGCCAGCTCCTTCGCGATCGCGCGCAGATCGAGAACCGCCTCGCCGACATGTTCCTGGAACTTGTTCTCGACGATGACGCGCAGGTCGCATTCGTGCGCCAGAGCGAGGACGACCCCGATGCCCCAAAGCTTCTGCGCCGTCTCACAGGCCTCAACCGGCTCGACACCGTGCTCCTCCTCGTCCTGCGCCAGCACTTGCTCACGCAGTCCTCGCGCGGGCAGCGCGCGGTGGTGAGTGAGATGGAGCTCGTCTCGACCCTTTCGACATACCGCCGCACCGATTCCACGGACGAGGCCGGCTTTACGAAAGACATCCGTAGCTCGATCGCGAAGCTTCAACGCGCCGGCCTGCTCGAGGAACAGGGAGACAGCTACGAAGTCTCGCCCGTCCTCAAGCTCATGATTACTCCGGACACCGCGCGCGAGTTCACCGACCTCTATATGCGCGCTGGTGACGACGTGGGCGGCGCCGCCGATGCCCTTGATCGCGAGGCAAAAGACGACACCTTGGGGGAGGCCGACGCCCGCCCCGATGACACGAGCGTCGCATCCGAAAGCGAGGCCACCGCATGAAAGCCCAGGACGTCTTCGACGGGATGGATGACCCCTCGCTTGAGCCGGCAGGCGTCGGCCCCGGTGCCGCGCACAAGCCCGCTACCGACCCCGAGCACCCGCATCCGGGCCAGTGGCGTCTCAATCACGTGCAGCTCAGCAACTGGGGCACGTTCCACGGGACACACGACCTCGCGATCAGCTCGAAGGGCTTCTTCCTGACGGGCGGTCCCGGTACGGGCAAGTCCACGCTCCTGGACGCCGTGAGCGCGCTCCTCACGCCACCGCGTGCGCTGCACTTCAACGCGGCGGCGTCCGACGCCGGGCCCCGCCAAACAAAGAACCGACGGACTGTCGCAAGCTACGTTCGCGGCGCGTGGGCCATGCATTACGACGCCGCCACCGGTGAGTTCAGCCAGGAAGTGCTGCGCGACAAGACCACCCTCAGTGTGGTGACGCTCCGTTACGGCAACGGTCAAGGGGACACCCTCCAGCTCAGCCGCATGTTCCTCCTCCAGGCAGGCCACACGTCGGACTCGGACGTCAAGAGCCTCTACGTGATTTCGTCGAAGCCGTACGACGTTTCTGACCTGCGCCCGTTCGTGGGCACCACGATCGAGGGCCGCGAGCTCGAGAAGACCCTCGAGGGCACCGAGACTTTCCGCCAGTTCCGCGAGTACCGCGCGCGCTTCTCGCAGATCCTCGGCATTCCCGACGAGAAAGCGCTGGGGCTCCTGCACAAGATCCAGTCCGCGAAGGAACTTGGCGACGTCAACGCCCTGCTGCGTGACTACATGCTCGACGAGCCACGCACATTCGACCTCGCCGATCAGGCCCTCGCGAACTTCCAGAACCTCTCCGAGGTGTACGACGCCCTCGTGACGGCCCGCAAGCAGCGTGACACCCTGCTGGTGTTGAGGGAGGCCGACGCCACCTGGCGCGAGGCTCGTTCCCGCGGCAGCGAGTTGGTGGACCGCCGCAATGACATCGACACCTTCTCCGCGCGTCACCTCGTATCCCTGCTCGCCGCAGAGAAGGAACGCCTCGTGCGAGACCAGGATCGCCTGCGCGCGCAACGAAACCGCCTCTCCCAGGACGTATCCGAGGCTCGCGAGGACCTCGCGCAGCTCAAGGAACAGCGCAAGAACGCCGGTGGCGGCGAGATTGACGACTGGAAGAAGCAGATCGCGGGCCTCGAGGTGGAGCGCGAGCGCCGGCGCGAGCGCGCTACGGAGTTCTCGGGCCAGCTGGCCCTCCTCGATCTCGGCACGCCCTCCAACGAAGAGACATTCCTGAGCATCCAGCGCGACGTCCAGGGCCTGCGGAGCGCGCTCGAGGAGGCGGAGAAGAACGAAGCGCAGGTGCAATGGGAGGCCGAGGCGAAGGTTCGCGAGTGGGCCCGCACCCTTGAGGACACCCGCCAGGAGGTCGCCTCGCTCACCTCGCGCGCCTCGAACCTTCATTCCGATGACGTGGCGCTGCGCGACCTTCTCGCCGAGCGCACGGGAGTGTCTCCGAGCGATCTCCCCTTCGCCGCTGAGCTCCTCCAGGTGCGTCAGGGTGATCAAGAGTGGACGGCCGCCGCGGAGCAGGCGCTGCGAGGCCTCGCGCGCTCGATCCTCGTCCCGGATCGCATCTACCGCACCTTTGCTCGTGAGATCGACGGTATGAAGCTCCGCCGCCGCGTGAGCTACAACCGCATCAACACGAACATCAAGACCGCCCCCAAGAAGCTCGACCCCCGCGCCCTCGGCACGAAGATCGAGATCAAGGACGGCGAGTTCCACGCCTGGCTCTCCGCCGAGATCTCGAGCCGCATGGACTACCTGTGCGCCGAGAGCCTCGAGGAGTTCACGAAGTACCCCCGCGCGGTTCTGCGAAGCGGCCAGATCAAGCACTCGGCTACGCGGCACGAGAAGAACGCCGACAGGCAGATCAACGACCGCTCCAACTGGGTGCTCGGTTTCGATAACCGCGCGAAGCGCGCCGTCTTCGAGCAGGAGCGCACCCGCGCGGAGCAGGCCCTCTTTGAGGCCCAGGCGCGCCGCCGCGACCTCGAGAAGGAAGCGACCCAGCGCCGCCACAAGCTCTTCGCGCTCCAGGCGATCCAGGCCGTGACGTGGGATGACGTGGACGCCGCGAGCGTGGCGAGGCGCATCGCGAACCTGCAGGACATGGTGCGCGCCGCCGAGGACGGTTCGAGCGCCCTCACCCAGATTGCCCGCCAGATCGACCAGGTGGAGATGTCGATCAACGAGAGCGACGAGGAACTGCTCGAGGTAGTGGGTCAGCTCGGCCGCGTCAACGAGCAGCTCGATCAGATCAGTGAACGCCACCTCCAGGCCGAGGCGCAAATCGAGAACCGCACCCTCTCGGAAGAGACGGTGGCCGACCTCGGGGCACGCTTCCGTGCGATCGCCCCGAACCTCCTCCTGAGCAACATCGACCAGGTCACGAAGGACGCCTCCGCGACCCTCGATGCGGAGCTCATGACGCTCCAGAAGCAGACCTCGCGCGCCGAAGAGGACATGCGCACCGCCATGCGCGAGTTCTCCCGCCAGTGGCCCGCCGACGGCGCGGACGTGGACACCTCTCTCGAGGCAGCTCCCGAATACCTCGCCATCCTCACGCGGATCGAGCAGGAGAAGCTCCCGGATGTTGAGGATCGCTTCTTCGACTTCTTCACGGGCAACACCCTCGGTGACGTGCAGGCCCTCGCCACGGCGATCGCTCGCGAGCCCGCCCAGATCAAGAAGCGTCTTGCGAAGATCAACGAGCTCCTCGCCCAGGTGGAGTTCCACCAGGGCCGCTTCCTCCAGCTCTCCATGCGGCCCGTGCACCTCGCCGCGCTCGACGAGTTCAAGCAGGCCCTGGGCCAGGCCGTGAACTCGACGCTCGAAAACGACCTCACGCTAGACCGTGACATGGCAGAGGAGCGCTTCCTCGCCCTGCAGTACCTCATGGGCATCATCACGAAGGCCCGCACGAACGACGACCTCGCCTCGCGCGCGATCCTCGACGTGCGCCGCCACGTTCGCTTCCACGCGGAAGAGGTCAATACCGAGGGCGAGGTTGTGCACGCCCACCAGTCCGGCGGCCCCCTGTCGGGTGGCCAGAACGAACGCCTGACGACGTTCTGTCTCGCCGCGGCACTGCGCTACCAGCTCGCCGGGACCGGCGTGGATGTGCCCAGGTACGCGCCCATCATCATCGACGAGGCGTTCAGCAAGGGTGCGGGCAAGTTCATTACCGCCGCTATGGAATCCTTCCGCCACTTCGGTTTCCAGGTGGTCCTCGCGAATCCTGGAAAGAATCCGCAGGCGCTCGCGCCGTTCATCGGCGGCGTAGGCGTCGTCTCGATCCGCGAGGACCGCTATTCCTCCGTGAGCCTGATCGATTTCATTCCGGCTGCGTAGCGCTTGCGGTGAGCTCCTCGAGGGCACCGAGGGGGATCGTGAGCCACTCCGGTCGGTTTTGCGATTCGTACACGGCCTCGTAGGCGGCCTTGTCGAGCTCGAACACGCGCAAGAGAACGCGCAGATCCTCCGGGTCGCCCTCACCCCCGCGCGCGGAACGCTCGGCGAGATACGCCTCGAGGAAGGCCTCCCGCGCCTCGCGTGCCCATGCGCGTGCATCGATGCCCTCATTCAGTTCAACGTAGGCCGCTGCGTAGTCGATGCTGCGCAGGATCCCCGCGACGTCCCGGCAGGGAGAATCGACCTTCACGCGCTCCGCCATGGGGCGCAGCGGTTCGCCCTCGAAGTCGAGAAACACCCAACCCTCGCTCGGTGAATTGAGGACTTGCCCGAGATGGAGATCGCCGTGGATTCGTTGGAACGGCGGCCACGAGATCCTCAAGGCCCGCATGTAGAGAGCGTTTGCGGCGTCGGTGAATTCCTCGAGTGCCGGGAGCGTCTCGGCGTGGTGTGCGAAACGACGCTTCATCGACTCGAGGGTGAGCGCGAGCGTATTGGTGCTCACGCGATCGGTGGGCAGGACGCGCGCGAGATCCGTGTGGATCTGTGCGAGGGCGGTGCCTAGGTCCGACGCCTGCTCGGAAAAATCGATGCCTTGGGCGGCAGCGATGAGGGCTTCGCGCCAGGCATCTTGCACATCCGGAAGGAATCGGTTGAGCAAGGCGACGTCGGAGCTGCCCAGAGCGTCGACACCGCGCACGTACCCGAAGAACTGCGGGATCTGCGTGCTGCCCTCGGATTGGAGTGCCTCTTGAAGTTCGGCGTCGGGGTTTGTGCCGTCATGGAGATGGCGGAAAAGCTTGAGGATGTACTCGCGGCCGCTTTCGGTATGAATGATGAGGGACGTGTTCGACTGCTCGCCCACGAACCTCTCGGTTGCCGTGATCGCCTTGAGATCATCCTGTACACGCTGGGCGGTTTCAGCGATCAGCATGGGTTCAAGCGAAAGCCCCTCGCCCGATGCTCCCTCGAAGAGGGCGCGCGCGAGAAGCGCGCGAGCGCGGTCAATCCCGGTGGCGTCATACACGTTGTACTGCCCCGCTGGAGTGTCGACCTGCGTGATGAGACTGTCGAGTTCACCATCGTCGACCCGGCCGTCCTTGTTCCAGGCCACGGGCAAAGCAAAGCGCACGCCATCACCGGCACCGAGAGCGACAAACGACACCACGAGGTGATCATCCTCGGCAAGACGAGTCCAGCCGGCAATCTGCAGCTTGGGAGCGGCACCGTACGCACCGCTGTACCAGCGCTGTCCCATGATGAAACGCGAGGCGTCCTCGAGGAACTTTTCGCGGCGAAAGTGATCGGAAAACACGATGCTGAGCATGGGACTCCCTACGCTGGGATACTTGGGCCCTCTTAGACTAACGCCGCTGGTAGTGTGGCGGGTGAATTCGAGGCATTCGTGGGAAGGAGAATCGTGCGAAAGGAGTCGATTCTCCGCCGCACCCTGGCGCGCACCGCAGCGTGCGCGCTCGTGCTTGCGGCAACCGTCGGACCAGCCCTAGCTCCCGTGCCCCACGCCCCTGGCGCCGCATCCCTCATTCCCGCGGCGCACGCAGTCGGCGAAGACGGCCCCTTTACGCTCCCCACGAATCCGAACGCGCTTACGCAAGAAGCGACGCTCGGCGATGAAGGAATTTTCGACCTTTTCCTGATGGTGTCCTCGGACGACCTCGCGACTCTCGACAGCGACTCGATGAGGCTCCTTGGGACGGCCGACTCTCGTGAAGCAAAGCCCACGCGCGGAGGTAAGAAGCTCTCCGTCGAAGGGGTAGGGGACTGGACGATTCAGGACACGCGAGTGAGGTTTACGCCGGCGAACCCCAAAGCAGGTGGGTCCCATAGCGTGCAGTTCTCGGTGCGCTCGAAGGCAGGTTATGAATCCGCTCCCGTGACTCTCACCGTCACCTACCCGGGAATTTCAAACGTGAGCACACGAGCCTCTGAGGGAAAGAAAGTCACGATCCCTCTTTCGCTTGAAGGCACGCAAGTCAAACCCTCCTCTCTCGGGTTCTCGCTCGAAGGGCTCCCCGCGGGGAGCACGCTCGTGGACGGTGGCGCGCGGCTCATCGTCCCCGACGAGGGAACGTGGCTCCTCACAACCGACGGCCAGCCGAGTGTCACCTTTACTCCTCGACGCGAAAGGCTCGGCGCACAACCGCGGCCCGTCACCGTCGAGGGGACAGACATGAAGGGCAACTCGATCGCCCCGGGCACGGTGACCGTGAATACGCCTTCGATCAGGGACATCACGCGCGCAGCGGGCTACGGCCAACCGGTCGTTTTCGAACTCGCGAGCGCCACGTCACACGTGGATCCTGCGACGCTTCAATTAGCCCCCTTCGGTGGCGAAACCTCCTACTACACTTCCGGTGACGGTCTTTCGGTGACCGTTGCCGACCAGGGCACGTGGGTTCTGAACCGAGCAGCACAAACGCTCACCTTCACGCCCTTGAGTGACCGGGTGCGAGACGTGACGCCAATGGGAGTGACGGCAGCTGACAGCGAAGGCAACACATCCTCGGTTGCCCCCATGAACGTGGGCTACCCCCAAGTGGGTGCGCGCTACACGGCCGTGAAGTGGGGGCAGGCTGCAATGTTCACCCCGCTCGACGGTTCCCTCAACGTCCAGCCCTCAACATTCGCCTTCAGCGACCACGACATGCCCGCGGGAACGAGCTTTTCCGGTGATCGGAAGACCATGCGAGTACCGAACGAGGGAGTGTGGGCATTCGATGCAAACGCGCGCACAGTGACGTTCACCCCCGACAGCTCGCTACGCGACTCGCCGCATGTCGCCACCTTTACGATCGACAGCGCTCTCGCTTCCAACACGACGAGCGGAACTCTCCACGCGCAATACGCGAGCGCGGTTTCCACGGCACGCGACGACGAAGCCCTCTCCAACAGCCGAGTCAACTCAGTGACCATCGACGTCCTCGGGAACGACACCCCCGCGAGCCCCGGCCAAGGGTTCGATTCCGAGACGCTCGTGCTCCACAGCGCGAGCGCGACCAACATCCAAGAACTCGTCGCAGGCTCAGGGCGCCGCCTTGAAATCCCCGAAGAAGGCGTATTCGAGGTGACGAGCGCGGGCGGTGTGCGCTTTACGCCCGCCGCCACATTCGTGGGGCGAACAACCCCCATCGAGTACACGGTCGAGGACGCTTCCGGGCTGCGCACGAGCGCTCACATCGTGGTCGACGTTGAACCTCTCGTCCCCGGGTCCAGCTCCGACCGGCGCGAAGCCGGACTCAGCGCGATCTTCGGGCGCCTCATGCCCTCCTCGAGTGCGACCTTTGCAGTCTTCGCGACGAGCACGGCGCTCCTGATCTTCACGGGAATCGTGTCCCTGTGGGTCGGCGCGCAGATGCGCCACGACCGTAAAGGCGACCGCTAGAACCCCTCAGTCGAGGATCTTGCGGGACTCGACGCCGAGATGCGCAAGCAGAGGCTCGTGCGCGCGAATCCGCTCGCGGAGCTCCTCCACCTCGATCGACGATCCCCACGCGTGCTGTGCGATCGCCACGAGACGAGGAAAGAGCATGTACTCGAGGTGGCGAGCAGTCGGAATGTACTGGCCGAATGCCGTTGCCTCGATGCCGAGCACGAGTGCTTCGTGCTCCTTTTTCAGTCGCTTGGGGAGGGGCTCTGCTTTGAGGACGTCCTCGAGGCTCAACTCGGGACGCGCGCCCACGGGCTCGTTCCGGCCCTGCACGCGGTCAAGGCCGAGAATCGATTCGGGCGCTGCAACCGTCTGAAAGCCGCGCGAAGCCGCAGATTTGACGCCCTTCGAGTCGCCTCCTGCAAGCACAATCGCGTCGTCGGGAATTCGTACGAGCCTCGACGAATCCCATACCGCGAGGCGCTTGCCCTTATCGCGTAGTACCTCGCCCGCGAACGTCATAAAGCGGCCAAGGATCTCGCTTTCGCGCGAATAGCCCCACTCCTCCCGGCGCGTGCGCGCCTCGGCAGAGTGCTCCCACTCCGTCAGCGGGGCATCCTCGCCACCGACGTGTACGAATGGGGAATCAAAAATATCGGCGACCTGCTCGAGTACGTCACGCACAAACTGGAAGGCCGCTTCCGATGTGCCAAGCACGTGGTCGCTCACGCCCCACGTCTCGCGCACGAGCAGCTGGCGTTCAGGGTAGTTCCCGAGAGATGGGTACGCGGCGATCGCCGCTTGGGCGTGACCCGGAAGATTCACGCCCGGCACGACGGTCACGCCTCGCGAACGCGCGTACTGCACAAGCTCACGCAGTTCCTCCTGCGTGTAGAAACCGCCGTGGCGATCCTCCGCGAATGTGTCCTCACCCTCGAACGTCGGGGTTCCCTCGACAGTGCGCTCGCGCCATGCGCCAACTTCGGTGAGCCGCGGGTATCCACTCACCTCGAAGCGCCAGCCCTGATCGTCGGTGAGATTCATATGCAGGATGTTGAACCGGTACACGGCCATCACCGTGATGAGCCGCTTGAGATCCTCAACGGGCAGGAAGTGCCGGGCTGGATCAACGAGCAGGCCGCGCCATGCGAACGCAGGAGAATCACTCAGGGTAAGCGCGGGGATGCGGTAGGTCGCTTCCGACGGTTGCTCGTGACCCACCGTTGCCGCTGCGGCGAGTTGGGACCGCACTGCCGAAAGGTGGACGATCTGCGCGAACGCATTGCGACCATCGGCGAGCGCCGCCTCGCTACCGGCAGTAATCGATGCGCCGTTCTTGTGGATCGCGATCGAGAAATCGGTGCGCGGCAGGTCCTTATTTACGCCGACCGTGACCTCGCCGAAGGGGTCTGACGTCAGCCAGTCCCCGGCTGGAGAATCCCCCCAGCGCACCGACACCGGCTCGGGGATGAGGGGGAGGGGAGCGGTATTGAGCTCAGATTGCGTGGACATGGCACTCCTGGGGTAAATCGGCGGCCTTGCGCGATGTTGCACAAAGATACAGTTCAACCCTGTCACGCGGGGATAGGTGCACGCTGGAAAAGGGATGGCCGATGCCTACCGGGAGGTGTCGGACAGAAAAACGGGCAGCCCCGAGGGGCTGCCCGCATGAACTGATCGGTGTGGCCTCGATCCTCTTCCCACGACGCAGAGCGTCAGGATCGAACCCCTCTCCCGATCAGCGGTAGGTGACGAAGATGACCTTCGATGTCCAGATATCGCGGTGGACGACCTGCTGGCGCGAACGGCTCGCGTCGACAACCTTGCCGTCACCCGCGTAGATGCCCACGTGACCGTAGTTGTTCTGCGTGAACACGACGAGATCGCCGGGGCGAGCCTCGCTTTCCGAAATGATCGTGCCGGCGAAGGCCTGCTTGCGTGCCGTGCGAGGAATCGAGATGCCGTGTTCGCGGTACACCTTCGAGGTGAGGCCCGAGCAGTCGAAGCCGGCGGGCGACGAGCCGCCCCACACGTACGGCGTGCCGAGATAATCCTTGGCACTTTCCACGATCGCTTGGCCCGAGACATCAGACTGAGCCGAGGTCTTCGGAGCGGGAGCAGGCGCCGCGGTGCTCGCGGCGCGCGATGTCGAGATCTCGACCTTGCCCGCGTTGAGTTTGTCCCAGGTGCGGGGGCCTACGACGCCGTCGACGCCGATGCCGGCCGACGCCTGGAAGTTGCGTACGGCGTTGCGGGTGGCGCGGCCGAAGGAGCCGTCGACCTTGATGTCTGCGCCCGCGTTGTTGAGCAGTTTCTGGAGGTCCTTGACGGCGTTGCCGCGGTTGCCTCGGCGGAGTTTCGGCGTGGAGTTGACCGAGGTGGTGTTCTTGGAGGTTGCGGCCGAGCCGGCGCCCGAGTTGAGCTTGTTCCAGGTGCGGGGGCCTACGACGCCGTCGACGCCGATACCAGCCGACGACTGGAAGTTACGCACCGCGGTATTCGTATTACGGCCGAAAACGCCGTCTGCCTTGATGTTCGCGCCCGCAGCCTTGAGCATGTTCTGGAGGTTCACCACTGCGTTACCGCGAGAACCGGGGCGAAGCTTTGGAGTGTTGTTCACCGCGGTGGGGTTGTTCGCCACGAGGGCCGAACGGGTGCGGGCGCCGACAACACCGTCCACACCGATACCAGCCGACGACTGGAACGTGACAACCGCGTTGCGGGTCTTTCGGCCGAAGGAGCCGTCAACGTTAATGCTTGCACCGTGGTGGTTGAGAAGAGACTGAAGCGCCTGGACGCGCTTGCCGCCGCTTCCGGTACGCAGCGGGCTCGTGCCGAGCGCGGAGATGGACGGAAGCTTGGTGCCTGCCTGCGACACGGGGCCGCGATGCATGGAAGGTGCTGCATCGGCGGGAGCGAGCCCGAGGCCGGTAGCGGCGGTGGCGGCAACGGCGGTGAGGGCGGCAGCGCCAACAGCACCCTTGGAAACAGGGGCGAGGAGGCTGCTGTAGTCGATGACGGCGGGGCCTTCGGCACGGTGTGTGCCGCGCTGTGCAGTACGAAGCATAGAGAGCAACTTTCCTACCCTCGCGATTGGTGTCCGCACCAATTCCCGCCACAGGGTGCACATCGAGGAAGCTCCCCCCGAAGTGACGGGATGCGATTGCGGGGGGCAAGTCACGTGCATGACTCGCGCTCCACATTAGGTGAGGGGTAGGGGTCTTGGGGACTCTCAGGAATCAATCAGGAGCCCAAATTTGCCAAACTTTTACTGATATTTGCCCATAGTAATGCCGTGGCGGCTTTTCAAAAAAACTCCAGCGTGGTAGTTACATCGATGTAATTTCATGGTGTGTATTCATGCTAAAGGTGCTCGAATAAGGGCATTAGGAAACTGGAAATGGGGAAAGAAAAAGCCCCCGCCGAAGCGGAGGCTTTTGCTGGTGGTCGGGGTGACAGGATTTGAACCTGCGACCTCTTCGTCCCGAACGAAGCGCGCTACCAAGCTGCGCCACACCCCGAAAACGCCGCGGAAACCGTGAAAGGCCCGCGAACCTCATCAACTATAGCGCCTCTGCGCGTCATGAAGCGAATCGATGTGGCGTGATCGCCACCACCGTGCCGAGCGCCGAGCTCTAGGTCAGGCGAGGCTTGAGAGTGAGGAGCGTGACCTCCGGCCGGTTTGCAAAACGCATGTTGTAGAAGGGGCTCGCTCCAATACCGCCACTGACGTGCAGCGGAACGCCTCGATGGACACTGAGTCCTTTTGCCTGTGAACGGTGAAGATCGCAATTCGTCACGATCGCGCCAAAATACGGAAGCGCAAGCTGGCCACCGTGAGTGTGCCCCGCGAAAATGAGGTCGCACCCATCGTCGACAAACTGGTCAAGCACGCGCTTATAGGGCGCATGGGTGACGCCAATCTTGACGGAAGGCCGAGTGCCCCTGGCAGCACACGCCGGATCGACCGGGGGAAACTCGTCGTGCTCAAGGTGAGGGTCATCGACCCCGACAACCTCCACGTCGCAGCCCGGAAGCTCGAGGAGGGCTCGAGCGTTCGAAACATTCGTCCATCCGCCAGCGGTCAATTTCGCCACCAGCCGTTCGACCTCGAGCGGCTCATTCTGAACGCCATCACGGAAGTTCTTTGGCCTGGGATCGCGAAGGAGGTAGCGGAAAATGTTTCGCTTCCCCGCTGCGTATTTGTCGTTGGAGCCGAGGGCCAAAAGCCCCGGGCGTTCGAGGAGAGGCGCGATATCGCGTGCGATGGCATCGATAGCATCTTCGCTGGCCACGTTGTCGCCGGTATTGACGACGAGATCGGGCTCAAGCGAAGCGAGGCTTCGCAAAAATTCACGCTTCTTCGTTTGCTCTGGAAGCAAGTGTGCATCCGACATATGGAGCACGCGGATTGGCTGAGCCCCGGAAGGGAGAACGTGCAGGTCGAGTGCACGGATTTCGAAAAGGTTAATCTCGATGTGGCGGGCCCACACGTGGGCTGCCGCAGCGGTTCCGACGGCTGCAAGCGCGCCGGCGCCGCCAATGAGAGCGAGTGGCTTCGCGCTAGTCACCGGGGTAGAACTCCTCGTACTCGGTGTAGTCGTCATAATCAGGATCGCCAGGGTAGACGTAAATATAGCCGTCGCTATCGGGGACGCGCTCTTTCACCGGCGCCGTTTCCGCACGCGCAGCATTGGTGTCACTGTTTCCCTGGTTGGTGTCATTCCCGTTTCCCTGGTTGGTGTCATTCCTGTCGGGCTGCGCGGGAGCTGGAGTTTTCGGGGCCTGCGGCTGATCCGTTGGACCCTCTTCGCTTGAGCCTCCGGAATCCCGCGTTGGCGGGGCGGATTGGACGCCCTGGGGCTTCGGCGGGAACGGAAGCGAGGGAAGCCCCTCGTGGGCTTTGATCATGAACTCTTGCCACGTGGGAAGCGAGACCGTACTGCCCCACACGTTGCCTACGAGGCGCTGCCCATCGACCTTCACGCCGGTGGGCCGACGGTTGGAGGTGGGGTTGCCGAACCACACCGCGGTGGAGAGGTTCTTCGTGAAGCCTACGTACCACGTGTGATACTGCCGCCCCGAGGTTCCGGTCTTACCGCCGGCATCGTGGCCGGGGATCGTCTTGCCCTTGCCCGTACCCTTCGGGTCCGAAAGCCCCTGCATGAGGGTCCATGCCACGGCGTTCGCAACCTCGGGCTTGATGGCTTGAGTGCATTCCGAGCTCGTGAACGGAAGCTCCTTGCCGTTGCGGTCAATCACTGCTTCAATCGGCTGCGGCTTGCAGTACTTACCTTCGGCCGCAAACGCGGCGTATGCAGCGGCCATGCTCACGGCGGGGATGTTAATCTCGCCGATGACCTGCGATGCCGGGGAGAGGTTCGTTCCGAACATATCGTTAACGGACTTTTCCTTGAGCTTCGGGTCCGCGTCGTCCCAGTTACCCGGGACCGCGCCGAGGGTACGCGCGGTATCAGCGATGTTGCACAGATCGGTGCGCAGCGCGATGTTGGCGTACGCCGTATTGATCGAGAACTTGGTGGCGTCGAGAACGCTCATGGAGCCGTGGATGTCTCGACCGGCGTCCTTAAGACGCCACCCCGTGCCCGAGCGCCAGCGGCCTTTCTTGAGGCAGTGCGCAGGGAAGTTGTTGAACGTGTTCGAGCCACGCGGCACGGAGTTCCAGATCGAGCCGCCGTCGCTCAAGAATGTCGTGAGAACGAATGGCTTGAAGGTCGAGCCCACAGGGAAGCCGTTTCCGCCGCCAAGATAGCTGGGGGCCGTGTAGTTGAGTGAGGTCTCGCCGGGCTTTGCGTCCTTATAGGGATTGAAGGTGCGGTTTTGTGCCATGACCCGCACCTTGCCCGAGCCGGGCTCGACGCTCACGATCGCGTGACCGAACCCAGACTCGGAATCCGCGGGAACTTTGCGGTTCACGATGTCTTGGGCGATCTTCTGGCGGGCGGGATCGAGGGTCGTTTTGATCGTGAGACCGCCGCCATAGAGGAGCCTGCGGCGTTCCTCTTTAGTTTTGCCGAATTTCGGGTCACGCATAAGCGTGCGCGTGACGTAATCGCAGAAGAAGCCGTTGCCTCCGGCGGTCGAGCAACCCGCGCGTGCGTCGGTAATCTTGAGCATGTCCTCGATCGGCTGCTCTTTGGAGGTTTCGTATTCCTCCTTGTTGATGTAGCCAAGCTGGTACATGTCGTAGAGCACTTGGTTGCGCCGTTTGAGGGCGTTTTTCGGATGCTTGACCGGGTCGTTTCCGTTCGGGGAGTTGGTGATACCGGCAAGCAAGGCTGCTTCGCCCGGCGTCAAATCTTCCGCGCTCTTGGAGAAGTAGTGCTGGGCTGCGGTCTCGACCCCATACTGAGAAGGCCCGAACTGCGCTACGTTGAGATAGCCGTTGAGGATTTCGTCCTTGCTCCACTTTTTCTCAAGGGAGATGGCGATCTTGGCCTCGCGGAGTTTCCTAATGAGCGAGGATTCGGTCGCTGCCTTAATCGCCTCGTCATCGCCGCGCTGGAAAGCGTCCATGAGCAGAGCGTTCTTCACGTACTGCTGGGTGAGGGTCGATCCGCCCTGAAGGCTCTTTCCGGAGAGGTTGGAGACGAGGGCGCGGAACGTTCCCTGCGGGTCGAACCCGTTGTGCTGGTAGAAGCGGCGGTCCTCGACCGCCACTACGGCGTGCTGAAGATCTTCGTCGATCTTGTCGAGCGGCACCATGACGCGGTTCTCGGAGTAGAAGGTCGCGAGCAGGCTGCCATCGGCCGCCTCGATGCGTGAGGCCTCGTTGAGGGGCGCGACGTCGAGCTCACTCGGGAGGGAGTTAAAGAGGTTCGCGCCATCTTTCGCGGCGGCCGACATCGCGGTCACGACAGGAAGGAAGAAGGCGGCAAGCAGCACGCCGGCGAGAAGACACACGGCGAGCAAGCCGCCCACGCCCGTGACGGCTTGGGTGAGAGTGGTGGTCGGTTCGTTCGAATTCGACCGAACCATTGGCTCCTGCTGAGACTGAGGCATGTCCACACCCTACTAAGGCGGGCGCCCAAAGGGCAGTATCGCGTGTGTGAAAGTTGTGGGGAGACCTCGAATTGGGGGTCGCGTCACACTTTTATTAGTATGGAGTCACGCCAAAATTCGAAGTGAGTCAATCCGGGAGGTGCGGCAGTGAGCGTGGGCAGCGTTGACACGATTCACGACACGCGGCATTGGGCGGCCCAAGGGGCGTGTGCGAGCCTCAATCCCGAAGAATTTTTCGTGCAGGGTGCCGATCAACACAAGGCCAAAGTGGTGTGCCGTTCATGCCCCGTGCTCAACCAGTGCCTTGCCGACGCGCTCGACAACCGCATTGAATTCGGTGTGTGGGGCGGCATGACGGAACGCGAACGGCGCCGCCTCCTTCGCGAACACCCGGGGGTCACATCGTGGCTGCCCGTGCTCGAGAACCGGAAAGGTTCAAGCGCCCCCCGCTAAGCTGGGTGCATGGCTACGATTCACAAGTGGGAATACCTCACGACACCGCTGCTGATCCACAACACCAAGGCGATCCTGGACAATTTCGGCTCCGATGGTTGGGAGCTTGTCCAAATCATCCAGGGGCCGCAAGGGCCCGAATCTCTCGTTGCTTATTTCAAACGACCCATCACTGAAGGAGCCTGATTTCCTATGAGTACCGTCGAACAAAAGCTCAGCGAGCGCGGTCTTTCCCTCCCGGAGGTGGCAAAGCCCGTGGCCGCCTACGTTCCCGCCGTTGTGACCGGGAATTTCGTGCAGACCTCCGGTCAGCTGCCGCTCGTGGGCGGCAAGCTCGAGGTGACCGGCAAGGTAGGTGCCGAGGTTGAGGCTGAGGAAGCGAAGAAGGAAGCTGAGAAGGCCACCCTCAACGCCCTGGCCGCGATCAAGGCTGAGATCGGGGATCTCGACCGCATCACGCGCGTCATCAAGGTGACGGGTTATGTCGCGTCGGCTCCCGGATTCACGGCGCAGCCCGGCGTTATCAATGGCGCGAGCGAGCTGCTCGGTGACGTCCTCGGTGAGGCTGGTTCGCATTCGCGCGCGGCCGTCGGCGTTGCGGCTCTTCCGCTCGATGCATCCGTTGAGGTGGATCTTCTCGTGGAGTTCCGCTAGTCATGCAGCGCGAGCCCGATTCTTCCGGCGTGCGCCTTTCGTGGGTGCTCGCCCCGAATGCAGGGCCGCGAACGCTTGATGGCACGCGCACATACATCTTTACTGCGGAGCGCACCGTGTGGATCGTCGATCCCGGTCCCGCAGCGCGTGCACATGCGCAAGCTGTCGTCGACGCGGTGGTCGCTACCGGCGCCCGCCGCGTTGGCGGCATCATTGTGACGCATCATCACGAGGGGCACACTGGCGCGACGTCGATGGTGCGGCGAGCCCTTAGCTCCGCAACCGGCATCACTGTTCCCCTGTGGGCTGCGGAACCCGCCCTGGTACCCGGCGCGGCGCCGGTTCCGAGCGAGATTTCTATCGACGGGCGTGTCGTGGCCGATGTTCTCCATCTCCCGGGGCACACCGCCGATTCGATCGGCCTGCTCCTCGAGGGCGGGGAGTTCCTCACGGGAGACACACTCCTCGGTGGGGCGCCGAGTGTGGTGGGCGAGGACTGCACGCTCCACGAGTACCTCCAGTGCCTCAACATCATTCGCGTGATGTGCATGGACGGCCGCATTTCGGGTCTCTATCCCGGTCACGGTGACCCGATCGAGGCTCCTCACGAGGCGCTCGTTGCGTCGCAAGAAGCGCTCGCGTACTGGCGCGAACGGCTCGAGCGCGTAAGGCAGGTGCGTGAGCGCGGGGTTCTTACGGTGCGGCGAATATGCGACGAGATTGACGGGGGCGAGCTCGCTGCGTTGAAAGACGATGGCGCGAGCGCGGACGATGTCGCGCTTTACCGCGAAGGCGCTGAGCGCAACATTCGCGCGGCGCTCGAATACATCACGGGCACGGATCGGTAGGAGCGAAAAGGCGAGCACCGAGCAGCCCAAGGGGGGGGCGAGAAATAGAGGAAGGGAGCGACCCGCAAGCGGGGCCGCTCCCTTCGTGCTGTCTGTACCGTGTGACAGGTGAGCGCTTAGCGTGCGCGGCGGCGCAGACGCTCGATGTCGAGGAGCAGCACTGCGCGGGCCTCGAGGCGAATCCAGTTGCGGTGTGCGAAGTCGGCAAGTGCCTTGTTCACGGTTTCACGCGAAGCTCCAACGAGCTGCGCGAGCTCTTCCTGCGTGAGGCCGTGGGAGACCATGATGCCCTCGTCGCTCTGGCGGCCGAAGCGCTGAGCGAGGTCGAGCAGGTTCTTGGCGACGCGACCGGGGACGTCCGCGAACACGAGGTCCGCGAGTGAGTCGTTGGTCTTGCGCAGGCGGCGTGCAAGCGAAGCGAGGAGGTGGCGGGCCACCTCGGGGCGCTGCGCGAGAACGCGGTACAGATCCTGCTGGGAGAGGGAGTAGAGGGTCGTCTCAGCAACGGCGGTTGCCGTGGCGTTACGCGGTGCCGGGTCGAAAAGCGAAAGCTCGCCGAGGGTTTCGCCCGGGCCGAGCACGGCGAGGAGGTTTTCACGGCCATCGCCCGAAGCGTGGCCAACCTTGATCTTGCCGCTCGCGATGATGAACAGGCGGTCGCCCTGATCGCCTTCGCGGAACACGACGGAGCCTCGGTGGAAATCCTCCTGAGTCATCGAGTCAAGGACAGCCTGCTTGCCGTCGTCATCGAGCGCGGCAAAAAGCGGTGCTGAACGAACGATGTTCTCGTCCACGGTTCCTCCTGGGGTTGCGCTGGTGTAGCGGAAAATTGTGGGGTGTGCGACGCGCACACGCGTCCTCCTTAACAGTAATACCTGATCTGTGACGGGGCCCAGGGAATTCCCGAAACTCCCCTTGCTATTTCTGCTTGGCTGGACACGCGTGCACAATGGCAGCATGAATTCGGGACTCAAGGACCACGCCGTGCCCGCGGTCGGGCGCGTTGATGAGGAACTCGCGAAGCTCTACCCCGACGCGCGTTGCGAGCTCAATTTTTCGAGCGCCTTCGAACTGCTAGTCGCGACGGTTCTCTCGGCGCAGACCACCGATGCTCGAGTGAACGCTGTGACTGCGGAATTGTTCAAGCGCTGGCCGAGCCCCGAGCTCATGGCTTGCGCCCCCGAAGCGGAGGTTGAGGCCGTTGTGCGTCCGCTCGGAATGGCTGGAAGGCGCACAGCCCACGTGCGGGAGCTTTCTGAGCGCCTAGCCTCGGACTTCGGAGGCGAAGTCCCCGATGACCAAAAGGCGCTCGAATCCCTTGCGGGTGTTGGTCGCAAAACCGCCCATGTGGTGCGCGGAACGTGGTTCGGCCACTCGCTACTCACGGTCGATACCCACGTGGGCCGGCTCGCGCGCAGGCTCGGCTGGAGCGAGAGTTCCGCTCCGCGGACGGTGGAGGAAGACGTGGTGGCGCGCGCTGGGGCCGACGGTTGCCAGGATCCCGTCGACCTCACGATGCTGTCGCACCGGTTGATCTTTCACGGGCGGAATCTATGTACGGCACGAAAACCCGCGTGTGGTGAGTGCCCACTCGTGGACCTCGAGGTTCCGTGCCCGAGCGCCTTTCGGGACTAGCCGGCAGGAGCAATAAAAAGCCAAGAGACGGCGGGGTGAAGCCGGCGTCGGACCCCGCGCCGCGGGTGCCCGCGTGAGCCGAGCGGGGAGGGTGACCCAGGCCGCGGATCTTTCGTCCAGCGAAGCTCGCACGATAGAATGGAGCCTGTTTCACGCGCGTGAGCGCTCGAGAGTAAAGGCAGGAATCACTGTGCCGAACGGCAAGGTCAAATTCTTTGACGCTGAAAAGGGCTTTGGCTTCCTCGTAAGCGAGGATGGTCAGAGCGTGTACGTGCACGCGTCGACCCTCCCCGAGGGGGTTCAGCAGCTCCGTAAAGGCCAGCGCGTCGAGTTCGACATGGTCGACGGCAGCCGCGGCCCCCAGGCGCTGACGGTACGCCTCCTTGATCCTGCACCCAGCATCGCCCGTGCGCGTCGGGTCAAGCCGGAAGACATGGCCGTTATGGTCGAGGACCTCATCCAGCTTCTCGACGGCGCCTCGAACGGGCTTCGCCACGGTCGCTACCCCGACAAGGGCCACGCGCAGAAGGTTGCGGCCGTCTTGCGCGCCGTCGCCGACAACTTTGAGGCATAGTCGATGACTTCTACCGCTCCCGCGAAGGCGCGCACGCGCGCCCCGAAACTCGATGCCGTATGTGCGGCGGCGATCGAACAGGCTGCCGCCGCCGTGATCGAGGTTGCCGAGCCCGATCAGGTCGGCGCGCACGTACGCGCCGAAGCGAGCGGCGAGCGCCTTGTCACGCACTTTTTTGAGGCCACGATGCCCGGTTACGCGGGGTGGACCTGGATCGCGGTGCTTGCGCGCGCCCCGCGCGCGAAGGTCGCGACCGTCTGCGAGACCGCTCTCATTCCGGGCGAGGATTCCCTTCTCGCACCCGAGTGGGAGCCGTGGGCGGAGCGTCTTCGCCCCGGTGATGTCGGGGAAAACGACGTCCTTCCCTACAGCGCCGACGACTCTCGCCTGGAGCACGGCTACGAACAAACCGACGACGAAGAAGCCGATCGAGTGGCCATGTGGGAGCTCGGCCTCGGTCGCACACGAGTGCTGTCGCGCGAGGGCCGCGAGGACGCCGCAAAACGCTGGATGAGTGGCAATTTCGGCCCACGCGAGGTCAGCAAGCGCGGCCGCAAAGGCACCGTGAAGGCCCAGTGCCGCTCGTGTGGCTTCCTCTCCCTGCTCAACGGTTCGCTGCGCCAGGAATTCGGTATTTGCACGAATGAGTGGTCGCCTGCCGATGGACGCGTAGTGTCGCTACAGTACGGCTGCGGCGCGCATTCCGAGACCGACGCCGAGAAGCAGAACATCGCGGGGGACCTGCCCGAGAAGGTTCTCGACGAAGAAGCCGTCGACTACGAAGATCGCTTCGAGGAAAAGTCGATCATCGACGAGGCTCTTTTGAAGAAGGAGCAGGAGAAACTCGCGGCGAAAAAGGCGAGCGAAGAAAAGTAAGCTCTCGCTAGCGAGCCGCGACGATCGAGGCGAGCAGCGCCTCAAGCGCGAGCTGTGGTGGCACGTTCATGCCCACCCGTTTGCGGGCCGTCCCCACAGCGTCCAGCAGAGCGAGCGTGGTCTGCGCCGAGTGCACGCGCGTGCGCTCGGTCAGCTCCCGCTCGATGCTGGGATTGACGAGCGTTGCACCCGTGTCGAGTTGGAGTGCGAGAACGTCCCTGAACACCGAGTGAATGTCGAGCAGAAAACGGTCGATGACGTCGCGCACGAGGCGGGTCGCGCGTCGCTTCGCCTCGTCGTCGAGGGCCTTGACCTGGGCACGTAGTGCCGGAGGGATGCGCCCGCCGGGTTCGATGCCTGCTCCGCGCATGAATGCTTCGCGCTCGCGGGCGCTCGTCTCGTCCGCTTCGGCGTGCGCCTCACTTTCGGCGCGTTCAATCAGAGTTTTCGCGAAGGCGATCGCGTGCCCAACGCTCGTGAGGGCGAGAAGCCTTCGCGCAGACTCTTCCCGTTCCTCGAGGGTTTCGGGGTGCAGACCGTAGCGGCGGGCGATCCCGATATGCCCCTGCGCGCTCGCCGCGGCGCGATGCGCGAGTTCGGGTGCAATGCCATCGCGGTTGACGAGGAGAGTCGCGACAGCGTCCGCTGGCGGCACCTGGAGGTTCACCACTCTGCAGCGTGAGCGAATCGTCTGTGCGAGATCCTGTGGCGAGGGGACGCACAGCATCCACACGGTTCGCGGCGGCGGTTCCTCGATGGCTTTAAGGAGCACGTTGAACGTGCCCGGGCTCATGCGGTCGGCATCCTCGATGATGAGAACGCGGTGGCGCCCCGATGCCGGTGCGCGCTGCGCAGTCGCCACGAGCTCACGAACTTCGTCCTTCGAGATCGTGAGCGTCTCGGTACGCACGGCGGTCACGTCCCCGTGGGTTCCCGCGAGAACGGTGCGGCACGGCTGGCACTGTCCGCAGCCAACACCCTCACGCGGGGCGTCACACAGGAGACTCGCCGCGAACGCACGCGCGATGCTCGAGCGGCCCGATCCAGGCGGGCCGGCGATGAGCCACGCCTGGGCGAGAGAGCCGCCAGGTGAGGCAGCGCGCGAGAGCTGTGCGACCGCGGCCGATTGGCCAACGACCGTGTCGTAGACGTTCACAGGAGCGAATCCGGGGTCGTTGTGCCCTCGACCGGGTGTTCAGCGGCGCCGGTGAGGGTGTGGGCATTGACGCGAACCCAATCGGCGAAACGTTGCGTGATCTCCGCGTGGACGTCCTCGACAGACCGTGAGGCGTCGATGACGATCCACCGCTCAGGCTCGCGCCGTGCGAGATCGAGGAAAGCCGCGCGCACGGCCTCGTGGAACTCGCGGCCCTCCCGTTCGAGGCGGTCCAGGGACGCGGCTTCGCGTCGCTGTGCGAGGGTCTCGGGCGAGACGTCGAGAAGGAACGTGAGGTGGGGAAGCAGCCCTTCGGTGGCCCACATCGACAGCTCGTACACGTCGTGTGGGTCCAGTGCGCGGCCTGCGCCCTGGTAGGCGACTGAGGAGTCGAGGTATCGATCGGCGATCACGATCCCGCCCGAGGCGAGCGCCGGGCGTACGACGCTCTCGACGTGGTGGGCGCGATCAGCGGCGTAGAGCAGTGCTTCAGCACGATCGGAAACGTGATCCGAATGGAGGATCAGCTCCCTGATCTGGGCACCGAGCGGGCTCCCGCCCGGTTCTTTCGTCACGGTGACGTCAGCACCCGCAAACGGGGAGCCCTCGCCACGGAGCCACTTTTCGAGCAGCGGGATCTGCGTGCTTTTGCCGCCGCCGTCGCCGCCCTCGAACGTGACGAAAAGGCCCGTTTCCGACGGTGAGGCTGAGGCTGTCGTCAGAGGCGTACGGGGTGCAGTGGAATCGATGCTCGACATGGCGCCATTGTCTCAGGTGAGGATGAATGCGCCCCTATTTTGCTTCGCTCGGGTAGCGCACACCGACAATCTCACGTACTCGATCCATGACTTCGAGGACGGAGAGAGTGTCGCGCGCGCCCCACCGTGGTGATTCGAGAAGGCCGGCGCGAATGTTCCGCGCCGCCTCCGCGATTTCGAAGGCCATGCCGTAATTGCCGCCATCGGGATGAGCAGGTAGGGAATAGGGCAGCGAGTCCTCGTACGTGAACCGTTCGCTTACATCCTCGCCGTTTTCCCCCGCTTCGAACTGGGTCACGGTGAAGGAATTCGGAACGAAGAACCACGAGTCCACGTCGATTTTGCCGCGCGTGCCGAGTACGTGCGCCTTGACTGAACTGCGCGCACCAAGCCCCGTTTGCACGGCGTACACGGTGCGGCCCGAGAGGCCCGAGATCGAGACCATCTCGTCGACCCCCGTTGCGGTGAGGGTTCCCGTCGCGTGCAGCTGCGTGGGCGATCCCGCGGCCCAGTGTGCAAACGCGAGCGGGTACACGCCGAGGTCAAGGAGTGCCCCGCCGCCAAGTTCGGGGGCGTACAGCCGGTGTTCGGGGTCGAAGGGGAAGTACTGGCAGTGATCGGCGATCACCGCGGTGACCTCGCCAATCACGCCGGATTCGATGACCTGGCGGATGACGTCGTAATGCGGCATGAAGCACGACCACATCGCTTCCTGCACGTATGCGCCCGTGCGTCGAGCAGTCTCGAAAAGCTCGCGCGCCTCGGCGGCGTTGAGCGTCATCGGTTTTTCGATCACGACGGGAATGCCAGCCTCGACGACCCTGGTCGCAAGCGCGAAATGCTGGGCGTGAGGCGAGGCGACATACACAGCCTCGAGGCCTTCGTGGGCGAGGAACTCGTCAACACTCGCATAGGCGTGGGCGAGGCCGGCGTCGGATTCGAAATCCTCCGCGAAAGCCTGCGCGCGCTCGAGCGAGCGCGAGCACACGGCAACGAGGCGCGAAGCGGTCGCCGCGTGCATCGTGCTGATGAAGTTCCTGGCGATCCCGCCGGGGGCGATCACACCCCAGCGGAGGCCCGGCGCCGTGGCGGGATCGGGAACGGACGTCGTGGGCAGCGTCAACGGTGCAGTCATGACTCCACCGTACGCGAGCCGCCGCTACTTTTTCGCGGATTTTGCCCGCGAGCTGGACTTTCGCGTCGTCTTCCGCTTTGCGGGACCCTTCGCGCGTTTCTCCGCGAGACGCTCAACGGCGCGCTCATGAGTCATCGTTTCGGGCGACTCATCCTTGCGAAGCGTGACGTTCGTCGTGCCGTCGGTGATGTACATGCCGAAACGACCGTCTTTGATCACGATCGGCTTTTCGCTCGTAGGATCCACGCCAAGTTCCGCGATCGGGGGTTTTGCCGCCGCGCGCCCGCGCCGCTTGGGCTGGGCGTAGAGTGCGAGGGCCTCTTCCTCGGTGATCGTGAACAGCTGTGCTTCGGTTTCGAGCGAGCGCGAATCCGTACCCTTCTTGAGGTACGGGCCATAGCGGCCATTCTGCGCGGTGATCTCGACGCCCTCCGCGTCCTTGCCGACGACGCGGGGGAGCGAGAGGAGTTTGAGGGCGTCCTCGAGGGTCACGGTCGCAAGGTCCATGTCCTTGAACAGCGAAGCCGTGCGGGGTTTCGGCTGTTTCGTTTTCGGGAGGGCCTTTGTGGTCTCATCAAGCTCGAGGTTTTCCGTGACGTAGGGGCCGTAGCGACCGTCCTTCGCGAGGATCTCAAAGCCCGAATCGGGGTCGCGGCCAAGCACGCGACCGTCGTCCTTCGCGCGTGCCATGAGCTCTTCGGCCTTCTCGAGCGTGAGCTCATCCGGTGCGAGATCGGCGGGAACATTCGCCCGCTGAGGCGTATCGGAACCCTCGACCGCCCTTTCGATGTAGGGGCCGTACTGGCCCATGCGAAGGTCGATGCCGTTGCCGATCGGGACGGTGTTGATCGCGCGCGCGTCGATATCGCCGAGGTTGTCGAGGGTCGCCTTGAGACCGCCCTCGGCGGGGGTGTCGAACGACCCGGACTTGCCGTAGTAGAAGTCGCTCAGCCAGTGCACGCGGTCCGTGTTACCCGCGGCGATGCGGTCGAGCCCCGCTTCCATATCGGCCGTGAACTCGTAATCGACGAGCGTGCCGAAGTGCTCCTCGAGAAGCTTCACGACGCTGAACGCGAGCCAGCTCGGCACGAGGGCCGAGCCCTTCTTTTCGACGTAGCCGCGATCCTGGATTACGGAAATCGTCGCCGCGTAGGTCGAGGGGCGGCCGATCCCGCGCTCCTCGAGTGCGCGCACGAGTGACGCCTCTGTGTAGCGCGGCGGTGGCGTTGTTTCGTGACCGTTCGGCGTGTACTGGACGGCCGTGAGCTGCTGCCCCTCCTTCATTTGGGGCAGGCGCTTGTCCTTGTCATCGTGTTCCGCATATCGCGACTGGTCGCGGCCTTCCTCGTAGGCCGCGAGGAAACCGCGGAACGTAATGATCGTGCCCGAGGCGCCGAACTGGGCGGTGCGACCCTTGCCTTCGACGTCGAGGGTGACCGACGTGGTGGTTCCCTTGGCATCGGCCATTTGAGACGCCACGGTGCGCTTCCAGATCAGTTCGTACAGCCGGAACTCGTCGCCACTGAGCTGGCTCGATACTTGCGCGGGTGTGCGGAAGTTCGAACCCGCCGGGCGAATTGCCTCGTGGGCTTCTTGCGCACCCTGCGACTTGTTCGTGTACACGCGAGGGCGATCCGGAACGTACTCCGCACCGTACATTTCCTGGATCTGGGCGCGGCTCGCGCGGATCGCCTCACCGGACAGCACCACGGAGTCGGTACGCATGTAGGTGATGTAGCCGTTTTCGTAGAGCCGCTGCGCGGTTGACATCGTGTGGCGGGCACCCATGCGCAGTTTTCGGCTCGCCTCCTGCTGGAGGGAGCTCGTCGTGAAGGGGGCGGCGGGCCGCCGCGTGTAGGGCTTGGACTCGAGGTTTCCGACGGTGGCTTTTGCGCCGTCGAGCGCCTCGATGAGCAGTCGTGTGCTCTCCTCGGTGAGAACCGTGACGTTTGCCCGGAGGCTCTTTTTGAGCTCACCCGCGTCGGTGAAGTCACGCCCCGAGGCGACCCGCTGGCCGTCGAGGGTGCGTAGCTGCGCGGTGAAGGCGGGAGTGTCGACGCTTCGATCCTCCAGCTCAGACGTGATGAACTCGCCCGTCACATCCCAGTACGAAGCGGCCTTGAACGCCATGCGCTCGCGCTCGCGGTCGACGACGAGGCGCGTCGCCACCGACTGGACGCGGCCTGCGCTCGTGCCGCGGCGAACCTTGCGCCACAGCACGGGGGAGAGCTCGTAGCCGACGAGCCGGTCAAGAATACGGCGGGTTTCCTGGGCATCGACGAGCGGCATGTCGAGCTCGCGCGTCTCGGTGAGCGCCTTTTGGATGGCTTCCTTCGTGATCTCGTGGAACACCATCCGGTAAACGGGAAGCGACTTCTTGGGCTTCAGTGCCTCGAGGAGGTGCCAGGCAATCGCTTCACCCTCGCGGTCCTCATCGGTTGCGAGGTAGAGAGCATCGGCCTCTTTGAGGAGCTTCTTGAGCTCGGAGACAGTCTTTTTCTTGTCGGGGTTGACGACGTAGTAGGGCTCGAAGCCTTCTTCGACGTTGACGGCGAAGCGGCCGTAGGGGCCCTTCTTCATGTCGGCGGGCAGCTCTTTGGGCAGGGGAAGGTCACGAATGTGTCCCACTGACGCGGCGACCGTGAAATCGTCCCCGAGGTATTTCCCGATGGTCTTTGCCTTCGCGGGGGACTCGACGATCACGAGGTTGCGAGCGCTCACTCGATGTACTTCCTTACTGCGGTGTGTGCGTGGCGGGGGTGTGTCCCCGCGTGGTTTACCCTGCCCCGTACGGTAGCACTAGGCAGGGTTTGGCTGCTCAACGATGTGGAGAAACCCCCATTCGACGAGGACGCGGAGAGTGCGGTTGATGCTCGCGCGTGCGCCCGCGATTTCAGCGCCTTGATCGGCGGCTTCGAGAAGTGAGGCGTAGGCCGTGAGGAAAATATCGAGCGGGTATTCCCCGGTGAGGGGGCCGACGATGGCCGCGGTGTGGGTGTCGATCTGAATGGTGCGGCCGAAGCCGCCGCCCTGAACGAGGTCGATCACCATGGGGTCGTCGTCGCCGGGCGTGTAGTGGCGCCGCTCGATGACGTCATCGGCGCGTGCGAGTGTGAGCGAGGCGAAAGCCTCGTCGTCGAGCTGCGCGAGGCGCGTGCGCGCGCGAAGCATTTCGGCATAGCGGGGGCCGAGAGGGCCCGCTCCCGTCGTTTCGACGTGGGTGAAGTCGGCGAAGCGCTGTTCTCCCTCGCGCGGTTGCGCGAGGAGCACGTGTCCGAAACCGATGCCGCTGACGTCGCGCGAGGCGAAGTCGTCGAGCCACGCGTGGGTCATCGGTTCCCAACGCTCGTCGCGGTCGGTGACGCCTCCGTCGCGAAGCCAGGTCGAGGCGTAGGAGGCCGGGTCCTCGATGTCGCGCTGGACGACGAGCACGTTTGCACTCGAGTTCGCGAGCCACGTGCGTGGGCGCGCATCCCATTCGGTGCCGCGCGTGATCTCCCAGTTCGCCAGCATGGCAGCGACGCCGCCGGGGGCGAGATAGGCATCGATCTCGGCGAGGAGGTTCGCGACGAGTGCGTCGCCTTCTGCTCCGCCGTCACGGTACGTCCAGGTCTCCGCATCCTTCACGCGGGGTGTGATGACGAACGGAGGGTTGGAGACGATGAGATCGAAAGTCTCGCCCGCGACCGGTTCGAGCATTGAACCCTGGCGCGTTTCGATCGTGTGCCCTTCGGGCAGTGTTTCGCGATTGAGGGCGACGTTGAACTCGGTGATCGCGAGAGCACGTTCGGAGATATCGGTCGCGACAACGTGCTGGGCGTGACGCGCCGCGTGGAGCGCCTGAATGCCGCACCCCGTGCCGAGGTCGAGCGCGCGGGCGACCTTGTCGCGAGGCGTGATCGAGATGAGCGTTGAGGTCGCCCCGCCGATGCCAAGCACGTGTTCACCGTCGAGCGCGCGGCCCGTTGCGAGTTCCCCGAGGTCGGAAACGATCCACCAGAGGATCTCGCCGAAATCATCGGTGGCCTGATACGGGCGAAGATCGACGGTCGCGGCGAAGGCGGAGGTGGCGTCGGAACCCGTCCCTTCTGCCGGCGCCACGAGGCCGAGGGCGAGAAGCCCGTCCGTACCGAGGTTAGGGAGGGCGCGGTCGAGTTTGGTGCGCGTGGCGGTGCGGCCGAGCGTGAAGAGGCGCATGAGAGTCGCGGCCGCATTGCCCTGATCGGCGAGCGGATCGAGTTCGCGACGTGCGGGCAGCGGATTTTCGCGTTCGAGAGCTGTGCGAGCGGGAGCGCTCAGGAGGTCCTCGATTCCATCCGCCGTGTACTGCGCGTGAGCGAGATCCGCGCGCAGAACCGCGAGAAGATCGGTATCGGGTGTGGGCGTCGGGAAAAGCTCGGTGCTGTGGCCTTGCGTGCTCATGCCTACCATTGTTGCCTACGACGCGAACAGATCGAACATGAGTGGAGGCGGCACGTGAGGAGCGAGGCTTTCGATTCCGAACGGGCGCTCGCGCGCCTCACTGCGCCCCCGCATCGCGCCGATTCCCTCCGGCATATCGAGCGCCGGCCCGCTCACGAGGCACGCTTCGCTGAGTGGCCGAGATGGGCGAACCCCTCACTACGCGCCTACCTCGAGGACAGCGGGATCGAACGCCCGTGGTGGCACCAGGTCGAGGCCGCCGAATTCGCGCACGCAGGTCGCGACACGGTCATCGCTACCTCAACCGCTTCGGGAAAATCGCTCGGCTATCTCTTGCCCGCGTTGACCGATATTCAGGCGCGCCGTGAGGATCCGTCGGCCCGGCGCGCGAGCGCCCTCTACATTGCTCCCACAAAAGCGCTGGCCTACGACCAGTACACGTCGATCTGCCGTCTTGTGGACGGGGCCGGTCTCGGGGAAGTTCGCGCCGCCGTATTCGACGGCGACACCCCGACCGAACAGCGTCGCTGGGTGCGCCGCCACGCGAATGTCGTGCTCACGAACCCCGACATGCTGCATTACGGGATCCTTCCCGGTCACGAGCACTGGATTCCGTTCTTTCGAACGCTGCGATACATCATCATCGACGAATGCCACGTCTACCGTGGCGTGTTCGGGGCACACGTTTCCATGCTCATGCGACGCCTCGCCCGCATCGCCGAGTACTACCGCGCTCGGCCCACGTTCGTGCTCGCGTCGGCAACCTCGGCGAGCCCGGAGGTGAGCGCTTCCCGGCTCGTGGGGAGGAACGTCACGGCTGTCACCGAGGATGGTTCGCCGAAAAACCCACTCACGATCGCGCTGTGGGAGCCGGGCATCGCCGATCTCGACGAGTGTGAGGACGCGCACGAGGCCGCGCGCAGGGCGAAAAAGGAGCGCGAGCAGGCGGAAAAGGCCGGGGTGAAAGCCCACGTGGAGGTCCGACGGCGGCCTGCCCCCACCGAGGCCGGCGCCCTTCTCGGCGATCTCGTATGCGAGGGGGCGCAGTCTCTCGTCTTTACCCGCTCGCGGCGTTCGAGCGAGCTCGTCGCGAAGGGGGCACAGCGCGCCGTCAACGCTGCCGCGGAAGCGACCGGATCCGCCATGCTTGCCGATCGGGCCACGCGCATCGCCGCCTATCGCGGCGGCTATCTTCCCGAGGAGCGCCGCGCACTCGAGGCAGCGCTTCGTTCGGGACAGCTTCTCGGCCTCGCCTCGACCAACGCCCTCGAGCTTGGCATCGACATCTCCGGCCTCGATGCCGTGCTCGTGACGGGGTGGCCGGGGACGCGCGCGTCCCTGTGGCAACAGTTCGGGCGCGCGGGCCGGGCCCACGGAACTCAGTCGCGCGAGGCGCTTGCAATGTTTATTGCGCGCGAGGATCCCCTCGACACGTACGTTGTGCGTCACCCCGAGATGATCCTCGAAGCCGACGTCGAGGCCGCCGTGTTTGACCCCTCTAATCCGTATGTGATGACTCCTCATTTGTGCTCCGCCGCTGCGGAGATCCCCATTCGCGACGGCGAGGAAGAGCTTTTCGGGCCCACGAGCCGGGAGCTTCTCGAGAACCTTGCAGGAAGGGGCATCCTCAGGCGTCGCCCTCACGGGTGGTACTGGACCCTTGACGAACGCCCCCACGACCTCACCGATTTACGTGGAAGTGGGGGTGAGAGCGTGCGGATCGTCGATCAGGCGAGCGGGCAGCTGATCGGCACGGTCGATGCCGCGAGCGCCCACCAGCACGTCCACGACGGCGCCGTCTATCTCCACCAGGGAGTCTCGTACGTCGTGAACCACCTCGATGTCGAGAACGCCGTCGCGATGGTGCGTCGGGAGAACCCGCAGCACACCACCCAACCGCAAGAGACCTCGTCGATCAGCGTGCGCCAGGTCGAGCGCAGCGAACGGTGGGGTGACATCGACGTGTGCTTCGGGCAGGTCGAGGTCACCGACCAGGTCACCGGTTACCAGGTGCGCGACATCTACACCTCCGCCGTGCTCGGCGAACACCCACTCGATCTGCCCGCGCGCACCCTCGTTACCAAGGCCGTGTGGTTCGAGATCCCCGCAGACCTTCTCCACGCATGGAGCCTCGAGGAAGCTGACTTCCCTGGCGCCCTGCATGCGGCCGAACACGCCCAGATCGCCATGCTTCCCCTCCTTGCCACGTGCGACCGGTGGGACATCGGCGGCGTGTCTACGGCCCTGCACGCCGATACCGAAAAGCCCACGATCTTCGTGTACGACGGCGCTCAGGGCGGCGCCGGCTTCGCGGAGCGCGCCTACGAGAGCGCCCCCGCATGGATCCGCGCGACCGCCGACATGATCGAGGCATGCGAATGTGAGGCGGGCTGCCCCGCATGCGTCGTCTCTCCGAAGTGCGGCAACGGCAACGAGCCCCTCAACAAGAAGGGCGCGCTCACGGTTCTGCGGGAGCTGGGCCGGCACGTGCCACCTCGGTGAGCAACTGGTTGCCGAGGAGCGGCACGTGCACTCTCACGGTGACCGTCACGTGCGCCTCAAGCCCGCTCACGTTGCAGCTCTGAAGAAGGGCGCCGTGCCGTTCGGCGACCTCCAAAGCGATCTCGCAGGCCCCGCTCGAGGCGCCGCCGGCCAGTGCATCCGCAGCCGAGAGTGCGGAGAGTTCAGCGGCTGAGGCGGCAAGGGAGCGACCGTGGTGGACGATCCCGAGCCCCACGAGGACCGTGAGGATCGCCGAGATGATTGCGATCGCCCCGAGAGCGGTGGCCGTCGCGTTACCGCGCTCCTCGCAAAGGCCCGCCCTCACGGCCCGTTCCTTACGAGGTGTGGTTCGAGACGCGTGTGGGCACTCGCCTCGAGCGGAAATGTGGCCCCGAGGATCGGCCCGCCGACGTGCCACGTTGCGTGTGCTTCCACGGTGACCCACTCACCGCTCGTGCTCACGGTGAACGTGGCCTCCTTGCCGCTTACGACTTCCGCTTTTGCGATCGCAGCATGGGGATCGGCCGAGATCATCATTTCGCGTGCGGCGGTACGTGCCCCCTCCGCGAGACGCGCATGGCTGATGAACAGGCCGCCCAGTGACATGACCAGTGCGAGGAGGGCGAAGACGGCGATGAGGACCACCGCCGTCTCCGCCGTGGCCGCACCGGAATCCGCACGAAGCGCCCGCCTCAAGGTGTGCGCAGGTGTCTCGGCTTCCGGTGTCATGCTCAGCCCGCCGAGTGGAGGGCGCCCTGAATGAGGCTCGTAAGGATGCCCTTGATCTCGCCGCTCGTGAGCACGCCGAACAAAAGCGCGGCAAAGGCGCACGCGGCAACGATCGTTACCGCATATTCCGCGGTTGTCGCGCCAGTGTCATCCGCGAGGATGTCGCGGGTTCGTAGTTCCGTCTTTTCTGTCGTGTGGTTGTCGATCATTGATGTATCCCCCTTCAAGGATGTGTGTGGTGCTGCACGCGGCGGATGCCGCGCGCCTACGGCCACAGTTGGCCGAAGTGTGTGGTGACGAGATCCGTGATGATCGGGACGATGCCGAGTAGCACGAACGCCGGCAGAATCGTGAGGCCGGTGGGGAGCACGAGGCGCACCGAGAGTCGCGCGGCGGCTTCATCGACCTCGCGCAACCGCGCACGGCGACGGTCGCGAGTGACGGCCGTCAGGATCGGCGCGAGACGCGCTCCCGTCGAGTGAGAGAGGCTCGCCGCACTCGTGAGTGCTGAAAGGTCTCCCTCGAGCCTCGATAGTGCCTCGGCGGGGGCCATGCCCCGGGCGAGCGCATGGCCGGCCTCGAGAAGCGCGGGCCCCGGCTGCGTGTTCTCGAGGGCCTCGCCCACGCGCGTGCACGCCGATGCGAGTGGGATCCCAGAGTGCACAACACTCGCGATCAAATCGATCACGATCAACGGGTCGATGTCCGCGCTCTCTCCGCGCGCTGCAGCGAGCATGCGGTTCATCCACGCGAAACCGGCCGCGGTGAGGACGATTCCGGCCGCGAGCATGAGAAATCCATGGGGCGACGCCAGGAGTACGCGCAAAGGATTCGCCCCCATTGCATACCCGAGAGCGATAGCGAAAAGCGGCAGCGCCATGAGGACTCGGGCCGTCGTCTTTGCGCCCGCGAAGGCTGCCGCGCGGGCTCTGGTGGCGTCGGAAGAATCGCGAAGCCCGCCGGAGAGTGAGGTAAGTAGGCCGGAAAGCGGAGCGCCCGTGCTCTCGCACATGACGTGGCACAGAACGACCGCGCGCACCGCCTCCCGCGGCGCGTTGAGGACCCCGTTCATGCGCTGCACCAGTGCGGGAGGAATGCGCGCCATCGCTTCGGCAAAATGCTTTTCCCGAGGAGTGGATGTGGCCTCGGCGACGGCGGCCCACGCCTGCGGTGCCGTCACCCCCGCGCCGAGAGCCATCGCCACGTGGTCGAGAAGACCGGCGAGCGCATCGTCCGAAAGTCGAACGTGACCTTTCACCTCGCACCCCCGTGCCCGAGGCGTGCCTCGAGCGCATCGAAAGCGGGAAAGCGCCGCTCACGGGTCCCAAAACTGACCGCCGGCACGCATTCGAGCCGCCCATCCCTCCCGCGCTGCAGGAGCGAAATGGTGGAGAGGGCACGTCCCTCGCGCGAGCGGTGCATGTGGAGAACGACCGTGATTGCCGAGAGCGCCTGTGATGCAAGCGCAAGTGGATCGAGGCCGGCGAGCGCCCCGAGAGCTTCGAGCCTCGCGGGGACATCCGCCGCCGTATTCGCGTGGAGCGTTCCGCACCCGCCTTCGTGCCCCGTATTGAGTGCCTGGAGGAGCTCGCGGATGTCTGTGCCTCGGCATTCGCCGACGATGATCCGATCGGGCCGCATGCGCAGGCACTGCCTGATGAGGGTCGCGAGGCTGATCTCTCCCATGCCCTCCGCATTAGCGTGGCGCGCCTGAAGGTGTACGACGTGAGGATGAGCGGGCCGAAGCTCGGTGGAATCTTCGACGATAATGATGCGCTCGCGGGGATCGACGGCGCCGAGCATCGCGCCGAGCAGGGTCGTCTTGCCGCTTCCGGTTCCGCCGCTCACGAGGAAGGATAGACGCGCGCGAATGATTGCATCGACGAGAGCGCGGCCCGTGGCCGTTAGGGTTCCCGAGTTCTCGAGATCATCGAGGCAATAGGGGAGGGTGGCGGCGCGCCTAAGGCTGATGCTCGCTCCGCCCACAGATAGTGGCGGCAGCATTCCGTGGAAGCGAAGGTTGCCGGGCAGCTGCGCGTCAGCCCACGGCATCGCATCATCGAGCCGGCGGTTGCCGAGTGAGGCGAGCCTGGTCGCGAGAGCCCGTGCATCGTGCGCCGAAAGAGTGAGGCTCGTGCGCTCGAGACCGTTGAGCGAATCGATCCACACGCTGCCGTCGGGGTTGACGAGGATGTCGCTGACACCGTCGGTCGCGAGATCATGGAGTGGGCCGAGGCCCTCGAGATGATGCCGCACCTGATCGGTGAGATCGAGGAGGCTCGCGCGGTCGAGGATGAGGCCGTGCGAGTGAGCGACGCGCGCGATGCGGCGCGCATCGATGTCCCCCGGTTCCTCGCGAAGCGATTCATGAATTCCGGTAAGGAGCTCGTCGGTGAGAATCATGCGCTACCCCCGCCCATTCCGGAATCGGCGAGCTTCGCGAGAAAACTTTTGCAGGCGGCTTCGATGCCCTTGCGGTCTCGATCTAGACCGGGGACGAAGCCTTCGCGGGCACTTCGGTACTCGAGCACGATGGGCGCGCCGAGCTGCTCGGCCACGTCGCGCGCCCGATAGCTCTCGCGGTGCCGGCGCGTGCGCAGAGCGATGCCGATGCGGGTGCGCGGATACACCCCGCGAAGTACATCGAGGGTTCGCGCCGTCGCGGCGAGTGCGTGTTCGCTCGGATGGACCGAGACGAGAGTGATGTCGGGACTCACGTGTGGTTCGATCCCCGTTCCGAGCGGCGCGTCGAGAACAAGAGTGCCGGGTGCATTCGCAAGACTCGCGATGACCTGGGGATTCACGGATTCCTCTCGCGCTCCCGAAAAGGTGAGCAGGCGGTAGCCGTCGATGAGAGGAAGAGCGTCGAGGAGCACCTCGGCATCCGTCGTACCACTTGCCGCTCCCAGATCACTCCACCGCGCGCCCGCCACATGCCGGGCCTGCACGAGCGTGTCGATTCCGCCGCCGAAGGGATCGGCATCGACGAGTGTCGCGGGCATGCTTCGGCTTGATGATGCGAGGGCGAGAGCGATCGCGAGAGACGTCGACCCTGCGCCTCCATGTCCCGAAAGGCACGCGAGCACGCGGCTTCGGCCGCTGCTCGTGGCGAGAGAGGAAAGGTCGCTAATAAGCTCCGAGGATTCCTCCGGAAGAAAACGAAGTGCGCGCGCTCCGTGGGCAAGCGCTTGCTGGTAATCACGCGGTTCGGGCTCGTTCTCGCACGCGGCGAAGAGGGGGAGTTCTGGGTATGCCTCTGCTGCGCTAGCGAGGAGCGACGCCTCGCACACGACTGCACGCACGTGCCCGCGAGGCGTTTTCGCCGTGGCAACGTCGAAGCCGGCCGCTTGAACGCGGTCGCGCACGAGGGTTTCAAGCTCGCCGCTGTTGCCGAGCCACGCGATCGTGGCGCTCGCATGTTCGTGCGGGGAGGGCGGCGCGTCAAGCGGAATTCGGCTCACGAAGGTCGAGGGATCGCGGCGGCCGTGCTCAACTCGGGGAAATACGTGTGTCATGGCTCCATGTTTTGCCGCTCCCGGGGCTCATTCCAGTCCCTGGTCATTCTTGGGGGTAGAGGCGGATTGTGGGGGCAGACCGGAGGCCACAACCACGAAGCGAAATGGGGGTTGCGTGGCTCACATCGAGCGTGTAAAGTGGGGGACATCACAAGCAAGGGAATGATTCGAAACCCACGTGCGAGTGGTCCTCGTTCGGACTGGTGCGGATTCGTCGAAAGCGGATACCACACCACCAGGTGCACGCTTGATCCCGGATCGGCCCCGGGGAGGCGCTCGAAAGGGCGCCTCCTTTTTGGCCCGGATCCCATCCCCCGCACACGCCTCTTCTTTGCTGAACATCGCCGCGCCCATTAATGAAGGAGGAACGCGTCCATGCTCGAAGCAACGCTCAAGCGCCCATCGCCACCCTCCGTTCCCTGCGCGGAAGCGGGCTGGCACATTGACCCCATGACACTGCGCCCCGTAATCGATGACGTCGAGGCGTTTGATCGGGAATTTGCCCACGACGACGCGCACGACATTATTCGAGCGCTCTGGAGCGGCGATCCCGTGACGGCGCTCGAGAGGTGCGAGGACAGGCTCGCTAAGGAGCCTTCATCGGTGCGCTTACGCGCGATTTCGGCTGATTGCCACCGGGATCTTGGCGAAACCGATCGAGCGATCGCTGAGTACCGTGTGCTGCTCGAAGAGTGCCGCGGCACCTCGTGGGAGGCCGTACTCCACCAGCACCTCGGGAAGGCGCTATTCGCGGCTGGCCACTACGACCTTGCCCTGAACGCCTTCGCGCAGGCATATGAGATGCGCGTGTTCACGGGGGCTGATCCGAGCCTCATTGATTCGAGTATGGCGGCGATGTCACGCACGCAGCACATGCTCGAGATCCAGCACCGCGCGCGGCGCCGCCGCTAGACCCAGCCGTCTGGCTAATTCCGACGCCTGCTGGCGCCCAGGCGATCCCTAGAGCTCAACGTCGACGATCACGGGTGCGTGATCGCTCGTGGATTTCTGCGCCCGTTCGGCAAGGTCGATCATCGCCCCGGTTGTTGCCGCGCGCACTGCGGGCGAGCCGAACAAGAAGTCGATGCGCATACCCTGCTTCTTCGCGAACTTGAGGCCCTTGTAGTCCCAATACGTGTAGGTCCCGGGGGCATCGAGCCAGTCGCGCGTGAGGTCGGCGTAGCCCGCGTTCTCGAGCGCCGCGATGGCGTCACGCTCGGGTGCGCTCACGTGGGTTTTCCCCTCGAAGGCCGCCATGTCCCAAACATCGGCGTCGGTGGGCGCGACGTTGAAGTCGCCCGTGAAGAGAGTCGCCGAGTTCTCGCCGGGCGCCTCGCCCGGCCCGCCGGCATCGAGGCGCGAGGCCGCGTAATCGCGCAGGGCCTCGAGCCACGCGAGTTTGTACGGATAGTGCGGATTGTCGAGTTCTCGCCCGTTCGGGACGTAAAGGCTCCACAGCTCAAGGGGCGCGCAGTCGCTCGAGGCGTCTCCCACGACGGCCCCAATGGCGCGGGCCTCGACGACCCCATCATCCCCTTCGCCCCAGGCGGGAATCGAGGGGATCTCGCGGCGCACCTCACGAAGGCCCACGCGCGAGGCGATCGCGACGCCGTTCCACTGGTTAAAGCCGTGGGCGGCGACTTCGAATCCGCGCTCGGTGAGCCCGCTGAGGTCGAGCTGCTCGGGTTTGGCTTTGATCTCCTGAAGTGCGATGACGTCGATCTTGCGGGTATCGATCACCTCGAGGAGGCGGGGCATCCGTGCGCGAAGGGAATTGATGTTCCAGGTGGCAATTCGCATGCGTCCATCCTATGGGTGCATGAAGGTTCGCGTGGATACGCTTAAGGCATGACTCTCGCGCTCATCACCGGCTCAACCTCCGGCCTCGGCCTCGAATTTGCGTGGCAGCTCGCAGGCAGCGGCCACGACCTCGTGCTCGTGGCGCGAAACGAGGATCGCCTCGCGGCAGTGGCCGCGCAGATTAAGGCGGTGTCTGGCACTCGCGTCAGCATTCTCCCGGCGGATATTTCGGTCCAGGCCGATGTGGAGCGCGTGGCCCGTCGCCTGCTCGACCCCGTTGACCCCATTGGCCTGCTCGTCAATAACACTGGGCATTCGGTGCGCGCCTCGTTTCTTGAAGGAGAGATCGAGGAGTTTCTCGAAGAGGTCGATTTCGACGTGCGCGCGACCCTGATCCTTGCACACGCAGCGGCGACGGCGATGACACGTAAGGGCGCCGGGGCGATCCTCAACGTCTCGTCGATGGCGGGGTTCACCGCGACAAACCTCTCGGCGGCGGCGAAGAGCTGGGTCGTTATTTTTACGGAGTACCTCGCGCAGGAACTCGAAGGAACGGGCGTGAGCGCGACCGTGCTGATTCCGGGTTTCGTGCACACCGAGAGCCACCACAACGCCGCCGTCAACATGGAGGGCGCGCCGCGCGTGACGTGGCTGAAGGCCCCGTTCGTCGTGCAGCATGCCCTCAAAGACGTGGCGGCGGGACAGGTCGTCTCGGTGCCATCGCTGGCCTACAACCCCGAAGCGCTCGGGCGGGCGACGCCCGGGGTGCTCAGGCGTGCATTCCAAAGCGAGGCGATCGCGCATGCCATGAGTAAGGCTCGTATGCGTAAGGTCGAGCGGGCCGCGGCGCGCAGATCGATGTTCGATCGATTGCTGCGCAAACCTCGGGACTGACCCCACGCCTGAAGGCGGAGAAAAGACGCGACGGCGCCGGATCGTTACGGCTGATCAACCGCGAACGTGTCGCACGCCTTGTAGGTGCCCTCGTTGTAGCCCTTCACGAACCAGTTGCGGCGTTGCGCTGAGGAGCCGTGCGTCCACGTGTCAGGCATGACCTGCCCGCCCGTAACTTCGCCCTGAATGTGGTCGTCGCCCACGGCGCTCGCGGCGCTGAGCGCATCGTCGACGTCCTTGTCGCTGAGGGGTTCGAGCATCGTCGTGCCGTTATCGTCGACCGTTGTCGCGGCGTGGTGAGCCCACATGCCGGCGTAGCAGTCCGCCTGAAGCTCAAGTCGCACCTGATCCGAATCGGGGCCCGTTCCCGAACGATCGATCGAATTCATCGTGCCGTCGAGGCGCTGAATGTGATGACCGTATTCGTGCGCGACAACGTAGGCCTTCGCGAGCTGACCGCTGCTCGCCCCGAAGCGCGAGCTGAGCTGCTGGTAGAACGAGGTGTCGACGTAGATCGTGGAGTCGGCGGGGCAATAGAACGGGCCCGTCGCAGAGGTGGCGGGACCGCAGCCCGTGTTAACCGAGTCGGTGAATACAACCGCCTGTGGTTCCTGAAACTTGAAACCGGCATTCTTAGCCTGGCCTTCCCACAGGGAGTCGGCGGACTCGACGGTGGCCTGTACGAGGCAGTCGTCGTTGTCGTTTGCGTCGGCGCCGGTTTGGCATTCCTCGAGAACGGTCCCCTGCTGAGGCTGCTGTGCACTTGGGGCGGGGCCGGCGCCGCCACCAAGCAGCATCGACGGATCGACTCCGAGGAAGAGTAAGACGATCACGAGGACGAGTGTGCCGAGGCCGCCGCCACCGAGGGCGATTGCGCCTCCGCGGCGCATGCCGCCCCCGCCGCCGGAGCTGCGGCGGGTGTTGTCGGAGCGGATCTCGGAATTGGGGTTGAAGGTCATGCTGCCAATCTACCGTTTTATGCCGGATTTTCCCCGGGGTTTGCGACCCGGAGGCAACGTGGCGATGTGATTCAGCGTCTAACCTTTAGACTGGTTACGGTTCCGTAGCCTGCGGTTCCGTATCCGACGCGAAAGTACCTATTTATGCCCACCTCTTTGCGCGAATACACGAGCCCGCTGCTTGTCGAATCGAACGATAGTGAGCGCCTCACCGACCTCTTCGTGAAACGGGATGGCGAGGCCCCCGAGCACATCGCCTTCCAGGTCCCTGCCGGCACCGATGCTGCGGGAGCGACCGTGTGGAGCGACGTGACCACGCGGGAGTTCTTCGATTCCGCTCGCGCCTTGGCGCGCCATTTCATCGCTGCAGGCGTGAGGCCGGGTGACGCGATTTCGATCATGGGGCCCACGCGCTACGAATGGGTACTCGCCGACGTCGCTGTGCTGTGGGCGGGTGCGGTCGTCGTGCCGATTTACGATACGAGCGCCCCGGCCCAGGTGGAGGCGATCGTCGAAGACGCGGGGGTCACGCGCGCCATTGCCGGCACCGCGCAGCAAGCCGAGTCGCTCACGCATGCCCTTGGCGGGGCGGATCGCGTGTGGACGATGGAAGAAGTGAGCGGCTACGAATGCGTGAGCGCGCTCGCGGCACGCGAGCCCGAAACACCGGTGAGCGAGGCTGATCTTGAGCGTGCGCGCACCTCCCGCACTCTCGAGGACGTCGCCACGATCGTCTACACGTCGGGAACGACGAGCGACCCGAAGGGCGTGCAGCTCACGCATGGCAATTTCGTGGCGCAGTTGCAAAATATCGGCGTCTCCCACGGGGAGGTGCTCAACGAGCACGGGTCGACGATCCTTTTTCTCCCGCTTTCGCACGTGCTCGCGCGCGGCGTGCAACTCATTTGCCTCGCGCTCGGGATGCGCGTCGCCCACCTCTCCGATACGTCGCGTGTCATCCCCACCTTCGCGGAGATCCGCCCGACGTTTGTCATGGTCGTTCCGCGCGTGCTCGAGAAAATCCTTAACGCTGTCGCCGCGCAGGCCGATAAAAAGCATGTGGGGCGCCTGTGGAAGGACGCGCGAGAGACAGCCGTGCGGATCGGCATGATTGGGGAAGGTTTTCACGAGAGGGAACGGCCGAAGCTTCCGTTCCGCCTCGCGGCGAAGCGTGCGCTTTACGAGCGCGTCTTCTATCGAACCATTCGCACGCTCTTGGGTGGGAATATTCAATACATCCTGTGCGGCGGCGCGAAACTTCACCCCTCGCTCGCGCTCGCGTTTCGAGGCTTCGGCATCCCGATCATCGAGGGCTATGGCCTCACGGAAACGACCGCCCCGATCGCCGCGAACCGCCCGGGTGACCTCACGGCGGGCAGCGTGGGTGTCCCCGTTCCCGGCACGACGATCCGCATCAGCGAGGAAGGTGAGGTGCTTGCGAAGGGGCCCGGGGTCTCGCCTGGATACCGCAATCCCGAGCACACGGCGGCGGCATATTCCGACGGTTTCTTGCGCACCGGTGATCTGGGAAGTCTCGATAGTTCCGGCCGCCTCACGCTGTGCGGACGCTCGAAGGATGTCATCGTGACCTCCGGCGGTAAGACGATCGAACCCGCCGGTTGGGAGGGCGCCGTCGAACAGCATCCGAGCGTGGCGTACGCGGTCGCCGTTGGCGATGATCGTCCCTACCTCACGGCGCTTCTCATCGAGCACACGGAGGACGGCGAGGTCTCGGGTGACGACATCGAGATCATTGAAAATCCCAAGCTCATCGCGGAAATCCTGCCCTATCTCGAGAACGCGAACCTCGACGTGTCGCGAACGGAACGCATCAAGAAGTTTGCGCTCGTACGGGCGAATCTCGCGGACCCGAACCTAGTCACGCCTTCGCTCAAGCTGCGTCGCGCGGCCTTCCTCGAGAAGGCGAAAGCGGCTATCGAGGAGCTTTATGAGAAGGCACCGAAGGCGTCGATTCACGAGATCGTGAAGCGTGAGATCGTCGAAAAGGCCTCGGAGATCAAGGCGAAAAGGGCGGATAAGCCGGAAAAGAGTGATTCCCCTGGTGAGTAGTGCCAGCTAAGGGGTACGTACACTTGGACGGCCGAACATGCGCTTCGGCCCGCGCACGAAAAGAAGGGTTTTTCCGTGAACATTGTTGAATGGGCGATTAGCATCATGAGCTCGATGGGGGGCTTCGGCGTGATGCTCCTGCTGCTGCTCGAATGCGTGTTTCCGCCGATCCCCTCGGAAGTGATCCTTCCGCTCGCGGGCGTAACCGCGGGAACGGGCGAACATTCGTTTTGGGTGTTGCTGATCTGGTCGGTGGTCGGCTCGACCCTGGGCGCCTTCATTCTTTACGGACTCGGGCGAATTCTCGGTCCCGAGCGCACGCGCGCCCTGTTCATTAAGCTCCCGCTTATCAACGTCGAGGATTACGAGAAGACGAACGCCTGGGTCGACAATCACGGGATGAAGGGCGTCTTCTTCGGGCGTTTCATTCCGGGCATCCGCTCGCTCATCTCGATCCCTGCGGGCATGTTTGCGATGAAGCTTCCCATGTTCACACTGCTGACGGCCCTGGGAAGCGCGATATGGAACTCGATCTTCCTCGCGTTCGGCTACTTCCTCGGCACGCAGTGGCACGTGATCGAGCCCTACACGGACATCTTCTCGAAGGTCTGCTACGTGCTCGTCATCCTCGTGGTGCTCTACTTCTTCGTGAAGCTCGTTCGTCGTGAGCGCCGCCGCAAGAGCCTCGGCCTTCCCGACCCAGACGACGCCGTCAAGTAATGTCTGGCGAGCGCGAAGTCGGCGTGGGCCCCTGGCAGGGGGACTGGCCGGAGGAACCTCACTACGATCCGGCGCTGCTTGAAGCGGGGGACCGTCGGAACGTTCCCGACCGATACCGGTACTGGCGCCGGGAAGCGATTATCGCGGATCTCGACGCCCACTACCGCAACGGCCTGCACGTCGCGATCGAGAACATTGACCATGACTTCAATATCGGCTCGATCGTGCGCACCGCGAACGCATTTGGGGTCGCGGCCTTCCACATCGTTGGAAAGAAGCGGTGGAATCGACGCGGGGCAATGGTGACGGATCGCTACCAGCACGAGTTTCACCACGCGAGGCCCGAAGACTTCCTCCAGTGGGCTCGCGACAACGATCGCGCGGTCGTCGCGGTCGATATCGTCCCCGGCGCCGTCCCTCTCGAACACACGCGCCTACCGGAAAACGCCGTGCTCGTGTTCGGTGAAGAAGGCGGGGGAGTGTCGAAGCCGCTCATCGATGCGGCTGCGCTCACGGTCGCGATTTCTCAGTTCGGCAGCACGCGCTCGATCAACGTCGGGCACGCTGCCGCGATTGTGATGCACACGTGGGTGAGTCAACACGTCGAGATTCCGCGCGAACTAACGCTGTAGCTGCGGGAGCGACGAGGATCGTCAGAGATGTTTCTGACCTGGGAAGTAGGGTGAAAGGGCAACGGCGCAAACCGCCGAACACCCGATCCATGGTTAGGAGCACACCATGAGCATTACCGTGAAAGCTCTGCAAAAAACTGGCCCGGAAGAGCCCTTCAAGGTCGTCAATATCGAGCGCCGCGAGCCACAGGGAACCGATGTTCTCATCGACATTAAGGCCGCCGGCGTGTGCCACAGCGACATCCACACGATTCGCAATGAGTGGGGCCCCGCGAAGTTCCCACTCGCCGTTGGCCACGAGATCGCGGGAGTGGTCGAGGCCGTCGGCCCCGACGTCACGAAGTACAAGGTCGGCGACCGCGTTGGTGTCGGCTGCCTCGTCGGTTCGTGTGGCGAGTGCGAGCAGTGCAACAAGGGTTTCGAGAACAACTGCTTGAACGGCGCGATCGGCACCTATAACGCGATCGATGAGGACGGCACCGTCACTCAGGGCGGCTACTCACAAAAGGTCACCGTGCGCGAGCGTTTCGTGTGCCGCATTCCCGACTCACTCGACTTTGATGTGGCCGCACCGCTTCTGTGCGCAGGTATCACGACCTATTCGCCGCTCGCGACGTGGGAGGTAGGCGAAGGCCAGGAGGTCGCGGTCGCGGGTCTCGGTGGGCTCGGCCACATGGGCGTGCAGATTGCCGCGGCGAAGGGCGCCGAGGTGAGTGTCATTTCTCGCTCGCGTAAAAAGGAAGAGGACGCCCTCGCGCTTGGCGCGAAGGAACTCCTCGCCACCGGTGAGGACGAAAACTTCTTCGAGACCCACAAGGGCAAGTTCGATTTCATTCTCAACACGATCAGCGCCGAGTTCGACCTCCCGGGCTTCATGGATCTGCTCAAGCCGGGCGGAAAAATGGTGCTCGTCGGCCTTCCTCCCGAGGGCATGCCGATCCCAACCCGTTCCCTCACGGGCGGTCGCAAGGTTCTAGCCGGCTCAAACATTGGCGGCCTCCCCGAGACCCAGGACATGCTCGACTTCTGTGGAGAACACAACATCGGCGCGAAGATCGAGATCATTGGCGTGAACGACGTCGATGCGGCCTACGATCGCGTCGTCAAGGGGGATGTGCACTTCCGTTTCGTCATCGATACCTCGACGTTCGACGACGCCGAGGTTGAGGAGGCCTGAGCCCCGCTCAGTCTTCGCCGATTTCCACGAGTCCCGATTCGTAGGCGGCCACGACGATCTGTGTGCGGTCGCGAAGGCATAGTTTTTGCAGGATGTGGGACACGTGGGTTTTCACGGTGGGCTCCGCGAGAAACATCGTGGAGCCCACTTCAGCATTAGAGAGCCCTTTCGCGACGAGCTTCGCGACCTCGCGCTCACGGTCCGTGAGAGCAGCAATGGCCTTGGTGAGGGCGGGATCGGTCCGACGCTGGCTGCGCGTAAGCGCGCCAAAATCCTCAATGACTTTCCGCGTGATGGAGGGGGAGAGGAGGGCCCCACCGCGATAGACCTTCCGCACGGCATCGACGAGTTCCTCGACTTCGGCGTCCTTGAGCAGGAAGCCGCTCGCGCCTCCCTTGAGAGCCGTGAACACGTAGTCGTCGGCGTCGAAAGTGGTGAGGATGATGACGCGCGGCGCGGGATCGAGACCGGCGCGGAAGATTTCCTCCATCGCGGCGAGCCCGTCGAGGTTCGGCATACGGATGTCCATGAGGATGATGTCGGGCCGATTCTTAAGCGCGGCGTCGATGGCTTCGCGGCCGTCGGAGGCAGTGGCGACGACGTCGATGTCTGCTTGCGCTGCGAGGAGTGCCTCGAAGCCGGCGCGCACCATGGGCTGGTCGTCAGCGATGATGACGCGGATGGGGGAGTTTTGGCTCATGTCTTAAGCCTAGGTCAGAGGGCGCGCCCTCACGCGAATAACGGCTCATCCATAAGTATTGCCGTGAACAAGACCGGGGGGTGATGTCGAGTTCTGCCTGGGCGTCTACGGTTAACCCATGGCAGAAGTAGGAGAGAACGCGCCCGGCGCGCACGCGGTCGCGCCGTGGTCGAAAGCGCCGCTCAAAGCGCACGCTAAGCAACTGGGACGCGACTTCCTCTACGTCTTCCCAAGCCTCGTGCTTGGCCTTCTCGTGGGCGGCACGCTCTTTACACTCGGCTTTCTCACCGTCTTTTCGCTTGCCTTCCTCCTCATCGGTCTTCTGTTCTTGCCGGGCATCCTGCTCGCGGGCGGCTTCGCTGCTGACCTCACGAGAGTCCGCTCCAATGTGTGGAGCGGTGAGAAGGCACTTCGCCCCCGCACGAAAGTCCCCGAGTTCCACTCGTTCGCCGAGTACTTCCGTCTCCTCGGAAACCTGCGACTGTGGCTCGACTTCATCAGCGAGGCCCTCGTTCTTAACACCGTGCGCGTGACTGCCGCGTTGGTCCTTGGTGCCCAGGTTATTTTCACGCTTCTTTGCGGTCTGTTCTTCCCGTTCGTCACGCTCATCGATTTCACGTACGAGTCGGGAATGGCCAGTTTTGTTGTGCATAGGTTCAACCCAACCGTGGGCCTCGAGCCATACGCGCGCACACTCGCCTTAGTTGACTCAGCACTCTATGTAGGCCTTGGCCTCGTGCTCCTCGCCCTGTTTCCCTTCACCGTGCACATTGCCGCGCGTCTTGAGAACGGCCTCGTGCGTGAGATTCTCGAGGGGGACTCCTTCGCGACGATCAGCTTCAAGGGATGGGCGACTGCGGTGATCGCGGTCATCGCGCCGATGCGCATCGCCATTTCGGGTGACGGTGCCCTGTGGGAGCACATCGCGCCGCGGTACCTTCCCTTCGGCCTGTTCACGATCCCGGTCACAGGGCTGGCCTTTTCTTTGCTCGCGCTCACCTGGGCGCTCGCCTTCATCTTCCTCGTGCGGCGGCCGAAGCTCGGCTCCGTGCTCGCATGCGTCTCGTTTGTGGTGTCCTACGGCGGGATCATCACGCTCACCATCGTGAAGTTCAATGGCCAGGTGTTCATGCCCGGCACGGAGGTTCCGGTTCTACTCGCCGGGCTCGCCCTCTTCACCCTGAGCCTTCACCGGAACGTCAAACACAGCACCGGAGTGTTCGGCGCCTTCAGCGTGATCGCGCTGATGGGAACGATTGCGAGGTGCGTGGTGACGCACGGGCGCGCCTCCACCTCCGTGGACTTCATCCAGTGGAGCTTCCTCATTTTGGGCGTCATGCTCGTCATGTGGATCGTCGCGGCGGCCTTCGGATACGGGCTTCGCTGGCTCGCCGATTCGGCTCGCGACGTCTCGCGTGAACGGGCGGCACGCCGCGAAGCCGAAGAGCGCCAAGAGCGTGCCTTCGCCGAGAGCGCCGAGCTCAGTGAGAGAGCCCGCATCGCGCGCGAAATGCACGACGTGGTCGCCCACTCGATGTCGGTCATCAGCGTCCAAGCACAAACCGCTCCCTACCGCCTCGCAGAATCACAACTCGACGAAGCGACACGCGCCGAATTCGCCTCAATAGCCGCGACCTCGCGCAACGCCCTTCAAGAAATGCGTGCCCTCCTCACGATGCTGCGCGGCACCGGTAGCGAAGAAGATGTCGCGAGGGCCCCGCAGCCCGAGCTCAAGGATCTCCCCGAACTCGTGCAACGCTCGCGCGATGCCGGCGCCCACGTGAGCCTCACCGTGCCAGAGGCGGGCATCCCCGCAGTCCCCGCAACCGTCGGACTCGCCCTCTACCGCGCCGCCCAGGAGGGACTCGCCAACGCGCTCAGGCACGCACCCGGAAGCGACATTCACATCACGCTCATGACGAGTGAACATGTCACCGGCATCGACGTCGTCAATACCGCACCGCCCGAGGACTTCGAGCCTGCGCCCGGCTCCGGAATGGGGCTGCGCGGCGTTCGCGAGAGGGCCAACGCGCTCGGCGGCACCGTGAATGCGGGGGCGCATGCCGACGGTTCCTACAGCCTCATCGTGCGAATTCCGCACGCCGGAACGTGGGCAGCCGTCGGACAGCCCACGCCCCAGTGACCACTCGTGTGGCTCAGATCTCACGTTTCGTGCTGGGAGTGGCCCGTCCCCGAGCGTCCCGAACGACGTGTGGAAGAATGAAAGGGCAAACGCAACGTGGATCTGCGAGGTACACGGGTGCCCGCGATCCCCACTCGAAGGAGCACACATGCCTGTTGCAACCCCGGAACAGTTCAACGAAATGATCGACCGCGCGAAGGAAGGCAAGTTCGCCTACCCCGCGATCAACGTGTCGAGCTCGCAGACTGCGATTGCCGCACTCCAGGGCTTCGTCGAAGCCGAGTCTGACGGCATCATCCAGGTGTCCGTCGGCGGCGCCGAGTACCTCTCCGGTTCGACCGTGAAGAACCGCGTTCGCGGCTCGATCGCTCTTGCGAAGTTCATCCACGAGGTTGCCGAGGACTACAACATCACGGTTGGTGTTCACACCGACCACTGCGCGAAGGAAAACCTTCCCACCTGGGTTGAGCCCCTCATTGAATGGGACCTCAACGAGCGCGTCAACAAGGGCCTGAACCCGCTGTTCACCTCCCACATGTGGGACGGCTCGGCCGTTCCGGTCGACGAGAACCTTGAGATCGCCAAGCGCCTCCTCGAGAAGACCGTGGAAGCGAAGAAGATCCTCGAGATCGAGGTTGGCGTCGTCGGCGGCGAGGAAGACGGCTACTCGGCGGACGTCGACGAGTCGAAGCTCTTCTCGACCCCGGAAGACGGCCTCAAGACCGCCGAAGCCCTCGGCCTCGGCGAAAACGGCCGCTACATCACCGCCCTCACCTTCGGTAACGTGCACGGCGTGTACAAGCCGGGCAACGTTCGCCTCACCCCGTCGATCCTCCTCGACATCCAGAAGGCCGTTGGCGAGAAGTACGGCAAGGACATGCCGTTCGACCTCGTGATGCACGGTGGCTCGGGCTCGACCCTCGAAGAGATCCAGGAAGCTGTCGACAACGGCGTCATCAAGATGAACGTTGACACCGACACCCAGTACGCCTTCTCGCGCCCCGTTGCGGGCCACATGCTCGAGAACTACGAGGGCGTCCTCAAGATCGATGGTGAGGTCGGCAACAAGAAGATGTACGACCCGCGTTCGTGGGGCAAGAAGGCCGAGGCTGGCATGGCAAAGCGCGTCGTCGAGGCGTGCGAGAACCTCCGCTCGGCTGGCCACAAGATGTGATCCTCGTCTGAGGTAGCGAAAGCGCCCCTTCCCGGATAGCGGGAGGGGCGCTTTTGTGTCGCTGAGTGTGTAGAGGCGGGCGCTCAGATCACGCGTGAGTCGCCGGTCGTGACGATCTCCTTGCCGAAGGGGAAGCAGGTGATGGGGATGAGCTTGAGGTTTGCCCACGCGAGCGGAAGGCCGATGATCGTCACGGCCTGTGCAAGCGCGGTCGCGACATGGCCTGCCGCAAGCCACAGGCCCGCGATGAGGAACCACACGACGTTGCCGAGGGTTCCCACCGCGCCAAGGGGCCGCACCTGCACGGCTTCGCGACCGAACGGGAAGATCACGTAGTTCGCGATGCGGAAGCTCGCCACGCCAAACGGAATCGTGACGATGAAGATGCACGCGATGATGCCCGCGAGGATGTATCCGAGCCACAGCCAAAGGCCGGCGGTAATAACCCAAATGATGTTGAGAATGACGTTGATGATGGTGCGCATACCACCAACGTACTCCCCGAAAAGGAAGAGTGCGAGGGCCGTCCGGGCCAGAGCACTACGGCATTAGCGAGCGCCGTCCGTAGCCTCGAGCGCAACCCACGGATCCGGCTCGTGAGTGAAACGATTGCGAAGGTCGCGACGCACGATTTCAATACTCCACATCCAGATGATGTGGCCGAAGAACTCGCTCACGTGCTCCTGCCACGGCTGATCCCACGGCGCGGGCACCGTGCCGAGTGCAGGCATGAGCAGGACGTGGAAAACGACGTGGATGACGATGCCGAATGCTGCACCCTGCCACAGGGTGATCTTGGGGAAACGCTCGGCAACAACGCAGTAGAGAACCGCGAAGACAATCGCAAAGCTGAAGTGGACGATGAAGCTCATGATTGGCAGGCCGTTGCCATTGAAATGAACGAGCGTGTGGGTGACGTCCTCGCTGAGTCCCAGTTGCTGTAGGAGCTGCTGCGGCGGGTTGGTGGCGTTGCGCTCGGGTGTGCGCGGTGGGAATGGCACCTCCCAGCCAAACTTCACGATTGCGGAGAACAAGCCGCCGATGAGGCCCACGAGGAGGGCGGTCGCGTAGCGGCGGCGAGAAGGGTCTGTGGTCGAAGGAAGTGCCATGATTGCCTTTCGGATGTGGCCCGACGGTTGCCGTGCCACCGTCGGACTCAAAAGCGCACCCTGGGCGCGCGCCCTTTACCCTAGCCACCCATACGCCCGGTAGGAGGGGTCGAAAGTCCGCACGTCATGAACCTCCGCGGATCAGCCGCAGATGCGGTCTCACAATGTGGGGGAAGCGTCCTTCGCCCTCGCATCGGGAGCCCGCGCGACTAGACTAGATCCGTTTTCAACGATCCGGAGGGCGAGGAAGGCGGAGCACGCGTGTCACAGTCGCAGGGCCTCTTGAGGGGAACGCCGTGGAAAGCGATCGTGCTCTTCTCGGTGCCGCTTTTGATCGGCAACGTCGTGCAGCAGCTCTACCAGTTCGTCGATGCGATGGTCGTGGGCCGCCACCTCGGGGTCCTCGCTCTTGCCTCGGTGGGTGCGAGCATGAGTCTTCTGTTCCTCATCACGGGGTTTGCGTGGGGCATGACGAGTGGTTTCGCGATCCCCGTCGCGCAAGCGTTCGGCGCGAACGACATCAAGGGGCTCAGGCGTTCGGTCGCGGCCGGAGCGATTCTCTCGGGCGCCACGAGTCTCCTCATGACCCTCGTCGGCACTATTTTTATTCGACCGTTGCTCCAGCTCATGCAAACCCCGCCGGAGCTCATCGACGACGCCGCGACGTTTGGGTTCTGGAGCTTTCTGTTCATGTTCACGCTCGTGTTCTTCAACTTCCTCGCGGCGATTATCCGCGCGGTGGGGGACTCGCGCACACCTCTCGTGTTTCTCGCGATTGCGTGCCTTCTCAACGTCGCCCTCGTGATCGTCTTTGTGGCGGTGCTCGACTGGGGTATCGCCGGCGCAGCGTTCGCTACGGCGGTCTCGCAGCTCACATCGGTGCTTCTCTGCGTCACCTGGGTGCGGTGGCGCATCCCCGTGCTACACATGGGCCTCGACGACTGGAAAGTGACGATGCCCGAGCTGCGAGAGCATTTGAACCTGGGCCTTCCGCTCGGCTTCCAGACCTCGGTGATTGCGATCGGCACGATCGCCGTCCAGGTGCGCCTCAACGACCTCGGGCCCAACGCGGTCGCTGCCTTCACCGCGGCAGGAAGGGTCGATGGTATCGCCGTCACCTTCCTCGCGTCCCTCGGGCTCGCAACTTCGACCTTCGTCGCGCAGAACTACGGTGCGCGCCAGATTGATCGCGTCAAGCACGGTGTGCGGCAGTCGCTCGTCGTGAGCATCATCGTGTCGATCGTGATCGGCCTCGCCCTGTTCCTCCTCGGCGCCGTGTTCGTCGAGCTCTTCATCGGGAATGAGCAGCCCGTGGTGCTCAACCTTGCCCACGACGCCCTCAAGATCTACTCGGTGGCCTATTGGATCCTCGGAGTGCTGTTCGTGGTGCGTGGCGCGCTTCAGGGGCTTGGTCACATGAAGCCTCCGTTCTACTCGGGCATCGCCGAGCTCGTTATGCGCGTCTTCACCGCCGTTGTGCTCGGCGCTCTTTTCGGCTTCATCGGTGTTGCGTGGGGCGCGCCGCTCGCATGGATCGGGTCGATTGCGCTGCTCATTCCCTCCTACATCGTCATTAGCCGGAAGCTTGATGAACGCACCTACCGCTCGGGGCCGCGCACCGAAGAGATCGAGGTTCTCTCCGCGCCGTTGCTCGCCGAGAAGGGCGTCGTGGCCGACCCGACGATCCTTCAGGGCGAAAGCTTCGAGGACGTGCGCACGGGCCCGATCCCTATCGTCCGCGACCGAGGTGAAACCGGTCAGTTCCCCGCCCTTGACGAGACCTATGTCCTCACGGATGACGAACCAACATCCGAAGATCCGGAAGATGAACAGGCGTAGAACCACGAGTGTCGCACGAGTGAGTTTCTGCCAGGTTTGATGGTGCATACTTGCCTGTGCCCCGCGCGGGAAGAGTGCCCGCTGCCGAGCAGGAAGGTTCACCGTGTCCGCACAAGGCCGCACATTGACACCGCTCGTCGAGATCATCGACGAAATGCTCCTTATTTCGCGCCGAATCCAGGCTCTCAACGTTGATATTCCCGGCATGCGAGGGCTCTCAACGGTCGAAGCGATGATCCTCCGACATATCGGCCGCACCCCGGGTATTACGCCGGGAAAGGTGGCCGAAGACATCATTCTGCGGCCATCAAACGCGAGCGCCGCGATCCGCGACCTCGAGAGCAACGGCCTCGTGGGCCGCGTGCCAGACATGGTCGATCGCCGCTCCAATCACCTGTTCATCACCGAAAAGGGCGAGCGGGCGGTCGCAGCTATGCACGAGGCCTGGGAACAGTACTACGCGGGAACGCTCGCTGCCGCCGATGTTGAGGACGGCCGCGCTCTCGTGCGTGCGATGGGCGAGCGGGTGCGCGCCACGATGACGGGCGAGGACGCCGAAGACGAAGAGGCCTAGCGCGAGCCTCGCCCCTGCGCGTTACCCATGACCTGGCGCAACGCGGGAAGGACATCGGCAAGGAATACGCCTGCCATGACGAAGCCGATGATCTGAAGCATGATCGTGAAAGGCCCCACTCCGCGCCCGAGTCCTGTGACAACACCGATGACGAGCGCGCCAGCGGTCATAAGCGCCCAAAAAGTCTTCGTCCGCTTAAAAGCTGCGTCGTAAGCCCTCGCCGGGAAACGCAGGGCATTCACGAGTGCCCACGCCTCGATCGCCACAAAAACGACGGCGAGGGCGAGCGACAGGTAGTACGCGATGGTGTAGGTAATCACGGATTCATTCTACGGTCGGGATCGGTGCGGTCGGTGATGAGAAGCTCGAGCGCTTCGGTCGAGGCGGGAGGCTCAACCGCCTTCATTTCGCGCGTAATGGGGCGAGGGCCCACGATATCCGCGTCGGCGACGACGATGAGGGACGGCAGGAAGCGGCGCGCGTCAGAGCTCGGAAGGCCGGTCGCCTCGAGGAGATCGACCGCGAGGGCACGCAGCTGAATAACGAGGGAAATCCCCTCAAAATGGCCGAGGCGCCCGACGGTTCCCTCCGCCGTAGCGAGCAGAGTTTCGGGAGTGAGGTGCGCGCAAAAGAGGCGAAGCTTGCGCCGAGCCTTCGTGAAGTCCGCCTCCGTGTCGACACCGGCCTGGATCTCGTCGATGGCGTCGACTGCCGCGGTGAAGGCCTCGCCCAGATTTGGAAACGTGTGGGGCTGCGTGACCCGCAAGAATTCGGCCTCTCGTCGCGCGATCACGCGGGCGTTGCGCATGGCGCGGTCGCTTCCCACAAGCAGGTGCTTCACGCGGTTGACGTGCTCGTGATGGCGGTGGAGGGTCGGCGAGTAGCTCGTGAGCTCATTAGCCGTGTCGTTCGCGAGGGCCCAGGCGTCGGTGTGAAGCTGCGATGTGTTCCTGAGGTGCGTGAGCGCTTTCGTCGCGAGCCGCATATCGCCTATGCGTGCCGCCTCCGCGAGCTGCGTGAGGGTGTCTTTGAGTTCGGTAAAGAAACTATCGGCAGCCTTTCGTTGCTCTCGGCGAGGGTCGCGTGAGAAGGCGATGTGGACGATAAGCCCGAGCGAGATGCCCGTAATCGCATCGAGTGCTCGCCCCTGCGGTGTCATGGTCGGGGTTTGCGGCAACAGCAGAACGATCATCGACTGGATGCCCACCTGGATCGAGAAGATGACGCTGGCCTTGATAAAGCGCGAGAACATCAGCGACACGAGCAGAGTGACGAAGAGTTGCCATGTGCCCGAGCCAATGACGAGGCGGGCGATTTCGCCGAGGATGATCCCCGTGAACACGCCCGTGCTCATGTCGATGCTCTTGCGGATCTTTGTTTCGAGCGTCAGCCCGATGATGAGGAAGGCGGTGATGCCGGCGTAGAACGGCGCGACGTGGCCCCACAGATGCTGCGAGAGCCAATAGGCGGCCGCGGCGGTGAATGCCGCAAGCAGAATCTGCCAGGCTCCGTTGCGGGCGCGAGAAGCACCCGAGCGCGCCCATTTTCGATACCGGGGCTCCTTCACTCCCTGACCCTCCTCGCGGGGGCGACGGGTTCGCGAAGGCGTAGCTCAAGAAGCTTATCGATTTCGAACCACTCCCCGTCGCGGCCGCCGCGTCCCACGATGAGAGGAGCGCTCTTGGGCTCGAGCGTCGCCCCCTTAAGCCGCGTGAGGAGGTCGCCCGGGGCCGAAAGGATGTAGTAGTTGCCGTCGGTATCGATGCCGACCGTACGATCCGACTTCAGGTACCAACCGATGTGAGTGGTTTTCACGGGGCGCGAGCCCTTGTAGGGGAGTGCCCGCAGGGGGTGCGGTTCGATCCCGGCTTCGCGCAGGCGTGCAATCCCGTCGCGGATGATCGCCGTGGCCTTCTCGTGCTCCTCGCGCTCCGCTCGGCGCAAGTTGCGTTCCTGGACCTCGAAGATCTCCGCTTTGCGGGACTTCCACTCCTCGTCCACGTGGGACTCCTTTTGACTATCGGCGAAGCTGCGCCGTTTTCGGGCGTTGGCCGTGGTCGCGTACGGCAACGATCGTGACTTGCGAGGCGTCGAGCCGCACGGTTGCCTCACCGACCTCGAAGGCGACGATGAGGGCGGCATCGTGGGGGACCGCGCGCTTGAGGACTGCCAGTGCAACTGGTCCTTCGTCGGCATGGAGCGCGCTCGAGGTGAGCTCTCCCACCTTCTTGGATCCGAAGAAGACGTCCGCTCCAACGGGGGCGGGCATGTCCTGGGAGCCGTCAAGGTGGAGGCGCACGAGCCTCCGGGGCGGCTGACCAAGATTGAGAACCTTCGCGACCGTCTCTTGGCCACGATAGCAGCCCTTCGCCGTGTGAACGGCGGTGCGCAGAAGGTCGAGCTCATGCGGGATCGTTTTTTCATCGACCTCCCGCACGAGGCGAGGGCGATGATTCACGATGCGCAGCGCCTCCGCTGCCCACAGCCCCGCGAAGAGCTCGGGTTTTCTCAGTGGCGCGTCCGGCTTGCGAAGCTCGGCGTCGCTCACGAGCGACAGGCGCCAAGGCTCGGGAAACTCCGGATCGGGACCGTAGGCCACACCGCCGACAGCGACCTTTGGCCAGTGCTGGATCCACACGGCAGCGGGGGCGGGCACCTCGCCGCAGACGTCCTCAACCGGCGCGCACGATCCGAGTACGTGGAGATCGTCGCGGTCAACGAGGTCGATGCGGCTTGCGAACGTCATGAGCTCGAGGTACGCGCGAAGACGCTCGCGCGTGCCCGGATCGGTGATGAGGAAGAATGAATCGCTCCCAGTTGCGACCTGCATGAACGCCTCCACTCGCCCCTGTGGGCTGAGCACGCACGCTTCGAATGAGTCGCCCTCGGCGCGATCGGTAAACACCTGGGAGGTCACGGTCGTGAGCCACGGTGCGCGATCCTCGCCTCGCACTTCGAGAACCTCGAAGTGTCCAAGATCGACGATGGCGCTGCCCGCTACAAGCCGCCTCTGCTCACGCAGGGGAGCGCCGTAGTGCGCGGGGACCGCGGCATCGGGCCCGGTCTCCTCGTGGATGGCGCGAAAGCTGACGAGGGGGGCGGGGCTCACGCCTCCGCCTCGCCTTCGTCGGCGGCACGGTCGAGCTCGACCGAAAGATACGGGCGCAGCGACGCGGGGGAGGAGCCGACCTCCTGAAGCCACATGAGGCGCCCGCCCACGAGCCCAAACATGCGCGCGCCGTGAGAATCGGCGCCGTTTGCCGCACCGAGGTCTTGGGTCGCGAGCTGGATACGCGGGCCGCGCACCTCTCCCGCCCAGTGTTCTGCGGGCGTGAGGCCAAATGCGCCCCGACGCTGCATGGTCAGGCTCACGCCGTGAGACAGATAGCTCTCGGGGCTTCCGGGCTTCGCGTTGTGCGCGGCCTCTTCGTCCTGGCCGGGAAGTACTCCCGTCGTGCGCCACGTGCCCTTTTCCTCAAGGAGAAGCTCGCGCACAAGCTCGGTCGCGCTCGTTGACTGGGAGGCGTCGGCCTTTTCCTCGTCCTTTTCATAGAACGCCGTTGTTGGCGGTTCGGGAGCAGGCGAGTCGAGAACCCACGTGCGCATCGACCATGCGAGCCCGCCGGAGGAATCCGGGGCCACGGTGAGACGCTGCTCGATCGCGCGGCCCACCTCTTCGCCGTTTTCTCCCCTGAGCTGTACGGCGCCCGTGCCCTCCCAAGCGCCCACGAGCCACGCGAGCGGGTAGAGCGACGGGTCGAGATTCTCATCGATGACGATGGGCACAAGAACTCCCTACTGACTAGTGGTGAAAGAACACGTCATTAACGTTTCGCGCGGTGGGCGTATTCCCCGGTACGCACATCCCTACGCGGTGGGGATGACGGTGAGTCCGAGGTCGGCGGGGACGTAACTGAGGGCGACCTCGAGGAACAGTAGCGCGAGGATGCCCGTAAGGGCGATCGGCGCGATGGCAACGGCGAGGGACTGTCGCGGATCGGACGCCCCGATCACGCGCGAGAGCAGGAAGAACACGAAGAGTGCAGCGGTGCACAGGACCGCCCCCGCGAGTGTCGACATCGCGATGATCGACGGGGGGTAGTGGAGAGCCCACCCGAGGAACCCGGAGGTGAGTGCACCGAGCGCGATCGCGCCGCTGACACGCGCCGCGGCGGGAAGCGGAAGCGCGAGGAACAGGGTACCGAGCGCGAGTCCCATCGTCATCGCGAGGAGGAATCCGACGGTTGCGGGCCCGTTCGTCGAGGCGAGGGACCAGCATTTCAGCCAGATGACGGTGAGGGTCGTGATGAGGGCGCCGCTTGCCGTTCCCGAAATGGACAACGTGAGGCGTGAGCGCTCGCGGCGAAGCATTTCGTGGGCGAAACTCAGAAAGAGTGAAACGGCAATGACGATGACGAGCTTCGATGCGAGGCCCGTCGTGCCGAAGATGAGTGCGAGGGTGAGCGAGCCCAGGCCCGCGAGGGCCATGATGATCGCGCTGCCGGTTCGACTCGGAAGTTCGAGCAGGCGCGGCCAACTCACGCACATGAGCACAACGAAAAGAGCGAGGATGCCGGCGAGGGTCTCGCCGCTGTAGACGGGAAGGGCCATGGCGGCGGCGAGTGCGAGTGCACACGCGCCCGTGAGGGGTGCTCGCTCACTCGGTGTCATGCTTCAACCAATCATTTCTATGGATTACGCCTCATGGAAGTCTACGGTCCCGCGTGCGCCAAACGCACATAGGAGGGGCGTACTACACTTGGGGAGGCCCTGAGCTGTCGTTTCGAGGAGAGTTAATCCCGTGGCACGCGAACAATCCCCGATCCTCGCGGCAGGAGCGCTCGTTTGGCGTGAAAAACGCGGTAAGCTGCAGGTTCTTCTCGTGCATCGGCCGAAGTACGCAGACTGGTCGATTCCGAAGGGGAAGCTTGAGGCGGGCGAATCCTTCGTCGCGGCGGCGATTCGCGAAGTGGAGGAGGAGACCGGGTACCGGATCCGACTTGACCGCCCCCTTCCGACGGTCGACTACCGCACGAATGGCCGACCGAAAACGGTGCGGTACTGGGTAGCGCGGGTTCGTGCCCAGGCGGGGCCGGGCCCTAAGAATCCCAAGGAGATCGACAAGGTCGAGTGGATCGAGGCATCAAAAGCTCTGGGAATTCTGACGCGCAAATCCGATCGAGACCTCCTCACCCGCCTTCTTGATTTCGCGAAGGAGGGTGAGCTCGATACGACGCCGGTGATCGTCCAGCGTCACGCCGCCGCGCAGTCGCGTGCGAAGTGGCGCAAGGGGGATGAGAGAACGAGACCGCTCAGGCGCAAGGGCCGCAAGCAGGCGGCGGCGCTGCCCCCACTACTTGCCGCGTACGCCCCGAAAACCGTCGTGACCTCGCCTTGGCGTCGTTGCCTCGAAACGATCGAGCCGTTTGCGCACGAGGGCGGGATTGACATCGTTGAGAAACCCGAGCTCACCGAACACGCGCATGAGAAGCGGCCGGCGCGTGCTGCCGCGGTCATGGAGCGAGCGATTGCCGAAGCGGCACGCACCGTCGTCTGTACTCACAGGCCCGTGCTGCCGACCATTATTGCGGCTGCGAAGCACGCGTGTACGAAGGAGGCTCGGGGGAAGCTCCCTCGCGAGAACCCGTACCTCGCGCCGGGGGAGATGCTTGTATTGCACACGAGTGAACGCGGTCGCATCGTTGATGTGGAAAGGCACCTTCCCAACATCGGTTAGAACCCATCACAGCGGTGATGTGCCCCACGTTGAGCGGGCGCAATTGGTGGCACAGGATGCCTCTGAGCAGGAAAAAGTCTGTTATACGAGACTCCCGGCCGGAAATTCTCGCATGAGTTCACCGGTTGTTCACCTGGGAATACTCGCGGCGTCACTTGGGGCTTCTACCTTCGTTGTGTCCACTTACGACCCGTATCCCTGGCTTCAGTAGCCTCGAAAGGACACTCGTGAACCTCAAGAAGAAGTTCGTTTCCGCAACCGCCCTCGGCCTCGCAGGCGCCTTCGCTCTCGCAGCGTGCGGTGGCGACTCCTCCGACAAAGGCAAGAGCGAAGACACCAAGGGCTCGTCGAGCGCATCCGGTGACGTCTCGGGCACCCTCGCCGGTGCCGGCGCTTCCTCGATGGAAGACGCACAGGGCGCGTTCATCGGTGGCTTCATGGCTCAGAACTCGGGCGCCACGGTGACCTACGACGCTGTTGGCTCGGGTAAGGGTCGCGAGCAGTTCCTCGCTTCCGCCACCAACTTCGCCGGCTCGGATGCCTACCTCAAGGATGAAGAGGTTGCCAAGTCGAAGGATCGTTGCTTCGGCGGCGAGGCTTTCGACATCCCCGTCTACATCTCCCCGATCGCGGTTGTCTACAAGCTCGACGGCGTGAAGGATCTCCAGCTCTCGCCCGACACCCTCGCGAAGATCTTCGCTGGCGACATCAAGAAGTGGAACGACGAGGCCATCAAGGCTGACAACCCCAACGTTGAGCTTCCTGACCTCGACATCGTTCCGGTGCACCGCTCGGACAAGTCGGGCACCACCGAGAACTTCACCGAGTACCTCGCTGCTGCCGCTCCCAACTCGTGGAAGCACGGCGCTATCGAGACCTGGTTCGAGGATGGCGGCCAGTCGGGTGAGAAGACCTCGGGCCTCATCAACACCGTTCAGGGCGGCAACGGCACCATCGGTTACGCCGACGCCTCGAAAGCTGGCGACCTCGGCACCGCCAAGATCAAGGTCGGCGACGAGTACGTCGGCTACAGCGCTGATGCTGCTGCCAAGGCCGTTGAGGTTTCGCCCAAGGTTGAGGGCCGTAGCGAGAACGACATCGCTCTCGAACTTGCTCGCGACACCAAGGAAGCCGGCTCGTACCCGATCGTCCTCGTGTCCTACATGGTCATGTGCGACACCTACGAGAAGAAGGAAGATGCCGATCTCGTCAAGGCTTACGCTTCCTACGTGATCTCGGAGCAGGGCCAGAACGACGCTGCTCAGGCTGCCGGCTCGGCTCCCCTCTCGGCTAAGCTCCGCGAGGACGCCCAGAAGTCGATCGACGCCATCAAGGCTAAGTGATCCGCAGCTGACGCCTAAGGCGTAACGGTGCGCCGCCGAGCCCACCAGGGTCGGCGGCGCACCTGTCGTTCAGTCCATTCTTTCCATCCCCTACCGTCAGGAGCGTGCGCGTGAGCACAGCGGCTGCCGAAAACAGCACACCCGCCAAGGGCGCCCCCGAACCTCCGGGCAACGAGAAGAAAGCGAGCTTCAAGAGCTCGGGTGCGCGTCCAGGCGACGCAATTTTCTCGTCGTTGAGTGTCGGGTCCGGCCTCATCATTTTTGCCGTGCTCGCGGCAATCTTCATCTTCCTTCTTATTCAGTCGCTACCGGCGATTGAGAACTGGAATGCGATCCCCACCAACTCGGGCAAGCAGAACCTCCTTGAGTTCGTCGGTCCACTTGTCTTCGGCACGGTGCTCGCCTCACTTCTGGCGCTGATTATTGCCGCTCCGATCGCTATCGGGATTGCGCTCTTCATCTCCCACTACGCGCCACGCAAGCTCGCGATGCCGATCGGATACGTGATCGATCTCCTTGCCGCGGTGCCGTCGGTTGTCTTCGGTTTGTGGGGTGGCGTGTGGCTCGTGCCGCTCATGCAGCCGCTTTACACGTTCCTCAATACCAGCCCGCTCACGAGCTGGATCCCGTTCTTCCAGGGCAACCCGCACGCCCCCATGCGTAACGTCATGACCGCCTCGATCGTCCTCGCCGTCATGATCCTCCCGATCATCACCGCCGTGAGCCGCGAGGTCTTCCTCCAGACCCCAGGTCTCCAGGAAGAGGCCGCGGTTGGACTCGGCGCCACCAAGTGGGAAATGGTTCGCATGGTCGTCCTTCCCTTCGGTCGCAACGGTGTTGTTTCGGCGTGCATGCTCGGCCTCGGCCGCGCGCTCGGTGAAACCATGGCTGTGCTCATGGTGCTCAGCCCCGGCTACACCTATTCGCTCCACCTCCTTGAGGTCGGTAGGCACATGACGATTGCCTCGTTCATCGCCTCGCAGAACGCCGAATCCACCGGCATTGACATGGCGAAGCTCATTTTCGCGGGTCTCGTCCTGTTCCTCATCACGTTCATCATCAACGCGCTCGCCCGCTGGATCGTGGCCGCTAGCGCACGTAAGAAGTAGGGGGATCAGAAATGAGTGAAGCAACCGCAACCCTCAATGCCTCCAACCCCGGCCCGAAGGGCAGGGGGAACTCGAGCTTCCTGAACGCTGGCGAGCGCCGCTTGCCCTGGTGGCACATGGTACTCACGGGCGTCGCCGCCCTCGTACTCGTCTCGATCCTCCTGCTCGTCACAAATTCCTTCACCCTTCCGGCCGTCATCGTCCTGGGCTTTCTCGCCCACCTCGTGATTGGCTACATCTACTCGCGAGTGCGCGAAGGTGAGCGATGGGCGAAGGACCGCCTCATGACGCTCATCCTCATTGGCGCCTTTGCCACTGCGATGATTCCGCTTGTATCCCTCCTCTTCGAGGTGCTCTCGAAAGGCGGGCCGCGCCTGCTCACGCCGGGCTTCCTCACGGGAGACATGCAAGGCTTCAACGGCGGCGCTGACGGCGGTGGCATTCTCCACGCCATCGTCGGAACGCTCATCATTACTCTCGGGGCTTCGATCATCTCGATCCCCATCGGTCTTCTGACCGCCATCTTCCTCGTGGAGTACGCCCAGACCGGGTGGCGGAAGACCCTCGGTAAAGGCATCACCTTCCTCGTCGACGTTATGACGGGTGTCCCGTCGATCGTCGCGGGTCTGTTCACGCTCGCGCTTTTCACGACGCTCACGGGCGAGGCCGGTCTGCGTATGGGTGCCATGGGCTCCGTTGCCCTGTCGGTTCTCATGATCCCGACCGTCGTTCGATCGAGCGAAGAAATGATTCGCCTCGTCCCCCTCGAACTGCGCGAAGCCGCCTACGCCCTCGGCGTGCCGAAGTGGCTCACGATCGTTCGCGTTGTGCTCCGTACCGCGATTGCCGGTCTCGCCACTGGCGTCACCCTCGCTATCGCTCGTGTCATCGGCGAAACCGCGCCGCTCATGTTCACGATCGGCGTGGTCCAGATGCTGAACCCCAACCCGTTCAAGGACCGCATGATGGCGCTGCCCACCTACATCAACCAGCAGTACGGCTTCGGCCATGCTGTGTGTGGCAAGTCCGGCGAGAAGGTTCTCAACTACTTCACGCGTGAAGAATTCGCGTGTAATCCCGATATCAACTATCAGAGGGCGTGGGCCGCTGCGCTTACGCTCATCATTATCGTGATGGTGCTGAATATCTTCGCCCGCCTCGTTTCCCATTACTTCTCGCCGAAGACCGGCCGCTAAGCCCTCACAGGCTGATCTTTGAAAGGATCCCAGATGTCACAGAGCATTGACGTGAAGAACCTCAACGTCTACTACGGCGACTTCCTTGCCGTCGAGGACGTCAACGTCAAGATTGATTCCCGTAGCGTCACCGCCCTCATCGGCCCCTCCGGCTGCGGTAAGTCCACCTTCCTGCGCACCCTCAACCGCATGCACGAGGTCATCCCCGGCGCATACGCCGAGGGCGAGGTCAACATCGGCGGCGAAAACATTTACGGCCCCGGCATCGACCCCGTGAACGTTCGTCGCCGCGTCGGCATGGTCTTCCAGAAGGCGAACCCGTTCCCGACGATGTCGATCGCCGAGAACGTTCTCGCGGGCGCCAAGCTCAACAACAAGCGCCTCTCGAAGAGCGAGGCCGATCAGCTCGTCGAAGAGTCACTTCGCGGCGCGAACCTTTGGGAAGAGGTCAAGAACCGCCTCAACAAGCCCGGCGGCGGCCTCTCCGGTGGCCAGCAGCAGCGCCTGTGCATTGCCCGCACGATCGCCGTGAAACCGGACATCGTTCTCATGGACGAGCCGTGCTCGGCGCTCGACCCGATCTCGACTCTCGCGGTCGAGGACCTCATTCATCAGCTCAAATCTGAGTACACGATCGTCATCGTGACTCACAACATGCAGCAGGCCTCGCGTGTGTCCGACAAGACCGGCTTCTTCAACATCGCCGGCACGGGTACCCCGGGCAAGCTCATCGAGTTCGATGAAACGACCAAGATCTTCAACAACCCAGCGATGGAAGAGACCGAGCGTTACATCTCCGGTAAGTTCGGCTGATCGGCACGCCCCGCAGGGGGCACCATTCGCAACGAAAGGCGCGGTGACGGGGCAACCCCGGGCCGCGCCTTTCGCATGCCACGGCGCAGAGCGCCGCAAGTATGAGGGCTGATCCGTCTGGGGGTGGAATCGACGCGGCACATCAGCGCGAAACATCCTCCCAGCGACAGGGATGAATGGTCCCGGGGGTCGATGTGTGAGCGCCCGCCTCCGCGAGAGCGTAGAGGCATGACAACACCACGCAATATTCAGTCTTCCTCTACTGTCCAGCCAGCCGTCGGAACCGTCCCCGGCGCTCGCCCGATCGTCCTTTCTGCGCGCAACCTCGCGCTTGCCTATGACGCGCATACTCACGCCCTGAGAGGCGTGGATCTTGATATCTACTCTGGTCAAAGTCTCGCCATTATGGGGCCGTCGGGCTGCGGCAAGTCGACGCTGCTGCACTGCCTCGCAGGCATCCTCGCGCCGACGGGCGGCCGGGTTCTTTACGGCGAGCGCGATCTACGAGACATGCGCGATGCTGCGCGAACGAAGCTGCGCCGCACCGATTTCGGTTTCGTGTTCCAGGATGGCCAGCTGCTCCCTGAACTGAGTGCCCTCGAGAACGTGATGCTCCCGCGGATGCTTGCGGGCGTCTCGCGGCGGAAGGCAAAGACAATGGCGAAGCATTGGCTCGCCGCGCTTGGGCTTTCGGGGCTCGAGGAACGCCGGCCCGGTCAGCTCTCGGGCGGCCAGGCGCAACGCGTCGCTATCGCCCGTGCCCTTGCGGGGGAGCCGTCGGTTGTGTACGCCGATGAACCCACCGGGGCGCTCGATCAGCAGACGGGCCAAGAGGTTCTCCACCTGCTCCTTCGGGCGACCGCAGATGCCGGGAGCGCGCTCGTGATGGTGACGCACGACCAGAGTGTTGCGGCTGCGTGTGCGCGCACGATCGTGATGCGCGACGGTCAGATCGAACGGGAGGTTGCTCGATGAGCGCCCTGCTCATGCTTGTGCGGGGGAGGCGATCTCTCGCGAATGCCCTCCCGGTGATCGCGTTTGCGGCGGCGACGGCGATCGTCTGTACGGTGCTTGCGGGCACGGGCGCTTTCTACGGGCGACTGGGTCCGAGCGGTTTTGAGATGACGGAGGCGTCGGCCTCGCCCGAAGCGCAGGTCATGCCACTGCTGGTGATCTGTGCGGTCTTCGCGTGCGTGCTTCTCGTCCCGAACGCGATCGCTCTCGGTGGAGCGGCGGCTCGATTGTCCCTCGCACGCCGCGAAAAAGACTTGGCGGCGGTTCGGCTCGTTGGGGGCACGCGCGCGCAGGTGGCGGGGGTCGCGGTGTCCGACGTCGCCTGGCAATCAGTCGTGGGCGCGGTGATCGGCGTAGCCTGTCACATTGCGCTCGCGTGGCCGCTTTCGCATCTCGATTTCGGGATCCGGAAATTTACGGCTGCGGAGCTCATCTTGCCGTGGTGGGCTCTCGTTCTTACCCCTTGTGCTCTTGCACTGTTTGCCTCGGTCTCCGCGTCGATCACCCTCACGGGGGTTGCCTTGAGTCCCCTCGGAATTGCCCGAGGTGCGCACAAGGTGCGCATGTCGGTCATGCGCCTTCTCGTGTGGGTGCTGAGCATCATTGTGTTCTTCGCGGTGGCGCAATTCCTTCCCCGTATCCAGGGCGTGTCCATCGGCGCTGTGATTGTGGCGGTGGTGCTGACCGTGGGAATAATGGTCTTCTCCGTGAATCTCGCTGGTCCGTTTATCGTGTGGGTCATCGCGCGCATAGTTGCGTCCCTCGCGCCGACACCGAGTCTCCTCGTGGGGGCGCGGCGCCTGTGCGCCGATCCGCGCGCGGGCTGGAGGGCGGTCTCGGGCGTGACGATCGCGCTTGTCGTTTCCGGCTTTGCTTCGATTGTGACGTCGCTGCCGAGCGTGGATGAATCCTCGCGCCTCATGAACCAGGCGCTCTCGACGGGCGCTGTGCTGACGGTGGGGATCGCGACGGTGCTCGCGGCCGTGAGTACCGGTGTCACCCACACCGCGCGCGTGATCGATCAGGCGTCGAGGTACCGTTCGCAGCACGTGGCGGGCGCGAGCATCCGCCAGCTGCACCGTGCACGAATTGCGGAGATCGCGATTCCCGTCGGGATCTCCCTCACGGTCTCCGTGTTCATGGCGGCCCTCGTTCTTGTCACGCTCGCGGGTTCGACAGCTTCGGATCCTCGTGTTGCGGTGGTCTTCGTCGTGAGCGTCGTGGCCGCACTCGGGCTCGTGTCGGCGTCGGCCCTCGTGAGCTCCCCGCTCGTGGCGCGGGCTGCTCGCGCCCGCGTGCGCGCAGCTGGCTGAACCCTGCTGTGGGCGAACATGAGCACCGGCGCCTCGGAACTTCCCGGAGTGCCGGTGCTTGTGGCCAACACGGAGCGAATCCCTCTAGGCTGAACGCATGGATTTCGAAACCGTTGACCCGCTGAGTGTCCCCGAGGGCGCCCTCCTTTTCGACATACGTGAGCAGGATGAGTGGGACGCGGGGCACGCGCCAAGCGCTCGCCATCTCCCCGCGAGCAGCCTCGCCGCACATCTCGATGAGCTCTTTGTGGAGGATGACGAGGGCCGCGAGCGGGACATTTACCTCGTGTGCCGCTCGGGTGGGCGCTCCTCGCAGGTCGCTCAGTGGCTCGCCATGCAGGGAATCGAAGCGATCAACGTTGGTGGCGGTATGGGCGCGTGGCTCATGCAGGGTCTCCCCGTTGTCACCGATGAAGGGAAACCCGGGCGCGTGCTTTAGCCCCGAGTGTTCCGGGCAGGCTTCCTCGAGGCGAACGTGACACAGTGGGGTTATGACGAATTCGAAGCCTCGCATCCTGATCACGGGCGCGACCCGCGGCATCGGCCGTGCGACCGCCTTTGCGCTCAAAGACTTCGCCCACCTCGTGCTCGTGGGCCGCGACGAAAAGGCGCTTGAAGCGCTCGTCGCTGAGCTACCGTCGGCTGAGTATGTCCTTGCGGACCTTTCCGACTCGCAGAAGATTATCGACGGCATGCGCGAGGCCCGCGAGAGCGGCGCCCTCGGAACAGGCAGCGGCGGGCTTGACGGCGCCGTGCTGAGCGCGGGCGTTCTTGCCGGCGACACGGTCGAGAACACCAAGCCGGGCGACTGGGAGTTCGCTCTCCACATGAACGTGACAGCGCAGGCCGTTCTCACCGCCCAGATCCTCCCGGAGCTTCGCGAGGCGCGCGGCACGATCGTGTTCGTGAACTCTGGCTCGGGTTTCACGTCGAAGCCCGGCAACGCCGTGTACTCCGCGACCAAGTTTGCCCTTCGCGCCCTCTCCGACGCGCTGCGCGAGGAAGAACGCGAGCGGGGCGTGCGCGTCGTATCGCTCCACCCGGGGCGCGTCGCGACAGACATGCAACGCGAATTGCGCGCCTACGAGGGCGGTGAGTACAACGAGAGCGACTACATGAAGCCTGAAACGATCGGCGGGGCCGTGCGCTACGCGCTCACGGCCCCGCCCGAGGCAAACATTGACGTGCTCTCGATTCGCCCGCGCTAGGAATTACGGGTCTAAAGTCTCTCGATAGTGCGGATAGAATAATTGCGGTTATTCCCCATTCCCGCTGCGTGAGGTTCCCGTTGAAAAAGACCGTTCTCTCTATTCTTGCCGTCTGCTCACTCGTGAGCCTCACTGGCTGCGGTGCGGTGGTTTCCACCGCCCATTCTGACCAGCCTTCTTCACAGTCGTCAGCCTCTGAAGCGGCAACTGCCGCCGAGACGACGCCGGCTGCCACAGCTGCCGCAGCGCAGGCAACCGAAACATCAGAGCCAGCACCAACGTCTACGCCCAAAACGATTGCCCCTGCTCCAGCGTCGACGGCCGAGGCTGCGCCAGTTGAAGCAGAGAAGCCGACCGAGCCTGCTGTTGAGGAGGAACCAGCTGATCCCTATGCCCTCGAAATTGGTAAAGAAGTCCAGGTAGGCGCCTACTCTGTCACCGTGACGAAACTGAAAATCGTCAACGACTGGGAAGGCAACAAGGTCCTCAAAGTGACTTACGACTGGAAGAACAACAGCGGCGAGGCCACTTATCCTTCCTTGTCGGTGCTATTCAGGGGCTTTCAAGACGGGGTGGAGACTGACTGGTCGTATACAAGCGACCATATCGATCCGTCGAACTCCGTGAAGGAAGCGAAGCCCGGCGCTTCGATCACAGGCGTCGAGGGAGGAATCGGGATTGCCGATATGTCCAAGCCTCTTGTTATTGAGCTCGAAGACAGTTTTTCCTTCGACAATCAGACATACACGATGACGATCGACGACCTGAACGCACTCTAAATCCACGCGAGACAGCGAATGGTGGCCGCGAGCATTGCGCATCACGGCCACCTTTTCTTCGCGTCGAGTCGTCGAGCCGTTTAGTGGCTCATCTCGAAGTCATCCACGCTGAGTGTCGCGCGCCCCGCCTCGAGGCGGGCGACGGGCACGCGGAACGGTGAGCACGAGACGTAGTCGAGCCCGAGCCAGTTGAAGAAGTGAATCGAGCTCGGGTCTCCACCGTGCTCGCCGCACACGCCGACGTGAAGGTCCGGGTTGACGGCGCGGCCGCGTTCGGTGCCGATGCGTACGAGTTCACCGACGCCGAATTGGTCGATCGACTCGAACGGGCTCGTGAGGAGGATGCCGTGCTCCTTGTAGGTGAAGAAGAAGCCGGCCTCGACGTCGTCGCGCGAGAAGCCCCACGTGGTTTGCGTGAGATCGTTCGTGCCGAAACTGAAGAATTCGGCTTCTTCGGCGATCTCGTCGGCACGAAGGGCAGCGCGCGGCAACTCGATCATCGAACCGATCACGGTCGTGAGCTTGAGGCCGGTTTCCTGCGTGACCGCGTCGCGAACGGCGAAAATTTCCTTCTTGATTTCTCGCAGCTCACGCACGGAGCTTACGAGGGGAATCATGATCTCGACCTGCGGATTCAGTCCTTCGGCGCGGGCCTGTGCCTCGGCCTCGAGGATCGCGCGAGTCTGCATGCCGAAGAGGCCGGGGATGGAAAGCCCGAGCCGCACACCGCGAAGGCCGAGCATCGGGTTCTGTTCGTGCAGCCGCTTCACGGCTTCGAGAACCTTGATCTCATGTTCGTTGTGCTCGCCGCGTTCTTCGGCCTTCGCGATCCGCACCGAGAGTTCGGTGAGGTCGGGGAGGAACTCGTGCAGCGGCGGATCGAGGAGGCGCACGGTCATGGGCAGGCCGTCCATCTCGCGGATCATCTCGAGGAAGTCTCCGCGCTGGAGCGGTAGGAGCGCGGCGAGGGCTTCCTCGCGTTCCTCGGGGCTTGCGGCGAGGATGAGGTTCTCGACAAGCGTGCGGCGGTCGCCGAGGAACATGTGCTCGGTGCGCGTAAGCCCGATGCCCTGGGCCCCCATGCGGCGCGCTCGCGCGGCGTCCTCGGGGGTGTCGGCGTTGGCACGGACGAGTAGAGCGCGTTCGCGATCGGCGATGCGCATGAGCCGGTCAACGCTTGTGACGAGATCTGCCTCTGCGTCGTCGAGCCCTTCGAGGCTCGTGGCATCACCGTCGTCGAGGCTTGCACCCGACTCGAAATAGGCGGCGACGGCACTCGGCTGCACGGGGACCTCTCCGAGGAATACTTCACCGCTTGTGCCATCAATCGACACGAGATCCCCGTCGCGCAGCACTACTTCACCATCGACGCGTACTTCGCGGGCGGCCTCATCGACCGTGAACGCCTCGACACCGCACACGCACGTGCGGCCGAGGCCGCGGGCGACGACGGCCGCGTGGGAGGTCTTGCCGCCGCGCGCCGTGAGCACGCCTTCGGCGGTGATCATGCCCGCGAGATCATCGGGGTTGGTTTCGCGGCGCACGAGGATCGACCGCGTGCCCTCTTTAGCGCGCGCGAGCACGTCCGCGGTGGTAAAGGCGACGTGACCGGTAGCGGCCCCCGGGGAGGCATTCATGCCGCGTGCGAGGAGTACGCGCTCGGCATGAGGGTCGAAGGCGGGGAACATGAGGCGCGAGAGCTGGTCGCCGGTCACGCGCATGAGCGCCTCGTTTTCGGTGATCGCTCCCTCGTCGAGGAGGGCGGTGGCGATGCGGAACGCGGCAGCGGCGGTGCGCTTACCCACGCGGGTTTGAAGCATCCAGAGCCTGCCCGATTCGATCGTGAACTCGATATCGCACAGGTCGCGATAGTGCCGCTCGAGCTTTTCCATGATGCCCACGAGCTCGCGATAGTTCTCGGGAAGCAGGCTCTCCATATCGGGAAGGCTCAGCGTGTTCCGAATGCCCGCAACGACGTCTTCGCCCTGAGCGTTGAGGAGGAAGTCGCCATACACGCCGCGTGCGCCCGTCGCGGGGTCGCGCGTGAAGGCGACACCGGTCGCACTCTGGTCATCGAGGTTCCCGAAAACCATCGAACACACGTTGACGGCGGTGCCGAGGTCGTGGGGGATGCGCTCGGTGTTGCGGTATACGATCGCGCGCGGCGAATTCCACGAGTCGAACACCGCGTGGATACTCATGGTGAGCTGCGTGAACGGGTCCTGCGGGAAGGGCGCGCCGGATTCTCGTTCGATGATCTCTTTGAAACTCTCGACGACCCGCTCGAGGTCGCCTTCCGAGAGCTCGACATCGCTCGCGGCTCCCGCGGCCGACTTAGCGTCGTCGAGAACCGCCTCGAACAGTTCGGCATCGATATCGAGCACGGTGCGGCCAAACATTTGGAGGAGCCTGCGGTAGGAATCGAGCGCGAACCGCCGCGAATGCGAGAGCGCCGCGAGACCCTCGAGCGTCTCGTCGTTGAGGCCGACGTTCAGAACCGTCTCCATCATGCCGGGCATCGAGACCTTCGCGCCCGAGCGCACGCTCACGAGCAGGGGGTTCTTTGGATCGCCGAAGATGCGCCCAAGGGTCGCTTCGACGGCTCCGAGTTCGCGTTTGACCTGGTCGGCAAGCACGCTCGGTTCATGGCCGTAGCGCATGTAGTACCGGCAGGCGTCGGTCGTGATCGTAAAGCCTGGTGGCACGGGGAGCCCAAGCTGGGTCATTTCGGCGAGATTCGCGCCTTTACCACCGAGCAGGTCGACCTGCTCGCGCGAACCGGCGCTGAAAGGGTACACGTACTGTTCACTCATAGCTGACCGTCCTCAAACACATCGTTGTGGGGCTGGGGTGGCACCATTGTGCGCCCGGGTGAGCCAGAGCGCGAGGACTTTAGTGGTCGCGGAATCCGGTGGGCCGGAATTTTGGGTCCGACGGTGACCGGCAACCGTCGGACCCTTTACATCAGGCGCTTGACGGCCGTAAGCACCTCTGTGAGTTTGGCGTCGATGACGTCGGGGGAGCCGTCGGCGGCCGCATCACGCACGCAGTGGCGCACGTGGTCCTCGACGAGCTCGAGCGAAACCGACTCAAGGGCGCGCTTGACGGCGCTGACTTGCGTGAGGACGTCGATGCAGTACGTGTCGCCCTCGAGCATGCGCTGGAGCCCCCGCACCTGCCCCTCGATGCGCCTTAGGCGGCGCACGTAGGCATCCTTGTCGGCGTGATAGCCGGGCGTGGTCCCGTGCGGGGCCGAGCAGCAGTCGTTCATGGGCAGATCAGCCCTCGAGGTAGTCGACAAGCGAGGAGGCGAGCCCAACGTAGGTCGCGGGGGTAAGGGCGAGCAGTCGCTCGCGCTCCTTTTCGGGCAGGCCGAGCGACGTGATGAACTCTCGCATCGCGTCGCCGTCGACGCGCTTGCCGCGCGTGAGTTCCTTGAGGCGTTCATACGGTGAATCCATACCCTCGACACCCTGAATGCCGAGGGTGCGCATGACGGATTGGACGGCTTCCCCGAGGACCTCCCAGTTGGCGTCGAGATCGCGTGCCATCTGCTCGGCGTCGGTATTGAGGCCGGCGAGCCCGCGCTTGAGGTTGGAGATCGCCAGGAGCGAGTGCCCGAAGGCGGGCGCGATGTTGCGCTGCGTTGTCGAATCGGTGAGGTCGCGCTGAAGGCGCGAGGTCACGAGGGTCTGGGCGAGGACGTCGAAGAGCGCTCCCGAGATCTCGAGATTGGCTTCGGCGTTCTCGAAACGGATCGGGTTCACCTTGTGCGGCATGGTGGAGCTTCCCGTGCCGCCCTGGGCGCTCAGGCGCTGGCGGAAGTAGCCGAGCGAGATGTAGGTCCACATGTCGGTCGCGAGGTTGTGCAGGATGCGGCCTGCCCGCGCGACATCCGAGTAGATCTCTGCTTGCCAGTCGTGGCTCTCGATTTGGGTCGTGAGCGGGTTCCACGTGAGGCCGAGGTGCTCCACGAAGCTCTTCGCGATCGCGGGCCAGTCGGTGTCGGGTACGGAGATGGCGTGGGCGGCCCACGTGCCCGTTGCACCGTTGATCTTCCCGAGGATCTCATCGCCCCTCAGGCGCGCGATCTGGCGCTCGAGGCGGTAGGCAAACACGGCGAGTTCCTTGCCGAGGGTCGTGGGGGTCGCCGCCTGGCCGTGGGTGCGGCTCAGCATGGGGATGTCGGCGCATTCGCGTGCAAGTTGTGCGATGTCGGCCGTCAGGTCCGTGAGCGCGGGCAGCCACACGTCGTGCAGGGCGCCTTTGACCATGAGGGCGTAGGAGAGGTTGTTGATGTCCTCGCTCGTGCAGTAAATGTGCACGATTTCGGCGAGGGGCTCGAGGCTCGTGCCCGCGAGGCGGCGTTTGATGTAGTACTCGACGGCTTTGACGTCGTGCACGGTTTCGCGTTCGATCTCGGCGTGCTCGGCGATGCCCTCGGCGCCGAAGTCCTCGGGAATTCGTCGAAGGAGCGCGCGCTCGTCGTCCGTGAGCGCGCGAAGGCCGGGAACCGCACCCTGGTCGAGGAGGTGGATCATCCATTCGGTCTCAACGACGATGCGGGTCCGGTTGAGGGCTGCTTCGCTGAGGTGGTCCACGAGCGGGGCGACCTGGGCGCGGTAGCGTCCATCGAGTGGGGTGAGCGGGAGGGCGGGGTCAATGTCACTAAGGCGCATGCTGCCATTTTGGCACGGACCGCGCGTGAGTGCCCCCGGCACGTACGATTCGTGCATGGCCGAAAACAATCATGTGCGCGCAACCCTCGAGTCAATCCCCTCGTACGTTCCGGGCAAACCGGCGCCGGCGGATGCCTTTAAGGTGAGCTCAAACGAATCGCCTTTCGCGCCTCTCGCGCAGATCCGCGAGGCGCTCGAGAGGGAGCTCGCCGGTCTCAACCGCTACCCCGACATGTCCGCGACCCGGCTTCGCGAGGCCCTCGCTGCCCTCCACGGTGTCGCGCCGGCCCAGATCCACGTCTCAACGGGTGCCTCGGCCGTCCTCGGCGACCTCGTGCGAGCGCTCGCCGACCAGGGGGATGAGGTGGTCTTCCCGTGGCGTAGCTTCGAGGCGTACCCGATCCTCGTCCAATCTCATGGCGCGAAAGCCGTCCCGGTCCCTCTTAACGCGCGCTACGAGCACGATCTTGAGGCGATGGCCTCGTACGTCACCTCGCGCACGCGCCTGATCCTGTTGTGCTCGCCGAATAATCCGACGGGAACGGTGCTCGGAGCTGCCGAGCTCGAGGCGTTTCTCGAGTCTGTACCCGATACCGTCACGGTCGCGCTCGATGAGGCCTACATCGAGTTCGCGGATCCTGACGTGCGCGCGGACTCGGCGAGCCTTTTCGAGCGCTTCGCAAACCTCGTGCGCGTGCGCACATTTTCGAAGGTTCACGGCATCGCGGGACTCAGGCTCGGCTACGCGATCGTCCACCCGCGGCTCGCGGATGCGCTGAATAAGGTCGCGATTCCGTTCGGCGCCTCGAGCCTTGCGCAGGTAGCGGCGTGTGCGGCACTCGAGGAGCCCGCGCGCAGCGAACTCGAGCGGCGAGTCTCGTGGATCCGTGCGGAACGCGCCCGGGTCGAGAGTGCGCTCGCGGGCCTCGATCATGGATGCGCGCACGTGCCCTCGCACGGCAACTTCGTGTACCTCCCGCTTGGACAGCGCACGGGCGAGTTCGTGGAGTTTGCGCTTGAGCGCGGCCTCGTGGTGCGTGGCTATGGGTCCGACGGTTGCCGGATCACAATTGCGGAGGAAGCCGCAAACTCGCGCCTGATCGATGTCGTGAAGGAGTGGGGGGACCAGAAAAGCTGAAACCTACGCCACCGTAGGTTAGGCTTGGAGGGTGAGTGTTTTCCAGACCGCGATCCCGAATCCAGCCTCAAGCGAGCCGACGCTCCAGCTTCTTTCGCCTGATGGCACGCGCACGCCACACGACGAGCTCGATGCCGCGCTCGCGCACCTCGACTTCGACGACCTGCGCGGTTTTTACCGTGACATGGTGATCGTTCGCGCCGCCGATCACGAGGCAACCTCCCTCCAGCGCCAGGGGCAGCTCGGCCTGTGGGCAAGCGCCGTGGGCCAGGAGGCCGCGCAAATCGGTGCCGGGCACGCGGCCCGTGCGCACGACTACCTCGTCCCGACCTATCGCGAACACGGCGTCGCGTGGGCGCGCGGGATCGAGCCGTGGAAGCTTCTCGAGGTGTGGCGCGGAATCAACCATTGCGGCTGGGATCCGCGCGAGCTCATGACCCACCCGTACATGATTGTGCTCGGCGCGCAAGCACCCCAGGCCGTCGGGTACGCCATGGGTATTACACGTGACGGCGCATGCGGCACGGGCGACCCGGAGGTCGACACCGCGGTTCTCGCGCTCTTCGGCGATGGCGCGAGCTCCGAGGGCGAGGTGTCCGAGGCTTTCACGTGGGCCGCGAGCTTCGAGGCGCCGATCGTGTTTCTCACGCAAAACAACCAGTGGGCGATCTCAACCGCAACGAGCGTACAAACGCGCGTACCGCTCGCGCAGCGCAGCCGCGGCTGGGGCATTCCCTCGGTTCGCGTGGACGGCAACGACGTGCTCGCGAGCTACGCCGTAAGCCGCCTTGCGCTCGATGCCGCGCGTGGAGGGCAGGGGCCACACTTCATCGAAGCTCTCACCTACCGTATGAACGCGCACACGACGAGCGATGAGCCGCGCATCTACCGCGGCGAAGACGAGGAGAAGCAGTGGGCTGCGCTCGATCCGATCGCGCGGTTCGAGGCGTACTTGCGGCGCGAGGACCAGCTCGACGACGCGTTCGTATCGCGCTGCGAAGAAGAGGGCCACGATCTGTCGATGAGCCTTCATCACCACATCCACGCGCTCGAGGATCCGGATCCGATCCAGATTTTCGATCACGTGTACGTTGATGAGCATCCTCTCGTGGCAGAAGAGCGCGCCGAGTACATTCGCTATATCGAACAGTTCGAAGAGGAGGGCGAGGGCAAGTGAGCGTCGAAAAGCTTCCGATCGCCCGCGCGATCAACCTGGGGATCCGCGACGCGATGCGTGCGGACGACAAGGTCATGCTCATGGGCGAGGACGTTGCTCGCCTCGGCGGCGTGTTCCGCGTGACGCAGGGGCTGCTCGACGAGTTCGGTGCACTGCGCGTCGTCGACACTCCGCTCGGCGAGGCCGGCATTGTGGGCTCGGCCGTGGGTCTTGCCTATCGCGGCTACCGGCCAATCTGCGAGATTCAGTTCGACGGCTTCGTGTTCCCCGCCTACAACCAGATCACGACTCAGCTCGCGAAGACTCACTACCGCACCGAGGGGCGCGTGCGCATGCCCGTCGTTGTCCGCATTCCCTACGGAGGCGGCATCGGCGCGGTTGAACACCATTCGGAGAGCCCCGAGGCACTCTTCGCTCACACCGCTGGCCTGCGAATCCTTACTCCGTCGAACGCGAATGACGCCTACTGGCTGACGCGCCAGGCGATCGAATCCGACGATCCCGTCATCATGTTCGAGCCCAAGCGCCGCTACTGGGTCAAGGGCGAGGTCGACACCGACAACCGCCCCGCCCTCAAGCACTACGAGGCGAATGTCGTGCGCGAGGGTGCGGATCTTACGCTCGTGTCGTGGGGTCCGACGGTTCCCGTGGCTCTCGAGGCTGCCCAGGCGGCAGAAGAGGACGATCTGTCACTCGAAGTGATCGACCTGCGAAGCCTCAACCCGATCGATTTCGACTGCATTCAGGGCTCCGTGGCGAAGACAGGCCGGCTCGTCATCGTTCACGAGGCGCCCGTGTTTGGCGGCCTCGGCGGCGAAATCGCGGCGCGCACGACCGAACGCTGCTTCTATAGCCTGGAGGCGCCAGTGATGCGCGTGGGCGGTTACCACACGCCGTACCCGCCGGCACGCATGGAGCACGCTTACCTCCCCGACCTCGAGCGCGTGCTCGACGCCGTTGACCGTTGCCTCGATTACTGATTCACCGAGCACTGATTCACCCCGAAAGGTTCCCTCATGAGCAGCATCACCCAGATTTGCCTCACCGACCCCGGCGAGGGCCTCACCGAGGCTGAGATCATCGAGATCAAGGTCAAGGAGGGAGACCGGGTCGAGATCAACGACCCGGTCGTGACGGTCGAAACGGCCAAGAGCGCCGTCGAGCTTCCCTCGCACGTCGCAGGCATCGTCGCCAAGGTGCACGTGAAGGAGGGCGACGAGCTCAACGTGGGTGAGCCCATGTTTGATATTGAGACCGATCCGGAGGCTGGGCAGGCGTCGGAACCCGACGCTCCCGAAGAGGCCGACGCTTCCGAAAAGCCCGAGGAGATCGAGCCGAAAACCCTGGTGGGCTACGGCGCGCGCGAGACGCCCACACCGCGTCGCAAGAAGCGCGCGATCGCGCAGAGCGGTGCGGAACCGCAGGTCCCGATCGATCGCATCCTCGCGAAGCCGCCCGTGCGTAAGCTCGCGAAGGATCTTGGCGTTGCCCTCCACGACGTGCTCGCGACTGGGCGAGGCGGAGTTGTGACTCGCCAGGACGTGATCGCGGCGTCCCAGCGCTCGCTCGACGGCGCCCCCGAGCAGGCGGGCAGCTACTTCCCGAGCGAGGAGAAGCAGGCGCCCGACAACCTCGCCGGCCACATGAAGACCCCGAAGAGCCAGCCGTTCCCCGGCGTCACGAGCGACGAGGAGACGACGCGCGTCCCGATCCGCAGCGTGCGTAAGCGCACCGCGGAGGCGATGGTGAGCTCGGCGTTCACGGCCCCCCACGTCACGGTGTTCAACGAGGTCGATATGACCGAGACCCTCGAGCTTCTCGACACGCTCAAGAAGAGCCGCGAGTGGAAAGACGTCAAGATCTCCCCGCTCGTCGTGCTGGCAAAGGCGCTGCTCGTGGCGATCCGCCGCAATCCCGAGGTGAACGCGTCGTGGGACGAGGACAACCAAGAGATTGTCTATAAGCACTTCGTCAACCTCGGTATCGCCGCGGCAACCCCGCGCGGCCTCATCGTGCCGAACATCAAGGATGCGCACCTGCTCACGCTGCGCGAGCTAGCGGTGAGCATCAACGACCTTGCCCAGACGGCACGCGCGGGCCAGACGCCGCTCTCGGCAACCCGCAACGGCACGATTACGATCACGAACTTCGGCGTGTTTGGCATCGATTCTGGCACCCCGATTCTCAATCCCGGCGAATCCGTCATCCTCGGTTTCGGTGCGATCAAAGACAAGCCGTGGGTTGTCGATGGCGAAATCGTCCCGCGCAAGGTGTGTTCGCTTGCCTTGAGCTTTGACCATCGTCTGATCGATGGTGCGCTTGGCTCCGAGCTTCTTCGCGACGTTTCTGCGGTTCTCGAAAACCCGAGCCTCGGGCTTGTGTGGGGCTGACGTACGCTAGAGCGGTGATGGACGACCAAGAAAGGCGCGAAAGCCTCCGCCGCGAAGACCCGCTCCTGCGCACGGCCGAGTTTTCGGCCGTCACGAGCACTGAGACGACCGCGCTTCGCACCGTGCGCGTGCCGCCCAAAGCTCTTCCTTTTCGCAGGGGATTGTGGTGGGTGGCACTCGGCGGCGCCATCGGCGCGGTTATGCGCTACGCCCTCTCCGTCATCCTCCCCACGACGACGACGCTCACGCTCGTTGATCTCCCGTGGGGAACACTCGCCGCCAACATTCTCGGGTGCCTGATCCTCGGGGCGCTCACCGGGTACTGGGATGAGAACCCTCCGAAATACGCGCAGCTCCAGCTCGTGCTCGGCACGGGCTTTTGCGGTGGGTTCACGACGATGAGTACGTTCACGGGGGAGATTGCCGCGATCATTGGCGCGGGTTTTCCCCTCGAGGCCTTCAAGTACGTGACCGCGAGCGTCCTCGTGTGTGTGCTTGCGGTCGTGGGTGGGCTGCTCGCCGGCGCTCGCGTGGGCGCGATGAGTGCACGCGAGCAGATCGAGAGGGCTGAGGAATCATGATGACAGCGTTGATTGTCGCGTTCGGTGCCGCCGTCGGCGCCGTCGCACGGTACGGCCTCACGTTCATCCCGGCGCTCACGCGCCCCTCGGGTCCCGATCGGGAACCCTCGCCTATTCCGTGGCCGACGTTCGTCGCGAACGTTGTCGCCTCCTTTCTCCTCGCGATTGTGTTGCGCCAGCTCGGCGGCAGCAGCGACTTCGTGTCCGCGAGCTTCGCGGCGCTCTTCGGCACGGGCTTTTGTGGGGCGCTCTCGACCATGTCGACCTTCATGCTCGAAGTCGTGAAGCTCGTGCGGTCGCGTGCGACGGTGACCGCTCTTGGCTACTACGCGCTCAGCCTCGGGTCGGCACTCGCGGCGTTCTGGCTCGGCATCGTGGTGACCGCGTGAGTCGTGCGCACTCGCGCGCGGTGCTTGCCGCGCTCCTGATCGCGCTCGTCGCCCTCGCGGGCGGCGCAGCCGTGGCGCTGGCCGGTGCCCGCTACGCGGCGGGAGACGCAGAAATCCTCCTCGTCAACGCTGGCCGCGCGACCGAGGCCCTGCTTCCCGTAAGTGCAGCTCTTGCCGCGGCCGCGGGTGCGCTCACGCTCGGTGGGTCGATTCTTGCGGGGTGGCTGCTCGATGCTTCGCCGGACAGCGGGGCGTGGTCGGCTCACGCACGAGCGCGCGCCATGACGATCGCGTTCACGAGCGCTATCGTGTGGACGCTCCTGCTCGTTGTGCAGTTCATTCTCGCGTACTCGCTCTCGTCTGGACAGCCGCTTTTCTCCGCACATTTCGGCTCCGACATCGGCGTGTTTGCCGCGAGCGACCTCGGGGTCTGGAGCATGACCGCGATCGTCGCCGCGGCCCTCGCAAGCGCGGTTGGGGTCTCGGGGACAAGCGCGCGCACGGCGCGCGCGACGACGCTCACGGCCCTCGGGGCGATCGTCGCCAAGGGGATGACGGGGCACGCGGCGGGAAGCGTGAGCCACGAGAGCGCGACGAGCTCCATGTTCTTCCACCTTTTGGCGTTCTCGGCCTGGGTGGGGCCGCTACTCGTGCTCCAGTTTCTCCCCGCTCTTGAGCCGGGAGGCGAACCAGCGATGCGCCGCACGATCGGGCGTTTCTCCTCGCTCGCCCTCGTCGCGTGGATCGCCCTCGCGGTCTCTGGGCTCCTCGCGATCCTCGCGCGCCTGAGCGCCATCAGTGAACTCTTCACTCATCCATACGGCCAGCTGGGCCTCGCCAAGGCGCTGTTGCTCCTCGCGCTCGGTGCGTGCGGTTATGCTCAGCGCCGCCTCCTCGCCCGGCGCACCACGCTGGGCCGCTCCGGCTTTCGCGAACTGGCGCTCTTTGAAATTCTCCTCATGGGTGCGGCGATTGGGTTGGCCGCGGCGATGTCGAGCGCGCCACCACCCGCACAAAACATTCCGCCGCCCGCCACCCCCGCGGGGATCCTCACGACCTATGCGCTCCCGCCCGATCCGCGCAGCCTTGCCGCGCTTGGGCAGATAAGGCCCGATATTTTCGCGATTGGTGCCTCGATCCTCGCGCTCACGTGGCTTCTCATGCGCGGCATCGCTCGGGGCGTAAGCGTGGCTGATCGCCGCTGGTTCATCCTTGCGCTCGTGCTTTACCCGCTTCTCGCCTCGAGCGCGCTTGCGGTCTATTCCCGCGTGCTTTTCAGTGCGCACCTCGCGCTAGCGCTTGCGCTTGCGATACTGCCCGGAAGCGCCCTTGGAATAGGGGTGGGCGATGCCGCGCTCGCGAAGATTCGGGGTGTGCTCAGCAAGCGTCGGGCCCTCGCGTTTGCCCTTTCGCTGGTGCCAGCGCTCACCCTCGCGTGCGCCTATCTCATCCCGGCGCTCATGCGGCGGCTTCTCGAATCCCACCCGGCGAACCTCGGGCTTGATCTCGCGATGATCGCGTGCGGCGCCCTGCTCGTCGTACTTGTACGCGCAGGGCAGAAGTGGGCATTCGGGACCGGACTCGCGGGGACTGTCCTTGTTCTCTCCGCCGTGGCACTCACGCCGTACGCGATTGCGCCAAGCTGGTTTGGCGCAACCGGCCGCACGTGGCTCGCCGATACGCTCCGTGACCAGCATTGCGGCGCGAGCGTCGCCGGAGCCATCATCGTGCTCTACGGCGCAGCGGTATTCGCCGCTTCAGCCCTTACTTCTCGAAAATCGCGCGCGCGGTCGACAGGCGCGCCAGCAGACGTTCGCGGTCGGTGAGCGGGAGACGAATCGGCTGATCCTCGGGCAGCGAGTCGAGCGCGTTCTGCTCGGCCCACGGCGAAAGCTCCGCGATGCGGGTCGAACGCGTGGCGGTGCGCACGCGCGAGGCGACCCCTGAAAATGCGCCGCGAAGCCCCTTCTCGCTCGAGCGGGGAGCGGTGCGGCGCACGTCGGCGTCGGCGCGAGACTTGAGCTTTTCAAAGCGTGCGAGAGCGGGCGAGGCCGCGCCGGTCTCGATTTCCTCGAGGAATTCCTTCGTGGCATATGCCGCGATGTCCGCCTGTTGCGTGAGGATCGGCGTGACGCCGCCGAGCACGCGCACCTGGCCAAGGACGGCGAGGTCGCGGCGCGAACGCGGGAAGGCGCCAAGGAAAAGGTCGCTCGTGTATTCGGGATCGAGGTAATCGACGCCAGGTTCGTAACCGGTCGCGAACACGATCAGCTCGAAGCGGTCAAACGGCAGGTGAGCCGAGTCCTGAAGGATTTCGATACGGCGGTCGTTGACGAGCGTGAGGAACGAATCCGACACGATCGGTTCGTCCTCCATGACCGAGACCTCGGGCTTGGGTAGCCCCACGTTCTCCGGGCGGCCGATCGCGCGCTCAATGAGCTTCTCGGCGACCGTGTCATTAAAGGCTCGACCGAGGAAGGTCGGCTCGAGACGAGCAAGGGAATCGCCCGCGAACGGACCCCATGTGCGCGGAACGACCCAGTGCGCTTCGGTGGGGTGAAGGGCCACGCGACGGTTCGCCTTCGCGAGCTCGACGGCGATATCGGCCGCTTCCTGGCCGCCACCGATTACGAGCACGTCCTTTTCGGCGGTGTCGTCGCCGCCCAGGAAGTTCTTCGAGTGGATCGTGCGAACGCCAGACTCGCGAGCCTCGTGCCACAGCGGCGGCAGGAAGGGGCGCTGCGAGATCCCGTGTGCCGCGATGATGGCCGTGTACGGGCGTACTTCGCCGGAGGAGAAATCTACTTCCCACTCGCCCTCGCCGAACGAGCGGATGCTGCGCACCGCTTTGTTGGGTTCAAACCGTTCCGTGAGGCCGTGATGGGAGGCGTAGGCGCGAAGGTAGGTCGCGTATTCGTCGGTCGAGGGGAACGAGGGGAAGCTGACGGGCATGCGAAGATCCTCGAACTGCGTATGCGACTTCGAGGTGGCAAGCTTCATGTTCGGCCAGGTCGGGGCGTCCTCGTTAGCGATGTTCCACACGCCACCCACGTGGTTTTGCGCATCCACAAGGTCGAAATCCACCCCGAGGGAGGAGAGGGCGGCAGCGGCCGCGAGACCCGAGGGGCCGGCTCCGATCACGAGAACGGATCCGCGTGTGAGTGCAGTCATGGCGGGGGTTTGCCTTCCAAGGACGACGCAAGATTAACGTTCCACATGTTAGGGCGCTCGTGTGCAAAAAAGCTGTGATGGGAACGGTCTCCTTTCAGGGCCGCTGCGTATGGTGGGGGCACTATGAGCGACTATCAAGAGCCTCTCTCGCCCGGTCTCGCACCCTTCCGTGAAACCTTCGGCACCTTCACCCCCGAAGCGATTGTTTTTGACTGCGATGGTGTTCTCCTCAACACGCAAAGCCTGTGGGAAGAAACCCAGGTCGAATACCTCGAGGCCCGGTCCCTCGCGATGGAAGACGCGCGCCGCCGTTGGCTGGTGGGCCGCGACGTGATCGACGTCGTCGTCGCGATCGCGGAGCTTACGGGGGAGAAACCCGAAGACGTTGGCGAAAGCCTCAAGCGGAGCTACTTTGCAAAGCTTGCCGAGGACATCCCCGTGCTTCCGGGCGCAGCGGAACTGCTCAAGGCCGCGAGCTCGAGGATCCCCGTTGCCGTGGCATCTAACAGCAACCGCGCCCCGCTCCTGAGCGAACTTGCCGACGTCGGTCTCCTGCCGTACGTCGATCACGTCGTCTCCCTCGACGACGTTGCAAGCCCCAAACCCGCCCCCGACATCTACGTGCGCGCGTGCGAACTGCTCGGCGTCGCCCCCGAGCGAGCCCTCGCGATTGAGGATTCGGAAACGGGCGCGCAGGCCGCCGCAGCTGCCGGATGCCGGCTCATCGTCGCCCCTACGATTCCCGGGCAGCGACCCAAAGGCGAACTTGAGATCGCTGCGATCGGCGATCCGGGGCTGCGCGAATGGGTAGCGACGTGGCCCGACCGCCGAGGCGGCTATTCGCCCGTGTACAACGCGCTCGGTCTCGTGCGCCACGAGATTCCCGACGCGATCGTGACCGACTGCGACGGCCTCCTCCTCGACACCGAGGCGCTATGGACCGAGACGCAGCTCAAGGTCTTGTACGACGCGGGCGTGACGCCAACCGAAGAGGACCTCGGCGCGCTCATGGGCACGACCCTCGAACAGACCGCCGAAATTCTCGGCGACATGACGGACCAGGATCCGGCTCGCGTCGAGCAGATCGTTACCGACGACTTCCAGTCGCGACTCGGAGCCAATGTGCCGACCATGCCGGGCGCACGCGAATTCCTTGAACTTGCCGCGACCAAGGTGCCGATCGCGGTCGCCTCGAACTCGTGGCACGAGATTCTCGAGAAGAAACTCACGGCCGCTGGGCTCCTCGGGTATTTTGAGAGCCTTCAAAGCTCGAGTACCGTCGGAAACCCCAAGCCTGCCCCGGACATGTACGAGGCTGGCGCGAAAGCTCTCGGGTGCGAGCCCTCGCGGTGCCTCGCCTTCGAGGATTCCCCCCTTGGGGCGCGCGCGGCGAAAGCGGCGGGTATGACCCTCATCGGGATTCCCTCGACGGGGCAACCGATCGACGTGGCCGATTTAACGCTCTCCTCGCTGAGCGATCCCGACCTCCTCGCGTGGGTGAAGAGCTGGCCGAACCGAAAGCAGGACTGACATGACGAGCGAGAACTTTCGCGAAAATGCACGCCCCCACGCCTCCGAGTTGCTCGGCCGTTCTTGGCTTAACACCGGCGGGGTCGAGCTAAGCCTCGAGGATCTTCGCGGCAAGATCGTGGTCCTCGATTTTTGGACGTTTTGTTGCGTGAACTGCCTGCACGTGCTCGACGAGCTGCGACCGCTTGAGCAGAAGTGGTCGCAAGAGATTGTCGTGATCGGTGTGCACTCGCCGAAATTCTCCTTCGAGCGCGACCACGACGCCCTCGTCGCCAACATCGAGCGCTACGGAGTCGAACATCCCGTGCTCGACGACCCCGACCTACGCACGTGGAGCGAGTACGGCGCGAAGGCCTGGCCGACCCTCATGGTCCTCGACACGCACGGCCGCATCGCCGCGTCGATGTCGGGCGAAGGCCACGCGGCGAATCTCGACTCGACCATCGCGAGGCTCGTGAGCGAGGGGGAGTCCGACGGCACCCTCGTGCGCGGCGATGCCCCTACTGTTCTCGAGCAATCCGAACTCCATACACTGCGTTTCCCCTCGAAAGGCGGGCTTTTGCCCGACGGTCGCATCGTCGTGAGCGACGCGGGGCAAAACCGTATCGTCGTGTTCGAAGCCGACGGCGTGAGCGTCGACGAGGTGGTCGGCACGGGCGTGCGCGGCTGGGCCGACGGCGACGCGGGCGAGGCACAGTTCTCGCAGCCGAATGGCATCGCCGTCCTTCCACCTGAAGTCGCCGACCAGGTGGGCTACGACCTCGTGATCGCGGATACCGGCAATCACCGACTGCGCGGTGTGCAGCTCGGCAGGCGTCGGCTCCTGCGCTCCCGGATCGAAAGCCACGTGTTCACCCTCGCCGGGAACGGCGAGCAGTGGATGCAGGGCCAGAGCCTTCCCACGGGGGTGGGCACTCCGATCCAGTTCGCCCTCTCGACACCGTGGGATGTCGAATGGGATGACGTATCCGGGCAGATCATCATCACGATGGCGGGAATCCACCAGATGTGGACCTACCGGCCGGCGGCTCTCAACGACGACGGCGAGTTCGTTGACGAAGGCGCGCTCGCGGTTCTCGCGGGAACGACCCAGGAGGGCCTCGTAGACGGCGCTCTCGTGCGCTCGTGGTGGGCACAGCCCTCGGGCGTCACGGTCGACGCCAACGGGACCGTGTTCGTTGCCGACGCCGAAACGAGTGCGGTGCGCGTGATTGCCGCGGATCGCAGCGAGGTCACGACTCTCGTGGGAGAGGGCCTCTTCGATTTTGGTCACGTCGACGGCCCTCTCGACAAGGCCCGCCTGCAGCACCCCCTTGGCATCACGGTCCTCGCCGATGGCCGCCTCGCGGTCGCCGATACCTATAACGGCGCGGTTCGGATCATCGACCCGATTCACGACTCGGTCGTCACCGTTGCGACCGGACTTTCGGAGCCGAGCGACCTCATCGTCGTCGACCCGATCGATGGGCTCGCGCAGCTCATCGTCGTTGAATCCGGCGCGCACAAGCTCACGTGGGTGTCCATTTCGCCCGCTGCCGAGCAGATAATCGACGAGGGCCCGCAGCAGACCGAACGCCCCGCGACAGCGGTCTCGAACGCCGGTCCGCTCACGGTCACCGTCGCGTTCACGCCGCCCGAGGGGCACAAGCTCGACGACTCCTTCGGCCCGGCAGTCCAGGTGAGCGTCTCGACGACACCGCCGGCGATGCTCGTGAGCGGAGGCGGAACCTCGAGCGAACTCGAGCGCGAGATTGAGCTCGACCCGAACTACAGCGAAGGCGTCATTCACGTCAGTGCGCGCGCTGCCTCGTGCGACGCCGACCCAAGCGTAGAGTTCCCCGCGTGCCACATGCACCAGCAAGACTGGGGCGTGCCGATCACGCTGACCGAGGAGGGCACGCGCGCGCTCGTCCTCTCGCTTCTCGCATGAACGCCTTCGCTTTGGGGGCCGACACCGCCTGGATGCTCGTTGCGGCCGGGGTCCTCTCGCTCGTAGCCCTCGCCCACCCGTGGTTCTGGATCGCGCGCGGTAGAGCCGGCGTCGATGATCGCGCGCCGCGGATCGGCACGCTCGTGACGGCAGCCTCGCATTCGGCTCTGTGGGGCGGGCTCGGCGCGGGAATTCTCGTGGCCCTTGCCCCCGGCGATGCCGGTGATCGGGTGTTGCGCGGCGGCTCCGTTTTCTTTGGCAGCATCCTTGCGGTCGCCGTAGCGGCCCTCGGCGCGCTGCTCGTCGCACGGGCGAATGTCGATGGCCTCGATCCGGACGCCACTGATAAACCGCGAAAGCCACGCCTTTCTGCGGCGAGAGCTCTGCCCGGGAGCGTGCGTGGAATCGGCGTGGGCGCCGCAACGCTCATGCTCATTGCCCTCATCGTGGTGAAGCATGCCGATGCGGGGCCGCTCCTCCTCCTCGTCGCGCTCGGCCTCGCGATCGGTGGGGCGTCGTTGCGCTCGGGCGTGGCGCTCTCCTCACTGGGGGAGACCGGTGCACGGATTGACGTTGGCACGCTTGAGCAGTCTCGAGGCCGGGACGATCTCTCACTCGAGTCCCTGTCCCCGCCGCTCGCGCGCGGCCCGCTGCGCGCGGTCGATTCCGCTGCGCTCGCGGCTCTCCTCGCGGGCGCCGTCATGACGCTCGGTGCACCCATCGTGGGGCTCGCCGGTCTCGTTTCCGCAATTGTGCTGGCGTGCGGTGCGCTCGTCGCACTGATTGGCTCGGCTTTCGTGCCCGCCGGATCGACGCGCTCCTCGCGCTTCGTGGGCGCCGGGCTCACGGGGATCATTCCGCTCGCTCTCGTCGGCTCTGTTCTCTCCCTGTGGCTGCCCACTCGCTACGCGAATCTCCGCATGGCCGAAGTGGGGCTCGGAAACTTTAACGACCCGTTGCTCGTGTCGCTCTTCGTCGACTCGGATACCCAGCAGGCACCCGCGTCCGTCGCGCGCGATGAGGTCGAACCTCTGATCGAGAAAATCGCTGCGCAGTTCTCCGGCTTCTACGCAAACGTGGGCGACGCCCCCGAAGCGCAAAGCGTTGCCGACACGATCATGCTGCACGCGATCAACCCCTCGTTCGTGACGGGCCTCGCGCTCGTCATTGGAGGTGCACTCGCCCTCCTTGCGGGCCTTGCGATCGTGTGGCCGCACGTGCGGACCGAGACCGCCATGGGAGCAGGCCCCTCCCGCGGGATGGTCGCCGCTCGCTTCGGGCGCATCAGCCCGTCGTCGGTGGGTCTCGGCTCCAGTCGCGCACTCGCGCTGCTCGCCATTGCCGCTCTGCTCGGTATCGCAGCGGCGTGGGGCCTCGCGACTGCCGCCGCAGGTATCGCCTACCTCGGCTACTACCTTCTCGCGCTCGCGGCGGCGGGAGCCGCGGCTGTGTGGGGCGGCTTCTCGGCGATCGCGGGCGCCGAGTATTCTCGCGAAACCGCCGTTTCGGTGCGCGACGGTGACGCCGCGGAGCAGTCCTCTCACGAGGCGCTCGCGGGCTCTCTTCTCGCGCTGCTGTCGAGTGTTGCTGCCCTCCCGCTCGTGGCACCGATTGCGGGAGCGATGCGCGCGGCGCCGCAGCAGGGTGCGCTGTGGGCCGACAGGCAGCTACGCGCATTGAGCGTTGATTCGCCAACGGTCGTTCTTGGTTTCGCGTTCGGTGTTGTGGCCGTTCTGGCCGTGGTCGCGTTCATCGCGACGCCCACGCGCGCTGTTCTTGCCAATGCCGTGACCGAGGCGCGCATTGCGCTCGCCGAACGGTCGAGAGCTCGAGGTTCATCCGACGGCCCCGATGATTGTGGCGACGAGGTGCTCTTTGAGGGGCTCGAGAGCGCGCTTCGGCGCACGTCAGCGATCGTGGTGATGTGTGCGTTGCTCGCGCCGGCCGTATGTGGCTTCGGGATCGGAGCGGCATCGCTGCCCGCCTTCGCCGTCGGGGTTCTCGTCGCATCCGGTTGCGCGGCGTCTGTCGCGTTCGCGCGCGTGGCATCGAGCGAGGCGGCCCTCGCGCGGGTTGAGTCAGGGGTGGCCGGCGGCACCGCGTCGCTTGCCTACTCGTCTGTGCTCACCGAAGTATCGGAGGCCCGGGCTCGAGTGGCGCTCACGTCTTCGCTTGCCGGCGCGTCAGGCTTCGGTGTCATCGCGGTGCTCATGACACTCGCGGCCGCACCCGCAGTCGTGTCCCTCACGGGAGATGAGGGGACGCATCCTCTCGTGCGGGTCATCATCGTGGTCGCGGCCCTCATGGTGCTCGTCGTCCCGATCGTGCTGTCGCGGGGCCTCGAGCAGGTCGATCTCGCCGACAATCTGCGAGAAACTGCCGATGGTGATCAGCCTTCCCGTGTCTTGAACACGACGCGCGGGAAGGCCGCGAGTGTGCAGGCGCAATCGAAGAAGCCGGCGGCGCAATCCAAGCGAAACTCGGATGCCCGCGAGGAAAATTTGCTCGAATCCGGCGACCTTGTCGACGACATTTTCGGTGAACCTGAAGTCTCGAAGAAGAAGCGTGGGCGCAAGCGAAAGTAAGGCACGCACTCGCGCTGACTAATCTTCGTGTCGACTCGTTTTTCGTGTCAACTCTTATTCGCGCCAACTTGGGTTCGGTCTAACTTGGATTTTATCCACCTCGAGGCCGATTCTTATCAGCTTTTGGAATTTGCGAGTACACGTTTTAATACTCGCTTACGCGACCGCGAGTTTCGCGTACTTGCTCATTCACGTCAGCGTCGGTGCCCCGTTTCGTGCTGAATCTTCCTTCCTTCGGCTTTCAGAGTGCCGAGTCTCTGGCGCTCGCATTGGTACCCGGTCGGTCGTTGTCGTTCCAGACGTTGTCGTTCCGAGGGTTTTGGTCAGGCAGCGTAAGGCCGCGTTCGCCAACCCACCGACCGGTCCGAACCAGAGCCAGCACAACGTGATGGCCGGGGTCGAACTGGCCCTGGTGAGGCTGAAGCCATGCTGGGCGGCGTCAAGCTCATCGCCTGATCCTCGAGGACGATGCCTACCGGGCCGAGCTGGGCCTGACCCCCGGACAGTGGACACGTCGGGGGTTAGCTATGCTGCTTTGGTCAGTGTAGCTGATGTGAGTGCTTCGAAGTCATCGGGAGCTAGAAGGTTGCACCACGAGTGTCGCCGGCGCGTGTTGTAGCGCATGCACCACCGGAAGACTTCCTGCCGGCAGATAATGGGATTGTCAAAGACTTTCCTATCACGCAAGACTTCCCGCTTTAAGGTGGCGTTAAAAGATTCTGCTAGGGCGTTATCCGCACTCGTTCCTACCGCGCCCATGGATTGGCGCACACCCAACGACGAGCAATAGCTCCTAAAGGCTTGTGAGGTGTACACACTGCCGTGATCGGAATGGAATGCAGCCCCGTCAAGACTGCCACGCACACCGTGCGCGTGGGCTATTGCATCGACGACCAGTGACACTCGCATGTGGTCTGCGAGCGCATAACCTGCAAGTTTCCGTGAATACGTGTCAATGACTGTGGCCAAATACATGTTCTTGCCACCCTTACAGGACAGGTAGGTAATGTCGCCAACATAAACGCGGTTCGGCTCGTTGGATGTGAATTTACGGCCTTCTAAGTCCGGCATGACCCGGTGGCCAGGCTTGCGCCTGGTAGTGACACATCGGCGGCGCTTGGTAAAGCCTTTAAGTCCCATGGATTTCATGATGCGTGCGACCTTCTTGTGATTTATCGGGCCGAAATCCGTATCACTGTTGAGGCTTGCAGCGATGCGTTTAGCATCATAAAGCCCGTACTCGTCATCGAAGATGGTTGTAATTCTCGCACCAATAAGGGCATCGGAACACATCTTTAACCTGCGCTTTTCACGGGTTTGGACCCATATATAGAACGAGGAACGATTCAGCTTTAACACATCGCACATTCGCTTAACCGAGTACTCGGTTCGGTAGTCATAGACAAACTGGAAGCGGATCACCAGCGTGTCTCTTCGGCAAAATATTTAGCAGCTTTACGTAGAATATCGCGTTCTTCGCGCAGCTTCGCGTTTTCTTTTTCCAGCTGGCGGATTCGCTCAGAATCAGTCGCCGCTTGGGCTTTATCATGCACGGCTTTAATGCGGGCACGTTTGCCAGTGCCGTACTTCTTGACCCAAGAATGCAGCGAGGCACGGTTGATACCGAGCTCTGCTGATGCTGCGTTCAGCGAGAGGTCCTCATTGTTTTCATAGAGGGCCACAGCATCGCGTTTGAACTGTTCGGAGTACCTGGACATGGTGGTAGATTACCTTTCTTCCCAGCCCGACTGGGCTGGATATCAGGTGTCCACCAAACAGGGGTCAGGTCCAACTTTGCCGATGAATGAGGCAAAGCGGTCCCGTAGAGATGTTTCGTGTTGGTTGACTTGCTTGGACAGGACCTGGGTGCCGTGTTCATCCAGGACGCAGGCGTGGTGGAAGTATTTGCCGACGTCCATGCCGATGACATAGCGGTATGTCATGGTGGTACTCCTAGCGATAGAAAAGCGGTAATCTGCTTCGTCGCTGGGGTTGGTCGGACATACTTCGTGCTGGCGTCCACATTACTTTGAGATCTCACACCAACTAGTGGCGTGGATCAGGTTCCTATTGAGCTGTTGGAGTAGGTCACTGCCTTCGGCGGCATCACCCCCCGGATCATTTTCTTAACAGGGCGAATAAGCGCCATGCCGAAGCCAGCGACTAGTTCCTCCAGTCCCGAAGGGAATGAGGGAACGGAGTAAACATAACCCGCCCCGATTAGGGGACTACGTAATGAATCCTCGGAGCCCTCCGGTGGAACTACTTAGAACGTAATGGGTAGCCATGACTGATCGCCGGGCCGCAACGTGCGGGCCGGCGGTGATCAGCGCAGCGGCCTACGCAGCCGTGGCGATGGTTCTAGCAGGGATTTCTCGGAAGAACTCACGCCGAGTCAACAGGGCATAGATGACGTTGCAGCGGCTCCGGGCAAGCCACATCACCGCGGCATTGTGTTTCTGTCCTTCAGCCCGTTTACGCAGGTAGTAGTCGCGCGATGCGGGATGGCAGTTCGACGCGATCCACGCCGTTCGAAACATCGCGTTTTTCAACTGTTTATTGCCGGCCCTGGTGGGAAACTCGCCGCGGACCGACGTACCCGACTGCCGGGTGGTCGGCGCGATGCCGGCGTAAGCGGCCAAGTGCGCGGCGTCGGCGAAGTCCTGGCAATCGCCGATGGACAACAAGATGCTAGAGGCGGTCTCGATGCCTACGCCGGGCATCGACATCAAGACCTGGGCAAGAGAGAACGATTCGAGCATCTCCTCGACTTGTCCGGCGATCGTGTCGCGCTGTGCTAGAAGCGCTTTGATGTTCGCCGCCAGCTGGGGAATGACCAATTCTGCTGCCGCAGTGCCGGGTACCGTGACAGTTTGCTCGGCAAGGGCGGCGAAAATTGCGTCAACCAGGGAAGCAGGATCCTTCTTGGCGCGGTTGCGCATCCACTTCAGGACCCGGCCTCGACCTGCGGCGGCCAGTTTTGTCGGACCTTCGTAGTGGATGAGCGAGTCCAGCACCAGCGTGCGCGAGAGAATCTCGCCTGCCAAGACGCGCTCGAGTGCGGGGTGAATCTGTGTGAGCGCGCTGCGAAGGCGGTTTTTCGTTCGGGTGGCGTCTTTGGCGATGTCGTCGTGGAATCCGGCGAGCATCTTCAGCGCTGCTAGTGTCTCGTCGTCGCGGTCGACTGCCCGCAGTGTGTGCGGCATGGTGCGGGCGGTGTCGGCGATGATGAATGCATTCCGGCGGCGGTTTTTGATCGTCCAGGGTAGAGATCGGCTGCTTTTCGCATGGCTAGGTCGGGGAGGTCTCCGACCGTGCAACCGCAGTCGCGGGCCACGGCGATGGGCAGGGCGCCGATCGTGTTGGGTTGATCGATGACCATGAGAACGCTGCCGTGGGCTTGCATGGACGCGAAGATTTCGCGCCGTGCGGCTTCGTCTTGGGGTAGCGGTTTGTCGTAAATTCTCTCGCCGGTGTTGGTCAGCGCGCAGGCATGGTGGCCGGTTTTGCCGACGTCGAGGCCGATGATGATTTCGGGTGTTGTGGACGGTTCCATGGTGGTGTCCTTCTGTTGCGGCTGGTCGCCGGTGTCTTGGACATCCGTTGCAGGTACCCACGTTACGACGAGACCTCTGTTTGGTCCGTGTCCCTATTAGCTGTCAGCGGTTGTCCCCGGTGTCCGGTGGCAACACCCCCGGATTATGGAAATGTTCACGCAGATAAGCCATACCGGGCCCGGTGACCGCGCCCCGTGAGGGGCACCATCACGGTAACGGGGTGAGGGGGGGTAAGGTCAGTAAATTGAGCCTGGCGTAATGCGATAAGGATTGCCTAAACTAATAGATAAGGATTGCCTAAACTAATACTGGTTCAGGTGGTGTTCCCGATCGGGAATCGGCAACGGAAGCGAGGCGGCGACGATGAACGGAAAACGTCGATCGACCGGAGAACCCCTCTCCGGAGGGGGAGCCGGGGACGCGGTGGCGTCGCAGACGGATGACGGGCGGTTGGTGCACGTCGCACCGGTCGCAGCGGGTGGCCGACCATCCACCCGCGACATGCTCGTCGCCGCCGCGATTGGCGTCGCGGGGTCTCTCATCATCGTGCCCCTGACTTACCTGCAGGTGTTCGCCGGCATCGCCCACGTTTATCTCGTCGCGGCGACGCTCGGGTTGTGGTTCCTGCAGTGCGTTGTTCCCCTTATCGTCGTCCGCAAGCCTGGCGCGAGCCTCATCGCATGCCTTGCCATGGGCGTCGTGTCCGCGGCGACCACCCCATTCGGCGTCGCCGCAATCGGGGCGCTGATTGTGGAAGGATTGCTCATCGAGCTTCCGTTCATGGTCACCCTGTACCGGCGGTGGACGCGTCCCCAGTTTGTGGCGTCGGCGATGTTGTTCTCCGCGCTGATGGGAACGATGGCCCCGCGCGCAGTCGGCGTCGACTCGCTGACCACGCCCATGGCCCTGATCAGCTTCGCCGTAGCCTTGGCATCGAGTCTGGTGTTTTTGGTCCTGGGCTTTGCCGTCGCAAAGGGGCTTCGCAGCCGCGGGGTCACCCGGTGACCGCCGGAGCACCCGCGTGCGCCGGTGCGACACGCGGGACGGCCCCGGCCCGGTTACGGGTTAGTGGCGCGGGCGTGCGGCATGCCGATGGGCGATGGGCGCCCGACATGGTGGATCTCTCCTTCGATTTCGGCACGATCAACGCCATCACGGGACCCGTGGGATGCGGAAAGACGAGCCTGGCCCACCTTATCGCTGGACTGATCCCCTCGCACATCCCCATCGACCATGCCGGATTCGTGCACATCGTCGATGCCGACGGCACCGAACGCCCCGTGGACGGGGACCGGGTCACCTTCGTCGGGCAAGACCCGGCGACGCAGGTGCTCACGCTCCGAGTCGTCGATGACGTGTCCATGGCCCTCGAGTTTTCCCTCGTGGAAGCCGGCATCGTCGCCAAGCGATCAGCCGAGGCCCTATCGGAGCTCGGGCTGTCAGAGCTCGCGGAGAAGGATCCGTGGGCTTTGTCGGGTGGGCAACGCCAGCGGATGGCCATCGCCGGTGCGGTGGCCAGGGCGCCGGAGGTCATGATCTTCGACGAGCCCGCGGCCCACGTCGACGAGGACGGTCGCCGGTCGCTGTTCGCCGCCATCCGTGATTTGCGGGCTCCGGGTCGCGTCATCCTGCTCATCGAGCATGACCTCCGCCCGTTCGACGGGTGGGTCGACACAGTGACAATCCTCGATGCGGACGGGAGCGTCGCCGCGCACGGAGCGCCGGAGGGCATCGCGGTGAAGGGCATTGCGACGTCGGCCGCGACCGCCGGAGCGCCGGACGCCAGTACGCCGGGCACGGGGGCACCGGACCGTCTCAGTCCGGACCGGCGGCGAAGGCCCCGGGGAGCCGGGGATGGCGCCGATCCGGAATTGGAGGCGGACGCCGTTCCACTGCTGGCCTTGACCGGAGCCCATGTGGCCCGGGGCAGGGAGCGGATCCTGAATGGGGCCGATCTGACACTGGAACGGGGCGAGATCCATGCCCTGGTCGGCACCAACGGAGCCGGTAAGTCCACCTTGCTGGCGGTGCTGTCGGGCCAGATGAAGGCGGGAGCGGACCTCCGGATCGACGGCGAGCCAGCCCGGCGCGTCCCCGACGCCTTCGCGTCGTGGGCGTTCCAGAACCCCGAGCACCAGTTCACCCGCGCGACCGTCGCCGCGGAAATCGACTCCGCGCTGGCCGGCACGGACCCGCACGGGCCACTCGGCGCCGATGAGCTGCGGAAACTGCGGGAAGCCCTGTGCCCCCGGGCACTTGACCCCGTCTCGCCGTTCGTCCTGTCGGGCGGACAGAAAAGACGGTTGGGCATCTTCCTGGCGGTGGCGGCCAATCGCCGTTTGCTGCTTCTCGACGAGCCGTTGGCGCACCTGGATTCGCCGAGCTCGCGCATCGTGCTGGATGCGCTGGCGGAATACGCCGGGGCCGGCGGAACCGTTGTGTTCACGTGCCACGACCGCCGTGTCGCGCGAACGTGGGCGGATCGGGCGAGCATCGTCGCCGAAGGGAAGGTCGCCTGGTCCGGTCCCGCGACCGACGTGCCGGCTGCCCCGGAGTCGTCCCGGCGGGATCGCGCACTGCCCGCGGCCGGCGCACGGACGTCCGGGGACGAAAGTCCCTGGACCGGTGAATCCGACGCTCGGAGGCGCGCGGGGTTGAACGCCATCACGATCGTCGCGGCGGTGATGCTCGTCCTCGTCGCCGGGCTGCTCTCCGGCGGAGACGCCGTTCTCGCGCTGACTGGGGTTGCGTTCCTCGCACTCGCTGCGATCGCGGAACGCGACGTTCGGGCGACGGCGGGGAAGGTCCTCCTCGTCCTGTTGATCGGGGTGTTCTTCGGCCTGCTCGGGTGGCGCTCCGAGTTCTACGGCGGTGGGGATCCGGCGGAGGCCGTCCGCCACGGCATCCATCACGGACTGCTGCTGACAGCCGTGTTCGCGGGGACGGTCCTGGTCTCCGCGTGCATGCGCGTCGAGGAGCTTTTCGACGCCATGGTGCAACGCCTCCGGGTTCCCTACACATGGTGCACCATAGCGATTTCCGGGGTGAGCATCGCGGCGTTCCTGCGCAGCGAAATCCCCCATCTGACATGGGCGATTAGATTGCGCTCGATGCGACCGGGGCAGTCTTTCCGCTCCGGCTTCATTCGCGCGACGACGCCCGCGTGCATCGCCTTTCCCTTGTTCGTTAGCGCCGTGCGCTGCGCCGAAAAGCTGTCCCTGACCCTGGCGATGCGCAACTTCGGCCGTCATCCGCGGCGCACCTTCCGCACCGATCACCCCTGGCGAGTGCGTGACGGGTTCGTGGCCGCAGCGTCCGCCGCGGCCTTCGTCGCCGCCCTGGTGTCCGCAGTGACTTGACGGGCACCCGGAACCGGCGGGTCCCGGGCCCGCGAGCGTTTCCGAGCTTATGCGGAGACGCGCCCCACCCAGTTGCTTCACCCTTTCAACCCTTCAGACACATCCTCCGGGTCACGCCATGCGGGCCCAGTCCGCCCGGCACCGGCATGGCGCCGACAACCGAAAGAGGTACCAATGAACACGATCCGGACCATCAGCGACGTGCTTCGGGACAAGGCCGATGAGACGAAAAGGGGATCACCTTCCTCGAGAATCGGCGGGACGTCTTCGTCCCGTATGGCCGGTTCCACGCGGAGGCGGTGGCGGCTGCGACTCGGTTGGCTGAAGCCGGCATCGGCCCCGGCGATCGCGTGATCTTCCAAGTTTCGGAGAACCGCGGGCTCATCCGGGCGTTCTGGGGCTGCGTCTACGCCGGCGCGGTTCCGGCGCTTGCGCCGCCGGTGTCGGGCCCGGTTGACGTCGACAGGGTGCGGACGCTCTCGGACATGATGCCCGGGGCCCCGATCCTGGTCGACGAACGCAGTCACACGCTGCTCACCGGCGCAAACGGTGCCGTGGTCGTGGGCGAGGACCGGCTGCTCGACGTGTCCATCGTCAATGACGCTACCGCGGAACCGGGTGCGGCGATGCCGGGTGATGCTGAATTGGACTTCTCTCAGGCGGGGGACGTGGATTCCGGGGATGGCGCCGGGGCGGTCCCCGCGTTCCCGGTGCGAGGTCGATTGCTGCCGCCACCGTTGTGGCGGTCGCGGGGAAGCCGGTCGCGCCGGGGTGCCGGGATCTCGTCGGCCACCCCCGGCTCCTCGAACCGGTCCTCGCCTTCGCCCGCGATGCGGGCATCCATATCGAGGTGCCGCATGACAACCCGACCACGGGGCCGCTGCCGACAGCGGCCCACTGCGTTACCAAAGAAAAGGGGAAACGATGACGGATCAAGCTGAACGAGGTGCGGCGATCGTCGTCCGCGACCTCACGAAGAGCTACCCGATTGCGGGCAATGCGGGCACCCCGCCCGAAGGCGGGGCAGGTGCCCCGCCGGACAGCGGGCGCAAGGGAAAGCGCGGCGCCCGGATGCGCAAGCATGTGCTCGACGGCGTGAGTTTTACCGTGCCCGCCGGGGCCATCGTGTCGTTCCTCGGCCACAACGGTGCAGGCAAGACCACCCTCATCCGAATCCTGTCGACGCTCATCACCGCCGACTCCGGCGAGGTGAGCATCTTCTCGCGCGATGTGAAAGAGGACCCGGCGGGCGTGCGCGCCGACATTGCCACCACCGGCCAATTCGCGGCGATCGACGAGAACCTCACAGGCCGGGAGAACCTGGAGTTCTTCGGGCGGCTGCGCGGACTCGACCGCGCCGCCGCGGCCGCCCGCGCGACGGAACTGCTCGCGCAATTCTCGCTCGCGGACAGTGCCTCGACGCTGGCGTCGGCCTATTCGGGTGGCATGCGGCGCCGTCTCGACATCGCCGCGTCGCTGTGCGTCGTGCCCAGGCTGCTGTTCCTCGACGAACCCACAACGGGGCTGGACCCTGTCAGCCGCGAAGAGCTGTGGGGCTTCATCCGGCAACTGCGCGACGACGGAATGACCCTGGTGCTGACCACCCAGTACCTGGAAGAGGCGGAGGCGCTGGCCGACCACGTCCATCTGCTCAAGGATCGCCGCATCGTCGCCAGCGGAACGCCGGAGGAATTGCGCCGCGACTTCGGGTCGCACGTGCTCCGCGTGTCCTTCGCCACCGCCGCCGAGGCGGAGGCGTTCGCCTCCTGCCTCGGGGGAACGTGCCTAGACGGCGCCCGCGTCGCGGGGAAGTCGGTGTCCCTCGACGTCGACCTCGGACCGCGGGTCCTCGAGGCGGCGGCGCAGGCGATGGAGGCCTCGGAAGCGTCGCCGGATTCGCTGAGCGTGTCGTCACCCACCCTCAACGAGGTGTTCATATCGATGAACGCGGGGGGTGCGGCGCGATGAGTGCGACGTCGGTCGCGGCGTTTCTCCGTCGGGATCTGCTGCTGTTGCGACGCAACACCGCGTCGCTGATCTCCATGTTCGTAGTTCCGCCCCTCTTCCTGCTGTGCCTGTACGCGGTGTTTGGATACTCGGCGGGGCAATCCGGCTTCGGGTACCTGCGTTTCGTGCTCGGCGGCTGCCTGTTCCAGGCGGCGATGTTCACCGCCGCGGCGTCGGCGATGGCGGTGGGACAGGACGTCGAATCCGGGCTCGTTGACCGCGTGCGCGTGTTGCCCGGGGCCACAGGCGGCTATGTCGCCGGCAGGCTCGCCACCGATGTGATGCGGATGTCCGCGTCGATCGCGGCGCTGCTGGTCGTCGCGTGGGCCTGCGGCCTCGACATGGCTGTCGGTGACGTCGCGTGGACTGTCCTGTGGTCGCTGCTCGCCGCGGCGGTCCTGTCCCTGATCACGGACGGGGTGATCCTGATGGTGCCCGCCCCGGTGTCGACGGCCTCATCGATCCAGGCGCTGGAAATGCTGCTGCTCATGTTCTCCACCGCGTTCATTCCGGCGACCGCTTTGGACGGCTCCCTGCGCGACGTCGTACGTCACATGCCGTTTTCGCCGATGATCGAGGTGATCAGGGCGGCGTCCCCGGACGCCTTCCCGGATAGCGCCGGGGAAGAGGCAGCCCTGTGGCTCGGTGTCGCGGTGGTCGCCGGAATCGTCCTGTTCATCCGCCGGTTCACCTCGAGGAGCGAATCATGATCGGCGCCATCTTCGTGCATCTGCGGCGCATCGCCCACATTTGGCTGCGGCGCCCCGACTTCTGGTTCATGACGTTCATTGCTCCGCTCGTGTACCTGTTCATCGTCAACCGCATGTTCGGTGGCCTGGTCAGGCAGCTCACCGGAGAGTTCGAACTCCGGAACGCGGTCATCCTGGTCGTGACGGCGTGGGCGTTCATCCTGGCCATCACGGGATCGTCCACCGTGTTCGTTGAACGCAGCAATGGCTTCCACGAGCGGTTAATCACCATGCCGTCACCGTACGCGGCCGTGCCGGCCGCACGGATCATTGCCGAGTTCATCCGGATCATGGCGATGACGGCCGTCGTCGCGGCGGTGGTCGCCTTGCTTTCCGACGGCCCCCCGGAGGTGTCCTGGTGGTGGAGGATCGCGGTGACCGGGGCGATGGTTGCCGCGGCGGCCGCATGCACCGGCACGTACATCGCGTTCTCCATCACCAGCCCCCAGGGTTCCGTGGCCCTCATCCCGTTAATCATCGTTGCGATGTTCGTCAACACGGTGCTCATGCCCGCCGACCACTTCCGTCCCCTCCTGCGCGGAATCGCCGGGCACACCCCCGTATCCGCGGCCGGCGAGGCCGTCAACGGCACCGGGGCTGCGGGTCTGGTGGTCTGCGCGGCCTGGTTCTTAGGCATCGCCGTGCTCGCGGCGTGGGGCATCGCCGTGAAAACGAGGCCGGGGGAGTCTGCATGACGGGCACGTCCACGGGGGCGGCGCCGCCGACGACGGCCCGCGAACCCGAGCACCTAACCCGAAACCGCCGCGTGGACGCGGACCACACACCCCGGAGACAGAACCAGATGAAGTCGATTGCCCAGATCGTCCAGAACAACCGCAGGCTCCTCGCGGCCTACGAGGACAAGGTCCAGCCGAGGTTCCTCAGCCGCTATGCGCGTGAACCGATGGACGCCGCCGCCGTGCATCGGAAGCTCCGTGCGCTGGATCCCGGGCCGGATGCGCCGGCCGGGGTTCTCGACCTCGGTTGCGGAACCGGGTGGCTCGCCCGCATGCTCGCCGCCGAGCCTCGCTATCGCAGGGCGAACATCGTCGGCTACGACCTGTCGCCCAATGCGATCCGCATCGCCCGCGAACGCGCCGCCGTCGAAAGGCTCGGGGCCCGGACGGAATTCCACGTCGCCGACGTCCTCGCGCCGCTCGCGGGAGAGCCCGGCAGGACCGATGAAATCTGGGTGTGCGGCGCGCTCCACCAAATGAAGGATGCGGGTGCCGCGCTCGGCAGGGTCGCCGGTCTGCTCGCCGACGGCGGCATCGCTTACGTGCAGACGTTCGCCGAGGATCCCGACGTGAACGAGCGGGTCGACATGGCCGTCATGGCGAAGATGGGCCACCGGGTGTTCCGGGGCAGCGAGCTCGAGGACCTCGCCGAAGCCAACGGGCTGAAGCTGGGCAGAGCCTCACACGCCGGCATGGTGTACTTCTGCACTCTCACGAAGAAAAGCGCGATCGGGGAGGCGGGCAAGTGAGCGCCGTGGACGGGACCGTAGGCCCGTGGTCGCTGCTCGCCCCGATCCGGACGCGGATGCGTGCGGTGGTCGCGTTATCCGTCCTGTCGTCGGTGGCTACCGTCGCTTCGCTGGTCGGCATCATCGACATCGCGATGACGTACCCGGAGGCCCCGGAGCATCGGACGTGGTTGGCCGTGGCTGTCATCGTCGTCGCCGCAACGGTGCGCATGGCCGCGGACGGCGCCGCCGGCATGCTCTCGCACCGGGCGGATAACGACCTGCAGCTCCACCTCCGGCGCCGGCTGGTCGCCCAAATCCGGAAGTTGCCGCTGGGCTGGCTGGACGCCCGGCGCTCGTCGGGAATCATCGGGTCGGTTGAGAAGGACGTCGCGGCTGTCCACCAGCTCATGGGCCACACCGTCGGTGAGACCGTGGTGGCGGTGCTGGTTCCCCTGCTTTCCCTCATCGCGCTCGTCGCGGTGGATTGGCGGATCGCGGCGGTGGCGGTCGTCCCGGTGCTGGTCACCTTCGCCCTGATGGGCGTGATGATTTCGCGCGGAGCCGGTCTTCAGCGCGACTACGAGCGAGCCTCCGAAGGAGTGACGGCCGCGGTCATCGAGTTGGTGCGCGGTATCCCGGTGATGAAGTCCTTCGGACGCGCCAACCAGGGCGCGGGTCGCTACGATGCCGCGGCGTTGTCGTTCGTCCGCGCGTGGTCCGCCTGGTCCCGGCAGTCGAACATCTATCTCGGGTTCATCGACGTGGTGACGTCCCCGATCACAGTCCTCGCAGTGGTGTGCTGGGCCGGCCTCGCTCTGAGGGACGCCGCGGGCGGCATACCGGAGGGTCTCGTCGCCGGGCTGGTTCTCAGCCTTGGACTCTCCGCGGCGATCGTGCGGGTGGCCATGAACTCCGAATCCATCATCGCGGGGATTGCCGCCCTGAAGTCCATCGCGGAGGTGCTGGGCACGCCGCCAATCGCCGAGCCCGCCGATCCGGTGCCCGTGCGCGGAGGCGCGCTCGAGGTCCGGAACCTGGTCTTCTCCTACGGCGATGGGCCGCGGGTCCTCGACGGGATGTCCGCGACGTTCGAACCGGGGACCCTCACTGCGCTGGTGGGGTCCTCCGGTTCCGGAAAGTCCACCGTCGCCCGGCTGTTGGCGCGTTTCCACGACCCCGTTGAAGGCTCGGTGCTGCTGGGCGGCGCCGATCTTCGCGACATCGCCGTGCGCGACGTGCACCGCTCGGTGTCGGTGGTGTTCCAAGATCCGCAGTTGCTCACGCTGCCGTTGCGGGAGAACATCCGGCTGGCCAGGAGAGACGCCACCGACGGCGAAATCATGGCGGCCGCGAAGCTCGCGAACCTCGATGCGGTCATCGCGGCGCTGCCGAAGCGTCTGGATTCGGTGGTCAACGTCGACGTGACCTTTTCCGGCGGTGAGGCGCAGCGCGTGGCCATCGCGAGGTCGATCGTCACGGACGCGCCGGTGCTCATCTTCGATGAGGCAACCGCTTATGCGGATCCGGCTTCCGAGGCCCTCATCCAGTCCGCAATCGAGCGTTTGGCCCGTTCGCGGACGGTGATTGTGATCGCGCACAGGTTGAGCACGATCCGCAACGCCGACCGCATCCTCGTTCTCGATGGGGGAGCGGTCGCGGAGGCGGGTACCCACGACGAGTTGCTTGCGCGCGGTGGCCGCTACCGGGATTTGTGGCGCGCGTTCGCGCTCGACGACGAACCATCCGCTCCGCGGGGCACTGAATCAGACGATGAAAAGGCGGGGAACCGATGATTCGGGACTTGTGGTTGATGACGGATCGGCGCTCGAGAATGACGCTGGCGTGGCTCATTGCGTTGGCCGCGCTTGCCTCGCTGGCCCAGGGAGCGGCGTTCGTCGCGCTGCTGCCGCTGCTGTCGGCTCTGGCCGAGGGAGATGATGCGACGGCGTGGCGTTTCACCGGCGTCATCGCCGGCCTCGCGGTCGCCCATGCGGTGCTGTCCCTCGCCGCGGGGACGGTCGGCAGGGCGAATTCCGCAGCGGTGCTGTCGTCCCTGCTGCGTTCCCTGGGCGAACGCGTGCTGACGTTGCCACTCGGGTACGTCACCAAGTCCACGGCCGGCCGCTTTTCGGAGATGGCGTCGTCGGGTATCGCGTTCGCGGCGTCCGTGCCGCACGTGATCCTGCGGCCCGTCATCGCCGCGGTGGTTGCGCCGACCGTCATCGCCTTCGGAATTCTGGCGGTGGATTGGCGCGTCGGTTTGGTTCTCGTCGCGTCGGCGCCGGTGCTCTTCTTCGCCTACCGGGCCATTGGCCGGGTCGGCGGGGAGTCGGACGAAGCGCATGCTGACGCCGTCGCTGCCGTCTCCGGCAGGCTGATCGAGTTCACCCGCTGCCAGCAGGCGATTCGCGCCGCGAGCGACGGTTCGGCGGCGGACGCGATGGTGGATGAGGCGATCCGGGCCCAACACGATACGTTCGCGAAGGCGACGTCGACGCAGGGGGCGGCCATCGGACGGTTGAGTTCGGTCGTCCATGCGGTGTTCACGGCGGCGGTAATCGTCGCCGTAGCAGTCGCCGCGACGGGCGGGATGGCGCCGGCGCAGTTGGCGCCAATGCTCATCGTGGTCGTCCAGTTCACCGGACCGATCACCACGGCGGGAGCGTTGTCCGGCGGTTTCGGTGCGGGCCGCAACACGTTGGCTGCGTTGCGTGACCTGCGGGCGATCCCCGCCCTTCCCGAACCGACCGCACCGGAGCTGCCCAACGGGCATGACGTGGAGTTCCGCGGCGTGAGCTTCGGGTACGGGGATAAGAAGGTTCTCGACGACGTCAGCTTCCGTGCGCCTCAGGGAGCGCTGGTTGCTGTAGTGGGACCGTCGGGGGCGGGCAAGACGACGGTCATGCGGCTGCTGTCGCGTTTTCATGATCCGGACTCGGGGGAGATCCTCATCGGCGGGGTGCCCTTGCCTCGGATCGGCACCGACGGCGTGAACTCGCTGGTGACCCCGGTGTTCCAGGAGACGTTCCTTTTCGACGCGTCCGTGCGGGACAACGTGGTCTTCGCCGACCCCGAATTCGGTTCCGGGCTCGGTGACGGGGACCGCTTGCGCGAGGCCGCTCGGCGTTCCGGGGTGGACCGCATCGTGGAGCTGCTGCCTTCCGGGTGGGATACCCCGGTGGGGGAGGAGGGGACGCTGCTGTCGGGAGGCGAGCGGCAGCGCCTCGCCATCGCCCGGGCGCTTCTGAAGGATTCCCCGGTGGTGCTTCTCGACGAGCCGACGTCCTCGCTGGATGCGGCCACTGAGCGGGCGATCGTCGGCACGATGGAGGCGTTGCGCGGCGATCGCACCGTGATCGTCGTCGCCCATCGCCTGCACACCGTCCGCGATGCCGACCTCATCGTCGTGCTTTCGGAGGACGGGACGGTCGCAGAACGGGGCACGCACGATGAATTGCTGGCGAAGGGCGGCCGCTACGCCGAGTCGTGGGCGTGTCGGACGGGGAGCTCCTCGGGCGCCTGATCCTCATCACCTGGTCGATGCCCTCACGGGCGCCCTGCCGCAGCTTCCCGAATCCCACCGCCAGGCGCTCGGTGGGCAGAGCGAAACCGCCGACGAAAACGCCGAGCAGCACGAACACCGACGAGCTGTAAGGCTGAAGCTTCCTAGAAAGCGAAAATAGCCCTCTTCCTCATCTCCGTGAAAGCTGGGAGGGAAGGGGGCTCTTTGCTGCCTTGCCGCTAGCTACTACCGCCCGTGCACCTGGTTTTGAGCAATTTCCAGCCCGTGGCTGGCGATTAGCCCCACTGCCTCCGCCGCGGTGGGCAGGGTGAAAGCGAGTTCCTCGCGCTCCTTGGCATTGAAGTTGCGCAGCACATAATCAGCTGGATCCTGGCGGCCCGGAGGACGACCAATGCCAATGCGCACGCGCATGTAGTCCTTCGTGCCCAATGACTTCGATGTCGAACGCAGGCCATTGTGGCCATTCTCGCCCCCGCCGCGCTTAAGGCGCACCACACCCGGGTCTAGGTCCAGCTCATCGTGGACCACCACGACGTCGGTAGGTGCGACATTGAAGAACTTCGCCAGCGCCGCGACCGGCCCACCCGATAGATTCATGTACGTCCGGGGCTTAGCCAGAATCACCTGTCGCTCGCCACCATCGGAGGTTTTAAACCGAGTCTGCACAATCTCAGCATTCGATTTCTTGTGCACGCTAAACGACGAAGGCATCGGAGAAGTCCGGCTGGCTAGTTCATCTAGCACCAGATGTCCGACGTTATGGCGGGTGAGTTCATATTTGGGCCCAGGGTTGCCGAGCCCCACGACAAGCAGAGGCGTGGTGGAGGCGTCCATGAGTTCAACCATGGCACACCGTGCACGGTCTTATGATTTTTCTGCGGGTGACTCTTCACGTTGATTGACTTTGAAAACGCCCCGTACTCGTCAAACAAAACTACAAGGAGCCGCGGCTCGTACACCTCGCCCGAGATAGCTGCGGCTTTCTGCTGCGCGTAGCGGTGTTCCATCTCCGCATGCACCCACTGGATAAGGCTGACATGCTCCGCGTCGGTTGACGTGTACATCACCACATTGGGTAGGTGCTGCACCAGGGGAACGTAGTCCGAGCTACCTTTACCGTCGGCAATCATTGCATCGGCACCCGCGAGCACGCAGCTAGTCAGCAGCCATGAGGCCCAAAACGACTTACCGCTACCAGTGCCGCCGCCGACCAGTGCGTGCGGTGAGCGCGCCATAGCAGCCGACAGCACTTCGCCGTCCGCCGTGCGGCCCTGCACCCACGCCAGGCGCGGATACGCGGCAACAGATGACGCGCAAAACTCTTCCAACGAGTCGGTGCCAGTTACATGGAGTTGCTCGTCTGCGCCAGGCACCCAGGGGTCATGCGGGCAGCCCTCGGCGGGGTGACGATTGCCACTCGGTCAGCGGCCAAACGGCGCAGTTCAACGTCGCATTTCACGACACCGCGCAGCTTTTCAACAGTCCGGTTCCAAACGTCGAACCCAACAGTCGGCGGGGTTTTCACTGACAGGTAAGCGCGACCGTCACCTGTCACACCCCACCCCTGCGGAGTAGGGCAGAGGTAGGAGGTCACCCCGTCCGCGCGTTTAGTGACGTAGGCGAGACCCAGCTTGTGCATGGGGGCCTGACCCCCGGACAGTGGACACGTCGGGGGGGGGCGGGCCCAGGCAAAGCGGCGCTGCATGGACGCAGATTGATGCACAGGCCAGACGTAGCTAAGCCCCCAATGCTCAGGCAGGGCCGCCGGAGCCGTCTCACCAACGTGTAGCAGAGTGATGCTAGCCCCCTTCTCCACAGCAGGGACATGGAGGGTAGCCACGGCACCCACACCGTAGTCGGCGAGGTTGGGAGCAGCCATAAGGTCGTCACAAACCATGACAGCAAGCACGTAGTCGTAGAACAAACCATCAAGCGTGGAGGTAAGACCTCGCAGAGCATCCTCATTAGCCATGTCAGCACGCATTACAGGACACGGGGTTACAGTGTCGCCATCGACGTCGAGACAGACAATAACAACGGAGTTGTTGGGGTAGAAGCCCAGTATGCCAGGGATTTCAGCGATAAGGTGGCCGGGGTCAAGCCGGCAGATAGCAGCAGTCATTGCTCAAACCTTTCAAGGATGAAGTCGAATACTTTCAATCCTTTCACCGGCGTGACTTTGTCACGCTGTCAGTTCTGTATCCTCATCGCGCTCGCTGAGCATCTCAAGCATCTCACTGAGATAGTAGTGGACCGGTCGTCTCTCGATGACGCTAATGTAGCCGTCGCGGCCCCAGCGCCACACGGTCGAGGCATTGATGCTGTAGCCACACGCTGCAGCCAGGCGGGCGATGTTGCTCGCCGTATCGGTGTGGTCGGCGGGTAGCCCCGCGGCTCGGCGCGTCGCGGCCAGCGAGACCTGCCTCTTGTCGTCCTCAGTCGTGTAACCATGGTGGTGCTCGAGGCGGTCGCGTACGATACGCAAATCCTCGCGGGTGGAGTCGTCTGCGTACGCGGCCACAGCAGCGGCGATATAGGCCAGCCGGCGGGCCAAACATACCCCGCTAGTACCGCGGGGCGGCGTCGGGGCGTTGTCGCCCATGGCCGCCACGACATCTTGCACGGCGTACATCAACTCACGCGTGCAATTCATCTCAAGGTCGATCCAGTTGACGTTCACCGGCGCATGGGGCTCTGGTGCCTGGCTGCGGCCAGTCGCCACCTCCGCTGTGGCCCGCCACGGCCGATGGATGTGTGCGGGCATGACCGCGATTTGATCGCCTAAACCAATAAGATTTTGCACGCCCATAGGTAAGCCCTAGCAAAATAACCTCTCAAAAACAAGGGTTTACGCAGCTCGCGGCGGGTTTTAGGGTTAAACTTCCACGCGAAAGCGGGTTAAGGGAGATGAAGTGACAGACATGTTGCAACGGGGTCTGCGACAGCATAACAGGGGTCGTTGCGCAACCCGTTGCAATCTGTTACAGCGGGTCAGAGCATGTTTTGGCCTTAAGTGTAACGGTGTAACGGGTTCCCCAGGAAAAGAGAGGTAGTAGTAGCATTCTCTCTCTTTTTTGACATCCCGACTTTTTGAGGAAGCCCGTCACACCCGTTACAAATTACAGTAATTAAGCCTCTGACCAGATTGTATAAGTTGTAACGGATATGTAACACCCCCCGTAACGCCCCTTGTAACCCCGTTACACTTTTCGATGTTCCCCGCTTGTTGTCCATTCCCCTCACCCTTTTCCTGTGGGTGGGCCAAGCCCTAGCCCCACTGTCTTGACGGGTGCGGGGTATGCCACAGCGGGTAAGAGTATGTTGAGAGCCCTGAGAGTACTTCTGAGAGTATCTCGGGCCCTGTAGCCGGTACCGCGGTGGTATTCCGGCTACTCACGTGCCCCAGAGAGGATTCGAACCTCCGACACCGGCTATCTGAGGTCCACCGCGGCTTGGCTGACCCCGCGGCCCCAACTTTCTCAAGCCTGAAATCCTGCCAACTACTTCACGCGGGACACTTGTGAACTAGTGCACTAGTTGATTGCGGCTGAAGTCAGTGGCCCTCATGATTACGCGAAGCTAGAAACGACGCCCATAGTCGAGCGATTGCGGACGCAATTGCCGCGCCAAGGATTAAGGCGCAAATTGCCACGCCCCAGAGAACGATCGCTGCATCCTTGAGGACGGTTTGGCTAAGAATTACGGCTGTGGCCGCGATCAGGCAACCGGCAATGACTCCGACCTGCGAGGCTTTCATCTAGGCTCCTGTCGTTCCAACTAGGCAAAGCACTTTCCAACGTAGGCTCCACCGAGAGCTATGATCCCAGCTGCGCAAGCGATGCATCCAGTCCCAACCGTTACGCCGCATAACGGTGCGCAGATTCCTACAATAGCAGTGACTGCTACAACGGAAACTCCAGCAGCAGCCTTTATCGTTCCCGACTACCGTTGGACTGTCGGTAGTATTAGTGAGGCCGTCTACCGTATGCCGTATTGAGTGCCAGAGCTGCTTCGTTTTCTACGAGTTTGGTGCTACCGGCTGGGTGTGTGAGGTCTTTTTCTTTTTGAGCGGTTGCGGTGAGGGCTCGTGTCCGGTTGTGGTGCCGGTGTCATTGGTGCTGTCGCGTGTCAGCGTCTAGGGAACTGTGCACGACCGTTGGGCGTGCACGCATGGATACTGACAAATCCGCTAGGTTAGTCGAGCAGTCCCTCTTCACGCGCCCGGGCGAGCGCCGCCGTTCTGCTTGACACCCCGAGCTTTCCGTAGAGCCGCGCGAGATGAGTCTTGATGGTGGTGGGGGAGAGGAACAGTTCCTCGCTAATCTCGCGATTGCTCAAACCGCGATCGAGCGCATTGAGCACGTCCCGTTCCCGGCCCGTGAGCGTGATGCGGTCCTTGCGCATCTCGCGCAGGAGCTTGCCCGCGACGACGGGCGCGAGCACCACCTCGCCGCTTGCGGCACGCTGCACTGCGCTCGTGAGGTCGGCTGGCGCTGAGTCTTTCAAAAGGTAGCCTTGGGCGCCGGCCTCGACGGCGGCGAGAATCTCGGAATCGTCGTCGTAATTGGTGAGAACGAGAATGCGCGGGTGATCCCCTCGTGCGCGAATAGCGCGAATCGCCTGCACGCCGCTCATGCCGCCGTTCGCGAACCGTAAGTCCATGGTCACGAGGTCGACATCGCCCTCGCCTGCCCGCTCGACCGCGTCTTCGGCGCTCGCGGCTTCCCCAACGACCGTGAACTCCTCGTGGCTTTCGAATACGGCGCGCAAACCTGCGCGCACCACGGGGTGGTCGTCGGCGATGAGGATGGAAATCATTCGTGCGCTCCTAGGGAGATTGCAGAGGTGGAGTGGGCGGGGCTGAAGGAGGGGAGTGGGGAGCGTGCTGGGATTCGGCGGGCGGATTTCACGAGGCTGGAGCGGGCTCGGTCAGGACCGACGGTTCTTGCGCCACGGGGATCGTCACGCTTATGAGCGTGCCGTCGCCGGGCGAGGCAATGATCGCGGCGTTTCCACCGAGCTCTCGCGACCTCTTCACGACGAAACCGAGGCCGTAACCGCCGCTGTCGGTGCGCCGACTGAGCAGCGCCTCGTCCACGTCGAAGCCGCAGCCGTCGTCTTCGATATCGACATGCAGCTCGCCACCGTCAGCGTAGGCGCGAACCTCGATGCGTGAGGCGCGTGCGTGGTCGAGGGCGTTGGCGAGCGACGATTGGACAATGCGCACGACACTCGTTGCTGTCGTCATGTCGAGCTCCGGCAAGTCGTGAGAGACGTGGCATTCGATGACCGGGGCTGCTTCACCGGGAACGGCGACCACTCTGGACCGAGCGGTGTCAACAACACGTGTGAGAGCTGTTTCGAGGCGCGCGGGTCCCGATTCGTGTGGCGTGAGGTGGGAGATCGCGCTTCGAAGCTCGCTCAGGGCTTCCGAGGTGGCGTCGGAAGCGGAACGCACGTGATCGAGCGCAAGTGGCACCTCACCCGAACCGAGAGCCTCGTCTGCGAGCCCGAGTCGCAAGACGACGCTCGAGAGTGACTGGGCCGTGGTGTCGTGGAGGTCGCGACCAAGCCGCTCGCGCTCGGTTATGCGTGCTTTTTCGCGTTCGGACTCGACGAGCTGGTCTTGGGCGCTTCGGAGTTGTGCGATGACGGTATTTTTCTGAAGCGCCTCGAAGCGCATCGCGCGGTACATGTGCATGAACGCGAGCATGAGCACGGCGATGAGGAGCGGCCCCACGACCGTGCCCGTCGAGGCGCCATGGTGGAAAACCTGCCCGGCGATCGTGAACGTCGTGAGACCAAACGTGACGAAGGCGCCGGTGCGTTCGGGAAGGAGCCACTGGGACGTGCCGATGAGGGCGAAGAGGAAGTAAGTCGCATGGGGCGTCTTTGCGATGACCATCGCCCACGCGGACGCGAGAACCGCGATGTACACGAGGGGGCGCCACGAGAGAACGGTTGCCGGTTCGGCGTGAATATCGCCTGCACGCATGAGCCACACACTGCCCACGAGAGTGATGATGAGCGCCACCAGGCCGAAAAGCACAACGCTCGACGTATGCGGCGCCGAGGTGAGGGTGCTCTCGACGACGGGGATCGCGAGGAACGCGCACGCGAGCGCGGCTGCCCCCATGACGTACGGGGTGCGAGCTAAGGAGTGCATACACCCGATCCTAGTTCCCGCGGGCACGTGCTCGTTCCTCCAAAAGGATGAACGAAGGAGGTACCGCCGGGAGGTACCGGCGAATGGGCCCCGATCGGCACAGTAGAAACATCATCAATCGTGCATAAGGAGTTCGCCTCATGTTTCTTGCTATCCGCGACCTACGCTTCGCGAAGGGCCGTTTCTCCCTCATCGTCGCCGTCGTGTCCCTCATGACGTTCCTCGTCACATTCCTGGCCGGCCTCACCGGCGGCCTCGCGATGCAGAACATCTCGGCGATTCTCTCGCTGAATCCCGACAGGGTCGTCCTGTCGGTCGACGATGGCGAGCAGGAGCAATTTGCGAACTCGACCATCACCGAGGAGCAGTACACGGCCTGGGCGGACACGGCCGGAAAGGACGCCGTCACCCCGCTCGGCATTTCGAGTGCGCTGCTCGATACAGGCGAGAAGACCGAGTCGGTCGTCCTCATGGCCGAGCCGTTCGGCAAGGACTCCCGCGTCCCCGAGGCCGGCAAGCTCGTGCTTGGCGAGACCACTGCCGAATCCCTCGGAGTGAAGGCCGGCGACACCCTCGAAGTTTCGGGTGAGACCCTCACCGTCTCACGCGTGCTCAAGGATGAGTTCCATTCACACCGCCCGGTCGCCTTCGCTGACCTGACCACGTGGCACGACTACCTCGAGCGCACCCATCAGCCGCAGGATTACGCGACCGCACTCCTCGTGGGAAAGGGCGGGTCCGACGCTTCCCCGGCTCTCACTGATTCCGAGGTCAAGGCCCTCGATAGCGATCAGTCCACGACCACGAAGTCGCTTCTCCCTTCGCTTCTCGCAATCGGCTCGTTCCGCTCAGAAATCGGCTCGCTCGCGATGATGATCGCTCTCCTCGTCCTGATCTCGACGCTCGTGATCGGCGTGTTCTTCCTCGTGTGGTCGATGCAGCGTCAGCGCGATATCGCCGTGCTCAAGGCGATCGGCGCCCGCACGGGCTGGCTCGCGGGTGACTCGCTGTGGCAGGCCCTCATTGTGCTCGGCATCGGTTCGCTCATCGGTGTGGGGCTCACCGCCGGCCTGGGTGTTCTCGTCGCCAACGCGATGCCGTTTGTTATGAACGTGGCGACGTTCGTGGGCGTCCCCATCCTCATGCTTCTCGCGGGTCTCGTGGGCTCGCTCGTGTCGGTCCGCACGATCACGAAGGTGGATCCGACGAAGGCCCTGCAAGCGTCGGCGGCCTAGCCCCTCCGGAAAACTCCGCGCCCCTCACACTTTGACGAAAAGGACGAAAGCCATGCTGAACCTCACCGACATCACCCTCACCTACCCCGACGGCGGCTCAACCGTCACCGCGGTCAACCACGCGAACCTCACGGTGAACCCGGGCGAATTCGCCGCCGTGACCGGGCCCTCCGGCTCGGGAAAGTCAAGCCTTTTGACCGTTGCGGCGACGCTCACGAGCCCCGATTCGGGAAGCGTGACAATCGCGGGTATCGAGACGACGTCGCTCAACCAGAAGAAGAAAACCGAAGTGCGCCGCGACCACGTGGGTATCGTGTTCCAGTCGCCGAACCTCATCCCTTCGCTCACCGTCGCCGAGCAGCTCGAGATTGTGGCACGTCTCGGCGCGGGCACGTTCAAGGGGATCTCGAAAAAGGAGCGCCAGGAACGAATCGAGTCGGCTCTTGACGCCGTGGGGATGCTCGATCGCGCTCATCACCGCCCGGGTGCGCTTTCGGGTGGGCAGCGCCAGAGGGTCAACATTGCCCGCGCGATCATCCACCAACCCGAGGTTCTGCTCGTGGATGAGCCGACGAGTGCCCTCGACCAGGAGCGCTCCAAAGCGATCATCGAACTGCTCGCGGAGACGACCCGCAAGCGCGACCTCGCGACCGTCGTTGTGACCCACGCGCAAGAGCAGCTCGACGAGTTCGATTCTGTTTATCGCATGGTGGACGGCGTTCTTTCGCGCGAGCGAAACTGAATTCCCGAGGGTTTGTGGGGGTTATTCCGGTCGTGAAGGCTGGGATAACCCCCACAACGTCTATGCAATTCGGTGAAAGTGGAGCGGGTGACGGGAATCGAACCCGCGCTGTCAGCTTGGGAAGCTGAAGTTCTACCATTGAACTACACCCGCGAATGTGCCTCCCCAGTGTAGCCGCCGCGCGGCGCACCTCCAAACCGGCGTGAGGGAAGCGACCACGCGTTAAGATAGAGGCGTGCTTCTCAGTGATCGTGATATTCGCGCGGAAATCGAGGCGGGCCGCATAGGCATCGCCCCCTTTGGTGACGAGTTTATTCAGCCCGCGTCAGTGGACGTGCGGATCGATCGATTCTTTCGACTCTTCGATAACCACAAGTACGCGATGATCGACCCTGCGAAGGAGCAGGCAGAGCTCACGCGCCTCGTGGAGGTCGATCCTGACCAGCCCTACATGCTGCACCCTGGCGAGTTCGTGCTCGCGTCGACGTATGAGACGGTGAGCCTTCCCAACGACATTGCGGCGCGCCTCGAAGGCAAGTCGAGCCTCGGCCGCCTCGGGCTGCTCACGCACTCCACTGCGGGCTTCATCGATCCGGGGTTCGAGGGGCACATCACCCTCGAGCTCTCGAATATGGCAACCCTCCCGGTCGCGCTGTGGCCGGGCATGAAGATCGGCCAGCTGTGTTTCTTCCGGCTTAGTAGCGAGGCAGAAAGCCCGTACGGCTCGGAGGGGAACCTCAACAGGTACAGGGGCCAAAGGGGTCCGACGGCTTCCCGCTCCTACATGAACTTTCACCGCACGCAGATCCCCGCAACACCCTTGGAGGAGACCCCGTGACGCACACCCTTGTTCTTGACCGGAGCTACGGGCTCGATGATCTCTTCGCGCTCACGCTCAACCGTTACCCGCTCGCGCGGAAGAAGAAGAAAACGATCCGGGTCAGTGACACGACTTCGCTCGTGTGGAACCCCTCGGCGAACGAGGCAACGATCGAGGTTCCCATGCATCGCGATGGCGGACCTTCGGAGATTCCCGATGGATTCGGCTTCGATACGGCCTTCCCGAACGGTGTCCCCGCCGGTGAGGAGCGCGAGATTCTCGAGTTCGCACTCAACGCGGTGCGTCGCCTCGGCGGGAAAGTCGTGACCGACACCGGCCACGAGCTTGCCCCGCATCAGTTCATGCAGCCGAGCCTCCACGTGGTTGCCGCGTATGAGCTCGCGCCGAAGGACCTGCTCGAGATCGTGCAGAAAATCGTGAAGGAGTCGGAGCTTGTGGGAGAGGCCGAGGGCTTCCCGTACATGATCTCGGCCCCGATTTTCGCGCACGCCGACCTCGTGGTCGAAGCGACGACGCTCGAGGAAGATATCCCCGCGATTGAGCACGTCGAATGGGTCAAGGAAGGCGCGGCGCTGTACACGGTGGCCTATCGCCCCGATGATCCCTCGAGCCTCGTTGCCGAAAACCCGGAGAAGCCGCAAATTCGTGAATGGCGTGAGGCTTACCTCGGGTGCAGTGCCGTGGCGCGCGCAATTTGGGACGAGACCGGCGGGTTCGTGCTCGACTACGAGAATTTCCTCGTGAACCCGAACGAGCTCTTCTAACAGCCTTCGCCAAGCACTTCACGCGAGCGAGGGTTTGGTTGACGCTGGAGGCGTGCATCCCGTGACGTGGGATGAACGTATGGCGAGCCCTGCTCGATTGATAGAGTTAAGCGTCCCCGCACCGTAGTCACGAGGACGGAACTACCTGCATGATTATCGCCATCGCCGCGCATTTCGCGATGGCACTTGCGGCGCCCTTTTTCGTGAAGTGGTGGAAACAAAAAGCATTTCTACCGATCGCTCTCGTTCCCGCGGGAACCGCCGCGTACCTGCTCGCGCACTCACCTGCCGCCCTCGCCGAGGCGCCCCGCGTTGAGTCCCACCCGTGGATTCCCCAATTCGGCATTACTCTGAGCTTCGCACTCGATCCGCTCGCGTGGCTGTTCGTCCTCATCGTTTCGGGTATCGGAACGGTCATCATGCTGTACTGCTCGCGGTACTTCAAGGAAACGGAGCCGTCGCTCGCGCGTTTCGCGGGCGTGTTCACGGCGTTCTCCGGGGCGATGCTCGGGCTTGTGCTCGCCGACGACGCGATGATGCTGTTCGTGTTCTGGGAGCTCACGACCGTGTTCTCCTACCTGCTCATCGGCCACTACGTCACGAAGCAGGCCTCGCGCCGCGCGGCGATCAACGCGCTCATTTCTACGACCGCGGGCGGCCTCGCCCTCATGGTGGGACTCCTCATGCTCGGTGTCGAAGCCGGCAGCATGCGAATCTCCGAGATCCTCACGTCGCCCGCGTTCGCCGCTGTCTCCCCGTACCTCGTTGTGGCCCTCGTGCTCGTGCTCACCGGTGCGGCAACGAAATCGGCACTTGCCCCCGGGCACTTCTGGCTCCCCGGTGCAATGGCCGCCCCCACGCCCGTGTCGGCGTATCTTCACGCCGCGGCGATGGTGAAGGGGGGAATCTATGTTCTCTTGAGGTTCGCCCCGCTCCTGGCAACCGTCGGACCCCTCACGGTCGCAGTGTCCGCGCTCGGTGCCGCGACCATGCTGCTCGGTGGGTGGCGAGCCCTCAGGCAAACAGATATCAAGCTGCTGCTCGCGTACGGCACCGTGTCCCAGCTCGGGTTCATGGCATCGATCGCGGCCGTCGCAACGCGCGAAGCGGTGTTTGCCGCCGCCATGCTCACCCTCGCGCACGCGCTATTCAAGGCGCCGCTGTTCATGGGCGTCGGCGTCGTGGACAAGTGCTACGGCACTCGCGACCTGCGCGAACTTAGCGGAGTGTTCAAGGACCTGCCGATTATCGGGATCGTCGCCTTCGTGAGCGCGGCCTCTATGGCGGCGATGCCGCCGCTGTTTGGATTCGTCGCAAAGGAAGCGGTGTTCTACACCTTCGCCGAGGGTGAGCCGTGGGCTCGTGCGATCCTCGCGGCGACCGTCGCGGGATCCGTGCTGACAGTCGCGTACTCCTGCCGCTTCTTCTTCCACGTGTTTCCCGGTAAGGGCGGGGCTCCGCACAAGCAGCCCACGCTGCGATTCCAGCTCATCCCAGCGATCGTCGCGGCCGCGAGCCTTTTCGCTCTCGCGCTCACTCCCCAGCTTGAGGTGCTCGCGACGCTCATCGCGGGCGGCCCCGGCGCCGCCGTGGGGGAGGTCGGTCACCTCGCCGTCGTTCCCGATCACGTGTCGCTCCCGCTCATCTGCTCGCTGCTCGCTCTTACTCTCGGTGCTGCCCTCGCGGTTTGGCACGCCCCGTTTGAGCGCTTCCAGAAGGCCGTGAGCCCTCAGCGCACAGCGCTTGGGCGATGGTGCGATGCGGAGCGCCTGTTCCGCGCTTCCATGCGCGAGGTGGACTCGCTCGCCGTGCGCACAACCGCCTTTTTCCAGCGCGGCTCGCTCCCGGTGCACCTCGGCGCGATCTTCCTCGTGTTCGTCGTGATGCTCGGTGGCGCACTCGGCTTTACCGGCAAGCTCCCGGACACGGTCGTCCTGTTCGTGCATCCCGCAGAGTTTGCCGTGGTCGGCTTCGCGGCGCTCGCAGCGCTCGGCGCGGCGCGCGCCCGTCGCCGGCTGAGGGCCGCGCTGCTGATTTCCGGCACGGGCTTCGGCACTGCGCTCCTGTTCATGATGTACGGCGCCCCCGATGTCGCCGCGACCCAGCTCTTCGTTGAGACGATGATGACCGTCGTGCTCATCCTCGTGCTGCGACGCCTGCCCGCGCACTTCTCGATTCGCCCGCGCCGCTTCGACCAAGTCGCGCGCTGGTCGATCGCGATCTGCACGGCCATCGTGATCGTCACCGTTTTCGCGTATGCGGCGGGTGCACGCCTCACCGCCCCGGTTGGCCCTGAGCTCATCGAGGCCGGTTACGAGATCGGCAAGGGACACAACGCGGTCAACGTCACCCTCGTCGACGCGCGCGTGTGGGACACCATGGGTGAGATCGCCGTCGTCCTCGTCGTTGCCTCAGGAATCGCCTCCCTCATCTTCGTGCAAAAGCGTGAGCAGCAAATCGTGCGCGTAGGGGACCTCGAGGGGGAGCTCTCGATCTGGCGACGAGCGTCCGACGCCTCCATCCCCGAAAACACGCTTCGGTTCCACAACGAGAGCGGGGACCTCGAGGGCAATCGCGGCTCCACGTGGCTGCTGGCGAGCCGCACCCTGGCCCCCGAACGCCGCATGGTCGTCCTCGAAGTCATCACGCGCCTCACGTTCCCGATGCTCATGGTGCTGAGCATCTACCTGCTGTGTGCCGGCCATAACTTCCCCGGTGGCGGATTCGCCGGTGGCCTGGTCGCGGGCCTCGCGATCACGCTTCGCTATCTCGCGGGCGGCCGCTACGAACTCAACGAAGCCGCGCCCGTGCAGGCCGGGGCGCTCCTTGGCATTGGCATGGTGCTCGCTCTCTTCACGGGCATCTCACCGCTCCTCTTCGGCGGCACGGTGTTCCAAAGCTACGTGTGGATCGGGCACCTCCCCGTTCTCGGCGAGATCGAACTCGCGAGCGCACTCATCTTCGATATCGGCGTGTACCTGATCGTCGTGGGCCTCGCCCTCGACGTCTTGCGCACTCTCGGCGAGCAGATCGACCGGCATCAGGAGGCGGAACTCGATGCACGTTAGCCTCCTCATTCTCCTTCTCGCGGCAGTCCTGATCGCGAGCGGAATCTACATGCTGCTCGAACGCACCCTCTCGCGCATCATCATGGGCGCGGTCCTCGCGGGCAACGGCATCAACCTGCTGTTTCTCCTCGCGATCGGGACCCCCGGAACGCCGCCATTCGAAGGCTCGGGCGCGCTTGAGGCCATGAGCGACCCGCTGCCCATGGCGATGGTGCTCACCGCGATCGTCATCTCTCTCGCCCTCACGGGCTTCGGCATGGCGCTCTCCTACCGCTCGTGGCAGCTATTCGGCCACGACGAGGTTCCCGACGACGTCGAGGACCTCCGCGTCGCCGACCGCTCGCGCAGGCTCGTCGAACGTCACCGCCACGAAGTCATCGAGAAGGTCGGATTCGAAGCCGACGAGCGACGCAAGGAACGCGAACACGCCCGCTTGGAGGAAGAGGCCGAAAAGGCACGCGCGAACGCGCGCGAGGATGCGGAAGACGATATTTCCGACGACTTTACGTCCGACGAAGAAGTCGAACAGAGCCCGACAGAAAGCGACAGCGACGAGGAGGAGACGCCATGAGTCCCGAGATTCTCCTCGCCGCGCCCGTGATGCTCCCGCTCCTCGGCGCCGCCGTCGCTCTCCTCACGCGTCACCGCGCTGGACTCCAACTCATCGTCACGATCGGCACCCTCAGCGTCAACCTCGTGATCGCGGCGCTCCTCATGTACTGGATCAACGAGAACAGCATCCTCGTGCTCCAGATCGGCAAATGGACCCCCACGCTCGGCATCGTGCTCGTTGCCGACAGGCTCACGGGCCTCATGCTTCTCGTCTCGTCGTTCGTGACCCTCGCCGTGCTCATTTACGCGAGCGCCCAAACGATCTCTGAGCACATCGAATCCACCCCCATTGCGATCTTCCACCCCTCCTACCTCCTGCTCGTCGCGGGCGTCTCAAACGCGTTCCTCGCGGGCGACCTCTTCAACATGTACGTGGGCTTCGAGATCCTGCTCGCCGCGTCGTTCGTGCTTCTGACGCTCGGGGGATCCGCAAGCAGGGTTCGAGCCGCGACGACATACGTGATCGTGTCGATGGTGAGTTCCATGCTGTTTCTCGTGGGGATCGCCAGTTGCTATGCAGCCGTCGGAACCGTGAACCTCGCGGAGATTGCCGCGCGCATGGACCACGTGGACCACCACGTGCGCCTGCTCATCGAGTTCGTGCTGCTTATCGCCTTTGGGCTCAAAGCAGCGATCTTCCCGCTGTCGGCGTGGCTGCCCGACTCCTACCCGACGGCGCCCGCCCCCGTGACGGCCGTGTTCGCGGGACTGCTGACCAAGGTGGGGATCTACGCGATCATCCGTCTCGAAACCCTCATGTTCCCCGAGTCGGAGATCTCGACGGTCCTCCTGGTCGCGGCCGGTTTTAGCCTTGTGATCGGCATCCTCGGGGCAATCGCCCAAACTGACCTCAAGCGTGTGCTGTCGTTTACGCTCGTCAGCCATATGGGCTACATGATGTTCGGCATCGGGATTTCCTCGCAGATCTCCATGACGGCAACCGTGTTCTACGTTGCCCACCACATCACCGTGCAGTCCACGCTGTTCCTCGCGGCTGGACTCATCGAGCACGTGGGAGGAACAACGAATCTCGCGAAGCTCGGTGGGCTCGCGAAGGCCGCGCCGTGGCTCGCGATCCTCTTCTTCGTGCCGGCCATGAACCTCGCGGGTGTGCCGCCGCTCAGCGGGTTCATCGGGAAAGTTGGCCTCATCATTGGCGGCATCCACCGCGGGAGCGCACTCGCGTGGATCCTCGTTGCGCTGAGTGTGATCACCTCGCTTCTGACCATGTACGCGATCGCGAAGGTGTGGAACCGCGCGTTCTGGCAGGAAACTCCCGAGCAGATCGTGGTGGAGAAGCCGGTCACGCCGCTGCTCATGAGCGGTTCGACCGCGGCGCTCGTCGCGTTCTCACTCGCCCTCACCGTGTTCGCCGGCCCCCTCATTGCGTACAGCGAAACGGCCGCGTCCTCGCTGCTTGAGCGAGCCCCCTACGTGAGTGCAGTGCTCGGCGACGACGCTGCCGATAGGCTCGTGTACAACATCGACGACGCCGGTGGAGGGCAGGTGGCGCCCGAATGACCCGCTTCACCGGTCGAATCCGCGACCTTCCATCGCACACGCTCGGCATCCTCGGAGGTGCCCTCGCGTGGTGCCTCCTGTGGGGAGAATTCAGTGTCCTGAGTGTCCTCGGCGGACTCCTCCTCGGCGCCCTCGTCTACGTTATTTTCCCCGCGCCACCGCTGAGCCGCGAAGTCACCCTACGCCCCGTAAGCGCGCTCGTGTTTATCACCGTTTTCGCGAAAGACCTCGTCGAGGGCAGCATCCAGGTGGCGCGCTTCGCGCTGCGCCCCTCCGGTAGCCCGGGCTCGAGCGTGATCGCCGTGCAGCTACGGTCACGAAGCGACCTGTTCCTGTCGTTCACGGGTATTCTCGCGACACTCATTCCCGGCTCGGTTGTCGTTGAGGCGCAGCGGGCCACGGGAACCCTGTTCTTCCACGCGATCGGCGTGACCACGAAAGAGCAGATCAAGGCGCAGCACGAGAGCATTCTTCGCCAAGAGGAACGCTTGCTGCGGGCCTTCGCCGCGCGCGACATCCTCGAAAGCGCCGGCTACGGGACGAGAAGGAGGCACGGCTGATGTTCGAGACGATTCTCCTGAGCGCCGCGATCGCGCTCGGTCTGATCTCGATTCCGATCGTCTACCGGATGATCGTGGGCCCCACCGTTCTCGACCGCGCCGTCGCGCTCGACATGCTCGTTGTGCAAGTCATCATAGGGCTCGCGCTCTACTCGGCATGGACCGCAACGACCTTCGCGATTATTCCCGCCCTCGCCCTCTCGGCGACGGCCTTCATTGGCACGCTCGCGCTCGCCCGCTTCGTGGCCCGCGCCGACGCCCCGGAGCGAAAGGACGCCGAGCAGTGAGCATCCTCGAGATCATCGGCTCGACTCTCATCGTGATCGGCGTGCTCGTCGCCGCGATCGCGATGGTTGGCCTCATTCGCTTCAACGACGTTCTCTCGCGCATGCACGCGGCGTCCAAACCGCAAACCCTCGGCCTTGTGCTCGTGCTTGCGGGGGCGGCAATCGCCTCGCAGTCGTTGGCAATTGCGGGCATGCTGGCCCTCGTGCTCGCCGCTCAATTCCTGACCATGACAGCCTCGAGCGCGATGCTGGGTCGAGCCGCATTCCGCCGCGGCTTCCTCCTTGGAAGCGACTACGCCTTCGACGAACTTACGCCGCGACTGTCGATCGGTGGCGAAGGCGACGACGATGACGACGGCTTCATCGATCCTGAGGCGGATGCCCACCCCGATACCGAGACCGAGAACGCCCTTCCCTCGAACGTTCTCACGCACACGATGGGCCTTGAACTCGCCGGCCTCAAGGAATACTTCGACGAGGAAGAAGCCAGCGAAGGCGACGAGGGCGATGCCGATGCACACCCCCGCACGGGAGAGTACGGCGGGAAACAGTAGCGCCAGTAGGGCGGTGAAGGTTCCGACGGTTGCCGGGTTAACGAGGGAGCGGGGGCGGCCCGGTGGCCACCCCCGCTCCCTTACGCGTGGGAGTCGATAGTCCCTTAGAAGAGGCCGATCGCGTTGCCGTCCTCATCGACGCCCATGCGCAGAGCCGCGGGCTCCTTCGGCAGGCCGGGCATGGTCATGACCGAACCGGTGAGGGCAACGACGAACCCTGCGCCGAGGCGGGGGATGAGGTCACGAACGTGGAGCACGTGGCCCTCGGGCGCGCCGAGCTTGGTCGGGTCGTCGCTGAACGAGTACTGGGTCTTCGCCATGCAGACGGGAAGCTTGTCCCAGCCGTTCTTCTTGAGGCGGCGAAGCGCAGCGGGGGCACCGTCGACGTACTGAACTTCGGAAGCACCGTAGACCTCTTTGGCGATGGTCTCGATGGCGTTTTCGACGCCGTCCTCGGTCTCGTAGAGGTGGTGGAAGTCGCCGGCCTCTTCGATCGCGGCGAGCACCTGGTCGGCGAGGTCGAGAGCGCCTTCGCCACCCTTGGCCCACACCTCGGAGAGGGCTGCCTTGTAACCATTCTCCTTGGCCCAGTCGAGAATCGCCTTGAGCTCGGTCTCGGTGTCCGACGGGAAGCGGTTGAGGGCGATCACGGGTTCGAGGCCGAACTTGCGGATGTTCTCGAGGTGCTTGCGGAGGTTCGAGGTGCCTTCGAGGGCCGCGTCGACGTTCTCGGTTTCGAGCTCGTCCTTCTTAACCCCGCCGTGCATCTTGAGCGCGCGCACGGTTGCGACGAGCACGACCGCGTCGGGCGAGAATCCGCCGAAGCGCGACTTGATGTCGAGGAACTTCTCGCCGCCGAGGTCCGAGCCGAAGCCGGCCTCGGTCACGGCGATCTCACCGAGCTCGCGGGCGAGGTTCGTCGCGATGATCGAGTTGCAGCCGTGCGCGATGTTGGCGAACGGGCCGCCGTGCACGAGGGCGGGGGTTCCGCCGAGGGTCTGCACGAGGTTCGGGTTGAGGGCGTCCTTGAGGAGCATCGTGATGGCGCCTTCGACCTTGAGGTCGGCGACGGTCACGGGCTTGCGATCGAACGTGTAGCCAACGACGATGCGCGAGATGCGCTCCTGTAGATCCTTGAGGTCCGTCGCGAGGCAGAGGATCGCCATGATCTCCGAGGCAACGACGATGTCGAAGCCGTCTTCGCGGGGCATGCCCTGGGCGGGGCCACCGAGGCCGACGACGATCGAGCGAAGTTCGCGGTCGTTGACGTCGAGGACGCGCTTCCACTGGATGCGGCGAGGATCAATGTTGAGGGGGTTGCCCTGGTGAATCGAGTTGTCGATGAGGGCCGCGAGGGTGTTGTTGGCGATCTGGATCGCGTGGAAGTCGCCCGTGAAGTGGAGGTTGATGTCTTCCATGGGGACGACCTGGGCGTAGCCGCCGCCGGTCGCGCCACCCTTGACGCCCATGACCGGGCCGAGCGAGGGTTCGCGGAGCGCGACGACGGTCTTCTTGCCCTTGAGGGAGAAGGCATCGGAAAGGCCAACGGTCGTCGTGGACTTGCCTTCGCCCGCGGGGGTGGGCGAGAGGGCCGAGACGAGCACGAGCTTCGCCTTCGGCTTGTCGCTATTGCGGTCGATCTTCTTCATGTCGACCTTGGCCTTGGTCCAGCCGTAGGGGATGAGGGCGTCGCTCGGAATACCGGCGGCCTCGGCGATCTCGGTGATCGGCTTGAGGGTGTGTGCCTGGGCGATCTTGAGATCGGGGTTTTCGGTTGCCATGGGGCAAATCTCCTTTGATTCTTCTCGGTTCCTGCGGGGGCGTTCGTCCCTTACTGTGACCTAGCAAACGGGAAATTCCCTGAGCATGCCAACGTTTAATCGCCTCGCGCGGCATCCCGGTGCGCTCCCGTGACCGAAATTCCGGAAATATGGCGTGTACAGGGGGCATACAAAAATCCCCCGCCCGGTACGACCCGACGGGGGATTGCTGTGGCTCCGACGGGCGTCGATCCCGTGACCTCTCGATTTTCAGTCGAACGCTCTACCAACTGAGCTACAGAGCCGTATGTTCCAGAAGGAACAGCGAACAGCCTACCAGTGCGCGCGAGCGCGTGCGAAATCGATGGGGGAGGGGGAGAGGTAAGACACGTTCGTTCGGGTGCGGGTGCAAACGGTGTGGGGGCATGGAAAAACCCCCTCGATTCTTCGAGGGGGTTTGTCGCTTCTTGCGACCCTGACCGGGCTTGAACCGGCGACCTCCGCCGTGACAGGGCGGCACTCTAACCAACTGAGCTACAGGGCCTTTTTTGTCGTGCTCTCGCTTCGACTCGAATTACTTTACACACCCTGTGCACCAAATGCCACCTGAGAGCGGAGAGGCTCGTCACATTCGTGATTCCGCTGGTCTTCGCGTGCTTGGCACAATGGATGGGGTGAGGAGCAGAGCACAGTCCGACGGTTCACCAGCCGTCTTCGATCTCGAGGCAATCGGCGCGAATCTCGCCTTCGCGAGTGTCGCTGCCGACCTCGCCGAGGCGATCGCGTCGCCCGGTGCGAGCGCGGTCGTCCAGGCGCCTCCGGGATCGGGCAAGACGACGCTCGTGCCGCCCATCGTTGCGAACGCTCTCGTGGGCGAGCAAGGCGCGGGTCGCGTGATAGTCACGCAGCCGCGGCGCGTCGCCGCGCGTGCCGGCGCATCCAGGCTTCGTGCCCTCGCTTCACAGACCACCCCGGCGCTCGCCGACCGCGTCGCCTATACGGTGCGCGGTGACTCTACGCTCACGCGCGACTCCCTCGTGGAGTTCGTGACACCGGGTGTCCTCGTGCGACGCTTCCTCGCCGATCCTGAGCTCGCGGATGTGTCGGCGATTGTGCTCGACGAGGTGCATGAGCGCTCCCTTGAGTCAGATCTCGCGTTTGCCTTCGCGCTCGACGTGCGCGACCTGCGCGGAGATTTGAGGATTCTCGCGCTTTCGGCGACCCTCGATGCCGAGCGTTTCGCGGGCCTCATGGGGGAGGCCGTGGCGGACCCGGTACCGGTGATTGACTCGCCAACGGCGCTGTTTCCCGTCGCGACGCGACGAGAGCCCTTCGCCTCGCGCATGAACGAGCGCGGAGTCTCAAGGGAGTTCCTCGAGCATGCCGCGCGGGTGGCGGTCGAGGCGCTTGAGGAGCCGGGCGAGCTCGCGGATAGCGACGTTCTCGTGTTCCTGCCGGGGGCGTGGGAGGTTGAAAATGCGGCATCGGCGGCGCGGGACCTGCTCGCGCGCCGTGGCGCGCGGGTCGACGTATGCGAGCTTCACGGCCGCATCGATGCGCGTGAACAGGATCGGATTGTGCGGGGCCGCGGAGCCGACGAGCCGCGCAGGATCATCTTCTCCACGAACCTCGCCGAGTCGTCGCTCACCGTGCCGGGCGTGAGCATCGTTGTAGATTCGGGGCTGAGCCGCGAAGTGCGCCGCGATGCCGCAAGGAAAATGAGCGGCCTCGTGACCGTCACGGCGTCGCGTGCGAGCATGGCGCAGCGCGCCGGTCGCGCGGGCCGACTCGGCCCCGGCCTCGCGATTCGCCTCTTCGACGACCTCGCCTACGCCGGCGCGCGAGACTTCACCCTCCCCGAGATTGCGAGCGCCGACCTCACCGATACGGCACTGCTCATGGCGGCATGGGGGACGCCCGGCGGCTCAGGCCTTCGCCTTCCCGATCCGCCCCCGTCGGACGCGCTCGGCGAGGCCCACGAGACACTCCACGCCCTCGGAGCCCTCGACGCCGAGGGAACCCTCACTCCACTTGGCCGCACACTCGCCTCCATCCCCACCGACCCGCGGCTTGCCCGCGCGCTGCTCGCCTCAACACCGGTCGTAGGGTCCGACGCCGCCTCGCGCACCGTCGCCGCCCTGTCCCTTGAGGCGCCACTCCCGCTCGACGGCCGCAGCATCGACGGTCCGCGTGCGAGCCGCGAGCGTCTCGCGAAAGAAACCGAGCGTTTCGCCCGCATCGCTTGCCGCCATGCAGGCGATGCACACCCCGACACGAGCGGCGGACTGGAGACGCTCGAGGCGCCGCACGATCCGGCGCACGCCGCCGGAATCGTTGTGGGCCTCGCTTACCCGGAGCGCCTCGCGCGGCGCGTCGAGCCGGGAATCTACGAGTGCGCCGGCGGGACCCGCGCCGGCACGGACGAGACGAGTCTCGGCGAATGGATCGCGATTGCCGAGATGCAGCGATCGAACGCGAAGGCCGCCCGCGGCACGGGCGCGATCATCCGCTCTGCCGCACCCCTCACCGAAGAGGAAGCCCTCGCGTGTGCGGGACCGCTCGTGTCCGAGAGAACCGAGATCGACTTCGGCGAGAGCGGCGCGAAAGCGCGCCGCGTGAAAGTGCTCGGCAGCATCGTTCTCTCCTCGACCCCCACGAAAGCCGAGGGGGCAGGTGCGCGAGAGGCTGTTCTCGCGGGCATTCAACGCGCCGGACTCGGCATGTTCACGTGGAGCCCGAGCGCCGCGAACCTGCGCTCCCGCCTCGCACTTCTTCACCGCGAGCTCGGCGACCCCTGGCCCGACGTGAGCGATGCGGCCCTGCTGTCCCGCCTCGAGGAACTCGCGGGCCCCGAGCTCGACGCCCTCGCCGGCATCGGCAGAAAAAACCCGCTTCCCCCCTCAAAAATCGATATGCGCCCCATCCTCGAGCGCGCCCTCCCATGGCCCGAAGCCGCGCGACTCGAAGAACTCGCGCCCGAGAGAATCCAGGTGCCGTCGGACTCCAAAATTCGCCTTGACTACCCGAGCGCCGAGCAGATTGCGCACGCCGATGAGAGCGGCGCGGATGAGGCGCCCGTGAGGCTCAAGGTCAAGCTCCAGGAAATGTTCGGGCTCGAAGAGACCCCGCGCATCGTCGAGGGCAGGGTGAGCGTGCTCATCGAGCTGCTCTCACCCGGCGGGAAACCCCTCGCGATCACGAAGGACCTGCGCTCATTTTGGGCGGGGCCGTACGCGGAGGTCCGCAAAGAAATGCGCGGCCGCTACCCGAAACACCCCTGGCCCGAGGACCCGATGGCGTTCGAAGCGACCGCGAAAACGAACCGCGCACTCAGGCGCGGCCCGCACTAGGGGCGGGGACTACTTCTCGAGTGCCCGCACGCCCTTCCAGGCAAGAGGAATCAGCCCGGCGGCGATTGCGGCCTTCACGATTCCACCCGGAATGAATGGGATGAGACCCGCGTTCATGATGCCCGCGAAGTCGAGGCCGAGGCCCATGATCGAGTTGAGCACCCACGCCATGTACGGCACGCCCACGACGAACGGCAACGCGCTCGCGGCAATAAAGCCGAGAAGCGCGAGGGCGAACTTGCGATCCCACGCGCGCTCCGCCATCCAGCCCGCCACAAAGGCCGAGGGGATAAAGCCGATGATGAAGCCGAAGCTCGGCTCGAGAACCATGCCCGGGCCGCCGCCGAACTCGGCGAAAATCGGGGCGCCCGCAAGACCCGCCACGAGGTAGGTGGCGAGCGATGCCGCGCCGCGCTTCGAACCGAGCGCCGCACCCACGAGAATCACGCCGAGCGTCTGGCCGGTGATCGGCACATACGGAAGCGGAATCGTGACCTGTGCGAGGAGCCCTACCACAACGACACCGGCTGCGATGAGCGAGAGATCGGTGAGCAGCGTGCGGTGTTTAACGAGCGAATCGGCGAGCACGGGGCGAGTGCCGGCAAGGGGTGCGGTGGTCATGGATCTCCTTCATCTCACGAATAGGGCCGCACTAATACTAGGCCCCGCTCCCGTTCAACGTGGAGAAGAGCGCGGTCGCCTACACCTGAATCGAGGCGCATGTGGCGCTCTATAGGGTGGGATCATGCCACCACGATCCCGCACCTCCGATACTCGCACCGAGCGCGCCCGCCTCATATATGCGCGCCTGAGTGCACAAGGACTCGCCCTGCCGAGGCATCGCAACGCCGGGAATCTCGTGCACGCGATGGGCGCGATGCAGGGGCAGGATCTGCCCGGCCTGCTCTCCTCGATCGCCCTTCGGCTCGATGCGGAAAAGGTCGGTGAAGCACCAGGCCAGGATCAGGTTCCGACGGTGGCTCCCCAAGCGTCGGATTCTGAAGCTTTCCCGAGCGACGCGCGCATGCGGGAAGTACTGCACGCGTTTGACGCAGGCGAGATCGTGCGCGGTTACCCGATGCGAGGGACCGTTTTCGCCATGGCCGCCCGCGATGCGCGGTGGATGACCGAGCTGTGTGCGAAGAAGGGAGAGTGGGAAGCAAGGCGCCGCCGCTCGCGCAATCTATCCGACGCCCAGGTTGAGCACGCGCTGAACCTCACCCTCGAATTCCTCGCGGGGAAAGTGCGAGGTGTGACACGGGCCGAACTCCTCGAGGCGTGGAAAAACGGCGGCATCGAGACGGACGGCGGTCGCGGCTACCACCTCATCACCTACTTCATGGCATCCGGCCACCTGATCTACGGGCCGATCGACGGTGCGGAACAGCGAATCGCCGACGCCGCGACGTGGCTCCCCAAGGGGAGTGGACTCGAAGAGCGTTTCGGGGGAGACAAAGTCGCGGCAACCGCGGCACTGCTCGAGCGCTACCTCGCAAGTCATGGGCCAGCAACGCTGCGCGATTTCGCGTGGTGGACGAAACTCCCGCTTCGCCAGATCCGCGCGGCTGCCCTCCAGATCGGCGACGGAATCGAGGAATGGGGCAGTGACGCCGCAGGCGAGACGCTATTCTGCCGCGCGGGGCTTGCCGATGAGGTCAGCTCTGCCGCCGCACGCGTTCGGGGCACCTTCCTGCTGCCCGGTTTCGACGAGCTCGTGCTCGGATACCCCGACCGTCTCGCCCTCATGACCGAACAAGAGCACGCGCTGCTCGTGCCCGGAAACAACGGGGTGTTCCGGCGGGGAATCGTGCGCGGCGGGCGCATGGTTGCCCTGTGGCGCACCGTCAAGCGCAAGAGGGGTCGGGCGCTCGCGGTTGATGCCTTTGGTGAACTCTCCGCTGCGGCCTCGCGCGACATCGACAATGCCTTCGCGGCTTTTCCGCATCACGACCAGTAGGTGGCGCCCGCGCTCGGCGTAGGGGTGTCGGAGATCACCGCGCGGAGTGTGCGGCACGTGTACCAAGGTCCCGTGAAAAGGGGAGTGTGCGCAGGTAATTAATTATCTAGCGTCCAACGCCGTTGGCAGAACCCCCACCGATTATTCACGGAGAAAAGCGCCATGGGAAAACTCGCGAAGAATCGCAATGGAATTAAAAAAGGCGGCATTGCCGCAGGCTCGTGCTGTGGCTGCACGGGACTCGGAGTTGTGGGCCTGCTCATTCTCGGCGTTATAGGGTCGCTCGCGGCTCCAACCGAACAGTCGCCGACTCCGGTCGCGTCCTCTTCCGCTGCCTCCTCCGCAACGCCTGCACCTTCTTCGGTGGAAGATGCACACGAAGCTGGTTCGGTGTCAGTAACACCGGATGCATCGCCCGCACTCAACTCAGACGTGAATGCCGTCTCTGTGCCCGGTGAGAACAATGCGACCGTCGCCCCTGCCGGCCAGCAGGCGGCCCCCACCGGTACCGCTCTCGCCCAGCTCCGCACGCTCGAGGTGAAAGGGAGGGCCCCGAAAACGGGGTATGACCGTGAATCCTTCGGTTGGCGCGACGACGTCGACCGCAACGGCTGCGATACGCGCAACGACATTCTTAGGCGCGACCTGAAGAACATCACCACGAAAGCGGGCACCCAGGGCTGTGTGGTGCTGTCGGGCCGAGTCGACTCGTCGTATAGCGGTTCCAGTTACGACTTCGTGCGCAACCCCACTAACACGGACATCGACCACGTCGTTGCCCTCTCCGATGCGTGGCAAAGTGGCGCCTCTAGTTGGGATGCACAAAAGAAGATCGCCTTCGCGAATGATCCTCTCAATCTTCTTGCCGTCGAGTCGACGCTGAACCGGCAAAAAGGCGACGGCGATGCCGCGACGTGGCTACCGCCGCACAAGCCCTATCGCTGCGAGTATGTGGCACGCCAAGTAGCGGTGAAAGCGAAGTATGGACTCTGGGTGAAACCGGCTGAGGCCGAGGCCATCGAGCGCGTATTGGCGACGTGCCCCGACATGAAAGCGTTTGACCGAAACGTCGAGCCGCCCGCCACCGACTCAACCACGGAAGCAAAACCGGCGCCAACCGAAAAGCCTCGACGGGCGGAAAAGCCAAAACGCGCTGACAAGCCTCGGCAGGCTGACAAGCCCGCGCCCCTCGTCAGGGAAGTGGAGAGGGAGGCACCCAAGAAGGACGTGCCGCACAAGAAGGCTCCCAAGAAGGACACTCCTAAGAAAGAGGCTCCCAAGAAGGACACTCCTAAGAAAGAGGCTCCCAAGAAAGAAGCCCCGAAAAAGAAGTCTTCGGGCGGCGGATTCCGCAACTGTAAGGCCGCATGGGAAGCCGGGGCTGCCCCGCTCCACAGGGGGGATTCCGGCTACGCGCCGAAACTTGATAGGGATGACGACGGCGTCGCGTGTGAAAGGGATCCTCGGTAGTTCGCCCGGCCTCTTTTCAGGCGTGAAGGCAGCGGTGTGAGCTGGTAGTGGGGTCTTTTCCCCACACCCCACTGCTCTTCCCCTCCCTCCCTCCCTTCGCCCTTTCTCACCCGCCCTTCCCCTTTCCCGCCTTCCGTTCCCCCCCTCTCGCCCTCCCTTCCCCCTTCTTCCCGCCGCGAAAGTGGTGAAAAATGGCCTCTGCGCACCTGAATCACCGGTCTGGTGGCGATTTTTCACCACTTTCGAAGTTTGCCGGGCGGTGCCGGTGGTGCGGAGGGCGGGGGAGAGGTTGGAGCTGGGGGTGGCCGAAGCCGGAGTTGGGGCACGAGGCGGCAGGTCTAAAGCTGAGATTGAGTGGGCCGCGACCGGGGAGCGCAGCGGCACATGGCTAACCGAATGGCTAACTGAAGGGTTACAAGAAGGGCAACAACCCGCCACTTCAATTTGGGTAAAGAGAACCCCCACCGGGTGTTTGTCCTGGTGGGGGCCGCTTTTTGTGGAGCCTCCTGCCGGAATCGAACCGGCGACCTATTCATTACGAGTGAATCGCTCTACCGACTGAGCTAAGGAGGCGTGTGCTTCGCTCACGCGTCGCGCACGAACCACAACTTTACGGGAGAAACGGCCCGGGTGCCAAACTGTGCCGGTGATGGACCGGTCACATCTCGTGCGGGGTGACGTGCATGCCGCCCCGCTGACCCGGGCTCAGTTTCTACTCACATTTCGCGCCATCGTCCGGGACCTTGTCCTCGAGAAGGTAGGCGTCGACCATCTCCTCGATGCAGCCACCCGAGCGGCTGTAGGCGGTGTGGCCGAAGCCCTCCCAGGTAAGGAGAACCGAGTTGTCGAGCTGTTTGTTGAGGGATTCGGCCCACGCGTACGGGGTTGCGGGGTCGTGGGTTGTGCCGATCACGACGATGGTGCTCGACCCCTTCGCATGGATTTCCTTGGGGTAGCGCACGGGCTTCGCGGGCCAGTTCGCGCAGCCGTCCTCTTCGGTGCCGAGCGACGGACCAAACGTCGGGTATTTCTTTGCGAGGCGTTCGCCTTCGGCCTTGAGCCATTTTTCGTCGGTCACCCCGACGTGGTCGAGGCAGTTCACGGCGACGTTGGCGAACGTGCTGTTCGACTTGAATGAGCCGTCTTCTTCGCGTTCGTTGGCGAGGTCGGCGAGCATGAGGAGAACGTCGGCGGAGTTGTTAGCCTTGGCGCTTTCGATCCCGAGGGCGACGTATTCCCAGGTCTCGTTGCTGTAGAGGGCGGTGAGGATCGCCGTTGAGGCGAGGGTCTCGTTGAGCTTGCGGCCGCTCGCCGTGGGAATGGGGTTCTTCCCGGCGTTCGTCATGAAGTCGCGAAGCTGCTGAATACCTTCGTCGACGCTGCCCGTGAGGGGGCAGGTGCCGCGTTCGTTCTGGCACCACGTCACGAAGTCTTTAATCGCCTGCTCGAAACCGGCGGCCTGCCCGGCGACAATCTCGTTTGTCGTGAGCGCTGGATCCATTGCGCCGTCGAGGATGAGGTGGCCGGTGCGCTCCGGGTACATTTCGGCGTAGGTCGCGCCGAGGTACGTGCCGTACGAGAAGCCGAGGTAGTCGAGCTTTTCGGATTCAACAGCCGCGCGGATCACGTCCATGTCGCGCGCTGCGGAGTATGTGTCGACGTATTGAATGCGGTCGCTGGACTTCGCTTTGCAGGCTTTCGCGAGCTTGTCGGACCACTCCTTCGCCTTCTTCTTACCTTCCTCGGTATCGGGAAGGTCTGTTGACAGCATCTCGTCGGTCTCGGCATCGTCGAGGCACTGGACACCGTCGGAATCCTTCACCCCTCGCGGGTCGAAGCCGATCAGATCGTACTGTTTGCGCACGGTGGAACTGATCGTCATGGAGCCGTAGGCGGCGACGTGTTCCGCACCCGAGCCGCCGGGGCCGCCGGGGTTGATGAGAAGTGAGCCCTTCTTGTCGTCGCCCGTTGCGGGAACGCGCGTGAGCAGGAGCGAGAGGGTGGCACCTTCGGGGTCGTTCCACTTGAGTGGGACCTCGATCGTGGCGCATTCAGCGCCTTGGTATTCCGCGCGTTCACATTTTCCCCAGTCGGCGCGCTGGTCGTAGAACTTCTTCCAGCGCTCGTCCTTTGCGGGATCGGCGCCGAGATCGTAGGCGGCGGATTCGATGACGGGAGCGATCGATTTAAGGGGTGCCATGCCTTCCGTGCCGTAGGCCTCGGAGGTCGAGTTCTCGAGCTCCTTGATGGCTTTTTCAGCGTCCTTCTCGAAGTTGCCGCTGCCGGTGGCTGTCGAGTTGCTTGACGTGGCGTTTTGCCCCGCTTGGATGAGTGCTCCGCATCCACTGAGCGAGAGCGCGGCAAGCGTGAGGGCGCTGAGGGCGGCGGCGGCACGTGCGCGCACGCCGAAGCGGGAGGGGTGAGTGGGTGTCACGAAGAAACCTCGCGGATCGTTGGGAAGGCGAATTAGCTGCCATTATTCAACCACGCGGTGCCGTGTGTCACCGTCAGGCTCTCCCAGTTGGCGTTCCGGCACCGACATGGGTAGAGTATTTCCGCCCGCCCCGTTCGTCTAGCGGCCTAGGACACCTGCCTTTCACGCCGGCAACACGGGTTCGAATCCCGTACGGGGTACAGCATGAAACCGCCCACCAGAATTGGTGGGCGGTTTCGTTTTAACGGCACGTGCGCGGGGTCCGACGTCTGCCCGCCTTCATCGCGCGAACTTTGTGAGTGTGCTCAAGGAGCGCCAGCTAGGGTGGAGGTACGCGGTCCCTCCTCGATGACGCCGAGGCGATTGATCGCCCCTACTCCTACCCCACGAGATAAGGACAGGACGAATGAGCACTTTTGATCCGAACCTTCCGAGCAGCGGCGAAGCTGGTGCCGTGCGTGAATCCGATGCCCATTCACTGAGCGTTGGCGCGAATGGACCCCTCCTTCTTCACGACGTGAACCTTGTGGAGAAGCTTGCACGTTTCGATCGCGAGCGTATTCCTGAGCGTAGCCCCCACGCGAAGGGCTCGGGCGCTTTCGGCGAACTCCGCGTGACCGAGGATGTTTCCCAGTACACAAAGGCGAAGCTTTTCCAGAAGGGGGCGAAGACCCCGATGCTCGCCCGCTTCTCGACCGTTGCCGGCGAGCTCGGCTCGCCCGACACGTGGCGCGATGTACGCGGGTTTGCGCTCAAGTTCTACACGGAGGAGGGCAACTACGACATCGTTGGCAACAACACGCCGATCTTCTTCCTCCGTGACCCCATGAAGTTCCCCGACTTCATTCACTCGCAGAAGCGCCTTCCCGATTCGGGTCTTCGTGACGCGACGATGCAGTGGGATTTCTGGACCCTGTCGCCTGAGAGCGCTCATCAGGTCGCATACCTCATGGGTCCGCGTGGTCTTCCGAAGACCTGGCGTCACATGAACGGCTACAGCTCGCACACCTACATGTGGGTGAATGAGGCCGGCGAGAAGTCGTGGGTCAAGTATCACTTCCACACCCAGCAGGGCGTGGAGTACCTCTCGAACGAGGAGGCGACCCGCATTGCGGGTGAGGATGCCGATGCGCACCGCAAGGACCTCTTCGAGGCGATCAAGAACGGTGATTTCCCGAAGTGGGATGTCTCGGTGCAGATCATGCCGTACGAGGACGCGAAGACCTACCGCTTCAACCCGTTCGACCTCACGAAGACCTGGTCGAAGAAGGACTACCCGCTCATCAAGGTGGGCGAGTTCGAGCTCAACCAGAACCCCGTGAACCACTTCGCGCAGATCGAGCAGGCGGCCTTCAGCCCCTCGAACCTTGTTCCGGGCATCGGTTTCTCGCCCGACAAGATGCTTCTCGGCCGCGTGTTCTCCTACCCGGATGCACAGCGTAACCGCCTTGGCACGAACTACAACCAGCTGCCCGTGAACCGCCCGGTGAACGACGTCAACACCTACTCGAAGGAAGGGGCGATGGAGTTCTTCCACTCGGGCGATGCTCCCGTGTATGCCCCGAACTCCTTCGGTCGCGCTTACCAGGATGAGCAGGGCCCGGTCGACAACGGCTGGGAGTCCGACGGCGAAATGGTGCGCGCCGCGTACACCCTCCACGCCGAGGACGACGACTTCGGCCAGGCCGGCACCCTCGTGCGCGAGGTGTTCAGCGACGAGGAGCGTGAGGAGTTCGTGAACACCGTCGCGGGCGCCCTCGACGGCGTGATCGAACCCGTGCTCTCGCGCGCATTCGAATACTGGAAGAACGTTGATCAGGAGATCGGCGAGCGCATCGAGAAGGCCGTTAAGGCCAACGCGGGCGACGCCGAGGTTCCCGGTAGCGTCCAGTAACGCACGACTCAGAAGTTCGGCCCCGTTCCTGCCACCTTCGGTGGGGGCGGGGCCGACGCTTGCCTCCACCAAGGCGTTTTGGAATTCTTGTGGCATGGACGCCATGAGTCGTGAAGACTTCGAATCTTCGGTCGGTGACGCGCTCGACTCCCTCCCACTTGAGGTGGTGCGGCAGGTCGCCGATTCGAACACGGTGATCCTCGTAGAGGAGGAACCCGAGGGCGATGAGGAGCTGCTCGGAGTGTTTGACGGTATGCCGCTCACGGAGCGCGGTCATTTCGACGGTCTCATGGAGCCGGGCCGCATCATCGTGTTTCGCGGCCCGCTCACGCGCATGGCTTCAAGTCGCGAGGAGCTCGAGGAGCAAATCCGCGTGACCGTGCTCCACGAGGTCGGTCACCTCTTCGGGATCGAGGAGGAGCGCCTGCACGCGCTCGGCTGGGGCTAGACGATCAGGACGTCGGCGGGGGAGTCCGCGATCACCGTTTGAATGGTGTTGCCGAGGTAGCGAGGGTCGTCCGTTCCCCCAAAGCGGGCCCCGAGCACGAGGGTGTCCGCGCCAGTGTTCTCAATCTCGGTGATGATTGCGTGGGCGACCTCGTCGCCGTCGGCGATGTGCCTGGTGCGAGAGTCGACATCGCGCACGCCCGCGCGGCGCGCCGTCCGCACCGCGAACGCGAGCTGTTCCGCGCTCGCATGTCGAGGATCCGATTCGACAGAGTCGCGCACGACGTTCACGAGATGCAGGGAGGTGCCAAACTGCACGGCGCGTTCAATTGCGGCGTCGAGTGCTGCCTCGCCTTTGGGGGTGGGGATGTAGGCCACGAGGATGCTCACCGTCGATCTCCTTCAGTGTTCCGTCTTCGGCTGTGGGGTGTCGCGTTCTTGCCCGCTGAGTTTTTGAATTTCGTCCATCACTCTGTCCGTGATCGCGCGGCGCCGGCGGTTTTCAGGCAGGGAACGATCGATGTCGCTGAGGTCGATGGGGGTGCCGATGCGCACCTCGAGTTTCGCGCGACGCGGGCGGGGGAGGGTTTTTCCGGGCACGAAAAGCTTCTCGGTTCCCACGAGCCCCACGGGGATGATGGGCGCTCCCGTGTGTTCTTCGAGCCACGCGACACCCGTGCGACCACGCCCGAGCTTGCCCGTTTTTGAGCGTGTGCCCTCGGGGTAAATCGCGAAGACCTCCCCTTCGTCGAGTACCTCGCGGGCTTTTTCGAGCGAACTTTGCGCCGACTTCAGCGTTCCACGCTCGACGGGAATCGAGCCCACTGTCTCGAAAAAGCGCTGTTTGATGCGGGCCGTGAGCCCGCTTTTGTGCCAAAAATCGGCTTTGATGATGTAGCGCACCTTGCGGTTGAACACGACCGGCACGAGGAATGAATCCACATTCGCGAGGTGGTTCGCGGCAATGATCACGGGGCCGGTCTCGGGCACGTTCTCGAGTCCCGTGACCTTCGGCCGCCACCACGCCTTAATCATTGGGGCGACGAACGTGTGGGCGGTTTCGTAAAACACCGGCCTGCTCCTTCGGCTCGCTCTCTCGCACATGCGCCTCGCGCATGTTTCTCAGCGTAATCGCTCGGAGGTGCAGTTCCTAATGCGGGCCCGCGTGTTTAATGGATGGGGGTCCGACGGTTGCCCGGCAGGCGTCGGAACCCTTTTCGCAAGGTGCACCCCGCCACGACCGGAAGGATTTCGCTCATGCCCTCGAAGATTAACGTTGCCGTTGTGGGGCTCGGGACGAGCGCGCAAGCGGTGCACCTGCCTATGCTTCAGCGCCGCCACGATCGCTTCCAGCTCACCGCGGTCGTGGATATCTCGCCGCGCCGACTGCGCGAGGCCGCCGAAAAGTGGGGCATTGAGGAGGAACGCCGCTACGGCAGTGTGAAGGACCTGATGGCGGCTGCGCGCAGCAAGGACGTTGAGCTGGATGCGGTTGTGTTCAGCGCCGACGGCGTGAAGGGGGAGGATATCCTCCAGATCATCAAGCGCGGCATCCCCGTTCTCGTCGAGCCGCCCGTCGCGTATGGCATCGAGGAACTTCAGGCGATCGCCGAGTTTGAGCGGATGGCCGGGCGTCCCCTCGTGATGCTCGCCTACGGCGCTGTGTACGACTCCTCTGTGAAGTTGCTCGTGGAGGAAAATCAGGCGCGCGACCTGCGTACCCTCGAGTTTGAGACGCTCATGCCGGCGAGCTCCGTGATGCACGGTAAGCACCACGTGACGTCGGCCGCCTACGATTTGCCGTCGGAGCAGCGCATCGAGCGCCGCGAAAACCTCAAGGACGCCGTCGAGAAGGGGGCGGGGCCCGGCGCGAATCAGCGCGACCGCGACATTTACGTGAAGGGATTGCTCACGGGCGTTCTCGCACAGCTCGCCCTGATGCGCGCAACCTACGGTCCGTTGACCGAGCTGCACGGGGTGCGCCACTGGCCCGAGCAGGTGATTCCCGGCTCGATCGAGGTGCTCGGCGCGCTCGAGAAGGGCGTGCACGTTCGCCTCGTGTGGCACTACCTGCCGTTTGCGCCCGAGTTCCACGATGCGATTCGTGTCGTGACGAATCGCAGGCAGGGCCGGGTCGAGATCCCCGCTGTGGCGGATCTCGATACGCGCGGCTCGTTCACGTTCACCCAGAAATCCGACGGCGCGATTGTGAAGAGCGAGCGCCTCTCCGAGCACTCGCCCGCCTACGGCCTTCACGAGGCGTTCTACGCCTTTGTCGCGAAGGGAAAGGCGCCCGCCTACGGTCTTTCCGAGGCACTCGAGGATCTCGAGATTTCACGAACGATCCTTGCTGAGCTCGCGCTCGTGGACGGCCGCGACATCAACGAGGCTCCCGAGGTCGAAGGCGAGGCAGACGACAACGAAGGCCGCGGTCACGGGGCTGAGGCGCGCGAGGGGAGCACCGTCGTCGCCGAGAACCCGCTCACGGAGACGCCTATCGCAACCGCGCCGGAACCGGCCGAGGACGAGTTCGCGGCCGTGAGGCCGAAAGGTGCAGAGCAGGGCGAGGTCGAGATTTCCGAGCAAAGCGCACCCGTGCAAGCGGAGTCCAGCGAGGCGGAGGGTGCAGGCGGGAACGAGCCCAGCGGGGCGTAGCCCACACGCCGCGGCGCGACACGCCGAAGGGCGGGAATCACACAAGAATTTTTTTGGGGACGTCGATGCGGATCGGCGTCCCCAATTCGTCGTGGAAAACCCCGGAAATTCACCAACGAACACAGGTTGTCCACAACTCCATCCACCGTCGAGCGCGCCTGCGACGTGCATGGTTCGTGGATAACACCATCGCTGTTCACCGCGCGTTCACATGAGGCCACAGCGTGTCCACACACCATCCACATCACATTCGTGTAATTCAGTACATCTTGTGGTGTTCCCATCGATCTGCCACTAGGTGTAGTGTTGAGGGCGTTGGTTCGCGCAGCCCCACAGTTGGGCTTCACGTCCCCCGTGAACACGAAGAACACCCCGCATTTCGAAAGGCCTCTCATGGAGATCACCGTCTACACCAAGCCCATGTGCGTCCAGTGCGACGCCACCAAGCGCGCCCTCAACAAGGCTGGCCTCGAGTACACGCTCGTGGACATCACCGAGGATGCCGCGGCCCTCTCGCACGTCAAGTCGCTGGGCTTCATGCAGGCGCCCGTCGTGACCACCGTGAACGATGCCTGGTCGGGCTTCCGCCCCGACAAAATCAAGGCGCTCACCGCGCAGGCGAGCGAGATTCGCCAGGCTGCAGGCTTCTAAGCATTTAAGCGTCGTGACCTTTCGCCATGAGTAAGCTCGTCTACTTTTCGTCTGTTTCGGAAAACACCAAGCGATTCATCGAGAAGCTTGAGCTGCCCGAAGGAAGCGTCGCGCGCATCCCGCTGCGGCGCACCGAAGAGCCGCTCGTCGTTGACGAAGACTTCGTGCTCATGGTGCCCACCTACGGTGGCGGCAATACCGGGGGAGCGGTCCCCAAGCAGGTTATTCACTTCCTCAACGACAAGCGCAACCGCGCACACATCAAAGGCGTGATCTCGGGAGGGAACACGAACTTTGGCGAGGCATACTGCATTGCCGGCGACATCATCGCTCGCAAATGCAACGTGCCGCACCTCTACAAGTTTGAGCTCCTTGGGACATCAAGGGACGTCACCACAGTCAAAGAAGGGTTGGAACGGTTTTGGCAGAGCTAACCGAGATGCCGGGCTACGAGCACAACAAGGCGATGGACTACCACGCGCTCAACGCCATGTTGAACCTGTACGACGCGGACGGCAAGATCCAGTTCGACAAGGACCGCGAGGCGGCCCGCGAATACTTCCTCCAGCACGTCAACCAGAACACGGTCTTCTTCCACTCGCTCAAGGAAAAGCTCGACTACCTCGTCGAGAAGGAGTACTACGAGAAGCACGTTCTCGACCAGTACACGTTCGAGTTCGTCAAGTCGCTGTACAAGCGCGCGTACGCGAAGAAGTTCCGCTTCCCCACCTTCCTTGGCGCATTTAAGTACTACACGTCGTACACGCTCAAGACGTTCGACGGCAAGCGCTACCTCGAGCGCTTCGAGGATCGCGTGTGCATGGTCGCCCTGACCCTCGCCGCCGGCGATCAGGCGCTCGCCGAGCGCATCGTCGACGAGGTTCTCGACGGGCGTTTCCAGCCTGCGACCCCGACCTTCCTCAACGCGGGCAAGGCGCAGCGCGGCGAGCTCGTGTCGTGCTTCCTCCTGCGTATCGAGGACAACATGGAGTCGATCGGTCGTTCGATCAACTCCGCGCTTCAACTCTCCAAGCGCGGCGGCGGCGTGGCCCTCCTGCTGTCGAACCTCCGCGAGCACGGCGCACCCATCAAGCAGATCGAGAACCAGTCCTCGGGCGTCATCCCCGTGATGAAGCTCCTCGAGGATTCCTTCAGCTACGCGAACCAGCTCGGTGCACGCCAGGGTGCCGGTGCCGTGTACCTCCACGCGCACCACCCCGACATCCTCCGCTTCCTCGACACGAAGCGCGAGAACGCCGACGAGAAGATCCGCATCAAGACCCTCTCCCTCGGCGTGGTGATCCCCGACATCACGTTCGAGCTCGCGAAGAACAACGAGCCCATGTACCTGTTCTCGCCGTACGACGTCGAGCGTGTGTACGGCAAGCCGTTTGCCGACATCAACGTGACGGAAAAGTATCGCGAAATGGTGGACGACCACCGCATTGCGAAGAAGAAGATCCGTGCACGCGACTTCTTCCAGGTGCTCGCCGAGATCCAGTTCGAATCGGGCTACCCGTACATCATGTTCGAAGACACGGTGAACCGCGCCAACCCCATCGGCGGCGCGAAGGTCACCCACTCGAACCTGTGCTCGGAAATCCTCCAGATCTCGACCCCGTCCACGATGAACGCCGACCTCTCCTATGAGACGCTCGGCCGCGACATCTCGTGCAACCTCGGCTCGCTCAACATCGCGAAGGCCGTGGACTCGCCCGACTTCGAAAAGACGATCGAGACGGCGATCCGCGCCCTCACGGCGGTGTCGGATTCCTCCGACATCTCCTCGGTGCCGACCATCGCGAACGGGAACAAGGCCTCCCACGCGATCGGCCTTGGCCAGATGAACCTCCACGGCTTCCTCGCACGCGAGTCGATTCACTACGGAAGCGAGGAAGGCCTCGACTTCACGAACATGTACTTCTACTCGGTTGTGTACCAGTGCATTAAGGCGTCGACCAAGATCGCTCAGGAGCGCGGCGAAACGTTCATGGGCTTCGAGGATTCGAAGTACGCGAGCGGCGAGTATTTCGAGAAGTACATCAACGAGGTGTGGGAGCCGAAGACCCAGCGCGTCCGCGAGATCTTCGAGAACTCGAGCATCCACCTGCCTACGCAGGACGACTGGAAGGCCCTCGCTGCCGAGGTCAAGGAGCACGGCATGTACAACGCGTACCTGCAGGCCGTTCCGCCTACCGGTTCGATCTCCTACATCAATCACTCGACGAGCTCGATCCACCCGATCGTCTCCAAGATCGAGATCCGTAAGGAAGGCAAGATCGGCCGCGTCTACTACCCGGCGCCGTACATGACGAACGACAACCTCGAGTTCTACGAGGATGCGTACGAAATCGGCTACGAGAAGATCATCGACACGTACGCCGAGGCGACCAAGCACGTTGATCAGGGCCTCTCGCTCACGCTGTTCTTCCCGGACACGGCGACGACCCGCGACGTGAACAAGGCTCAGATCTACGCGTGGCGTAAGGGCATCAAGACCCTCTACTACATCCGCCTGCGTCAGATGGCGCTCCAGGGCACGGAAGTTGAGGGCTGCGTGAGCTGCATGCTCTAACAGGGCAGTCCCGGAAGGCGCCCCGCTCACCGTCATGGTGGGCGGGGCGCCCTGCTGCTTAGACCTCGAACGCGAGCGACCAGGAACCCGAGCGCGGACGCAGCTGGTACTCGGGCCTCACGTCCGGGCCGCACGAGCGCGACCCCAGGCCGTGCTGCGCCACATCGAAAATGAGATGCGTGCGCTCCGCCTCGCCCAACTCATGCGAGTGGCGCGCCTTCGTGATCTGCTCGATCGAATGCTCACGCACCTGGAAGCCAGGCCGTTCACGGTGGGGTCCGACGGCATCCGCGCGCACGGTGAGCCCAAAGCCCGACAGCTGAAGCTCGCGCAACCCGGGGCGGTAGCCCGACTCCTGCGGAACCGCATACTCGACATTCAGGTCCGAGACAGGCATCGAGAAACGGCCAATGCGCGCGGCACGGCACGAATCGACGTAGTTCTCGAGCGGGCCCGAACCAAACCACGAGGCATCGCCGGCACCAAGCGGCGCCGTGAACTCGAGGCCGAGGCGCCCCCACACGTACTCCCAGTTCGCCGAAGGCGCAGCGTCGGCATACAACCGAAGAACGCGCGAGGCGCCAGCCTGCGCCTCACCGGCAGCGTCCTCGAGGCGCCACGTGATATCGAGATCGACGTAAGCGCGGCCGGCAGGCGTGCTGTAGCGGTGCACGGCGCGGACCTCATGCTCGTCGAGCCACACGCCAATGACGCGGCGCTCGAGCTTATCGATGCCGATCTCACGCCACAGCGCCGCGGTGGGCGGGGCCTGGGTTCCCGAGCCGGTCGTCTCGGCGGGGTCGGCGAGGATGTATGAGCCGAAGTCGCCCAGCGAGTCGTTCTCGGTGGGGGCGCGGAACAGGCGAAGCTGAGGGCCGGCGAGATCGAGGTCGCCGAGTTTCACGAGGTCGCCCGTGCGCTGATCGAAGTGGGCATCACCGAGGGCGAATGAAGCGTCGGAATCCTGCACCTGATCGACCTGTGAACCGGTCTCGCCGCTTGCCGTAGCGCACAGCGCAGCCGGACGCGACGGCGCCACAATCCTGGTCGTATCCTCAACCGGGACCTGCGTGAACGCCACTTCGTGGCCGGCGTCGGCCCAAGCGGTGCTCTCGCGCATAACTGCGCGGATCGTGCGGAACTTTTCGCCCGAAAGTTCACCCTCGTGGCCCTCGGCGAAGGGCGGAAGAGTCAGCTCTCCGGCGTAGCTGTTCCAGCCGTTTACGGAAACCTTCTCGACGGGGCATTCGCGGCGCAGCACCTCGTGGCCGTCGACCTCATCGATGACCTCGAACACGAAGTCTTCGAGATCGCCGGCGTGGCGGAGATCCTGGACGTATGCCGCGGTGATGTTGACAGCGTCGAAATCGGCATCGAGGGCCCGGTCCGTATCGCCTTCCATAGCGAGGTCGAACTCGAGCTTGATCGGGCTCACGATTGCGCCGAACTCCACGAGCCCCGGAGTTGCCTCACCCGAGGAGAGCACGAGGCCATCGCACACGAACGACGAGTCGTGAACCTGCTCGCCGAAGTCGCCGCCGTAGCCGTAGAACTCGGTTCCGTCATCGGTGCGCGCCGCGATGCCGTGATCGCGCCACTCCCACACGAATCCGCCGTGCCACTGCGGGACCGTCTCGAAGATGTGCTCGTACTCGGCCATGGCGCCCGGGCCGTTACCCATCGCGTGCACGTACTCGCACAGGATCATGGGGCGCTTCGCGAGCTCCGCGTTGCGGCCCGGCATCGTGCCGCCGAACTTCCCGCGGCCGGCAGCCATGTCGAGCATCGCCTCGATCGGCGGGTACATGCGCGAGACGAGTTCGGTGTACTGCCCGTCGTAGTCCTGCTCGTAGTGCACGGGGCGCTCCGGGTCGCGGCGGCGCAGCCAGTTCGCCATCTGCGCCATGTTCGCGCCCGTGTGGCCCTCGTTGCCGAGCGACCACGACACGATCGACGGGTGGTTCTTGTCGCGCTCGAAGAACCGCTCGACGCGATCCAGAAGCGCGTCCCGCCAGCGCGGATCGTTCGCGGGAACATCGCGCCAGTTTTCGCCAAGGAAGCCGTGCGCTTCGTAATCGCACTCGTCCATGACCCAAAAGCCCAGCTCATCGGCAAGGTCGAAGAGTTCGGGATGCGGCGGGTAGTGCGAGGTGCGGATCGCGTTCACGTTGTGGCGCTTCATGAGCAGCAGCCCCTCGCGCGCCTTCTCGCGGTCCCACACGCGGCCGAGTTTCGGATCATACTCGTGGCGGTTGACGCCGCGAATGCGCAGCTTCTTGCCGTTGACGCGCCACTCGTGCCCCACGATCTCGACGCGCCTGAAGCCCGTGCGGATCGTGAGCGTCTCGGCAGTGTTCGAGATGGTCGCGGTGTACAGGCGGGGCACGTCCGCACTCCACGGCTCCACTTCGGGAACGGGGATGGGTCCGACGGCTGCCGGGCTCTCGAACGTTTCGGAGATTCCAAGCTCGTCGATCGCGACCGTGACGGGGAAGGCGGCTTCTTCCGCACGAATTTCAGGAATGAGCGTGCCGGGCCCGGGAGCGGCGGGGCCGTTCTTCGGGTTGAAATCGGCGCGCAGCCACGCGTCCTCGATGCCGGCGGCCGGGCGGAACAGGAGCTCAACGTCGCGGTAGATGCCGGGCAGCCACCACTGGTCCTGGTCCTCGAGGTACGTGTTCGAGGACCACTGATGCACGCGCACGTGCAGCACGTTCTCGCCTTCGACGAGGAGGTCCGTGACATCGAGTTCCTGCGTGAGGCGCGAGCCGCGCACGACGCCCGCTCGCTCACCGTTGAGGCTGATGATCGCGAGGGATTCGATGCCGAGGGTACGCAGGTACACGCGCGTGCCCTTCTCGAGCTCCTCGAACTTCTCGGCGTTCAGCGTGAAACGCGTGCGGTAGTCGCCCGTCGGGTTGTCGTCGGGAACGTTCGGGGCATCCACGGGGAAGGGGAACTGCACGTTCTGGTACGCGGGGGCGCCATACTTACCGAAGTCGCCGTATTCGCCGCCACCGGTAAGAACCCAGTGCGAGGGCACGGTGATGTCGTCCCAGTTCGAGTCGTCGAAGTCCACCGTCGGAGCTGATTCTCCCGCGCCCTCGGCGCTGCGCGAGTACGCGAACTTCCACGTGCCCGCGAGGCTCATGGCCTCAGCGGTCGTCGTGAGGTGGCTGCGCGGCGAGATTCGCGCGCCTTCGCCGGGGGAGTAGGAGGTGATGTCGTTGAGGGTGCTCATGAGGTCATCCTTGTCCGAGTGAGAGGTGGGCTAGCCCTTGGTCGAGCCCATCGTGAGGCCTGAAACGAACTGACGCTGCAGCACGAAGAACAGGATCAGGATGGGGAGGGCCGCGATGATCGAGCCCGCCGAGAGTAGGTTGTAGTCGGTGAAGAACGAGCCCTTGAGGTTATTCAGGGAGCTCGTGACGGGGAACTTGTCGCCCTTCTGCAGCAACACCGTAGCCCAGAAGAATTCGTTGTAAATCCATGCGGTCTGCAGGGTTGCGAGGGCGGCAAGCGGCGTGCGGCACAGCGGCAGGGTGAGCGTTACGAACTGCGACCACACGGAGGCGCCGTCGACGTCGGCCGCTTCGTAGATTTCCTTGGGGATCGCCTTCATGTAGTTCGAAAGCACGAACGTGCAAAAGCCCGTCTGGAACGCCGTGTTGACGATGATGACGCCGAGGTGGGTGTCGAGGAGCGAACCCGAGGCCGAGAGCGACTCGGGGATCGGAATCCACATGAACATGCGGTACACCGGCACGAGAAGCGACTGCGGGGGCAGCAGGTTCGCGGCCACGAAGAACGCGAGCATCACGAGGTTGAACTTCGAGGAGAAGCGCGCGAGCACGAACGCCATGCACGAACTGAGCACGAGCGTGAAGAGTACCGCGAGAGCCGTAATGATGAGGGAGTTGAGGAACGACTGGGTGAAGCCGCCCTGCTCCCACGCGTTCACGAAGTTGTCGAACGTGAAACCGCCGAAGCTGAAATAGCCGTGCTGGCTCGTGTAGCTGTAGTCGCGGAACGAGTTGAACAGCGCCCACAGGAGCGGGAACAGCCACGCGAGGGCGACGATTAGGAGAAAGACGTTGAGGAACGCCCTCGAGACGGTGAGGTTCTTTTTCTTCGCAGTCATGATTACTCCTCTCCCTTGAGCATGATGCGCAGCTGAATCACGATGAAGACCGAGCTCATGATGAGCATGATCGTCGCGAGCGCACTACCGAAGCCGATCCGGCTTGCCTCGCCCACGACGTTCGACGTCACGAGGGTCGAGATGAGTTCGAGCCCGTTGCGTCCCTTGTTGATGATCCACACGATGTCGAATGCGCGAAGGCCCTCGATGAACGTGATGACGAGCAGCAGGATGTTCACGGGGCGCAACACGGGGAAAATGATCTGGAAGAACGTACGGGTGGGGCTTGCACCGTCGAGTGCGGCCGCCTCCTTGAGGGCGGGGTCAACGCCCTTGAGGCCCGCTAAGTAGAGCAGCATGATGTAGCCAACGTGGCGCCAGCCGTTCGCGATGATCGCGGCATACAGGTTGATGTTCGGATCGCCGTACCAGTCGATCTGCGTGCCAAGAACGGCGTTGATGAAGCCCTGGTCGCGGCTGTACATGAGCTGCCAAATGAAGCCGATGAGCGCGGCCGAAAGAACGACCGGCAGATAGAGGGAGGTCTGGTAGAACCTCGTGAGCTTCAGTTCCTTATCGAGCAGCACCGCGAGGAACATTCCGAGTGGGGTGAAGATGAAAAACAGCACGAGGAGCCACACGACGTTGTGCCACAGTGCCGGCCAAAACGGCGGGTAGATCGTGAACATGTCGATGTAGTTCTGGATACCAACGAAATGAATGTCGCTGAGGCCGCCGATGCCGTCCCAGTTGCTGAAGGACAGGATCACGGTGCACAGGGCGGGAATCCACACGAAAACGCCGACGATCACGAGCGGGATGATGCTCATCGCGATCACGGTGAATTTGTCCCAGCCGTGCAGCTTGGCTAGCGGTCCGATCTTTTTGGACACGACTCGCTCCTTGGATTGGGGTCGAAAATAGGGGTCAGGACTCGGCAGGGAAGATGGACTTCTTCTGCTTCTCGATGTCGCGAAGGATCGAGCCGATCGAGTCGGGGTTCTTCAGGAAGTTCTGCAGCGACGGGCTGATGACCGTCGAGGCGAAGTCGGGGCGCGTATCGCGATCGAGGAACTGCGAGATCGCGCTCGCGTTGGTGATGAGCTCGACGGCTTTCTTCTGGAGCTTCGAGTAGTTGCTCTGGTCCTGGTCGGTTCGCGGCGAGATCACGGAGGGGTCGGCATCGAGCTTGTACTGGATGGCGTCGGCCGTCGCGAGGTACGTGAGGAGTTCCTTCGCCTTCTTTTCGTTGTGGGGCTTTGCCGCCATCATCCAGCCGTCGATGGGGGCCTCGACGACGTCGGCACCGATCGCCGGATCGAACTCGGGGAAGATGAAGAAGTCGAGGTCATCCGGATCGTCACTCTCGGCCCACTGCTGGTCGATGAACATCCCCATCGTGTACATCGCGGTTTCTTCCTTGAGCATCGACTGTGCGGCTTCCTGCCACGTGCGCCCGAGCGGGTCCGGCTGCTGGTAGGGAAGCAGGTCCTTCCAGCGGGCGAACACGTTCTTCACTTCTTCGCTCTCCCACGATTCCTTGCCGGCCATGAGTGAGACGTGGAAGTCGTAGCCGTTGACGCGCAGGTCGAGCATGTCGAATGTGCCCATGGCCTCCCAGCCGTCCTTATCGCTGAACGCGATAGGCGTGAGCCCCGCGGCTTTGATGTCCTCATTGAGGGCGAGCCATTCGTCGAAGGTTTCCGGGACGCTCCAGCCGTGCTTGTCGAACACGCTCGGCTTGTAGAACACGGCCCACGGGTAGTAGTTCCACGGAATGAACACGAGGCGACCGTCGTCGGCGGACGAGGCGACCTTCATCGATTCGGGCATGCCGTTGATGTTCGCCCACACGTCGCTCAGGTCGCTCACGAGGCCGCGCTCGGCGAAGAAGCGCGCGCGGTAGCCCGCGAACCACGTGAACACGTCGTCCGGGTTGCCCTGGAGGTAGTTGTTGATGCCTTCCTTAAAGGTTTCGTGGTCGACGGTGTTGATGTCGACCTTGCCGCCCTTCCACGAATTCAGCATGTCCAGCACGGCCTTTTTCGGGATCGCATCGCTCTGGTGGGATCCGACGGTGACCGTGTTCGGGTCGTTGTTCGCGCCGCAACCTGCGAGCAGAGCGAGCGCACTCACGCCGGCTCCCGCACCGAGGACGGCACGACGGCTCGCGGTGGCCTCGCGGATCGCGCGAACCGACGCGGGGATCTCATCGATCCAACTGTCGTTCATGAGGTTCTCCTTTGAAGATTTTTCGTGTGTGAGGGTCTTAGGTCGTTTCGCGCACCACGAGGGACGTGGGGAGCGTGAGCGATTCGATGGGCTTGGCATCGCCGAGGGCATTGAGTAGGCGTGCCCCGGTCGCACCGACGTCGAAGATGGGCTGGGAGATGGTCGTCAGCGCCGGGGCGGTCTCGGCCGCGAAGGCGTGATTGTCGAACCCCACGACCTTGACGTCGTCCGGGATCACACGCCCTGCCTCGTGAAGCACGGCGAGAACGCCGAGGGTCTGACGGTCGGAGCCACACAGGATTCCGTCGAGGTCGGGGTGGTGTGCGAGAAGCTCGCGCGTTGCCGAGGCGCCTCCGCCTGTTGAATAAGGTGCGTGGATGACCTCGAGCGGGGCGGTTTCGAGTGCCGAGAGTTGGCCCTCGACGCGATCGTGGGCACCTTGCGCCGTTTCCGGGCCCGCAATGATCGCTATGCGGCGCGCGCCGCGCTCAACCAGGTGGCGCGCGCCGAGCTCGCCGCCCTGGCGGTCATCGATCGTCACGGTCCACGTGTTCTCTCGACCCTCAACGAGGGGGCCGAGAACGATCGTGGGGATGTCGGTGCTCATGGCGTCGAGCAGCGGATCGTCGATGTGGGGCGAGAGCACGAGCGCGCCGTCGACCCGGTTCGGGGCAAGCTGACGCAGTGTGCGCTCGCGCTCTTCGTCGGTCGTGGCAAACAGGAGGTTGAGGGCAATGTCGGTCCCCACGAGCGCGGAGTTGATGCCCTGGAGCATCCGCCCGAAGGTCGGGTCGTCGAATAGCTCGCCGTAGGGCTCGGTGAGGATCGCCGCGTACACGTTGCTTTTGCCCGAGGCGAGCGAGCGCGCGTGGGCGTTGGCGCGATAGCCGGTTTCGGCGATCGCCTTTTCAACCTTGGCGCGAGCAGTGGAGGAGGAGATCTGGCCGTTGAGCACTCGTGAAACCGTGCTGCGGGAAACGCCCGCGGCGCGTGCGACGTCGTTAATCGTGGCCACGCCTTTCCTCCTCATCATCGAGTGAGGCTCCCGAATCTATGGGTGTGGGTCGTGGGCGCTCGGTTTGCATCCGAGCGGGTCACGCCTACTGGGAGCGCTCCCAGTAAATGTAGCGCACGACACCGGAGCGCTGTCAAGCGAGGTTATTGACCGACGCAGAAAGACCACTGCACGCCCCACGGCGTGCAGGCGAACGATCGCCAACGGGCAAGGCTCCGCCAGGGGCACACGCCAGTGGAAGCGGCGACACTACAGACGCGCGCGTCACGGACCGACGTGGTGCGCGCTCTAACTTGGCCCCGCGGTCTGAAGATAAAAGCCAAGCATGATGAGCGTTCCAATGATGATGGCGACGCCGCCCACCCGCCAGAGCACGAGGCGCAAATCGCTCGGCTCGTTCGCCTCGCGATCCTTGTACTGCCAAGCCTCGGTAATCTCCCACATCTGGTACGGGAAAAAGGTCGCTGCGATGCCCATAATGAAGAGCACAATAAAGAGCAAAGCGATAAACATCTCTGGCCCCCCTGGGGTCGCGGGTGTGATCTACGGCTCACCCTAAAACGCCCCACTGGGAGCAAGTCGCGCGCCCCTCATCCAGTCGCCGGCTCGGCTCGCTAGGATGGGCGAGAATGCCGCGTGGGCAAGCGTCGGAACCCCCGAGCTTACGCTGGCAGGGATGGGGCGGCCGGCTGAGCCGGCCTGGAGTCCGACGTCTGCTGGGACCATCGTTGCGAAAGGACGAGCGTGAACACCGACCACATCAAACACAGCGTGCAGGCCATCAACTGGAACCGCATCCAAGACCCCAAAGACCAGGAAGTGTGGGACCGCCTCACCGGTAACTTCTGGCTCCCCGAAAAGGTGCCGCTCTCGAACGACATTCAGAGCTGGTCCAAGCTGAACGAGCAGGAGCAGGAACTCGTGATGCGCGTCTTCACGGGCCTGACCCTGCTCGATACCGTGCAGGGAACCGTCGGCGCCATCTCCCTCATTCCCGACGCCGTGACCCCCCACGAAGAAGCCGTGTACACGAACATCGCGTTCATGGAATCCGTGCACGCGAAGAGCTACTCGCAGATCTTCTCCACGCTCTCCAACACGAAGCAGATCGATGAGGCGTTCCGCTGGAGCGAGCACAACGATGCGCTCCAGAAGAAAGCCAAGATTGTTCTCGAGTACTACACCGGCGACGACCCCGAAAAGCGCAAGGTCGCCTCGACCCTCCTCGAGAGCTTCCTGTTCTACTCGGGCTTCTACCTGCCCATGTACTACTCGAGCCGCGGCGAACTCACGAACACTGCCGACATCATTCGCTTGATCATCCGCGACGAGGCCGTTCACGGCTACTACATCGGCTACAAGTACCAAAAGGCCGTGGAGCAGCAGTCGGCCGAGCGTCAGGCAGAGCTCAAGGATTACACGATGAGCCTGCTCATGGACCTCTACGACAACGAAGAGGAATACACCGAAGATCTCTACGACCCGGTCGGCTGGACCGAGGACGTCAAGATGTTCCTCCGCTACAACGCCAACAAGGCCCTCATGAATCTCGGCTACGAGGCGCTATTCCCGCAGGAATCGACCGAGGTCAACCCCGCGATCCTCGCCTCGCTCTCGCCGAACGCCGACGAGAACCACGACTTCTTCTCCGGCTCCGGCTCGAGCTACGTCATGGGCAAGGCCGTCGAGACCGAGGACGACGACTGGGACTTCTGATCTAAGCGGTTCTTCGCAACCGTTAACGCAGTGGGCGGCACGTTTGACGACGTGTCGCCCACTTTTTCTCGATGTGGGGCCTTGGCGGCTAGCGTGGTGGAAGCGTTTTAGCAAAGGTGTATTGTGTGTTCGGTAAAGAAGCATGAAACTTCAGGTGACGTGCAGCTTTGCTTAGTTTATTCCCAGGTAGGATTGAGGTTGGTTGACGATCTTTCAACCACCCGGGCACCGTTAGCAAACCCAGGTTCGCCAACACCGCCCGGGACATTTGTGGACCTGGTTCACTTCAACAGAAAGTAGTCACTCCAATGTCTCTTATTTGGGGAATCATTTCCTGGATCATCATTGGCGGCCTCATCGGTCTTATTGCTCGCGCAGTCATGCCGGGCAAGCAGTCGATGGGCATGGGGATGACCATCATCCTTGGTGTCATCGGCGCAATCGTCGGTGGCCTCATCGGTGGTCTCTTCGGCGACGGTGGCTGGAGCTCGCTCCTCGACAACCCGTGGTCGCTGTGGACGATCCTGCTTTCAGTGATCGGTGCGCTCGTGGTCATGTTCGTCTACGGACTGCTCACGAAGTCCGACAGCTGATCGTGACGCATCAATAAGAACGAGCGCATAGCGCTAGCGCCCACCCCCGGATCTCCGGGGGTGGGCGATTTTCATAGGCAAAGCAGCTCGGCCTCCCGTTGTAGCCCGGCTTCCCCGTTTCAGCCCTGACCTCCCCGTCGCGGTTTATGAAGATTCTGGGCTTGGGGCAGGGTGTGAGGCTTGGGGTGCGGCAGTTTCTTCATGAAGTGACGCGGCTTTGAGGGGTGGGGGAGGTTTGGTTGCTCCTGCGCGAGGTTTGGTTGTACTTGTTGCAGTTTTTGGTTGGTCGCGGTGCGGTTCTGGGTTGGCGCAGTCGCAGATTATGAAGAATCTGGGCTTGGGGCGGTGTGCGGGGCCTGGAGTGCGGCAGTTTCTTCATGAAGTGAGTCGACCAAAGAGGTGTAAAAGAGCAGGGCGTGCGCGGTTTCGCCACGACGGGCATGGGCGGTCAGTAGAACGGTCAGTAGACTGGGATGACGGTGAGGCGTTGGGGCCGCTCGGCGCTTCGAATTGAGCGTCAACGAGGAGCAGCATGAGTCACGAAACGATGTCCCAGCATTCGACCGCCGCCGATGGTTTGGCGGATCGCCGTCTCGATCCGCGGCTTGCGGCAAAGGCGCGTGAACTCGCTGCGCAGGGCACGGTGCTTCTTCGCAATGATGGCGTGTTGCCCTTTGCGCCCGAGAGTCGCGTCGCTCTCTTTGGTCGCACGGCGAAGGACTGGCTGGCCGTCGGATATGGCTCGGGCGGTGACGTGAACCCGCCGTACATCTCGAACCTCGCGGATGCGCTTCGCGAATCGGGCGCGGTGAAGGTCGATAAGGAGCTCGCGGCGGCCTATGACCGTTTCAGCGAGGAGCACCCGGCGGATCCGGGCACGGTGTGGGGCAAGTGGCCCACCCATTACCCCGAGCTTGAGCTCGAGGATGAGCAGATCAACGCCGCGGCTGGGCGCAACGATGTGGCCATTGTGGTGATCGGCCGCGCGGCGGGGGAGGACCGCGACGCGGAGCTCGCGCCCGGCTCGTACTTCCTCACTGAGCAGGAAGAATCCCTGATCGCACGGGTCAGTGCCGCGTTTGAGCGCACGGTCGCGGTGATCGACGCCGGCAACGTCATGGACCTTTCGTGGGCCGAGCACTACGACATTTCGGCGCTCCTCATCGCGTGGGCCGGCGGCATGGAATCCGGCAACGCCCTCGCCGACGTTCTCACGGGCGTGCGCGAACCCGGCGGCCGCCTCACCGCCTCTGTCGCCCGCCGCTACGAAGACACCCCAACCGCCACAAACTTCGGTGACCCCGACGTCACGACCTACGTCGAGGACGTCTTCGTGGGCTACCGCTACTACGAAACCTTCGCGCCCGAAGCCGCCCAATTCCATTTCGGCGAGGGCCTCGGCTACACGTCGTTCTCGCTCAGCTTCGGGGAGTTCGGTTCCGACGCCACCCGCGCCCGCATCGACGTCACGGCGAAAAACACGGGCGAACGTGCAGGCGATACGGTCGTGCAGACCTACCTCGAAGCCCCAGACGGGAAGCTTTCCCAGCCCGCGCGTCGCCTCGCGGCCTTCTCCCGCTCGGGCCGCGTTGCGGCAGGCGAAAGTGCCACGGTGAGCCTCGAGATTGACCTTCGCGACTTCGCCTCCTACGACGACTCCGGCGCGACCGGCCACCGCAGCGCCTACGTGCTCGAGCCCGGAACCTACCGCTTCCACGTGGGTCAAAGTGTCAAGGGCACCGAGGTCGCGGGCGAAATCGAGATCGGCGAGCTCATCGTCGTGCGCGAGGTTGAAGAGGCCTCCTCGATCCAGAAGGGCTGCGGGTTCGACCGCATGATTCTTAAGCGCGACGGCGAGGGCGGGGCAACCGTCGGATATGAGAAGGCCCCAGAGGAGCAGCGGGACCTTGCACGCCGCATTCTCGAGCGGCTCCCTGAGGCACTCCCCGAGCCGGAAGCAGGCAGCGAACCTTCGTTTGACGACGTGCGCGCCGGCAAGGTGAGCCTCGAGGAGTTCGTGGCAACCGTCGGAACGGAGGATCTCATTGCCCTCGCCTACGGTGACACGACCATGGATAGCCCGCTCGGTGTGCGTGGAAACGCGGGGGCGCTCGGCGGTGTGACCGAGTCACTGCGTGCGCGTGGCGTGGCGCCCGCGATCACGACCGACGGCCCCTCTGGCCTGCGCATTTCCGCGTTCGCGACGCTCCTTCCGTGCGGCACCGCGCTCGCCTCGACGTGGAACCCCGAGGGCGTGCGCGAACTCGCCGCGCTTCACGCCGAGGAGATGCTCGCGAAGGGCTCCGACATCCTGCTGAGCCCCGGCATGAACATCCAGCGCGACCCGCTGTGTGGCCGCAACTTCGAGTACTTCTCGGAGGATCCGCTGCTCACGGGCCTTATGGGCGCGGCCGTGGTGAATGGTGTGCAGTCCAAGGGCGTTGCCGCGTGCCCGAAGCACTACGCGGCGAACAACCAGGAGCACAACCGCATCTACTCCGATTCGCGCGTGAGCGAGCGCGCTCTGCGCGAGATTTACTTGCGCGGTTTCCAGATCATGGTCGAGGAATCGAAACCGCGAACCATCATGACCTCGTACAACAAGATCAACGGGGTGTGGGGCCACTACAGCTACGACCTCGTCACGACGATCCTGCGCGGCGAGTTCGGCTTCGACGGCCTCGTGATGACCGACTGGTGGATGCGCATGGTCGAGGATCCCCACTTCCCGGCCCTGCGCGACAGCGCTTACCGCGTGCGTGGCGGCATCGACGTGCTCATGCCCGGCAGCAAGGAGCACGGTGGAAATGAGTGCGACACGGGGGTTCGGGATTCGCTCGGGTCCGACGCTGGCCTCACCCTCGGCGAGCTTCAGCGCACGGCGCTCCACGTGCTGCGGTTCATCCTCGAGGCCAACCCGCAAGGCCATGCGACGAGCGCCGAGAAGGGACGCCGGAACTTGATGTAGGCGCCGCAGCGTCACTCTTCATGAAAATTCTGGGGCTGCAGCGCCTGTTTCGGGGATGCACGCTCTGGTTTTTTCATGAACTCGCGCGGTAATGCCGCCAGCCCGGCACGGCATCGGCGCAAACCCGGCACTACTTTGGCTCCAACTCAGCATTTCACCGGCTTGTTGGACCTGTCTTGTTGCCGTCGCAGCGTATTTGACAGTGCATCCCAGATTGGGATTCACCTTGGTAGGCTGAAGGCATGACGGTGCAAATATCCTTGCGTCTTCCCGACGACCTCGTGGAGTTCCTTGACCAGAGCGTGTCTGCAGGGGCTGCCGGCAGTCGAGCCGATCTCGTGAGCCTCGCTCTCGAAAGGGAGAAGAGACGGCAAGCCGCACTTGCTGATGCCGCAATCTTGAGTGCCGGAGGTCCAGAGGACGATCTCGACTCTCTCGTGGAGTGGACCTCAGACCACGCCTCATTTGAGGGCTGACGTGCGTGAAATCTGCCTTGCGAAGCTCGACAAGACCCGACCGGTTCTTGTGCTGACGCGAGAGGTCGCTCGAAGTGCGATGACCAAGGTGACGGTCGCGCCCATCACCTCGACGGTCAAAGGCCTCTCGAGCGAAGTCGAGCTCGGCGAGCGTAACGGGCTCGACCACCGTTGTGCCGCCTCTCTCGACAACACGGTCACGATTCCTTCCTCGCTCCTTGGCCGCACTATTGGTTTCCTTCAGTCCGATCAGGAGCATGCGTTAGCGATTGCCGCGATCATGGCGTTCGACCTCGACGCGAGGCCCCTCGAGAGCTAAGCAGAAGCGCCGGTGGCACACTCCTTGCGTCACCCTCGATGAAAATTCGAGGGCTGCGGCCCCCTCTTAGGGGCTGCACGCTCTGGTTTTTTCATAAACTCGCACGGCATCGGCCCAGATCCCGCACGTAGGCTGAGAGGGTGAGTCCATGCGGGGCTCGCGCGAGATGAGGAGACTTCATGCCTGATATTGCCCTTCCCGCTGAACTCGTCGGCGAGCACTTTAGGATCACGCCGGTCACGCCGCGCGTGGTGCGCCTCGAGTATTCGCCGAGCGGCGCTTTCGAGGACCGCCCGTCGACCTTCGCGATCAATCGCGACGTGGTGCTTGATCCTTCCGAGTACACGATCGGTGAATACCAGGGCCGCCTCACTGTCGAGACGGAGAATTTCTACCTTGAATACGATCGCGGCCCGTTCACGGCGAATGGCCTGAAGGTCGAGGTCAAGGGCGGTGTTTCGGCGTATCACTCGGTGTGGCGCTACGGGCAGGATCTGTCGCTCCCGGCGGATCGCCAGCTTGCCCTGAATGGTGAGACGCAGCGTGCGCTCGATGGGAACCTCGGTGGCGCGGCCCGCACCCTCGATGTGGCCAACGGCAAGATTCCGCTCGAGCCGGGCGTGAACTCGGCGGTGGGGTATGCGGAGATCGACGATTCGACGTCGATGGTGTTTGATTCCGACGGTCGCCTGCGCGCCCGCGCTGCCGAGGAAGGCAGCATCGATCTCTTCGTGTTCGCTGCGGGTCGTGACCACGTGGCCGCAGTGAAGGATTATTTCGCGATTAGTGGCCCTCAGCCGATTGTTCCGAAGTTTGCGCTCGGCAATTGGTGGTCGCGCTATCACCGGTACACCGAGGAGAGCTACCTCGAGCTCATGGACGCGTTCCGCGCGGAGGATATTCCTTTCTCGGTTTCGGTGATCGACATGGATTGGCACCTCACGGACGTTGATCCGAAGTACGGTTCGGGCTGGACGGGGTACACGTGGAATCGTGACCTTTTCCCGGACCCGGAGCGGTTTCTCGAGGAGCTTCATAAGCGCGGGTTGCGCGTGACGCTCAACGTGCACCCCGCTGATGGTGTGCGCGCTTTCGAGGAAGCGTACGAGGCGATGTGCGAGGCTCTCGGTAAGCCCGCCGATGGCACCGCGATCCCGTTCGACGTGAACAACGACGAGTTCATGGACGCCTATTTCGATGTGCTGCACAAGCGCCTCGAGGATGAGGGCACGGATTTTTGGTGGATCGACTGGCAGTCGGGCCCGTATTCGAGCGTCGAGGGCGTGGACCCGCTGTGGGTGCTCAATCACGAACACTTCACGCGCAGCGAGCGCTCGATCGAGCGCCCGCTCACGTTCTCGCGTTTCGCAGGCCCCGGATCCCACCGTTACCCCGTGGGTTTTTCGGGCGATGCGATCGTGACGTGGGAGTCGCTCGCGTTCCAGCCTGGCTTCACGGCGGCTGCGGCGAACATCGGCTACGGCTGGTGGAGCCACGACATCGGCGGGCACATGGAAGGTTTTCGCGATAACGAGCTCGCGACCCGCTGGGTGCAGTTCGGCGTGTTCTCGCCGATCAACCGCCTGCATTCCTCGAATTCACCGTTCGCGGTAAAGGAGCCATGGAACTTCCCGGCCCCGCACGGCGATATCCAGGCGGCGCATCTGCGCCTTCGGCACCGCCTCGTGCCGTATCTGCACTCGATGAATTACCGTGCCCACCACGAGGGTCGTTCGATCGTGGAGCCCGTGTATTTCGAGGCGCCGCAATACCCCGCGTATCGCAACGACCAGGGGTACCTGTTCGGTTCCGAGCTTCTCGTGGCCCCGATTACGCGCCCCGCCGCGAAGGATGTGGGTCGCGGGAGCGTTGAGCCGATCCTTCCGGGCGGCATGTGGTTCGATCTGTTCACCGAGCAGCGCTACGGCACCCCCGATTCGGGTGCGTTCACGCAAGAGATGTTCCGCTCGCTCGGCTCGATTCCCGTGCTCGTGCGCGCCGGCGGCATCCTTCCGCTCACGCCCGCCGACGCTATCCCCGACAACATCGAGGACAATCCCGAGGTGCTCGAGCTCGTCGTCGCCGCGGGTGGCGACGGTGAGTTCACGCTCCACGAGGAGTGGAAGGCGGGCGACGACCTCGTATGGAGCCACGTGCGCGTGGCCGTGCAGGCGTCGGACAACACCCTCACCCTCACCATCCCCGCCGACACTCCCGAGGCGGCGCGCGAGGCGCTCGAGCGGCGCGAGTGGCGCATTCGGTTGCTTGGGCATGACCCGGCTGGGTTCGGGGATCTTAAGGCGAGCGGGTCCGACGCTTCCTTCGCTCCCGGCGCCGAGAAACTCGCCGATGAGCTGCGCGTTCGCAAGCTCAGTCCGGCCGATCGCCCCGCGCCGCATGCCTCGACGATCACCGTCACGGGCCTCAAGGTCGGCAAAGAAGCGACGCTCACGAGCGCCGGTTTCAGCACCGTTCTCGACGACACCGAGAAGGGCCGCGAGGTTCGCTACGCGCGCCTGCGTGCCCTCGTGAACGACGCCGAGATCGGCTTCACGCTCAAGCAAGCCATTGCCGGTGTTGCCGCGAAGCGCCCCGAGTCGCTTATGCGTGAGATTTCGGCGTTTGGCAAGGCACCGTCGGGCCACTTGCCGCGCACATTCGACTACGAGCAGGCAAGCCCCGAGCTCATCGCGGCCGTCGCCGAGATCTGGGGCTAGCCCTCACCGAGCCGCTTCGAAGTCGATTCGCATCGAGCCCTCCTTCGCGTCGCCACGAGGTGGCGCGGGGGAGGGCTCTCTCGTTGCGGAGTCCCCGCTGGTTATAGCGAATCATTGAGCCGGTTCTGCCGGTGCAGCTCAAGCAACTGGGGGAGGACAACCGCGGGGTTGTTGTCGGGGCCAACGAGGCGGGCGCCTTCAGGTGTGAGCTTCGCGCGGAACCTCACCCTCGACGTTCCCCATTTGTCGTAAACGGGGATTTTGAGGCTCTTACCGTCGGACGTGTGCGCGATGAGGGTGCGAAGCCTCGTGCCGATGCGCTGACCCGGCTCCAAAGAGTTGATCTCGCTCCAGGGGAGGAACTTTCCCGTGCCCGGCAAGTTCCGCAGGAGAATGCCTTCTCGCGTGGCCCAAACCCCCTGCGTGGTGAAAAGCAGGAATCCGAACATGAGAAACAGGATGAGGCCGCCAAAGACGACTGCTTGCACGGCGCGCTCCGTACCAGGGGAGTCGTGGGGGAAGAGGTTGGTCATCACGAGTGCCACTGCGATAAGCACGGCGAAAAACGCGCACATTCCGCCGTAGAGCCAACGGTAGAAAGCGCCGGGGCCGGACGAAAGGAGAACGTCGCCGCGCTCCTTGGCAGGTGGGATGGGCCAGCGTGATGCCATGGGCGCGCTCCTTCGTGGCGGGGGATCAGACTCAAGTATGGCAGGCGACCGGTGCAGGCGTGACGCTGTCGCAGAAGCAAATCGAAGTGCGGACTCGGGTCACACCCCGAGCCGCCCCTGGCGATGCAGGTCAAGCAGTTGGGGCAGCACGACCGCGGGGTTCACGTCGGAGCCCACGTAGCGGGCGCCGTCGGGCGTGACTGTCGAGGAGAGAAAGTCTCGTTGCCCGTCCGTTCGATAGAAAATGGGCACCATGAGGCTCGTGCCATCGACCATGCGTGCCGTGAGAGATCGCAACTCCACTCCATCGTGCATGCCGGGTTCGAAAGCGGCGATCGCAGCCCACGGGAGGAATTTCGTTCGGCCCGGAATGTAGCGCACGAGCACACCGCGCTGCGTAGCCCACACTCCAAAGCGCCTGCACCACACGAACCCCGCGAAAAATAGGAAGCCAAGGCCCGCCAGAAGGATCGTCCCGATGACGAGCTCCGCTTGCGTGGCTTTCCCAGGATCGAGAACGAGACACGTGGCAAACCCTCCGAAGAGAACCGCGGCAATCGCGGAGGGAAAGCTGTAAATGCAATGGAAAACGTCGCTCGGACCGCTCGCAAGCAAAACCTCGCCGCGCTCGCGCGCAGGCGGGACGGGCCAGCGAGGTGCCATGGGATGCTCCTTCGTGGCGGTGGCGTCGGGGTCCAGTATGCCCGAGACCATCAAAAGCTCTGCCCCATGCCACAATGGTTTCGCCCCTTCGCACCCCCTCGAGGAAGGACCCCCGTGAGCGCGCCCCCGATTGACGTCACGCCTAATGTGAGCGGTGTCGCCGCGATGACTCCGCCGGGGTCGCTCGTGCGTGTGCGCGATTGTATTGAGACGGATAGAGCGCAATGCGTCGGCGGGGAAAGCTCCGCGGAGGGACCGACGCTTGCCGCATTTTTCAATCAAGCCATGTGACGAGGGAGACCAAGTAGATGACGAAACAGCGACTCCAACTCACCTGGTACAACAAGGACAAAGCCCTCATCCCCACCGAGACCGGCAAGTACGGCTACACGTGGGTTGACCCGTCTGATCCGCGCTACTGCGAAACCCACACCCTCGTGTTGGACGACTATGTGCAAGGCACCCAGACACCGAAGTCTGACGAGTTCGCCTACTCCAAGCGAGCCGATCTGGAACCCCAGGACGATAACCTGCTCATCCGCGGCGAATCCGGCGACGTCGTGGAGGCCCTTACCCGCGTTCCCGAGCTGGCCGAGAAATACGTGGGTCAGGTGAAGCTGATCTACATTGATCCGCCGTTTAACACCGCGCAAACATTCGCGAGCTACGAAGACAACCTGGAGCACTCCATCTGGCTGACCATGATGCGCGACCGGCTCCTGCACATGAAAAAGCTGCTTTCGGACGACGGCTCCATCTGGGTGCACCTCGACTACGCGGAGAACCACCGTATGCGGTTGTTACTGGATGAAGTCTTCGGCGGTGGATCATTCGTTGCTGAAGTCGTGTGGCAAAAGGCCGATTCACCTCGTTCTGATGGCGATGGGCTTTCAGTAGACCAAGACGTGATCCTTGTCTACAAAAAAAGTAGCGAGTTTTCAGCGAATCGGTTGCCGCGGTTGGCCAGTAGAGATGCTCTCTATGGGTCATCTGATGGTGATCCGCGCGCTTGGATTTCTGGCGACCCAGCAGCTCCCGGAGCAGATCGTGGCGCTTTTCAACACCCGGGTGTTTATGGAATTCAGAATCCCGTGACGGGTGAACTGGTCTATCCCGCTCGGGGGCGCGTATGGAGCAATGCCCAGAAGTCAGTACTCGAGTTTCTATCAGAGACTGCTTCGTACAAGGCAGTTAGCCCTAACCTCATCAATCGAGAACGGGCGACGGGAATTCCTATGTCCCGTTTACGTGAAGACGTGCTCGACCTTGTCCTCGATGAGCCACTTCGTGAATCATCGGACATTTATGCAGGTCGCCCACTTCCGCGCTTGTATTTCACCCGTGGTGGGGCTGGGAACCTGAAAATGAAGAAGTACCTTGACGAAATCGCCTCAGATCGTGCTGCACAGACGTGGTGGATAAAGGAAGAAGTGGGGCACAACCGAGGGGCGAAAAAGGAGATTACCTCACTATTTCCTGGGTTGAACGCCTTCTCTACGCCAAAGCCGGAGCGTCTCCTCGAACGCATCATTCACATCGGCTCGAACCCTGGCGACATCGTGTTGGATGTGTTTGCTGGGTCGGGGACGACGGCTGCGGTGGCGCAGAAGATGGGTCGGCGCTGGGTGACGTGCGAGTTGCTGGAGTCGACGTTCACCACATTCACACGCCCGCGTCTGGAGAAGGTGCTCAACGATCAAGACCCGGGAGGGATAACCCGGACGAAGGGCGAACGGATCGACGCGACGGAAGACGGACTTCCTGATGGTGTCTCGCCGGAGGACGCCGCGAAATTCGCGAGCGTACTCAACAAGCTGATCAAAGACGACCCGGAACTAAAGAAGAGCGTCGAGGTGAAGTCACTGAAGGCTGCCTCGAAGACCAGACGCACGAAGGAAGTGGTCAACTGGCGTGGTGGCGGCGGCTTCCAGGTCGCGCACCTCTCACCCGCATGCTTCGACTACGACCCGGAATTGGATCGCGTGATGCTCACAGCAGCAGCAACCGGCGAAACTCTGATCCGGTCTGTGGCCGCCAACCTCGGGTTCACGCTGCTGCAACCGGATGATGACTACGTGTTCGACGCCCGCCGTGGCAACGCCCTACTCAAGGTGGTCGAAGGGGTCGCCACGGTCGAGATCGTTGACTGGCTTGCCTCCCAGATTCAGCCCGGGGAGACGATCGTGCTCGCGGCCACCACTGTGATGGACGGTGTGCGCCAGCATCTACGCAAGCTGGTGAAGGGGTCGCGGGTGGTTGCCCTGCCCGATGATGTGTTCCGTTACAGCAAAGGTGGTGACCAGTAGTGGCTGCCAAGCTAAACGTCAGTTTTGATTCGGACATGCTGGAGTCGATTAGTTCCGAGTTCGACCTGCGTGCACCGAACAAGGAAGCACTGCGCCAGCTGGTCTTCACTCTCGATGGCGACTATGACCCGGCTGAGATGCAGGTGCTCAACCTCGCTACCGGTGTGGGCAAGACTTATCTGATGGCCGCATTTGTGGAATACCTGCGCCGCCAAGGAGTCGGCAACGTCGTCATCGTCACCCCAGGCAAAACAGTACAATCCAAGACGGTGCAGAACTTCACGCCCGGGGAGCCCCGGTATATCACCGGCTCCGCTGTGCCACCCGAGGTGGTGACCCCGCAGGATTATTCGGCGTGGATCGCCCGGCAAAACGGCTCCGTCCAACTCGCGTTCGGTCGGGAAATCCCGATGCTCGCGTTCATCTTCAACATCCAACAGTTGATCGCGCCGAAGGACGCCGAGGGTGACACCCACGGGGCTACGCAGGATGCGATGCGCCGTAAGCCGCGCCGGTTCGATGAGAACGCCGGCGTGCTCTTCGACTACCTCAAGGGTCTTGATGATCTGGTGGTGATCGCCGACGAGTCCCACCTCTACGGCGCTAGTGCCACTGCGTTTAATGCTGCGCTGAAGGAACTCGACCCGGCCGCCGCGATCGGGCTGACCGCATCGGTGAATAAAAAGACCGATCACGTGATCTTCGAGTATCCGCTCTACCGCGCCATCCAGGACAAGTATGTGAAGGCCCCGGTGTTGGCGTTCCGCAAGACTGGATATGGGACCGATGAAGTCTCTGAGGAGCAGCAGTTGCGGGACGCGCTGCAGCTCCGTGCGCTCAAGCAGGCCTACTACGACTCGTACGCGGCTTCCCAGAACCGCGATCATGTGAACGCGGTGGCCTTCGTGGTCTGCTCCGATGTTGAGCACGCCACCCAGGTTGCCGAGTTGCTGCGCACCCCGGAGTACCTCGGCCGGGATGATGCCGTGCTGCAAGTGGACTCCAAGCACGAAGATGAGTTGACCCAGCGTCGCCTCGACGAATTGGATCGGCCCGAATCGCCTGTACTGGCAGTAGTCAGTGTCAACAAACTCAAGGAGGGCTGGGATGTCAAAAACATCGCGGTCGTTGTGACACTACGGGCGATGGCCTCCGAAGTGCTTACCCAGCAGACCATGGGGCGTGGCCTGCGTTTGCCGTTCGGGAAGTACACGGGCGTGTGGCAGATCGACCAACTCGACATCATTTCGCACCAGTCCTTCAAGGAACTCTTGGAGGCAGAGGACGTGCTGCGCCAGTTCGGCCTCGAAGATGCAGCATCGAGCGCAGACAAAGCCCAGGTCGAAGAAGCCATCAAACACGCCGCTCAAAACGAAGTCACAGGTGTTGGTGGCACGGGAACGCCCGGAGTTGCTGGTGGCTCTGGTATTCAACCAGGGGTGGTACCTGGAGCACCGACCGTTGGCGTCGGTGGTGAAGGGGCACCGGTCGGGTGGTCGGGCAACGGTTTCAACGAAGGTGCAGTTGCCAGCCAGGGCGGTACGCTGCCGAGTTCAACGGTTGGAGTTCGCGCTATCGATGACACGGACTTTGGTGGCGATGACATCGAGTTCGTGACCATTGCGCGAACGAAAAAACTCGCCGATGTCACATACACCTTCCCGGTCACTCGGGTGCAGGTCAACCAGCCGAAGATGCAGCTCTTCGAGATTGACGACCGCGCGCTTGAGACCGCCGCGAAACGAGTCACCTCAACCGCCGACGTGCTTCACCGCAAAGAAATCATCGCGGCGCTCGGGAAGGGGCTGAGCGGGCGCGACGCTGAGAGTGCCGAGGTTGACTCCATCCACGTGAGCGAAGAAGAAGCACGAAAGGCGCTCGTCAAGCTCGTCATCAACATGCACCTTGTGCCCAAAACCGAGCCCAACGCGCGCTACGCCGAGAAACAGCTCGTTCCCAAGTTCATGGGCAGTGTTCCGTTTGATACCTGGAGCGTGAAAGCGTTGGACTCGGCGCGCACCGAACTGTTCAAAGTGGTCGAAGCCCACGCGGTGGAGGTGCTGCGCGGCACCCAAGAGGTAGCGACGCTTCACCCGAAACCTCTACCTGGGGATGAGTTCTCGTTACCGCTGGGTGAGAAGATCTACGACCAGATCGATGATGGTCGCGCCTTTGTTCGTGGCAGGTTCTACGGTGGTTGGACAAAGTCGCTCTTCGAAGCAGAGTCCTTCGACTCGTTTTCTGGCGAGTACGAGTTGGCGCGCCTGTTGAACCGTGACCCGCACATTGTTTGGTGGCACAGGCTCCACCGCAGCGATGACGCTTATCTGTACTACACCTCGAAGGATCGTTACTTCCCAGACTTCGTGGCTTTCGATGACACGGGGGTTCTCTGGATCATCGAGGGCAAGGACACGCACGGCAGGGAAGACGCAACCGTGCAGGCGAAGCGCAAGGCAGCAGAAACCTTGGTTCGCCGTCTGACCACTGAGGATGGGTTCGACGATCAGGACTGGGGGTATCTGGTTGCCTACGAGGATGACATCAAGAAGGCTGACTCCTGGGAAGACCTGAAAACCCTGGCGAACCCGGTGAGCAGCAAAGTCGGTTAGCAGCTAGTTGGTGTCCACCCGGCGGGTAAGTCAAGCGTCACCACGTCTCCGGTGACGAAGACGAACCCAACACGGTGATAAGTAAGTACGCAGGCTCCTTCGAATACGCACAGGAAATCAGGAAGGTGGAGAGCAGGATGAGCATCCAACATCACATCGTGTACCGCCGCCCCAATCTCCTCGACAGGCTGTCCGGCGCGAGCGGCTACGAGCGCAGTGACCGTATGTCGGACTTGGTCGTCTCGATTGATAAGGGTTTGGAACGTCTTGGCGAGGGTGCCCAGCAACACCGTCTGGTAGATGTGTGGGGTTTTGCAGGTTCCCCGTTTGGCATAGTTTGTCGGGCACTCCCACACGTCTGCACGATTGGGTGTGCTGGAGTGCCAGGTCTTGTGCCCGTAACAGCGCCCGCAACTCTCGCACTGGATTCGCCGGGGCAGTCGCGACCCAAGCGAACGGTCGGCATCGGGGTCGACTCGACCAGTAAGCCAAGTGTCAGTATCGGCACGCAGGCCGTACCGAGCACAGGTGTTGAGGTGAGTGTCCCACGCTTCCTGCCAGGTGAGTATTCCCTTGGCTGCGAGGTCCTGCAGCACGAAGTTCGACAACACCACCTTCATCCTGGCCTGGACTGTCACTTGGGTTTCGAGCTTGAGTGTGCGCACCTGATACTCCTTCATCTTGCGTGGATCGTCGTGTTACATACACGCTCTAAAGCGAAGGACTATCAAGTCGATGATGCGACCCACAGCAGGCCCGTCAGTACGCGATCATCGTGCGATCCCTGGGCTAATTCCAAAGGTTCTGGCGCTCAGTTTGGTTCCCAGGGTCTAGCGGAACGGAGTCTGTTCTATGTCGATTAACGTGATGCTCAACGGTGAGAGTATCCAGATCGATAAAGCGGTGTTCAGCACACTGCTGGATAACTCGGTAGCTGGCCTCTATGCGGGGTATCAGAGTGCGCTCGAATCCGGTTCTATCAAATTCGCCGACCTCGTGAAGCTCGCAAAACACGGCGACATCCCATACCCGCTCTTCTTCTCTCCCCTTAAACTCGTGAAAGCACAGGTCGAGGCAAAAACGCAGAAGCTTCTCGACGGAATCAGCAAAGACACATTCCAAATCGGAACCAGGGCAACAGTCGAACTCCGGGAAGTTGAACTAATCGTTAAAGATCTGATCCGAAAACAAGAACTACTCAAGCATCACGACAATTCTCTTCCAACCAACACGATCGTTGGATTACTAAGCAGAGTAGGCAAATCTACAGAAGAAGACGCCGCCAAACTCATGGACGCCATCGAGCTTGGTCAAGATGACATGAGGCAGTGTGCCAACAAGACCAAGGCGCTCGATTTGCTGATTGAGCGACTAGAAGCCAGGCAAATTCTTGTTTCACGCAGCGTGCAGAACTACATGCCGCAACGCCTCAACGGCGTGAACTTCAGCGGAATGACCATACGCGACAAGAAGGTTCCCTACATTTTCCTTGCCGGGGGAGATCATGGAGACCAGCAGGAGCCGGTTGGTAGAACAATCTTCACTCTCACTCTCATGGCGGTGCTCGTCGCACGCAAAATTTTCAAACCCGTGACGTGGGACGGGCAAAGCACTGGCACAGACTTCGGGCGTGAGTACGACATTGCCGGTTCCATCCTCATGCCGACTTGGCGTATGAACGAGATCGCTCCGTCAACGCTCGACGATGTGAAAACAGCCGCCGGAGAGTTCAAAGTTACTCCGAGTGCTGTGACCGTTCGTGCAATGCGGTTGGGGCAGATCGGTCTCGACTCCGCGCGCACACTCCTGGCTGAGCTTCGTGAGGAGTTCAATACAAGAAACAAGCCCAAAGGAATGAAGAAGATCCACGCGGAGAACGCCATACGAAAGTACGCTGGCGCGGAGCTATCACGCCGCATGCTCGACGTGCTGGACGCCGGAGGGATAACCCAAAAGGACTTCTGTAGAGCAGTGTGTTTGAATCATCTCAAGCCCAGCCAGATTGAAGACCTGAGAAGGGTAGTCAATTGATAGGAATCAGCACGACATACCTCGTAGACACGAATACGCTCACGCAGCTAAAGAAGCAACGCCGCGCCAGCGAGTTCTTTCAGCAGAACGCGAGGATTCCGGCAGACGTGTTGGTCGAAGCCGAGCAGTTCCCAGACATCGCATCGCTGAGAGAACTCGAATACGAGATCACGCCAGGAGTACTCCGAGAACTCATCAGGGTGATGGCCTCCGTGGATAGCCACGACACGAAGCTGGTTGACCTATACGCGAACCGTGGCGGCGCAGATCCAGTAGTGATTGCTAGTGCCTTGAATGCAATTGCTCAGGAGTCTCAGTACCTCAACCCTCAAGAGTGGGTTGTCGTAACGGGAGACAATGCGGTTCGAGCCAAAGCGACAGCACTCCGTCTCCAAGTCATCAGTAACAAAGACTTCGCCGCGCTCATCGATAAGGAAGAAGACTGCAATGACTAGTGTCTTCAGTCCGTCGTGGAGAGGAGCACCCCAAGCCCGTCAAGCCTGCTCGTGTCGCCCAGGCAATCACACAGGCTCAACAGCATCGTCTCGGTCTGGTTGGCGCGCTGGGAACCGTTTAGCGCGGCGAGCACTTTTTGGCGGCGCACCCGCACCCGTTGGCACCGGCTCTGTTGGTGCAAGTATCGCCTTGCCGACGGATTGCTCAACGCTGAAGAATCAGGAGTACGGCCTGTCCAGCCTGTCTCAACAGTTCTGACGAGCGCCTTTGCCCCGAAACCACGCGGCTCTCGCCGTATTTCTAGGAATCGGCAGACTGCCGTTGATGCGCTTCCTTGTATCCAATCCGCTCGTTTGTGCGAGCCCGCGCTTGGCTCGGGCGCGTTCGCGATCGAGGCGGTGCGCCAGCTCGCGGAGGAGTACTTGCAGCGACGCCAGGCGGAGCTCGGCGAGCGGATCGACCCGGAGGAGTACCCGCAGGAGCTTCAGAAGGTCAAGGCCTACATTGCCCTGCACAACGTGTACGGCGTGGACCTCAACCCCACGGCGGTTGAGCTCGCGGAGGTGTCGCTGTGGCTCGATTCGATGTCGAGCGGCCTCAAGGCGCCGTGGTTTGGTCTGCGGCTTCGCGCGGGTAATTCGCTCATTGGGGCGAGGCGCGCCACGTACGCAGCGTCAAACGTGCTGAAGGCGGGGGAGAAGGCTAAGAAAACCGCGCACAACGAGGGGGGCAAAGTGCTCCCTCTAGGAGCTCGTGCAAGGCGCACCCGACCCCATCGTTCTGGGTGCGCTCTCGAAGGGTGCGGGCCCGACGGCTCCTTCGGCTCGGTGAGCGGCCAAATTTTTCACTTTCTGACTCGACCGCTGTGCGCCCGAGCCACTATGGGATCAACATTCGTGGGCGCTCTCGCCGCCTCAGACTCAACTACCGCACCACCGCGCAAAATCTGAAGCTCGCCCTCTCGATCCTCGATGGCGGCGACTACTCGGGTGCCCTCGACAGTGACGACGCGGGAAGCGACGAGCTCACAACGCGGCACGGGACCTACCGGTCCCTCATGCGCGGCCCAGCTCCTGAATTTTTCGGGGCCGAAACGCTGAGCGAGGAGTTCGACCATGTCGCGCGCGTTCTTCGGGCCTGGCTCGAAGACATGGGCGAGGAGGAGCACGCAAGTCCCCGCATCGGCATTCTCACTCGTACAAAAACGCAGCGCGATAACCTCGTGCGCGCGCTCGAGGAACGCGGTTTGCGCGTGCAAAATATCGATCGCGGTGGCTACCTCAACGGCGCGCCCGCCGTCATGACCCTCCACCGCTCCAAAGGCACCGAATTTGAACGCGTGATCCTCTTCGGCATCGACGACCAGCACGTGCCGTACGCCGTGCGCGGCTACCACTTTGATACCGACGGACACAACGAGGCGATGCTGCGCGAGCGCTCCCTGCTGTATGTGGGCGCGACCCGAGCTCGCGAACGCCTCCTCGTTACCTGGACGAGGCAGCGCAGCGCCTACCTGCCGCGCTGACGCTAGCTCCCAAGCACGAAGCGGTGGCCGAGGCCCGGCTCGGTGAGGAAGTAGCGCGGGGCGGAGGAATCCTCCTCGAGTTTCTGGCGGATCTGCGACATGTAGACGCGCACGTAGCCGGCCTCGTTCGTGTATTCGGGGCCCCACACGTTCTCGAGCAGCTCGTCCTTGCGCACGAGCTGATTGGGGTGGCTCACGAGGTAGCTCACGATGCCCCACTCGTGCGGGGTTAGGCGCGCGGGCGTGCCGTTCACGGTCGCGGTTTTTGCGGCGAGGTCGATCGTGAGGCGCCCGTCGGTGGTGGTGACGACGGGGGAGGGGGAGCCCGACGTTCGCCGCCGGAGGTTAGCGCGCAAACGCGCAAGGAGCTCCCCGAGCGCGAAGGGTTTGGTCACGTAATCGTCGGCGCCGCGATCGAGCGCTTCGATCTTCGTGTGGGTTTCGTGGCGGGCGGTCACGACGATGATCGGGACGTCTGACCAGCCGCGGATTCCGTCGATGACGTCGAGGCCGCTCATGTGCGGGAGGCCGAGGTCGAGGAGGACGGCTTCGATGGGATTGTCGGCGGCCATGACGAGCGCCTGCTCCCCGGTCGTGGCCGTGAGCACCTGGTATTTGCGGGCCGTGAGGTTCACGGTCATGGCCCTGGCCAGTGCCGGATCGTCCTCGACGATGAGAATCATGACGCGCTCCCAACGGTGGTTTCGTGTGCGGGGGTGGGCGCACTGTCGGCGGTGGCAGGGGTGATGGTGAGCGGCAGTGACAGCACCATTGTGAGCCCACCTCCTGGAGTGTCGTCGGCGGTGAGCGTGCCGCCCACGCCTTCCGCGAGCCCGCGTGCGACCGCGGCGCCGAGGCCAAGCCCGTGGCTGTTCGTCGTGTCACCGAAGCGCGTGAAGGGCGTGAACAGGCGCGCCTTGCTCTCCTCGGTGAGGCCGGGTCCGTAATCGATCACGCGAATGAGGATACGCTCGCCGTCCTGTGTCGCGTCGATCGTGACCCCTGAGTCGGTGTGTTTGGCGGCGTTGCTGATGAGGTTCTCGAGCACGCGCTCCATGAGCGCCGCATCCGTCGTGATCGCCGGCAGTTCGCGCGGAACGCGCACCTCGAGCGAAGGCGGCACGAGGGAGGGGTCCATGTGGTGGAGGGTTTGGGCAACCAGCTCGGCGGGTCCGACGGTGACTGCCTTAACCTCGAGCTTATTCGTGTGGATGCGCGACATGTCCAGGAGGTCCGCGACGATCCGATCCAGCCTGTCCGAGGACGACTCGATCGTGCGCAGAAGCTCCACCTGGGCGTCGCGGGGAAGATCAACATCGTCGAGCAGGAGACCGGAGACGGCCGTTTTGATCGTCGCGAGCGGGGTGCGCAGGTCGTGCGAGACGGCCGTCAAAAGCGCCGTGCGCACGGAGTTTGCGGCCTCGAGCTGCCGGGCCTGCGTGCGGGCCCGGTTGAGCTGCGCCTGGGTCATGAGGCTCACGAGCCGGCCCGAATAGGCCTCGAGAAGCTGCTGCTCGCTCGACGTGAGCGGGCGGCCAACGAGGGCGAGAACATGCTGGTCATCGAGTGAAAAGGCCTCGTCGGCGAGCGTGACAGATTCGATCGGGATGCCGACTTCGTACTCGGGCACGAGCGCCGTGCCCTCGACGGTGGCGAGGGCGACGCCATCCTGGCCGAACGTCGTGGCGATCTGCTCGAGGATCTCCTGAATGCCGATCCCGTCGCGAATGACGGAGCGGGCAAGCTCCGTCATGAGCTGCGCGTGCCGGCGTGCCTCCTGGGACTCGCGCTGGCGGCGCACAGCACCGTCGACGACCTGGGCGACGAGGACCGCGACGAGCACGAACACGATGAGCAGGAAGATGTTCTTCGGTTCAGTGATGGACAGCGTGTGCGTGGGCGCGGTGAAAAACCAGTTGAGCAAAAGCGCGCCGCCGATGGCGGTCGCGAGGGCCGGCCACAGGCCACCCACGAGGGCGACGACGACGGACGCGAGCACGAAGCTCATAATCGCCGTGGACAGGTGCGCCGTGGGATTGCCGAGCGCGAGGTTCGCGAGGGTGACGACGATCGTGAGAATGGTCGCTAGTACCCAGCCCGTCGCGAGTCGCGCGGGGGAGAGGCTCGTGGGCGGCGCGGGAGCCGACCAGTGCGTGGCGGGCGGGTCCACGGCGACGATGTGCACGTCGATGTCGCCGGCACCGTCGATAATCGCGGCGCTCGTGGACCGCATGAGCAGCCGCTGCGCGAAGCCCTGACGCGACGCGCCCACGACGAGTTGGCTCGCATTCACGGTCGTGGCGAAATCGAGGAGCGTACGCGGGACATCATCGCCCGAGAGCACGTGCCACGAGCCGCCGAGAGACTCGGTGAGGGAGCGCGCCTCGCTCATCTGCTCGGGCGACATGCGCGGCGGGCCATCCGCCGCGAGGACGTGAACGACGAGGAGCTCGCGTCCAGCGATGCGCCCGGCGATGCGGCGGCCACGGCGAATGAGCGCGGCAGTCTTCGGGCCGCCGCCCACGGCCACGAGGATCCTCTCGCGCGCCGCCCACGGCTCCTTGATGCCTTCCTCGCTGCGGTACTTCTCGAGACCATCGTCGACCTGATCGGCAAGCCACAAAAGCGCGAGCTCGCGAAGCGCCGTGAGGTTCCCCTTGCGGAAGAACTTGCTGAGCGCCGCATCCACGGTCGCGGGTCCATACACCTGCCCTTGCCGCAACCGCACGCGCAGCGCATCGGGGCTCAAGTCGATCAGCTCGACCTCTTCCGCTTCGCGCAGGACCGGATCGGGAATCGTCTCGTTTTGTACGTGGCCCGTAATGTTCGTGACCACGTCGTTGAGGGACTCAAGGTGCTGAATGTTCACGGTCGAGATGACATTGATGCCCGCATCGAGCAAACGGTGAACATCCTGCCAGCGCTTCGCCGTCGTATCCTCACCGTGCACGGTATGAGCGAGCTCGTCCACGAGAACGACGTCGGGCTTACGCTCGATAATCGCCGGAACATCAAGCTCGTCATACGTCGAACCGCGATAGCTCACTCGCCGAGGCGGAATCACCGGCAGCCCCTCAAGCCTTGAGGCGGTCCCCGAACGCCCGTGGGTTTCAACGACGCCCACGACGACGTCCTCCCCGCCCTTCAGGCGGTCATGGGCCTCCTCGAGCATCGCGCAGGTCTTACCTACGCCGGGGGCAGCCCCCAGATACACCTTGAGTACACCGCGCACCGTGTTCATGTCAGTCCTTCGCCGCAAGCAGGTCGAGGTTCAGGTCATTGACGTTGACGACCTCTTCACCTGCAAAGCCGAGGGTTCGCCCCTGGGTGTGCTTCTTGACGAGCTGTGCAACAGCCGACCGCGAAAGCCCCGAGTTCTTCGCCACTCGTTCGATCTGGATGCGAGCATACTCCGGGCTGATGTGCGGGTCGAGACCGGAACTACTCGCGGTCACCGCATCCGCGGGGACAACGGCCTCATCCACGCCGTTCTCGCGGGCGATAAGGGCACGCTGCTCAGCGACCTGCGCGGTGATCTCCTCACCGACGGGGCTCAGGTTCGAGCCGCCCGAAGCCAAACCGTCGTAGTTGCCCGCCGACATCCGGGGGTGGAACAGAGCGGGGTCCTTCGACGTGTCCTGAGCGATCAGGGACGACCCGACGGTGCGGCCATCGAGGCTCATCATGGAACCGTCGGCATTGTGAGCGAACGCCCGGCCCGCGACCCACACGGCCGCCGGATAAAACAGGCCAAGCACAACGAGAAGGGCAAGAAGGACGCGCGTGGAGCGCCACACGGCGGAGACGATGCCCGAGATTGTCGAGTTCATGAGTTTTCCAATCGAGAGAAAAACGACAGGGGTGGTGGGGCCGAGCCGGAGAGGTCACTCAAAGCGTTGCCCTCGCGGCTCGGCCCTCATGATTAGAGCCCGGGAATGATGCTCACGACAAGGTCGATGAGCTTGATCCCGATGAACGGAACGATGAATCCGCCAAGGCCATAAATGAGCAGGTTGCGGCCGAGGAGCTGGTTTGCAGAACCCGGCCGATACTTCACGCCCTTGAGTGCGAGAGGAATGAGCGCAACGATGATGAGCGCGTTGAAGATCACGGCCGAAAGAATCGCCGACTCGGGTGAACTCAGGCGCATGACGTTGAGCAGATCGAGGCCGGGGAACACGCTCACGAACATCGCGGGAACGATCGCGAAATACTTCGCGACGTCGTTCGCGATCGAGAACGTCGTGAGAGCGCCGCGCGTGATGAGAAGCTGCTTGCCGATCTCGACAATCTCGATGAGCTTGGTCGGATCCGAATCGAGATCGACCATGTTGCTCGCTTCCTTCGCGGCCTGCGTGCCCGTATTCATGGCCACGCCGACGTCGGCCTGTGCAAGCGCCGGAGCGTCATTCGTGCCGTCACCGGTCATCGCGACCATGTTGCCGCCGCGCTGCTCACTGCGGATCAGCGCGAGCTTATCCTCGGGCTTTGCACCCGCGAGATAGTCGTCGACACCGGCTTCTTTCGCGATTGCACGCGCCGTCAGCTCGTTGTCGCCCGTAATCATGACGGTGCGAATGCCCATCTTGCGAAGGTGCGCGAAGCGCTCCGTCATGCCTTCCTTGATGACGTCCTTGAGGTGGAGGCTGCCGAGCACGCGGCGGGCCCCGGCCTTCTCTTCGGCCACGACGAGGGCCGTGCCACCGTCGGAAGAAATCTCCCGCACAGTTTCGTTGACATCCTCCGTGACGGTTCCGCCCTTCGCGGTGACCCACTTGAGGATCTCGGAAGCCGCGCCCTTGACGATGCAGTGCTCGGGAGTGCGCTGCACGCCACTCATGCGCGTTTCCGCGCTGAACGGAATGAACTCAGCGTTTCGATATTCGCTTTCGGGAATCGGGCCAACGCCCATGGTCGTCGTCGCGAACTCCACGATCGAACGACCCTCGGGGGTCTCGTCCGCGAGAGAGGACAGTAGCGCGCCGTAGGCGATCTCGTCCTCGCTCACGCCCCGGGCGGGAATGAACGCGCTCGCCTGGCGATCACCCACCGTGATCGTGCCGGTCTTGTCCAACAGCAGAGTCGTCACGTCGCCAGCGGCCTCGACCGCGCGGCCCGAAGTCGCCATGATGTTGCGGCGCATGAGCCTATCCATGCCGGCGATACCGATCGCCGAAAGGAGCGCGCCGATCGTCGTGGGGATAAGGCACACGAGCAGGGCGATGAGAACCTCGATCGGCTGCTTCGCACCCGCGTAATCGGCCATGGGGACGAGCGTCGCGACGACGAACAAGAAGATGAGCGTGAGCACCGAAAGGAACGCCGAAAGAGCGATCTCATTCGGGGTCTTCTGCCGCTGCGCGCCCTCGACGAGGTCGATCATGCGGTCCACGAACGTGTTGCCCGGCTCCGAAGTGATGCGCACCTCGATCTCGTCCGAAAGGACGCGCGTGCCGCCCGTGACCGCCGAACGGTCGCCGCCGCTTTCGCGGATCACGGGAGCGGATTCGCCCGTAATCGCAGACTCATCGACCGTCGCGGCGCCCTTGACGACGTCGCCATCGCCCGGGATCGTCTCGCCGGCACACACCACGACGATGTCGCCGGGGCGAAGATCCGCAGCGGGCACCTCCTCGATGCTTCCATCCTCGCGGCGCACGCGGCCCACGGCCGCTGTCTTCGCGGAACGGAGCGCATCGGCCTGCGCCTTACCTCGCCCCTCGGCCACAGCCTCGGCGAGGTTCGCGAACACGACCGTGAGGAACAGCCAGATCGCGAGCGAGAACACGAACACGCTCGGCTTGAAAAAGCCCACGATGATCGTGATGAGCGCGCCCATCTCGACGATAAACATGACGGGCGTGCGCACCATGTGCGCGGGGTTCAACTTGCGCAGCGCCTGCGGGAGCGCCTTGGCAAGAGAGCGCGGCGTGAAGCCTGATCCGGAATTCGCGGTCTTCTCCTCGTGAGGCTGCGAAGAAACGCGGTCGGTCACCTGTACCTGAGTCATTTCATGAGTCCTTCAGCAAGTGGTCCAAGAGCGAGCGTCGGAAGGAAGGACAGGCCGGTCACGATGAGCGCGATGCCGGCCATGACGCCTGCAAAGAGAGGTGTGTGAGTGCGCAGGGTGCCGCGGTTGGTTGCGACAACCTCCTTGGCGGCGAGCTTGCCCGCGAGCGCCACCACGAACAGCATCGGCAGGAAGCGGCCAAGCAGCATGGCGAGGCCGAGCGCCACGTTGAAGAACGGCGTGTTCGCGTTGAGGCCCGCGAAGGCAGAGCCGTTGTTGTTGGACGCCGACGTGAACGCGTACAGCACCTCGCTGAAGCCGTGGGGGCCGCCGTTGGCGAGCGACGCGGCCGTCGACGGCAGGGCGATGGCGACCGCCGAGCCCACGAGCACGAGCACGGGCACGACGAGGATGTACAGGCTCAGAAGCTTGACCTCGGTCGGGCCAATGCGTTTGCCCATGTAGACGGGCGTGCGGCCCACCATGAGCCCGCTGATGAACACGCTCATGATCGCGATGACGAGCATGCCGTACAGGCCGGAACCGACGCCGCCCGGCGCGATTTCACCGAGAAGCATGTTGAAGATCAACACGCCGCCGGAGATCGGCTCGTAGGAGGAGTGCATCGAGTCCACGGCGCCCGTTGAGGTGAGCGTCGTCGCGGTCGCAAACAGGCTCGAACCGACGATCCCGAAGCGCGCCTCCTTGCCTTCCATCGCGGCGAGATGATCGCCCGCGAAGTGAAGCTGGAGGGCGGTCGTGGCGGCGAGCGAACCGATCGCGAGAACAGCCATCGCGCCGAGAACAGCCCAACCCTGACGCTTGTCGCCCACCATGATTCCGTAGGTACGGGGGAGGGCGAACGGGATAAGCAGGATCAGGAAGATCTCGAGGAGGTTCGTGAGGCCGTTCGGATTCTCGAACGGGTGCGCGGAGTTCGCGTTGAAGAAACCGCCACCGTTCGTGCCGAGCTCCTTGATCGCTTCCTGGCTCGCGACGGGCCCGCCGGGGATGATCTGTGTTCCACCGGTGAGGGTGTGCACGTGCTGGGCGGCGTTGAAGTTCTGGATGGCGCCGCCCGCGATCAGGAGGATCGCGCCGATGAACGCGATTGGCAAAAGGATGCGGAAGTTACAGCGCACGAGGTCAACCCAGAAGTTGCCGAGCTTATCCGTGCCGTGGCGGGCAATACCGCGAATGATCACGATAGCCACGCAGATTCCGACGGCGGCCGAAATGAAGTTCTGGAACGACATGCCCAGCATTTGCGTGAGATGGGACATCGTCGTTTCACCGCCGTACGACTGCCAGTTCGTGTTGGTCACGAACGAGGTTGCCGTGTTCCACGCCTGCGTCTCTTCGACGGGGCCGAGGCCGTGTGCCATGGGCAGCCACTGCTGAACACGCTGCAGGATGTAGAGGCCGAGCACACTCAGGAGGGAGACGGCGAGAATGTTGCGAAGGTAAATTCGCCACGAGTGCTCGCGGTCTGTTCGGATCCCCGCGAAGCGGTACACGAGCCGCTCCGGCCACAGGTGGCGCTCAGAGGTAAAGGTGCGCGCCATGTACGCGCCGAGCGGTCGATGCACCGCGACGAGTGCCGCGATGAGTACGAGGATTTGCACGAAAGCCATGACTACCCGAACCTTTCCGGTCGAATGAGTGCATAGGTCACGTACACGATTGCGGCTGCGCAGATGAGCAGCCAGGCGATATCGAGGATGGTCACAGCAGGCTCACCGCCGATGCGAGGCCCAGGCATCCTCCGAAGAACACGGTCGTCAATACGACAAACACAATGTCGAGCACGGTATGGCTCCTGAATGGTGCTGCCGGAAACCCTCCGGCGTGGCGGATCCGCAACCGGGGTACCCGGTGTGCGAAGTCGCTCGGTTGAGCGGCACTGCTATCGAACGTCGAGGTCGCCCGGACCCAAATGAAAACTGACGCGTTCTTGACGCGGCGCCGATTTTTCCTGACACATTCTTGACACCGCCTGGTCAGGGCTCACATTTTTGACCTGTTTCTCGCCGCGCGCGTGCGTGAGGTGCGCCCCGTGAACTTGGAGGCGGGGCGCGGGGCCGCTATGCTGTTGTAGTTCGAGTAACAGGGGCCTTTAGCTCAGTTGGCAGAGCATCGGACTTTTAATCCGCGGGTCGCGGGTTCGATCCCCGCAGGGCCCACTCGACGAAGGAGCGGGCGGCTCGGTCATCGCGACCGGGCCGCCCGTTTCGCATACACGCCAGGTCTTGGTCGTCCGTTTTCAGCCGCCGTCCGCGCCCCGCTGCCGGCTTCCGCCGCCTACAGCCCCGCCCCACCTTCGCCGCAGTCCACCGTCGGCTACAGCCCCGCCCCACCCCCCCGTCTCTGTTTATGGAGAATCTGTCTCA
>NZ_BCSI01000003.1 GCF_001570785.1 Dermabacter hominis NBRC 106157
AAGGCATGGGCTATAGAGCCGCTGCCATTGCTCTTGGTCAGACGCGCGTGGAGGTTGCTACCTCGATTTGCGGGTGGCGTACCAGGCGCCGATGATCACCAGGACCTGCGCTGGGATGCGGAGTGCGACGACGGAGGTCGGGATGCCGAGCTTCTCCGTCACTTCGGGGTTGCGGAGCTGATCGATCGCAGCGGGAAGAGTTCCGGCGAGCATGATGGTCGCGGCCCAACGAGCGATGGGGTTGAGGGGCGGGATGAGGAAGCTCGCCCCGATCCCTGTGAGGGCGACGGTCGCGGCGCCCTGCACCCGGTCGCCATGTTCAGCGATCTGTTCCGGGACGAGGGCGGTGAAGAATTCGCGGTGAGTGGCTTGGATGATGCCGGCTCCGATGAACAGGGTCCCGAGGCCGGTGCGTAGAACGGTCTGCTTCTTCGACATGGTGTTCTCCTAGTTGTGCTGGTGGGCCTGGCCCCTGGAAAGTAGACACGTCGGGGGCTAACTATGCTGCTTGGGTCAGTGTAGCTGAATTAAGCGCTTCGAAATCAACGGGGGCTAGGAAGTCAACGGGGGCTAGAAGGTTGCACCAGGAGTGCCGCCTGCGCGTGTTGTAGCGCATGCACCACCGGAAGATTTCCTGGGAGCGAACCAACCCCCGGATAGCACATGAGGATGCCGTTCTGATGGATTGGACCAGAATCGGGCGTGTATAAGGTGCGAAACCTTATACACGCCCGATTTATACCGTTTGATCAGTAAGAACCCCGAAAATCAGACACACATTTTGCTACTTACCCCCCCTTGAAGCCCTAACCGCCTAGAGTTAAACCAGTCCAACTTTCGGGGGCCAGTTCAGATGCCGGGCCTTTCGCTATTGGGAGTGGTCGGAGGTCAAACCCCCGTGGCCCCCGTGCAATTCAGGGCAATGGGGGAGAGAGCTTGGGTCAAACCCCCACAACCCCTATGCAATTCAGGGCGATGGGAAACTCAGTTTTCGGCGTCGCGAGCCGCGACAAATGCCTGGACGGCGCGGTCGATATCCTCGCTCGTGTGGGCCGCCGAGAGCTGTACGCGGATACGTGCCTTCTCCTTCGGCACGACCGGGTAGCTGAACGCCGTGACATACACGCCGTGCTCAAGCATACGATCGGCAATGCGGCCCGCGAGGGCGGCGTCGCCGAACATCACGGGGACGATGGCGTGTTCGCCCTCGAGCAGCTCAAACCCGGCTTCGGTCATAGCGCTGCGGAAATGCTCCGCATTCTCGAACAGCTTCGTGCGAAGCTCACCCGAATTCTTCACGAGGTCGAGAGCGGTAATGGTCGCTTCGACGATCGCCGGCGCGAGTGAGTTCGAGAAGAGGTAGGGGCGGGCGCGCTGACGCAGAACATCGATGATCTCCTGATGCGCCGACACGTACCCACCGCTTGCGCCGCCGAGGGCCTTACCGAACGTGCCCGTGTAGATATCGACGCGATCCGAAACTCCGAAGTGCTCGGGGGTGCCCGCACCCGTCTCGCCCATGAAGCCCACGGCGTGCGAGTCGTCCACGAGCACGAGCGCGCCGAACTCATCGGCGAGGTCGCAGATCTTGTCGAGCGGAGCGAGGTAGCCGTCCATGGAGAAGACGCCGTCGGTCACGATGACGGTGCGGCGGGCGCCCTTCGCGGCCTCGAGCTGGGTGCGAAGATCGTCCATGTCGGCGTTCTTGTAGCGGTAACGCGCGGCCTTCGACAGGCGGATGCCATCGATGAGGCTCGCGTGGTTGAGCTCATCGGAAATGATGGCGTCTTCTTTCGTGAAGAGTGACTCGAAAACGCCACCGTTCGCATCGAAGCACGAGGAAAACAGGATCGTATCGTCGGTTCCGAGGAACTCGCTCAGCTTCTGTTCGAGGACCAGGTGGCGATCCTGGGTGCCGCAGATGAAGCGCACGCTCGCCATGCCGAACCCGCGCTCGTCCAGGGCGCGCTTTGCGGCGGCGATGAGCTCGGGGTGATCGGCGAGACCGAGGTAGTTGTTCGCGCAGAAGTTCAGGACGTCGCGGCCTTCTGCATCGCGCGCGGAAGCAGCCGAGACCGCATTCGACTGCGGGGTGAGAATCGGGCGCTCATTCTTGTACGTTCCGGCCTCGCGAATGGCGTTGAGTTCCGCGGTCAGCTCGTCTTTCATGCTCGTGTACATCGATACTCCTTAAATGTTTTCCCAGTCGAGAACGATCTTGCCAGCTTCGCCTGAGCGCGCGAGCGCGTAGGCATCCGCCCACTTTTCAGCGGGCAGCACGTCGGTCACGGTCGACAGCACGCGCTCGCGAAGAATCTTCGAGGTGCGCACCATAGCGTTCATGGCGTTCCACGTTTCGAACATTTCGCGTCCGTAGATGCCCTGGAGGGTGAGCATGCGCGTCACGACGGTCGTCCAGTTGATCTCGAACTGCTTCGAGGGCAGGCCAAGCATGGAGATTTTGCCGCCGTGGTTCATATTGTCGATCATGTCTTGGAGGGCGCTTGCCTGCCCGGAGATCTCAAGGCCGACATCGAAGCCCTCGCGCATGCCGAGAGACGCCTGCGTGTCGCGAATACTTGTGTTCGAGACGTCAATCTGGGCATCCGTGCCCATGTCCTTTGCCATCGCGAGGCGGTGCTCCTTGACGTCGGTGATCGCGATGTAGCGTGCACCGGCGTGGCGAGCAACGGCGGCGCACATGAGCCCGATCGGGCCAGCGCCGGTGATGAGAACATCCTCGCCAACGAGTGGGAATTTAAGCGTCGTGTGCACGGCATTGCCGAGCGGATCGAAAATCGCGCCGAGCTCGGGCGTGATGACCTTTTCGCCACCATCGTCGTGATGAACCCACACGTTTTGCTGCGGGATGACGACGTACTCGGCAAACGCGCCATCGCGCTGCACACCGATCGAGCGCGTGCGAATGCACATGTGGCGGCGTCCCGCGCGGCAGTTGCGGCAAATGTCGCACACGACGTGGCCCTCGCCCGAGATGCGATCGCCAACGCGCACGTCCACGACGTCGTCACCGATCTCGGTGACTTCCCCGTAGAACTCGTGGCCCGGCGTGAACGGGACCGAATCGCACATGTCCTGTGCGGAAGCATCCCACTCGAGGATGTGCAGGTCGGTGCCGCAGATACCGGCGCGCATGACACGCACTTTGACATCGTTGGGGCCGACCTGCGGCTCCGGGATGTCAACGATCTCGAGTCCCTTTTGTGGGGCGGACTTGCGAAGGGCTTTCATAAGAACCTCTCTGTTCGGTAGGGATGCGCCTCAATGGTAGGGGTGTCGTGCTGAACGAGACTCGGATGCGGGCGCACCTGCCGCATGTGAGGGATGCTTGTGTCCACTCCCACGGACGAATGCGGCGATCCGGCGACTACGATGGAGGCGATATGACCTCCAGCAACGAGAACACTGGCGCGCGCCCCGGCAGGGCGAAGCCGCGCCTTGCGATCACCTACCCCGCTGACCTTCCCGTCTCTCAGCGGCGTGAGGAAATCCAGCGAGCGATTCGCGACAACCAAATCGTGATCGTCGCTGGCGAGACAGGTTCCGGCAAAACCACGCAGCTTCCGAAAATGCTCCTCGAACTCGGCTACGGTGGCCGCGGTCGCATGATCGGTCACACGCAGCCCCGAAGGATCGCCGCCCGAAGCGTCGCGAGTCGCATCGCGGAGGAATTGGGCGAGAAGCTTGGCGAGGGAAGCGTCGGATACCAGGTGCGGTTTACGAAAAACACCGCCACATCCACGCGCCTCAAGGTCATGACCGACGGCATCCTCCTCTCGGAGATTCACGGCGACAGGCTGCTGAAGAAATACGACGCCATCATCATCGACGAGGCTCACGAGCGCAGTCTCACGATCGACATGCTGCTCGGCTACCTCAAGCGCATTGCCCGCCGTAGGCCCGAGCTGAAAATCATCATTACCTCGGCGACAATCGACCCCGAGCGCTTCGCCGAGTTCTTCGGAAAGAAGGATCGCGCGGGCGACCTGCACCCCGCCCCCATCATCGAGGTGTCGGGCCGCACCTACCCCGTTGAGGTGCGCTACCGGCCGCTCGTCCTCGAGCCCGAGATCGGTGAGGTGGACGAACTCGCAGACATCCGCAGCGAGGAGCGTGACCTCACCGAGGCGATCGTCGATGCTTGCGATGAACTGATCGCCGAGGGGCCCGGCGACATCCTTGTGTTTCTCCCGGGTGAGCGTGAGATCCGCGAGGTGGGAGAGGAGCTCCAAACGCACGTGAAGAAACGAGTGGGGGCGGCGAGTCGAATCGACGTTCTGCCTCTCTTTGGCCGTCTCTCAGAGCAGGACCAGCAGAAGATCTTCAGCCTGCCGAAAGACGGCCGCCGTCGGATCGTTCTCGCGACGAATGTCGCGGAAACCTCCCTCACCGTTCCGGGCATTAAATACGTCGTCGACTCGGGCCTCGCCCGCATTTCACGTTACTCGCAGCGTACGAAAGTGCAGCGCCTCCCGATCGAGCCGATCAGTCAGGCGAGCGCGAAGCAGCGTTCGGGTCGATCTGGGCGCACGAGCCCCGGCATAGCGATTCGCCTCTATTCCGAGCAGGATTTCGACACGCGGCCCGAGTTCACCGAACCAGAAATTCTTCGTACGGCCCTTGCGAGCGTCGTCCTGCAGATGACCGCTCTTGGGCTCGGCGACATAGAGAGCTTCGAGTTCGTTGAAGCCCCCGATAAGCGCGCGGTGCGTGATGGCGTGCGCCTCCTCGAGGAGCTCGGTGCGATTCGCAGCGAGAAAAATGCCCCCGGTGGACGAGCGCTCACGGCGATCGGCGAGCAGATCTCGCGTTTTCCGCTCGACCCGCGTATGGCGCGCATGCTCCTCGAGGCCGATAAGCGCGGTGCACTCCGCGAAGTCCTCGTGATCGTCGCCGCGCTCTCGATTCAGGATCCGCGCGAGCGGCCCCTCGAGAAGAAAGCGCAGGCGGATCAACTGCACGCGCGTTTCACTCACGACACGAGTGACTTCCTCACCTACCTCAACCTCTGGCGGCACTTGAGAGAGCGCCGCAAGGCGCTCTCCAACTCGGCATTCAAGCGCGAAGTTAAGAGCGAATACCTGCACTACGTGCGTATCCGCGAATGGTGGGACCTCCACGCGCAACTCAAAGACATGTGCCGCGACGTGGGGCTGCGGCCGTCGGATAACCCGGCGAGCGACGCGACCATCCACCAAAGCCTGCTGGCCGGGCTTCTGAGCCACGTGGGGCTCTACGACGAGCGCACGCGCGACTACCAGGGTGCGCGCAATTCGCGGTTCGTGATCTGGCCCGGAAGCACGATCGCGAGAAAACGCCACGATTACGTCATGGCCGCGGAACTCGTGGAAACATCACGCCTGTTCGCCCGCACGGCCGCGAAGATCGATCCCGCGTGGATTGAGGACGTCGGCCCTCACGTCATGAAGCGCAGCTACTCCGAGCCGCATTGGAGCTCGAAGAAGGCAAGCGCGATGGCGTACGAAAAAGCGACCCTGTTTGGCGTCCCGATTTTCGCGCGCCGCCCCGTCGCCTACGGCCGCATCGATCCCGAACTTTCGCGCGAGATTTTCATTCAACATGCCCTCATCGAGGGGCAGTGGAACACCCGCCACCACTTCTTTCGCGACAATGTGCGACTCATCGAGGAACTCGAAGAGCTTGAAAACAAGGCGCGGCGCAGGGACCTCATCGCGGGCGACGCCGCACTGTTCGAGTTTTATGACGCGCGTATCCCCGCGAAGGTGACGAGCGGGCGGCACTTCGATGCGTGGTGGAAGAAGCAGCGTCACGAAACTCCCGAGCTCTTGCATCTCACTCGTGAGATCCTGCTCGAGGACGACGCGGAGGACCAGGCCGCAGGCTTCCCTGACACGTGGGTGCAGGGGGACATCACGCTCGCGCTTCGCTATACATTCGAGCCTTCGGCTCGAGGTGCCTGCGACGGTGACCAGCCGAAATCGACGGCCCACTTCAAGGATGGTGTCACGGCCCTCGTTCCCCTCGCCGTGCTCGGCAGGCTCGAGCCGAAGGGCTTTGATTGGCTCGTGCCTGGCATGCGCGAGGAAAAAATTGCCGAGCTCATTCGGACCCTCCCGAAGCCAATTCGCCGCCACCTCATCCCCGCGCCGGACAAGGCACGCGCCGTCGCCCAGATCCTGCGCGACGACGACCCGAATACGGGTGAGCGCTTCGTCGAAGCTGTTGCCGACGAACTCGTGGCACTTCCCGGTGTCCCCGACGACCTGCCGCTCTACGGCGATGAATTTGATGCGAGCAAACTTCCCGCGCACCTTCGCATGCATTTCTCGGTTCGCGATGATCGCGGGCGCGAGATCGGCTCGGGCGATGACCTTCTCGCACTCAAGAAGGCACACCGCGCACGTGTCGAGTCAAGCGCGGCCCGGCAAGCCGAGTCCTTTGGCGACCGCGATCTCGATGGGTTTCCTGACTTCGAGATTCCCCGCACGAAACGCAACCGGCAAGGTGGGCTCAATGTTGTCGTGTATCCCGCGCTCAAACTCCGCGAGGATAGCGGCGGTGTGAGTGTCGACCTCACCGCGATGCCGACTGCCCTCGATCAGCGCCGCGAGCACGTCCGTGCCGTGACGCACCTCGTGACCGAAACTCTCGGGTCGAACTCTGCGCAGGTGCTCGGCTCGCTCCCGAACCCCACGAAGCTCGCGATTTCTCAATCCAGTTACGGGAGCGCAAAGGCGCTTTTGAGCGATGCGGCGCTCGCCGCGAGCGCCGAGTTGATTTCCCGAACGGAAAACGGCGGTCTTGTGTGGACGAAGGCTGAATTCGACGCGCTCGTCGAGGCCGTGCGTGCCGAGCACGCTGGCCTTTCACGCACGCTCGTGCTCGCCGCCGTCGACGCTCTCGCCCTTCACGCGAAGCTTCAGCGGGCCGTCTCCAAAGTTTCGAGCCTCTCGGTGCTGCAGCAACTCACCCAAATCCGCGAGCACGCCGACTCGCTTACCTCCGGGAGGTTCATTTCGCGCACGCCTGCGCACATCGTTCCCGAGATTCCTCGCTACCTGAAGGCAGACATCCACAGGATCGAGAAAATGCAGGACAACCCTGCGCGCGATGCTCAACTTGCGTGGCAGATCGAGGATCTTGCCGGCATGTTCGAGAAGGCGAAATCGAAAATCTCGGCAGAAACGCTCGAAAGCGAAGAGGCGCGCGAGATTCCCTGGATGCTCGAAGAGCTGCGAGTCTCGTTCTTTGCGCAGCAACTTGGAACGCGGTACACGGTTTCGGAAAAGAGAGTGCGCCGCGCGATCGCGGATCTTCGGTAAGTCCCGGCGGAAATGTCGTGGCCGTGGAAGGATGAAATCATGGCTACGCACACACCTGACAGCACCGAACCCACGCGTCTTGAGATCGGAACCGAAGCCGTCGAACGTCGCATTTTTGAGGCCCACGAAGGCGGAAAGCTCACAGTCGAGCCCACCGCTCCGATCGACAACGCTGACGATCTCGCGATCGTCTACACGCCGGGCGTGGCCCGCGTCGTCGAGGAAATCGCGGAAAAGCCCGAGAAAGCCCGCGAGTACACGATCAAGAAGAACACCGTCGCGGTCGTGACCGACGGCTCCGCCATCCTAGGGCTCGGCGATCGAGGCCCCCTCGCCGCGCTACCCGTGATGGAAGGAAAGGCAGCGCTCTTTTCACGTTTCGCGGACGTGGATGCCTTCCCGATCTGCCTCGATGCGCACGAGGTTGAGGACATCGTCGCGCACGTCAAGGCGATCGCACCCGCTTTCGCGGGAATCAACCTCGAAGACATCTCCGCGCCGCGCTGTTTCGAGATCGAAGACCGACTGCGTGCCGAGCTCGACATTCCTGTGTTCCACGACGACCAGCACGGTACCGCCGTGTGCGTTCTTGCGGCGCTCACGAACGCGCTCACGATCGTGGAAAAGCCGATTGAAGAGGTTCGCATCGCGATGTCGGGTGCGGGCGCTGCGGGCACGGCAATCCTGCGGCTTCTCCTTGCGGCGGGCGCGCGCGATGTGATCGTCACAAACTCGAAGGGCATCGTTCGAGAGGGTCGCGAGGCCGGAGATCGTCTCGAGTGGATCGCTCGCCACACGAACCCTCGCAAAGTGGAGGGTGGGCTGCGCGAGGCCGTTGAGGGAGCCGATGTGTTTATCGGCGTGAGCGTCCCGAACATTCTCGATGAGTCGATGCTGAGGAGCATGAACGAGCGCGCGATCGTCTTCGCGCTCTCGAACCCCGTGCCCGAGGTCGACCCCGAGATCGCCTGGAAGCACGCCGCCGTCGTAGCGACGGGACGCAGTGATTTTGCGAATCAGATCAACAATGTCCTTGCGTTCCCCGGTGTGTTCCGCGGGCTTATCGACGCCCACGCGTGCGAGGTCACCGACGAGGCACTTCTCGCGGCGGCCCAGGCGATCGCCTCCGTTGTCAGCAACGACGAGCTTTCAGCGCGCCACATTGTGCCGAGCGTGTTTGACGAGCGCGTCACGCCCGCGGTTGCGCGCGCCGTGGCCCGCGCGGGGGAGCCCCGCTAGGATCGAGGCATGAGTACGACACGCATTCGCTTCACGGCCTCGATCTCGGACCCGAACTCCCCGGACCACGGTGCCCCGCAGGCACCCACTGCCCCCGGCGCTGCGCCGAGCTCGACAGCGGTGCTCGAACGTGAGGAACAGACGGAGGACGCCGATCCAGGCGATCACGATCGCTTCGCCCACTACGTGCAGAAGGAAAAAATCGCGAAAGCTGCGCTAAACAACTCGCCGGTGATCGCGCTGTGCGGCAAAGTGTGGGTTCCTGGCCGCGACCCGAAGAAGTACCCCGTGTGCCCGCAGTGCAAAGAGATCTACGACGGCATTGGTGACGGAAGCAACTCGGGCGACGGCGAGGATAAAGGCCGAGGTAAAGGCGGCTTTGGCGGCTTTCGGGGGCTTTTCGGCTCGGGTCGCTGAGATGCTCTAGCCGCTGCCGGGTTTATCGTGGATGGCGCTTATGAATGCCCACGATTCTTCCGCTTCGCCCGACCTGTTCTCGAGCTATCTGGAGTCGACGCGCACCAGCGAGCAACACGCGCCGGCTGTGCACACCCAGTCGACCCCCCGCAAGCCCTCGTCGTTTGCGGCGCAGCAGATGCCGCCCGCATTCCCCGAACGCGCAGCGTGGGGCACGGCGCCGAAGCTCCGTGCGTGGCAGGCCGAAGCCCTGAACCTTTACCAAGAGCGCCAGCCGCGCGACTTCATGACCGTGGCGACCCCGGGCGCCGGCAAAACAACCTTTGCTTTGCAGATCGCCGCGGGCCTGCTCAAGGAAGGGGTGGTGCGCCGCGTTACCGTGGTTGCCCCGACCGAGCACCTGAAGACCCAGTGGGCGGATTCCGCGCTGCGTGTGGGCATTCAGATCGACCCGAACTTCTCTAATTCCCAGGGTCGGCACGGCGATCACTATCAGGGCGTTGCCCTCACGTACGCGCAAGTGGGGGCGAACCCGAGGTTGCACCGAGCGAGAACCGAGGCGGCTCCCACCCTCGTCATTCTTGATGAGATCCACCATGCGGGCGACGCGCTCACGTGGGGCGATGGTGTCCGCGAGGCCTTTGACCCCGCGAAACGTCGCCTCGCACTCACGGGTACCCCGTTCCGCTCGGACGATGCCCACATCCCCTTCGTGCGCTACGAACCTGACGCCGAGGGGTTCATGCGCTCAAAGGCCGACTACACGTACGGCTACCGTCAGGCTTTGCAGGACCACGTGGTGCGACCCGTGTTGTTCATGACATATTCGGGGCGAATGCACTGGCGGACGAAGAGCGGGGACGAGGTTTCGGCGCAGCTTGGCGGCCTCGAAACGAAAGACATCATGCAGCAGGCGTGGCGCACTGCGCTCGATCCGAAGGGCGAGTGGATCCCCACTGTTCTTGCGGCAGCCGATCAACGCCTCACCGAGGTTCGTCGCGGCGTGAGCGACGCGGGCGGCCTCGTGATCGCGACGGATCAGTCCACTGCGCGCGCGTACGCAAAGATTCTCGAACGCATCACGGGTGAGAAACCCACCCTCGTCCTCTCGGATGACGCGACCGCGGGCCGCAAGATCGAAGAGTTCAGCGCCTCGCAGGATCGATGGATGGTCGCGGTGCGCATGGTGTCCGAAGGGGTCGACGTTCCGCGCCTTTCCGTGGGCGTGTATGCAACGTCGACTTCGACCCCGATGTTCTTTGCGCAGGCGGTGGGCCGCTTCGTGCGCTCTCGCACGCGTGGAGAGACCGCGAGCGTGTTTCTTCCCTCGGTCCCCGTTCTTCTCGGCCTCGCAAACGAGATGGAGGTCGAGCGTGACCACGTCCTCGACATGCGCGAAAAAGACCAGCTTGACCCGGAGACGGGCCTCGATGAGGAAGCGCTGCGCGAGGCCAATCGCGAGGAGAAGGCGAGCAGTGAGCTTGAGGGCAGCTACGAAGCCCTCGAATCAGATGCCCACTTTGACCGCGTCCTCTTCGACGGTGGCGAGTACGGGACCCTCGCGATGGCGGGGAGCGAGGAAGAGCAGGCGTTTTTGGGAATCCCAGGCCTGCTTGAGCCGGAGCAAGTGACGACGCTCTTGCGCGAGCGTCAAAAGAGCCAGCAGCGGCGCTCGTCCGCACGCCCGAGCGCGCCCGCAGCAGCAACGCATCGCGACGTGACGGCTCTCCGCAAGGAACTCAGCTCGCTCGTATCGGGCTGGGCGCGCCGCACCGGAACCCCGCACGGTCAGGTGCACAACGAACTGCGCCGCCGCTCGGGTGGCCCGGCCGTTCCGCAGGCGAGCGCGGAACAGATCCAAAAAAGGATCGACATACTGCGCGGCTGGTTCGTGGGCAAGAAGTAGCCCGACGCTTGCCGGGAACTATCGATTCCCGGCGTTTCGCAGGCAGGCGAGCTCCTCGAGGGAGTGGACGACCGGCAGCGCGACATCGCCGTCCTGCCCCGTGCGGATATGCGGATCGGCGAGTGCAAGTTCGTCGAGAGCACGCTCGTGCACACTGCGTGCGGCTTCGATACGCTCCCATTGGCTGCGTGAATCCAGAACTTCGCCGCGCTCGACGAGGCGAGTGAGAAGAGGCCGGGAGCCCGGGGCTTGCGCTGGCTGCCCGTCCTGGTTATCGGCGAGGACGAGCTCGGCGCATGCCTCGCCTTCGGCGCCGCACACACGATAGGCGCGTTTGCTTCCCCCGACGGTGGCCTTTTGCGCGGACTTCTTCGCGACGGCCTCCATCTCGCCGGATAAGTTCTCGCGTTCGACGAGTTTGAAAACGAAGCCCTGCGCGGGGTGATCGCCGCCGGTCACGAGGCGAGTGCCGATCCCGTAGCTATCGACGGGGCTGTCGCGAAGTGCAAATACGCGGTATTCGTCGAGGTCGCTTGTCGCGGTGATTGAGGTGCTCGTCGCGCCGAGCGCATCGAGCTGGGCACGCACCTCGCGGGCCGTTTCGCCGAGGGCGCCGGAGTCGATGCGCACCGCGCCGAGGTCGGGGCCCGCGATGGCTACCGCGGATTCGACGGCCGCGGAGATATCGAACGTGTCCACGAGCAGGCTCGTGTGTGCGCCCAGCGAGTTCACTTGAGCCTGGAAGGCTTCCGCTTCGGTGTCGAACACGAGAGTGAAGGCGTGGGCGGAGGTGCCAACGACGGGAATCCCGTAGGTTCGGCCGGCCTCGAGGTTCGAGGTTGACGAAAATCCCACGATGGCCGCGGCACGCGAGGCGGCAACGGCGGCATCCTCATGCACGCGCCGCGAACCCATCTCGATGCACGGACGCCCCGCCGCAGCCTGGATCATGCGCGAGCCCACGGACGCAATCGCCGAGTCGTGATTGAGGATGGAGAGCACGAGTGTTTCGAGAAGCACGCACTGCTCGAAGGTGCCTTCGACGCGCACGACGGGGGAGCCCGGGAAAAAGAGCTCGCCTTCCGCATACGCATCGATGTTGCCCTCGAACCGGTAGTCCGCGAGATAGGCGAGCACGTCCTCGGTGAACTGCCCCGTCGACCGCAGAAAATCGAGATCCTCAGCCTCGAAGCGAAACGATTCGAGCGCATCGAGAATGCGGCCAATCCCCGCGAACACTCCGTAGCGTCGCCCCTCGGGAAGCGAGCGGGTGAACACCTCGAACACGCATTGGCGATCCGCGACACCGGCATCACGCGCGGCCTGGATCATGGTGAGTTCGTACAAATCGGTCTTTAGTGAGGTCGTTGGCACAGAGCAAGCCTAAACGAGGAAGCCGGGTAGTCTTAGTGTTCATACCCGTAGTGGAGCCCGAAGTTGAGAGGCGAGGGAGGAAACGCCGTGCGCGAAGACCGCCAGAGCGAGTCCCTGGCAAGCGTCGGAACCGAAACCGACCGAAAGTGGAACACCGTCGTGCTTAACGACTCGGTGAATGAGCAAACGTACGTGACCTACGTGTTTCGCACTCACTTCGGGTACGCCCGCTCCAAGGCCCACGCGCTCATGATGCAGGTCCATACGCAGGGGCGTGCGATCGTGTCGTGCGACGGGCGAGAGACCGCTGAGTCTCACGTGGGAGCGATGCACGAATTCGGCCTCCTCGCGATCCTCGAGGAGGCGTAGTGGCGCATTCGTTCATCGCGCGGGCCGACGGTCGACTGATGTGCAGGCTCGAGGCGGAAGAGCGCGCCGTTCTCGCGCAAGTAGCGGGCGAAATTACCGACCTCATCCGCGCCGATCTTGAAATCGGCGAGAGTGATGAGACCGGGCAACGCCCGAGCGAGGTGATGTCAGAGGATCCGCTCGCGAGGCTCGAGGCTGAGACCTCGCGCGCGCGGACGGAGGCCCCGCGCGACAGCGCAACTCAGCGGCTTTTCCCGCCCGCGAGCGAGAACGATGAAGAGGCGGGCGAGTATCGGCGGCTCACGCAGGGCAATCTCGCCGATGCCCATATCGTGAACTTGAGCGTGCTTCGCGCGAGCCTGGAAGTTGCCGGAGACATCGGGGGAGAGGGGCCGCACGATGAGATCGTGATCGAGCGCTCCGATGCGCTCTCATGGCTCAAGGCGCTCAACATTATTCGCCTTGTTCTCGCGGACCGCATGGGGATCGAGAACGACGGCGACTTCGAAGCGCTCCAGCTTTTGTGTTCGAACGACCTCGAACAGGTTGAGGCCGAGCCGGGAGTTGCCGGTTTGGAGTTCCTCGCGACCCTGTATGAGTTCGCCTCGTGGCTTCAGGCGACGTTGATCGGGGCCCTGAACGCTCGCTCCTAGGTGCCTGTGAGATCCCTTGCACGGGTGGGCCGAAGCGCTCTCGGTCAGCGCGCAGGTCGATAGATTGAAAGCGTGAACGATTCACCCATCGGGATTTTTGATAGCGGGATCGGCGGGCTCACTGTCGCACGCGCGATCATCGATCAGTTGCCGAATGAAGAGCTTTTCTACATCGGCGACACGGCCCACACGCCCTATGGCGACAAACCGCTCGCGAAGGTGCGGGAATACGCTCTCGGGGTCATGGACGAACTCGTCGAGCACGACGTCAAGATGCTCGTGATCGCGTGCAACACGGCAACCGCGGCAGTTCTTGCCGATGCGCGCGAGCGCTACAGCGTTCCCGTTCTCGAAGTCATCAAACCGGCCGTGCGCCGCGCCGTGTCCGTGACCCACAACAAGCGAATCGGCGTGATCGGTACGCGTGCGACCGTGAAGTCGGGGGCCTACCAGGATGCCTTTTCAGCGGCGCTTGACGTTCATGTGGAGGCCGCAGCCTGCCCCCGCTTCGTCGAGTTCCTCGAGAGCGGGACCGATTCGGGCGAGGAGGTCCTCGCTGCCGCGGAAGAGTACCTCGCGCCCCTCAAAGCAGCGGGCGTGGACACGCTCGTGCTTGGCTGCACGCACTATCCGCTGCTCGCCGGCGTAATCAGCTACGTGATGGGGCCGGACGTCACGCTCGTGTCATCCTCGGAAGAAACCGCAATCGACGTGTACCGCACACTTCAGGGTGAAAACCTCATGCGCACGGCGGCCACCGCGCCGAGCCACATCTTCGCTGAGACGGCGCCGCGCGTGGGCCGCACGAGCAACTTCGCACGCCTCTCGCAGCGCTTCCTCGGCCCCGCGATTACCCACACGACCTCCATCCCCGCCCGTGAGGAGAATGCATGAGCATCGAATTGACAGTGGTGGGCTGCTCCGGCAGCTATGAGGGTCCGGGCGAGCCGGCCTCGTGCTACCTCGTGACCGTGCCCGGTAAACGCGGTAAGCCGTTTCGCATCCTCATCGATTGTGGCAATGGTGCCCTCTCTAACCTTCACAAGGTCATCGACCCGTCTCACATCGACATCATTCTCATTTCGCACCTGCATGCGGATCACTTCCTTGACCTCGCGGGACTCGAGGTCTACCTCGCCTACCACCCGCTGGTCAACTGCCCGACGGTCCGCGTTTTCGCGCCCGAAGGTATCGATGAACGCTTGAGCGCCGCGACCGGCAATCCCGACCCCATCCCGCCTGGCGCAAGCCGCGCCCCCTACGAGTTCATTGCGCTATCGGAGGGGGACAGCATCGAAGCGGGGCGCGCGATCATCACGGCGGTTCCCGTGGAGCACCCCGTTCCCGCATTCGGCTTCCGTATCGCCGTGGGCGACACCGTACTCGCCTACACGGGCGATACCGACGTGTGCGAGGGCGCCTCGGCTCTCGCAAGTGGCGTTGACCTTCTATTGTGCGAGGCCGGGTACGTTGAGGGGCGCGACGACCACTTCCAGGGCATCCACTTGACGGGCAAGCGTGCCGGAATTCTGGCGCGCGAAGCCGGTGTGAAGAAGCTTGTGCTGACCCACATCCCGCCGTGGACCGATCGCAAAGTCCCGCTCGAAGAGGCGAGGGCCGAGTTCGACGGGCCTCTCGAACTCGCCGAGTCACTTCGCACCTACACGCTTTAATTCCCAGCTCGCAACCAACGAGGAGAAAGCCATGACCGAGCAGATCACCCGAGTCGACGGGCGCACCGTCGATCAGCTCCGCGACGTAAGGATCACGCGCGGTTGGCTTGACCACGCCGAAGGCAGCTGCCTGATCGAATTTGGGCGCACGCGCGTGCTGTGCGCGGCGAGCTTCACGGAGGGTGTGCCGCGCTGGAAGAAGGGCAGCGGCACGGGCTGGGTTACGGCGGAATACGCCATGCTTCCGCGCGCGACCGGGAGCCGCTCGGATCGCGAGAGCGTCAAGGGCAAGATCGGTGGGCGCACCCACGAAATCTCGCGACTCATCGGTCGCTCGCTTCGAAGCGTCGTCGATATGAAGGCGCTTGGCGAGAACACGATTCAGCTCGATTGTGACGTTCTGCAAGCTGACGGTGGAACGCGGACCGCAGCAATCACGGGCGCGTATGTCGCCCTCGTCGACGCGATCACGTGGGGCAAACGCCATGCCTCGATCCCGGTGCTCGCCGACGTCTTGCGCGACTCCGTGTCGGCGGTGAGCGTCGGCATCATTGATGGCACCCCGATGCTTGACCTCGAGTACCGCGAGGACGTCAAGGCCGAAACCGACATGAACGTCGTCATGACCGGTTCGGGCGAGTTCGTTGAGGTTCAGGGAACAGCCGAGGGAGCACCCTTTAGCTACGACGAGCTGAACCAACTCCTTGGCCTGGCCTCCCAGGGCTGTGAACAGTTGATCCAGATGCAGCTCGCGGCGTTTGAGGAGCGCCAGTGAGTACCGGTGCGAAGATCGTTCTCGCGAGCCACAACGCCAAGAAGCTCAAGGAACTGCGCGAGGTACTCGCGGGGGCGATCGACGGCTTCGACCCGGCTCTTGTCGTCTCCAGTGCCGAATTGGGCCTCACCGACCCGGTTGAGGATGGCGTGAGCTTCGAGGAGAACGCTCTGATCAAGGCACGTTCGGCGGCGCGAGAGAGCGGCCTCATCGCGATCGCCGATGACTCGGGTCTTGCCGTTGATATTCTCGGCGGAAGCCCGGGGATCTTCAGTGCCCGCTGGTCGGGCCGCCACGGCGATGACGCCGCCAACAACGCCCTCCTTCTCGCTCAGCTCGCCGATATCGCACCGGCCCACCGCGGAGCGCAGTTTGTGTGTGCGGCCGCAGCGGTCATTCCCCATTCCGACGGTGGCAGCGCTCGAGAGGTTGTCGAGCTCGGCACGATGCGAGGGGCCCTCCTTCGCGAGCCGCGCGGCGAGGGCGGGTTTGGCTACGATCCGCTTTTCGTCCCTGAGGGGTACGAAAAGACGTCGGCTGAACTCACTGCCGAGGAGAAAAATGCGATCAGCCACCGCGGCAAGGCGTTTCGCGCGTTGGCCGGGCGACTCGCGAGCCTGATCTGATTCCCGCGGGGCGCTTGCGCGCCTGAGACGCTAGGCGTTTGTTGCTAGTTGATGCCCCCGGCTGCAAGGGCGCGGCGCACGAGAATCGCATGCGACTGCTCAAGTTCGTTCATGACGGCTGACTCAAGGATCGTCGCCGCATCGAACCATCCGAGATCGAGTGCATCTTCTTGCGGGGCGCAGTCGCCCTCGACGGGAACGATGTACGCGAGTGAAACCGCGTGCTGGCGCGGGTCCACGAACGGCGACTGGCCCGGGGTGGGGAAGTATTCCGCAACGGTAAAAGGCACCATCGACGTGGGGACCTTCGGAAGCGCCACGGTACCGAGATCCTTCTCGACGTGGCGAATGATGGCCTCGCGAAGGCTCTCGTGCACGAGGACGCGGCCAGAGACGAGGGAGCGAATGATGCGCCCGGAACCGTCGGCGCGAAGAAGCAGACCGATGTCCTTGATCGCCCCGTAGGGGTCGAGTCGAACGGGGACGACATCGATGTAGAGGATCGGGAGCTTACGACGGAGCTCACGGATCTCGTCGTCGTCAAACCAGTTGGATTCGGTTCCCACTGCGGTGCGCGTCATCGTGACTCCTCGGTGGTGTGGCTAGGTGCTTTTTCGGTTGTCGGGCGGTACTCCTCGAGTGCGGAGCGTTCGGCGAGCGGGAGGGTGGCCGGGTCAATGCCGCTTGGCGCGTCCCAGGCGGGATCGAAGCGGGGGAGCGCACCCTCCTCGTGTGCCCATTCGAATGGTTCGCGTAGCGAATAGCCCGCGATCATAGGGACTCGCCAGAGCGTGGGGGAGACCTCGAGGAGCGTGAGCGAGGTGTTAGGGAGCGAGGTGAAGTCGCGCTGTGCGACGGCACTGGCCAGGTATCGAATGAGAGTCCCGTGCGCGACCACGAGAATCCGTCCATCGGGGTGCTGCGCCGATACGTCGCGCACCGCTGCGCATGCGCGCTCGAGGACAGCATCGACGCTTTCCCGGTCGGGAAAATCACGCTCTGGATAGGCCGCGTAGGCCTCGGCGCTGGGTTTGCCTTCCGCCCAGCCAAAATCGACTTCGCGGAACCCCTCGTGGACGCCGATCAACGGAAGGCTGTGGTCGGTCGCGATCACTTCGGCGGTGAGGCGGGCACGAATGAGAGGTGAGCTCATGACGCCGTCCCAGGCGAACTCCGGGGTGGAATCGAGAGCGTGATGGGCCTGCTCAACCCCGGTCGCGTTGAGGGGAACATCGCTTGCCCCCTGGAAGATGTGCGCGAGGTTCCAGTCCGTCTGGCCGTGACGGACGAGGCCAATCAGGGTCATCGCTTCCTCCTCAACGCTGGCGCGTTGTCGAGATGAGAGGGAGTACGCACGGGGGGACTTGAACCCCCACGCCCGAGGGCACTGGAACCTAAATCCAGCGCGTCTACCAATTCCGCCACGTGCGCATACCCGTCTAGCCTACCCGGCCAAGGGGTCGCGGTGAAAGTCCAGCCTACGACCGGTAGACTCGAGCGGTACGACCACGCGACCATACATCCCGGGAGGAACTCGTGGGAAAGAAGAAGGAAAGCCTCGAGGAGATGAAGGGCGAGGCCCTGCGCCGCCAGGACAATCTCGCCGCTGACATCGACGAGCTGCTCGACCGCATCAACCCCGTCAACGCCATCCAGCGCTGGAAGAACGAAGCAACGGATTCCGCGAAGTCTTTTTTCGTCGCCGATAGCGGCGCCGTCAAGCCCGCACCGGTCGCGGGCCTCATCGGTGGCGCTCTCGGCCTTCTCGCGATTACCGCTGGCGCGATTGTCCTCGTGACGCGCACGCCGAAGGACGGCGACTACTACGACCGGGACTACCGTCAGAAGTGAGTGACACACCCGCGCTTCCGCTCCGGATGCTTCACGACCGCCTCTTGGTCGAGCCGGATCCCGAGGGCGAGCGCCGCAGCAAGTCCGGGATTCTGATCCCGGCAACCGTAAGCGTGTCGACTCGCCTGTCGTGGGCGAACGTCGTCGCCGCCGGTAGCAACGTGCGCCAAGTGCGCGTAGGCGATCGCGTGCTCTTTGATCCGGGCGACCGTGCCGAGGTCGAACTCGACGCGAAGGTATACGTGCTCCTTCGCGAACGCGACGTGCACGCTGTGTACGAAGATGCGCACGAAGGCGACGTCACCGGCCTCTATCTCTGAACCTCTTGCTCCTCCGATTGGAAGGAATCATTCATGACCACCACAAAAACCGCCGTCATCACGGGTTCGTCGCGAGGCGTAGGTGCTGACACCGCGAAGATTCTCGCCGCGGAAGGTTACAACGTCGTCGTCAACTATCGTCAAAAGGCGCCGCGGGCGAACAAGGTCGTGAAAGAAATCGAAGAGGCCGGCGGTCGCGCCGTCGCCGTGGGCGCCGACCTCACGAGCGAAGAGGATCTCGACCGCCTCATGCAAACGGCGATCGACGAGTTTGGTTCGCTCGATCTGCTCGTTCTCAACGCCTCAGGCGGTATGGAGAAGGATCTCGGCGACAACTACGCGCTTCGCCTCAATCGCGACGCACAATCGAACGCTCTCACCGCGGCGCTCTCGCGCATGAATCCCGGCGGTCGCGTCATCTTCGTGACGAGCCACCAGGCGCACTTCATCAACGACGTTGACACCATGGACGCGTACGACGCGGTCGCGAAGTCGAAGCGTGCGGGCGAGGACGAGCTGACATCGCGCATCCCCGAGATGAGCGAGAAGGGCGTGAGCTTTGTGGTCGTCTCGGGCGACATGATCGAGGGAACGGTCACGGCGACCCTCCTCAACCGCATGGAGCCGGGTGCGCTCGAGGCACGTCGCGAGGCAGCCGGGAAGCTGTACTCGGTGCGCGAGTTTGCAGAAGAGATCGCGAAGCTCGCGACGGCTGACCTGCCCACGGGGCACATTGAGCTCGTGGGCGGCGCACAGGACTTCCTCGCGCAGGTGGACGCGAAGTAAGCATTATGACAGTGGGCCCCGCGCGCACGAGGAAAGAGCCATAAATGGAACTCATCGTCCTCGCGCTCGTGGGGCTCACCGTTCTTGTTGCCTCCGCGCTTTTCTCGCGCCGCACCGGCATCGCGGCGCCGCTCCTCCTTCTCGTGCTCGGGATCGTCGCGAGTTTCACCCCGTGGATTCCCGACGTTGAACTCACGAACGAGATGGTTCTCCTCGGCGTGCTTCCGCCGATTCTTTTCGCCTCGGGTCGCAACGTGCCCGTGATTGAGCTTCGACGAAACCTCAAGCCGATTGCGTGGCTCAGTATCGTCATGGTCATAGTGCCGGCCGTCCTCGTGGGCGTGATCGTGCACCTGCTTTTTTGCGAGATCTCCCTTCCACTCGCCATCGCACTTGGGGCCGCGGTATCGCCGATCGATGCGGTCGCGGCGACGAGCATCGGCCGGCGTCTCGGCCTTCCCGATCGCCTCATGACTTTGCTCGAGGGGGAGAGCCTCTTCAACGACGCGGCCGCTCTCGTGACGATGCGGATGGCGGTCGCAACCCTCGCGACCGGATTCTCACTCGTCGAAGCGAGCCTCGGCTTCCTGTGGGCTGTCGCGGGCGGGCTGGCGATCGGGTATGTGACGGGTCGGGTCATTAATTGGGCCCGTGGCCGACTCAACGACCCGGTCCTCGTCACCATCGTGACTCTCGCGAGCCCGTGGGCCTCGTATATTCCTGCCGAGCAAGTGCACGCTTCCGGCGTGATTGCCGTTGTAGTGTGCGCGGTTGTGATGGCGCATCTCGCGCCGCGGTCCCTCAATGCGGAGGAACGCGCGATGGTCCGCTCGACCTGGGCAACTACGAGCTACGTGCTCGAGCACGCGGTGTTCCTTCTCATGGGCATGCAAGTGGCGCGGCTCGTGAACGACTCGCGCGTGAGTGGAAGCCTGGGGCGCGTGTGGCTTATGGCGCTCGTTGTGCTCGCCGTGTTGATCGTGCTGCGTGCGTGTGGCGTCGCGGTTGTCGTGTGGATGTCGAATCACCGCGAGGCCCGTGCCCGCGCGCTCGGGCACACGCTCAAGGGCGGCCTCACCGAGAAGGGCGAGCAGCGTGCGCGTAACCGCTTCGGTTCGAACTGGGAATCGGAAAGCTCGCGATGGCTCAATCGCACTCGTGCCGACATCGATTACGCGCTCACCGAGCAGATTTCGCCGAAGGGCGGAATCGTGCTGGCATGGGCGGGGATGCGAGGAGTCGTGACCCTCGCGGCGATCCAAACCCTCCCCTATGTTGCGGGAGGTCAGCTCGTCGAGTATCGCGGCGCGGTCATATTTGTCGCCTTCCTCGTAGCCGTGGGGTCGCTGCTGCTCTTCGGGGGGACGCTCCCGTTCGTTATTCGCGCAACGGGTCTTGCGGCACCCGGCATTGATGAGCGGCGGCACGAGGAAAAGATGCTCGTGAGGAGCATGCTGGAGACGGTCAACCGTGAGCTCGGCCCCCTCGCCGAGCAGACGATCGACGGCAAGCCGGTTCCGCCGCACGTCATCACGAAGCTTGAAAGGCGAATGGCGGCGCTCAACAACCGCACGAACACGGAAGCTCTTCGGCTCGAGAGGGATACGCGCGATGTCTACTGGGCGCTCTTCACGCGCTATCTGGATGCGCTCCGGCTCGCTCTCGAGGAGGAGCGTTCGGTGGGCGCCTACTCTCATCACGCGTTCCACGCGGTAGAGGACATGCTCGATAGGTTCGAGGTCAACGCGCGTTCGCGCGTATGAGAGGGGCGCCCGACGCTTGCCTTCTCTCTAGAGCCATCCTCGTTCGTCGGCGCGTTTTGCGGCGGCAGCCCTCGTCGCGGCGCCGGTTTTGTGGATTGCCGAGGATAGGTAATTTCGCACCGTTCCCTCGCTCAGGTGAACCTTTCTTGCGATGCTTGAGATTTTGTCGCCGTCGCGGGCGATGCGCAGGATTTCTTGCTCGCGTTCGGTGAGGGGGTTTGCTCCGTCGAAAAGCGACTCGGTCGCGAGCGCGGGATCGACGACGCGCCCGCCAGCGTGAACTTTTCTGACGGCTTCGGCGAGCTGATCGGCGGGTGTTTCCTTGACCACGAAGCCGCTTGCGCCGGCGTCGAGGGCGCGGCGAAGGTAGCCGGGCCGGCCGAAGGTCGTCACGATGAGGCAACGCGCATCGAGTCCCTCGCGCGTGATCGCAGCGGTCGCCTCGATGCCGTCGAGGCCTGGCATTTCGATGTCCAGGAGTGCAACGTCGATGTCGGTTGTTCGCGCAATCGCGAGTGCCTCTTCGCCGTGTGCCGCTTGCGCGACGACGTCGATGTCGTCCTCGAGACTCAGGAGCGCCGCGAGGGCGCCGCGCACCATCGCTTGGTCGTCCGCGATAAGAACCCTGATCACATCTGCACCTGCACTGTCGTTCCGTCGTTGCCGCCCGTGAGTGTGAGCGTTCCGCCCGCGCCTTCGACCCTTTCGCGTAGGCCGCGCAGGCCGTTTCCGCTCGTGCCCGAGAACCCTACGCCGTTGTCGGTGATGTCGATGCTGCGGGGACGAATCGTGATGACCGCTTTTTTGGCGTGTGAGTGGCGCACGATGTTCGTCATGGCCTCGCGCAGGCCCCACGCAAAGAGGGTCCTGTACTGCGGGTCGACGTCGGTGGCGTCGCCGCATACCGTGAGCTCGATCCCGGCTTCGCGCGCAACGGTTCGTGCCTGCTCGAGTTCGGCGCCAAGCTGACGCACGCGAAGGCCGAGCACCGTGGAGCGCACGTCGGCAATGCCTTCGCGCGACAGCTGGGTGATGAGGGCGATCTCGCGCTTCGCCGCGGCCGAGTCCTTATCCACGAGGCGCTCGGCGAGTTCGGATTTCAGCGCGATCGCGGTGAGCGTGTGCCCGAGGACGTCATGGATGTCGCGCGCGACTCTTTCGCGCTCGTCGAGAACGGCTTCCTGAGACGCGACGCGGGAGTCATCGATCGCGGACTTTGTGAAGAACACCGAACCCGCGCAGCCGAGGAACACACACGAGGCGATGATCCCGAACGACATCGACCACGGCTCTCGCGCGAGCAGGGGATAGGCGAGGATCGCGACCACGACGCATGCACCGGCGATATAACCGGGTTTCGGAGGTAAGAGGAAGACCGCCACGGGTACAAGAAACACCACGAGGCCGAGAGCATCGGTGCCAATGAGGAACATCTGCGCGACACACAGCGCTACAAGGAGCGTCATGAAGCCGACTGTTCTAGAGGTGATCGTCTCGGTGATCCGATCCGGATCGCGAAAGTGCCGAACCATCGACGCTGCATAGAGCGCAGCAAACGCGAGCGTCAGGAGGATTGAGAGTACGCCGGCAAGCGTCGGAATCCCTCCCTGGCATGCCGTTATCAGCGGGAAGGCGAGGAAAAGGAGCCACACGAGCGACATGGCATACGCGATTGCGCGCCTGCGCTCCACGGTGGCTCCTTGTTCCGTTTTGTCGAGCATTACTGCCTTTCGCGAGTCTTCCGGGCAAGCACGAGGGCGAGGACTACGAAGATCACGAGCCACACCGCCATGTTCACAAGCCCGTACCACAGCGGGTCCTCGTAAAAGTCCGCGCCGGTGGAGTACATCTTCCCATGGACCACGGGGTATTTGGCGAGCATCGCATATCCGTAAAGCGGCGTGAACCGGCCGATCTGGAGAAGCGTGCCGCTGAGGGGAATGAAGAGATTCCCGAGGAAGCCGAACAACACGAGAAGGCCGGTCGAAGCGTTGGCAGCGCCCTCGCTTCGCATGGCGAAGGCAAAAATAAGGCCGTAGAAGCCAAACATCATTGAGCCCACGAAGAGAATGAGGAACGAGACGATCCAATCCTCGAGCGGGGCCTCCGCTTTGGTGAGGGCGCCGATCGCATACACGATCACGAGCGGGAGGAGAGCGATGATGCTTCCAACTCCCACCTTGACCGCGATGTAGCGTGCGTCGCTCAGCGGCGTGAGTCCGAGCTGCCTGCCCCAACCGCGGATTTTTTCAACGCCGGCCTGCGTGGCAATGCCGGTTGTCGCGCTTGCGGCTCCATACGCGGCGAGGGCAATCATGATCGACATGGCAATGTTGCCGTCGCCGAAGTTGATATCGGCAAAGTCGTTTGTCGTCCCGATCGCGATGTAAATGAGGACCGGCAACCCCACGATGAAGAAGAGATTGACGAGATCTCTGAATTGGCGCTTGAGTTCGATCGCAAACATTAGCTGACCTTCCGATCTTTCGTGAGGCGAACAAAGGAGTCTTCGAGGGAGGGATGTGAGATTTCGAGTGCACTTACGCCGTCCATGGCGAGGAGGAACCGGGCCACGTCGTCGCTTTCGCTGCTGACGGTCGCCACACTCGAACCGTTGATCTCAACGCGCTGGCTCGGGAAGCGCTCGCGAAGGGCGGCCATGACAGTTTCGGGATTGTTCGCGCGCACACGCACTTCGCGCGCGCCGGTGAGATCGCGAATCTGGTCCGTGGGGCCGTCGGCCACGATCGAACCCTCGGAGATGAAAACGACGCGCCGCGCAAACTGCTCGGCCTCTTCGAGGTAGTGGGTGGCAAAAATGACCGTGCGTCCGGAGGTTGCCTCGGCCTGCATTCGATCCCAAAAAGCGCGGCGAGCCGTGACGTCCATGCCAGCCGTTGGCTCATCGAGGATGAGTACCTCGGGATCAGGCAGGAGCGCGAGCGCGAACTTGAGGCGTTGCTGCTCGCCGCCTGAACACGCCTTGACTTTGCGATCCGCGAGGTCCGTGATGCCCGCGAGCTCAAGAGCACGCCTGCCCATCGTGGGCTTCGGAAAGGTTGAGGCGATGTAATCGACGGTTTCTCCTACCGTGATGTCGGCAATGAGTCCGCCCGTTTGCAAAAGCGCCGAGACTTTGCCGGCCTTGATCGCTTCGCGTGGCGTGGTGCCGCATACCCGGAGGCGCCCCGACGAGGGTTGCGAAAGGCCGAGCACCATGTCGAGCGTTGTGGTTTTTCCCGCGCCGTTCGGCCCGAGAAACGCAAGAATCTCGCCGCGCTCGACCGTGAGGTCGATGTCGTTGACGGCAAGCACCGAGGGGAATTGTTTACGGAGCCCCGTGATCTCCACTGCGATGGTGTTCATGCCTCTAGTCTTTTTCAGGCACGAGTTCCTCGCTATCGGGAGCTGTCACGTGATTGACGTGACAGGTGTCATGTGTCGTCGAGCGGCAACGTGCTACATGCGCGACCAACCGAGACTCGACGGCCCGATCGTGGGGCGCCAGCCCGTTTCGCGCATGAAGCGAATTGACGAGACCCGCAGCGAGCGACGCTGCACGTCCATTTTCGCGGGCAGCACCGCTTGCGTTGCGGCGGGAAAGAACTTCGCATCCATGCCCGCGCGCGCTTCACGACCGAGGTCCTTCGCCCACCGTGCACGTGTGATCGGTTCGCCGCCCACGTTGTAGAAACCGGAACGGGCATCGAGGGCCGCGAGGAAGGCTCGGCCGGCGTCGATGTGGTGCACGAGAGTGAGGTAGTCGCTCGGCTTGCCTAGGAGAACCGCTTCTCCCTCACGGGTCTTGCGAAGAGCGTAGGTGGTGCCGGGGTCGCGGCCGTACAGCTGCCCGAGGCGGAGGATGACGGCGCTGCGTCCATTTTCCGCGAAGTTGACGGCGGCGCGCATTTCGCGCACGCGCGGCTTGAACGCGGGATTCTTAACAGCCAGCGGATGCTCCTCGCTGATCCACTTGCTTCCGTTGTCGGGGTACATGAACATCGAGGATTCTTGAATGAGTTTTCCGACCCCCGCACGCGCGGCGGCTGTAGCGATTGCTGCGGAGGCTTCAAGGTGAAGGCGGTCGTCCTCGCGCCAGGCGAAGGGGCGAAGTGCGCCCATTCCCGTGGGGATCTTCGCAAGGGTATTGATCACGACGTCGTGGCCGCGAAAGGTGCGCTCGAGGTCGCTTGCGGAGAAGACATCGGCGATGACGCCGTGAGCGCCGCGCCCCTCGACAATGGGAAGGCCGCGCTCGCGACGCGTGACACCCGTGACTTCGTGCCCGGCCGCGACGAGGGCCTCGACAGCCTGCTGCCCAAGGACTCCCGTGGCACCCGTGACTGCGATCCTCACCGCTCAGCTCCTTATGGTTCGGCTACGACTCACCGTCACAGTCTAAGTGGCGGCACTGAATGTGTGCTTCGGCATAAAAAGCCAGGCTCGATTGGCGCAAGCGGCACAGTGCGGCGTAAAGTATTTCTTCGTTAGGCGCCATTAGCTCAGTTGGTTAGAGCAACTGACTCTTAATCAGTGGGTCCGGGGTTCGAGTCCCTGATGGCGCACGACACGGAAGCCCCCGCTCGGAAGAGCGGGGGCTTCTTCATTGTTAACGGCAGCCATCCCATCGAAAATGATAGAGATCGGCACACCGAAGTATTCCGCCACCAGTGCCACCTCAGCCGCCTTCCAAGGTGAGTCGCCGCGCAACTTCATAAACACAGAGTTCTGCCCGATGCCAAGCACATCTGCTAGGTCGGCGTTCCTCATGCCGTGGAGTGCTACCAGTGCGCGAGTGGCCGCAGAAATTCGTTCGTCTACCGTTTGCTTTATGATTCCTACCTGATTCAGTGTCAACATACCCTCAGGGTGGGCGCTAACTGCATCGTTACCAATTTGTATTTAAGATGGTGCGAGGTTACTAAAAATAGTAGTCCGCTGTCCTTATGACTACTAGTGCTCGAATTGCAGACATCCTGCTCACACAAAAGGGCTACCCCGGACTTTATGACTGGGCAATGGACCAAAGGCGTTCCGTTCGGCCTGCGACCTGGGACGAAGTCGCATTGTCCTTACGAGCCGCGACTGACGAAAAAATTAACGTTCGCGGCCAAATGCTTCGCCGATGGGGTGAAGCTGCCGAGCAAGCGCGTGAGTCCGACGAGGGCTCGGCGCAGTAGGCGGTAGCGCGATGACTGACCAAGCGAGGTTTCGGGGAATCTTGGGCGGGCTAGCCGAAGACGGCTGGCACGGCGAAGCAGGTCCTGAGTTCGTGGAGCTCATCGGTGAAGTGCTTTCAGCTAAGTCTTCGACGCTCGAATGCAGTGGGGACTGCGTGAGCGAAGCGGTCTTGGTTGTGGCTGGCTGCGGTGGCGGTGATTTAGGGGTTTTCGCGGCGCGGTTGCTGGCGATGGATAACCCTCTCGGTTACGTGATTACGAGTGTCGCGACGAATCTTGATCGGGCTGCGGTTGAGGACGTGATGGGGGTTGGGTCTCGTCAGGTGGGGCCTGGAGTTGAGGCGGTGACACGGTTTTCGGAGCTGTCGCGTGCTGATGACGGCGACGGTTTTGACCATGTGCTGATGCAGGATGCGTGGGCTCGTGGTGTCGCGGGTGGCTCGGTTGCCACGTTTCAGTGGTGCTCATGGGCATCTGGGGGCGTGGGGATGCGGCGCGGAGTTCTTCGGCTTCGGCTTTCGTGGTGCCGGACTTGTTGCCGGCCTCGGCCTCGGCCTGGCGGACCCAGTTCGTCAGGCAGGAGAAGCTGGTGCCGAAGTCCTCGGCGATGTCCTTCAGGTGGGTGCCGTGCTCACGGTTCAGGGCGACACGGACGACGTCATCGCGGCCAGGTTAGTCGGGAAATAGCCTCGGCGGTATGCGCCTCCACAAAGGGCTATCGCCGCCCGACTACACACCTCGTTTGTTCACGAAATCCAAACCGATCTCCGAGAGCAACACGTTTGACCAACTCCCCATGCTTGGTCCTTAGAACTGGCCCGGAGTTCAGAGGAAGCTCACTTGAGATCTTGACCACACTAGAGTCGGCTGCTAGTTTGACTCAGGGGTGACCAACCGGTGCCTTCCGAAAAAGCCACAGGAGTACAGTAATGACGCAGGACTCACTGTACTATTCGAAAACCTACATCGCCTTTGATTCAGGGTGCGGGGAATGTAGCGCCATCTCTCACTCACTGGAGCAGGAAACCAACGGCAAACTCCTCGCACGACCTCTTTCCGACCCAGAGGTCGAACAGATCCGCATCAACCACTTCGGCCCAAACCCGCCACACATCCCCGTGGCGATCACGTTCAATCGTACTACCCCAAAGGTATACTCAGGCCCGCGGCTTGTTGCTCTCATGGCCCGCCGCTTTGGCCCGACTACGTCCCTTCTGTTGGCCCGAATTATCGGAGTTCACCGCAATAATGAACATCTAGCATTTACTACTCCTCATGCGGAGCGACGGTTCTTCAGTAGGCGCGCCGCGCTTCAAAGCGCAGCCGGGCTCGCGGCCGTCGCTACCATTGCAACCATCCATACACGGGTTGGCTCAGGGGTGGCGCATGCCCTCGAGCCGAAGCCGCTAAAGTCCAAGACTAGTGGTCTCGACCAGCCCAGCATCGACGAGCTGATGCAAGAGCTTTCGGAAGATAGCAACACAAGAGCTGCCCTCGCCGCACTTGACCTCGACCTGGCAACGAGTCTCCCGCGGAGCACAGCCATCGCTCAGAAGGGATTACGTGGTAAGGAGGCCACCGAGGCCGGGCAGCGTCCCGATGCGCCCGAAGCAATGCAATCGGAGTTCGCCCGGACAAGCTTCAGCGACGGCTCCCACCGGTCCGTCGCAGCCCTCCAGCTTCCCGACTCTCGGTTCCTCGTTTATACAAAAGAGACCGCCGAAGACGGCTCCACCGGAGTCGGCGTCGAAATATATAGGTATGACCAGGAAAACGACGCTCTCTCCCTTTCAGCCGCAAGTGTCAATGGTCGCGCGGAAAAGCCAATCCCAGCTGCCCAATTAGCTGCCACGTACGATGCTCACACAGCGAGAGCATCAAAGAAAGATCCTTGTGGCGGTTGCGCGAAGACGAACTATCAGGTGAGTGGATCCTGCCAGTCAAAGAACGTCATGCAGTGTCTGGAGCGAGCAGCAGGATGCGCTACATGCGCGGCACCATGCGCCTCATCTCCCACCGGCGCCGGTATCGCCCTCTGCCTAGCGTGCGCCTTCGCTTCATGCGGTCCCGCGTTGCGAGCATGCTGTTCAAAGTTTGGCGCCCCCAATGTCTGCGTTCCGTGCATGCGCCTTCCCTAACACGACGGCCCGAGAGATAGGAACCGCCATGATGAAAGACCGGTTAATCGGTGCGCTATTCGGCATATGCTTAGGCGTATCTAGCTCCATCGCAGTAAGTGATGCCTTCACTCAACAGACGCATGCTATTTGGTCCAGCATTGGGGCACTCGCAGTCCTTGTCGCGACCGGGGGCTTCGTGTTCAAGGGACGCAGTGCACACTCACAGCCGTCGCCGCCACGAGAGGCAGAACGCGGACCGAACCGCAGCACGCGCACTGCGGCAGAGCCCAACCGGGTCGACTCCTAGGACCTCGGGCGGCTGAAAACGCCCCCGCGGCGGGTGCGCTGCCGATGCGATCACATTCGGCAGCGCACCCATCAACAGGCAGATGTAGCCGACGCACGAGCACCTCCCAACAACGTATGCACCAGGCTCTTCCTCGGCGCAGGAGTTTAAGCGCGATTTGAAAAGCAATCAGGAGGGACTGCTGCGCGGAAAGGTGACATCTGATCTGGCTTGCCCGCAGGGCGGCCTGGAACGATGTGCCCTATGCCCGCTCCCTACCCTCGAGAGTTCCGCGATGACGTCGTACGGGTGGCCCGGTCCCGTGAGGACGGCGTCACGCTCGCGCAGATCGCGAAGGACTTCGGAATCCACGAGATGGCGCTCCATAAATGGATCCGCCAGGCCGATATCGATGACGGCAACCGCCCCGGGAGGACCCGTGAGGACTCGACGGAACTGCGCGATCTCCGTCGCCGCAACCGGGTGCTGGAGCAGGAGAACGAGGTCCTCCGTCGAGCGGCCGCCTACCTGTCCCAGACGAATCTGCCGGGAAATGGTTCTAACCGCTCGTGAGCGAGCTCGCCGCTGACGGGATCCCCGTCGCGGTGTCCTTGCGGGTCCTGAACCTCTCCCGCCAGCCCTACTACCGCTGGCGAAACCGGCAGGTCACCGCCTCCGAGCTGACCGAGGCCTACCGGGCAAACGCTCTGTTCGACGCCCACCGGGACGATCCCGAGTTCGGATCCAGATTCCTAGTAGGGGAGGGGAGGCCCGCGCCGCGGGCGAAGTGATGTGCGAGAAAACCGCGTGGCGGATCTGCCGAGATAACCAGTGGTGGCCCGTGTTCGGGAAGAAGCGCGGTAAGAACAGGAAACGCCCAGGCCCGAGCGTGCACGACGATCTCGTCCAGCGGGACTTCACCGCAGGTGACGTCAACGAGCTCTGGCTGACCGACATCACCGAGCACTGGACCGACGAGGGCAAGCTCTACCTGTGCGCGATCAAAGACGAGTTCTTCGGGAGGATCGTGGGCTACTCGATCAGCGGCCGGATGAAGGCCCGTCTCGCGGTGAACGCCCTGAACAACGCGGTATCGCGCCGTTCCGATGCTGCTGGGTGCATCGTGCACGCGGACCGAGGATTCCAGTTCCGAGCGCGAAGCTTCGTGCACGCCCTGAACCGCCACCACCTCATCGGGTGGATGGGCAAAGTTGGTGCGGCCGGCGACAACGCAGCGATGGACTCCTTCTTCGCACTCCTGCAGAAAAACGTTCCGGACCGCAAGCGGTGGCGGACCCGCGAAGAACTCCGCATCGCAATCGGCACCTGGATCGAGAGAACGTACCACCCGCGCCGCCGACAAACGCGACTGGGCCGACTGCCCCCATCGAATACGAGACCATCATGAACCAGGCCGTGAGCCTCGCAGCCTGACACCACCATTGTCACCTAATCGTGCAGAAGTTCCCTTTGTCTGTGGGACTGAGTTTTGCGTACCACTCGGACACTTCCATGCTGCAGTGCAGTGTCCACGTCGTGCCATCACCATATTGCCCAAGATATATATCGTCAAAGGTGTAGCGTCACTCAGGCGGTCATCCGCTGCCGCCGGTGAAATCAACCTCGATAAGGTCGCCTGGTTTGGGACTCTTAATCAGTGGGTCCGGGGTTCGAGTCCCTGATGGCGCACAACAGAAGCCCCCGCTCCTTGAGCGGGGGCTTCACTGCTATATAACGACGCAAGGTCGGTGTAGGACGAGGCGATGGGGATACCGAAGTGCTCCGCCATGATCGCCACTTCCGAGGCCTTCCAAGGTGAATCGCCTCGAAGTTGGCGTAGACGGCTCCGTATGGCAAGCCGAGCACGTCCATCAATTGTTCATTTTTGCCATTGAAGGCCGCGAGGGCGCGTGTCGCCGACGTCAAAGACGCCATGTGTGCGCTCGACCCGAATGCCAAGAAGGCGCCCGCCTACATCACGTTTGATCGCGGCACCACCGGAAAGATCATCGTTCCGCGCACGTGACCGGCACGACTGCTCCACGAGACTCCAACCTCGTCGTCCCAACGTAAGTTCCGCCGCACAAGAAGAAGTTTGACCTTCCCGACGACTCCAAGGTCATCATCGAAGGAATCGTGCTCGATTCCGACAACACCGCACCGGCGAGGCCGGTGAAGCCAGTGCCTCGGGCAGGCTGACACTGGGGACGGATAAGCGCACGCGGCGCGTGAACTTGTCGGGGAACTCGCACGAGCTTGAGCCGCCGCGCGTTCGCGTTGAGCGCGATGGAGCGGGCCCGTTGTCTCGCTGGTTCGTGATCGTACGCTGCGGTCGTTGGGCGAAACTGACGCCAGTGATGGGGGTGAGCTCCTGCGCGAGGTGGTATGGCTGCCCGCTGATCTGAACCACGAGGGAAATAACTTGAACCAGGTGGCGCGAGTGCTCAACGCGGCTCATACATAGCGCGCGAATAAGCTCAAGGGGTTTGCGGGTACCGGAGGGTACCGCGGTGATGCGTCGGCAGTCGGGGGAGATTCGCGCCTGGACGAGTGAGCAGCTGTGATCGTAACGACCACCGGAGGGGAGCGGCTGGCAGCATTGCGGCCTATCTGCATGGCTAGGGAAAGGCGAACGAGTCTCAGTACAAGTGCAGCGAGTGTGAGGAAGCCCGTTCCGCTGCCCCGCCATGGGGAAAGCCGTAGCAGTGGCAGACATGCTCGCAAAAGCGCCCCTACAGCGCATAGGAGCTCCAGCACGGTAGGGAGCGATGAAGTTCCCTCGCACCTCTGTTGCCCCTTGGGAACGCGGCGCACATACCCCTACCCGCAGCGCTTGCCCTCGCAAAGGTACGGCAACATGCGGCCTGCATTGAACCCACGTAGGTCGTAGGCCGGATGAATTGACACCCCCAGTGGTTACGAATGCCACCAACGAGCGTCTTGCTCAACGTCGATTCCTTCAGCGAGAAGTCGTGAAGTCAGCTCATCAAACTTGTTATCGAGTTTGGCGGCTGTTGAAGGTGATGGTCGGACGAGACCAGTCTCATCCGCATACGCTTCGCACATCTCTTCGGCCCACTGCGCGAGAGCATTGGCGAGATCGGGAGATATTTGGGAGCGGATGTCTGGATACGGATCGCTGCCGGTCGTGCTGCTAAATATCGGCCAGCTCGTGTAGTCCCAACCAAAGGTGATGCGTTCCATCTTGGTGCATTTTAGCAAGCACTGCGGGCAGGCGGAATGGAAGTGATGATTTTCTTGGTCTTTTGAGAGGTCGCAACAGACTCTTCCGCGATTATTGCGGCTGCGCAGCTGCGGCCGCGGCTGAAGAGCTCACCCACAACGTCGTGTTCGGCTGCGGTGTACGGGTTCTGCGCGATGGAGGAGGGCTCAGGGAGCCCTTTTAGCTCGGCAATTCGGTCACCTTCGACCTCGTCATGATCCGTGATGATGAAGGAGCGGAAAACATGGGGGTTCTCCTCGATGTAGGGGAGAGAGCGGCTCCTCGACTCGTCCGGCCCGCGACCGCTTTGTTGACGCCATCGAAGGGGCTTCGGCTCCGCCAGTGCGCGTCGATCACGCTCGCGAAGGATATGCACACGGCCAATTACACGGAGGAAACTACTCGGGTAGGAACACACCTTAATCAGTGGGTCCGGGGTTCGAGTCCCTGATGGCGCACGACACGGAAGCCCCCGCTCGAACGAGCGGGGGTTTCGTCGTTCCCTCCCGCATGCGCGCTAAACTGGTGGCGCATGTTCCGGGAACTCGGTGCAATTCCGAACTGGCGGTGAAAGCCCGCTAACCCGGGCGCGTTTCACTCCGTGGGGCGAGCCTTGGGCCTGACCGGTGGAATTCCGGTGCCGACAGTACAGTCTGGATGGGAGGTTCATGCGGGCGAAGCGTGCCGCTTTTACGCGCCGTGCTCTCGCAGGTTTCCCTTCTCCCGGATCATCGATTGAGATGAGCGATGCGGGAGGCGAGGACCATGGGCATGAATCAGCCCCCTCACGACGCCGCGGGTGACAGCACCATGCGTGAGGCGTGTGAGCGCGCGCTTGAACAGGCACAGCGCGGACCCCTCGGTGCCAACCCACGCGTTGGCGCAGCGCTCCTAAGCCCCTCCGGGGAGCTCCTCGCCACAGGCTTCCACCGAGGCGCCCGAACCCCGCATGCCGAAGCAGATGCCCTCGCGGTCGCCCGAGAACGTGGCCTCGATGTGCACGGCGCGACCTGCATCGTGACTCTTGAACCGTGCGCCCACGCGGGCCGTACGCCCTCGTGCGCGCGCACTCTTATCGACGCGGGCGTTGCGCGTGTGCTCTACGCCGTTCAAGACCCGCACGACATCGCCGCGAACGGGGGTGCTCTTCTTCGCGATGCCGGCATCGACGCCCGTCTGTGGAGTGACGCGCTGCCGACTACCGTCGGAGGGGACCTCACTGCCCGCGCAACGGAACTGAACCGCCGCTGGTTCCAGGCCACGCGTGAGTCGCGGCCATTCGTCACAGCAAAGATCGCGCACACCCTCGATGGATACGTCGCAGCGGCCGATGGCACGAACGCGTGGATTACCGGAGAGGATGCCCGCGCAGAGGGCCACGCGCTCAGGAGCACCGTGGATGCGATCGCCGTGGGCACGGGAACCGCGCGCGCCGATGACCCCGCGCTCACGGCACGCGACGCGCACGGCCGCCTCGGCGCTCGTCAACCGCGCCGCGTGGTGATCGGTGAAAGCCCGCTCGAGCCACACTCGTGGCTCGCGAAAGCCGCACAGGGCCCTGAACACGCACGCCCCCTTCTTTACCGCACGCACGATATTCGCGGCGTACTCGAAAATCTCCGTGCCGACCACGGAGTTGAGCACCTCCTTATCGAAGGCGGTCCGCGCCTCATATCCGCGGCGCTCAAGCTCGACCTCGTCGACGACCTCTGGATCCATCAGGCTCCGACCATGCTCGGCGCGGGCACGCCCTCCGTCGCGGGCCTCGGTATCGGAACCCTCAAGAACCGGCTCGACTTCGACATCGTTCCCGAATCACTCCATGTGAGCGGTTCAGATCTTCTCTTCCACGCGATCCCGCGTGCGCGGCAGCAAACTCCCACGAAAGGTGAGTGAACAATGTTTACAGGAATTATCAGCGCGAAGGGCACCGTGACGGGGCTTGAGAAAGGGGCGGACGACACGGCGCGCCTCACCCTCGCGGCACCGGCGCCTCTGCTCGACGGCCTCGCGCTCGGCGGATCTCTCGCCGTGAACGGCGTGTGCCTGACGGCGATTGAAACGCCCGAAACCCAGGGCGAGGAGGCTCGCTTCACCGCGATCGCCATGGGGGAGACCCTCGCGCGCACGAGCCTCGGCGACCTCGCCGTCGGAAGCCGCGTGAATCTCGAGCGCTGCACCGAGGTCGGCGCCCGCCTCGACGGCCACATCGTGCAGGGGCACGTCGACGGCGTGGGAGCCGTTGCCCGCATTGACGATGAGGGGACGTGGCGCCGCATGCGCATCGAGATCCCCGACAACCTTGAAGAGCAGGTCGCCGAAAAGGGCTCGATCACCCTCGATGGTGTTTCGCTCACCGTCACGGCCGTGAATACGCCGGGGGAGAGCCCCGCGTTCGTCGAGGTGGCCCTCATCCCCGAGACGCTCGAGGCTACGACGCTCGGCGAGGCAACCGTCGGAACCCGAGTGAACGTCGAGACCGACGTAATCGCCAAATACACGGCGCGTCTAGTAGCCGTGCGCGCCGCTCGCAAGGAGTGCACGAAATGAGCTTTGCGATTGACCTGACTCCTATGGACGAGGCGCTCGCCCTGCTGGCGCGCGGAGAGATCCTCGTGGTGCTCGACGACGAGAACCGCGAAAACGAAGGCGATCTCATCATGGCCGCCGAGCTCGCGAGCCCCGAGAAGGTCGGTTTCTTTGTGCGGCACAGCTCCGGGTACCTGTGTGCGCCCATGACCACTGAGCGCGCCGCTGCCCTTGAGCTTCCGCTCATGGTTCCGAACAGTGAGGATCCGCTGCGCACCGCCTACACGATTAGCTGCGATGCACGCGCGGTTGAAGCGACAGGTATTTCCGCGGTGGATCGGGCGATCACGGCGCGCACGCTCGCGACCGCAAGCGCGGCAGACCTCATTCGTCCGGGTCACGTCCTTCCCCTTATCGCGAAGGACGGCGGCGTGCGCGAGCGTCCCGGCCACACCGAGGCCGCTGTTGAACTCACGCGGCTTGCAGGCCTGACCCCCGTGGGGCTCATCGGCGAGGTTGTGTACGACGACGGATCGATGATGCACGCGGAAGCCCTCGCGGCGTTCGCTCGCGAGCACGGGCTGGGCATCATCACGATTGAGCAGCTCACGGCGTATCTCGAGGATCGGGACGCCCGCGAGGCGGCCCAGTGAGCGAGGCGCGCGTTCGCGGCACTGAGCCGATTCAGATGCCAACGCCTCACGGCACGTTTGAGGTGCGTGCGTGGCGCGGTCGCGATGCGGAACACGTGAGTCTGCTCGCGCGTGGCGCCGCGTGGCCGGGGGAGGGTTCCGACGCTTCCCAGCCTCCTCTCGTGCGCGTGCACTCCGAATGTGCGACGGGCGATATTTTCGGCTCGTACCGCTGCGATTGCGGCGAGCAGCTGGAAAAAGCGCTCGAGACGATCCAGCGCGAAGGAGGGGCCGTGATCTACATGCGCGGCCACGAAGGGCGAGGCATCGGTCTATTCGAGAAGATTCGCGCCTACCACCTTCAGGATCTCGGTGACGACACGGTCGAGGCGAATGTCCACCTAGGCCTGCCCGTTGACGCACGCCGCTACGACGATGCGGCGGACATTCTTCGCGCCCTGGGCATGGGGCGCGTGCGTCTCATGACGAATAACCCCGAAAAGGACGGCGCGCTTGCGGGCCTCGGCATCGAGGTTGCCGAGATCGTGCCGAGCGTCATCGCACCGCGCGGGGCAAATAGGCGCTACCTTGAAACCAAACGCGAGAAGATGGCGCATCGCCTCGGCCCCTCGCACGACTAACCCCACGACATCGAAGGAGAACCCTATGGCTGGATACGGCACCCCCTCCTCGGCGCTTGGCACGCATGATGCCGGCCCGGCGACGATCGGTATCGCGGCGGCGAGCTGGCACACGGAAATCATGGATGCCTTGCTCGACGGTGCCAGGCGCGCGGCCGCCGATGCGGGCTGCACGGTGACGGAAGTGCGTGTGCCCGGCTCGTTCGAGCTCCCGGTTGCCGCGCAAGCGCTTGCGCGCACGTGCGATGTCGTGGTTGCGCTCGGCGTCGTGATTCGCGGCGAGACTCCACACTTCGAGTACATTTCCGGCGCGACGACGGAGGGTCTTGCACGCGTCGCCCTCGACGAGTCCACCCCCGTGGGCAATGGCGTGCTCACGGTCAATACCCGCGAACAGGCCGTTGACCGTTCGGGTGTGGAAGGCGCGAGCGAGGACGCTGGCTATGCCGCGGCCGAGGCGGCGATCCGCACGTTCCGCGCCCTCGCCCCGCTTTCTGACATGCGGTGAGATTCACATCCCTTTCTCCTGCAAGGATTCGCGAAGTCCCGGGGCAGCCGGGTAGAGTATTTATCCGTTGCGGGAGACCCCGCACAATGGTGGTCGTAGCTCAGTTGGTAGAGCTCCTGGTTGTGGTCCAGGCGGTCGCGGGTTCAAATCCCGTCGATCACCCCGCTAAAGAGCCCCTCGAGCGAGGGGCTCTTTCCTTTAAGCGCGCAAAACCGGCACTCGCGAAATGAGGACACATGAGCGACACGAAGGCCCTCGTGGGAGAGGGCGCTGCCTCGAGCGTTGTGCTCGCGGAAAACCTCGAGGTACTCCGCACTCTCCCGAGCGAGTCGATCCAGCTTATCTACATCGACCCGCCGTTCAACACGGGGCGGCGCCAACAGCGCCAGTCCCTCCAGACCGTGCGCGCTAAGGAGGGTGCCGAAGGTGCACGCGTGGGCTTCAAAGGGCGCAGTTACACGAGCATCAAGGGCGCCCTTTACGGTTACGACGACGCGTTCGAGGACTACTGGGAGTTCCTCGAACCGAGGCTCATCGAGGCACATCGCGTGCTCGCCCAGTCGGGAACGCTCTACCTCCACCTCGACTATCGCGAGGCGCACTATGCGAAGGTTCTCCTCGATGCGCTCTTTGGCCGCGAGTCGTTTCTCAACGAGATCATCTGGGCGTACGACTACGGAGCGCGTACGAAGAAGCGATGGCCCGCGAAGCACGACACGATCCTCGTGTACGTCAAGGACCCAAAAAGCTATTTCTTCAACTCGGAGGACGTCGATCGCGAGCCCTACATGGCGCCCGGCCTCGTCACGAAAGAAAAAGCGGAGCGGGGCAAACTTCCCACCGACGTGTGGTGGCACACGATTGTGTCACCCACGGGGCGCGAAAAGACCGGCTACGCGACCCAAAAGCCCGAGGGGATTCTCAGGCGAATCGTGCAAGCGAGCAGTCGCGAGGGCGATTGGGTGCTCGATTTCTTTGCCGGCTCGGGTACGACCGCTTCGGTCGCGCACAAACTGGGCCGACGGTTCCTTGCGATCGACTCGAACCCGCAAGCCTTCGAAGTGATGCAGCGGAGGCTCGCGGGGTCGAACGCGCGGTTTATCGAGAGCGAGCTTCCGTAGCGACGGCGTGAGCGAGAGGCGGCCATGCGGGAAGGCGCGGAATAAGCGTGACCTGGTAGGCGTGGTAAATGTCTGGCTGGCCCTTCCAGGTCGTTTCGCTCATCTCGCCCGTGGCGGTGAGCTCGTGGACCCAGCTGCCGAGCTTTCCGGGAACGATGGTTGTCGCCTTTGCCCACTGCCACCAGGACTCATAGCGTTCTTCCCAGGCAGCATCGCCGCTCGTACGGAACAGCACAGCGGCCGCACCGATGGCCTCAGCGACGACCCAGTGCATGCGTTCGTGCACGACGGGTGAGCCATCCCAGTCCACCGTGTACGGGAAGCCGCCGTCACCATCGATTCCCCACGTCTCACACGCCTTCTCGGCGAGGGCGAGCGCGCCATAGCGCAAAGCTGAGGCGCGTTCCTGAGCCCGGGTGGCGTCGGAAAACTGCCCCTCGAAACCGGCGGCGGTGTGCAGGGCGAGGCGCGCCCATTCAAACGAATGGCCGATCGTCGCACCATAGGGGCGGAACGGGTGGGCGGGATCCTCCCGGTTGTAGTCGGGGCGGGGCTCCCACGCGGTCGTGAAGTGCTCGGGCAGGAACCAGCCGTTGCCCTTCGCGAACGCGAGCGCGCGCTCGACGATAACCGCGGCGCGCTCGAAAAGCTCGAGGCGGCCGGTCGCTGCCGAGGCTGCGAGAAGCCCCTCGACACTGTGCATATTCGCGTTGATCCCGCGGTAGTCCTCGCAGTTCGAGAAATCGCGCGAGTAGGTGTCGGCAAACATCTCGTGCTCGGATTCGAAAAAGCGTGCATGTGCCTCGAGCGCGGTTTCAAGGAGTTCGCCCGCGCCAGGGATCTTTGCCTCGACGAGACTCGAAGCGGCGAGTACCACGAACGCGTGGGCGTAGGCCTGCTTCGAATCATCAACCGGCTCACCCGTTTCACGGGCGATGATCGAGTAGAAACCGCCGTGTTCGACATCGTGAAACGCGCCCGAAAGCGCCGAGAGGCCGTGGGCTGCGAGCTCGGCATAATCGCGAGAGGACTCGGTGCCGCGGATGCTTGCGAGGGCGAAGCAGTGTGTCATGCGGCAATTGATCCACAGTTCGAGGTCGTGATCCGGATCGAGAGTACCGCTTGAGTCGAGCCATCCGAAGCCATGCTCCGTGCGCGAGGCTGCGCCCCACTCGAGTAGATCCTTCCCCACATCCTCAAGCCACGCGGCATGCGCGGGGTCGGTCTTCGTTGCCTCGAGAAGGAGGGGTGTCGTCATTGTCAAAACTCCTGTGTGGTGTGAGAGTGCGGGAAGAGTCTACTGAGGCGTGATTTCGAACTTCTTCGAGGCTGCTCGGGCCTCATCGCTCGTGGGGCCGGGCTCCTTCACGAAGAGAACTTCGCGGTAGTACTTGAGCTCCTGAATCGACTCGCGAATATCGGCGAGTGCGCGGTGGCCGCCGTGTTTCTCCGGCGTATTGAAGAACACGCGCGGGAACCAGCGCTTGGCGAGTTCCTTGAGGCTTGAGACATCGATCGTGCGGTAGCTCATGAACTGGGCAAACTCCGGGAGGTCGCGGTCGATGAAAGCACGGTCGGTGCCCACCGAATTGCCCGCGAGAGGCGCCTTGCCGGGCTCGGGGCAATGCTCCTTGACATAGGCGAGGCACGCCTCTTCGGCTTCGACGAGGGTGATGCCACCGTCGAGCTCCTCGAGCAGACCCGAAGTCGTGTGCATGTTCCGCACGAAATCATCCATCGACTCGAGCGCGCCTGCCGGGGGTTTGATGACGACATCCACCCCTTCGCCGAGGATTTCGAGGTCCCCGTCGGTCACGAGAACGGCGACTTCGATAAGAGCATCGTTTGTCTTATCGAGGCCCGTCATCTCGCAATCCACCCAGATGATGCGGTCGTTACCTGGTTTCGTCGTTGTAGAACTCACGCCTCTATCGTAAACCCGAGTTCACACTGAACACCCAATGGGAATCGATAGGCTTTCGACGTGCGCATGCATTCCCTGCATGCCCCGCACGCAAGCGTCGAAGAAAGGTGGCCGTCATGGCTGAATACACTCTTCCCGATCTCGGATACGACTACGCCGCTCTCGAGTCCTCGATCTCGGGCCGCATCATGGAGCTGCATCACGATAAGCACCACCAGACGTACGTCAACGGCGCGAACCAGGCGCTCGAACAGCTCGCGGAAGCTCGCGACAAGAACGACTTCGGCACGATCAACCAGCTTCAGAAGAACCTCGCGTTCAACCTCGCCGGCCACGTGAACCACACGATCTTCTGGGAGAACCTTTCGCCCGAAGGCGGCGACAAGCCCGAGGGTGAGCTCGCTCAGGCAGTCGAAGAGTTCTTCGGTTCGTTTGATGGCCTGCGCGCCCAGTTCACCGCTGCCGCGCTCGGCATTCAGGGCTCCGGCTGGGCGATCCTCGCATGGGATTCGCTCGGCGAGAAGCTCATCATCGAGCAGCTCTACGACCACCAGGGCAACCTTGCAGCGGCAACCGTGCCGCTGCTCCTCCTCGACATGTGGGAGCACGCTTTCTACCTCGACTACCAGAACGTCAAGGCTGACTACGTGAAGGCATTCTGGAACATCGTCGACTGGGCCGATGTCGCTGAGCGCTTCTCGCGCGCGACCTCCCAGACGAAGGGCCTCATCACCCCGGTGGCCTGAGCATCTCAATTGTGTGGGTGGGGCGTCGCGACGGCGGCGCCCCACCTTTGTGCTTTCGCGCGCTATGCCCCATCGGCAGCAGGCACCAACACGCCACAATCATTCTTCCGCCGCCACTCTTCTCGCGTTGGTGGTGCGGTAGGGATCGGAAGGTCGCTGTTGTTACGGTGGAGTCATGACCGAAATCGAATCTCAAGACCCGCCCACCTTCGAAAGCGAGCACACGAAACCGGCAGGGAAGCCGGGCCTTTTTAACGGCTCCACGCGCCACGGGCTGCTGGGGGATCTTTCCCTTCGGCATCCGTGGGACATCCCGCTGTTTGCCGTGGGAGTTCTCATCACGTGCCTTCTCTTCGTCGCGTGGGTCGGTGCCGTCGTGTTCATCATTTACATGGCGGCGACGGGAAAGTGGTCGAGCATCCAGCCCGCCTTCGAGGGGGAGTCGGCAGACGGCGGGCTCTCGAACCCCTACAGCCCCATCTCCATCGGGATCCAGCTGTTCGTTGCCTTCATGTTGATCCCATGGGTGCTATGGATCGCCCGCGCGCTCATGTACGCGCAGCTTCGAGCCTCCGGCGTGCGCATGAGCCCCACGCAGTTCCCCGAGGGATACCGGATGGTCGCCGAAGCTGCCGAACAGTTCGGAATGCGCCGCGTACCCGACGCCTATGTGCTCTCCGGTAACGGCATGATCAACGCCTTTGCCGCCGGCCACGGTTATAGGCGCTTCGTGTGTGTCTATTCCGACCTCTTCGAAGTGGGCGGCAAAGTCCGCGACCCCGAGGCCCTTCGCTTTGTGATCGCGCACGAGGTTGGCCACCACGCCGCCGGCCACACCTCGTATTTCCGCCTGCTGTTTTCGAACTTCATGATGCGCATTCCGATCCTCGGAAAGGCCCTTTCACGCGCCCAGGAGTACACCGCGGATAACTACGGTTACGCCCACGTACCCGAGGGCGCCCCGGGAACGATGGCCCTTCTCTCGGGAGGAAAGTACCTCAACGCGCACGTCAACGTGCATGAGCTCGCCGATCGCGCCGCAACCGAAAAGGGCCTGTGGATCCACCTCGTCAACCTTTCGGTGACTCACCCGGTCATCACGTGGCGCGCCCACGCACTGCGGGACCGCTCCAAGCCCGGGCGAATGTGGCTGCGTCCCAAGAATCGAATCTTCGAGCCCTACCTTCCCGCCGGCTCCACCTTCAGCGGCAAGTACCCGACCCCCGAGGAGGCGCTCGCACTCCTTGACCGGGCCCGGGCCGAGGGGCATGTGATCGGGGAGGAACAGTTTGGTCGCTTCCCCTTCGGTCAGTCCTACCCCGAGCCGCAGCAGATGCGTCCGCTACAGGTGCGCCAACCGTCGGCCGAAGCGGCGAACCCTCTCGTATCCCGCAAGCCGGGAGCCCACTGATCCGCACGGATCACAAAGCGAAAGCGCCAGTGGAGGACACTGGCGCTTTTTCGCGCCCCCAGCAGGACTCGAACCTGCAACCTACGGATTAGAAGGCCGTTGCTCTATCCATTGAGCTATGGAGGCATGCCGCGCGGGCGGATCCAGTGTACCGGGAGCGCACGGTGGAGCCGAATGCGCGGCAGCTCGCGCTCCACAATTCAGTGCTCTCCACATACACGTATGAGTCTCTTTTCGAGGACGCGAACGAGCGGCATGCTCGTGGGTGAGCGCCGCACCAGGCGGCGACCGATCCCAGGGGGAACTTCAATGAACGCAATCGTGACAACCATCCAGGGCAACGCGACCGCGGATGCCACAATCTTCAAGTTTGATGGTGGCGGCTGCCGCACGTCCGTTACCGTCGCCGTCAATGATCGGTACTACGACGTACAGGCGAAGGAATGGAAGGAACGTAAGCCTGAATACGTGCGCGTGCAGGTACGGCGCGAATCGCTTGCGAACAACGTTGTGCTATCGGTGAAGCGTGGCCAGCCGCTTTTGTGCACGGGCCGCCTCGTGACGCAGACGTGGGAGGACCGCGACGGCAACACTCGCACCGAGCTGCTTTTGCATGCCGATCACGTCGCTATCGACCTCACCTACGGAACCGCGCAGTACGCGAAGAGTGCGCCGTCGTGGGTGGATGAGAACACCGGTGAGGTGCGCACCACGTCTCCCGATGTCGAAGAAGAGGCTGCAGAGGGCGAGTCGAATGACGCTGCGCACGCTCAACTCGAGAGCCACACAGGCGTCGAGGGGGAGTTGAGCGAGAGCGATCTCGAGGCGCTCACCGAGGTGGAGGAACCCAGCTACGCCTGAACGTGGAGTGAAGCGTCGGCTTCCGCACGTGCGCAATGCGGGCGTGCGGGGTCCGACGCTTGTGTGCTTCACGCGTTTACTCGGTTGGCGCAGCGGCGCCCGCACCAGGTGAGTCGATGCCGAGACTCGCACAGAGGGCTGCGACGAGCTCGGGGATCAGGTCGCGGCCGACGCGGAGGTCCTCGCCTTCGCGTGCGACCGCGCTGAACGTTTCGCCTGTGTTCAGGGCGCCAGCGGCGACGAACACAGGCGCGGGAGTTGCGCCGGGCGCACCATCGACCGCGCCGCGGATGCGGGCTTGGATGTAGCCGCCCGCGCAGCTTTCTGGCCACAACGCGTGTTCGAGCTCGTCGGCGACATCGCCATGCTGTGTTCCGGTCTCGATGCTCGTGAGATGGTGGGGGTCGCCGCTGGCGAGGTCGAGCGTCTCTTGTGGGAGAAGGCGAGAAAACTCGGGGCGTTCTTCGAGAAGGGCTTCGGTGCTGAAGAGGGCGAAGCGCGCGATGTGTTCGGGTCCCGGGGAATCCTGTTCGCGCGTGTGGCGAACGAGCTCGAGTACCGCGGCCGCGAGGGCCCCTTCGGTTTCGCTCAAGTTGAGGTCTCGCGTTTCTGAATGCACAGCGCTTGCTCCTTACTGGGACAATAGTGGCACTTGCCTCTAGGCGGGGTGAGTACTCCTCCCACGATAGTTCCCCACGATGTGAGCCGAGGTCGCCGTTGAGTTTTACGAATCCCTTTGCCGGTGCTGCCCAGCCAGGTCCAAGGCCCGCGGGCTCTGCGAGTAAGAAGGGCGCGAAGAAGGTGTCGCCGCTCACGATCACACTCGTCGTGATCGTTGCGCTGATCGTGGCTTTTGCGTGGTTCGCCGAGGTTGCGACGAGCTACATGTGGTTCGACCAACTCGGCTTCAACGACTTCCTCGTGAAGAAGTGGGTGACGGAGGGGATCTTGTTCCTCGTGGGGCTCGTGGCTGTTGCCGCCCCGATTTTCGTATGCCTGTGGGTGAGCCACAAGTACAGACCGCAGATCGTGCCCGTCACCCGCGAAGACATCGCGATCGCGGGGTTCCGCGACGCGGTCGAGCCGCTTCGCAAGATCATCACTATTGCTGCCCCGGTAATTCTCGGGATTTTTGGTGGACTGACCCTGACTCGGCAGTGGCAAGAGATCTTGCTCATGCTCAACCAGGAGCCGTTTGGGAAAACCGATCCGGTCTTCCATAAAGACATTGCGTTTTACGTGTTCACTCTTCCCGTGATCGAGACGGCGCTCGGGCTCGTCAACTTCGTGATTCTCGCGAGCGCGTTCGCCGCTGTCCTCGGGCACTTCATCTACGGCGGCATCGAGTGGGACCACAAGAAGGGGCTCAACCTTACTCGCGCCGCGCGCACGCATGTGGGCATCATCGCGATGGCGTACATGCTTGTGCTCGCGGCCCAGCACTGGTTCGAACGGTATGCGGCCCTCACTGCCTCGCACGAGAAGTTTGATGGCGCCGCCTACACCGACGTTCACGCTCTGATCCCGGGGAAAACGATTCTCGCGATTTCGGCGATTATCGTCGCACTCCTTCTGCTCGCGTGGATCCTCAAGGGCAACTGGAAGCTTCCCGCTGCTGCGGCGGGCCTCATCGTGCTTTCGACGGTCGCGGTGGGAATGGTCTACCCCTACCTCATTCAGACGTTCAAGGTGGAGCCGAACGAGCGCAATCTCGAAAAGCCGTTCATCGAACAGAACATGGCTGCCACGCGCGCAGCGTATGGGCTCGAAGACGTCAACGAGATTTCCTATCGCGCAAAGTCGACGGCAACGTCGGGTCAGCTGCGCGAGGATGCCGCGACGACGGCGCAGATCCGCCTTCTCGACCCCGCGGTGGTGTCGCCAACATTCGGCCAGCGCGAGGCGAACCGACGCTACTGGGGCTTCGAAGAGACACTGAGCGTGGACCGCTACGACATCGACGGGCAAAAACAAGACACCGTGATCGGCGTGCGCGAGCTACGGCCCGACAAGCTCGAGCTCTCCTCGCAGTCGTGGGTGAATCAGCACGTCGTGTACACCCACGGATTCGGCGTTGCTGCGGCCTACGGTAACCAGCGGCGCCCCGATGGCGAGCCCGCCTTCTATCAGTCCGGTGTTCCCGGCTCGGGCAAGCTCGGCGACTTCCAAGAGCGCGTGTACTTCGGGCGTCATTCGCCGAGCTATTCGATCGTCGGTGCCCCCGAAGGCGCCGATCCCCAGGAGTTCGACTACCAGTCCGGAACAGATGGCGATGATCAGGGCAGCCAGGTTTCGAACACCTATACCGGTAACGGTGGCCCGAGTGTCGGCAACTTCTTTAACCGAATGCTGTTTGCCATTAAGTTCCGCGAGTTCAACATCTTGATTTCGAGCTACGTGAACGAAAAGTCGCAGATCCTCTACGATCGCGACCCGCAGCAGCGCGTGAAAACGGTTGCGCCGTTCCTGTCGCTCGACACCGAGATGTACCCGGCAGTCGTGGACGGCAAGCTCAAGTGGGTCATCGATGCCTACACCACGAGCGATCGCTACCCGTACGCACAGGCCACTAATTTCGACGCTGTCGTGACCGACTCGAAGGTTAACGGCGCCGATACGGCCGGTCTTCGTGAGCGGCGCGTGAACTACATGCGTAATTCGGTGAAGGCCACCGTCGACGCCTTCGATGGCAGCGTGACCCTGTATGCCTGGGATACGGAAGATCCCATCCTCAAGGCGTGGGAGAAGTCCTTCCCGGAGTCCGTCAAGCCCTCGAGCGACATCTCCGGTGAACTCATGAGCCACCTTCGCTACCCGGCAGATTACTTCAAGGTGCAGCGCTCGATTCTCGGTAAGTACCACATCGACAAAGCCGAGGATTTTTACGTGGGTCAGGACTTCTGGCAGACCACCCCGGACCCCACCCAAGCGCGCGATAGCGAGAGTAGCTCGGCTCCGCTTCAAGCCCCGCACTACCTCACGATGCAGATGCCCGACGAGAGCGCGCCACAGTTCACGCTCTCCTCGAGCTATATCCCCGAATCCGGCCAGGATGTTCTCACGGGCCTGCTTGCAGTCAACTCCGAGACGGGGATGAAGGCGGGCAATCCCGCGAAGGACTACGGCAAGCTCACGCTCCTCGTGCTCCCGAGCTCGAACCCGGTGAGTGCCCCGCGCCAGGTGCAAAACACGTTCAACTCCAACCCACAGGTCTCGAATGAGCTGAACCTCTTGCGGCAAGGCAACTCGAAGGTCATCAACGGCAACCTGCTTACGCTCCCCGTTGGCGGCGGTCTCCTGTATGTCCAGCCGGTGTACGTCATGAGCTCGAGTGCAGGTGGCGGCACCTCGTATCCGCTGCTGCGCAAGGTCCTCGTGAGTTTCGGCGACAAGGTGGGCTACGCTGACACGCTCGACGAGGCACTCGATGCCGTCTTTGGCGGCGATTCGGGCGCGAGCGCAGGCGACGCCGAGGTCCCCACAACGGGAGAGGCTAAAGCCGTTGAAGACGCGGTCTCGGATCCGGCTAAGGGCGGCAACGACGCAAAACCGTCGCCATCGCCAAGCCCCGAGCCGAGCCCCAGTCCGAGCGATGCCCCGGCGCCCGCTGAAGGCTCGGGCGACCCGAAGGCAGATCTCGACGCTGCGCTCAAGGATCTGGATGCCGCATGGAAGGACGCCGAGACTGCGCGTGCTCAGGGTGATTGGGCGAAGTACGGCGAGGCGCAGAAGAGGCTGAAGGATGCCATTGAGCGCGCCGATGCGGCAAACGCCCAGCTCTCTAACGGCGGGAGTTAGAGAGGGAAAGGGAGTGTAAACGGGGCGTGAACGTGAACTACGAAACGTTTACGCGCTCAAAACTAGACTCCGCGGTGGAGGCCTACTAAGTTAGAGATCACCGACGCGGGGTGGAGCAGTTCGGTAGCTCGCCGGGCTCATAACCCGGAGGTCGTAGGTTCAAATCCTGCCCCCGCTACGAGTAGCGGCCCTCATGAGTATCAACTTCATGAGGGCCGCTTTTTCATGCCCACTCACTCAGGGTGGCGAAAAACGACATGACAGACCCCAAGACGGCTTCCCTGGTCTATTTTGTCCACCTTTTGCCCACCCTGAACTGGCATCAAGGTCGGGCTCCACTTTCTCCACTTGAGTGGCCTTTGAGGTCAAGGTTGCGGTTTGCCCTCGATGCGTGTCCGTAGTGAATTCTTCGATGCCACCCAAGCACCGACGTCCGGTGAAACCCAAGATGCGAGATCTATAGCCGCCCGAAGGTCCCGGCCCAGATCCCGGCGATGGATCGGCTCGTGGTGCGCGGCACGGTTTCGCACGGTGGTGAGCTGCTTCATGCGCAGCGCGACTTCTTCTTGTCGTGTGCGGAGATCTTTGGCCCCGTGCGGAAACGCAGTATGAGAAGCCGGTACCCAGAGGCGGGTGAGGTAGCGCGACTCGACGAGAAAGCGCCAGAATCCCAATGTTAGTTCTGAGATCACACTGCCATGCACCTCCGGCCGTCTTCCATGCCGCGTTGCCCGGCGTCTCGCTTTTGCTATGTCTGATTGTGCATGCGCGTCAAGCGGCGCCGCATCGAACCACGACGCCCCTGGGTGGTGAGTGGAGACCCATGCGATGAGTGACGCGTCAAGTGAATTTCGAACGATGACCTCCACCATCGACGTCAGCTCTAAGACAGATGCTGAAGCTCTCATGTTCCACTCGTATAGGTGGAGTGCTTGGCGGACGCTCCCATCGGTGTCAGTAAAATACGATGCTAGGCGCTCCGATGTAATGAAGCGACAGATCTCATCCGCATTCCACGCCCCGCAGTTGGGTACGGCGTTCGGAACCGTAGACATCGCGACTCCCCCTACGTTATAGTCATCTCCGAAGACCCCGGAACGATCACTGGCCTCGGCTATATCGCCGGGGTTACATTTTGTTCGTACCGTCTGGGGTTCCGGTGACAACCCCGCCCCTGTCGTGAATTGTGCGTGTGTACCCCCGATGTGGTTGCTTGTTCGGCACCTCGCCGTTGTGTCAGCCAACCGTCGTGCGTATTTCAGATGCAGGAAAACGGTATGACAGCCCTCATGGCGGCTTGCCTGGTCTCATTTCTTCACCCTCGGTTCACCCTGAAACCGGACGAGGGCGTCCGGTAGGGGGGCAGTAGCGAGTAGTGGCTCCGGGAACTATCCGGGCTCGCGATGCGCGTGGGCGTGAAGGTTCGTGAATTGCAGGGGAGTACACTCGTGGGCGGCGAGGCGCGTGCGGACAATGTTATTTAGCTGTGCAGGTTCGTGCGAGTGCTCGCTTTCCAATACTTTCGACGAAGGAAGAATCGTGTCGCCGCTTCTTGAAACCCGTCCTATTCGCCGCCGCACCGCTCTCGCCGGACTTTCAGCTGGTGCCGTTGCCGGCCTCGCTGCCTGCTCGAATGCAGGGGATGGAAAGAACGGCGGTAAGGCCTCTGGTAAGGGTGGCGCGCAGTCACCGAGCACGAGTCCCGAACCGTCGACCGAGTGGACGAGCGCAGATGCTTCGCTCCTCGAAATGGTTGACGTTACGCTCAACCCCGAAGCCGAAGGCAAGACCGTCACGACCCCGCGATTTCCGAAGGCACGCAATCTGACCCAGGCGACCGAGGTCGTGCGAAACCGTCTGCTGCGCGAGGCGCACTGGGGAGACATCGAGAAGGCCGAGATCAAGGCTACGATTCTCGCCGCCGCTCAGGACGTCGTGGGCGTCGCGGTTGTGGGGAGCCTCGGCGACGAGGCGGATGTGCCCTGCTCGATCTGGTACGACGCACGAAAGAAGCAGTCGTTTGCCCCAGCCGCGCTTATCGAGGCTGCGAAGTGGGGCGAGTTTGCGAAAGCCGTCCACGATGCCGCAGGCAAGGCCAAGGTTGATGCCTCGGCCGTCGATAAAGCTCTCATTGACAAGAGTGCCCCGTACGGCAATGGCCCGGCGATGGCATTCAATCCCGAGGGCAAACTCGTGCTCGCGTTCCGTACGGGAGCGGCCGGTGAAGCCCCGGCACGGCTCGTCGTCGACGCGGAACCGTTCCTTTCTGATCTCGGAAAGCTCGCGAAGGACGCGAGCGCAAAGCCCGCGAAATTCACGGGTGAGCCGAGCGAAGAACTCGACCACTTCACGCCTAAGCGCCATGTTGCAAAGCCGATCGATTCGCCGAACCGACCGTCGGACGGTTCCGAAGCGGCGAGCCCCGCGGCATCGGATGGTGGACAGTCCGACGGCGCCGAGGGCGAAGGCGCCTCGACTGAGGTACCGTCGCCCACTCCCGGTGGTGCGGTGCGCCCGACTACCGCGATCGGCTACGACGTGTTCCTCGAGCACTGCGTCGCTCTGACCTATGATGACGGCCCCGGCGCCCGTACTCCCGAGCTCCTTGACGTCTACAAGAAGGCGAAAGCGGCAACGACGTTCTTCGAAATGGGCAACAGCATCAAAGAGCACCGCAAGACGACTCTCATGGTCGCGGCAGCGGGCTTTGAACTGGGCAACCACTCCGTGACCCACCCCGACCTCAAGCGCAAGTCGCGCGAGCGCGTGGAGAAGGAAGTCAACGAGAACTCTGATCTTCTCGCGGAGACCACGGGTTTCGAGCCGCTTCTGTTCCGCCCGCCGTATGGCAGCCACAACGAAACCGTGGATGAGATTGTTGCCTCTCGCGGCATGGCGATCGTGCAGTGGGACGTCGACACTCTCGACTGGAAAACGAAGGACACGGCCAAAACGATCGAGGCAGCCGTCGAGGGTGCAAACGCCTACGCCGAGCCGATCGCTCTCATGCACGATATTCACGATTCGACCGTGGATGCGGCTGAGCAGATCCTCAGCCAGGTCAATGACGCCGGCTATATTCCCGTGACGGTCAGCGAGCTGACTCTGAACACGGGCGGCCTCGAGGCCGGACACGCCTACTGCTCCGGCACCGGCAAGAAGCAGAACGGCTTCAACTGTAAGGGCTGACCCTACGAACCTTCGCGTGAGCGCCCGAGTGGCTGGTCAAGCACGTCGACTGAGAGGAACGCGCGGCGGAACTCTCGCTTGTTGAGTGTGACCCAGGCACCCGGGCGCCACGGGTTACGAAGCACGATCTCGCCGGTATCAGGCTTCGCACCCACAACCGCCATGACGTGCATCGGCGGAATAGCTCCCGACTGTCGCTTGCGCGAGAGCGCGGGGGAGAACATGTGGGTGGAGGCGACGATGGGCCGCCTCTTGGCGAGAAGGTCTTCGACTTCGCCGGGGGAGGGAAGCGTGAGACGCGTCGAGGCGCGCACGCCGCTAAGCGCTGGAAACCCCCATTTCGCAAAGCCCCGCGCAATCCACGCGTATGATCCCGCGAACTCCGCTGCGCACGCCTTCTCGAGAATTCCGGGCCAGCCGGGGCCGCCCCCTTCTTCTGTCGCGTAGGCGAAGTGGCCACCATCGGTGGCAGGAAAGCGCATATTCACGCTGCGCCACGCCGGGGCACCCTCCACGAACACACGCGCGAGCGCTTTGGGTGACCCGGGCTGAACCTTGATGGCGTTCGCAAAAAACTCGGGATCGAGCGCGTGAATTGCGAGCATCGGCGCCATGAGCCAGCAATCGCCCAGGGCACCCTGGCGCGGCCGCCGCGAGAAATTCAGGACGCCGCTCCAAGCCTCGTAGTGATCAGCGTGCGGCCCCAGCGGCGGCTCCCCACTCTCGCGTGCATGCGGCGGGAAGAGTGCGGTCAGCGTGTGGCGAATCAAGCGTCGGACCCCTTTCGCAGTTAATAAAACCCGGGCACGAGCGCAAAACGCACGTGCCCGGTCCTCTCAGGCGATCATCCCGCCTAACGGGGAGATCAGTGCTTCTCGGCCTTCACGAGCTTCTGGCCCGTGCGCTCGAGAACGCCGGCGAACCATTCCTGGTCCACGTCGAAGGCCTTGTGACCGGCGATGCGCTCGAACTCGATCGCGCGAAGCTGGTCGCCCTTTTCTTCGTCGTGGCCGATCACGCCGGTGCCGCCTTCAAGGGCGACCTGCACGGCGAGGTCGGTCATCGACTTGATGAGGCGCAGGTCATCAGCGTTAGCTTTCGCAGAGCGAGCGAAGTAACCGGACTTTTGCACCATGACCTTTTCGGCCCCGAGGCGCTCCGCGAACTGCTTCGCGAACCACTGGCCGGGGTTGATCTTGTCGAGCTTCACGTGGCCGAACGGATCGCGCTCGACCTCTTCGCCCTTGGCTTCGAGCTCGGCGATGATCTCGGGGATGCCGGCGCCCTCCGAGAGGAAGATGTTGACGCAACCGACCTCGTCCATAACCTTCTTGAGGCGCTCCGCTTCACCCTCGATATCGAGCGCAAGCTCGGGCAGGAATACGGCGTGGACATCCCACCGACGCTCATCGTGGCCGATCGACGGCAGCCACTGCTGCTTCGAATGCCAATCCTGGTAGTAGCGTGCGGCCTCCGCCGTGAGGTAGCCGCATGCGCGACCCATGATCTCGTGGATGATGAGCATGCGCGGGTTCGAGCCGTTCTCCGCAATAACGTTTTGCGCGAAGAGGGAGGTCTGCTCCGCGGCGGTGCGAGCACCGAGCGACTGGCGGATCGGAACGATGTCGTTGTCGATCGTCTTCGGCAGACCCACGACCTGGAGCGGGTAGTTGTTGTCGGCGAGGTACTTCGCGAGATCAGCGGCGGTTGTGTTCGTGTCATCGCCACCGATCGTGTGGAGCACGTCAACGCCATCAGCCTTGAGCTTGTTCGCAGCGACCTCGAGGGCATTCTCGCCCTCCTTGATGAGGCCGCGCTCGACGAGGTTCTTCGTGTTTGTGAGCTTCACGCGTGAGTTGCCAATGGGCGAGCCGCCGTAGTTGTGCAGGAGGTGCGCGTTCTTGCGGGCCTCATCGTCGATCACGATCTTCTCGCCGGAGAGCAGGCCCCAGTAGCCGTGCTTGTAGGCGATGATCTCGATCTCGGGGTTCAGCTCGTTATAGCGCTCGATCAGGCCGCCGACGGCGGACGAGAGGCACGGGGCGTAACCGCCCGCGGTCAGGAGAGCAACGCGCTTGACGCTCATGAGGGTCCTTCCCAGGTGGTGTGGTGCGCGGCGATAACGCCGCACGTGTGCGCCACTATTCTACAGTTTTCTCCTTCGCGTCCGCCGAGGCAGAAGCTTAGCGAGAGGACTGCAGAGCCTCGAGGATCGCGCCGTGAAGTGGCCCGTTACTCGCGATTGCACTCGCCCCGTAGGGGCCGTCAGTACCGTCGAGATCGGTGAAGCGCCCGCCTGCTTCGCAAATAATCGGTACGAGAGCCGCCATGTCGTGGAGCTTGAGGGAGGGTTCGATCGCGGCGTCAATTCCCCCCTCGGCAAGGAGCATGTAGCTCCAAAAATCGCCAAACCCGCGGGTGCGTTCGACTCTCTGAAGGAGGTTCACGAACTCGCGGAGTTTCCCGGCGCGCGCCCAGCCCTCGAGGCTCCCGTAGGACAGCACGGCTTGCTCAAGATGCTCGGTGGAGGAGACATGAAGGCGTTGGGCGGCAGACAGGCGCGGGCCCGTGAAGGCCCCGGCTCCGACGGCTGCCCACCACCGCCGATTCAAAGCGGGCGCTGACACGACGCCCACGACGACCTCGCCGTCTTCCTCGAGGGCGATGAGCGTCGCCCACACGGGAACGCCGCGCGCGAAGTTCGCGGTGCCGTCGATGGGGTCGATGATCCACTTTCGGTTGCTCTCGCCGTGCGAGCCGAACTCTTCGCCGATGACCTGGTCGCGGCTGCGGGTACGAGAAAGCTGAGCGCGAATGAGTTCTTCCGCCGCTCGATCGGCATCGGTCACGATCGAGTCGTCGTCCTTGCGCTCGCGCGTGAGGTCTTCAGACTTGAAACGCGACATCGTGAGCTGGTCGACGGAGTCGGCGAGAACGTGGGCGAGGCGGATATCGTCCTGGTGTGCCGAGGCCATACGTGGTTTCTCCTTCGCTCTGGTGGGCAGCTACAGGGCCCAGGGGTCATTGGTGCGCAGCGTCGAGTTGAGGCGCCTGAAGCTTGCGAGTCGGGCGGGGCCGGCGCTTCCCGCGCGCCCGTCGGCGACGAGTGCATCGAGGGCGCAGCCCTCGTCGGCACTGATGTGGGTGCAGCCGCGCGGGCACTCCTCCATGAGGGGAGCGAGGTCCTCGAATGCGGATTCGAGTTCTTCGGGGCTCACGTGGCCAAGGCCGAACGAGCGTACCCCGGGCGTGTCGATCACCCAGCCGTCGCTGCCCGGAAGGCGCAACGCGAGGGCGGAACTCGAGGTGTGGCGCCCGCGGCCCGTGACGGCGTTGACATGGCCCGTTGCGCGGTCGGTGCCCGGCACTAGCGCGTTGATGAGCGTCGATTTGCCGACCCCCGAGTGGCCCACGAGTACGCTCAGATGCCCGCTGAGACGTTCGCGTAGCGCGTCGATACCGGCGATGCTGCCGTCGGCATTCATATGAGTGGTGAGGTGCTCGATGCCGAGCGGCGCGTACCTTTCGAGGAACGTCGCGGGGCCAGCGAGGTCGGCTTTCGTGAGGCACAGCAGTGGCGTGATACCCGCGACATAGGCAGCGACGAGGCAGCGGTCAATCATGCCTCCGCGCGGTTCGGGGTTCGCGAGGGCCGTCACGATCACGAGGGTGTCAGCGTTAGCGACGAGGGGGCGCTCGCTCGCGTCGTCATCGTCGGCGCTTCGACGCAGGAAACTTGTGCGTTCGCCAACCTCGACGATCCGGGCGATCGTGTCGGTGCGCCCGGAGGTGTCGCCCGTGAGACGCACGAGGTCGCCGGGCACGATGGGGGTGCGCCCGAGGGCACGCGCGCGCATAGCGGTCACTGCGCGTTCGTTCTCGGTGCCTTCCTCCGCGATGGTGCGCCAGCGGCCACGGTCGACTCCCACGACACGCGCGGTGATGGCATCGGCATAGGTGGGGCGTTCCTTCGTGCGGGGTCGGGAGCCGCGACGATTGGGGCGCGAACGCACCGAGGATTCATCAAAATCCTCGTAGTTTGTGAGATTCCCTGCGCGCCTCACCACGTGTTCCCCGCGGGGCTTTCCGTGTGCAGCATTGAGGTCCACATTCCCACGAAGTCAGGAAGGGTCTTGTTCGTCGTGTCGACGTTCACGACCCGAACGCCGGGAACGCGCAGCCCGATGATCGCGGCGGCGGTTGCCATGCGGTGGTCCTTGTAGGTTTCGACAACGGTGCCCGTCATGGGGCCCGGTGTGATCTCGAGGAAGTCCTCGCCCTCGTGAACACGCGCGCCAAGTTTTGTGAGCTCGACGGCGAGGGCGTGGACGCGGTCCGTCTCGTGGCCGCGCAGGTGTCCGATGCCTGAAAGGCGACTCGGAGTGTCGGCGAGAGCGGCGAGGGCTGCGATGGTGGGGGTGAGCTCGCCGACGGCCGACAGGTCAATATCGATCCCTCGAAGGGGACCCGTGCCCGAAAACTCGACGTCCGGCCCGATGCGCTCGACGCGCGCGCCCATGAGGGGGAGGATCCTTCGGAATTCATCTCCCGGTTGGGTTGTCTGTTCCGGCCAGTTCTCGATCGAGACGGTGCCGCCGGCAACGAGGGCCGCCGCGATGAACGGGCCAGCGTTGGAAAGATCGGGCTCAACGGTAACCGGATCGGGCAGGCGCAGCTCGCCTGGTGTCACGGTCCATTCGTGATGACCATCCGTGACCTCATGGCGAGCGTCGATGCCGCACTCGCGAAGGAGTGCGAGGGTCATCTCGATATGGGGGAGTGAGGGGAGGCGCTCGCCGACATGGCGAATGGTGAGGGGGGAATCGGCGCGGACGGCCGTGAGAAGGAGGGCAGAGACGAACTGGCTCGAGCCGCTCGCATCGATCGTCACCGTGCCGCCGCGAAGGCCGTTGCCGTGCACCGTGAAGGGCAAGAACCCTTCCTGGCCGTGGCATGTCACCTCGACGCCTTGCTGGCGAAGCGCATCGAGAAGCGCTGCCATGGGGCGCACGAGCGCGCCCTCATCGCCCGTGAACGTCACGGGTCGGCCCGAGAGCGCGGCAAGCGGCGGCACGAAACGCATGACCGTTCCCGCAAGGCCGCAGTGAATCTCGAGCGGCGTCTCGTTATCGGTGCTCGGTGCGCCGGGATTGAGCGGCTCGACGACGAGCGCGCGATCACTCTTGCGGACATTCCCGCCGAGCGCTTCGAGCGCTTCGATCATGAGGCGTGAATCGCGAGACGCAAGTGCCCCCACGAGCGCGGTGGGTGTGCTCGCAAGAGAGGCGAGCACAAGCCACCGATTCGTGAGGGACTTTGAGCCGGGAATGCTGACGTGAGCGTCGATGGGCCCGTGGGCAACGGGCGCCGTCCACTGAACGTCAGACACGGAAAACCTCGGACTCAGGCAGCGCGCTTGATCTTCTTCGCGAGCGTGCGGTCGAGCTCGTCGAGGCTCTTCGACGACTTCTTCTTGTTCTTCTTAGCGGCCTTTTCGAGCTCGCGCTGCTTTTCGGCAGCGGACTTCTGGGCGCGCTCGATGGCCTTGTCGACGCGGTAGGCGAGCGAAGGCTTACCGTCGGTGTCGACAGCGGCGAGGAGAATGCCACCGAGGAGGCCGAGGTCACCGGCGATCGCACGCAGTTCCTCGGTGCGCTCGGTGCCCTTGAGCTCCCAGACACGCTTGCGGCCTGCGAGGCCGACCGTGGTGGTGAGAAGGAGGGTGGCGGAGGCAAGGCGCGGCTTCTTGTTGAGCGCGAAGGCAGCGCCAGCGACAGCGGCAAGGCCACCGGCGGTGCGAAGAATCGTTTCGGCGTCGGTCGGGAGCGGGCTCTTGGAGACCTGCTCGTCGATGTCGGCGATCGTTACGGGAAGAGCATCGAGAACGCGATCCGGGCGGATGGCGGTCTGCACACCCTCGAAGATGAACGGTGCGGCGAGAAGGGGGCGTGCGATGCGGCGAACGAGGGACATGCTTTCCTCAGCTTCCTTTGTAAAGCCATGCGAATCGGAACACGCCAAGACTACCGCACCGCATGAAACTCCCACCTGAACAGCGTAGAGTCGAAGCGATGAGCGAGAACGAGAAGTTCCCCGGTCCGGGGAGCGATGTGGAGGGTGCTGTGGAGCGCGGTGAACAGGCTGCCGCAGCACAGGCGGACTCCGAGTCACCCACGACGCTCAGCCCCGAGGACTTTGAGCACGAGGCGCTCAGCCACATCGACGCACTGTATTCGGGCGCGCTTCGCCTCACGCGGCATCAGCACGACGCCGAGGACCTGGTTCAAGATACCTATGTGCGGGCATTTCGCGCCTCCACGAGCTTCAAGGCGGGTACGAACATGCGCGCCTGGCTTTTCCGCATTATGCACAACGCCTTCATCTCGTCGTACCGCAAAGCGCAGCGCCGCCCCAAGGAATCCGGAGGCGAGCAGGTTGAAGATTGGCAGCTTGCCCGCGCGGCCTCTCACGACAGCACGGGGCTTCGCAGCGCCGAGGCCGAGGCCCTCGCGCTTCTTCCCGAAGGCGATATTCAAGATGCGTTGAACGACCTCCGTGACGACTACCGCGAAGCGGTCTACCTTGCGGATGTCGAGGGGTTCTCATACAAGGAAATCGCCGAGATCATGGGCACGCCGATCGGCACCGTGATGTCGCGTATCCACCGGGGGCGCGGGCTCCTGCGTGCGTCGCTCGAGCAGTACGCGCGCGAGCGCGGCTATTTGCGCGAAGCCGATTCCGCCGCGGGCGAGGAGACGCAAGCGTGAGGGGAATAAAAGGTGCACGTGAGGCGTTCAGTGTCCGTGTAAACGCCGCGAGCCGCGGCACCGAGTCGGCAGGGCTGAGACCAACGAAAGGGGCTACTCGTGGGTGATCCAGCGCTTGAGCGCCTCATGGATCGGGTCGATCGCGCCCTCACCGGGCGGCTGAGCGACGCCGAAGCGGTTGAACTCGAAAGCCACCTTGGAGAGTGCGCCGCATGTGCGCGAGAAATCGAGCAGGCGCGACTTGTACGCCAGCTTTTGCGCGCGTCATGCGCGGGTCGTGCCTCCGAAGAACTTCGCGAGCGCGTGCGCGGTTCGGCGCGCACCCTCACCTATCGCGAGGTGCGCGTGAGCTATGGGCCCGACGGCACCGTGCGCAGTGAATCGATCGCCGTTACCCGCACGAGTGAGGGTCCCGCGCGCGGCTAGCTGCTCCGCCACCGTGAACGAAGAAACGCCCGGCTGATGTGTCAGCCGGGCGTTTTACGGATTCGCGTGCCGAGCGCGTTGCTCAGGCGCTGGGGCGCTTACCGTGGTTCGCGCTGTTCTTCCTACGCGACTTGCGCTTGCGTCCGCGCTTGCTCATGGCACTCTCCTTCTCGATCGATTCGTGAGTCACTGCCCGCACATCAGGTGCGAAGGCAACCCCGGTATTGTCTCACACTTCACGCGCGTGACCGCGGGGTCATGCCGCTAGGGGGGATCAACATCACGCGCTGTCGGAGCCTACTGGGCGGCGAGGAATTCCGAGAATTCGCCGTGAAGCACGAGCCACGTGATGAGCCCGTATCCGGTTTGCGACGGCAAATCGCGCGGCGAGCGCGCGACATCGGCGAGGAATTGATCGTGGTGGGCAAGCGCGGCCGCTGGGTCCACGTAGGGGATGCGGCGGCGTGCGCACACGTCGTGGAAAGCGTGCGAAAGCTCCAGGATCGCGTCGGTGCGTTCACGGTCCTTTGAGGGGGCAGGGCCGACGACGAAGACGGGGATCCGAAGGTGGCCGAGGCCGTCGAGGACCGTTGCGAGATTGAGGCGCGAGCGCGCGATGCTGATGCCAGCGCCGAGGTCGGCGCGGCCGAGAGCGATCACGACGCGGTGCTGCGTGTCATCGCTTTCGCCCGTGTTGTGCGTGTCGAGCAGGCGAGTGACGTCGGCTTCCCATCGCCGTGCGAGTTCCGCGGTTGTTTCGCCGGGGATCGCGGCGGTGTAGGAGTCCACGAGATCGCCCGAACCGTTGTGCTGGGCGAGGGCGCGCGTGAACCATCCCATCGCGCGCTGGTCGCCGGCGCCGGCGAGCATTTCATCGCCAAGCGCGATGACGCGAACGCGCGGCTGTGCTGGGGCGGGGGAAGAAGTCACGTGCGGTCCCTTCGGTTGGCTTCGATGGCGGTTGTGGCGGTGAAGGCCACGGGGCGGGGTTCCGACGCTTGCCCACGACCCGATGGCGCTCCTACGCGAGTGGGAATTCCCTCTACTTCTCGAGTGTGTCCCGTGCAAAGGCGCGGTCGAGAAGTTCGCGTTGCTCAACAAGGTGCCTCTTCATGGTACCCGCTGCGGGGCTCGCCGAGGCGGGGCGTGCGAGCACGTGCAGCCGCGCGGAAATATCGCGGGGAAGATTCATTGCGAGGTGGCCCCACGCACCTTGATTGAGTGGCTCCTCTTGGACCCACGTGAGCGGGACGTCACCGAATGGGGCGAGGGCATCGCGCAGCGCGTCGCTCGGGATCGGGGCGAGCTGCTCGAGGCGCACGATTGCCGTGGTCTCCTCGCCGCGCCTCTTTCGCTCCTTGTCGAGTTCCCAGTAGATCTTGCCCGAACACAGCAGCACACGTGTCACGCTCTCGGCGTTGCGGCCTTGGTCGGGGACCACCGGCATGAACGTTCCGGAGGTGAATTCTTCGACGCTGCTCGCTGCGGCTTTGTTTCGCAGCATCGACTTGGGCGTGAGAACGATGAGGGGGCGCTTTCGGGGGCGTTTTGCCTGTCGGCGAAGCAAGTGGAAGTAGTTCGCCGGCGTTGAGGGGGCGACGACGCGCATGTTCTGTTCGGCGCACAGTTGGAGGAGGCGTTCGGGGCGCGCGGAGCTGTGGTCTGGGCCCTGGCCTTCATACCCGTGGGGGAGCAGGAGCGTCACGCCGGAACGCTGACCCCATTTTTGCTCGCTGCTTGCGATGAACTCGTCGATGATCGTTTGGGCGCCGTTCGCAAAGTCGCCGAACTGCGCCTCCCACAGCACGAGGGAATCGAGCGCTTCGACCGAGTAGCCGTATTCGAATCCGAGGGCCGCGAACTCGCTCAGCGAGGAATCGAACACGCTGAACGTTGCTTGCTGGCGGTCGATGTGCTGCAGCGGGGTCCACGTGTCCTGGGTTTTACCGTCGATGAACACGGCATGGCGCTGGGTAAACGTGCCGCGCCGTGAATCCTGGCCGGCGAGGCGAACCGAGCAACCTTCGACGAGAAGGGAGCCGAATGCGAGGATCTCCCCGAAGCCCCAGTCAATGCCACCTTGACGGCTCATCGCAATACGCCTGGTCGCGAGCTGCGCGATCTTGGGGTGCGGCGTGAACTCGTCGGGGTAGGCGGCGTGGGCATCGGCGATCTTCTCGAGGATGTCACGACTCACGCCCGTGTCGAACGCGGGCACTTCGTGCGGTGGTTCGCTCGCCTGTTGCGAATCGGGCAGCTCGAGCCCGCGAACGCTCGCCCCCGTCACACTGGCGCCCGCGCGTGAGCCGGCGAAAGCGTTTTCGAGGTGAGAGTGGAAGTTCTCGACGACGCCTTGAAGCTCATCGTCGGAGAGGTCGCCTCTCTCGAGCAGCGTTGCCGTGAACAGATTGCGTACGCTCGGCTTGTTTTCGATGATCTTGTACATGAGCGGCTGTGTCATCGACGGGTCGTCCCCCTCGTTGTGACCGCGGCGGCGGTAGCACACCATGTCGATCACGATGTCGCGGTGGAAGCGCTGACGGTACGCGAATGCGATTTCAGCAGCCCGCACGACGGCCTCGGGGTCGTCGCCGTTGACGTGGAAAATCGGCAGCTGCGTGCCCTTCGCGATATCGGTCGAATAGAACGAGCTGCGCGATGAATCCGGCGAAGTCGTGAATCCGATTTGGTTGTTGACCACCACGTGAATCGTGCCGCCCGTGCGGTACCCGCGAAGCTCGGAAAGGTTGAGCGTTTCGGTCACGACACCCTGGCCTGCAAACGCCGCGTCGCCGTGCACGAGGATCGGCAGGATGGGGAAGTCGAGCGTGCGGTTCGTCGAGCGGTCTTGCTTTGCGCGCACGATCCCCTCAAGAACGGGGTTGACGGCTTCGAGATGGCTCGGGTTAGCGGCGAGATACACCTTCGTGCTGTGACCATCCCACGACGTGAACGAGCCCTCGGTGCCGAGGTGGTATTTGACGTCGCCCGAACCGAGTTCATCGGCATCCTCCGTGCCTTCGAACTCCTGGAAGATCTGCGCGTGGCTTTTGCCCGCGAGGTTTGCGAGGACGTTGAGACGCCCGCGGTGGGACATGCCGATGCACACTTCGTCCATGCCGGCGCGCGCCGCGCCCGACATGATGGCGTCGAGGAGCGGGATCATCGCTTCGCCGCCCTCGAGCGAGAAGCGCCGCTGGCCCACGTACTTCGTTTGAAGGAACTGCTCGAAGGCCTCGGCGGCGTTGAGGCGATCCATGATGTGCGTGAGCTCTTGCTTCGTGAACGGCTCGCGGGGGCGCTCAATCTGAGCCTGGAACCAGAGTCGTTCTTCCGGATCGGTGAGGTGCATGTACTCGACCCCGGTTGTGCGCGAGTACGCATCGCGAAGTTTCTCGATGATGTCGCGAAGGGTCGCCCTCTCGGTTCCGCCGAAGCCGCGCGTGGGGAATGTGCGGTCGAGGTCCCAGAGCGTGAGTCCGTAGGTGGAGACGTCGAGGTCGGGGTGTTTCCGCTGGCGATATTGGAGCGGGTCGATGTCGGCGACGAGGTGCCCGCGCGTACGGTACGCGTGGATCAGATCCATGACGTGCGCGAACTTTTCCTGGTCGGAATCTTTGAACGGGTTGTCGGGAACCCATTGGATCGGCTCGTACGGCACGCGCATCGAGGTGAAGATCCGCTCATAGAAACCATCGAGGCCCATGAGCTTGTTCGCCATGACCTTGAGGAACTCGCCGGAGGTTGCCCCCTGAATCACGCGGTGGTCGTAAGTCGAGGTCAGCGTCATGACCTTTGAGATGGCGAGCTGTGAGAGCGTCTCGGGGCTTGCCCCTTGGAACGCCGCCGGGTAGTTCATAGCACCCACGCCCACGATCACGCCCTGGCCCTTCATGAGGCGCGGCACCGAGTGGACGGTGCCGATGCCGCCGGGGTTCGTGAGCGAGACCGTCGTGTCCTCGAAGTCGGCAATTGTGAGTTGGCCCGCGCGGGCGCGCTTCACGATCCTGTCGTATTCATTGCGGAACTGCCGGAATGAGAGGCGGCCGGCGCCTTTAATGTTGGGCACGACGAGGCCTCGGCGGCCGTCGGCCCTGTGAATATCGATCGCGAGGCCGAAGTTGATGTCTTCGCGCGTGAGAAGCGTGGGCTTGCCGTCCCGCATTTCAAAGCCGTTGTTCATGTCGGGGACTTCGCTGATCGCCTCGACCATCGCGTAGCCGATGAGGTGGGTGAAGCTCACTTTGCCGTCGCGCATGCGGCGCAGGTGCCCGTTGATGACCTCGCGGTTGTCGAACATGAGCTTGACGGGAATGTCGCGCACGCTCGTTGCCGTGGGAATCGTGAGCGATTCGTCCATGTTCTTGACGATCGCGGCGGCGGGCCCGCGCATTCGGCTCGGCTCGGGTTCGGTTGGTTCGAACGTGGTGAGGGCGGGGATTTCGGTGGTCGGGTTGCGGGGGCGGTCCGACGCTGACGAGATGCCGCTGTGGCTGTGGGTCACCGTCGACTCTTTTTCACGCGAGCAGCGTTCGGCGGGTTCGGGCTTGGCAGCCGGGCGTGTCTCAGCGGGCTCGTGAGCCTTTGTCGTTGCGGCGGTCTCTGGGCCCGGGTCTGTGCCCGTGCGCGGGTGAGACGTGAAATACGCCGCCCAAGTGGGATCGACGCTGTGGGGATCTTGTTCGAACTGCGCCCGGAGCTCGTCGACGAGCCACTGGTTAGGCCCGAAGGAGTTCTCCGGTTCTTCATGCTGAGCGTCGCTCACGACCCCTCGCCCTCTTTCGATGTGGGAAACTGCTAACGTCCAACACTAACCGAGAGCACCCCCTCAACAGAGGGAATGTTCGGTAGGACGACCCGAATCGTTGAACTCGGATCCGCCGCGCCACGCCCGGGATGGTCGATGACGTCGATCGTTCCGCCGTGCAGCTCGACGGCCCAGCGGGCGATAGCGAGGCCGAGACCCGTACCGCCGCTGTGATCGGGGCTCCCACCTCGCTCGAATCGCTCGAAGACGGTCTCGCGGTCGGCCTCGGCGATTCCGGGCCCCTGATCGCGCACTTCGATGGCGACATGCTCGCGGTCCTCGAGCCTCCACGCCCGCACGTAAATCGTTCCTCCGCTCGGCGAATGCCTGGACGCATTGTCGAGGAGGTTCGCGATGACCTGGTGGATGCGTGCGGGATCGGCATCGACGGTCAACTCTTGCGGCCGCACGTCGATCACGAAGCGCACGTCGCGTTCTTGGGTCCGGGCGGCAAGCTGAGCGGTGTCGACAGCCTCATGCAAAAACGGCGTGAGTTCAATCCGCTCGCGTTCGATATCCACGACTCCCGCTTCGAGTCTCGAAAGGTCGAGCAAGTGGGTCACGAGCCTTGTGAGGCGTTCGGTTTCGTTGAGCGCGATCTCGAGGCTTTCGGTCGTGGCGGGGGTAACGCCGTCGACCATGTTTTCGAGTTGACCCCGCAGCGCCGCGACGGGCGTGCGCAGTTCATGGGAGACGTTGGCGACGAGGTCTCTGCGTAGCTCGTCCGTGCGGGCGAGCTCGGCGGACATCGAGTTGAAGGCCGACGCTAGCTGGCCCACCTCGTCGCGGGATTTTGTCGTGACACGCCTGCCATAGTCACCCATTGCCATCGCTTTAGCGGCGACGGTCATTTCCCGCAAGGGGCGCGTCATGCCACGCGCGAGGATCTGGGTGACAAGGAGCGCAGCGAAAACCGTGAGGGGAATGAATAGCAGTGGGCTGAGCCCTGCGGCCGATCCGGCCCAACCGAGGAGGGCAGCAACGAGCACGGAGACGGCAACGATGACCCCGAGTTTGACCTTGAACGCGCCAAAGCGCTGAAGGGGCGATCCGTCGAGAGCCTGCGTCGGAACCTTCACGCGAGCGAGCCCTCCGGAACTTCGAGCGCGTACCCGACCCCGTGCACGGTCCTCACAAGATCGCTGCCGAGTTTGCGGCGGAGCGCCTTGACATGCGAATCAACCGTCCGCGTGCCCGTAGCGTCCACCCAGTCCCACACGTCTTCGAGGAGCTGCTCGCGCGTGAGCACGGTGCCGGGGGCGAGCGCGAGGCACACGAGCAGGTCGTATTCGGTGGGGGTGAGGTGCGCCTCGGTTCCGCCACGCGTGACTCGCCGCGAGTCGCGGTCGATGTGGAGATCGCCGAGTTCGATCGTCGAGGGCGCGTTGGCGGCTGCGGGTGCGGAGGAGCTTCGGCGCACGCGCCGCACGAGAGCCTTGAGTCGCGCGACGAGTTCGCGCATCGAGAAGGGCTTGGTCATGTAGTCGTCGGCGCCCACACCGAGCCCCACGAGCATGTCGGCCTCTTCATCGCGGGCCGTGAGCATGAGCACCCCGAACTCGCCGAGACCGCGGACTCGACGACACACCTCCAGCCCATCGAACCCGGGGAGCATGACGTCAAGGACGACAGCATCGGGCTTGAAGTTTTCGATCGCCTTGACGCCCGAGGGGCCATCGTGAGCGATTGCGACAGCCCACCCTTCAGCGCTCAGGCGGTCGCTGATCGTGCGTGCGATCGTGCGCTCATCCTCGACAACGACGATCCGGGCGTGTTGCTCCGCGGCGCTCGCGGGGGTGATTGAGGTCCTCATCATGCTCCCAAGCCTATTGTGCGAATCGGCCCGTCGCTGTGAAGGAACCTGCACTATAGTGGCGCGTACGATGAACGAGAACGATTCACCCCCTCGAAGTTGTATGCCCCCTCACCTTGGTCGCTCGCGCTGCGCCTCATTCTTGTGTGTCGTGAGCGGTGAGCGGGCATCATGACCTGGATCCTCCTCGGCGTGGGGCTTCTCCTCACTGCCGGCACCGCTATTTTTGTGGCCTCTGAGTTCTCCCTCGTTGCGCTCGATAAGCACACGGTTGAAAAGGCCGTGGCGCGCGGCGATAAAGGCGCGAGGGGCGTCATGAACGCTCTCACGCACCTCTCCACGAACCTTTCGGGTGCGCAGGTGGGAATCACCATCACGACGTTGATCTTCGGTTTCGCGGTGAAAGAACCGCTAACCGACGTGCTCTCGAGCCTCCTCGGTTTCACTGGACTCGAACCCTCGGTGGTATCGACGACCGCGCTCGCGCTCGCGATGGTGCTCTCCTATGGCTTCTCGGTTGTGTTCGGCGAGCTTATTCCGAAGAACCTCGCGATCGCGGCGCCGTTCGAGACGGCAAAAATAGTGGCGCCCATGCAGCACGGCTTCACGATCGCGTTCAAGCCGCTCATCATGATGTTCAACGCGACCGCGAACTTCTTCCTTCGCCTCCTCGGTGTGGAGCCGCAAGAAGAGCTCTCGGCTGCGCGCTCACCCGCCGAGCTCGATTCGCTCGTGAGGCACTCGGCCCAGGCGGGCACGCTCGATGAGGGCACGGCGATTCTTCTTTCGCGCACGCTACAGCTTGCCGATCGCACTGCCGCCGACGTGATGACGCATCGCGGTGCGATGATCAGCATCGATATGAGCGAGCCGGCGTCGGAAGTGCTCGCCCTCACCGCTGACTCCGGCAAGTCCCGCTTTCCCGTGACTGACGAGAGCGAAGATGACGTTGTGGGTATCGTGCAGGCGCGCCAGGCGATCAAGCTTCCTCGCTCCGCACGCTCGAGCACGAGCGTGAAAGAGATTATGAGCGAGGTCGTGCGGGTTCCCGAAACCGTGGGTCTTGATTCTCTGCTCGAGGACCTCCGCGCTCAGGGTGCGCAGCTTGCCGTCGTGATCGACGAATACGGCGGAACCGCCGGGATAGTCACCCTCGAAGACGTGATCGAAGAGATCGTGGGCGAGGTATCTGACGAGCACGACACAGATGAGCCCGAACGTTTCGCGCAGGGCGGGATCGACGAGTGGACCCTCTCGGGCCTTATGCGTCCCGACGAAATCCGCCGCGATATGGGCGTGATCGTTCCCGAATCGCCCGACTACGAGACGCTCGGCGGGCTCATCATGGACCGCCTCGAGCGACTCCCGCAGGTTGGCGACGTCGTGGAGGTGCCCGGCGTACGATTCGCGGTCACCGCGCTCGACGGCCGACGAGTGGACACGGTCGATATGAAACTGCTCTCGGACGAAGCGCGTGCACGCGTTGACGACGAGGAGGGAGACGACCATGAGTGATCTTTCCGCGCTCATCATCGGCCTTGCGATGCTTGTGGGTAACGCCTACTTCGTGGGGGCCGAGTTTGCCGTCATGAGCGTGCGCCGCAGCCAGCTCGAGCCACTCGCGGCCGAAGGAAAGCCCGGCGCGAAGACGGCCCTGTGGGCGATCCAGCATGTCTCGCTCATGCTCGCAACCGCACAGTTTGGCGTGACCGTGTGCTCCGTGACGCTCGGTGCGGTTGCAGAACCTGCGATCGCACACCTGATTGAACCGATCTTCGAGAGTTTCAACGTTCCCGAGGCGCTCGTGCACCCGATCTCGTTCACGATTGCGCTTCTGATCGCGAGTTACCTTCACGTGGTGCTCGGCGAAATGGTCCCGAAGAACCTTTCGATTGCGCTTCCGGTGGGCTCGGCGAGGCTCCTCGCGCCCCCGCTCGTGTGGCTCACCAAAATTCTCCGCCCCGTGATTTGGCTCCTCAACGTCACCGCGAACGCCGCGCTTCGCCTCATCGGAGTAGAGCCGCAAAACGAGGTCTCCTCGCAGTTCACGGCCGAGGACATCGCCGCGATCGTAGACGAATCTGAACGCGAAGGGCTGCTCGACGATGAACAGGGTCTGCTCAAGGGAGCGATCCAATTCTCCGATCACGTGGCGGGTGACGTCATGGTGCCCATGGAAGACGTGGTGACCGTCGGCTACGGCATCACCCCCCAGGAGTTCGAGGAGATCGTGGCGCGCACGGGCTTCAGCCGCCTCGGCGTGAAGAACGATGCGGGGGACCTCGTGGGCTACCTGCACCTCAAGGACATGATCGTGCTCGACGACGAAGACCCGGCCGTCTACACCACACCGGTGAGCCCCGGGAAGGTGCGCGCGGTCGTGTCGGTTGCCGACGACGACGACGTGGAAGAGGTGTTGCGCGCGATGCAGTACAACGGTGCGCACATGGCTCGCGTCGACTCCGCGAACCATCGCAGCGTGGGCGCGGTATTCCTCGAGGACGTCCTTGAAGAACTCGTGGGCGAGGTCAACGACGTCATGCAGCGTCAGCGGCTCGGGGGATCGCGACCGACGGCCTCGCGCCCCGCACCCGCACAGTAAAGACGTGTGATGCGCGACACGGGTGACTGTGGGTAATGGCGTGTTGTGGAGGGGCTTTGTGTGCCTAAACCGTGATGGGAGAGACGCCGACGGTAAAAATTCGGCAATCACTCGACCAGGTGGGACGGTTGGGGCTCTTCGCGGGCCTACGTTAGTAGTGGCTTGAAAAGCGGAGCTTCCCCCTCCGCACGAGCTCGCGCGAGAGACGCTCGCGCGACCACCGAACATTGGCAAGGCAGAAGGACACTCAACGTGGCGAAGCATCGCGCAGCCGGAAGGGCACAGATGAGGCCCCTCCAGCCGGCACAGGGGACACGACGCAACTCGGAGGCTGCGAGCTCGGCCATGAAGGTCGGCGTTGTGGGCGCCCTTGCCACGGCAACAATCGCCGTTCCTCTCGCCGCTGCCGCCGCCGATCAGGGCACGGCTCTTCCCTCGAGTGTCGAGGCGACGTCGGAAGCTGTCGCCCCCCAATCCCAGGAAGTCGTGTCGTCGGCACCCGCTACGAGCGCTGCCCTGCCCGCGGCCGCCCAGAGCGACCAGATTAGCTACGCGGATACCACCATCGAGGGGAATCTTGAGGCGAAGGCTGATTCGCCTCTCACCGGAAGCGGCCTCGATGCTGGCGATGTCGCCGGCGAGGGCCAGTGGCAAAAGCCCACTCCTGGCGCGCCCGTAACGTCGCCGTTTGGCTACCGCATTCACCCGACCCTCGGGTACCGCAAGATGCACGATGGCGTCGACTTCGGCGCGAACTGTGGCACCCCCGTCTACGCCGCTGAGTCCGGCACCGCCGCGCTCGCCGGTTACAAGAGCTCCGCGAGCGGCAATGCCGTCGTGATTGATCACGGCAACGGCGTGGAAACCGAGTACTACCACCTTTCATCCGTATCTGTGAGCGCTGGCGACACGGTCGAGAAGGGCCAGCAGGTGGGAACCGTAGGTTCCACCGGCCGCTCGACGGGATGCCACCTTCACTTTGGCCTGCAGAAGGGCGAAAGCCACGTCGATCCGATGTCGCTGTGGCGTTGAGCCCGGTCGTTCTTGGAGTCGAGTCCTCGTGCGATGAGACCGGCTTCGGCATTGTTAGTGAGGGAAAGCTTCTAGGTCAGGGGCTTGCCTCATCCGCTTCGAAGCACGCGGAATTCGGGGGAGTGGTTCCCGAGATCGCTGCACGCGCGCACCTCGATGCGGTTGTCCCCACTCTCCAGATCGCGCTTCAAGATGCCGGCGTTGAGCCGAAAGACATCACGCACGTGGCAGCAACATCCGGCCCCGGCCTCGCTACGGCTGTGCACGTGGGGCTTGCGGCGGCAAAGTCGATTGCGTGGGCTCTCGACGTTCCTCTCTACGGCGTGCACCACCTCGCTGGGCACGCTGCCGCGGACACCCTCGAACACGGTCCACTTCCCGAACACAGCATCATCCTGATTGTCTCGGGCGGCCACACGTCGATTCTCGAGGTTCGCGACCTTGTTCGTGACCCGATCGTGCACCTCGGCGACACGCTCGATGACGCCGCTGGTGAGGCGTTCGATAAAGTTTCGCGTCTGCTAGGCCTCGGCTACCCCGGCGGCCCCGCGGTTTCGAAAGCCGCGCTCGAGGGCGATCGCGAGGCGTTCCGGTTCCCTCGCGCGATGCTTCGCGCGGGCGATCACCCGTATACGTTCTCGTTCTCTGGCGTGAAGACGGCCGTGGCCCGCACCGTCGAGCAGATTGAGCGCACGGGCGCCACCGTTCCCGTCGCGGACATCGCCGCATCCTTCGAAGAAGCGGTCGTCGACGTGCTCGTGACCAAGGCTGTGAAGGCGTGCCAGGAGAAGAACCTGAGCACCCTCGTCATCGTCGGTGGCGTCGCCGCGAACCGGCATCTTCGCCAGAAGGCGCAGGAGCAGTGCGACAAGCACGGCATCGAGCTGCGCGTGCCCCCGCCGCATTTGTGCACGGACAACGGCGCGATGATCGCCGCAGTCGGCGATCTGCTTGTGCGCAGCGGCGCCGAGCCGAGTGGCCTCGGTATTGCGGCGGATCCGTCGGCGGTTCTTCACGGCGCCCAGCTGCCCGTTCCCGCCTAGCGCATCACGTTTCGCGCCCTCAGGGCGCGCCCCGTGCCCGATCTTGCTAAACTGGCACGGTTGCCCGCGTAGCTCAGTGGATAGAGCGTCTGCCTCCGGAGCAGAAGGTCGTAGGTTCGAATCCTGTCGCGGGCGCCATCCCCCTTATTTCGTCGTGTAGATTTTCCCCCATGATGGATACCGAGTGGGCACCGGCCCTCACGATCAACGGTGAAACCTCGTACGAGGCGAAGCGTGAGTGCAAAATCGGCTTCGAGCGCACCCTCGAGCGCATGGACGGCGAGAATCTCCATTCGCTCGTGCTATGGCACTACCCGGCAGACGAGGAGTTTGCCAGCCCCGACTATCTTGACCAGTACCTTCAGTGCGCGGGCACTGCCGAGCGCCTCACGATCGAGTTTCGTTACACCAGGTCTGACGGCACCTACGTGCACTTTGTTCTCTGTCGCGAAGAGCCGGAGGGCGATGAAACTTCGGCGATCCATCCCCGCTACCCGAGCATCCAGGTTTATCCCGAAGACGTCTGGACCGCAGCAGAAGCCGCCCCCATCTTCGATTACTACGCCCGCGAGGTGATGATTCCCGATTGGGTGCTCGGGCGGGAGATCGAACTCTGAGGTGTGATGTGCAATCGCACTATTCGATCACCCTGGATAGGGGTGAAGTTTCCACCTCTAACCGGGACTTTGTGGAAAGCGTCTTCGATGCCGGGGTGGTGACCCGCATCGGCACCGATATTGGGAAAGTGCTGCCGCGCATGAGTTTCTTTGGCAACACCGCCGGTGGCGAGAGCCGAGCGGAAGTGAAGGAGCGCGTGCTCGACAAGATCACGGAGTTTTTGGAACGCTACCCACCGCTCGGGTGAGCGTCGCGAGCCTTTTGCGGCTTACCCCGCGCGCTTCGCGAGCAGCTGCGCGAGCAGCTCCGTGACCTCTTCTGGGCCGGCGATGCGGAAGCTCGCCGCGGTCTCGCCGGGGCCCACCTTGATGGTGAGGTCGCTTTCGCCTGCGCGCTTGAACACGGACTCGTCGGTGACGTCGTCGCCGAGGTAGAGCCAGGCATCGCATGCGCACGCGCGAGCGAGAGCGTCGATGGCTTCGCCCTTCGTTGCGGGGATCACCGAGAACTCCACGACAGCCTTGCCGGGGGTGACTTTCGCGTGCCGGATCGAGCGTGCATACTCGAGGGCTTCCTCGGTCGCGTTAGCGGCGCCACGGCCCTTCGCATTGCGGGTGTGCAGAACCGCGGCCGTCGGCTTCTTTTCTACTTCCGTGCCGGGATACTTGCGGGAGATTCGCTCAAGCGCCGCCGTGATCGCCTCCAGCTGCGAGCGGCGTTCGTCCGTCATCGACAGGGAAGAGGAATCAAGGATTCCCGCATCCATGCTCTCGGGCAGGGCTCCGATCTCGGCGCCGTGCGAGCCCACGAGCACAACGGAACTCGGCATCTCGGTGAGACCGTCTAGGTCCTCGAGGGAACGCCCCGACACGAGGGCCACATTCGTGCCGTCGAGACCCGAAAGGGAGCGAAGCGCCTGAAGCGACTCCGGAATCGCACGCGCCTCGTCGCGGTTTGCGACGATCGGTGCCAGCACGCCGTCGAAATCCGAAGCGATCAGCACGCGTGGAGTCTGCGCGAAGGCCTCGAGGGCCGAATCCAGCTCGGCGCGAGGAGGGCAGGCGTCGGACGAAAGAGTGGGGCGGGCAGGGGCCTTCCTGGCCTCAGCACTGCGATCTCCACCCACGCGCTCGAGCGCTTCAAGGAAGTCAGCCGCCCACCGCTGCACGTCGTGATCAAACACCTGGCGGCGGAGCGATCGCATGTTGTCCCGCTGTTCGTCCTCGCTCATCGAGAGCGCGTGAAGGATTGCCGACTTGAGTTCGTCGATGTCGTGGGGATTGACGAGGGTCGCGGCGCGCAGCTCATCCGCGGCGCCCGTGAATTCCGAAAGCACGAGCACGCCGCGTTCATCGATGCGCGAGGCCACGTACTCCTTGGCGACGAGGTTCATGCCGTCGCGAAGGCTCGTCACGAGTACGACGTCTGCGCACATGTACAGGGCGGTCATGTCGGTGCGGGGGAACGTGCGGTGCATATACGAGATTGCAGGGCGGCCGATCGGCGCGAAATCGCCGTTGAGGCGGCCGACGGTCAGCTCGATTTCATCGCGAAGCTGCTTGTAGGCGTCGACCCTCTCGCGTGACGGGGTCGCGACCTGGATCATCGTCACCTCGTGCGGGTCGATCGCGCCATCATTGAGAAGCTCACCGTAGGCCTTGAGGCGGTGGCGGATGCCCTTCGTGTAGTCGAGGCGATCCACGCCGAGCACGACCTTTGCGGGGTTGCCCAGTTCTTCACGAATTTCCTTCGCGCGCGCGAGCACCTCAGGGTCTTTCGTGAGCTCGTCGTAGACGCTCACGTCGATCGAGATGGGGAAGCAGCGAGCTTCGACCGTGCGGTCATCCTCGAGGCCGAGGCCGGGCACGATGATCTGGTGTTCATCGGCGCGATAGCCGAGCAGCTGACGCACGCACGTCGTGAAGTTAATAGCGTCGCGCTCGCGCTGGAAGCCGAGCAAATCCGCGCCGAGAAGACCGCGCAAAACGGAGCCGCGCTTGGGCAGCTGAGCGAAAAGCTCGAACGGCGGGAAGGGAATGTGGTTGAACCAGCCGATCGTGACATCGGGGCGCAGGCTGCGGATCATTTCGGGAACCAGTTGTAGCTGGTAGTCGTGCACCCAGATCGTGCCGCCCTCGGCAGTCGCCGCCGCTGCGGCTTTCGCGAATTTGCGGTTTGCTTCCACGTACACGTCCCACCACGTGCGGTGGAAGTTCGGGTCGGCGATCACGTCGTGGTAGAGCGGCCACAGCGTGTCGTTCGAGAAGCCCTCGTAGTATTTTTCGACTTCCTCGGCAGTGAGGGTCACGGGCACGAGATGCATGGTGTCGATGTCGAACGGATCGATGTCCTCATCTGCGCCGCCGGCCCAGCCAACCCACGCGGCCGATTCCGCGTTGCGCATGACCGATTCCATCGCGGTCACGAGACCGCCCGGGCTCGTGACCCACTCGGTCGAACCATCGGGGGTCGTTTTGCGATCGACCGGGAGGCGATTGGCGACGACAACGAGGGATGCGCGGGACATGATGCTCCTTTTCCGAGGCGCGTGCTTCACCTCCCGACGCTACCAATCCCGGATGGGTGCTGATGTAAAGGCGATCGTCTTTGCACGTGGACACGACCTCGGCGCCGCGGCCCCTCGACCTAGGGTTTCAGCCAACGAATGTCCCCTAGAGCAAGGAGTAGACATACGCGCACACGAGGCAGGAGCCCTTCACGGCAACGATCTCGTTCCTCAGTGGCTTCCCCATCCGAGCGACGTCAACCACCTCATCGAAGGGCTGTGGAGCGCGAAGACGACGCGTAACGCTCGCGGCGAGGTTGAGATCGCGGGAGTCGGGGTCAGCGCTATCAAGGAACGGTTCGGGACGCCCACATTCGTGATCGACGAAGAGGATTTCCGCTCGCGCGCCCGGCTGTTTCGCGACACCTTCGAGCGGGCTTTCGAGCCGCTTGCTGGAGTTGACATGAGTTACGCGGGTAAGGCCTTCCTCTCGATCGCCATCGCTCGGTGGGTACGCGAGGACGGGCTCGGGTTGGACGTGTGCTCGGGTGGGGAACTCGCGATCGCGCTGCGCGCGGGGTCCGACGCCAGCCGCCTCACCTTCCACGGAAACAACAAGAGCGATGCTGAGCTCACCCTCGCCGTCGAGACCGGAGTTGGACGCATCGTCATCGATTCTCTCGACGAGATCGACCGCCTCAATGCCATTGCCACTCGCCTAGGGACCTCCCAGCCGGTGCTGTTGCGCGTGACCTCGGGCGTCGAAGCCCACACGCACGAGTTCATCTCGACCGCGCACGAGGATCAGAAGTTTGGCATATCGATCACGACGGGGGACGCCCTCGAGGCGATCCAGCGCGCCGAGGCCGCGGACGCGCTCAGGCTCGAGGGCCTGCATTCGCACATCGGCTCGCAAATCTTCGACACGAATGGCTTCGAGGTAGCGGCGCGGCGCGTGCTCGCCCTCGCGAAGGAGGGGCGCGAGGCGATCGGCCGCCCGATCACCCACATCGTGCTCGGCGGTGGCTTCGGGGTGATGTACACGACCCAGAACACCCCGCGCACGGCCAAGCAACTGGCGCGGCAACTCGCTGCGATCGTCGAAAACTCCTGCCGCGCACTCGAGCTAGAGATCCCGAGGACCGGCTTTGAGCCGGGCCGCGCGATCGCGGGCCCCTCGACCCAAACGCTCTACACGGTGGGAACACTCAAGGAAGTCGAGCTCGGCGCCGGGCAACAGCGCCTCTACGTGTCGATCGACGGGGGCATGAGTGACAACATCCGCACAGCCCTCTACGACGCTGACTACTCGTGCCTGCTGTCCAATCGCACCTCCGAGGTCGAGCCTCGCGTTGTGCGCGTCGTCGGCAAACACTGTGAAAGTGGCGACATTGTCGTGAAAGACGAGTACCTTCCCGCAGACGTCAGGCGAGGTGACCTCATCTCCGTGCCCGTTACAGGGGCCTACTGCTACGCGCTCGCCTCCAACTACAACTGCGCGCTCAAGCCCGCCGTCGTTTCCGTCAAAGACGGCGAGATGAGCGAGATGATCCGCCGCGAAACTCTCGAGGACCTGCTCGCACGTGACCTGGGGTAACGGTAGGGGAGAGGGAAACGTCGGGACCGCGCACCCGACACTCGCTACGCTTGAGGTGACGCACGTGCGCGCTAGGCGCGTGCGAGTGAGTAAGCGAAGCGCCGCGAACACCACCGCGCGCAAGAGAGGGATGTGTGAGAATCGCGAGAGAACGCGTCACGGTGCAGCCGTGCGCGACGAGCGCCAACCTCGGTCCGGGCTTCGACAGCCTCGCCCTCGCTCTCGAGCTTCGTGACCGTTACACGCTCGAGGTCACCACGGGGGAAACCGAGGTCACCATTCGTGGCGAGGGAGCCGGCGAGCTGCCCACCGACGATACCAATCTCATCGTGCGCACGCTGCGCGAAAGTCTCGAATGGGTCGGCGCGCCGCAGATCGGCGTGCGGCTCACGTGCACGAATGTCATTCCCCAGGGCGCAGGGCTCGGCTCGAGCGCCGCGGCGATCGTGGGCGGAATCGCTCTCGCGCGCGCCATAATTCAGGAACCGAATGCGCTGGACGAACGCGCAATGCTCGAGATCGCAACGTCGATCGAGGGACATCCCGATAGCGTCGCCGCCGTTATCCACGGCGGCGTGTGCCTTAGCTACACGGATGGCGAAAATGCCCACGCCGTGCGCGTGCGCGTCGCAAGCGACGCCAACGGTCGGCCCGTTCTGCGCCCCCTCATCATGTGTCCGAACCGCACGCTTGCGACCACCACGGCTCGCGCGATACTGAGCCCCGAGGTGCGCCGCCGGGATGCGACCCACAACATCGCCCGTGCCGCTCTTCGCGTGCACTCTCTTGCGGAAGATCCCTCACGCCTGTTCGCGGCCACGGCGGACCGCCTCCACCAGGATGAACGCAGCGCCCATATGCCCCAGAGCGTGGGCCTCGTCCACGTGCTGCGCTCGCAGGGCGTTCCCGCCGTAATTTCGGGGGCGGGGCCGACGGTGCTGATCCCTATCGACGCCCCGGACGACATCGCACGCATCGTCCGCGAAGTCGTCGAAGAGCCCGACGGCTGGCGCCTGGCGCGCGTGCCGCTTGCACAAGAGGGCATTCACGCTGTGTTATCGTGAGGTTGCTCGGCCACGCGAACGTGGCCCCGCCCCTCGTTGAAGGCTGGCGATATGCCTCGCGCAAAGCCATAATCCTTCCCTCGGCGGTAGGCGCTCGCAGAAGAGAACCTCTCATGGTGGTCGAGCATTCCTCACACCGACCGGTGCCCCTATTTCGGCGTGAAGCACACGAGCCTCCCGCCCCAGTGCCCGAGTGCGCGTTTTCCCCCGAAAAAGCACGGTCATCTCACGAAACTGAGTACAACCACGGGACACACACCTCAGAAAGGACCCCGGGTGAACGACAACTACACCGACGCCGCCGAACTTTCGGCAAAGAGGCTCCCTGAGCTTCAGGCCATCGCGACTTCCATGGGCATCCGCGGCGTGCGCAAGCTCCGCAAAGGCGAGCTGATCGAGGCAATCCGTACGGGCAAGGCACCGTCGGCCACCGCCGCGCGTACCGAAAAGACGAGCCCCTCCGACGACGCGCCCGCGGCTCCCGCTCCTCAGAGCGCTGAGACGGCACAGAAGCCCTCGCGCTCCCGCAACCGCAACGAGGATAAGGAGCGCGGCGATGCACAGGAGCGCAACACCGAGTCCACCGGTGATACCAACGACCGCGCAGAGCGTCGCCGCGGCGAGCGCCCGCGTCGGGTCGAAGACATCGAGCTTCCCGATTCAGAAACCACGCGCGATCGCCGCAAAGGGGAGCGCCCCGACCGCCGCGAGCGCGGCAACGATAAAGGGCGCGACACCAAGCAGGGCGACCAGAAGAACCGCGATGGCGAAGGCCGCCGCGACGGTCGCAACAACCGCTCCGGCAACGACAACGACGACAACAACGATCGCCGTAGCCGCCGCTCGCGCGGACGAGACCGCAACCGCAACCGCAACCGTCGCGACAACGACAACAACGGCGAGCCGCAGATCCACGAAGACGACGTCCTCGTCAAGGTCGCGGGCATTCTCGACATTCGCGACAACTACGCGTTTGTGCGCACGACCGGCTACCTGCCCGGCCCGAGCGACATCTACGTGTCGATGAACCAGGTGCGCAAGTACGGCCTGCGCAAGGGCGATGCGATCGTCGGCCAGGTCAAGGCGCCGAAGGACGGCGAGGAACAGCAGCGCCAGCAGGATTTCCACCACGGAGGTGGCGGCCGCGGGCGCGGGCGCAACAACAACCGCCACTCGAAGTTTGCGGCGCTCGTGAGCGTCGACACCGTCAACGGAATGACTCCCGAAAAGGCTAAGGCGCGCGTCGAGTTCAACAAGCTCACACCGCTGTACCCCGATACGCGCCTTCGCCTCGAGAACAAGGCCACGAATTTCACGCCGCGCATCATCGACCTCGTTGCCCCCGTGGGCAAGGGTCAGCGTGGCCTCATCGTCGCGCCCCCGAAGGCGGGTAAGACCATCATCCTCCAGCAGGTCGCCGATGCGATCACGCAGAACAACCCCGAGGTTCATCTCATGGTTGTTCTCGTGGACGAGCGCCCCGAGGAAGTCACCGACATGCAGCGCACGGTCAAGGGCGAGGTCATCGCCTCGACCTTCGACCGCCCCGCCGATGACCACACGACCGTCGCCGAGCTCGCGATCGAGCGCGCGAAGCGTCTCGTGGAAATGGGGCGCGACGTCGTCGTGCTCCTCGACTCGATCACGCGCCTCGGCCGTGCCTACAACCTCGCGGCGCCCGCCTCGGGCCGGATCCTCTCCGGTGGTGTCGACTCCTCAGCGCTCTACCCACCTAAGCGTTTCTTTGGCGCGGCTCGCAACGTCGAAAATGGCGGCTCGCTCACGATCCTCGCCACAGCCCTCGTGGACACGGGATCGAAGATGGACGAAGTGATCTTCGAAGAGTTCAAGGGCACCGGCAACTGGGAGCTCAAGCTCGACCGCAAGCTCGCTGAGCGCCGCATCTTCCCGGCCGTTGACGTCAATGCCTCGGGAACCCGTCGCGAAGAAGAGCTCATGGGCAACGAGGAGCTCGCCATCATGTGGAAGCTTCGCCGTGTGCTCGGCCAGCTCGAACAGCAGCAGGCGATCGAGCTTCTCCTCGAGCGCCTCAAGAAGTCGCAGTCGAATAACGAATTCCTTCTCGCCGTTTCGAAGACGACTCCGAGCGTTCCTCGCCAGAGCGAATAACCACACTCCGAGCCGCTGCCTGTAAGCAGAGTTACAGGCAGCGCACTGGAGCCAGCATGCCCATTCGTGGGAAACTGGACGACGGTTCTGGTTCACGGCCCGCACCGCGGCGCCGACCCAGCGGCCATGATCGAAAAGGAGACATCACATGAAGAAGGGGATTCACCCCGAATACGTGGAGACCACGGTGACCTGCACCTGTGGCAACACGTTCGTGACGCGCAGCACGAAAGCCGACGGAAAGATCAACTCCGAAGTGTGCTCGGCATGCCACCCGTTCTACACCGGTAAGCAGAAGATTCTTGACACCGGTGGCCGTGTGGCCCGCTTCGAAGCGCGCTACGGCAAGCGCAAGAAGTAGCTTTTCTAAGCGGCGTCGGCACCCCGCCTCCATGTGGGATGCCGGCGCCGCTTTCGCGTACGCAAAACCACCACGTCCGCCTCATTACGCCAAGAAAGACCCTCATGTTTGAGAACGTGTCCTCGCTCGTTGACGAATACTCGGCCCTCGAGCAGCAAATGGCCGACCCGTCCCTCCATAATGACCACAACAAGGCCAAGCGAGTGGGGCGCCGCTACGCCGAACTCGGGCCCGTGGTCAGCACGTACCGCGAATGGCTCACGGCAGGCGAGGATCTCGAAACCGCTCGCGAATTCGCCGAAGAGGACCCCTCGATGGCGGAGGAAGCTCGCGCTCTCGAACGCACGCGTGAGGAACTCACGGCGAAGCTCGAAGAGCTGCTTGCCCCGCGCGATCCCAACGATGCTCGTGACGTGATCCTCGAGGTCAAGGCCGGTGCGGGTGGCGATGAGTCCGCGCTCTTTGCCGCGGATCTCGTGCGCATGTACGAGGCGTACGCGACGAAGAATGGCTGGAGCACCGAAATCATCACGGAGACCGAATCGGATCTCGGTGGCTACAAAGACCTCGCGATGTCGATCCGCACGCGAGGCAACGTCGGCCCTGCGGAAGGCGTGTGGGCTCACCTCAAGTACGAAGGCGGTGTGCACCGTGTGCAGCGCGTGCCCGTGACCGAGTCGCAGGGGCGCATTCACACCTCGGCCGTCGGTGTCCTCGTCGTCCCCGAAGCCGATGAGGCCGATGAAGACGAGTTCCTCGCCGAACAGCTTCACCCGAACAATCTTCGTATCGACGTCTACCGTTCCTCCGGCCCCGGTGGCCAGAGCGTGAATACGACCGACTCGGCCGTTCGCATTACGCACCTGCCTACGGGACTCGTCGTGAGCTGCCAGAACGAAAAGAGCCAGCTCCAGAACAAGGAACAGGCGATGCGCATCCTCCGCTCGCGCCTGCTCGATGCCGTACACGCTGAGCAGGAAGCGGAAGCCTCGGCGACGCGCCGCTCCCAGGTGCGCACCGTGGATCGCTCCGAGCGCATCCGAACCTACAACTTCCCCGAAAATCGCATCGCCGATCACCGCACCGGGTACAAGGCGAATAACCTCGATCAGGTGCTCAATGGCGAACTCGATCCCGTCGTCAAATCGCTCATGGATGCCGATCGCGAAGCGATGCTCGCCGCCGCGGGCTCGAACGAGTAAGAGCACGTGAACGACCACGGGGCCCCCGCTGCACTTAACGGCCCGAGCGTTTCGCAGCGAGTGGCGCTCGCACGCCGAGGCGCACGCGCGCGGCTTCAGGCGGCCGGCATCGCTTCAGCCGACGCCGAAGCGCGGCTCATCGTTCTCCATGCAGCGCAGGCCGAGACTTCCCTCGTGCTCCTTGACCAGCTCCCCGAGACCTTCGAGGCTGACGTCGACGCGGTTCTCACGCGACGCGAAAGGCGCGAGCCCCTTCAACTGATCCTCGGTCAAGCCCCCTTTCGGCACCTCACACTCGAGACCGCTCGCGGCGTGTTCATCCCGCGGCCCGAGACCGAAACGGCACTCGACATCGCCCATGACTGGACGCGCGAGGAAGGCCGGCGAGCGTCGGACCCGCTGCACGCCCTCGACGCCTGCACCGGAAGTGGAACCCTCGCCGCAGCGCTCCTTGACGAATTTCCGGCCGCCCGCGTGAGCGCGTTCGACGTGAACCCGCGTGCCGTGCAGCTTGCGCAGCGCAACTGCGCAGCATCCGGACCGGGGCGCTTCTGCGTTTTTCACGCAGAACTACCCACAGGCCTCACTGAACTCGACGGTTTCGTCGATACGCACATAGTCGAGCGTCCGCTCGACCTCGTCATCGCGAACCCGCCCTATATTCCCGCGCGCGCGATTCCCGCCGACGCCGAGGTGCGCGAGTACGACCCGCACGAGGCACTGTTCGGGGGAGGGGAGAGTGGCCTCGACGTTCCTCGCGCCGTGATCAACCTTGCCGCACGCCTGCTGCGACCACGAGGCCTGCTCATCATGGAACACGACGAAAGCCAGGGAGCGCCGACGCGAGCCCTCGCCGCAGAGACACAGAGTTTTGACACGATTGAGACCGCGCGCGACCTCACGGGACGCGACCGCTTCCTCGTGGCGCGCGCAGCACAACAAGTGAGAGAATGACGCACGTGAGCGTATACGACTACACCGACGAATCCACGCGTGACGGAGCCCTCGAGGCTGCTACCGCCGCGGTCAAGGATGGCAAACTCATCGTTTTGCCGACCGACACCGTGTACGGCATCGGCGCCGACGCCTTCAACAAAGACGCCGTACAGGCACTCCTCGACGCGAAGGGGCGAGGCCGCGAATTCCCGCCGCCCGTGCTCATCGGCGACCCGAATGTCATGCACGCGCTCGGGTTCGATATTCCGCCGATCATCGAAGACCTCGTCGAGGAATACTGGCCCGGCGCGCTCACGGTGATCGTTAAAGCCCAGCCGTCTTTGCACTGGGACCTCGGCAACACCAAAGGCACCGTCGCGTTGCGGATGCCCGATCACGAGGCTGCAATTGCACTGCTCAAGAAAACGGGACCGCTCGCCGTTTCGAGCGCGAACAAGCACGGCGGCGATGCCGCCAAGAGCGTCATGGATGCGGCCGTGCAACTCGGCGACGCGGTTGAGGTCTACGTCGATGGCGGCAAGAGTCGCATCGGCGAGTCCTCCACGATCATCGACGCGACCGTGAATCCGCCCGAAATTCTCCGTCGCGGCGCACTGAGCGAAGAGGAGATCGTCGCGAAGTTCGGCGAGATTTTCACCCCCGAAAAGCCTGTACAGCCCGAAGACGAACAAGCAGGCGAGGGGGCCGAGGCATCTCAAGAACAGTCACCTGCCGGCGAGGATAAGGCCGACGCTTGAGGGTTTACCTCTTTCTACTGCTCATCGCCGCGGCCGTCACCTATCTCGTGACGCCCGCGGCGCGCGTCGTTGCACGGCGCATCGGCGCAATGACCGCCGTTCGTGAACGCGATGTGCACAGGGACGTGACACCGCGCCTCGGCGGAGTAGCGATGTTCGCGGGGGTCGCGGTCGCGATGCTTCTTGCCTCGAACGTGCCCTTCCTCGAACCGATCTTTCGTGGCTCGTTCAAGGTGTGGTCGATCCTCATCGCGGGTGGGCTCATATGTCTGCTCGGCGGCCTCGACGACAAATTCGACCTCGACTGGCTGACGAAGCTCGCCGGTCAAGTGCTCATCGCGCTCTTCGTTGCCTCGCAAGGAGTGCAACTCACGACCCTCCCGATCGGTGGCCTCACGCTCATTTCCGCTCGCTCATCGCTCATCTTGACCGTCATCGTGATTGTGGCAGCGATGAACGCCGTGAACTTCATCGATGGGCTCGACGGCCTCGCCTCCGGAGTCATGGCGATCGGCGGAGTGGCGTTCTTTATTTACGCCTACCTCCTCACGCGAGACGTATCCTCCACCGACTATTCGTCGATGGCGGCTCTCATCACTGCGGTCATGATCGGGGCGTGCCTTGGGTTCCTGCCTCACAACTTTTCCAAAGCGCGCATCTTCATGGGGGATTCGGGAGCCCTCTTTCTCGGTCTTTTGCTCGTCTCGGCAACCATCGCCGTCACGGGCCAGGTCGATCCGGCTCGCCTCGCCCCCTCCGATGCCTTTGGCCAGCTTCTCCCGATCCTCATGCCCGTGGGCGTGATGATCCTTCCAGCCCTCGACATGGTGCTCGCGGTTGTCCGGCGCGTGGGAAGTGGGAAATCGCCGTTTCATGCCGACCGTCGGCACCTGCACCACCGCCTTTTGAACCTGGGGCACTCAAAACTCGGCGCTGTACTCATCATGTACACGTGGACGGCACTCGTGTCGCTGTGCCTGCTCGCACCCGTGTTCTTCGAAGCGAAGACAGCCGCGTTTATTTGGATCGGCTCGCTCGTCGTCGCTATAGTCGTGACGCTTGACCCCCTGCGAGCGCTCCACCGTGCTCGCCGCAACAAGGACGTGGAGAAAACCGCATGAGCACCGCAGAAAAGAACCGCGCGTACAACAACGCACTGGTGCAAAAAGCGATCGTGAGCGCGGTGATCGTAGGTGCCGTCATCGCTGCCGTCGTTGTGCTCGTTGCCTGGATCGGCTTCGATCCGCTCGCCCGCAATGGCGCGATCGTCGGCGCTCTCCTCTCTCTCGTGGTGACGCTGCCCGCACTCATCGTCGCGTACTGGGGTATCGCTCAAAGCCCGCTCATCATGCTCGGGACGGTTGCGTGCACGTGGGGAGGCAAAATGCTCGCCCTCATCCTGTGTCTCATCCTGCTCAAAGGAGAGGCATGGCTCTCAATGCAATGGGTGGGAATTGCGCTTCTCTTCGGTGCCGTCGCCCCAATTGCGGTCGAAGGAGCGCTGCTCGCGCGAACCCGCCCGAAAATTGAGGTGTAAGAGGTACCGACCTGAGCCAAAAGTCCGCCTCGTCCTCTGTTATATTGATTCAGAATGCTGAGCGAATAGCGACGCAGCCTGCGCAGGTGCTGAATGCACGTGCATGGCGTGCAAACCGCCTCGAACAGATCGTCCCGTGCCCGTGGCTCGCGAAACGCGCGCCGACAACTCTGGAGTAAGAGCAGTTGATTCCTAGCGAAACTTCGCGCCTTGTCGCTGAAGGTGGGCTGGATTTTCACACCCCTTCCCTCGCCGACTTTTTCCCCGATGCGATTCTCTTTGCGGGCACTCCGTTTGAGTTCAACCGCATACAGCTCATTCGCCTCATCGTGGTCGTGGGATGCCTCGCGATCACATACGCAATCGCCTCTCGAGCCAAGGTTGTGCCGGGGCGCATCCAAAGCATCTTCGAGCTCTTCATGGGCTTCATTCGCGACAATGCGATCGAGCCCGTGCTCGGTAAGGCTAAGGGGCGCCGCTTCGCACCCATGCTCTACACGCTCTTCTTCCTCATCCTCGCGATGAACCTTGCCGGTGTGACCCCGGGCCTCAACCTCGCGGGCACCTCCGTGATCGGCATGCCATTCCTGCTGGCGATGTGGACCTTCGGCACCTACGTGTACTGCGGCATGAAGCAGCACGGCTTCCTCGGCTACTTCAAACACGAAACCATGCCTCCGGGCGTGCCGAAGCCTGTGTACATCCTGCTCGCCCCGATCGAGTTTCTCCAGCTCGCCGTCGTGCGCTGGTTCTCGCTCACCGTGCGTCTTCTCGCCAACATGGTCGCGGGCCACATGATGCTCGTCGTGTTCATCTCCCTCTCGCAAGCGCTCCTGTTCTCAGGGACATGGCTCATTGCCGCGACCCCCTTCGCGGGAGCTTTCGCACTCGGCATTTTCGGCTTCGAAATCTTCGTTGCCCTTCTGCAGGCCTTCATCTTCACAGTGCTTTCCGCCGTGTACATCAACATGGCGACGAGTGAAAGCCACTAAGGCGTCTAGATTTTTCCGATTTTCCACCCCGAGCTTCGGCTCACAACCGAAACCCTGCCCGGCAATGCGGCAGAAAACTGAAAGGAATACCCTCGTGGGCACCACCATCCTCGCTGAAATCAACGGCAACCTCTCCTCGCTCAGCTACGGCATCGCCGCTTTCGGCCCGGCCCTCGGCCTCGGCCTGATCGGTGCTAAGACCGTCGAGTCGATGGCGCGCCAGCCCGAGATCCGCGGTTCGCTCCAGACCACGATGCTTATCGCCATGGCGTTCGTCGAGATCATTGCGCTCCTCGCGGTTGTGACCGGCCTTCTCTTCTCCTGAGGTTAATTCCGAATGTATCTGGCAAGTGGAGAAGGAGAGGTCAGCAAGTACGCCTTGCTGATCCCCGAGGTCCCCGACATTATTTGGAGTGCCGTCTTCATCCTCATCTTTGCCTTCGTATTCATGATGTTCGTGCTCCCGAAGATGAACGGGGCTCTCGACGAACGAGCAGCGAAGATCGAGGGAGGAATCCGTAAGGCGGAAGAGGCCCAGTACGAGGCCGATCGTCTCAAGGCAATGCAGGAAAGCGAACTCGCTGCTGCACGCCGTGAAGCGGCAGAGATGCGCGAGAAGGCCCGAGAAGAGGGCACTCGCATCATCGAAGAGGCACGTACGCGCGCAAGCCTCGAGACCGAACGCATGATCGGTCTCGGCAAGCAGCAGATCGAAGCTGAACAGGCGCAGGCAAGCGCCGAGCTTCGCGGTGAGGTTGGCTCGCTCGCGAGTACCCTCGCCTCGAAGATCGTTGGCGAATCGCTCACCGATGATGAGCGTTCGCGCCGCGTGATCGATCGGTTCCTCGACGAGCTCGAATCGTCGACGGCGGCGAAGTAAGGAAGGCACAGCACATGCGCGGAGTTTCCGCCAAGTCGCTCCAGAGCGTGCTACGGCGCGCAGCGGAGTCAACCTCGGCGAACACCCCCAGCACCGAGATCGCGAGCGAGCTCTTCGAAGCCGTGCGCGTCATTGACTCGAGCAACCAGCTCGTGCGCCTCATGAGCGACCCCGGTCGCGATGAGGACCTCAAGGCCGATGTCGTGCGGCGCCTTTTCGGCGGTCGCGTGAGCGAGGCCGCTCTCGAGGTCCTTCTTGAGGCCTCGCGGTGCACGTGGTCCGAGCAAAACCACCTCCTCGAGGGCATCGAGTTCGCGGGTGTTTCGCTCGTTCTCGATGAAGCTCGAGGGCGCGGCACGGCGCACGCCGTTGAAGAAGAACTCTTCCAGGTTGCGCGCCTCGTCGAGGACACCCCGGAGCTGTCCGAAGCATTCGACTCCAAGCGCGACGACGTCTCGGCGCGCGTAGGGATCATCGAACGTCTTCTGGGCGGCAAGGTGGATGAGGCAACCGTCTCACTCGCCGCGCAAGCGGTGAGCTTCGAGCCCGAAGCCAAGGTTCCCGCCCGTCTGCTCGAGTTCGCGAACTTCGCGAGCGCCGAACGCGACCGCCGCTCCGGCGTCGTGACAAGCGCGATCGCGTTGAGCCCCGAGCAGCAGGAACGCCTCACGCGCATCCTCTCCGCCCGTTACGGCGGCGAGCTGAGCCTGAATTACGAGATCGACCCGAGCGTGATTGGCGGCCTCCGCATCACGATCGGCGACGACCTCTACGACGCCACGATCTTCGGCCGCGTTCGCGATGCTCGCGAACGCATTTCCGCCTAAGAATCACCAACGAGAACACGTATCACCCCTCCCGGTACCGCCGGGAATGACCAAGAAGGAAGCGGAGCGCGATGGCCGAGCTCACCATTCGTCCCGAAGACATCCGGGACGCTCTCGACACTGCGGTGTCGAATTACCAGCCCCAGAACGCAGGTCGCGAAGAAATCGGCCGCGTCACCGAATCAGCAGACGGCATTGCACGCGTCTCGGGCCTGCCGAACCTCATGGCAAACGAACTCGTGCGCTTCGAGGACGGCACGCTTGGCCTCGCTCTTAACCTTGAACTTCGCGAGGTCGGCGTCGTCGTGCTCGGTGAATTCACCGGCATTGAAGAAGGGCAGGAGGTGCGCCGCACCGGGGAGGTCCTTTCGGTCCCCGTTGGCGACGGCTACCTCGGCCGCGTCGTTGACCCGATGGGCCGCCCGATCGACGGCCTCGGCGAGATCGCGACGACCGGCCGCCGTGCCCTCGAACTTCAGGCCCCCGGCGTTATGCAGCGCAAGAGCGTGAAGGAGCCTCTCCAGACCGGCATCAAGGCCATCGACTCGATGACCCCGATCGGTCGCGGCCAGCGCCAGCTCATTATTGGCGACCGCCAGACCGGTAAGACCACGATCGCCGTCGATACGATCCTCAACCAGAAGGCCAACTGGGAATCGGGCGACCCCGAACAGCAGGTGCGATGCATCTACGTCGCCGTCGGCCAGAAGGGCTCGACGATCGCCTCGGTGCGTGCGACCCTCGAGGAAAACGGCGCGCTCGAATACACGACCATCGTTGCGGCCCCCGCTTCCGATCCGGCCGGCTTCAAGTACATCGCGCCCTACGCGGGATCGGCGATCGGCCAGCACTGGATGTATGAAGGCAAGCACGTCCTCATCGTGTTCGACGACCTGTCGAAGCAGGCCGAGGCCTACCGCGCCGTGTCGCTTCTTCTTCGCCGTCCGCCGGGCCGCGAGGCATACCCGGGCGACGTCTTCTTCCTCCACTCGCGTCTGCTCGAGCGCTGCGCAAAGCTCTCGGACGACATGGGCGGCGGCTCGATGACCGGTCTCCCGATCATCGAAACGAAGGCAAACGACGTCTCGGCGTACATTCCGACCAACGTCATTTCGATCACCGACGGCCAGTGCTTCCTCCAGTCGGATCTGTTCAACGCGAACCAGCGCCCCGCAGTGGACGTCGGCATCTCGGTGTCGCGCGTTGGCGGCTCGGCCCAGACCAAGGCCATGAAGGGCGTCTCCGGTACCCTCAAGATCTCGCTCGCGCAGTACCGCGACCTCGAGGCGTTCGCGATGTTCGCCTCGGATCTCGATGCCGCTTCGAAGCAGCAGCTTGCGCGCGGTGCTCGCCTGACTGAGCTCCTCAAGCAGGGCCAGGCCAACCCCATGCCCATGGAGGAACAGGTTGTGTCGATCTGGGCCGGCACGCGCGGCAAGCTCGACGACATCGAAGTTGACGACATCCTCGAGTTCGAAGAGCGCCTGCACGAGTTCCTGCGCCACAATGGCACGATCCTCGAAACGATCCGCGAGACCAAGAAGTTCGCCCCGGAGACCGAGGCGGAACTCGAGACCGTGATCGAGAACGTCAAGCGCGACTACTTCGCTGCAAAGCAGAAGGACGCCGTGTACGACAACACGGGCGTGATCGAAGACGAGGACATCGAGCAAGAGTCGATCCTGAAGTCCTCCAAGTAGTGGCGGATGTTCGAGAAATAGAACGTTAGTCACGAGGGAGAGATATGGGAGCCCAGCAAAGGGAATACAAGAAGCGGATCGGCTCCGCGAAGGGCATGAAGAAAATTTTTCAGGCCCAGGAAATGATCGCGGCTGCCCGAATCTCGAAGGCACACGCACGCGTGCAGGCCACGACCCCGTACGCGAAAGCGATTACGGACGCGATTGCCTCGGTCGTTCAGCACGCGGAGGAGACGAACCACCCGTTCCTCGAAGCGGATCGCACGTTCTCCAACCGCGTCGGTGTTCTCCTCATTACCTCGGATCGCGGCATGGCCGGTTCCTACTCGCCAAGCGCGATTCGCGAGGCCGAACACCTCACGAATAAGCTGCGCGAAGAGGGCAAGCAGCCGGTCCTGTACGTCGTTGGCCGCAAGGGCGACTCGTACTACCGCTTCCGCAACCGACCCGCCGAAAAGTCGTGGATTGGCGTCAAAGAGGAAGACCTTCCGAAGCTCGGTCGCGAAATTTCGGCGCTCTTTCGCGAGGCACTCCTTGCGGAAGAGGTTGAGGAGCACCTCGATGAGCTGTACGTCGTGGGGCACCGGTTCACGAATCGTTTCCGCCAGGATGTGAACGTCGTGCGCCTCGTCCCGTTGCAGTTGAGTGCCGACGGTGCCGAGAGCCGGTTGACCCGCCAGTACCCGCTGTACGAGTACACGCCGAGCGCCGATGAGGTGTTTGAGCAGCTCGTGCCGCGATACGTTGAATCGCGCATCATCAATATTCTTCTGCAGTCGATCGCGTCGGAGCACGCGAGCAGGCAGAAGGCGATGAAGACCGCGACCGACAATGCGGAAACGCAGATTCAGAAGTTCACTCGCCTTGCGAACTCCGCTCGCCAGGCAGAGATCACGCAAGAAATTACGGAGATCGTGGGCGGAGCGGACGCCCTCAATGCCTCCGGCAGGAAAGAACGCTGAGCGAGAAAGCACATTTGGAGTAGAAGAATGACCATCACCGAAAACGCCCCGGCTCAGACCGAGGCTAGCGCCGCCATCGGTCGTGTCGCTCGCGTGACCGGCGCCGTTGTCGACGTCGAATTCCCCGCGGGCCAGATCCCGGACATGTACAACGCGCTCGTCACCGAGATCGAGCTGCCCACTGGCGACGAGGACGGTGGCTCAGCCACCCAGACCCTCACGCTTGAGGTTGCCCAGCACCTCGGCGACGGCATGGTGCGAGGAATCGCCCTCAAGCCGACCGACGGTCTCGTGCGCGGCCAGGCCGTGCGCGACACGGGCGCACCGATTTCCGTCCCCGTTGGCGACTTCACCCTCGGGCGCGTGTTCGACGTTGTCGGCAACGTGCTCAACGGAGAAAAGGGCGAGAAGCTCGAGATCAACGAACGCTGGCCCATTCACCGCAAGGCCCCGAACTTCGATCAGCTCGAGTCGAAGACCCAGATGTTCGAGACCGGCATCAAGTCGATCGACCTGCTGACGCCCTACGTGCAGGGCGGCAAGATTGGTCTGTTCGGCGGCGCCGGCGTGGGCAAGACCGTTCTCATCCAGGAGATGATTTACCGCGTGGCGAACAACCACGACGGTGTCTCGGTGTTCGCGGGCGTCGGCGAACGTACCCGTGAAGGTTGGGACCTCATCGAAGAAATGACCGAATCGGGCGTGATCGAGAAGACCGCCCTTGTGTTCGGCCAGATGGACGAGCCGCCGGGCACGCGCCTTCGCGTGGCGCTTTCGGCGCTGACGATGGCGGAGTACTTCCGTGACGTCCAGAACCAGGACGTGCTCCTGTTCATCGACAACATCTTCCGCTTCACGCAGGCGGGCTCTGAGGTGTCGACGCTGCTCGGCCGTATGCCGTCGGCAGTGGGTTACCAGCCGAACCTCGCGGACGAGATGGGCGTGCTCCAGGAGCGCATTACCTCGACCCGCGGCCACTCGATTACGTCGATGCAGGCGATTTACGTTCCCGCTGACGACTACACCGACCCGGCTCCGGCTACGACCTTCGCGCACCTTGACGCAACGACCGAGCTGAGCCGTGAGATCGCCTCGCGTGGTCTGTACCCCGCGATCGATCCGCTCGCCTCGACCTCGCGCATCCTCGACCCGCGCTACATCGGGCAGGATCACTACGATGTTGCGGTTCGCGTCAAGCAGATTCTCCAGCGCAACAAGGAGCTTCAGGACATCATCGCGATGCTCGGTGTCGATGAGCTTTCCGAAGAGGACAAGGTCATCGTGGCGCGCGCACGCCGCATCCAGCAGTTCCTTTCGCAGAACACTCACATGGCGAAGCAGTTCACCGGCGTCGACGGCTCGGACGTCCCGCTGCGCGACACCATCGAAGGCTTCAAGGGTATCTGCGACGGCGAGTTCGACCACATCGCCGAGCAGGCGTTCTTCAACGTCGGCGGCATCGACGATGTGCTTCGTAACTGGGACCGCATCCAGAAGGAAACCTCGAAGTGAGCGCCATGAAGGTCAACTTCGTGTCGGCCGAGGGCAGCATCTGGGAAGGCGAAGCCGAGTACGTTTCAGTGTTCGCCATCGACGGTGCGATGGGCATTATGGCCGGCATGGAGCCGCATCTTGCACTCCTGAGCGAGGGGCCCGTGGTGATTACCGAAGTCGGTGGAGCGAAGCACGAGTTCCAGGTCACGGGCGGTTTCTGCTCCGTTGACGCCGAGGTCGTGAACGTCGTTGCCGACGAGGTTCTCACCGAGGAAGCGGCCCGCGAGGCGGCTCTTGCACGCTCTACTCCGTCATCAGAGCTCGAAGGAGAGGCCGAGACCGACTAAGGGTCTTTCCTCTTCTCCGTGAAAAGCGGCCCCGCCAGCGCACCGTGTGTGCGGCGGGGCCGCTTTCCTGTGCCGTGTCTCCACGCGGCCGAATGCCGCCGTGCGAGAACGAAAAGAACGGGGCCGCTTAGGAGGCGTCGGAACTGAACCACTCACCCGCGTGCATGACCCGTTCGGCCTCGAGCCCCTCGGCGCTCACGAGTGCGAGGTCCGCGCGGGCGCCTTCACGGATCTCGCCGATGTCGTGGCGGCCGAGGACGCGTGCGGGGGTTGCGGTTGCGGCGAGAACAGCGCGCTCAAGCGACACGCCTGCCTCGAGGTGGGCGAAGCGCACGACATCGAGCAGGTGGGCGGTGCCTCCCGCGATCGCGCCGCCCTCGGTGAGGGTCGCGACGCCGTCTTTGACCGTGACGGGAAGCGAGCCGAGAACGTAGTCGCCGTCGGCCATTCCCGTCGCGGCCATCGCGTCGGTGATGAGCATGATGTGCCCGTCGGTGATGAGATCGAAGGTGTACCGCACGGTGTCGGCGGAGGTGTGGACACCGTCGGCGATGAGCTCGGCGACGACCGTGCCGGCGGCGGCCTGGTCGATCGCGGCGAATGCAGGGCCGGCATCACGGTGATGGATGGGGCGCATCGCGTTGAACAGGTGGGTGGCGGTTGGTTTCGTGGAACGGGCGACGGGGCCGACGCTTGCGAGCTCCTCGTGTGCCTTCTGGATTGCGGTGACCATCTGTTCACCCGTGCAGTCTGTGTGGCCATAGCTCGGGAGGGCTCCGTGCGCGATTAGGGCCCGGGACACGCCGCCATCGAGGTCCGCTTCGGGGGCGATCGTCATCGTCGCGATCGTGCCGCCTCCCGCTTCAAGGAGCGCGAGAGTGCGCGCGGCGTCCCCCTCAGCGATGAACTGGGGGTCGTGAGCGCCCTTGCGAGCGTGGGAGATGAAAGGGCCCTCGAGGTGGATTCCCGCCAGTTCACCGGCCTCGACGAGGGACCGTAGCGCGCGCACCCTCGACATGAGCGTGTCCTGCGCGGCTGTCACGAGTGAGGCAACGATGCTCGTCGTGCCGTGGGCGCGGTGCTCCGCGATCGCCGGCGCCGCTTGCGCCGGGTCCTCGGTATCGGGGAAGGAGAATCCGCCGCCGCCGTGGCAGTGGATGTCCACGAGCCCCGGGAGAATGAGGCCGTCGTGGCGCACGTGCTCATCGGCATTGAGCTCCGAGGGGAGTGCGCTCTCGGGCCCCGCGTACGTGATTGTGTCGCCGTCGATAAGGATCGAGGCTTCGGAAAGGAAAGAGCCGGAGATAAAAGCGGTGCCGTCGATGCGTTGCGTCATTTAGAAGAGCCTCATTTCGGAGTTGTCGATTCCACGCAGTTCGTCGTAATCAAGGGTGAGGCATTCGAAGCCGCGGTCCTTTGCGAGGGTGCGTGCTTGCGGCTTGATTTCCTGTGCTGCAAACATGCCGGTCACGGGGGCGAGGAGCGGATCGCGATTGAGGAGTTCGACGTAGCGGGTGAGCTGCTCGACGCCGTCGATCTCACCGCGGCGCTTGATTTCGATCGCGACCGTGCCACCTTCGGGGTTCTTCGCGAGGATGTCGACGGGCCCAATCGCGGTGGGGTATTCGCGGCGCACAAGCTTCCACCCTTCGCCGATGCTCGCCATGTTTTCGGCAAGAAGCGCTTGAAGATGCGCCTCGACTCCGGCCTTTTCGAGCCCTGGGTCGATGCCCAGGTCGTGGCTCATTTCCTCAATGATCTCGAATACCGTGATTTCGAGACTGTCGCCGGTCTTCTTATGCGTGACCTTCCACGTTTCGAGTGCATCCTCCGCGTCTGCGGGCTCGATTGTGAGCGAGCACGGAGGGGCCATCCAGTTGAGGGGCTTGTAGCTGCCGCCGTCGGAGTGCACGAGCACGCTTCCATCGGCTTTCACCATGAGGAGCCGGGGGGCCCGCGCGAGGTGCGCCGTTAGCCGCCCGACGTAATTGACAGAACATTCCGCTAGAACTAATCGCACTGGTAAAGACTACGCGATGGGTCTTTGAGTGCTCTTTACATGAAATGTTGACCTGCCCACTGCATCTTGTGGCCTTCAGCCCACCGCCGGGAAACTCCGCCAAAATGGGTGAGTACTGTTTTTGACAGCGTCGTAGACGTCGAATGAGCGAAAGGTCGTGTCCTCGTGCGAAAGTGGCTAGCGGGCGTCCTCATCCTCCTGGGTCTCGCGGGGCTTGCACTTGGATGGGCCGGCCAGACCGTGTGGGCGCCGAAGGAAAACCACACCGCGCGCGCGAGCTTTGAGAATCCCGGTGCAGCCGTGGTGATCAATCCTGGTGTGCTGTATGTGGGTGGAAAGAAAGGCACCGTGACGATTACGTCGAGCGGTGACTACTACATGATTTCCGCCCCAGAGGGCACCGTGAAGAGCTACCTCGAAAACTCGAAGTACACGGCAATTACGGGCGCATCGAACTGGGCAACGCTCGCGACGAGCACCGAAAATACCGATAAGAAGGAGGGCACCGCCGGTATCCAGAACTCGGATCTGTGGACCGACATCAAGCCCAAGAAGACGGGCGAGTCCTTCACGATCGAAGACTGGTCGAAGGCGGAGCTCGACCCGAAGAAGCCACAGCCGTATCGCGCAATCCTCCTCGCTAACGATGGCGATGCCTCGACCATCACGAAGGTGGAGATCACGTGGCCGACCAACGCCACGAACGCGTGGACGCCCTATGCCTACGCTGCCGGCGCAGTGCTGCTCATCATCGGCCTCGTGCTGCTCTTGATCGCGCTCACGTCGCGCTCGCGATCCACGCACGACGACGTGCTTGAAGAAATGATGAGTGAGCGCCAGGCCCGCCAGCAGGAGGAGTCGGGGGAGTCCGACGCTGGCTCCGCCGCGGTCGACACGACAGACAACGAGGACGCTGCGACGGCGCGAACCGACGCACAGAGCGAAGATACGATCCGCGAATCCGGCAGCGGCGAGAGCGACGAGGCAACAGAAGCCCCCGAAGGTAGGGGCTCGCGTCGTGCGCAGGCTGCCGTCGGAACCGTGAGCGTGAGCGAAACGGAACCGGCTACCGCGAAAGAGCCGGTCGGCGATGCCGAGCCAGCCGAGCAAGCCGAACCCGCACCGGGAGTGCCGCGGGAAGCCGCAGACGCTCGCCCGGCTCACGACGACGTGGACACCCCCGCCACCGTCGCGCGTAAGGGACGCCGCCGCGGTACTCCCGACGATGTGACCGACCGACTCAAAGCGCTCGAGCTTGAGAACCACGAGACGGGCGGCAGCGGCGTGAGCACTCGGCATGGGCGCAGGCGCGCCGCCGACGGTTCTGACGCCACGACAACAATGACCGACCCCATCGCGACGCGAATCGAGGAGGAACGATGACAGGACTTTCACGGCGCAGCCTCCTCGGGCTGACTGCACTCACTGCCGCAGGTGCGCTCACCGCGTGCGGAAGCGAAAAGAAACCGCCGAAGGTCGATCCCGGGCCGAAACTTGCGAGCCCGACCCCCGAACTCACGGGGGAGAAACTCGGGGAGATTCTCACCCAATACGCGAAGGCGCTCGAAAAAGCCGATGCGGGCAAAAACGCGGATCTTCTCGCCCCGCGTATTTCGGGAAGTGCCGCGGAGTTTCGCCGCGCGACCTACGCGATCATCAGCAAGGTTCCCGAACATGAAAGCGCCCTCCAGCGACCCAGCGACAAGCTCGTCGTGCCGATCGCCTCGACCTCGGAAGGTTTTCCTCGCTATGCCCTCGCGCTCGTGGACGATGCCGCAAACGCGGGCGAGGCACGCTTCTTCGTGGGACTTCAGCAGAAAGACGCCCGCTCCGACTACACCTCGTGGGGATGGGCCCGCCAGGCTGCCGGCATCGAGATGCCGACCGTGCCGAGTGCCGAGGCCGGCACCACACAGGTCGACCTCGAGCAGCAGGGACTGGTGCTGACCCCCAAGGAAGCCCTCGCGAAGTATGCGGCTGTGCTCACGGACGGCCACGACAAAGCCGACCCGGACGATCTCATAAACGAGGACCCGTTCCAGCAGAGCGCCCACGCTGAAATCCAAGGGGAGCGCGCGCAAATGAACGAAGGCGTGGACTGGGATGAAGTCGCCTCAGTCCGCGAAGAATATGCGGTCAAAGAAGGCGAGTTCCTCGGCCTCGCCACTGCCGAAGGCGGAGCCGTTGTCATGGGGACCCTCACCTCGACTCGGCGCGTGAGCGTGAATTCCGGATCGATCTCCTACACGGAGGACAACCTCTACACGAAGCTTGCGGGTACGAAGAAGTTCGAGAAGGAGCTCGTGCGCACCTACGGCACGACCGTACTCATGCACATTCCCGCGGCGGACTCCGGCGCCAAGATCCAACCAATCGGGGCCTACAAGGTGCTCCTGTCGGTCTCCGGCAGCTGAGAGCCCACGAAAGACTCGACAAAGGAGAAAACGATGACGAGTTCGTACGGCGTGATGGACTTCAACACGCTTAAAAAGGAAAACCAGACCGGCGGCACCTCCGATCCGCTCGAGGGCGAAGTCGCGGTCAATGAGGCGAACCTCGAGAGCCTCATCAAAGACTCCGATCAGCACCTCACGATCCTCTTCGTGACGAGCGCACGCGTCAACGGGGGAGCGGCCTTTACGGACGATCTACGTTCGGTTCTGGCTAAGCATGCTGGCACGATCCGTCTCGCGATCCTCGATGCGGATCAGCAGCCGCGCGTCGCGGCGGCACTTCGGATCCAGTCGCTGCCCACGGCCGTGCTTCTCATGAAGGGACAGATCCAACCGCTGTTCGAAGGCGTAGTCACGAAAGAGCAGCTTGCCCCCGTCATGGATGAACTCGCGGGTCTCGCCGCGAAGGAAGGCATGCACACAGAGGCCCCGCGCGAGACTGCGGAGCAAGCCGCGCTGCCCGAAGCCCTTGAGAAGGCTTACACCGCGATGGAGAGCGGCGACATGGACGGCGCCGAGACGGCCTTCACCGCGTACCTCGACGAGCACCCCGGTGATTCGGAGGCGAAGAAGGGCCTCGCCGTGATTGCCCTTATGCGCCGCACGCAAAGCGTCGACCTTCAGGCCGGGCGCGAGGCCGCGGCCTCGAACCCGAAGGACATCGACGCTCAACTCCTTGCCGCTGATCTCGACCTGCTTGGGGGACACGTCGATGATGCCTTCGCGCGCCTTCTGACGTCGTTCCGCGACACCCCCTCGGAGCGCGATCGCATCCGTGAGCGTCTGCTCGAGCTCTTCGACGTCGTAGGCGTCGACGACGAGCGCGTGCTTCAGGCCCGCAAGAAGCTCAGCCGCCTCATGTTCTAAGGCACTAAGAGACCGGAAACGCCTGGAGAAGAGGCCTGCGCCCCTCGGGGAGCGCAGGCCTCTTCCGTATTCGTCGACACTACTGCTTTGCCGCGCGCTCCGGAACAAAGAACACCGCTCCGAGCGGTGGAACGCTCAGGCGAACCGAGTAGTCGAGGCCGCCGTACGGGACAGGCTCCGCCTGGACCCGGCCGAGGTTCCCCACGCCGCTGCCGCCATAAGCGAAAGCGTCGGAGTTGAGCACCTCGGCCCACGCGCCGCCCTCGGGAAGGCCGATCCGGAAGCCACGCCACGGCTCGGGTGAGAAGTTGATGATTGCCACGACCGGATCACCCTTGCGGTCGAAACGCGCGAACGCCACGAGGTTGTGGCCAGCGGCATCAGCATCGAGCCATCGGAAACCCGCACCCTCCTGATCCAGCTCGTACAGCGCCGGGTAGGTGCGCTGTACGCGGTTGAGGTCACGCACGAAATCGTTGACGCCCTGATGGAGTGGGAAGTCAAGGAGCCAGAAGGGAAGTGCCTGGTTCTCGTTCCACTCCGTTCCCTGCGCGAAGTCGCAGCCCATGAACAGTAGCTGCTTGCCCGGGTGGGCCCACATGAGACTCAAGTAGGCGCGGAGGTTCGCGGCCTGCTGCCAGTCATCGCCGGGCGCCTTGCGCAGCAGCGGTGCCTTGCCGTGAACGACCTCGTCGTGAGAGATCGGCAGGATGAAGTTCTCCGAGTACTGGTAGACCATCGCGAACGTCAGCTCGTGGTGGCGGTACTGGCGGTAAATCGGGTCTTGGCCAAGGTACTCGAGCGTGTCGTGCATAAAGCCCATGTTCCACTTGAACCCGAAGCCGAGGCCTCCCTGGTCGGTGGGCTTCGTGACTCCCGGGAACGAGGTCGATTCCTCCGCGATCATCGTGATGCCCGGGGCTCGCTTATACGCGGTGGCGTTGACCTCCTTGAGGAAATCAATCGCTTCGAGGTTCTCGCGCCCACCGTATTGGTTCGGGATCCACTCGCCCTCGTTTCGCGAATAGTCGAGGTAGAGCATCGATGCGACGGCGTCGACGCGCAAACCGTCAACGTGAAACTCTTCGAGCCAGTAGCACGCGTTGGCAACGAGGAAGTTGCGCACTTCGGTGCGGCCGAGGTCGAAAATGTAGGTGCCCCAATCGGGGTGCTCGCCCTTGCGTGGATCGGCGTGTTCGTAAAGCGCGGTGCCATCGAAGCGACCGAGCGCCCACTCGTCCTTCGGGAAGTGAGCGGGAACCCAGTCCATGATGACCCCGATTCCTGCCTCGTGCAGAGCGTTGATGAGGTAGCGGAGATCGTCGGGGTGACCGAGGCGCGAGGTGGGCGCGTAGTAGCCCGTGACCTGATAACCCCACGAGCCGCCGAAAGGATGTTCAGCGAGCGGAAGGAACTCGACGTGCGTGTAGCCCATGCCCTTGACGTACCTAACGAGGGGTTCGGCGATGTCTCGGTAGGAGGCGAAGGGACGCCAGGAGGCGAGGTGAACCTCGTAGATCGACATTTGCGATTCGAGTGGATTCTTCGCGGCGCGCTCGGCGAGGAACGCATCGTCGCTCCACTCGAAATCTGATTCGACGACGACGCTGCCGGTCGCGGGCGGCACCTCGGCCAGGCGGGCCATCGGGTCCGCCTTCTCTCGCCACACCCTGTCGGCACCAAGAATGCGGAACTTGTAGACTGCGCCCGCGCGCACACCGGGAAGGAAGATTTCCCACACGCCTGAATCGCCGAGCGATCGCATTGCCGTGCGTCGACCATTCCACCCGTTGAAGTCGCCGATCACCTGAACGGCAGCGGCGTTGGGTGCCCACACGGTGAAGCTTGTGCCCTGAATGCCGTCGAGGGTGCGCACGTGCGCGCCGAGCGCACGCCAGAGCTCCTCGTGCCTCCCTTCGCGGATGAGATGCAGGTCGAAGTCGCTGATCGTCGGGAGGAAGCGGTAGGGCTCGTCCACGATTTCGGTGCCGCCACCGGGCCACGTCACACGCAAGCGGTGCAGCACGATCGGGGAATTGGGAGCTTCGAAGGCGGCGCTAAAGATGCCGTTGTACTCGTGGTGCAGTTCGATTTCGAGGCGTTCGCCGTTCTCGAGACGAACAAGGGCCACAACCTGGTCGGCGAACGGTTTGAGCGTGCGAATCGTGTACCCGCCCTCGTATTCGTGCAGGCCGAGGATCGAATGCGGCGAATAGTACGAACCGGTCGCGACTGAACCGAGTTCGTGTTCGCTCGCGGGAAGAAGGGGAAGTGGTGCGCTCATGTCTATCTCCTTTGGTGACGGCGCTCAGTAGCGAATAACGCGGAGGATATGGGCGGGCCGGAAATCGGCGTTCAGCTCGACGTAGCTGTCGCGGTCCCACAGGAACTGCTCACCCGTGAGCAGGTCCTCGACCATGAAGTCGGAGTGGATGTTGAGCGCCTCGGTGTCGAGGTGGACCCACGTTGACGTGCTCCCGTGTGCCTCGGTCATCGAGACGACGATGATCGTGTCGTCGAGACCGCTATCGGTGTCGCGCCCTTCGACGTGCTTGGAAAATACGAGTACACGGTCGTCGTCTGAGCCGTGGAAGCGGGTCGTCGTGAGGGTCTGGAGCGCGGGATGGGCCTTGCGGATCTCGTTGAGCCGCGTGAGGAGCGGCTCGAGCGAGCGGCCGGAGCGAAGTGCACCCTCGTAGTCGCGTGGCTTGTATTCGTACTTTTCGTTATCGATGTTCTCCTGTGCCCCCGGTCGCGGCTGGTGTTCGACAAGCTCGAAGCCCGAGTAGATTCCCCATGTGGGAGAGAGGGTGGCCGCGAGGATCGCGCGTAGGCGGAATGCATTCCAGCCGCCGTCGGACATAAAAGGCGTCAGAATATCGTGGGTCGTGGGCCAGAAACTCGGCCGCATGTAGTGGGCCGCGGCCTTGAGTTCCTCCATGTATTCGCGAAGTTCTTCGGGACTGTGGCGCCATGCGAAGTACGTGTAGGACTGGTGGTAGCCGACCTTGGCGAGGGTGTGCATCATCGCCGGTTTCGTGAAGGCCTCGGCGAGGAAGAGCACCTCGGGGTGGGTTTCGCGGAACTCGGCGAGCAGCTCCTCCCAAAAGCGCACGGGCTTCGTGTGCGGGTTGTCGACGCGAAAGAGCGTGACGCCGTGCGAAATCCAGTATTCGAGGACGTCGCGAATCGCCTCGTACAGGCCGCGATAGTCGGTATCGAAGCTCAAGGGGTAGATGTCCTGATACTTCTTCGGTGGGTTCTCGGCGTACGCGATCGTGCCGTCAGCGCGAACGACGAACCATTCGGGGTGCTCCTTGACCCACGGGTGATCGGGGGAGCACTGGAGCGCGATGTCGAGGGCTACTTCGAGGCCGAGGCTTTTCGCGTGCGCGACGAAGCGGTCGAAGTCCTCGATCGTGCCGAGGTCGGGGTGAATGGCGTCGTGGCCACCGTCGGGTGAGCCGATCGCGTAGGGCGATCCCGGATCGCCCTCGAGCGCGGTGAGCGTGTTGTTGCGCCCTTTGCGGTGCGTTGTGCCGATGGGGTGGATGGGAGTGAGGTAGGCGACGTCGAAGCCCATGCGCTTGATGCGATCAAGCTGCGGGAGTGAGCTTTCGAGCGTGCCGGATATCCAGCCACCCTGTTCAGGGTCGAAGTGCGCGCCCTCGGACCGCGGGAAGAACTCGTACCAGGAGCCATACAGTGCACGTTCGCGCTCGACTCTCACGGCAATTTTTGCGGAACGCGTGGGCCAGCGGCGTAGGGGATATTCGGTCATCGCCTCGTGCATGTCGGCGGCGAGGGCTGGGGCGATGCGGGCCGACGGTTGCAGGCTCGTATTGGTGAGAGCGTCGATCGCTGCTTCGAGACGGGCCCTGTGTGTTTTGGGTCGTTTTTTCTTGGGGATCTCGGCGAGCGCAGCCTTGAGGACGATCACGCCTTCGGCGCACATGAGTTCTTCGTCGACGCCGGCGGCGATTTTGACCTCGGCGTTGTGGGCCCACGTGAGGTAGGGGGCATCGAAGGCCTCGACCCTGTACGACCATTCGCCTTCACGATCGGGGCGGAAGCTGCCCTCCCAGTGGTCGAGTCCAGGATTCGTGCACGCCATCGGGGAGCGAACCGTGTCGCCCTCGGGATTCGTCACGAGAAGCTGCACGCCCATCTGGTCGTGGCCCTCGCGAAAGCTCGTGGCATGAACGCGGAAGCGCTCACCCACGACCGCTTTGACGGGGAAACGGCCGCCGTCGACGTTCGGTGAGACAGAGGTGATCGGGATTCGCCCGATCCCGGTGGTCATCGCTGCTTTCGCCTTCGTGGCCATGGTGCCTCCCAATCTCGGCATGGTCGTGATCTGCGCCTCAAAGTTTATCGGGGTGCGCTGGGAGATTGTCTGCACTTTCGTCTCGCGTGGTGGGCGCTCGCCAACCGTCGGATTGCACGACGACGACCGTTGGCCCATCGAGGTGGAGGCTCTCGTTCGCCCGGTCGAGACGCGCGCCCCCAAGCGAAGAATCCAGTGCGATGCTGAGCGGACCCGCACCCCAAGCGCTCGCGGGCAAGCGCACCTCTCGAGGCCCCTGTTCGTTACTCATCACCACGATGGTGAGGCCTTCGTGGTGGGGGATCGCGATGCTCAAATGGCGTCGTTCGGGGTTGAACCAATCGACGTGGCTCATGGCCGAGGCATCACCCTTGAGCCACCTGATGCCGCCCGACTCGCGATCCTCGAGGCTCGCGTCGTCGAAGAAGGTGGAGGGGCGAAGCGAACTGAGGGCGCGCCGAGCGGTGATTGCTGCTTTTGTGAAGGCGAGGTGGCGTTCGATGCGCTCGCTCGAGTCCCACGAAAGCCACGTGAGAGGGCCGTCGTGGCAATACGCGTTGTTGTTGCCCTCTTGGGTCCGCAAGCGTTCGTCACCCGCGGTGATCATAGGAACGCCAGCGCTCGTGAGGAGCGTTGCGAGGAGATTGCGGGCGCTTCGATCGCGCAGGGCCTCGAGCGCAGCATCGGGCCCCTCCGCGCCGTGGTGGAAGGAGCGGTTGTTCTCGGTGCCATCGCGGCCGTCCTCGCCGTTGGCGAGGTTGTGTTTGTCGTTGTAGGTCGTGAGGTCAGCGAGCGTGAAGCCGTCGTGGGCGGTCACGAAGTTGATCGACGCGAGCGGCGAGCGCATCGATCGACCCTCGGGTAGATCGTGTGGGTCGGCGCGTCGAAAAATGTCTGCGGAGCCCGCAAACCGAGTGGCGAGATCGCGAATATAGGGGTGCTGCGGAGCGCCGTTCTCGCTCAGCTCGCGGGTGCTCGAGAGCCAAAAGCCTCGAATGTCGTCGCGGTAGGAGTCGTTCCATTCACTCATGCCCGCAGGGAAGTTGCCCGTTTGCCACCCGAAGCTGCCCACGTCCCACGGCTCGGCGATGAGCTTGATGCCCGCGAGCGCGGGGTCGGTGCGCATGGCGGTGAGAAGCGGGTGCTGTGCATCGAAGCCGTGCTCACCTCGTGCGAGGGTGGTGGCGAGGTCGAAGCGGAACCCGTCGACTCCCACGGTGTTTGCCCAGAACCTCAGCGAGCGCATGACGAGGTCCACGACGTAGGGGCTTCGCGCGTCGAGGGTATTGCCCGTGCCGGTGAAGTCGGCGAGGTGGCCCGAGTCCTGCCAGTAATATTCGCGCGCGTCAAGCCCGCGGAAGGACACGCACGGGCCGTCTTTGGCACCTTCAGCCGTGTGGTTGTAGACGACATCGAGGATGACCTCGATGCCGGCGGCGTGAAGCGCGTTGATCATGTCTTGGACTTCGGCGAGGACTGCGCTCGGGCCCTCGTCACGTGCGGCCTGGGTGGCGTAGCGCGGATTGGGGGCGAAGAAACCGAGGGTGTTGTAGCCCCAGTAGTTGCTAAGCCCGAGGCGCGTGAGGTGGACTTCGTCGAGGGCCGCGTGGATCGGCAGCAGCTCGATCGCCGTGATGCCAAGCTCGCGCAGGTAGGCGATGGAGGCCTCGTGGGCGAGGCCCGCATAGGTGCCGCGAAGCTCGGGTGGAACATCCGGGTTGAGCTTCGAGAAGCCGCGGACGTGCGCTTCGTAGATGATGGTGTCCCGAAGTGGGGTGCGGGGGCGCAGCGCGGGGTCGAAGCGGTCGGGATTGACGCGCGTGACGACGGAGTGGATCGCTGAGTCGGCGTTATCATGCGGATCGCGCTCGAGGGGTTGCGTGGGTCGAAGTGCCGAATCGACGGTGTGGGCGAACATCGATTCGAGGAGCGCCGAGGCATGATCGATGCCGTGCCCGTACGGATCGACGAGTACCTTGTTGGGATTGAATACGAGGCCGAGTTCGGGCGCCCAAGGACCGTAGGCGCGTAGTCCGTAGTGGGTCCCTTCGGTGAGGCCATCGACGGCTCCCCAGTGCACGCCCGCGTCGACGTGGGGGAGCGGGATGCGGCGTTCGCGTCCTGCGTCGAATATGCACAGCTCAATCCGTTCGGCGCGCGGGGCAGGGATCGAATACGTTCCGACGCCTGCCTCGTTCACGGTGAGACCGGGCGTCGTTGGTGGAGGGGGGACAGTCACGCACACATTGTTTCAGACATCTGGCGTTTGCCGTGTTTTTGACGTGGCGTCGAGTCCGGTTCGGTATTGTCATGCTGTGGTGTGCGCGCTCGCGCACGTGTGATCGATCGGGAAGCGGCAAAAGAGGTACGTGCATGAGTATGAATGGTCAGGCGCCTTCGCCTCGTCCGGTGGGGCAGGGGCCCTCCCGTACGCGGACGTTCCAACCGGAAAGCCCCGTGCTCGGCCCCGCTGAGCGGGAACGGGCGGCGCATATTGTCGCGAGTATCGCCGAGGTGTTTGGCACGCGCGTCGTCGGTCAGGAGCGTCTGCGGCTCGCGCTTCTCACAAGCCTCGCCGCTGGTGGCCACGTGCTGCTCGAGTCTGTGCCTGGTCTCGCGAAGACAACTGCCGCGCAGGCGCTCGCGAGCGCGATCGGCGGATCGTTCCGCCGAATCCAGTGCACGCCTGACCTCATGCCGAACGACATTATCGGTACGCAGATCTTCAATTACGGTACCGGTGAGTTCACGACCCAGCTCGGCCCGGTGCACGCGAACATTGTCCTTCTCGACGAGATCAATCGCTCGAGCGCAAAGACCCAGTCGGCGATGCTCGAGGCGATGCAGGAGCGTCAGACCTCAATCGGCGGTGAGATCTATCCACTCCCGCACCCGTTCATGGTTCTCGCGACCCAGAACCCCATCGAGGAAGAGGGCACCTACGTGCTGCCCGAAGCCCAGATGGACCGCTTCCTCATGAAGGAAATTCTCACGTATCCGAAGCCCGCGGAAGAGCATGAGATTCTCGATCGCTCGACCTCGGGCACGCTCGCTGCGCCAAAGAGCTCGAGGCCGAGCGTGAGCCTTGAGGACATCGAGTTCCTTCAGCGTGCGGTCGACCGCGTGTACGTGGATGCCGCGGTCAAGCGCTACATCATCGACCTCGTGTTCTCGACCCGAGGCTCGGGCCCGCGCCCGATTCAAAACCTCACCCAATCGGTGCGCGTGGGCGCATCGCCCCGTGGTTCGCTCGCACTCATGCGCGTCGCGCAGGCCCACGCGCTCGTCGAAGGACGCGACTACGCTACCCCCGACGACGTACGGGCCCTGCGCTACTCGGTGCTGCGCCACCGACTCGTGATGACCTTCGACGCACTCGCGAGCGGAATTACGCCCGAGACGATCATCGACGCGGTGTTCTCCGCGGTTCCACTTCCGTAGGAGCCGCTTTGGCGTCGCTTCTAACAAAGGTCAAGGCCAAGATCGAGATCACGACCACCAAGAAGGTGCGTGGTCTCATCTCGGGCCGCGGGCGCTCCCTGTTTAAAGGCAGCGGCGAAGACTTCGACGACCTCAAGTACTACCAGCCCGGCGACAAAATCTCCGATATCGACTGGAAGGCGACCGCAAGAAGCGGCGAGCCGCTCATCCGCCAATTCAACGAGGAGCGCGTACGCTACCTGTGCGTCATCGGCGATACGTCGGGTGCGATGGCAGCGAGCGCCGCCGACGGAACCTCCAAGCGCGACGCCCTCGTGACCGCCGCGGGCCTGCTGTGCTACCTCGCCCACTCCAACGGCGACCTCGTGGGACTCGTTGCGGGAACCCCGGGCGATCAGCTCCAGCTCCCTGCGCGCAGCTCGCGGGGCCACCTCGAACTCCTCCTCAGAACTCTCCAGAAGAACACCGTCCTCGGCGGAGCCCCCGCGAACATTGAATGGGCACTCACGCGGGCCCTCAGGCTCACGCGCCGCTCAAGTCTCATGCTCCTCATCACCGACGAGGCGAACCCCGGACCAGAATGCGAAGGGGCTCTTCGGCGCCTCATGACGCGCCATGACCTGCTGGTCGTGCGCATCCGCGACGCCGACCCGCTCGGGCGCCTGGACCTCGATGCCGCGCTCATCGACCCCGGCTACCCGCGCGAAATCCTTCGCCACACGCGCACGGTCGCGGCCGTGCAAAAGGAAGCAGACGCGTTTCGCGAGAAGCGCGAAGCTGACATCACGGCGATGCTCGACTCCCTCGGGATCGTCCACACCCTTACCGACGGCGACTCTCAGATCGTTGACGACATGATCGCGATGTTTCGCAGACAGGGGGCACGCAATGGACGGCCTTGAGATCATCGACCCGCCGCAGTATTCGATTGCGTGGCTCATCCTCGCGGTGCTGTGCGCGCTCGTCATCATCGCGCTCATCACGACCCTTGTGAAGCTCACCCGCTGGCTCGTCGAGCGACGCGCCTACGCGAAGCGCCCCGGCGCAACCGACGCCCTCAAAGCCGAATTCCTCCGCTCGATCAACGCTCTCGGGGAAGCCGTCGACGCAGGCGAGAAGAGCGCGCGCGAGGGACATCGCGATCTCGAAGCCATCCTGCGTGTCTTTGTCCTTCGCAGCGAGGGGCTCGATATTCGCCAAGAACCCGTCGAACGGATTCAGGCCGACCCGCGCACGCAGACCGTCGGAAATCTCCTCGCCCGCACCCACGAAGCAGGCTATGCCCGCGACAGTCGCACGCGCCTTTCCGAAAGTCTGCACGCGGCTAGAGGGGTGGTACGCGCATGGTCATGAGTTTCTGGTGGGTGAGCTGCCTCCTCCTGATCGCGGGCCTCATCGCATGGGCCTTCGCCTATCTCAACCGCCGTGCCGTGCGTAATCGCGCGCTGTTCGTCGCGAACACGAGCTACCTCGACCACCTACCGAGCGTGCGGCGCGCCCAAAAAACCTCGCGCGTTCTACGTCTCGTGAGCGTCGTGCTCGCGGGCACACTCGTGCTGTCCGGGGCCCTCCTTTCCGGGCGCCTCGCAAGCGAACGCGTTGAAACCCCGTCATTCAAGAACCGCGACATCGTGCTGTGCCTCGATATTTCCGGCTCGATGCTCCCCTTCGACCGCGAAATTCTCGAAAGCTACCTCGAGCTTGTCGATGGCTTCAAGGGAGAGCGCGTCGGGCTGTCGATCTTTAACTCGAACTCGCGCACGGTCTTCCCGCTCACGAATGACTACGGTCTGATCCGACGCGAGCTCAAGCGAGGGATCGAAGCTCTCAACTACAACCCTGTCGCCCACAGGCTCGGCACGGCCCAGTACAGCGATGAGGACATCCAGAAGTTTTGGGACTACGTGGGCGGCACCTACTCGGAGACCTACCCGCCCTCGCTTATTGGTAACGGCGTCGCCTCGTGCGGTCAGTTGTTCGACCACGCGGAAGAGGAACGCTCGCGCTTCGTAGTCCTCGCAACGGATAACGAACCGGGCGGCACCGGCATTTACGAACTCCCCGGAGCCGTCGACACCCTGATCGAGCGCGACATCACGATGTGGACCTTCTATCCGGGGGCGTCGGCCTGCCAGGGGCACTGCGCGGATGAACTCAAAAGCGAGACAGAACGATCGGGCGGTGGCTTCTGGGCCTCGTCTGACCCGGGGGCGATTCCAGCGATTATCGCCCAGATTCAAAAGGCACAGGCGCGCGACATGGGCGCGATTGCGCGAGTCATCCGCACTGACCATCCCGCCATGTTCTTCGGGCTCTGCCTCGCAATGCTGATCGGAGTGGTCGTCGTAGGGTGGAGGCAGCGATGAATTTTGGACTGCATCCCCTCATGCCGTGGTGGGCTATCGCCCTCATTTTCGTTCCGCTCGTGGTCACGTGCGCCGTGCTCCTCGGGGTGCGCAAGGGGGCGCGTCTCGACTGGTTGCGGCGCCTGCTTATGGTGCTCGTTCTCGCCGTCGTGGCTCTGCGGCCCGTGACGGGCGATGAAACGCTGAGCACCCAGCGCCTCAATGCGAACGTGATCTTCGTTGTGGACCTCACGGGCTCGATGAACGCCGAGGACTACGACGGCTCGAAGCCGCGCCTCGAGGGGGCCAAAGCCGACATGGCTCGGATCATGGAGGGCTTGAAAGGCGCGCGTTTTTCGATTCTCACGTTTGATTCGAGTGCCTCTGCGCAGCTCCCGCTCACGACCGATGCAGGCGCGGTCAAGTCGTGGATCGACACGGCGCGCACCGAAACAACCGCTTATTCGCGCGGATCGAACGTCGACCGCCCGCGAGGTGCCCTCCAGAAGCTCGTGGAACAAACCAAAAAAGAAGATCCTGATTCGCGTGTCATCGTGTATTTCTTGAGCGATGGCGAAAACACCGACCAGAAGAAATCCGAGCCTTTCGGGGCGCTCGGTGGAAAGCTCGACAGCGGCGCCGTGCTCGGATACGGCACCGCCGCAGGCGGCCCCATGAAAACCGTGGGTGGTGAGCATGACGGCGAATACATTAAGGACCCTGCGGGCGGTCGGGGACTTTCAAAAATTGATGAAAAGAACCTCCAGTTCATCGCGCAGCAAATGGGCGTTGCCTACGTCCACCGCACCGGTGGCGAGGATGGAGCAGCCCTCGAGAAAACGTGGAAGGACCTCAAACTCACGTTCATTGACTCGACGGAGGAGCAACCCACGCCCAGCTTTGAGGACTGGTACTGGATCGCTTCGATCCTCCTCACGCTCCTGGCGGTGTGGGAGCTTGTCACTCTCACTCTGCGCCTGCCTAAGCCCCTGTCTCGCGCGGACGTCGCGCGTGCCGGAAGGAGATAGCCATGTCGAAAGGCTCGCACGGCCAGAGGCTTACGGTGCGTGAGCGCTTCGGCCTTCGCCGCTCGGCGCGAAAAGGGCGCGGCTTCGGAATTGATCGTGGGCGCTTTCTTACCCTGCGGGTGATCGGCACATTGCTGATCGCGATCCCCGTTCTCCTCCTTTTCGCGGGTATCGTGCGCTTCGTCTCGATGCCGCTCACCCAGGCGTGGGCTTTGGGAGCGTACTCGAACGAGCAGTACGAAGATACGCGCGACCGTCTCGGTCCCGTCGAAAAGCTCAACCTTTTCGAGCCCTACCTTCCGCATCTCACGAAAGGCACCGCGTTCCTGCGCGAAAACAAGTTCCCCGAGGCGCGCGGAGAGCTTGAAAAGGCGTTGAGCGAGTGGACGACGGGGAGGGACCTCAACAAACCACCGCATGCCGAGTGCAAGATCCGCAACAACCTCGCGGTCGCGATGGCTGGAGAAGCGAAGGCTATCGAAGACCCGAATGAGCGCGCGGACCTTCTGTATAAGGCCGAGGAGATCCTCGCGCCGTGTCAAAACGGGGGAAGCTCATCGGATTCCAACGAGGACAAGAAATCGACCGGGAAAACGGGCAAACAGATCGAGGAAGAGCGGAAGGAAGCTGACCGCGAAGCCGGGAACGAGGAGCGCGAGGGGCCCAACGACCAAGGGAAAAACGACGAGGAAAACCCCGAAAACGACCCCAAGAAGAATGACCCGGAGGGGAAGGGAAACGAGGGCCACACCCCCACGCCCGACCCCGAGGAGCAAAAGAAACAGGACGAGCTCAAGAAACAGAACGGCGGCGATGACCCCTCGAACGGCGAGGGAGACGATGACGGCAAGGGCGACGACGAGGGAGTAACGAAACCATGGTAGGAACTCGCGTGTATCTGGATCACGCTGCGACAACGGCAATCCGGCCAAGCGCGCTCGACGCGTACGCGCAGGCCGCCCGCACCCTCGGTAACCCGTCGAGCCAGCACGCCTCGGGGCGCCGCGTGCGCGGAATTTTCGACGATGCCGTTGCGGAGATCGCGGATGTCCTTGGCGTTCCGCGCAGCTGGATCATCATGACCTCCGGTGGCACGGAGGCCGACAACCTCGCCCTTCGCGGGATCGGAGGGCGCGTCGTTGGGCTTGCGACGGATCACCCCGCGATTGTGGATACGGTGCGTGCGCTCGACGGGGATCTCGCGCCGGTGGATTCCGACGGCTGCCTCGATCTCGCCGCGACCGAGCAGCTCCTCGCGCCTTCCGAGGGACGAGACGCGGCCGCTCTCGTGAGCGCGGCCCTCGTGAATAACGAGACCGGAGTCATCCAGGACCTCGAGGCGCTTTCCGAGCTCGCCTCCCGTTACGGCACCGTCGTCCACACCGACGCGGTGCAGGCCATGGCGCACATGGCGCCACCGGACTTTGCGAAGGTGCCGCTGTGTTCGATTACGGGGCACAAGATAGGCGCTCCCGTGGGCGCGGGCCTGCTCGTCGCCGACCCGTCGATCAAGCTTTCGGCTGTCGGCACAGGTGGCGGGCAGCAGCGCGGTATTCGTTCAGGCACGCTCGATGCGCCCCACGCCGCCGCGCTCGCGGTGGCGCTTCGCGAGAGCGCCGAGGAGCGTCAGTCACGAGGCGAGGAGAGGGAGGCGCTTGCCGGGTATTTGCGTGAGAGCATCCGCCAGATCGATCCCCGCGCCCATTTCACGGCCGAGAACGCCCCGCGTTCTGCGCACGTCGTGCACGTGTGCTTCGAGGGCGCCGACCAGGACGCGATCTTGTTCCTCCTCGACCAGGAAGGCATCGACTGCTCGGCGGGATCGGCCTGCCACGCTGGCGTCACGCAGGCCTCCCACGTGCTCAGCGCAATGGGGTACTCGGAGACCCTGATGCGCGGCGCGATCCGGTTCTCACTCGGGTGGACGAGCACGAGAGCGGATGTCGAGGCGCTCGTACGCATCCTCCCGGGGGTTCTCGAGAAGGCGCGAGCGGTCGCCTCGAACCGCTGATCCTTTCGTGAGATGCCCCGCGCACATCGTGTGCGCGGGGCTTTCGCTTTGTACAGTGGAGGCGTTTGCAACGCATGCGAGTGAAAGGCGCGAGGTGAAGGTTCTTGCCGCGATGAGTGGCGGTGTCGATTCGGCTGTGGCCGCGGCGCTCGCCGTCGAGCAGGGCCACGATGTCGTGGGTGTGCATATGGCGCTGTCGAAAAACCGCGAACAGACCCGCAACGGTTCGCGCGGGTGCTGCACGGTCGAAGACGCTTCGGACGCCCGCCGCGCGGCGGATCATATTGGGATTCCGTATTACGTGTGGGATCTCTCCAACGACTTCCACGATCTCGTGGTGGAGGATTTCCTTTCGGAGTACTCGCGCGGGCGCACCCCGAATCCCTGCGTGCGCTGTAACGAGCGGATCAAGTTTGCGGCGCTCATGGACCGCGCTCGTCTGCTTGGATTCGATGCGGTGTGCACGGGCCACTATGCCTCGATTAGGAACGAGGGCCCGAAAGGGGCGCGCTCGCTCCACAGGAGCGCGAACATGCTCAAGGACCAGAGCTACGTGCTTGCGGTGATGGGGCCCGAAGGGCTTGCGCGCTCGGTGTTCCCGCTCGGAGACTTCGCCGATAAAGCCCAGGTGCGTGCTGAGGCGGATCGGCGCGGGCTCGGTGTCGGCCACAAGCCAGATAGCTACGACATTTGCTTTATTCCCGACGGGGACACTCGCGGTTTCCTCGAGCGTGAGCTCGGTGAGCAGCCCGGGGAAATCGTCGATACGGACGGTCGGGTGCTCGGCGAGCACTCGGGCACGTACGGTTTTACCGTGGGGCAGCGTAAAGGGCTCAACCTGGGCCGACCAGCCGCCGATGGCAAGCCGCGCTATGTACTCGACGTCAAGCCCGAGACGCGCCAGGTCGTCGTGGGGGCCGCCGAACTGCTCTCGACGCGCACGCTCATCGCGAGCGATGTGGTGCCGTTCGAGGATCTTGACAAGGGCCGCGAGGTGGAGGCGCAGATTCGCGCACACGGCGAGGCAATTGGGGGCGTCATCACGGGTGTCGAGGCCGACCGGGCGGGCGAGATCGCCTCTGTCCGCGTTGAGCTTGCTCGGCCGATCCGCGGGGTCGCGCCCGGTCAAACCCTTGTGCTGTACGCGGGCGACCGCGTGCTGGCCTCGGCAACTCTCGACGCGCGCGCATGACAGCACACGGGGGAGCGCCCGATTCGCTCGTGACGATTTTTTCCGACGGCACCCTCGCTCTCACCGAGTCCGCCGCGGACGTTGATGGTGGCCGCCTCCTCGGTCGATTGACGCGGATGCGCTTCCTTCTCGGTTCGAGTCCTGAGGCGGAGCTCGGGGCGGAGCCGTCGCTCGCGCTCGGAGGCGAGGACTCCTTCGATCACGTTCTGCCGGCGAGCCTCGCGATGCTGCCGGTGTCGGGAGACCTCGCTCCGTACGGTTGGCGGATCGGCCCGGGCGAAGGCGCACGATGGCGCGCAAACCGCGATGCGGCCTTTGCGCGCCTCGACGCGGCTCGCCTCGCATTTTTCGAGTATGAGGGGCCGTTGAGCCTCGTGCGCCTCGGGCCCGTGTCGTGCGCCTCTTCGGTGTTTATGGCCTCCGGCGAGCTCGCGCTCGCCGATGCGGGGCTCGTGCGGGAGCTTCCCACCCTCATTGCCGAGGGCATCGGCTCCGAGGTTTCCGTGCTTCGCGAACGCGTACCCGGCGCACGGCCGCGCGTCATGCTCGATGAGCGAGGAGCACTTCGGGCCGTTGAGGGGCGTGTGCGTACCGCTTCCGGTTATCGTTTCCACCGCGCCATAGGCCGTACGGGGCTCACCGATCTCTTTTCCGCCTGCATAACCGGGGTCGCCGAGCGAGGGATTGGAACGGAAGAACTCACGCTCGCCGTTGACGCGCGAGTGGGGATCGTGCGTGCGGCCCTCGACGCGGGGGTGCGTAGTATCGCCCTCGATCCACTCTCGAGAGACCTCGCGGCCGTAGGCGGTGCGTGGGAGGCGCTTGCCGACGCCCGAGAACGAGGCGTCGAGATTCGCTTCCTGGCGACGGCGGGCGCGGTCGAGAGATCGATGAGGCACGTCCTTGCCGCGTGGCATGAACTCGGCTACGCCGCTCGCGAGGCTCGCGGCTTCGCATTCGCGGTGACGCGGCGACGGGCGGCCGAACCCGCGCGTGAAAATGGCGCGTCGGCCTTCGTGCGCCCGTGCGACATGGACGAAATCATGCACGCCGCGCCGGGCCTTGCCGAACGCGTGAGCGACTAGCGCGATTAAGCGAGAAAGACGCCCGCTACTTCGAGCCCGTACGCGGTAAAAGCAGCCACGCGAGCGCTCCGAAAACAGCGAGGACCGCGACGAGGATCATGACACTCGGGATCGCTTCCGGGCGCATGAAGGCGACTGGAACGAGGGCGATTGCAATGAGCGCCGCGGCAAGACCGAGTACGAGGCTCAGCGCGCCGACGACGCGAATCAGGGCCTTCGTGCTCGTTCGCCCGTGGGCGGGCGAACGAGCGGCGAGTGCCCACAGGGAATGCGACGCGAGCACAAGGATCGCGAAGGCGATTGCCGGTGCGAGCGAAAGCGGAGGCGAGGCCCACAGAGCGAAGATCCACGCCGCGAACGTGACGAGTCCCGCCTCCGATCCTGGCTGGGCTAGTTGAAGAAGGTTGAGAACGGCGAGCGCGATAAACGGCAGTATGAGCCCCATCGTGAGAGGTGCCGTAAAACCAGCCGTTGCACCCGCCGCGACGACGAGCGCAGCGGCGATTTGCGCGGCGAGCGCGCCGAGCCTCGCGCACCACTGAGTGGGAGAGACGGCCCGAACGAGGTCGAAAGCATCGAGAAGATGATCGGTGAGGGAACGGATCACAGAGCCTCCTCGAGGCGGCGCACGGGAATCCCGCGTCGTTCAAGATCGGCGATGACGAAGCGCCTCTCAAATCCGCGAATAACCCATGCCTCGTCCCACAGATGCGCGTCCTCGATCCCGTCGATGCGGCGCATGGGAGCACCCGTGAGGCGCGCGGCGTTCGTGAGTTCTGCGGGAAGCGTGTCGATGATCGTGAGGTTCGCGCCGATCGCGCGCAGAAGGCCAATCTGCCCAATGAACTCTTCGCTCAGGAGGGGGGTGCACGCGATGGTGAGAGTGCCTGAGCGGATGCGCGGGGCCCGACGTAGACGAGGAGACACGGACTTGTCGCGCGATACGGCCGAGAGTGCCTCGAGGATGCGTCGCATGTGGCGCTCACCCGTGCCGAAGGGGATCGACCCGATTAACGCTCCCGCATCGTGCAGGCCCACGCGGTCGCCGAGCGAGAGGTAGTGACGCGCGAGCACCGTCGCGGCTTCAACACTCATATCGAGACTCGAGGCGCGGCCATCCCCGGGCTCGGCACCGATCGGCCGGATATCGGCCATCGTGTCGACGACGATAAGGACGTCCGTGTCTCGTTCGGAAAAGGTCTCGTTCGTGTGCAGTACTCCCCGGCGTGAGGTCACGCGCCAGTTGATTGTTTTGAGTCGATCGCCCGCGCGGTAGGGGCGGATGTCGGCGAGCGCCGTCCCCTCACCTTTCGTGCGGGAAGTATGGGGACCGCTCACACCGAGGACGCGCTCAAGGGGAAGAGGGCGAGGCTTCGCCGTTGCACTCGCGACGGCAGAAACGTTGCGCGCTGCGTGGTGCCGGTGGCGTCGGAACGCCCCGAGCGCATCGGTTTCTTGCACGGTGAACGGGCCGAACTCGTGCGTGCCCCACACCCGGGGCGTCGCCCGAACCCACGTACTTTCGAGACCCGTGATGACCGCCCATCGAGGCGAATACTCGAGCCCGCTGTTCATGTGGACGCCCACGGTCACGAGTGTTCCGCGAGCACCGCGAGCGATCGCCGTGACGCTCTCACCCTCGTTGACTTTGGCTTCCGCGGCCTCGAGCGTTGCCGGCCTCGCCTCGCTCGGCCGCATGATGTGGGCGACCGCAATCCAGGCAACGAGCGCACACCCCACAAGGAGGGCGTCGAGGCGTGAGCCGAGCACGCCGTACAGGATGAACGCCGCGGCCGCGAGTACCGCGCGCGTATAGGCCTGGGTTGTACGCATTCTCAAGCGGCAGCTTCGGGGGCGGGAACGCGCGTGAGAATCGAGTCGATCACGCTCGCGGGTGAAATGTTCTGGAGCCACAGTTCGGGCCGGATCACAACGCGGTGCTCGAGGCACGCGTGGGCCAAAGTCTTGATGTCTTCAGGAATCACGAATTCGCGGCCCTGGATGAGCGCGAACGCACGTGCGCACTGAATGAGCGCGAGCGAGCCGCGAGGCGAAGACCCCATCGCGGTCTCGCTGTGCTCTCGCGTTTCGCGCACGAGCGCGACGGCGTAGCGGCCAACGGCCTCGCTCACGTGAATTGTTTCGACCGAGCGCTGAAGCTTTTCGAGCTCGCCCGCCTGGAGCACGCGCTCGACGTCGATGCTCTCCTCGCGGCGCTCGATTCGGCGTGCGATGACGTCCCATTCGTCGTCGGCGCTCGGGTAGCCGAAGGTCAGTCGCATGAGGAAACGGTCGAGTTGGGCCTCGGGCAGGGGATAGGTCCCTTCGGTTTCGACGGGATTGGCGGTTGCGAGCACGTGAAATGGGCGCGGGAGTGCGTGCGTCGTGCCCTCGATACTCACCTGGCGTTCCTGCATCGCCTCGAGGAGCGCAGCCTGAGTTTTGGGAGGCGTGCGGTTGATTTCATCGGCAAGGAGGAGCCCCGTGAATACCGGGCCTGGCCGAAACTCAAACTCGTTCGTTTGTTGATCGAACACCTCGGAGCCCGTGAGATCGGCAGGCAGGAGGTCGGGCGTGAACTGGGCGCGGCGAAACTCGAGTCCAAGAGCGAGAGCGAACGAGTGGGCCGTGAGCGTTTTGCCGAGGCCCGGGTAGTCCTCGAGGAGGACGTGTCCGCCCGCGTAGATGCCCGCGAGGAGCTTCGTGAGCGCTTCGCGCTTACCGACGATCGCGCGCTCTGTCTCGTCGAGGATGCGCGTGCTGAGTGCGGCGGCCTCGCTCGGGGTGAAGGTGTCGGTCATGGCCTCTCCTTGACGTGGGGTGCGGGGGCGGTCAGTCGTGCGAATGCACTCTCGAGGTCGCGCAGCGCTGCGACCAGGCCGCGACGTGTGAGGCGGAGCTGCTTCGTGCGCGGTCGAGGGGCATTGGCAGGGGAGTGGGCAGCGTCGGTCTCTTCCGCACAGGCGATAATGTCCGACGTTTGCTGCGACAGCCCGAGGCTTTCCCCGCGCGTGGCAGCGAGCGTCTCGAGTTCGTGAGCGATGCCCGCGAGATACGTTGCGGGAAGGCGCGGGCCTTGCCGCTTTGTCTCGATCGTGCGGTAGAGGTCATCCTCGATGCGGCGCACGCGGCGATCCTTTGCTGCTTCGAGCTCGGGTGCTGCGCGATAGAGGACTCGCGGAAACTCGGGTGCCTCGCTTCCGGTGAGTCCCGTGGCATTGAGTTCCCTCGCAAGCAGCGCGCCGAGGGTAAAGATAAGCGCGTAGGCGAGATTGAGGCGGATATCCACGAGGTGCAGCGCGAGGACGATTGCCGTCGTCGCCGCCGCCGTCACGGCGAAGGTGAGCACGAGACGTTTCATGAACGTGCGCCTCCCGCCGGGGCCGTGTCCAATTCGCCTCTCAAGGCACGGAGCAAGTCTCGTGCCTCTTCGAGGCTGGCGGGGCGAGTTTCTGCGCTCGAGTAGCGTTCGGTTCGGTAGAGCTCCCCAAGGCGCGCGAGGCGAGAGTTATCGAGTCCAGCGGAGCCGACGACGCGCTCGACAAACTCGCTTGAGGTTTCGTAGGAACAGCGACCATAACCCTCTTCCGTGAGGCGGGCTTCGATCGCAAGCCATGCCGCGACAATGGCGTTGCCGTCGACCGCGCTCCTCTCAAGGGCTTGCGCGGCGGCCTGAAGAGAGGCCGCGACAGCGGAGGCTTCGACTTCGCTCGGCGCGTCCTCACTCTCGCTTTGAGGAGCGAGCGTTCGCCGCGTCCTAAGCGCGCGTAGCCCTACCCGCACACAAATGATGAGTAAGCACAGCCCTGCAAGCGCGAGCAGCGCCCACACGATGATCTCGAGAGTCGGGCCGAGGGGATTGGGGCCCTCGGGTTGATACTGCTCGAACCCTGCGGAGATTTCCGTATTGACGTGGGCCTTCTGGTCAGTCGCGCTCTCCTGCGGGAGGACATCGAGGGCCGAGGGGCCGGCGCCGATGTCCACGAGGGGAGGCATGTGCGCGGCTGTTGCACACCCGAAGAGGAGAGCGCACACGATCGCGATGAGCGCAGGAAAAACCCGCTCAACTTTCATCGCGGATCTCCCTTCACTCCGGGCCTCGTGATTCGTGCGCGGCGCGGCGTTCTTTGTCCCGAAATCTTATACCGGAGCCCTGAAGGGGATGCTCGCGCCGGTGCTCGTGTGAAAAACTCGAGGGGAACGCACGTGAGCGAGAAACGCGAGGAGAGGCATTGAACCACAGCGGCTGGGCTTTTGACGACGACGCACCCATGACGGCGCGCCTCACGACTGTCTTCGCTTTCACCGTGGCCGCGGGCCTCTCCATTCTCTTCACGATTGTGTGGCTTCTCAGCGATGGCGTGAGTGCCGATATCTCGCTCGGAGGGCTCATCGCCCCGCTCATGCTCGGAATGTTCATCGCGGTCGCCGGTGCAGTGTATGACGCGACGCGCAGGCGTTTGCCGTTTGCATGGATGTGCGTTGTTGTCGCCGCGAGCATTCTTGCGCTTGCCCTCGCGGGCGCGACTGTTTTCGAGCTCTTGACTGACCAGCGGTATGAGCTTTCGCCGTTCGTCTATCTCATTGGCGTGCCCGTGTATGGCGCTCTCGCGTGGGCCGTGCTCGCTCTCTGGCCCGCGCCAAAGAAGCAAGAGTCGCGACTCTTCGGCCCGGGTGAGGATCGGGGCGACTGGCGCGAAGAATTCATTCGTGCCGCTCGCGTGCGCGGGGACCTCACCGAAAAACGCATCGAGAAGCTCGCAGACGACGCATACGCCCGTGCCGAATCTGCACACCGAAGCGTGGGGGAGGAGTGCGGCGATCCCGTGCGCTACGCGCGGAGCCTCCCGAAGGATCGCGCGACGGTCGCAAAACGCAAGCTTTTCTTCCAGCTTGCACTCATGGTGCTCGCTGGCATCCTCCTGGCCTTGGACATAAGCGGAGAGCGACAGAGTTCCTTTGGCATCGGAGCGCTCGTGCTGTGGCTCGCCATCTTTGCGGTGGGTGCAGTCTCCTCGTTCTTCCTGTGGCGAAAAGCGAAGCGCGAGCAGGAAGGCGAAGCGGAGCGGCCCGTAGACTGAACGCGTGAGTACCGAGCAGACACCGAGCACGACCGCCTCAGACAGCTCCGCAGCCGCTGACCTCGCGGAGATCACCGCGCTCGAGGCCGAGGGCCGCATTCTCGAGCTGCGCGAACGCCTCGGCGAGGCGCGCGTCGAGTACTACGAGAACGACTCACCGATCATGGCCGACGGCGAATACGATGCCCTCGAACGCGAACTCACGAACCTCGAAGAGGAGTTCCCCGAATTCGCGAGCGAAGAATCGCCCACGCAAACAGTGGGCGGGGCAGTTGCGCAGGGCTTCGCCTCGGTGCCGCACATCGAGCGCATGATGAGCCTCGACAATGCCTTCAGCATTGAGGAAATCCACGAGTGGGCGAAGCGCTGTGAGGCGGAAGCGCCCGGCACGCCCCAGTTCCTCACCGAACTCAAGATTGACGGTCTCGCGATTTCCCTCGTGTACGAAAACGGCACGCTCGTGCGCGGCGTCACGCGTGGTGACGGCCGCGTGGGTGAGGACGTCACAGCAAACGTGAAGACGATCCGCAACGTTCCCCATACGCTCACGACCGACACGCCGCCCGCGCTTCTCGAGGTGCGCGGTGAAGTGTTTTTCCCGATTGACGAGTTCGAAAAACTCAACGAAGAGCGCCGCGAAGCCGGCCTTCGCGAGTTCGCCAATCCTCGCAACACCGCCGCGGGCTCGCTTCGCCAAAAGGATTCCTCGATCACGGCCTCTCGCGCACTCGAGGTGTACGTCCACGGGATCGGCGCGCACGAAGGTGCCGTCGGATACCCCGAGAGCCAAAGCGAGGTCTACGAAATGCTCGCTTCGTGGGGACTTCCCACCTCACCGCACTTCAGAGTTCTTGATTCGCTTGCCGCGGTGACGGAGTACATCGAGGATGCGGGCGAAAAACGCCACGATTTCGAGCACGATATCGACGGCATCGTCATCAAGATCAACGACTTCGCCCACCAGCGCGCGCTCGGTGCGACGTCACGTGCGCCACGCTGGGCGATCGCCTACAAGTACCCGCCCGAAGAAGTCACGACCAAGCTTCTCGATATCCAAGTGGACGTGGGCCGCACCGGCCGCGTGACCCCCTTCGGCGTCATGGAGCCCGTTAAAGTTGCGGGCTCGACTGTCGCGCGCGCGACCCTCCACAACCAGTTCGATGTCGAACGCAAGGGCGTTCTTATTGGCGACACGATCATCCTTCGCAAGGCCGGCGACGTGATCCCCGAAATCCTCGGACCCGTCGAGAAGCTCCGCGACGGAAGCGAAAAGCCGTTCGTCATGCCGATAAACTGCCCGAGCTGCGGCGCCGAGATCCGCCCCGAAAAAGAAGGCGACAAGGACTGGCGCTGCCCCAACCAAAAGGACTGCCCCTCGCAAGTCACGGGTCGCATCGCCCACGCTGCGAGCCGCGGAGCCTTCGATATCGAGGCCCTCGGCGACGAATCGGCGATCGCGCTCACCGATCCCGACAAGCGCCGCGCCGAAGCCCTCGCGTCCCTTAAGGCCGGCCACGCGCTCTATCTCCCCGTGCTCACCGAAGAAGACTTCACGAGCGACGCGTTTGTGACGCTCAAAAACGGGGTTGCGACGGATGACATCGACGGCGTTCCCGTGCTTCGTATCACCGACCCCGAAGATCCACGCATCCCCGCGCCGAGCGAGGGCGTCGTACGCACGGGAGAGAACCTTTTCGACCTCACTCCCGAGGACCTGCGCGAGGTCACGGTCTACCAGAGCGTGCGCCGTGACGGAGAAGAGACGGGCGACTGGCGCACCGTGAGTGCCTTTTGGAACCGCCCTCAGTGGCGCTACTACAAGTCCAAGAAATCCTGGAGCCTCGTGCGGCCGGCCACCGTCGGAAAAACGACCGAGGTGCTCATGGGTGAGCTTGAGAAGGCAAAGGCAGCGGGGCTTTGGCGCGTGCTCGTGGCCCTTTCTATTCGCCACGTGGGTCCGACGGCGGCCCGCGCCCTCGCGACGGCCTGGGGTTCCATCGACGCGATCGCGAACGCGAGCATCGAGGAACTTTCCGAGACCGATGGAGTGGGAGAGACGATCGCGAGAAGCGTCAAGGCTTTCTTCGAGGAAGAGTGGCACGCCGCGCTCGTCGGGGCTTGGAAGCGCTCCGGTGTGGTGATGGAGGACGAGTCCGTGAGCGGAATCGAGAAAACCCTCGAGGGCCTCACGGTTGTCGTGACGGGCTCGCTCGAAAACTTCACGCGCGACGGCGCGAAAGAAGCGATCCTCCAGCGCGGCGGCAAGGCCTCGGGAAGCGTCTCGAAAAAGACGAACTACGTGGTCGTGGGCGAGAATGCGGGCTCGAAGGCGACCAAGGCCGAAGAGCTTGGAATCACGATCCTCGATGAGGAAGGTTTCACAGTGCTCCTCGAGGGTGGAGAAAACGCCCTGGCGTAGCGCCTAGAATGGATGCCATGCCAGCAATGAGTTCTGAAGAAGTCGCACGCCTGGCGTCCCTCGCTCGCATTGAGCTCACCGACGAAGAAATCGCTCGCTTCGCGGGCGAATTCGACGCCATCCTGGACGCGGTTGCGTCCGTGAGCGAAGTGGCGAGCGACGACGTCCCGGCCACAAGTCACCCGATCCCCATGACCAACGTGTTCCGCAAGGACGAGGTCACGGAGACCCTCACGCAAGAAGAGGCCCTTTCCGGCGCGCCCGAAGCCGCCGATGGCCGCTTCGTTGTTCCGCAGATTCTCGGGGAGGAGTAACCGATGACTGACCTTGTGAAGCTTTCCGCCGCGCACATGGCGAAAGGCCTTCAAAGCGGCGAGTTCAGCGCGCGCGAACTGACCGACGCGCACCTTTCGCGCATCGAGGCCGTCGAGGGCCAGCTCAATGCGTTCGTGACCGTTACCGGCGAGGACGCGCGTGCCACGGCCGACGCTGTCGATGAGGCGCGCGCCAAGGGCGAGAGCCTCGCGCCGCTCGCGGGTGTTCCCGTTGCCGTGAAGGATGTCGTCGTCACGAAGGGGATCCAGACCACCGCGGGTTCGAAGATCCTCGAAGGCTGGATTCCGCCCTACGACGCAACGCTCGTGGAGAACCTCCGCGACGCGAAGCTTCCGATCCTCGGCAAGACCAACATGGACGAGTTCGCGATGGGCTCCTCGACCGAGACGAGCGCCTATGGCAACACCCACAATCCGTGGGATCTCGAGCGAATCCCCGGCGGCTCAGGCGGCGGCTCCTCCGCAGCTATCGCCGGGTTCGAGGCGCCTCTCGCGATCGGCACCGACACGGGCGGCTCGATCCGCCAGCCCGCAGCAGTGACCGGAACCGTCGGCGTGAAGCCCACCTACGGCTCCGTATCGCGCTACGGCCTCATCGCGATGGCAAGCTCGCTCGACCAGGCCGGCCCGTGCACGCGCACGGTCGAAGACGCCGCGCTTTTGCACGAGGTGATCGGCGGCTATGACCCGAAGGACTCGACCTCCCTCAAGGACGGCTTCGGTAATTTCGTCGAGGCTGCCCGCGCGAAGGACGTCAAGGGCATGCGCATCGGTGTTATCGAAGAGCTCGAGGGCGAAGGCTTCGATCCGCTCGTGAAGCAGCGCTTCGAAGAATCGCTCGCGCTCCTCGAAAAGGCTGGCGCCGAGATTGTTCGCGTGAGCTGCCCCAACTTTAAGTACGCGCTTGGCGCCTACTACCTCATCATGCCGTCCGAGGCGAGCAGCAACCTCGCGAAATTCGACGGCATGCGCTTTGGCATGCGGGTAGTCCCCGAGGATCACCCGACTGCCGAAAAGGTCATGGCCGCCACTCGAGGCCAGGGCTTTGGCGCCGAGGTGAAGCGCCGCATTCTGCTCGGCACGTACGCGCTTAGCTCCGGCTACTACGACGCCTACTACGGAAGCGCCCAGAAGGTGCGTACTCTCGTGCAGCGCGACTTTGCCGCGGCTTTCGACAAGTGCGACGTTCTCGCGTCGCCGACCGCTCCCACCGTCGCGTTCCGCCTCGGTGAGAACACCGATAACCCGCTCAAGATGTATCTCAACGACATCGCGACGATCCCCGCGAACCTCGCGGGCGTCCCCGGCCTCTCGCTCCCGAGCGGCCTCGCCGAGGATTCGATGCCCGCAGGCTTCCAGTTCCTCGCGCCCGCGATGGCCGATGATCGCCTCTATCGCGCCGGCGGCGCACTCGAGGCGCTGCTTGAAGACACCTGGGGAGGGCCTCTCCTGAACAACGCCCCGGCCCTGGAAGGAGGCGCCAAGTGAACGCCTACACGGATATCGAACCCCTCGACTACGACGAGGCGATCGAGAAGTATGACCCGGTCCTCGGCATCGAGGTCCACGTAGAACTTGGCACGAAGACCAAGATGTTCGATGGCGCCCCCAACGTGTTTGCTGCCGAACCCAACACGGCGATCACGCCCGTCTCGCTCGGTCTCCCGGGCACGTTGCCGGTCGTCAATGAGAAAGCGGTGGAATACGCGATCAAGATCGGTCTCGCACTGAACTGCTCGATTGCCGAGCACTGTCGGTTCGCGCGTAAGCAGTACTTCTACCCGGACCTCACGAAGAACTTCCAGACCTCGCAGTACGACGAACCGATCGCCTACGACGGCTACGTCGACGTCGAACTTGACGACGGCGAGATCGTGCGCGTGGACATCGAGCGCGCGCACATGGAAGAGGACGCCGGTAAGAACACCCACATCGGTGGAACAGGCCGCATCCAGGGCGCAACCCACTCGCAGGTGGACTACAACCGAGCGGGCGTCCCCCTCGTGGAAATCGTGACGCGCCCGATCCCGAACACGGGTGGCCGCGCACCGGAGGTCGCCGCGGCGTACGTCCGTACGCTCCGCGATATCTTCCGCACCCTCGAGGTTTCGGAAGCGCGCATGGAGCGCGGCAACGTGCGCGCCGACATCAACGTCTCGCTTCGTCCCTCGCCGGAGGCGCCGCTTGGCACGCGTACCGAAACGAAGAACGTCAACTCGTTCCGTGCAATTGAGCGCGCCGTGCGTTTCGAGATCAGCCGCCAGGCGGGAGTGCTCGATAGCGGTGCCGAGGTCATCCAGGAGACCCGCCACTTCCACGATGACACCGGCCACACGAGCCCGGGCCGTGTGAAGAGCGATGCCGAGGACTACCGTTACTTCCCCGAGCCCGATCTCGTGCCGGTCGCCCCGAGCCGGGAGTGGGTTGAGGAGCTGCGCTCCGCGCTTCCGGAGCTTCCCGCGGCTCGTCGCCGACGGTTGCTCGGTGAGTGGGGCTTCACGGATCTTGAAATGCGCGACGTCATTAACGCCGGTGCGCTCGACCTGATCGAGGGGACGGTCGCTGCGGGTGCGAAGCCCCAGGCGGCACGCAAGTGGTGGATGGGTGAACTCGCACGCATCGCCAAGGAAGCCGAGAAAGAGCTCGAGGAGCTCAGCGTCACTCCGGCTCAGGTTGCCGAACTCGTCTCGCTCGTCGAGGGCAAGAAGATCAACGACAAGATCGGCCGCCAGGTGCTCGCGAAGGTCCTCGATGGTGACGGTGATCCCGCCGCCATCGTGGAGAAGGAGAACCTCGCGGTTGTCTCTGATGACTCGGTTCTCGAGGGCGCCGTGGACCAGGCCATCGCTGATAACCCCGACGTGGTCGAGAAGATCAAGGGCGGCAAGGTCCAGGCGATCGGCGCGCTTATCGGCCCGGTCATGAAGGCGACGCGCGGCCAGGCTGATGCCGGGCGCGTTCGTGAGATCATTATGGCCAAACTTGAGGTGGGCTAACTCACCGGTCATAATGGGTTATTAAGAACTACCTAGTATGAAGTGGGGCCTCGGGCTTTAGTGACCGGGGCCCCATTTTGTGGCCTGAAGCAGATCTGGGCCAACCGAGAGGGACTCATGAGTTTCGACCAGTACGTTGACCAGCTGATCGCACCGATTGCTCAATTTATGAGCGCGGTCGTGTTCTACGCGCCGAATATCGGCGGCATTGAAATCCCACTGATCGTCGTCTGGCTCGCAGTGGCGGCCGTCTTCATGACGGTGTGGTTGCGATTCCAGCCGATCACGGGATTTAAGCATGCGATTGACGTCGTGAGAGGGCGTTACGCGAGCAAAACTGACCCCGGTGAGGTGAGCAGCTTCCAGGCGCTTGCCACCGAGATTTCGGGCGCGATCGGGCTCGGCAACATCGCGGGCGTCGCGGTCGCGATTGGGCTCGGCGGTCCGGGCGCTGCACTGTGGATCGCGATCTTCGGCTTCTTTGCGATGAGCCTCAAGATGGCCGAGGCGACCCTGGGCACGAAATACCGCGTGATCGACGAAGACGGAACGGTCCACGCAGGCCCTATGTACTTCCTCAAATATGGGTTCAAAGAGATCGGCTGGGCGAAGGCCGGCAGCGTTCTCGCGATGTTCTACGCGATCTCGGCTTTCTTCGGCGTGTTCGGCGGCGGAAACATGTTTCAGTCGAACCAGACCGCGATGATCCTCGGTGAGCAGCTCGGTTGGGACTTCCTTCTCAACCACCGCTGGATCGTGGGTGTGGTCTTTGGCATCTTCCTCGCGCTCGTCGTGGTCGGCGGCGTGAAGTCGATCGGCAAGATCACCTCGAAAGCCGTTCCGATCATGGCGGGTACCTACCTCGTCAGCGCAATCCTTATTCTTCTCTTCAACCTCCCGCAGGTCCCCTCGGCATTCATGACGATTGTGACCGAAGCGTTCCAGCCCAAGGGCGTTGCCGGCGGCGCGGCTGGAGCAGCCGTGATCGGTATTCAGCGCGCGCTCTTCTCGAACGCCGCGGGCGTCGGAACTGCGGGCATGACGCACGCGGCGGCAAAAACCCGCCACCCCGCGACCGAGGGCTTTACGGGCATGTGGAGCCCGTTCCTGGACTCGTGCGTCGTGTGTATGATCACCGCGCTTGTCGTTGTCGTGACCGGTGCTTACCGAAGCGGGGAGGCAGATGGCATCGTCATGACGGCAGGCGCCTTCGGCACCGTCGCGCCGTGGTTCCCGTACGTGCTCATGGTGATTGTTGTGCCGTTCGCGTTCTCAACCGTGCTCGCGTACTACTATTACGGCCTGAGCGCGATCCAGTACATCCTCGGCAACTCGCCGTGGGTCACGCGTGGCTTCCAGATCGTATGGATCGCCTTCACGATCATCGGCTCGGCGATTACGATCGATTCCGTTGTCACTCTTGCCGATGCGCTCATCTTCATCATGACCATCCCGAACCTCATTGGCGTGTACGCGCTCGCCAAGATCGTTCGCTACGAGATCCTGCGCCACAGGGTGAAGGTGACAACTGGAGCCATCCCGCAGATTGATCCCGAGCTCGCCGTGGGCATGGGTGATCACGAGCCCACCGAAGAGCAGATCTCTGAGGCGCGTGATCGCGACGAAGAGGAAGCACGCGAATGGCATGAGATTCGCGAGCGTCTCTATGAAGACGGCGAATGGGGTCAGCAGAGCGAGAAGGGGTGATCGGGACCACTAGGTAGCGTAAGTCACACGGCGGGGGTCTGCGGGGATCTTCTTGACTGATTTTCCGACGCCTGCTACGCCAAAGCCCTGACCTGTGATTTTATTGAGGTGAGCCCTTGCCCAGGGGAGTGCGGGTGCGGGCAAATGCGTTTTGTCGCCAAGATTTCGTTTTGGCGAATGTACTTGAGTCCGCCCCTTCGTTTCCGAAAAGTAGTGCTTGTTTGGTGAAAAATGTTCCCACCCCACTCGGCCCCCACTAGGAGAGACTGATGCACAGTTCTGGTGCGATCGACCAGTTCTTAAATACGTACTTTGCCCCCTTTGCGAACTTCCTGTCGGCAATTGTCTTTTTCGCCCCCTCCGTCGCCGGGGTCAAAGTGCCGCTCATCGTGCTGTGGCTCGTCGCGGCCGCCATCTTCCTCACGGTGTGGCTGCGCTTCCAGCCCATCACGGGCTTTGCGCACTCGATTGGTGTCATTCGCGGCAAATACACCCGTAAGACCGACCCGGGTGAGGTGAGTTCTTTCCAGGCGCTCGCGACCGAGCTTTCGGGCACCGTTGGTCTCGGCAACATCGCGGGTGTCGCGGTTGCGATTTCGGTTGGTGGCCCCGGCGCGGCCCTGTGGATCGTGCTTTTCGGCTGCCTTGCGATGAGTGTGAAGATGGCCGAGGCGACCCTCGGCGTGAAGTACCGCGAAATCGATGAGGATGGCCACACTCACGGTGGCCCCATGTACTACCTCAAGCACGGTCTTGCAGAAATCGGCTTCAAAAAGTTCGGCATCGTCCTCTCGTTCCTCTACGCGGCATTCACGCTCATCGGCGTGTTTGGTGCGGGTAACCTCTTCCAGTCGAATCAGGGCGCGGCGATCCTCAGCGATCAGCTCGGCATCGCCTTCCTTCAGGACAACCGCTGGGTCATCGGTGCGATCATGGCGGCGCTTGCGGCGCTCGTGATCGTTGGTGGCATCCAATCGATCGGCACGTGGACGGCCCGCATCACTCCTCTTATGGCGATCGTGTACTTCCTTTGCGTTCTCGCGATCATCGTGATGAACATTCAGGCTGTTCCGGAGGCGATCGTCAAGATCATTACGACGGCGACAACAGGCGAGGGCGTGACCGGTGGCGCGATCGGCGTGGCCATCGTTGGTATTCAGCGCGCGCTCTTCTCGAACGCTGCGGGTGTGGGCTCGGCCGGCATGGCGCACTCGGCCTCGAAGACCAAGGAGCCGGCCACGGAGGGCTTCACCGCGATGTGGGAGCCGCTCGTGGACTCGGTGATCGTCTGCACGCTTACGGCCATCGCGATTACCGTGACGGGCGTGTACACCGATAGCAGCGGTGATGGCATTGTGATGACGGCGACAGCGTTTGGCACGGTGGCGAGCTGGTTCCCCTACGTTCTGACCGTTGCCGTGGCGCTCTTCGCCTTCTCCACGATCTTGAGCTACTACTACTACGGCAACCTTGCCGCCGAGTTCCTCTTCGGGCGGTCGGCCTTCGTGAAGCGCGGTTTCCAGATCGTCTGGATTCTCGCGGTTATTCTCGGCTCGGCCGTGTCGATGGACGCTGTCATCAACTTCTCGGATGCTGTGTTCTTCCTCATGACGATCCCGAACCTTCTCGGCATCTACTTCCTTGCCAAGGTCGTCCGCTACGAGATCCTTCGCCACAAAGTGAAGCTTGAGACCGGCGCAATTGCGGTTGTTGATCCTGAGCTCGCCGTGGGCATGGGTGATCACCAGCCCACCGAGGAGCAGGTGGCAGAGGCCCGTGCCCTTGAGGAGAAAGAAAACGCCGATTACGAAGCGCTCAAGCAGCGCCTCGCGGATGATCCCGATTGGCCGCATCGCGAAGGCTGAGTGGTCGTTCTCGCGACAGGCAATTCCATAATCTGAGACCCTCGTCCAATATTTGGGCGGGGGTCTTGGGTTTCTGCCTATGCTGTGGCCATGCCTCACCTTCGTTCACGCACGTCAACCCATGGACGCAACATGGCCGGCGCACGCGCCCTGTGGCGCGCGACCGGCATGGGCTCGAATGATTTTGGCAAACCGATCATCGCGATCGCGAACTCCTACACGCAGTTCGTGCCCGGCCATGTACACCTCAAAAACGTTGGCGACATGGTCGCCGAATCGATTCGCGAGGCCGGGGGAGTGTCGAAGGAATTCAATACAATCGCGGTCGACGACGGCATTGCGATGGGGCACCAGGGAATGCTCTACTCCCTCCCGAGTCGAGACGTCATCGCCGACAGCATCGAGTACATGGTCAACGCCCACTGCGCCGATGCGCTCGTGTGCATTTCGAACTGCGACAAGATTACGCCGGGCATGCTCATGGCGGCGATGCGGCTCAACATTCCCGTCGTCTTTGTGTCGGGCGGCCCCATGGAGGCTGGCAAGCCCGTGGACGGCGTCATCGACCACAAGATCGACCTCGTCGATGCCATCAGCTACGCCGTCGATGAGTCCATCAGCGATGACCAGCTTGCCCAGATCGAAAACAATGCATGTCCCACGTGTGGCTCCTGCTCGGGAATGTTCACGGCAAACTCGATGAACTGCCTTACAGAGGCCCTCGGACTTTCGCTTCCGGGAAATGGCACAACGCTCGCGACGCACGCGTTCCGCCGCGACCTTTTCGTGGAGGCGGGTGCGCGAATCGTCGAGCTGTGCCGCCGATACTACGACGATGACGACGAGAGCGTGCTGCCCCGCTCGATCGCCACGAAAGCGGCGTTTGAAAACGCCATGAGCCTCGATGTCGCGATGGGGGGCTCGACCAACACCGTGCTGCACATCCTTGCGGCTGCGATCGAGGGTGAAGTTGATTTTGGCCTCGAAGACATCGACCGGATTTCTCGGAACGTTCCCTGCCTGTCCAAGGTCGCCCCGAACGGAATTGCTCACGTCGAAGACGTGCACCGCGCCGGCGGGATTCCCGCGATCCTCGGCGAGCTTGATCGCGCGGGCCTGCTCGATCACTCCGTGCACGCAATTCACGCTCGTTCCCTCGCCGAGTGGCTCGCCACGTGGGATATCCGCGGGGGAGAGGCCGGGCAGGAGGCCTTCACGCTCTTCAGCGCGGCGCCGGGCGGGAAACGCACGACGGTGCCGTTCAGCCAGGACATGCGCTGGGAGGAGCTCGATCTCGGCCAGGAATCGGGCGTGATTCGCGCCGTGCCGTTTGCGCACACGAAAGACGGCGGCCTGTGCGTGCTTCGAGGCAATCTCGCAACTGATGGCGCCGTCATCAAGAGCGCCGGCATTGACGAGGAACTCTTCCACTTCGAGGGGCGCGCCTTTGTTGTCGAGTCCCAAGAGGAAGCGGTGCAACGCATCCTCGACAAGTCCGTCACGGAAGGCGACGTTGTCGTGATCCAGTTCGAGGGGCCGCAGGGCGGCCCGGGCATGCAGGAGATGCTCTACCCCACCTCCTATCTCAAGGGGCGCGGGCTCGGTAAGGCGTGCGCGCTCATCACCGACGGTCGATTCTCGGGCGGCACCTCGGGCATTTCAATCGGGCACATTTCGCCCGAAGCTGCTGAGGGCGGCACGATCGGACTCGTGGAAACAGGTGACCGAATCATCATCGACGTTCCGAGGCGAGAGCTGACGCTCGATGTTCCGCAGGCAGAACTTGATCGTCGCCGCGAATCACGCGGACCTCTTCCGTGGCGGCCGAAGAATCGACGCCGCGAGGTGAGTCAGGCGCTAAAGGTGTATGCCCACCACGTGCGCTCGGCAACATTCGGCGCGACGCGCAGGCCTCTCCCGTAAGCGGCGAGCGCCGTGGGTCCGACGGTTCCCGGCAACCGTCGGATCTCAAAATGTGAACTGTTTCGTTTCAAAATCCGTATCCGGGTAGTTTTACACGCATGCAGAGCATTCTCCTTATCGTTACCGGGCGCGGCTAACGCCCCCGCACGATAAGCCGCGCCCCTCGATTCCCCGCAAGGAACGAGGGGCTTTTTCGTCAGTGAACAGTTGGAGGCGTTATGGCTGAAGCAGTCACGGGAGCGCAGTCGCTCATCATGTCGCTCGAAGCGGCGGGGGCGGAAGTCGTGTTTGGCCTGCCCGGGGGAGCGATCCTCCCGACCTATGATCCGCTTCTCGATGCGAAGGGTCTTCGGCACATTCTCGTGCGTCACGAGCAGGGCGCTGGCCACGCGGCGAGCGGGTACGCGCATGCCACCGGCAAGGTGGGCGTGTGCATCGCGACCTCGGGACCCGGCGCAACGAACCTCATCACCGCGATTGCGGATGCCCAGATGGACTCGATCCCCATGGTGGTCATCACCGGTCAGGTCGGTTCGAGTTTTATTGGCACGGACGCGTTCCAAGAGGCCGACATTGTGGGCATGACGATGCCCGTGACGAAGCACAACATCCTCGTCAAGAATGCGGATGACATTCCGCTCGCGATCAAGCAGGCCTTCCATATCGCCTCGACGGGCAGGCCGGGAGTCGTGCTCGTAGACGTGACGAAGGATGCGCAGCAGGCCGAAACCGTTTTCGAATGGCCCGAAGAGCTCAATCTTCCCGGCTACCGGATCCCCGGTCGCCCGCACGGCAAGCAGATCCGCGAAGCGGTCGAGTTGCTCGTCAGTGCGAAGCGCCCCGTGTTCCTCCTGGGTGGTGGTGTGCTTCGGTCGCGCGCGAGCGAGGAGGTGCGTGCGCTCGTCGAAGCGGCGAACGCTCCGTTCGTCACGACCCTCATGGCGCGCGGCGCCCTTCCTGATTCGCACCCGCAGCACTTGGGAATGCCCGGAATGCACGGAGACGTTGCGGCGGTCGCGTCTCTCCAACGCAGTGACCTGATTATCGCGATCGGGGCGCGCTTCGATGACCGCGTGACGGGAAGGCTTGACTCGTTTGCGCCAGGCGCGAAGGTTGTGCACGCCGATATCGACCCCGCCGAGATTTCAAAAAACCGAGTCGCCGACGTGCCGATTGTGGGCGATGCGGCGGATGTCGCTCGCGCTCTTCTGGCGGCCCTCGCCGATCGCCTTGCAGACGGCGACGATCGCGACTACGAAGCCTGGTGGCAGATCATGAACGGACTGCGTGAGAACTACCCGCTCGGGTGGACCGCGACCGCCGACGGCTACACGGCGCCGCAGTACGTGATTTCGCGCATCAGCGCCATCAGTGGCCCCGAATCGATCTTCGTCGCCGGGGTAGGCCAGCACCAAATGTGGTCGAGCCAATTCATCGACTTCGAGGAGCCGTATTCGTGGATCAACTCCGGCGGCCTCGGCACGATGGGCTACTCACTGCCCGCGGCGATGGGCGCGAAAGTGGGCCAGCCCGGCAAGGTCGTGTGGTCGATCGACGGTGATGGTTGCTTCCAGATGACGAATCAGGAGCTCGCGACCTGCGTGCTCAACGACATTCCGATCAAGGTCGCGATCATCAACAATTCGTCGCTCGGCATGGTGCGTCAGTGGCAGAACCTTTTCTACGATCAGCGTTTTTCCAATACCGATCTCAATACCGGACACGGCACGCGCCGCGTTCCTGACTTCGTAAAGCTCGCCGAGGCCTACGGTGCCGTGGGGCTGCGGTGCGAGCGCGACGAGGACATCGACCTGGTGATTGGCGAGGCGATGACGATCAACGATCGCCCCGTCGTGGTCGATTTTCACGTGAGCGCTGACGCGATGGTGTGGCCCATGGTGCCCGCTGGCGTGAGCAATGACGAGATTCAAATCGCGCAGGGCATGACGCCCGAATGGGAGAGGGAGATCTGAGCATGGACTTTTCGCGCGACCCGGAGAAGAACCATACGCTGTCCGTCCTGGTAGAGAATAAGCCCGGCGTTCTCACGCGTGTTTCGGGGCTTTTTGCGAGGCGCGGTTACAACATCGCATCGCTCGCGGTGGGACCCACCGAGCACGAGGGCATCTCTCGCATCACCGTCGTGGTCGAGGTCGATCAAATGCCGCTCGAGCAGATCACGAAGCAGCTCAATAAGCTCGTGAACGTCCTGAAAATCGTGCAGCTCGAGCCGCGGCAGTCGGTCGAGCGTGAGCTGGTGCTCGTCAAGGTCAAGGCCAATAACCAGACCCGCACGTCGGTTCTCGAAATTGTGCAGATGTTTCGGGCGAAGGTCGTCGATGCGGCCTCCGATTCCGTCACGATCGAGGCGACGGGATCGGCCGATAAGCTTGCGGCGCTGGTGTCCATGCTCGAGCAGTTCGGGGTCAAGGAGATCGTGAAGTCGGGGGCGGTCGCGATCGGGCGCGGCTCGCGTTCGATTACGGATCGTGCGCTGCTCGGGTAGGGGGCGAGGGGTCCGACGGGTACACACCTACCAGCGTTTCTCAATATGAGACACGTATCCAGTAAGTAAGACGAGGGGCGGTTAGACTGCCCACAACCGAATCACACATGAGAACCGAAGGAGTTCACCGTGGCGGAAATGTTTTATGACGACAACGCTGATCTTGCACTCATCCAGTCCAAGAAGGTCGGCATCGTAGGATTCGGCTCGCAGGGCCATGCCCACGCCCTCAACCTTCGCGACTCCGGCGCCGAGGTACGCATCGGCCTCAAGGAAGGGTCGAAATCGCGAGCGAAAGCCGAAGAGCAGGGCTTTGGCGTGGACACCGTCGCCGAGGTCGCCAAGTGGGCCGACGTCATCATGATCCTCGCCCCCGACCAGTACCAGGCCGAGATCTACGAGAACGAGATCAAGGACAACCTCGAGGCGGGTAACGCGCTCTTCTTCGCGCACGGTTTCAACATCCGCTTCGACTACATCGAAGCGCCCAAGGGCGTCGACGTCGCGCTCGTCGCGCCGAAGGGCCCGGGGCATACGGTGCGCCGCGAATTCGTCGCCGGGCGCGGTGTTCCCTGCATTATCGCAGTGGAAAACGACGAGTCGGGCGAGGCCTGGCCGCTCGCCCTGTCATACGCGAAGGCGATTGGTGGCCTGCGCGCGGGCGCGATCAAAACCACCTTTACGGAAGAAACCGAAACAGACCTTTTTGGCGAGCAGGCTGTGCTGTGCGGCGGTATGAGCCACCTCGTGCAGGCAGGATTCGAGACCCTCACCGAGGCCGGCTACCAGCCCGAGATCGCCTACTTCGAGGTGCTGCACGAGCTCAAGCTCATCGTTGACCTCATGATCGAAGGCGGCATTGCGAAGCAGCGCTGGTCGATCTCGGATACCGCCGAATTCGGCGACTACGTCTCGGGTCCGCGAGTCGTGGACGAACACGTCAAGGCCTCCATGAAGGCCGTCTTGGGCGACATTCAAAACGGCAGCTTCGCGAAGCGCTTCGTCGATGATCAAAAGGCAGGTGCGCCCGAGTTCACGAAGCTGCGCGCGAGCGAGCAGGAGCACCCGATCGAGAAGGTCGGCAAGGAGCTTCGCACGATGTTTGCCTGGAGCGCCGAGCAGCTCGATGCCGACTACACAGAGGGCACCGCACAGCGCTGATTCGTCGCCCCGTGCACCACCCTCGCGCCACCGAAGGAGAAACCATGAGCACACTTGACCTCGCTGTCATCCCCGGAGACGGGATTGGGCAGGAAGTTGTACCCGAGGGCCTCAAGGTTCTTAGGGCGGCCCTGGAAAGCACGGGGCGTGACCTCGTCACGACCGACTACAACCTCGGCGCGAGCCGCTGGCACGACACCGGCGAAACGCTGACGGATGAGGACCTGGACGCGCTTAAGCGCCACGACGCCCTGCTGCTGGGTGCCGTCGGACACCCGAGTGTACCCTCGGGTGTTCTCGAGCGGGGGCTTTTGCTCAGGCTCCGGTTTGCGTTCGAGCATTACGTGAACCTCCGCCCTACGACTCTCTTCCCGCACGTGGATTCCCCACTTGCGAACCCTGGCGCGGTCGACTTCGTGGTCGTGCGCGAGGGAACCGAGGGGGCGTACGTTGGCGCCGGTGGGGTGCTTCGCGAGGGGAGCGCCGACGAGGTTGCGACCGAGGTGTCGATCAATACTGCCCACGGAGTTGAGCGCGTCGTGCGCTATGCCTTCGAGCTTGCCGCGAAGCGCCGCGGGAAGCTCACCCTCGTGCACAAGCACAACGTGCTCGTGCACGCCGGGCGTCTTTGGAAGCGCATCGTGGAGAACGTGGCCGGCGAGTATCCCGATGTCGAGGTCGATTACTCGCACATCGATGCGATGATGATCTACCTCGTTCAGGATCCTTCGCGTTTCGACGTGATCGTGACGGACAACCTCTTTGGCGACATCATTACTGATCTTGCGGGTGCGATCTCTGGCGGCATCGGGCTTTCGGCTTCCGGCAACCTGAACCCCACGGGTGAGTTTCCGTCGATGTTTGAGCCCGTGCACGGAAGCGCCCCCGATATCGCGGGCAAGGGCATTGCGAACCCTACCGCGACGATCCTCTCCGTTGCGCTCCTTCTCGAGTCAATCGGCGAAGACGCAGCCGCGCAGCGCGTGCGCGAGGCCGTGACCGAGGATCTCGCCGAGAACCCCGGCTCCGCGCGTACGTGCGCGCAGATCGGGGACGCAATCGCGCAGGCTGTTCGGGAAAAGGCGCGCGCAGCCTCGTAAACTGGGGAAATCAACGATTAAAGGTGAGAGGATAAAAGCCCATGGGTGAATACCGCGCAAGCTCGGCTCCGCGTCGAATCTCGAACGAGGAGCGTGAGCGCATCCTCAAGGATCCCGGCTTCGGCGACAACTTCACCGATTACATGGCCCATCAGCGGTGGACCGAAGCCGAAGGCTGGAGCGAGGGTGAGATTCTTCCGTACGGCCCCCTCTCGCTCGAACCCGCCGCTGCGGTCTTCCACTACGCCCAGGAAATCTTCGAGGGGCTCAAGGCTTTCCGGCACGCCGACGAAAGCGTGTGGACCTTCCGCCCCGAGAAGAACGCCGCGCGTATCCAGAACTCGGCGAGGCGCCTCGCGCTTCCAGAGATCTCGACCGAGGACTTCCTCGCCTCGCTGCGAGGCGTCGTGAGCGCCGATGAGCCGTGGGTTCCCACGGGTGGCGAGTCGAGTCTCTACCTTCGCCCGTTCATGTTCGCCTCGGAAAGCTTCCTCGGCGTGCGTGCGGCGCACACGGTCGACTACTACGTGATCGCTTCGCCTGCCGGTAACTACTTCCCGCGCGGCGTGCAGCCCCTCGTCGTCTGGGTCTCGCCGCTCGCCGCCCGCGCGGGCCGCGGCGGCACGGGCTTTGCCAAGTGCGGCGGCAACTACGCGAGCTCGCTCCAGGGCAAGTACGAGGCTGCCAAGGCGGGGGCCGATGAGGTCATGTTCCTCGACTCGGAGACACACTCGAACATCGATGAGCTCTCGGGCATGAATATTTTCGTCGTCTACGCCGATGGTCGCATCGTGACGCCCACGCTCACCGGGTCGATCCTTCCAGGCGTGACGCGCGAATCGATCCTTACGCTCGCCGCCGATCGTGGCCTTAGCCCGAGCGAAGAGTCCGTCAACTACGAGGCGCTCACCGCCGATATCGCTGCGGGCCGCGTGACGGAAATGTTTGCGTGCGGCACAGCGGCCGTGATCAACCCGATTGGCGAGCTGCGTGATGAAAACGCCACGTGGACGATCGGCAATGGTGGCAGCGGCGAGGTCACGATGGCCCTTCGCGAAGAGCTGACGGGCATCCAGTACGGCCGCGTTGAGGACCGCCACGGCTGGCTCACGCGCCTCGTGTAACGCCGCATCCCCACCCGTTTCTTTCAGCATCCCGGAGGTCACGGCAGTGTTTCACCTGTACGACACGACCCTGCGCGACGGCTCCCAGCAAGAAGGGCTCACGCTTAGCGTTGAGGACAAACTACAGGTCGCAAGGCTCCTCGATGAGCTCGGCGTGACCTATATCGAGGGCGGCTGGCCGGGTGCAGTTCCGAAGGACACAGAGTTTTTCACCCGTGCGAAAAAAGAGCTCTCTTTGAAGAACGCCCGCCTCGCGGCCTTCGGGGCGACTCGCAAAAAGGGGTGTGCGGCGAGCGAGGACCCGCAGCTGCGGGCGCTCGTGGATTCAGGGGCTCCGACGGTCACTCTCGTGGCAAAGTCTGATCTTCGGCACGTCGAATCGGCGCTGCGCACGAGCGCCAAGGAGAATCTCGCTATGGTGCGCGAGAGCATTGAGTTTCTCCGTGGTTACGGGCGCGAGGTGTTCATCGACGCCGAGCATTTTTTCGACGGCTACGCTCACGATGCCGACTACGCGGTGCGCGTCGTAGCCGAGGCCTTGCGCGCCGGGGCGGCGATCGTCATTTTGTGCGATACGAATGGTGGAATGCTTCCGCATCAGGTGAGTGCGATCGTCGCGGATGTGCGTGCACGGCTTGAAAAAGCAGGGCTTGAGAGCGACCGTCTCGGTGCCCACATGCATAACGATTCCGGCTGTGCGATCGCGAACACGATCGCCGCCGTAGAAGCGGGTGCGGTGCACGTTCAGGGCTGTGTGAACGGCTATGGCGAGCGAACGGGAAACGCCGACCTCATCCCGGTTCTCGCAAATCTTCAACTCAAGCTCGGGCGCACCCTCGTGACAGACGAGCAGCTCGGCGACGCCACTCGAATCGCCCACGCCATTGCCGAGATCGCGAATATACCCGCGCCGGCGCGCGCCCCCTACGTAGGGGCGAGCGCATTCGCGCACAAGGCTGGCCTGCACGCGAGCGCGATCCGCGTGGATCCAGATTTGTATCAGCACATGGATCCAACGGTCGTGGGCAATGACATGCGCATGATTATCTCGGACATGGCGGGCAAGGCGTCGATCGAACTCAAGGGGCGCGAGCTCGGCTACGACCTCTCCGGTGAGGACGCCACACTCGCCCTGCTCGCCCAAACAGTCAAGGGGCGTGAAGCCGAGGGGTACAGCTACGAGGCGGCCGACGCCTCTTTCGAAATGCTCGTGCTCCACGTTCTCGGGGACCTTCCCACCTACGTTGAGGTGGAATCCTGGCGCACCTCCTCCCACCAGCTCCGCGACGGGTCGCTCGAATCGGAAGCCACCGTGCGCCTCAGCACGGCTCCCGGTCACCGAAGCGTGACGATCGCCGAAGGCAACGGTCCCGTGAACGCCCTCGACAAGGCCCTTCGTGAGGCGCTCGTGGACACCTATCCCGAGATTGCCTCGTTCGCCCTCGTCGACTTCAAGGTGCGTATCCTCGACTCCCAGCAGGGCACCGACGCGACGACTCGCGTGCTCGTGACGAGCCAGGCACCCTTTGGCCGCTTCACGACGGTTGGCGTGGGCCCGAACATTATCGAGGCCTCGTGGGAGGCGCTGTTCGACGCGTACTGGTACGGCCTTCACAAGCTCCGCGTGGCCCCAGCGCGCGAAAGCGGAGGATCGCTCTAAAGCATCGCTTCGAGGTTTTTCAGCTTGTGGGCCCTGAATGGATAGCAGCGCCAGCGGTAGGCGGGACCGCATCTCAAGCCCGCAGTGAGAAGGGCAGAAGGGGAGCCGGGAGGCCCGTGGTGGTGAGGTGTGAAGAAGGGTGGAAGCCATGTGCTCTCTAGGGGGAGGGGGGAACCGTTCTATGCTTATGGCATTTCCACCCCTACTCGCGGGCAGCAAGCCAGCTTCTCGGAGCGTCGCTACGTGCGTAGTAACGGTGTGGGGAGTGCAGCCCACTTCTTCCGAGATATCGCGGCGGGGTGGTATACGTCCGGTATCGCTATACCTACTGGAGACGGCGAGGAGGATGCGACCGCGCGTCTCGTTGCCCTGTACCCAACCAGACCGCACGCGAACTGCCCGGAGATTTCCCGGGTCCCGGGACAATCGCACTTTTAGACATCTATCGAATGTGCTATATGTCGGATGACGACAGCGTTGCCACAATCAGATGCCGCCACGGAGTCACTGAAGCCGACGAGAACGAGGAGTGCGCGAGACTCTCACTCTGCCACTACCGACCGAGGGGAACATTTGACGTCTCGCAAGGGACTTTTTCAGTGTTCTCACATCCTAACTCTTCAGCGGAAGAGATCTTTTGGGGGGGGCAACTTGTGCGGCTCGCTGTGAGTCATCCCGGAGGCCACTTCGGGAGCGTTGGTAATTACTCAAAGGAGAGAAAACATCGTGTCTAAAACAGTTACTAGGCGCACCGCCATTGGTCTATTGGGGGCAAGTTTGCCTCTTGTGTTTTTGCAGCCGGCCCTAGCCGATGATTCGCTGACAGATGAGGAGCTGAAGCTCATCTATCAGGTTATCGAGGAGATTGACCAAGATCTCACCGAAAAGGGAACCTCGGTTGAAGCGGAACTACAGAAGATCAGGCCCCCCGCTCCGGAGCAGACGTCTAGGAGTGTGCAACCCTACAAAGTCACACAGGAAGACATTCTTGGCTCCGCTGTGAATTCTGTAATTGCAGCGTTCACAGCGGGGGGATACATGCTGTCAGCCGAACTGCTGCTTAGGGCGAAAAAGAAGGATTCATCCGCATACCGTCCGCGTCACGGCTCGCGAGCAAAATCCAGCCCAGTAGTCGCCCGCCTAAGGAATTCGAAGGCAGTCAGCGGCTCTAGCATTTTCGCCCTTAACAGTGGCGGAAAGTACGGGGTAAACCTCTACTACTCCATCAAAAGGTTTGATTACAAAAAGAAGTCCCCCACGGACTATAACTTCACAATCCACGATGTCTATGACTTCGACCCGAAAACCAAATATAAAGGCGTTACTAATAAGGTTGTGGCAGTGATGGCGCTCGCGCAGAAGCGTGGGGTGATCAGGCCATACCCAGTGGTGATTAGCGTTTAAAGAGGGATCGATTTAAAATATCGATTCGAAGGAATAGTAATCATCTGATGCTCTGCTGTAGCAGAGCATCAGATAAGATCCATCTTCCCTCTTGGTGACGGGAAGGCACTTCATATCATTTAAATCTTCTAGATTAAATGGGGCGTTCGAGTTGGTGATGACGGTCGTACCAACCCATTCATCTGGCGATTCTTGGAAGTTAGCTGGAGCCCACATCCCAACTTGGTCTGCCTTGGGCAGCTTCATTACGCGTAGATAATCTCCGTCGCCCGTGAACCCTACATCGCTGCTGTAAAGCTCTTCAGTAGTCATAGAGGCGGGGACGTCAATCCCCCAGGCTTCCGACAGTACTTGCGGCGAATCATCGGCATCCAGCCCCAGCTCCGCGCTTAGGTCGTGACCGCAACCTTGAAGGGGCAAGCAGAGAAGAGTGATGGATCCGCAAGCCAGAATCGTTGACCACAGCTTTTTCTTCACCGGCCCCCCTCTGAAACGCGATAGCGCCAGCTCAAACTTTTCCTACCAGACAACCCCATTCTATGCCTGACGACCGTGTGAGCTACGCATTGGTGATGCGGTAGGCGTGTTCGTGTGCATCGATGATGGGGGCGTCTTTGAGGCGCTGGCCGCGTTTGTGTGCGCGGTGTGCGGTTTTGAGGGCGTGGCGGAAAGCTGTTTCGTCGCGTTGTGGGGTGCCTGCTGCGTCGTAGAGGGCGCGGATGCCTTGGATGTAGGACGGGTCGTGGCGTTCGAGTTCTTCGACGCTGAAGCCGTCGAGCTCGTCGGAGAGGGCGTGCATGCGCTGAGCGCGTTCACGGTTGGCTTTGGCTTGAAGGATCAGGTGTACGCGGGTGGGGGGTGTCGGGGGCTGTGGTGAGTGCGGCGAGTTGTTCGAGCATCGCTTCGAAGGACCGCCGTGCGTTCTCGGCCGAGCCGGCTTCGAGCCTTTCGCGGCGCGCGCCGTCGCCAAGGATGCTGAGGAGCCTTTCGAGTGCCTCGACCTGGGCCATCCCGTTGCCGGCAACGATAAAGACGGCGAGGCGCACCTGGAGCGCTCCGGCGTCGGAATCTCCCATTGCACCGAACGCGAGTGGCTCAGCGAGCCTTGCCACCACGAGTGCGTCCTTGAGTGTGTGGGTCGTGTCAGCGTGGGGTATCGCGACGGGCGGTTCGAGCGGGAGGCCGGTGGGGTAGAGCTGCTCGCGCGCGAGTACGGCCCCGACCCACGATGACGTCACGCATCCGTCGGCCTCGAGATGACTCGCTACGAACCGGGTGAGTGAGGCGAAGCTCGTGCCCTCGCCTTTCGGGACGTCGAGCACGTATAGGCGTGGCCGCGTCACCGCCAGGGTGCCTTCACGATGTCCCCGACGTACTCGAGGGTGAGCGCGAGCTCGCCCTCCTCGTCGGTCTGTTCGAGGTCCACGATCGCCTGCATCACGAAGTCGTTATCGCCTTCGGGATCGACGATGGTCTGCGTGACGAGCCACCGCTTCGACTCTTGCTCGAGGCGGAGGTATTGGCGTGCGCGGGCGCGATCCTCGATCACGACGTGATCGTGCGCGTCGTAGAAGTCGTCCATGGCTTCGCCCCAGCGATCCGCGTCCCACCCACTCGCGCCATCGAGTTCACCGAGTTGCTCCTCGCGCTCGAACGCGAAGTCTTCCACTCGTCGCCACATCGCGGCGCGCACCATTTGCGTGAGCACCTTGGTCTGCGCGCTCAGATTGCGTGGCGAATCGGGGCGTACTTCGCTCGCGGCATCCGCATCGCTGTCGGGGTTGGTGAGCGCTTCCCACTCATCCAGCAGGGACGAATCGACGCCGCGCACGAGCACTCCGAGCCACTCGATCACATCCTCGAGTTCTTCGGTTCGCAGCTCGACCGGGAGGGTACGCCGGAGGGCCTGGTAGGCGTCGGAAAGATAGCGCAGCACGATGCCTTCCGAGCGCATGAGCTGGTACCGCGAGACGAACTCGCTGAACGTCGCGCCCGTCTCGTAGAACTCGCGCACGATCTTCTTGGGGGAGAGGTCGTGCACGTTGATCCAGGGGCGATTCTTCGCATAGATCTCGAGGGCTGTCGTGAGTTCTTCTTCGAGCGGCTTTGGCCAGGTGACTTCGTCGAGGCGTGCCATGCGTTCGGTGTATTCGACGCCGTCGGCTTTGAGTTCGGCGAGTAGAGCGCTCTTTTCGGCGTTTTGCTGAGCGAGGAGAATTTGGAACGGGTCTTCGAGAATTGCCTCGATGATCGAAACCGAGTCCATCGTGAGAGTCGGGGAGTCCTCGTCGAGGATATCGAGGGCAGCGATCGCGAATGCGGCGAGCGGCTGGTTCATCTGGAAGTCCCACTGCAGGTCATCCACGAGCGTCACCGTCCGGCCAAGGTGGTCCGGCTCCTCGCGCACCGTGATGATCTCCGCTTCTTTGAGGCCGCGGAAAAGCTCGAGGGCTCGGCGTTTGAGCGCGAATTTCTGGGCGCGGCTCTGGTGGCTTTCGTCGATGAGGTGCCGAGCAGCCTCGAGGGCGCTTCCCGGGCGGGAAATGAGCGCGAGCAGGATTGCGCTCGTCATCGCCATGTGGGGTTTCAGTTCCGACGGTTGCTCTTCACTCAGCTTCCTGAGGTTCTCCTCGGTCCAGTTCACCCGGCCCTCGGGGACCCGCATTTTCGGTTCGCGCTGCTTTTTCTTCGCGTTGTTCGGCTTCGATCCGCTTTCGGCGCGCTTTGCGAAGCGCTCCTTTTCCTTCTCGAACTCGACGGCCCACTCGGGAGCCTGGACGACGACGTGCCCCACGGTGTCGTAACCCGCGCGTCCGGCGCGGCCCGCGATCTGGAGGAACTCGCGCGTGTTGAGGAGGCGCTGGCGACGCCCGTCGAACTTCGCGAGCCCCGTCATCAGAACCGTGCGGATCGGAACGTTAATCCCCACCCCGAGGGTGTCGGTGCCCGCGATGACCTTGAGCAGCCCCGACTGGGCGAGTCGCTCAACGAGGCGGCGATACTTCGGGAGCATGCCGGCGTGGTGAACGCCGATGCCCTCGCGCACGAGCTTCGAGAGGATCGAGCCAAAGCCGCGCGAGAAGCGGAAATCACCGATGAGCTCGCGGATCTTGTCTTTTTCCTCGCGCGTAAGAATCTTCGTGCCGAGCAGGTGCTGTGCCTGTTCGAGTGCATCTTTCTGGGTGAAATGGACGATGTAGACGGGCGCGTCGCGGTTGTCGAGGATCTCCGTGATCGTCTCGGGAAGGTCGGTCGTCGCCCAGCGGAAATCGAGGGGCACGGGGCGTTCGGCCCCCGCGATCGTACTCACGCTCCTGCCCGTGCGCGTCGCGAGGTCTTTTTCGAAGAAGGTCACGTCGCCGAGGGTCGCGCTCATGAGCACGAACTGCGTGCGCGGGAGTTCGATCAGAGGCACCTGCCACGCCCAGCCGCGCTGGGAATCGTCGTAGAAGTGGAACTCATCCATGACGACGAGGCCGATATCGCTCGTCTCACCGTCGCGAAGCGCATGATTCGCGAGAATCTCAGCCGTGCACACGATGATCGGGGCCTCGTGGTTCACGGACGAATCGCCCGTCATCATGCCGACGTTCTCAGCCCCAAACATCGAGACGATCTCGAAGAACTTCTCGCTCACGAGCGCCTTAATCGGGGCTGTGTAGTACGCGGTTTCTCCGCGCGCCATCGCGGCGTAGAGCGCCGCGTAGGCAATCGTTGTCTTTCCCGAGCCGGTGGGTGTCGCGGCAATCACGTGGTCGCCAGCGGCGATCGCGAGGAGCGCCTCCTCTTGATGGGAGTAGAGGGTGCGGCCAACCTCGGCTTGCGCCGCGATGAAACCCTCGACGATCGCATCCTCGCTCGAGGACGTGGGGAGAAAGTCGTGAAGAAGTGGCATGCCCCCATTGTGGCAGCCCCGCCCGGGCCGCTGCCTATTCGGCGGCGAGATCGACGTGAGGGATCTCGAGTTCCGCGACGACCGGGAGGTGATCCGACGCGTGCGTGCGGAGGGTCTTCGCCGAGATCGGCCGAATGTCACGACTCGCGAGAATGTAGTCGATACGTCGCATCGGGATGGGGATCACGGGGTTTGTGCGGCCGAGGAAGCGCTTGGCAAGCGGGAAGCGATGCTTCGCGGCCCACACGTCTGTGAGCCCTTTCGTGAAGACGGAATAATCGCGCGCATGCGAGGGCGCGGAATTGAGATCTCCCACGAGGACTGCGGGCTCCGCGCCCGTGAATGCGACCTCGCGCGCGGCTCGGAACTGCGCGCGCCTGGTCCGCCCTGGGCCGAGGGCGAGATGCGTGACGGCAAATGAGAAGGGGACTCCATCGGCGTCGATCCGCGTGCGTAGCACCGCGCGGCGTTCGATCAGTCGGTTTTCGGGAAGACGCGCGAGGTGCGAATCGACAATCGGGTACGAGGACAGCACCGCGATCCCGTACTGTCTGCGCGTGCTAAGCCCCACCCGCTCCGCGGAACGACGCGACGGATCAAGATCGATCGTGGGGGCGAACTGAGCGTGCATGTGGAGGCGGTCTGCGAGCCACGCTGCCTGATCCACGAAGTCTGAGCGCGTCCCGAAGAATCGATCGACCTCCTGCAGGCCGATCACATCGGCCTCGAGCGACTCGAGAGCGTAAGCGGTCGCGTCGAGATCGAGAACGTTGCGGGAATTAGCGCCGTGATGAATGTTGAACGTGGCGACGCGGACGCGCGCAGTGCGCGGGGACGAGGGCGGGGAAGCAGGCATACCTCTATTGTGCCGCGAAACGTCGAAGAATAATGGTGTTTGGGAGACTTAGCTCGCGCAGGGGCGAGAAGCCTTAGCAAATAGAGGCACGAGAGGTTCCACGGCGGCGAGAATCCGCGTGCGCAGCGCATCCGAACGATCGGCGAGAAGCCGCTGGCGCCGCACGTACTCGCGCTTACCCTCATCAGTTTCGATCGGTACGATCCCGTATCCGTAGCCTCGGCAGTCGTACGGTGAGGCCTCCATATCGAGAATCCTTAAATCCAGGGCGTGCTCGAAGCAGTCGAGTGCGATATCGCTCGGCAGCAGCGGCGCGAGCTTCATCGACCACTTGTACAGGTCCATGCCCACGTGAAGGCATGCCGGATCATCTCTCATGGGCTGACTCTCGCGAGTGGGGCGCGAGGCATTGAGCGGAGCCGCCTGCGGCGTAAAGAAACGAAACGCGTCGATATGCGAGCACACGAGACGGTTCTCTTCAACCACGCGGTTTGTTTCCTCGGCGCTCAGTCGCAAGGGAAGCGATTCGTGACGCTTCTCGCCCGGCCCGAGGCGGTACACCATCGCCCATTCGTGAAGTCCAAAGCATGAAAAATTCCCGGGCTTTTCGGCAAAACTCGAGTTAGACAGCAATCGGTGAATCCAGTAGGCGGCATCGCCTCGCTCGCGTGCAAATCGCTCGAGGTCCGCCGCGCGCACCGCACCGGATGCGCCGCCCGATTGGGGCTGCATGTCGCTATACCAGCGCCGGCAGCCGTCGGAATCGACATCCCCAACCCCGCTGCGTGCCTGATCCGCCGAGGCTTCGTAACCCACCTGCCAGCCCGGATGCCAGCGCCGAAGCTGCCCCGGGCTGAAGGGATAGTACGTGTGCAGAAAATCCTCGATCGGGTGCTTCTCGCCGCGTGCCTTTCGCTCTCGGTGCGGGGCGCTCAAACGATCCGCGCGCGCCTCGTGCTCCTCGCGTGCATGCATCGCTTCTTCCGCCGACATCACGGCGACGAAGCGACCGGGGGCAGCGGGCGAGAGCGATGACGAAGACGAACGCGATGAAGAAAACACTCATTGAGTTTACGTGCCGATACGTGTGGGGCGGGCTGCGCACGGGCTGCGGATGTGAAGAAAGAGTGAGGGGTGGCCAAGGGCATAGAGGCATAGCCCGTGCAAGCCAAAGCGCGCTACTAGACTGAGGGCATGCGCATTGCACGATTCACCACCGGCTCGAACCCGATGTTCGGCATCGTCCAGGAAAAGGACGGCGTGGACATGGTGTACGGAATCTCGGGAGACCCGCTGTACACCCAGATTCAACCTAACGGCACGATCCTCCCGCTCGAGGACGTCCGCCTCCTCGCCCCTGTGATCCCAAGGTCGAAGGTCGTTGGCGTTGGCAAGAACTACGCGGAGCACGCGCGCGAGATGGGCGACGAAGCTCCCGAACGCCCGCTGCTGTTCCTCAAGCCGAACACGTCGGTGATCGGTCCCAACGATCCGATCGTTTACCCCGCTGACGCCGCGGAGCTCAGCTTCGAGGCAGAGCTCGCGGTCGTCATCAAAACCCTCGCGAAAAACATCCCGGCCGAACGCGCCTCGGACGTCATCCTGGGCTACACGTGCGCGAACGATCTCACGGTGCGCGATGCCCAGCGCGAAGAGTCCCAGTGGTTCCGCGCGAAAGCCTTCGACACCTCGTGCCCGCTCGGGCCGTGGATCGAAACGGACCTTGATGCCGCGAACGCACGCATCCGCTCGCGCGTAAACGGCGAGGTCAAACAGGACGGCACGAGCGCCGACATGCTGCGCCGCATCCCCGAGCTCATCGAGGAGGTCACGCGCTCGACGACCCTTCTTCCCGGCGACGTCATCCTCACCGGTACGCCCGCGGGCGTCGGGCTCGTGAACGTTGGTGACACCGTCGACATCGACATCGACGGAATTGGCACCCTCACAAATCGCATAGTGTCGCCCGAAGATCTCGAGGCCTAAGACCACATCCGGGGATCTCACCCCGCCAACCTCTCGAAGGAGAACACCCACGTGAGCGCTGAGAACATCGATCTCGCGAGCCTTCCCGCCCTCGACAGCACGCGCGGCCACAGTGAGGTCCGCGTGCGCTTTTGCCCGTCGCCAACCGGCACGCCGCATATCGGCATGGTGCGCACCGCCCTGTTCAACTGGGCCTACGCGAAACGCACGGGTGGCACGCTCGTGTTCCGCATCGAGGACACCGACCAAGCGCGCGATAGCGAAGAAAGCTACAACCAGCTTCTCGATGCGATGCGATGGCTTGGCATTACGTGGGACGAAGGCGTGGACGCGGGCGGCGAGGACGGTCCCTATCGCCAGTCGCAGCGCGGTGAGATTTACCAGGACGTCATCCAAAAGCTCAAGGACGGCGGCTACATCTACGAGTCGTTCTCGACTCCCGAGGAAATCCAGCAGCGCCACATTGCCGCTGGCCGCCCGAAGGAATCGGGGTATGACGGTTTCGATCGTGACCTGACCGAAGAGCAAAAGGCAGCGTTCCGCGCCGAAGGACGTGAGCCCGTGTGGCGCGTGCGCATGCCCGATGAGGACATCACGTTCAACGACCTCGTGCGCGGCGAGATCACGTTCAAAGCCGGTTCGACCCCCGACTACGTTGTCGTGCGCGCGAACGGCCAGCCGCTCTACCCCCTCACGAACCCCGTCGACGACGCCCTCATGGGCATCACCCACATTCTGCGCGGCGAAGATATCCTCAGCTCGACGCCCCGGCAGATCGTGCTGTTCGAAGCACTCAAGAAGATCGGCATCGCAAAGTTTACGCCCGAATACGCCCACCTTCCCTACGTGATGGGGGAGGGCAACAAGAAGCTGTCCAAGCGCGATCCCGAGTCGAGCCTTTTCCTCTACCGCGACGAGGGTTTCGTGCCCGAGGGAATGATCAACTACCTCTCGCTGCTTGGCTGGGGCTACAGCGGCGATCAGGACATCTTCACGCGCGAGCAGTTCGTCGCGAAGTTCGATGTTGCCGACGTGAACCCGAACCCCGCTCGCGTTGACTACAAGAAGGCGCTCGCGATTAACGCCGACCACATGCGCATGCTCGACGAGGCCGAGTTCACCGAGCGCATGATCCCGTACCTCGAGAAGGCCGGGGTTGTCGAAACCCCCATCACCCAGGATCAGCGCGCCCTCCTCGCGAAGGCCACGCCACTCGTGCAGCCGCGCATGAACCTCCTCGGTGAGGCCCCGGGGATGCTGCGCTTCCTCTTCATCGACGATGCCGATCTCGTGATCGAAGAGGACGCCCTCAAGAAGCTTGGCGACGATCCCGTTTCCGTTGTGCGCCGCGCCATCGAGGTCATCGAGGAAGGCGGCAAGGAGAACTTCACGACCGAGACGCTTGAGGCGTCGCTGCGCGAAGCGATTATCGACGGCATGGGCGTCAAGCCCCGGCTCGCGTTCGGGCCGCTTCGTTCGGGCATCTCTGGCCGTCGCGTGAGCCCGCCGCTGTTTGAATCGATGGAGCTTCTCGGCTACGAATCCACGATCGCCCGCCTTTCGTCGTTCGCCGATCTGCTCGCATCCCGGTGAGCGAAGAGACGTTCGAGTACGCGACCGGGCACGGCAGCGCGCACGCCAAGACGATTCTGATCGGCGAGCACGCTGTCGTGTACGGGCATCCCGCGATCGCCTTTCCCATTCCCCACTTGAGCCTCACGGCAACGGCCAGGCTTTTGCCCTATCCGGATTCGGTCAGTACTCACACCGGACGCATCGAGGGATCCGTCTCCGCCGAGGGTTTCGGGACGATCAGCGGCTCGTACTCGCTGACCGAGGGTTTCTCGTTCGATGATCAGACCGTTCCCGGCGACGAGGTGCGTTTCGAGAGTGGCCTCACGCTCGATGTACCCTCGTCGCGCACGGGGGAGCGGCGTGGAAAGCGGCGCATTGCAACCGTCGGCGACCCTTCCACGGGCGCGATCTACCTCGACGTCGATACGGAAGAGGCCGAGGACGAACTCGCCCAGTCGGCACTGCGGACAATTCTCAGCCACGTGGGCGAGAAGCCTGGACGCGCCGAAGTCACGGTCGAGGGAAGTATCCCCACGGCGCGCGGCCTCGGGTCGAGTGCCGCGATGGCGAGCGCGATCGCCGTTGCCGTTGCGCGCCTATACGGTCACGAACTCACGAGCGAGGAACGTTTCGAGCTCGTGCAGTTCGTCGAACGCATCGCGCATGGAACTCCGAGTGGTCTTGACGCATACCAGACCATGGCGGATGGCCCACTGTGGTTCCAGGCAGGCAAGGCGGAACCGCTCGAACTTGCTCACGCGCCGGCGCTCGTCGTGGCTGACACGGGGCTTCCCGGGCACACCCTCGATGCGGTTCGCGGCATCCGCGAGCGGCGTGAACGCGATCCCCGACTCGTGGATCTTGCGCTCGAGACGATCGCTTCGCTCGCGCACACCACACGCGAAGCGCTGCGTATCGGCGATATGAGCAGCGTGGGTCGCGCAATGAACGACTGCCAGGAGATTTTGACGGAGCTCGGGGTATCGCATTCGCGGCTCGAACACCTCGTGGGGGCAGCACGCGATGCAGGTGCACTCGGTGCGAAGCTCACGGGTGGAGGCCTGGGCGGCTGCATCATCGCCCTCGCTCCTTCTCACGGCGCTGTCCCCGCGCTTTCGCGTGCGCTTTCGGCTGCCGGTGCGAAGAATGTGTGGTCAATCAACCCCGCGAGTGAGGAGAGCTCATGACCCGCGCTACCGCCGTCGCACACCCCAACATTGCACTCGTGAAGTACTGGGGGAAAACGGATCGCGAGCTCAATCTGCCCGCGACCGGATCACTGTCGCTGACTCTCGACATATTCCCGACGACCACGACGGTCGAGGTGACGGACGATCCCTTCGACCGGGTCGTCCTCGACGGGGTTGAGCTGTCCGGTGAGGAATCTGCGCGCGTGCGCACGGTCCTCAGTCTTGTGCGTGAGCTCGCGGGTTCGGAGGCGCACGCACATGTCACCTCCACGAACACGGTTCCGACGGCTGCCGGGCTCGCCTCGAGCGCGGCCGCTTTCGCGGCGCTCGCGAAGGCTTCGAGTGTCGCGTACGGGCTTTCGCTGAGCGATGCGGAGCTTTCGCGCCTCGCGCGCCGTGGCTCCGGATCGGCGTGCCGCTCAATTTTCGGCGGGCTCGCACGCTGGAATAAGGGCACGAGTGACGACACGAGTATTGCCGAGCCCCTCGAGTGGAGCGGCGAGCCCCTTTCGATGGTCGTCGCGGTCATCTCAAGCGCGCGCAAGAAGATCGGCAGCCGCGCCGGCATGAACCACACCGTGGAGACCTCTCCCTATTTCGAGGGATGGGTATCGTCGAACGCCGTGCTTTTGGAGCGCGCGTCGCGCGCCGTGCACGATGCGGATTTCACGAGCCTCGGCGAGATCGCGGAGATGAGCGCCCTTCGCATGCACGCCTCGATGCTCGGCGCGGAGCCGCCTGTGCGATACCTGACGGGCACGAGCTTCGCGATGATCGATGCGGTCCAGGAGCTGCGAGAGCAGGGGATCGAGGCATACGCGAGCGCCGATGCCGGGCCCAACGTGAAGATTCTGTGTCGCTCGCGCGAGGCCGCTCTCGTTACCGAGCGCCTGCGTGAGAGGATCGAAGACGTGAAGATGCATGTTGCGAACGCCGGCCCCGGTGCCTACCTCCTCGATGAGGGTGAGCGCCCGAGCGAAGCATGAGCGCTTTCGAATTCCGCGCCCCGGGAAAGCTTTTCGTCGCTGGCGAGTACGGGGTTGTGCGCGCCGGTAATCCCGCGGTGTTGATCGCCGTGGATCGCGCGGTCACGGCCCGCGTGAGTCCCGTGCGCCGCGCCTACGGCGTGCGCGTCGCGAGCGAGCAGTGGGGCGAGGAGCGCGACTATGCTCCCGTGAGCGCCGAGGCGCCAGCATCCGAGCAGCAGCGAGAACCTATTTTCCGCGCTCTCGACGTTTTCGTGGAGTATTACGGGCCTCTGCCCGCCCTTGATATCCACGTGTCGTCAACCCTTGATGACAGTGACGGTCGAAAGTATGGCTTCGGCTCTTCCGGCGCCGTTGTCGTCGCGACCATTGGCGCCGCGGCTCGCGCCCTCAACATCGCTCTCAGCCCGCGAGAACTCTTCAAACTTTCGGCTCTCGCCGTGCTCGACGGTAATGTGCGCGCCTCGTGTGCAGACGTCGCCACGAGTGTGCTCGGTGGCTGGGTCCTGTACCGATCATTCGATCGGGAGGCCGTGCGCGATCTGCGCGCACGCGAAGGCGTCAAGAGCGCGCTCGCCGCGCAGTGGCCGGGCCTTGCTCTTGAGCCGCTCGACGTGCCACACGCGCTCAAGACCGTCATCGGCTGGAGCGGTGCGCCTGCGTCGACCCGCTCGCTCGTAGCGCAAGTCGACGATGCTGCCCGCGCTGGACGCATCGACTTCGAAGCATTCGCGCGCGAGAACGCCGCGCATGTGGAGCGTTTCGTCGAGGCGGTGCGCACGGGCTCGACGATTGACGCCATGCGCGTGCTCGAATGCGTCCTCGCTCAATTGCGTGACCTCGACGCTGCGGCAGGAGGAAGCGAGGGGCCGCTCGGCATCGAAACGCCAGAGCTGCGCGCTATGACCGAGATCGCCGTCGCACACGGTGCCGCCGCAAAACTCTCGGGAGCTGGCGGCGGGGACTGCGTTCTTGCCCTCGCCCCGAATGCCGACGTCGCGACGGCAGTGAGACAAGCCTGGCGGCGAGCGGGAATGACCGCGCTCAACGTGGGCGTAGAGCCGTCGGACCTCCACGCCCGCACACATGTGACGACCGAAAAGCAAGGAAGCGCCCATGAGTAGTTCCCGCAAAGACGATCACGTTCGGCTTGCGATGGAGCAAGAGACCGCCCACCGCCGCTCACGGGACTTCGATGACGTGCGCGTGCTTCATCACGCCCTGAGCGCCGTCAATGTCGAGACCGTGAGTCTCGAGGTTGAAATAGGAGAGCGCACGTGGCCTCTGCCGTTCTACATCAACGGCATGACCGGCGGTAGCGAGTTCACCGGCAAGATTAATCAGGCACTCGCGATCGCCGCTGCGGACACGGGTATCGCGATGGCCTCAGGGTCCATGAGCGCCTACTTCAAAGATCCATCGTGCGCGCCGAGTTTCACCGTTCTTCGTGACGAAAACCCACACGGCTTCCTCATGGCGAACCTTTCAGCGAACGCAAGCCCCGAGCAGGCCTGCGAGGCGGTCGAGCTCATCGATGCCGATGCACTTCAAATCCATGTGAATGCCGTCCAAGAAATCGTGATGCCCGAGGGAGATCGCGAATTCGAGCACTGGGCCCAGCACATCGAGGCGATCGCACGGGCCGTCGATGTTCCCGTGATCGTGAAGGAGGTGGGCTTCGGGATGACGGGGGCTAGCGCACGCACGCTGTCCTCACTCGGTGTTGCCTTTGTGGACGTGGCTGGCAATGGTGGCACTGACTTCGCACGCATCGAGAGCGCGCGCCGCACCGATCAGTTCTCCCACCTCAATGGCTGGGGTCAGAGCGCCGTCGAGAGCCTGATCGATGCGCGCGGGGCGTCGCGCGACACGGGGCTCCCGCTTCTCGCGAGCGGAGGTGTTCGCACGAGCCTCGATGTCCTCAAATGCCTCGCGCTAGGGGCGAAGGCCGTGGGAGTCGCGGGCGGTTTTCTCGCGATCGTGCGCGACCACGGACCCGATGCGCTCATTGGTGAAATCCGAACGTGGAAAGAGCAACTGCGGTTGATGATGGCGCTCGTGGGCGCACGAAACGTCGACGCGCTCACGCGCACAGATCTCGTGCTCACGGGGCGCGTGCGCGAGTACGCGGAGGCGAGAGGCATCGATCTTTCCCCCTACGCGCGGCGCAGCGGAAAGGCGAATGGAGGCACTCATGAGTGACACACGCGAGCAGGGCGCTTTCGCGCAGATTCCCATGAAATGGCTCGGGCCCCTGAGGATCAGCGGAAACGTGGCCGAAGGCGAGGTCGAGGTCCCCCTCGCCACCTACGAGACGACCCTGTTTCCCTCAGTCAAGCGCGGGGCAACGGTGTCCCGGCTCGTCGAGGGCGGAATCCGCACGACCCTCGTTGACGAGCGCATGACCCGCTCGATCCTTTTCGAAGCAGATTCGGCGGCCGATGCCTACGACGCGGCGAGGCGTGTGTGCGCGGATCTGTCCTCGCTTCAGGAGGTTGTCGCCGGCACGAGCCGCTTTGCGCGCCTGATCGAAATCGCCCCCGAGATCGTCGGTAATCTCCTGTATTTGCGCCTCGAGTTCCTCACGGGCGATGCGGCTGGCCACAACATGGTGACCCTCGCCGCAGACGCCCTCATGGCGCACATCGCGAACCGCGAGAGCGCTTTGCGATACGCGAGCATCTCCGGCAACTACTGCACCGACAAGAAAACCTCGGCCGTGAACGGAATTCGAGGGCGCGGCAAGAATGTGATCGCGGAGATCGTCCTTCCCGAAGAGGTTCTGCGCCGGCGACTGCGCACGAGCGCCGAACGTATGGCGGACCTCAACGTGCGCAAGAACCTTGTGGGTGGCATCGCCGCAGGCTCCCTCAGGAGTGCCAATGCGCACTACGCCAACATGCTGCTCGGGTTCTATCTTGCGACGGGCCAGGACGCCGCAAACATCGTTGAAGGCAGCCAGGGCATCACGCACACCGAGCGCCGGGGCCGAGACGGCGAGGACCTGTATTTCTCGTGCACGATCCCGCATCTCATTGTCGGGTCCGTGGGCAACGGCAAAGGGCTTGATTTCGTGAGTGACAATCTCGCGCGCCTGGGATGCCGCGAGGAGCGCGAGCCGGGGGAGAACGCCCGACGTCTCGCGGGACTCGCCGCCGCAACCGTCCTATGCGGCGAGCTCTCGCTCATGGCTGCGCAGACCAATCCGGGCGAGCTCATGGCCGCCCACGTCCAGTTTGAAAGGAGTTCGCGATGACGCACGCGATCGGCATCACCGATATCTCAGCGGCGACGACCTCGCTCTTCTTCTCCCTCACTTCGCTCGCCGAAGCACAAGGCACGAGTCCCGGCAAGTATTTGCGCGGAATTGGCCAACATGAGATGAGCGTGCCGGGCGACGACGAAGACATTGTCACTCTCGCGGCCCGGGCAGCTGCGCCCATTATCGAGCGCCACGGCACCAAGGAGATCCGCACGCTCGTGCTCGCGACAGAGACAGGCATCGACCAGTCGAAAGCGGCGGGCATCTACGTGCACGAACTCCTCGGCCTCGAGCACAATGCCCGAGTCGTCGAGCTCAAAGAGGCATGCTATTCGGCAACCGCAGCGCTCCAGTTTGCGCTCGGAATCGTGGCGCGCAACCCCGATGAAAAAGTTCTCGTGATCGCGAGCGATATTGCCCGGTACGAGCTTGATTCGAGTGGTGAGGCAACCCAGGGGGCGGGTGCGCTAGCGATGCTCGTGAGCGCTGACCCCGCGATCATGGCAATCGAGCCCGCTTCGGGTCTTTTCACCGAAAACGTCCATGACTTCTGGCGTCCCAATGACCGCACGACCGCCCTCGTCGACGGCCGTTTCTCCGTGACCGTCTACCTGCGCGCCGTGACAGAGGCATATGACGACTACGTGCGCCGCGGGGGAGCGGAGTTCTCCTCCATCGCGCGCATGTGCTTCCACCAGCCGTTCACCAAGATGGCGGCGAAGGCCATGCAGACCCTCGCGAAGCACGCGGGCGCCCAATCGGTCGCGAGCGCCGTGTCCTCGCTCGAGGAGACCATGATTCACAACCGCCGCCTCGGCAATACGTACACGGCGTCGGTGTACATGGGGCTCTTGTCCCTTCTCGAGAACGCCGAGCTTGGTGCAGGCGAGCGCATCGGGATCTTCAGCTACGGCTCGGGCGCGGTCGCCGAGTTTTTCGCCGGCACGCTCGTCGAAGGGTATCGCGAGCATGTGCGCCCAGGTGCGCTCACGGCCCAGCTCGATGCGCGCCGCGAAATCGGCTATGAGGAGTATCGCGAACGGCACATTCGCGCGGATCGTACGGGCGATTATGAAACGCGTGCGGAGGGGAAGGGCCCATTCCGTTTGGCGGGTGTGCGCGAGTCGGTTCGGGTGTACGAAAAAGCGTGAAAACAGGGTCCGACGGTTGCAGGGCCAGCGTCGGAATCGCATTCGTGTGAAAGCTTCCACAAAGGACGCAGGAAAAGTTGCCGGGGCTTTCGCGCTGGACTACTGTTGTATTTCGTTCGGCTCGCCGGGCAAAACCCTTGGGGTATGGTGTAATTGGCAACACGGCTGATTCTGGTTCAGTTGTTCTAGGTTCGAGTCCTGGTACCCCAGCGATGCAGGTCACACGACCTGGATTTGGAAACAGCCAGCAGCTTTGCTAAAGTTTCTAAGGTCTCATTGAGGCAAGGCCCCGTTCGTCTAGCGGCCTAGGACGTCGCCCTCTCACGGCGGTAACACCGGTTCAAATCCGGTACGGGGTACAGAGCGAAAGCCCGACCACTTCGGTGGTCGGGCTTTTTCGTGCCCGGGACCTTTCCGGCGTATCCTTAAAGCGAGCAGGGAGTTTGGCTCACAAAAGCGTGAGCCCGGCCGTGGAAGGAAGAAAACCATGAGTGCAAATGAAGGCCGGATCGTTGTCGGCGTCGAAGACACCGAGGAATCCGATCACGCAATCCGCTGGGCGGCGCACACTGCCCTCGCCCTGAATAAGCCCCTGCATCTTGTGCACGCATTCGTGTGGCCGCTCATGGGGGTCGATGTCGATCCCGTTCCCGGCGTGAGTGGGTCGGGCCTCAAGGTCGCCGCGCAGCGCTTGCTCGATGAAGCGGCTCAGATCGCCCATGAAGTTGCCCCCGGCTGCGAGGTGACGACCCAGATTGTCGACGGCCGCGCGGTCGACGTGCTCATTCAGCAGTCAGCGACCGCAGATGCGCTCGTGGTCGGCTCTCGCGGGCTCGGTCGCTTCCTCTCGATCATCGTGGGATCAACCAGTTCGGCGCTCCTCACACGCTCGAAATGTTCGATCGTTGTCGTTCGCGGCGACATTGCCGCAGATGGCCCCGTGGCCGTGTTTTACGACGGTGGGACGGCCTTTGACCGCGCGCTCGAGCGCGCCGCAGAGTTTGCGAAGGTGTACGGCACCGGCGTTCGTGTTGTCCCCTCGATCGTGATTCCCGAGGAGAAATGGGCGGGCATTCTCGAGAGCGCTCAACGTCACTTGCGCGAGGTTGCGCCCGAGGTGGACGTGGAGATCACCGAGTACGGTCGCCAGCACACGGCAAAAGAGTTGATCCGACGTAGCGAGGGCACGAGGCTTATCGTTGCGAACGCGCGCGGCAAGCACGGGGAACTTGAGCGTCAGCCCGTCGTGTCGAATACCGCTTTCTTGCAGTACGCGAACACCCCCGTGTGGCTCGAGAGGCAGTAAGCCGCTCGAGCCCGTCAAGTGGACTTCTAGTGGCCGCTCTGGCACACGAGTTCGCTAAGTTTTTCCGCGTAGCTCATGACGAGAGTAGCGTGGATTTTTCCGGGCTGTCGCGTCATGCGGTCGATCGGGCCCGAGATTGAGAGGGCGGCAATGACGCGGTCGCTCGGGCCTCGAACCGGCGCACTCACGGAGGCAACGCCCGATTCGCGTTCGCCGACGCTTTGCGCCCACCCCCGTCTGCGCACGGCCGACAGCATTGAGGCTGTGAAGCGTGCTCCGTGGAGCCCGCGGTGGAGGCGGTCGGGCTCTTCCCAAGCGAGAAGAATCTGTGCGGCGGAACCGGCTCGCATCGTGAGCGTTGAGCCTAGTGGGACGGTATCGCGCAGGCCGCTTGGGCGCTCGGCCGTCGCGACGCATACGCGGTGTTCGGCTTGGCGGCGATAGAGCTGCGCCGATTCTCCGGAGCGGTCCCTGAGCTCGGCAAGAACGGGGCCGGCGGAGGCGAGGAGGCGGTCCTCACCAGCGGCGGCGGCGAGTTCCGTCAGGCGAGGCCCGAGGATGAAGCGACCTTGGATATCGCGCGCGACGAGCCTGTGGTGTTCGAGCGCGACCGCGAGCCGGTGAGCCGTCGGTCGGGCGAGCCCGGTTGTGCTCACGAGAGTGGCGAGCGTTGCGGGCCCCGCTTCAAGTGCGCCGAGTACCGTGGCGGCTTTGTCGATTACACCGACGCCGCTTCCCTCTTCGATCTGAATGTTCATGGAATAAGACTATCGTCTCGCGATGTGAAATGCGAGCGCTTCGCCACTGAGCTTTCGCGAAACTTGGTGCCAACGAGCTGTGCGCTTCACGCAAAGGAGCGACGCGGGGAGACGACGATCGAGGAGTCACTCAAATGGCGGGAACTCTCGCGGAAAAGGTTTGGCAAGACCACGTAGTCCGCAAGGGCGAAGGCGGAGAGCCGGACCTCCTGTACATTGACCTTCACCTGCTTCACGAGGTGACCTCCCCGCAGGCATTCGAGGGGCTGCGGCTCGAGGGGCGCTCGCCGCGCCGCGTTGACCAAACCCTCGCGACGGAGGATCACAACACGCCGACCGTCGATATCGACAAACCAATTGCCGACCTCACAAGCCGCACCCAGATCAACACTCTGCGTGCCAATGCCGAGGAATTCGGCGTGCGTATCCACTCGCTCGGCGACGTTGACCAGGGCATCGTCCACGTCGTGGGGCCGCAGCTCGGCCTCACGATGCCGGGAATCACGGTCGTGTGTGGCGACTCGCACACCTCGACCCACGGTGCATTCGGCGCGCTTGCCTTCGGCATCGGTACCTCCGAGGTTGAGCACGTCCTCGCAACGCAGACCCTGCCCCTCAAGCCCTTCAAGACCATGGCGATTACGGTCGAAGGATCGCTTAAACCGGGCGTGAGCGCTAAAGACATCATCCTTGCGGTCATCGCGAAGATCGGTACCGGTGGCGGGCAGGGATACGTGCTCGAATACCGCGGAGAAGCCATCCGAAACCTCTCCATGGAGGGGCGCATGACGATCTGCAACATGTCTATCGAAGCGGGTGCCCGGGCCGGCATGATCGCTCCCGACGAGACGACCTTTGAGTATGTCAAGGGACGCCCCCACGCGCCGACGGGGGAGGCGTGGGACGAAGCGGTCGAGTACTGGAAGAGCCTCAGGAGCGACGACGACGCGACCTTCGATGCCGAAGTTGTGATCAACGCCGACGAATTCGAGCCATTCGTCACGTGGGGCACGAACCCCGGTCAAGGCCTGCCGCTCTCGGGCGCCGTTCCCGCCCCAGAGGACTTCGCCGACGACAACGCGAAAGCCGCGTGCGAGCGCGCGCTCGAATACATGGACCTCGAGCCCGGGACCGCACTCAAGGACATTCGCGTCGACACGGTCTTTATGGGCTCGTGCACGAACGGTCGAATCGAAGACCTACGCGCTTTCACCGATGTGATCCGAGGCCGCACGAAGGATCCGAATGTTCGTGTTCTCGTCGTTCCCGGCTCGGCGCGCGTGCGACTCCAGGCCGAAGCCGAAGGACTCGACAAGGAGATCCTGGCCTTTGGCGCCGAGTGGCGAAACGCGGGATGCTCGATGTGCCTTGGCATGAACCCCGACCAGCTCGCCCCGGGGGAGCGCTCCGCCTCGACCTCGAACCGCAACTTCGAGGGGCGCCAGGGCAAGGGTGGGCGCACCCACCTCGTGTCGCCCGTCGTCGCGGCCGCGACGGCCGTGCGCGGAACCCTTTCATCACCCGCTGACCTCGACAATCTCGAACAAACCGACGCCTCGGTGCGTGCCTGAGGGCCGCGAGGACGCTGGGAAAGGACTCACACCATGGAAAAGTTCACTTCGCACACGGGTATCGGTGTTCCGCTGCGACGCTCCAACGTCGATACCGACCAAATCATCCCCGCTGTGTACCTCAAGCGCGTGACGAAGACGGGTTTCGATGACGGTCTCTTTAGCGCGTGGCGCCAGGATCCAGATTTTGTGCTCAACCGTGAGCCCTACTCGCGAGGCTCCGTTCTCGTCGCAGGCGAAGAGTTTGGCACCGGTTCTTCGCGCGAGCATGCCGTGTGGGCGCTTCGCGACTACGGTTTCAAAGCGGTACTTTCGAGCCGATTTGCGGATATTTTCCGAGGCAACGCCGGTAAGCAGGGCCTCGTTGCCGCAGTTCTCTCGCAGTCGGATATCGAGCAGATCTGGAAGATCCTCGAGAACGCGCCGGGAACCGACATCACCGTCGATCTCGAAAATCGAGTGGTTGAGGTGGCCGATTCGACCTTCTCGTTCGAAATCGACGACTACACCCGTTGGCGTCTCATGGAGGGCCTCGATGACGTTGGGCTCACGATGCGGCACGAAGCAGACATCGCGGAGTTTGAAAAGCGTCGGCCCTCCTGGCTCCCGAAGACGCTTCCCGCGCGCACTGTCGACTCCCAGTAGCGGAGCTTTTGCGCCCTCGGCGTACACCGGCGCGTGTGCAGTTCTTTTCAAAGCGCCGTTCGGTATGGTGAGACGGTTACCTGTGGGCTCGTCCCGGAAAAGGAATCAACTCCACTATGACCTCAAGCTTCTATGTGCGCGGCGGGAAGCCGCTCGAGGGTGAGATCACCGTTCGCGGTGCAAAGAACCTGGTCTCGAAGGCCATGGTCGCCGCACTTCTCGGTGAGACCGAAAGCTTCCTCACGAGTGTCCCCGACATCAGTGATGTGAGGATCGTGAGCGAGCTTCTTCGCGTGCACGGCGTAAAAATCGAGCGCGATACGGAAGCGGGAACCCTCCGCATGGACCCGTCGAACGTCGAGCGTGCGCACGTGGCGGACATCGACGCTCACGCGGGAAGCTCGCGCATCCCGATCCTCTTCTGCGGCCCGCTTTTGCACCGCCTCGGTGAGGCCGTGATCCCCGATCTGGGCGGTTGCCGCATCGGCACGCGCCCGATCAACTATCACCTCGACGTGCTGCGCAATTTCGGTGCGCGTGTTGATAAGCGCGAGCACGGCATTTACATCACGGCACCGGATGGTCTTCGTGGTGCAAAAATCCGCCTCGAGTACCCGAGTGTTGGTGCGACCGAGCAGGTGCTCCTCACGGCAGTACGGGCGAAGGGCATCACTGAACTCGAGAACGCGGCCGTCGAGCCCGAGATCGAGGATCTCATCGCCGTTTTGCAAAAGATGGGCGCGATCATTTCGCTGCGTACCGATCGCACAATCGTGATCGAGGGCGTCGAGAAGCTCAATGGCTACCGTCACCGCTGCATTCCCGACCGCATCGAGGCGGCGAGCTGGGCCTGCGCTGCCCTCGTGACTCACGGCGACGTATTCGTCCGCGGGGCCGAGCAGAAGGCGATGGGCACCTTCCTCAACGTGCTGCGCAAGATCGGTGCCGGCGTCGATATTCACGATGACGGGATTCGGTTCTACGACACGGGTAAGGGCCTCTCCTCGGCAGCGATCGAGACCGACGTCCACCCTGGCTTCATGACGGACTGGCAACAGCCCCTCGTCGTGTTGTTGACTCAGGCCAACGGTATTTCGATCGTCCACGAGACCGTGTACGAGAATCGCCTTGGCTTCACGAGCGCGCTCAATGACATGGGCGCGCAGATCCAGGTGTATCGCGAGTGCCTCGGCGGCTCCCGCTGCCGCTTCGGTCAGCGCAACTACAATCACTCGGCGGTTGTGAACGGGCCGCGCCCGCTTGAGGGTGCCGAGATCACGGTCCCGGACCTGCGCGGCGGGTTCAGCTACCTGATCGCGGCACTCGGGGCTGACGGCGTCTCGCAGATCCACGGCATCGACCTCATCGATCGTGGCTACGAATCCTTCAGGGACAAGCTCACGAAGCTCGGTGCCGATTTCTGGGAAGAGTGAGAACGAATCAACGTTCGAGGTAAGGAGCCAACGGTGACAGAGAATCCCTCGACGCACGCGACCGGTGCGTCGCACGAGCGGTACACGTCTCTCGCACTTCGCGATATTCCGCTTCCGGACTATTGCGATGTCGTGATTGTGCCAACCAAGGGCGTTGATGAACCGGATCCGCGCGTGTGGGCCGAGGCGATTTTCTCTCATGAGAACGCGACGCTGACCTCGCGTGGTGCCCGGGCCGTACGGGATGAGGCCATTCGCCTTTTCGACCTCGTGCCGCCGCCCGAACGCGAACGCTATGTGAGCGAGGTTGTGGGCTCTGAGGCTCTCATTATCGACGACACGCCCTCGCTCATGATCCGCATCGGCGTTGCCGTCGAGCCCGGTGGTGAGCTCGTGCGGATCACGACCGCGGTCAAGTACCGTACGATCCGCGGTCGCCTCACCTTTGGCCCGCGACGAATGATGCACGCATCGGCGATTCACACGCTCGCCAAACGCGCCCCTGCCACGCTCAGGCGGCGCGAAACAGCGCGTCTCACCTCGCCTCGGGCGCGTCGCGCGGGATTGACGCGCGGTATCCGTCGCAACCGGCAGCTCCCCTCAGGCAACGGTGAACGCTCGAAGTAGGGCGGGCGAGAGCGAGGGCCACATCGCGGTTCTCGGCGCAGGATCGTGGGGCACGGTTTTCTCGCACATGCTCGCGCGCGGTGGCAATCGCGTGCGCCTGTGGGCGCGCCGAGCGGAACTCGCTTCGCAGATCAACGACAACCACGAGAACGAGAGCTACGTTCCCGGTCTAAAGCTTCCCGCCTCCGTCTGGGCTTCGAGCGATACCGAGGACGTTATCCAAGGGGCACGTGGCATCGTCCTCGCCGTTCCCGCCCAGTCCTTGCGTGCGAATCTCGCGGCCTGGCCATCCATTGCCCACCTGCCCGTCGTCTCGCTCATCAAAGGCATCGAGCGCGGCAGCGACGAGCGCATGTCACAGATTCTTGCGACAACCGGCGGCATTAGTGAGAGCCGCATCGCGGTGCTGTCGGGCCCGAACCTCGCGCGGGAGATCGCCCGCGAGCAACCGTGCGCCTCGGTTATCGCCTCAGCGAGCGAGGAAACAGCCAGAGAAGTGGCCTCGTGGTGTGCGGCGCCCTATTTCCGCGCCTACGTGAGCCGCGATGTGACGGGCGTCGAGGTTGCGGGCGCGATGAAGAATGTCATCGCGATCGCCGTGGGTGCCGCCGCCGGGCTCGGCTACGGCGATAACACGCGCGCATCGCTCATTACGCGCGGCCTCGCGGAAATTACGCGGCTCGGCGTTGCCCTCGGTGCGGAAACGCCCACGTTTGCTGGGCTCGCCGGGATGGGCGACCTCGTCGCGACGTGCGCCTCTCCGCTTTCGAGGAATTTCAGACTGGGGAAGGCCCTTGGCGAAGGTCAAAGTCTGGAGGAGGCCAGAGCAAGCGTCGGACAAACCGCCGAAGGCGTCCCTACCGCCCGCGCCGTAGCAGAGCTTGCCGAGCGCTCGCAGCTGGACCTGCCCATCACCCGTGCCCTCGTCGATGTCGTTGATCGCGGGCGTAATATTGCCGAAGTGACGAGCGCACTTCTTTCGCGTTCTGTCCGATTCGAATAGAGGAGCCCACGTGCACACCATCGCGCTGATTTTCGGCGGCCGTTCGAGCGAACACGGCATTTCATGCGTGACCGCCGGCGGTATTTTGCGCCAGATTGACCGCTCGCGTTTTGACGTTGTGCCCATCGGCGTTACGAGCGATGGCCGCTTTGTCGAGGTCACGGGAGATCCTGAGCAATGGCAGATCACGAACGGGCTCGCCCCGCACGTGCCCGATTCGGGTGACGAAATCATCCTTCAGCAGTCGCGACTTGGGCAGGGAAAGGTCGAGCTTCGCGTCGTGCGCGACGGCGGTCGTATTGAGCACCTCGCACATATTGACGCGGTGTTTCCTCTTTTGCACGGGCCCTACGGCGAGGACGGCACGATCCAAGGACTATTCGAGCTCTGGGATGTGCCCTATGTCGGGTCGGGCGTGCTTGCCTCCGCAGCTTCGATGGATAAGGACTTCACGAAGCGCATTCTCGAAGGCGCGGGTCTCAACATTGCCCGCGGCGTCGTCGCGCGCGCGAGTGAACCTCGAGCGGCGGTGCGCGAGCGCGCATCGAGCCTTTCCTTTCCGCTGTTCGTCAAACCGGCGCGCGCGGGTTCGAGTTTCGGCGTGACGAAAGTGGACGCCCCCGAGCAGCTCGATGCGGCGCTTGACGAAGCCTTCCGCTTCGACCCGAAGGTACTCATCGAGCAGGGTGTCGAGGGGCGCGAGGTGGAATGCGGCGTTCTCCAGGGGGAGAATGGACAGGCACCGCGCACGAGTCTTCCGGGTGAGGTCGTCATCGGCGAGGACCTCGCGTTTTATGACTACGAGTCGAAGTATTTCGGTAAGGGCACCGTCACGATCGATATCCCCGCGGCGATTCCCGAGCGGTACGTGGCGGCAGTGCGAGAGGTAGCCGCGCGTGCGTTCGAAGCCCTCGAACTCGAGGGGCTCGCGCGCGTGGATGTGTTCGTGACCGGGGCGGGCGAGGTGATCGTCAACGAGGTCAACACAATGCCGGGCTTCACCCAGATCTCGATGTTCCCCGTGCTGTGGGAGAACATGGGGCTTTCCTACGCCGACCTGATCTCTCACCTGATCGACAACGCCCTTGAGCGTGGTGTAGGGCTGCGCTAGGGGCTATTGCGCGTCGTCGAATGCGAGGCAGCGACCACCCGATTGAGGGACCTGCGCAATGAGGCTCGCGAGTTCGATGGCCGCGGCGCTCGGCTGGTCGGGGGCGACCGAGCGAGGCACGGTGATGTCAATTGCCGGTTCTCGCCCGTAGGTCGTCATGTGGACGATCCTGCGCTTGTCGTCTTCTTTCACGATCCAGTCGATCTCCTTGCCGTTGCGCGCGGCGATCGTGGTGCACAGATCGGTCGTGGGCGGGGGAGGGGTTACACCGCAGCGAAGCACGATCGTACTGTCGCCGTGACCCCATGCGGCCGTTGATTGGGCCGTGGTTTCGCTGCGATCGAGGCCTACAAGGGTATCGGGAAGTGACACGATGATCTCGGCGCAGCGGGGGTTGGTGGCGTCGGCTTCGGGCGGGGGCACGGCGACGGCTCCGCACGCAGCGAGTGTCAGGGTGCTCCCGATCGCAAGCGAGATACCAAGCGCGCGCCGCAGCGCGCATGCCAGGGGCTGGGCCGGGGGCGTATGCATCATGAACACCACCCTAACTCTCTGTCTTGATCGTGAGTGCCTGGACGGAAGCTGATAATCTTGGTGACCATGAGCGAGAAGTACGCACTGACGCCCCGCACCGAGCAGCTTTTCCCCGAAGGGCCGCATGTCACGGTGCGATTCCTCGATCAATCGAGCGACGCGGAGCTGAAGCAATATTGGGATCTCTACCGCGTTCTTGACGAGGAGTTTTGCGGCGCCCACGAGCGTCGCACGCCCGCCGAGCTTCGTGCTGAACACGCGGACACCGATCGGAAGCGTTCCTATCAACTCGTGGCCGAGGTTGAGAGTCTTGAAGGTGCGCGCATGATCGCCGGACTCGCCGAGCTTCAGCTCCCTCTCGCTGAGAACACTGATACGCAGGAGATCGACCTCGTGGTGTACCCGGCGTGGCGAGGCAAAGGCATTGGCACGATGCTCACGGATGCTCTTCGGGACATCATGAAGCACGAGGAGCGTCCGAAGGCTTTCGGCTATGCGCTCACCCACGTGGATTCAACTCAGGCGGAAAACGAGCTTCCGGCTTCAAGGATCGCGACCCGGCTTGGCCTCGCGAAGGTCGCCACGGAGTTCGTGAGCACGGTTTCGCTCCCGCTCGATCGCGATCTCGTCGAGGACCTCCACGTCGAGGTCGAAGCTTCCCTTGGCAAGTACCGCATCATTACCTGGGAAGGGGACATCCCTGAGGAGCACATGGAGCAGTGGTGTGTGCTGCTGAATCAGATGGTCGCGGATGCCCCGACTGAGGATTCTTCGCTTGAGAAGCCCGAGTACGACGAGGAGCGGGTCCGAGCGATCGAAGCGAGGATCGCTGAACGTGGCTATCGCCGCCTTACGGCGGTCGCCCTCGCGTCGAACGGCACGTTTGCTGGGACGTCATACGTGATGTTTCGCGAGGATGGTTCGCGACTTGGCGAGCAGGCCATCACCCTGGTCATGCCCGAGCACCGCGGGCATAACCTTGGCCTCGCGCTTAAGCTCATGACGCATCGCCTCCTGACCGAAACTGAGTCAAAAGTCGATGTGCTGCGCACGTACACGAACCACACCAATACCTATATGAATGCCGTCAACGAACGCCTTGGCTATCGCACGGTCGCGAAAGAAATCACCTTCGAAGGAAAGCTTCGAGGGATTTGAGTGCGGCAGCACGAGACAAGCCTCGGCGAGCTTGGTGAGTCGGGGATCCTCGAGCGAATCGTCCCGTTTTTTCAGCATCGCGATGATGCGGTCATCGTGGGCCCGGGCGATGACTGCGCCGTTGTTCGCGCCGCCGGGGAGCTGGTGTTCACGACCGATGCGATCGTCGAGGGATACGACTTCATTCTCGGTATTTCCGATCCCGTGAGCATCGGCCGCAAGGCTGCCGTGCAGAACCTCGCGGATGTCGCCTCGATGGGGGCGCAGCCGCGCTGGCTGCTGACGACCGTTCTCGCGAGCAAAGACACACCGATCGCGGTACTCGAGGGCATCGCCGAGGGCATTGCGCGCGAGGCGCACCCGCTCGGCGCGTCGGTGATCGGCGGGGACCTCGGCACCGCTCGCGAGCTCACGGTTTCGATCACGGCGATCGGCGAACTTGCGCGGCCGGGTACGGCAGTCATGCGCTCTGGCGCGACAGATGGGGATGTTCTTGCGGTCGGCGGGGAGGTACTCGGGCTCAGCAGCGCGGGGCTCGCTCAGGTACTCGGGAAGTCCGACGCCACCCTGCCCGACCTCGAGTCTCGGGGCAAAGGCGTCGCGAGCATTGCGGACCGTGCACTCTCGTGGCACCTCGCGCCCGAACCCGACCTCACAGCGGGGTGGGGCGCGGGGCGTTCGGCAAGCGCGATGATCGATATCTCCGATGGACTCGTGAGGGATGCGAGCCGAATCGCTCGCGCAAGTGGGGTAAACCTCGATCTATCGCGGGCTGCGCTTGAGAGTGATCGCGCGCTTCTCGCGCCGCTTGCCAGGGTGTTTGGCGTCGATCCCATGGAGTGGGTCCTGGGCTCAGGGGAGGAACACCTCATGCTCGCGACGTTCCCTCGCTCGGTGTGGGACGAAAACGCTCAGGTGCGTGCCGCATTCCGGGAGATTGGGTGCGTGCGCGCTGCCGAGGGCGATGGCGACGTGCGTCTCGACGGCGTGCCACTCGCCATGTACGGCTGGGACCATTTTTCCGTTTAGGGTGGATGGATGCCTTCTATGCCGATCATGCCCATGAATCCCACGCCCGGTTCTCCCGGGAAATCGCAGTGGACGCGCAACCTCGAACGCAATCCGGGCCACTCCCAGTGGTACATCGAGCGCTGGGAGCGGATGCGCGCCGAAGGCAAGGACATCGATGGGGAAGCGCGACTTATCGATGCACTCGCGCCTCGCGGGGCCCTCGTGCTCGATGCCGGGAGTGGAACCGGGCGCGTCGGTGCAGAGCTTGCTCGTCGCGGCCACGACGTTGTGGGGATCGACCTTGACCCAACCCTCGTCGCCTATGCGGAGCGTACCTCGCCAGGTCCCCGCTGGATTACAGGCGACCTTGCCGCGGCGTGCGCGATTCTCGGTGAGGACTCACTCGGTACATTCGACGTGGTTGTCGCGGCGGGCAATGTTGTCACGTTTGTTGCCGAAAGCGATAGGCGCCGCGTGCTCGAGAACTTCGCAAGGCTCCTGCGTCCGGGAGGTCGCCTTGTTACCGGTTTTGGAACGGGCCGCGGGTATTCGCTCGAGAGCTATGTGGCGGATGCTGCTGCCGCGGGCTTCGAGGTCCCCCAGGTGTTTTCGACGTGGGATTTACGCCCGGCGAGCGATGACCCTGGATTCGCCGTTGCCATCTCGGTGAAGGGCGAAGGCACGTAAAGCAACCTCGGTGGGACTTCCCCGGGTACCTCGTGTGTGGTGCCACTGCGGATGTCTTCCGGGCATGCGAAAAGGACCTCCCCGAGGGGAGGTCCTTTTACTAAGCTTTCGCTCGGGCAGTGCCCGGATGCTCAGGCGGCGCGCTGAACCTTGCCGGCCTTGAGGCACGAGGTGCACACGTTGAGGCGCTTTGAGGTGCCGCCGATCACGGTGCGCACGGACTGGATGTTGGGGCTCCAGCGGCGCGAGGTGCGACGGTGCGAGTGGGAAACGCTCTTGCCGAAGCTCGGGCCCTTGGCGCAAATGTCACACTTGGAAGCCACGGTGTTCTCCTGAATAATCGCTAACGTACTTGATCTTGTGCGCCGAGGCTCATGCAGCGGATCGAGCCGCGTGGCGCTGGGCAACCCCAAAAGCATAGCCCACTCGCGCGCGAAGAGCGATAGGGATTCCTCCATAACCCCTGTGTAGTCAGCCACATCGCGACTTCGGTCGTGAAAGAATGCCGTCAGTGATGGCGGGGCGAAAGGAGCGAGCGTGGTGAAGGCGAAGGCCGACGGTTTCCCCGCGGGTCTCTTGACTCCCAAGGAAACCACCGCCGCGCGCGCACTGGGTGCGGGGGATGTCGAGGACCTCGTGCGCATTCCGCCACGCCGCTATGCCTCGCCCGGTCCCTTGCGCGACCTGCGCCATTTGAGCGAGGGCGACGACATCTCCGTCATCGCGACCGTCGAACGCGTGCGTGAGCGCGCGATGAAGAATCGCAAGGGCACCCTCCTTGATGTGCGCGTGTGCGACGACGAGGGCGAAAGCATCCAACTCACGTTCTTTCTTTTCAAGGCGCACCTCGTCAACTGGCACATGAGCAGGCTGCGCGAGGGCACGCGCGTGCTTGTGAGCGGAACGGTTTCGCGTTTTCGGGGGGAAAACCAGATCGCGCACCCCGACTACCTTCTGCTTGCAAGCGACCCCTCGCCGGAGGAGGCCCGGGCGGTCGCCGCTGCGCTCGAGCCTGCTCCCGTGTATCCACTTCGCGGTGCAGCGACGCAGAAGCTCATGCGCTCGCTATTGACAAAAGTGCTGCGGCACGTCGACGAGCTGCGCGACGTCATTCCTGCCGCGATTAGGCGTGAGCGCGACCTGCCCACGATCGCTGAGGCGGCGAGGATGCTCCATGCGCCTCACGACCAAACGGAGGTCGAATGCGCCCTGCGGTATTTCCGCTTCGAAGAGGCTTTTGTCATCCAGTCGATTTTCGCCAGGCGCCGAGCACAAGACGTTCAGGACGCCGCCCCGCAGCTCGGGACCTACGGGGACCTCAGCCGGGCACTCGATGGGCGGCTGCCGTTCACCTTGACCTCGTCACAGAAGGACGTGGGGGAGCAGATCGCCGAGAGGATTGCTGCACCCCACCCCACGTCGCTCCTGCTCCAGGGAGACGTGGGCTCGGGAAAAACCGTGGTGGCGCTGCGCGCGATGGCGCGCGCCGTCGATTCCGGTTTCCAAGCCGTGCTTCTCGCCCCGACGGAAGTGCTGGCACGGCAGCATTACTCGACCATCACGTCGATGCTTGGCGACCTTGCGCGCCGCGGTCACCTTGATGCGCACGAGTCGGCGACTCGCGTTCGTCTGCTCGTCGGCGCCCAGAAGGCCTCCGAGCGACGCGAGAGCCTTCTCGATCTCATGAGTGGCGAGGCCGGGATCGCCGTGGGAACACACGCGCTGCTGACCGAGAGCGTCGACTTTTTGAAGCTCGGCCTCGTGATTATCGATGAACAGCATCGCTTCGGCGTGGATCACCGCCGCCAACTGCGGTCCAAGGGACCCGGCGACTTGCGCCCGCACATGATGGTGATGACCGCGACCCCGATCCCTCGATCGGCTGCGCTCGCCCTCGTCGGTGATCTCGATTTGCTCACGCTCGAGGGGCGACCCCGCGAGGGGGCCGAGGTGTCGTCATTTGTCGTTCCCCTGGGCGATACCGCGTGGCGCGAGCGCATGTGGGAGCGCGTCCTCGAGGAAGTCCACGCCGGCCGCCAGGCATTCGTCGTGTGTCCGCGCATTGATCCGGAGGATCCAGCGCAGGCCGCTTCCCCCGCGGATCCGTTCGGGAGCGAACGCCCGCTCCATGCGGTCACTCACACGCTCGAGATGCTGCGGGCGAAACCGGGCTTTGACGCGCTTCGCATCGAGGAATTGCACGGCCGGCTTCCAAGCGACATTAAACGCGAGCGCATGGAGGCGTTTGCCGCCGGTGACATTGACGTGCTCGTGGCGACGACCGTGATCGAAGTGGGAGTCGATGTGCCGAATGCGAGCGTCATGCTCGTGCTTGATGCCGAGCGCTTCGGCCTCGCCCAACTTCACCAGCTCCGCGGCCGTATTGGTCGAGGCGCGCATCCGGGAATCGCGTTCTTTGCCACGCGGTTCCCTCGCCAGAGCGCGCAGCACGACGGGCTCGTAGAACTTGCCTCCACCACTGACGGATTTGCTCTCGCCGAGCTGGATCTCGAGCGTCGCGGCGGCGGCGACCTCGTCGGCGATATTCAATCGGGAACGTCCGTAGCCGTGCGATTCCTCGACGTGGGCCGCGACGCGCGTATGATCCTTGAGGCCCGCGAAGACGCTCTCGTGACCGAAGCCCTGTCTCGAGGGGCGCTTACGACAAGTAGCCTCGAGGCGCCGTCCGCGAGCGAACACGATGCCCTCGATGCCGCGATTGCGCGCCACAGTGCTCGCGGCGTCGACAACCTCGAAAGGAGCTGACCGTGCCCCGCATTATCGCCGGACGACTCGGCGGACGCACCGTGCCGTCACCTCCCACGAACCGCACCCGGCCCACGAGTGATCGCGTGCGCGAAGCAGTTTTCTCAAGGCTCGACTCGTGGGGCGCCGTGCGCGGCTCGACGGTTCTCGACCTCTACGCCGGAACCGGCGCGCTCGCCTTCGAGGCACTATCGCGAGGCGCGGACTTCGCCGTCCTCGTCGAGGCGCATCGCCCCACGGCAAAAGCCATCGGCGAGGCCGCCCGAGCGCTTGGCCTCGACGAAAGCCTGAGGGTCGAGTGTGGCCAGGCAAGCGTCGGACCCCGCCGGGAGGCCCCCTTTACGCTCGTGTGCGCCGACCCGCCCTACGCCGTTGCGACCGAGGAGCTTGCGCGCCTCGTGACCGGCCTCGGTGCAGCCGGCCAGCTTTCCGATGAGGCGACTATCGTGCTCGAACGCTCCGCGCGAAGCGAAAAAACTCCGCTACCCTCCTATTTCGTTGACGAGGGAGCGCGAGATTTCGGGGACACGAGAGTCGAATACTTCACCTACCTCGATCCAGCGATCACGGAGGCAAGCCGGTAGGCTTAACGCATGCTCACCGCCCTTATCCCGGGGTCATTCGATCCGTTCACTCTCGGGCACCTCGATCTCGTGAGGCGCGCGTATGCGCTCAGCGACCGCGTGATCGTGGCAGTCGCCCATAACCCCCATAAGAGCGCGCGCATCCCCTTAGACGCGCGCTGCGAAGCTATTCGTGAGACGCTTGCCCGCGAGGGCCTTGCCGATAGAGCGAGTGTTGACACGCTGCCGGGTGGCCTCCTTGTCGAAGGCGCGAAGAAACTCGGCGCAACCCACCTCGTCAAAGGAATACGAAACGCCCAGGACCTCGCGTACGAGGAACCCATGGCGCGGGCCAATATGGACCTCGGCGGGCTGGACACGCTCTTTCTCCTGACGGATCCCGCTCTCGCGCACGTCTCGAGCTCACTCGTGCGAGAGATTTTCTCGCTTGGCGGTGACGTGAGCCTTTATCTTCCGGATGCGTCAACGCGCGCCCTCGCCGCTGCATGCACCACACCAGCCGTAGACTCAAAGGAGCAATCATGACCGACGCGAAGGGCAAGAGCACCCCGCGCACTCGAAAGAAGGACGCTCAGGCTGAAAAGCCCTTCAACGCGGGGCTCGATCTTGAGATCGACGCGATCGATCTCATCCATAAAATTGGCTCGCAGCGCACCATTTCGCGGGCAGCAACCTCCACGCAGCCCGTGGGCGATCCCGAATTTGCCGTAAGGCCCGGCGACGACATCACGGTCGAGGCAAGCCTCGAATCGGTCGATGAAGGCATCTACGTGACCGGGACGGCAAGCGCGGACGTCCACGCCGAGTGCTCGCGCTGCCTCGACCCGGTTGACGACCACCTCGACGTGCGCTTCGACGAACTGTTTAGCTACCCCGAGAAGGTCCCGGCCGAGCTCGAAGACGAGGACGTCCCCGTACTCGAGGGCGATGTGATCGACCTCGGCCCTCTCGTTCACGACGCTTTTGCGATGGCCGCGCCCTACCAACCTTTGTGCCGCGAAGACTGCCCGGGCCTGTGCTCTCAGTGCGGCATGCGTATGGAAGACGATCCCGACCACGAGCATGTCATCTACGACCCGCGTTTTGCGGCGCTCGCCGGACTGCTCGAGCAGGACGACGATCGCGAGGGTGAGGAGAAGTGAGCCGTAAGCGCAAACGGCAACCTATCCCGCACCTCGAGGATCGCAGCGGTCTGTTGGCTTCGCTCCCGCTGAAGGGCGAGCTCGATCCCGACCTGCTCGACCTCGCGCTCACCCACCGCTCCTACAGTTTCGAAAACGACGAGTGCCCACAGAATGAACGCCTCGAGTACCTCGGCGACGCGGTGCTGAGCCTCGCCGTCGCCGACCACCTGTACCGCACCTACCCGGACGCATCCCAGGGCTCTCTTTCCCGACGCCGCTCGACCGTCGTGAGCACGCGCGCCCTCTCGCACATCGCGCGCCTGCACAACCTCGGCGCCTACCTCAAGCTCGGCAAGGGTGAGTCCCTTACGGGAGGGCGCGACCGAGATTCCGTGCTCGAGGATGCCGTCGAAGCGATTATCGGAGCCGTGCACCTGAGCCTCGGCGCCGAAGCGGCCCGCGTATTCGTGCTCGACCTCCTCTCTCCGATCCTCGACGACGACACGTTCATGCTCGGCGCATTCGACTACAAGTCGCGGCTGCAGGAGATCGGCGCACTTCTTGGCGCTGTCCCCGCCTACACGTACGAGGAATGGACAGCGGGCGATACCGAACACTTCTGCGCGCACGTGAGCGTTGGCGACACCCTCGCGGGGACGGGCGAAGGCACGAGCAAGAAGGGGGCCGAGATGGAGGCCGCCCGCAGGGCCGTCCTCGCGTACTACAGCGCACGCGGCGAGACATTCACGATGTTCGAAGAGTAAGGCAGGCCCGCGGTGCCCGAGCTTCCCGAGGTTGAGGTCGTTCGTCGAGGCCTCGAGCCGTACATGGCCTCGCGCGTGATCGAACGCGTCGAGGTGCTCGATGCACGCTCGCTCAAACGCCACTCTGGCGGCGCGGAAAGTTTCGTGCGGCAGCTTGAGGGGCGCCGCATTCGCTCGGTTGCGAGGCGAGGAAAGTTCCTGTGGGCGCCGCTATCCGACGCCGGCTACGCTCCTTCGATTCCTTCAGCGCACGGCGAAGCGCTCGTCATGCATCTGGGCATGAGCGGCCAGCTTCGTGTTCGCGACGGGGAAGTGCGCGGGGCGAGTCAAACGTCGGAACCGCACGTGAGCGAGGGACCCGCGCCAGATCCCGCGACCCACCTACGCATTCGCCTTCACATGGAGGGCGGTGCGCGCATCGATTTTGTGGATCAGCGGATTTTTGGCGGGATGCACGTAAGCCCGCTGATCGGTACGGCCGATGCTCGTGCAGGGGGCGAGGGCACCGATCTTCCGCTCATTCCGCAAAGCGCGGCGCATATTGCCCGTGACCTGCTCGATCCTTGTCTCGATGAAGAGCTCCTCGTGCGCCGGATCCGTAGGCGCACGGCCCCCATCAAATCCGTCATCCTGGATCAAAGCACCCTCAGCGGGATCGGGAATATCTACGCTGACGAGGGCCTATGGGAGGCGCGGCTGCATTTCGCGCGCCCCGCGATCGGAATCTCGAGTCGAAAGGTCAAGGAGCTTCTGCGGGCGTGCCGTGAAGTCATGCAGCGCGCCCTCGAGGTGGGCGGAACGAGCTTCGATGCGCTATACGTGAACGTCGATGGCCGAAGCGGCTATTTCGCTCGGTCACTGAAGGCCTACGGCAAGCACGGCACCCCATGCCCACGGTGCAATCGTGCCCTCGTGCGGACGCAATTCCAGAATCGCTCGAGCCACTTCTGCCCGTCCTGCCAGCGGAAACGCTGATTCCGAGTTCCTGCGGAGCATGGCTGTTTGCTCGGTCCCTGAGCAAGGGACAACGGTCTCGACCCGTCGTACATGAGTGCATAGTGGGAAGAAACTCTCTTCTTACGTTCGAGCATGTACATCCAGCGAGTTGAATCGAGACTTGTGGGTGTCCCAAGATTCGAACGAGCGCTCCGGGCAGTGAGTTGCGCATGTGTTTCAGTGCGCGAGGGCTTCGCGTGGAGCGCGGTCTCGACGCGTCGGAACCCGGTTGCGCGCGATTGGATCGATATGATCAGGTCACATCGTCGCTCTATCTCAAATATAAGGAGAATCGCCTGCCGTGTCAGTCCTGTCCAACTTCGTGTGGAGTGTCGCCGACACTCTGCGCGGACCTTACGCAGAGTCCGAGTACGGCTCCGTCATCCTCCCCTTCACCGTGCTCCGCCGCCTCGAATGCGTTATGGAGCCGCACCGTGAGGTCATGGCAGAGGTCGTTGCGCAGTACAGCGGGGAGCAGCAGCGCCGCACGCACCTGAAGATCCGCACGCGCACCGAGGACAACGCAGGTCTTTCCTTCTGGACCACGAGCGACTACACGCTCGAGAAGGCGCTGCAGGACCCCGACAACCTCGCCGAAAACCTCATCGACTACGTGAGCGGGTTCTCAGCGAACCTGGACGTCTTCAAGTCCTTCGGCTTCGAGAACGTCATCAAGTTGCTCGAAGAACGCAATCGGTTAGCACAGGTCGTCCACCACTTCGAGAAGATCGATCTGTCACCTGAAGGTGTGTCCAACGCTGACATGGGTGACCTGTTCGAGAACCTGATCTACAGGTTTGCCGAGTCGGCCAACAATGGTGCCGGTCAGTTCTACACTCCCCGTGACGTCGTCCGGCTCCTCGTCGACCTCGTCTATGCCGAGGACACCGAGGCGCTGCGCGACCGCGGCACGGTCCGGTCGATCTACGACCCGACAGTCGGCACCGGCGGCATGCTCACCGTCGCCGACGAGCACCTGCACAGCCTCAACCCGGACGCATCCATTGCGCTGTTCGGGCAGGAGATCAACTCCCGAACCTACGCGATCTGCAAAGCCGACCTGCTCATCAAGGGCCAGGACCCGAGCAACGTACGGCAGGGCGACACCCTCTTCGAGGACCGGTTCGAGGACCGTCGCTTCGACTACGTGCTCTCCAATCCACCCTTCGGAACCGACTGGAAAGCCGTCGAGGCAGAGGTGAAGAACGAGCACGCCCGGGGTGGCCAGGGACGGTTCGCGCCGGGCCTGCCTGGTGTCGGTGACGCCGCGATGCTGTTTCTGCTGCATGTGGCGGCGAAGATGCGTGACGTCGATGAGACAGGACGCGGAGGCCGCGCCGGCATCGTCCTCAACGGTTCTCCACTATTCAACGGCGGTGCGGGCTCCGGCCCATCCGAGATCCGTGGCCACATGCTCGAGAACGACCTCGTCGAGGCGATCGTCGCACTGCCGAACGACATGTTCTACAACACCGATATCGCCACCTACCTGTGGATCCTCACGAACTCGAAGTCCGACGAACGCCGAGGCACCGTTCGGCTCATCGACGCCACCGCGCTGGGTACGAAGATGCGCAAGTCGATTGGCAACAAGCGCATGGAGATCTCGGGTCAGAACCGCGAGGACATCGTGCGTGCCTTCGCCGGCACGCAAGACGAGGACGCCGACGTGCAGGTGCCCGTCAAGACCTTCTCGAACCGCGACTTCGCGTACTGGACAGTCACTGTCGAGCGCCCGCTGCAGCTTCGTTTCCAGTGCACTCCGGAAGCGATCGCTGCCGTTTCCCAGCAGAAGACCCTCGCGAACGTCGAGGGTCTCGCCGAGGCGCTCGCGTCCTTCGGTGACGAGGTCTACCTCAACCGTGAGAAGTTCAACAAAGAGCTTGGTGGTCACGTCAAGAGCCGTGGCGTCGATCTCTCCGCAGCCCAGCGCAAGAAGCTCTGGCAGACAATCGGTGTCCATGACGAGACCGCCGACTACTGCCGTGCGATCTCGGGGAAGAACAAGGGCGATCTCGAGCCCGACCCGGCGCTGCGTGACACCGAGAACGTGCCGTTCGGGTGGGGTGGTCACCCGAAGACGCACGAGGCGCTCCGCGAGACCGTTGAGGCATACTTCGACGCCGAGGTGAAGCCCTACGTCCACGACGCCTGGGTCGATTGGGAAAAGACGAAGACGGGCTACGAGATTCCATTTACCCGACACTTCTACACCTACGATCCGCCTAGGCCGCTCGACGAGATCGACGCCGACCTCGAGAGGGTCGTCGGCGAGATCATGACGTTGCTGCGCGAGGTGGAGTCGTGAGCCCGGCGGTATGGGAACGGTCGCGCCTCAAGTACGTCGCCGATTGCAACAGACATGTGCTTTCGGAGTCGACGTGTGATGACCGCACATTCAAGTACGTCGACATCGGTGCCGTTGGACAAGGCACGATGGACATCCCCGATGACACAACTCGATTCGGCGACGCCCCATCCCGTGCGCGCAGATTGGCAGAACCGGGTGACATTGTCATCTCCACAGTTCGGACGTATCTGCGCGCGGTAGCGACGGTTCCCGAGACGGACGAGAAACTGGTCTTTTCGACAGGTTTCGCGGTGTTGCACCCGCGGGCGGGCATCTCCCGGCGGTTCTTTGCTTACGTGCTCCAGGGCGACGAGTTCGTCGACAAGGTCGTAGCGAACAGCGTCGGTGTGTCCTATCCAGCGATCACAGCCACTGACCTGATGTCGCTGGATCTCCAACTCCCGCATGTTGACGAGCAACATGCCATCGCCGACTACCTGGACCACGAGACGGCCCAAATCGACGCGCTCGTGGCCAAGCAGGAGGAACTCATCCGTCATCTCGAGGAGCGCCGTCTCACGGTCATCACGACCGCTGCACTGATGGGCCTCCAGGGCGAAGAAGGGGGCGAGCACGACTTCTCGCGGTGGGGGAGCTCGCTGGCCGTCGAGCCTTGGCTCGCGCGATCACCATGCTCGTGGCGTATGGAGCGCTTTAAGACGGTTTGCCTGGCGCGGGAGGAGCGCAACGTCACAGGGACCGAGATGATGCTGTCGCTGACGGTCAAGGGCCATCTGATCGATCGTTCGACCATGGCCATCCAGCAGAACGCTTCCGACGTGTCTATCCCTCGATACTTCGTGGCGCGGCCGAGCGATCTCGTCGTCAACCCGATGTGGTTGATCGGCGGTGCGATCGGAGTCTCGGATAAGCGGGGAGCCGTCAGCCCTGACTACCGCGTGTTCGAGATCGACACAGCGCTGAACCCCCGGTACCTGCATGCGGTGCTCCGCTCCGCGCCCTACTTCGACCAGTACAAGCTGTACACCCGGTCCAACACGACGTTCGACCGCCGGATCAAGCAGAACGACCTCGACAACCTGCCCCTACCGATCCCGCCGATCGATGAGCAGCGTGCGATCGTCGAGCACATCGAGGAGCAGACTGCTCAGATCGACGTCCTGATCGCCAAATCGGAAGAACATATCGCCCTGGCCAAGGAGCGTCGCTCGGCGCTCATCACGGCGGCGGTGACGGGGCAGATCGACGTACGCACAGCACGGAAAGCGAGCTAAACCATGGCAGCACCGGACGGTACACGCGAGGCTGCGTTCGAGACCGAGATCGCCGAGTACCTCGCGGTTCACGGTTGGGAGTACAGCGAGACGGACACCGGCTACGACGTCGAACGGGCGATCTGGCCCGAGGACGTGCACTGGTGGTTGCAAGAGACCCAGCCAGACGAGTACGCCAAGGTCGTGCGCGTTGGCACCGGCGCGGAAGCCGCGGATCGCGAGGCGCTGTTGAACTCCCTCGTTACCCACCTCGATATGCCCATGAGTTCCGGCGGTGGCACGCTCAACGTCCTGCGCCGGAAGTTCTCCCACACCTGCGGAGCGACGGCGCACCTGCGCATGTGCCAGTTCAAACCGGCCACCACGCTCAATAAGGCTGTCACGGAGAACTACCGCAAGGTGCGGCTGCGTGTAGTCCGGCAGGTCCACTTCTCATCCAAACGTGGTGACTCGCGGTCGATCGACCTCGTCTTCTTCGTCAATGGTCTTCCTGTAGCGACCTGCGAGCTCAAATCCTTCTTCAAGCAGGAGTGGCGTTCGGCGGTCACCCAGTATCGGAAGGACCGTGATCCGGCCGGCCAGCCGCTGCTAGGGTTTGGCACCCGCGCGCTCGTGCACTTCGCGGTCGATGACGACCAGGTGCATATGACCACGAAGCTCGCGGGGGAGAAGACGTACTTCTTGCCGTTCAACCGCGGTCACGAGGACACCGGGGCGGCCGGCAACCCGTCGAATCCGGACGGTGCTGCGACGTCCTACCTGTGGGAGGAAGTCCTCCAGCGCGAAAACCTGTTGGCGGTGCTCGGCTCGCAGATGTTCCTCAGGACCGAGGTCAACGAGGACCCGGCTACGGGGAAGATCAAACGCTCCACCGCGCTCATGTTCCCGCGCTACCACCAGTGGCGTGCGGTGAAGAAGCTTGTGGAGACGATCACCGAGGAGGGCCCCGGGTACCGATATCTGATCGAACACTCCGCCGGCTCGGGCAAGACGAACACGATCGCGTGGACCGCACACCGCCTCGCCCGCCTCCACGACACCTCGAACGAGAAGGTCTTCGACAAGGTCCTCATCGTCTCCGACCGGCGTGTCCTCGACGCTCAGCTGCAGCAGGCTGTCGAGCAGGTCGATGACACCGTCGGCACCGTCGCCGTCATCGACTCCACAGCAGTGCGTCGTTCCGGTGGCTCCAAGTCCCGGGCGCTGCTGGACGCTCTCACCGGGTCGGCACTCATCGTCGTCGTCACCATTCAGACCTTCCCCTACGTGAAGGATCTTCTCGACACGACCCTCGGGCACAAGAACTTCGCGGTGATCGTCGACGAGGCCCACACCTCACAGTCGGGTAAGACCGCGGGCGATCTCAAGAAGGTCCTCACCGACGGTGGTCAGTTCACCGATGAGGAGGAACTCGACAGCCAGGACGTCATCAACCAGACCGTCGAAGCCGACCTCGCCCGCGAGCAGCAGATCGCTGCCGAGACCGCTGCGCGTGCGGGTGCTCGGAACGTGTCGCTCCTGGCGTTCACCGCGACACCGAAGGCGAAGACCAAACAGCTCTTCGGGCGGGAGAACGACGAGGGCAAACCCGTCTCGTTCGACGTGTATCCGATGAGGCAGGCCATCGAGGAGGGCTTCATCCTCGACGTTTTGCGCGGTTACCAGACCTACAAGACCGCCTTCGAGATCGAGCGGCGCGGTGAGAAGGGCCTCGTCACCGAGCTCTCCCACGGTGAGGACGGGGATCGACTCGTCGACCCGAAAGCCGCCACGCGCAAGATCATAAGGTTCGCGAAGCTGCACCCGACGAACGTCGGGCAGAAGGTCGAGATCATCGTCGAACACTTCCGGGCCAACGTCGCGCACCTGCTCGACGGGCATGCCAAGGCCATGGTCGTCACGGATTCTCGCCAGGCTGCGGTGCGGTACAAGATCGAGACCGACAAGTACCTCGCCGAGAAGGGGTACGGGTACCAGTCGATCGTGGCGTTCTCCGGGAAGATCAGTGACGAGAACTACGGCCTGGAGGACGCCACTGAGGCGACGATGAACCCCGGGCTCGGTTCCGACCTCGCGAAGGAGTTCCGCCGCCCGAATTACCGGCTCATGCTCGTCGCCGACAAGTTCCAGACGGGTTTCGACCAACCCTTGCTGTGCGCGATGTACGTCGACAAGAAGCTCCCCGACGTGCACGCGGTCCAGACCCTGTCCCGGCTCAATCGCACCTACCGTGCGCCCTCCGGTGAGGTGAAGGACCGCACCTTCGTCCTCGACTTCGTTAACGACCCCGAGGAGATCCAGGAAGCCTTCCTCACGTACTACCTCGAGGCGCACGTCGAGACGGGTACGGATCCGAACCTCGTGCACAGGCTCGCGACGAAGCTCGCGCAGGCGCGCATCTACACGCCTGCCGACGTCGAGCAGTACGCCGAGGCGTGGTGGGTCCCGAAGCAGTCGCATGCCCGACTGGCTGCCGCGGTGACGCCAGCCCGGGATGAGTTCGTGAACCGGTGGACCGAGGCGCACGCACAGCAGGACTCACAGGCGCTCGACGATCTGCGGACCTTCCGGAAGGACTGTGGTTCGTATGTACGTCTGTATGACTTCATGTCCCAGGTGGTCGACTACGGCACCAGTGATTTGGAGAAGCTCGCAGAGTTTCTCCGTCAGCTCACGAGACTGTTGCCCGGCGAGGAGCAGAGCGTTGACGTCGACGTATCCGGGCTCGAGCTGCGCCGGGTCCGTCAGATCGACCAGGGCAAGGCGAACATCGGCTTGTCAGGCGACCAGGACACCCCGCCGCTACCTGGCATCACCGGCATCGGTTCTAGAGTCATCGGGAAGGACCCGCAGCAAGAACTGTTGTCGGAGATCGTCGATCGCATCAACGCCCTCTTTGGGGCCGAGTTCGCCGACCCGCAGATCGAAGGGTTCGTCGTCGCCGCGGCCGGCATGGCCGAGGAAGACCCCCGCATCGCTGACCAGATCGATCACAATGCCCTGGACCAGTTTATGGCCTCGCCCGAGTTGCGCGAGACCCTCACCGACGCCGCTGTGCTCAACGAGGGCGCGTTCGGGAAACTCACCGGAGCGCTCACCGGTGAGAGCGACCGGGCCGATGAATTCATCCGCCTTATCGGGCAATTCCTCTACCGGTCGCGTCGGATGCGGACGATTGACGAGACAGCTCCGGGTGCCGCAGAGTCCTCCGTCGAGGGCGAGTGATCGGGATGGCGACGAAGAAGGCTCCACATCCGGCGATCAGCGCGGTTCTTCAAAACTCTGACTCGGTGCCGTACTCCGACAGGAACCGCGGTCTGGTCGGCCTGGAGCACACGACGAGTGAGTCCTTGGCACGAGCGCTTGCCATCGGCGCCCTCAGCCGCCTAGATCCGAGCCTCGCGACTGTCGACGTCTGGGATCCTGCGGCCGGATTGGGGTTCGCCGGATACCTCTTGGTCGACGCTCTGCAGTCCTCGGGAGTTAACGTCCGGTATCGCGGCCAGGACATCAACGAGGCTGCAGTGTCGGAAAGCCTTCGCCGGTTCGAGACGATCCGCGACGCTGAGATCGCGCATGCGGACACGCTGGTGCACGACGCCTTCGAGGGCTTCCGCGCCGATCTGGTGATCGTCGACGCGCCCTGGGGCATGCACTGGAGACACTCGTCTGCGGCAGTGGAAGCGCGGCAGTCTGTCGGCGAGTTCGGATTCGGCCTCCCGCAGCGCTCCGATAGCACCTGGTTGTTCATCTCTCTGGCGCTGGAGAAGCTGCGCCCGGCGGAGCAGGGCGGGGGGCGCGTCGCGGCATTGGTGAACCCCGGCGCTCTGAGCTCCGGCGGAGCAACCGGTGCTGTCCGGCAACGGATCGTCGACGCCGGCCTGCTGGAGTCGGTCACCCGTCTCCCCGATGGCCTCGCACCGGACACGTGGATCCCCCTGTACCTCCTGACCTTCTCCAACAGAGCCGATGACGTCGGCAAGGGGAAGACGATGATCGCGGACCTACAGACGATGTTCACCACGGAGCACGGCCGCAGATCGATTCCAGTCGAGACGTTCGACACGCTCGAATCCGCGCTAAGGACGAAGAAGGCGGGCCCGCGCAATCGGTCCATCAGCACCAGGCAATTCACGCGCAGGGATGCACGCCTGTCGCGCACCACGAACGAAGGAAACCGGCTGTCGTGGCGCGTCACCACGTATAACGACGTGGCGATCGACGGTCAGTTCCTGGAGACTCGCTATGGCCCGGACTCCGGCATCGAGTTGGACAAGGAACCACGCGAGATCGTCGACCTCGACCCCAGCCGCATCTTCGGCGATGACTCGCGCGAACTGCTCCGAGACATGGCCGCGAAGGGCTGGCCCGAATGCCGCCTGAGCAGCCTTCTCGCCCGAGAGCCTGAGGCGATGCTGGACGCGGTTGACCGAGACGACGAACACCAACTGTTCGTGCCGACGACCGGGGCCGGTAGAGTCACCACCGACGGCTCGGAGACAAACACCGGCGGACGTGTGCTGTCCGTTCGACTCGACAGCGATGTGGTCTACCTGCCCTTCCTTGCGGCGTGGCTTAATTCGGAGCAGGGCGTCGCCAGCCGGCTCCGCGCCATCGAAGTCGCCAGTTCGGGCCATCAATTCCGGGCTCTGGGGTCGGACGCTAACTCGCTGATGAGGTGGGCCGACGAACTCCTCCTGCCGCTCCCGGACCGCAGGGTCCAACTAGCCCTCGCCTCGGCGGATGAACGGCTCGGTTCGTTCCAGGCGGAGCTCGGCACTCAGCGAGCCAGCATCTGGTCTGCCCCAGAAAGTGCTGACGACGTCGTGAGCAAGATCGCGGGAGCATTCGACGACTCGCTGACCGCGTGGCTGGAACAGTTGCCGTACCCGATCGCCTCGGCGCTGTGGACCGCCGAGTCGGCCCAAGCGGCGGTGGAGAAGCAACGCGCTTATCTCCACGCCTGGGAGGCGATCGTGACTTTCCACGCGACCGTCCTGCTCGCCGCGACTCGTAGCGACCCTGGTAGTAGTAGCGAGATCGAAGCGGCGATCCGTGAGACATTGCATGAGCATCATCTGGGCATCGAGAAGGCGTCGTTCGGCACCTGGGTGGTCATCGTCGAGAAGACCTCGAAGAGCCTGCGCAGCGCGCTCGAGAACGGCAACGCCGACGACGTGGCCCGCGTCCGCCGGGCGTTCGCCGACCTCGGCCGCGCAGGAATCGAGCGGTTGATCTCGAAGGACGTCGTCAAGAAGTTCAACGAGTTGAACAGCAAGCGGAATCGGTGGTCTGGCCACACAGGCTACACCTCGGAGCAAGAGCTGAGAACCCAGATCGACTCGCTTGTCTCGGACCTCAGGGAGCTTCGCGGACTCCTCGGGAACGTGTGGTCTCAGCTGCTGCTCGTCCGTCCGGGCAGCGCCAAGCACCGTCGCGACAGCGTCGTCCAGACCGCAGAGGTCGCCGTCGGAACGCGCACGCCGTTCGCCGCTCGAGAGTTCGCCGTGGGCGAGCACATGTACGAAGACGAGCTTTACCTTGTCCGGGACGGCTCGCAGTCGCCGCTGCGCCTGGGCCACTTCGTTCAGCTGCGCGCCGCCCCGAGCAGCGCCCAGTTCACCACGTACTTCTACAACCGCACCGAGGGGACGAGCGTGCGGATGGTCAGCTACCAGTATGGACCGGAAAGCGAGCGGGTGGAACACGTGGAGAACCTTCGGGCGGACTTCGGGGAGCTGGCTCGTCGGTGAGCTCGGATGCAATCGATGTCGGTGCGCGCCGCTAGCGTGAAGATGTCGAAGCTACAGAGAGGAAGAGCGTCATGGCACTGACCACGTCACTCAAAGGGCGAGTTCGCAACACCAGTCTGCCGAAGAGCCACGCACTCTTGCCTCTCCTCGAGGCGGTCGTCAACGCCATACAGGCCGTCGATGACCGATTTGGCGACGCGGTCGAACACGGACGCATCGCCGTCAGGATTGACAGGAGGCTGCAGGACTCGCTCGATCTCGGCCCGGCCGGACCCGGCCGTACGCCGCAGAAGGCGATCACAGGGTTTGCCATCGAGGACAACGGCGTGGGTTTCACCCCCGAGAACATGGACTCCTTTGAGACTCTGGACACCGACTACAAGGCCGAGCTCGGCTGCCGGGGAGTTGGTCGCCTCCTCTGGCTGAAGGCGTTCGACAGGGTTGTCGTCAGCAGCGCGTACAAGAACAGTGACGGAGAGCTTTGCGGTCGTCGGTTCCGGTTCTCGATGGACCGGGAGGTCGAGCATGGCGGAGAGCCGGAAGGCCTCACCGAACCCGGCGCTGTCGTACGCCTGGACGGCTTCAAGGAGTCCTACCAGCAGGCCGCGGCGAAGACTGTCGAAGCAATCGCTCGCGAAATTTTCGAACACTGCATTTGGTACTTCCTTCGACCGGGAGGCGCTCCCGAGATCACGGTGTCCGATGGTGAGAGTTCCGTCGCGCTGAAAGACCTGATGCACGAGTTCGTGTACTCAGAGATGCCGACCACCACGATCGATGTCAAGGGTGAGAAGTTCGAGATGGTCAACCTCTGCTTGAAGTCGTCAACACGCAACCAGAGCCCACGGCTCCACTGGTGCGCCGCCAGCCGCGTGGTGATGGAGGAGAATCTCACTGGTAAGGTCCCCGGCCTCTATGGTCGGTTGAAGGACGAGAACGCCACGGAATTTACCTACGTCTGCTACCTATCGTCGGGTTTTCTCGACACACGCGTTCGCAGTGACCGTACTGGCTTCGACATCATGGATCGGGTCGCCGGCGCGTCACTGCTCGACGACGTTTCGCTGGACGACATCCGCGCGGCCGCGCTCAAGGAGGTGGAGCGGATCCTTGCGACGCCCCTCAGCGCCGCGCGCCAGGAGGGTAAGGCGCGGGTGAACGACTTCGTGAGCAATCGCTCGCCGAGGTATCGTCCGGTTCTCTCGCGTCTCGAGTCGCTGGGCGTGACTGTCGATCCGACGATCAAAGACCAGGACCTCGAGATCATGCTGCATCGCAGCCTGCAGAAGCTCGAGGCGGACGCCATCGCCGAGGGACAGGCCGTGTTCGCCGAGGTCGGCTCCGCACCGCTCGAAGACTACGAAGAGCGCCTCGCCGAATACCTTGACAAGGTCACCGAGATCAACCAGTCGGACCTCGCCGCGTATGTGTTCCGTCGCCGCAAGATCCTCGACTTGCTCTCCAAGCTGATCCGATCCGACGACCACGGAAAGTACAGCCGCGAGGAGACGATCCACTCGCTGCTGTTCCCGATGCGGAAGGACTCGAACGAGGTCGGCACCGATGCCTCAAACCTCTGGATTCTCGACGAGCGTCTCGCGTTCCACGACTACCTGGCGTCCGACAAGACGCTCAAGAGCACACCGATCACGGGCTCGGAGTCGACGAAGGAGCCGGACATACTCTCGATGAGGCTTGCCGATCGGCCGGTGCTCGCCGCCGAGGGCAAGTCGCTACCCCTACCGTCAATCGTCGTGGTCGAGATCAAGCGACCGATGCGCAACGACGCGACCGAAGATAAAGATCCGATTCAGCAGTGCCTCGAGTACGTGAAGCGAGTGCGGGAGGGCGGGGTGCGAACGGCAGCCGGCCGCCAGATTCCTAAGTCCCAGGACCCACCGGCGTTCTGCTACATCGTCGCCGATCTCACGCCGACGATGATCAGTCGATGCGAGTATGCGAACTTGCGGCCGACTCACGATGGCCTCGGCTACTTTGGATTCAACGAACCGAACAAGGCGTACATCGAGGTCGTGAACTTCGACCGGCTTGTGAACGCGGCTACGGAGAGGAACCGGGCGTTCTTCGACAAGCTAGGGCTGCCGTCGACATAGGGGCCATTGCACCGGTGGGGTGCTATCCCGTCCGGGTGCAGAGGATTACCGTGGCTAGTCAGTCACCTAGGCCCGGTGAACCGATTAGGCATTGATACTCTTCACACGGCTGCTCGACGGCCTGGTTGTCCTCGTCGCCACAGGTTGCGCACTACAAACGAACGATTACTCCGGCGTGGACGCAGGACCTCTCGCCGATCGGATGGTGATTGAACGCTTTGGGGCTTGTGCAGGAGTCACCGAAGCTCGCCGGGCGGTACTCCTCGACTTCGTTAGGCCGGTGTCTCTCGGCGACTACTGAAAGCGCGTGGAAGAGCCGCTCCTCGGCTTCGAGACGCGCCTCGGGTGCTGTACTCTCCAGTAACGTATCGCGGAGTTCAGCGAGACGAGTGAGGACAAGGTGCGGTGTCATGCCCCCATGATGAAGGCGCGACTCACCGCACCGGTTCCGGCACGCGTAAATACCAAGCTTCTCCTGACCGTCCCACGTTTCGTGCCTGCTGTGTCGACATACGCATCAGTGCACGGGGCCGAAAGCGACGGTAGGAACGCGGGAAACTACGGGGCAATTTGCCGTGGTGACAGGTACTGGCCCGGTGAACATTAACTAGTGCAAGCCGGGTGCGGCTTGGACGGGCCGATCGCAGCCCGGGAGTCACTGCGCTTCCGCGATTTCTATTCGTACGAAGCTGGCGGCTTTCAAGGAATAGGTCTGAGGAGCTCCGATGGGGAGACATCGAGCCCGTGGGCGAACTTGACGATGATGTCGAGCGTGGGGTTGCGGCGGCCACGCTCCAGGCCGCTTATGTAGGCGCGGTCGAGACCAAAGTGGTGAGCGAAGGCCTCCTGAGACGCTCAGCCTCGCTCCTGGCGGAGTTCGCGGAGATGCTCGCCGAATGCGATGCGGTGCGCGGACTCCCTCATATCTCAACAATTTCGCTACGATGACCATGATTCCACGGACTATGAGCCACATTCGAAAACCCGGGGTGATCGCATTCGCGTCAGGATCTGGGCAACGCGAAGGAGCAAGTAGAGCATGGGGCCAGAAGATGAGTGGATCGACATTGCCGCGGCGTCAGAGCGCGAGTCGTGCAGCCCTCAGTCCATTCGCCGACGGACCAAGGCTGGGGTTCTGACGGCGCGCATAGAAGGCTCCACGGATCGCGATGGGCGGTACACGGTTAAGACTTGGCTCCGGGTCTCTGAGCTCGATGAGGTGTTTGGCCACGCGGCTCGAGAGGAACATGTTTGAAGGATTCGAGCCACCTCGCAGCCGTTGACACGGGACCAGAAGATCGTTCTACGTAAGGTGCTTCTCGATCATCTTGCAGAGAAGGAGGCGAAGCTAAAGAGGGGGGGCAGGTTGGCGGAGTGACGCCCTAGAGCTACGAGGTCACAAAACTGCTACTCAGGTTGCCGTGCGAGAAGCCGGTGTGGTCTGTTATGTATATACGCCCGTGGCAAGCTGAGTAACTGGCACTGCTAGAATCGACAGCGTACGCCCCGGTGACTATTCAGACCTCCTAGTCCGGACTCCAGGGGCATCAGTCTTGTAGGGGAGAGCGCATGCCTAGTGGACCGCTGCATCTGGCTGAGTCCCATGAGTGGTCCGGACTGTGGTGGCTGCCTGACGCGCCGGATGATCGGGTGCCAGGCGTGCTCCGCTACGACCGCGATGGCGGTGTGAGGTTGACGTTGATCGGTACATTCGAAGACCGGATCTTCTCCTCGCCTCAGCCCGGGGTAATGCTTGAGCACGATGGCGTGCGGTCTTGGGAGGTCATCCACGGTGTCGCCGAGGCGAGGGAAATCACTCTGCTCGGGTGCAACTTTACGAACTCGAACCGAAATCTTGGGCCCCGGGTTCAGAGTCCTGACAAACAGGTGGTCTCGGCTCAGTCCGCGCTGATTGGTGTCCATGCTACGAACGGAGGTGACGCCCTGTTCGAAGCACTTCAACTCTCGATCGAGAACCTCAGGCGCTGGTCCGCCGTCACGGTTTTCTCATCTTCCATTGGTGTTCTAGACGGGAAGCGTCCCGACGGGAGCGGCTCCATTTCGGCGAAGCCTATGGAATCCACGTCGGTCCTGGTCGACGGCACCGAGTACTCACTTGAGCACCTTCGCAATCCTCCGTACTTCGACGAGCTTCGCGGGAGGACGACCGCGCGGATGCGTGACACGGTCTTCCTGCAGGTCGCTCCGCGAGGGGCATGCTCCTTCGAGGAAGCGCTCGCATCGATGAAGTCTCTGCAGGACCTGATTTCGCTCGCGACCCATCGTGCTGCCGGGGTGATCTGGCTGCGGCTAAAGCTGACGGGAGACGGACCGGGGGCCGAACGACATCCGATGGAGCGTTATGTCGAGGTGCTCTACTTGCCCGCCGCAGTGGGGGAGCGAGATGCAAAGGCCATCGAGCACCGCAGAGTGTTCTTCACCTGCAGGGACATTCCCTTCGAGGAGATCGTCCCGCGATGGTGCGCTGTGCGAGATCGCCTCCGGGCCTCGATGGACCTGATCTTGGCGCTGAGGTACGCGCCGGCGCAGTACGTCGAGAGCCGTCTTCTCATGGCGGTCGGCGCTGCCGAAGCCCTCCATCGGGCGCTCGGAATCGAAAAGCGCCCAATGCCGAATGCTGAGTTCAAGAAGATGCGCGAGGCGATGCTTGAGCTGGCTCCGGAGGATCAGCGGGAGCGGCTCAAGTCCGCGATCCGCAACGACCTGACTCTCCGCGACCGGCTGGGGGCGCTAGTCAATCGGCCTGACCAGGAGGCGGTGTCTGTGCTCGTTCCTGATGTTGAGCGATGGGCCAGCAGGACTGTAAAGGCCCGCAACGACCTGGCTCATGAGGGGCGCACCCCGAGGCACGAGCTCGAGGAGCTCGTCGCCGTCGTCGAGGTCACAACGGGCGTGGTGATCCTGAATCTCTTGCACGAGATCGGGATGCCCGCGGACCGTCAGCGAGCGATCGTGAGGGAGCATCCACAACTCCGGATGATCGCGAGTTGGGCGAGGACGGAGCTCGTGACGCCCGAAGCGTAAGCTCGTCGAAGGGGAGGACCAGTACCCTTGATCGCATAGCCAGACCACGTAAGGCAGTCGAGTCTCCATTGAGTCACCACTGGACTGATGACTCGACTGACCATTCGTGAGCGTTATAAACGAGTCGAGTCCGACTATTTCGCCCGGTCGCTGAAGGCCGACGGCAAGCACAGAAGCCCGTGCCCACGGTGCAATCGTGCCCTCGCGCGGGCGCAGTTCCAGAACCGCTCGAGCCACTTCTGACCCTATTGTCAGCGCCTGCGCTAGAGCGCTTGGAGGAGCACCCCGCCCGCAGCTCCGCACGCCACGACCGCCCACGGCGGGAGCTTCCATGAGTGCAGAAGCACGAAGCATGCGAGAGCGAGACAGAAAGACCCGACGCCGGTAATGGCGGTCGTGAAAACGGGGGAGTAGAGGGCGGCGGTGAGGATTCCAACGACCGCGGCGTTGGCACCGCGCATCGCAGACTGTGCCCACACGACAGTGCGGAAACGGTCCCAAGCGGGAAGAACCCCGATCAAGAGCAGGAATCCCGGCGCAAAAATTGCCGCGAGAGCGAGTACTGCACCGGCCACGCCACCTGGCCCCATGTTCGAGGCCGCGCCGAGATAAGGCGCGAGGGTGAACAGCGGACCCGGCACCGCTTGGGCCGCGCCGTACCCCGCGAGAAAATCCGATTCACTCACCCAACCGGGCTCAACGACGCCCGATTCGAGAAGCGGCAGAACAACGTGCCCGCCGCCGAACACGAGAGCACCCGCACGGTAGAAGGCATCGGCGATCGACAAGCCGCCGTTGTTCGAGGCATGAGCGAGAACGGGAAGCCCGAAGAGGAGCCCCGCGAAGAGAACGAGCGCGAGCACGCCGGCGGCGCGGCCCACCGGAAACCGCAGAACGCTCGGGGGAGGAGAAGCGTCGGACCTGCACAGCGCAAGACCCGCAAGCACGCCGCAACCGATCGCGATCACCTGGCCCGCTGCGCTGGCGAACACAAGAGCGAGGCATGCGGCGACCACGGCAATTGACGCGCGCCGGGCATCCGGCGTGAGCGAGCGCGCCATACCGAGGACGGCGTGGGCAACGATGGCGACGGCTGCGATCACGAGTCCCTTGAGGATTCCGGAACCCACCATTCCCGAAAACACCGACGCGCCATACGCGAACGCCACCATGAGTGCGGCGGACGGAAGTGTGAAGCCGACGAACGCCGCGAAGGCCCCGAGGTAACCCGCACGGCGGAGCCCGAGAGCAAAGCTCACCTGGCTAGAGGCAGGGCCCGGAAGAAACTGGCACAGAGCCACGAGATCCGCGTACTCCTCATCGCTTATCCAACCGCGCTTGTCGACGATATCGGCACGGAAAAAGCCAAGGTGTGCGGTGGGCCCGCCAAAAGAGGTGACACCCAGCTTCGAGAAAGCGACGAGCACCTCCCACGCAGAGCCACGAGAGCTAACGGCAGCGGCACCGTGTGTCGTTGTCATGCTGCCATCTTATGAGCGCGCAGCCGCACGCTCATATACGCCCGCATAAAGGTGTTGTAGTGGGGCATTTGGTCCCCGTTCGGCTAGGATGTCCAGGTAGGACAAGTGAGGATCCCGATCAAACGAACTGGAGAGTACCGCGTGAGCGAAGTAAGCGGCGATCAGTACCGCGTCATGATTGTCGACGACCACGAAGTTGTGCGTCGCGGCATCGTTGCCGTCATTGACGCGGATGCCCGCCTCAGCGTTGTCGCCGAGGCAAGCACCGTTGGCGAAGCCAAGCGTCGGCTTCCCGCCGTCCAGCCAGACATCCTCGTCACGGACCTCCAGCTCCCCGACGGTACCGGAATCGACGTCATGAACGCGGCCCGCCAGGAGAACGAGAACCAGACCATGCTCGTGCTCACCTCGTTCAATGACGATGCGGCGATCCGCGAATCCCGCGCTGCTGGCGCCTCGGGGCTCCTCCTCAAATCCGTGCGCTCGGCCGAGATCATCTCGACGATCCTCAAGGTGGCGAACGGCGAAACCGCGTGGCCCGCGGGCGGCACGAGCGAAGACGAATTCGACTTCTCCGCCGTCGAACGCCGCATCGTTGAGTACATCGGTGACGGGCTCGCGAACCGCGAAATCGCCGACCAGCTCGGCGTCGCCGAAAAGACCGTCAAGAACCGCATCACGGGCATCCTCCACAAAATGGGGCTGCAGCGCCGCACTCAGGTCGCGGCCTGGGTCGTCTCGCGCCGTCGAGCCGACTGGAAGTAACGCCCCTGCGCCGCACTACTCGGCGATGATGGTCGCGCGCCAGCTCACCATCGTCCCCGGGTCGAGGCTGTAAAAATCAACCCAGCCGAGGTGGCGCCGTGCGCGTGCACCCATGTTCGCGAGCCCCGAGCGGCGCGTGATACTGGGATCGATGCCGCGCCCGTTGTCGCTCACGTTCACCTGGATGACCGTATCCACGCCCTCTTTGAAGAGCGTGATGCTCACGGAGACCGCGCTCGCGTGCGCGTGGCGCGCAACGTTCGCCAGGCACTCCTTCACGACCGCGACAACATCCTCCTTAAGTTCGCCCTCGATCGCGTCGAGCTCGGCGACCGGTGCCTGAAGGTGCAGCGACGGCACAAAGCCGAGGCCTGCGATCGCGAGCCCGCACTCGTGGCGAAGCCGCTGAGAGAGCGTCACCTCGACCGTCTCATTCCGCAGCGACTGGACGATCCCGCGGATTTCCGCGATCGAACGCTCGATGCCCGCGACAGAATCCTTAAGGCTCGTCGCGACCGGCCCTTCGTCTGAGTATTCAGGAAAACGCGAGGCTTGCGACATCACGGTCTCAAGCTGCATGCCCACACCGAAAAGCTCTTGGATGGCGAGATCGTGAAGGTCGCGGGCGATGCGGTTGCGTTCATTATTGAGGTCATCCTCGATGGCGCTGCGCCCCGTTGACCCATTGAGCGCGAACGAAAAGAGAGAGGCGAGCGAAGCGGCGCTCACGTTCTCGGCGTCGGTAAAAGCTGCGGTGGCGTCGGTGCCCTCATCCGCGAACCGAACGGCGATGAGTAATCCGCGCCTCGCGGCACCCGCATCGATCGGAAACGCCACGAGTGCGCTCGTCGATCCCGCGGGAGCCGGGAGGTCCTCATCGGCAAGAGCGCGCGTGAGGTCACCCCACGTGAGAGTCGCAAGTGCCTCCGGTGAGTCGTGATCGAGTACAAAAGGCAAGGGCGCCGAATCGGCCGTTTCCGACGAGTGAGAGACGGACGCTCCGAGTAGTTCAGCTTGAAACCGCCCCCGAACAAGCTCGCACACCCACGTCGAATCGTTCAGGGGGAGAAGCACGAGGAGCGAAGCGGGCGAAAGAATCTCGAACGTGGAATCGGCCAAGAGGTCGAGGACATCGTCGGGGTCCTCGGCATTGAGTACCGCCGCTGTCAGCTCACTGATTTTCGTGGCGTTCGACATGGGTGCTCCCTTCGTGATTCGTGTGGGCGTCGAGGTCGAGCACCGCCGCTCCCGATTCCTTGAAGCGCTGATCGTGCGTAATCACGATGACGGTCGCATCGGCCGCGAAGAACGCGCCCGGGGTGAGAATACCGTCCATGAGCTCGGCCGCCAGGTCAAGGTTGAGGTGTTCGGTAGGTTCATCGAGGATCGTCACGGGAGCGCCGTGCGCGATCGCGCGAGCGAGAAGAAGCCTTCGCCGCTCGCCACCGGAGACGTCCTCGCCGCCACTGCCAAGGATTGTGTCGAGCCCCGAAGCGAGCCCCGAAACCCATGGACCGAGGCCCGCGAGGTCGAGGGCGCGATGGATTTCTGCGTCGGTGAGATCGCCGCGCACGACACGAATATTCTCGCGAAGGCTCGTCGCAAACACGTGCGCGTCCTCGGCGTAAAACGACACACGTGAGGCGAGCGCGGCCGGAGTGAACGACGTGAGGGGAGTATCGCCATACACAACTTGCCCGCTCAGTGGGGTGAGGAGCCCCGCAAGGGTCAGGCCGAGCGTCGACTTTCCGCGGCCCGAAGCGCCGTACACGAGAGTGCGACTTCCCGGGGTAAAGCTCAGTTCAAGCCCGTGTGCGAGTGGATGCTCGGCACTCCAGCCCGTCGTCAGTCCAGATGCACTCAGGACTGCGGGGGAGGGGCGTTCAGCGCGTGCGGGTGCGGGTGCGGGGGCGACTTCGGCAGAGGCGGGCCCGACGGCTCGGCGGCCTTCGATCGCCGACTGCGCGTCTTCTGTCGCAGCACGCAGAGCGTCGCGCACGCTCGAGCCTGCCCGAGTGTCGAATGCTGAGGCGATCGGGGTGTTGCCTGGATCAAGTTCGTGGAGGCGTTCAGCGGCCACGATCGAGCGTGCGCGCTGACTGGCTGCTTGCGGGAGAACAGATGCCGCTTCAAAGCTCGACAGCGGGGCGAGAATGATGACGCCGATGATGCCCGCCGTGTGGCCCATGAGGCCGCCAAGCAACCCCGTGGTGTCGAGGTTGTAGACGGCGCCCGCGGCGAGAATCGAGCCGAGAAGCGCGGGGATCATAGCGATCTGGGTGCTACTGCGCGCGAAAGCCGAGGGCACGGCCGCTTTGTCGAGGGCCGCATCAAACTGTCCCTGGGCGGCCTCTAGGTCGGCGAGGGTGCTGTTCCATTGCCCCTTTACGCGAAGGACATCAGCGTTGTCGAGGGCAAAAAGCGAGAGCGTATTGAGGCGAGAGCGGGCCTCGACGAGTTCGCGCTCCGCAAAGAGCGCCGCCTTGAAGGCGAAGAACGGGGCGATGATCGTCGCGAAGGCGAGGCCAACGAGCATGGCGAGTGCCGCAATCGGCGAGAATGGGGCGATGGTCGCAAGGATCGCGACTGCCATGACGAGTGCGACGAGGGCGGGCACCACGGCACGAATGACATCGTTCGCCATGTCTTCGGCGTCATCGCCGATACGCGCGAGTAGATCGCCGCGTTTGAGGCGCCCTGCGAGGGCTGAGGGGGCGCTCGCAAGCCCCGCGTACATGTTGGTACGCAGGCGCGCGACGCCGGTGAGGGCGGCATCGTGCGTGAGCAGGCGCTCGAAATACCGAAAGACGCCGCGGGAGATGCCAAGAGCACGCACGGACACGACGGCAACGGAAAGGTCGAGAACTGGCGGCATCGTCCACGACTTCGTAATGAGGTAGCCCGACACAACCGCGAGGGCAAAAGCACTCGCGAGGGTCGCTGCACCTGCGGCGACCGCTGATGTGAGCTGACGCGGGGCGATCTCCATGAGCTCATGCATGCGCGAAAGAGCGCGCGACGATATTTTCACGGGACTGGCACCTCCGCGGCACGCACATCGATCACCTGGTCGGCGACATCGAGGAGAGCCTGTCTATGAGCGGTCACGAGGACGCTTGAGCCCTGTTCGCGCAGCGTCTCGAGCAGGCGAACGATCATCGCCTCGCTCGCCCCGTCGAGGTGCGAAGTGGGTTCGTCGAGGATGACGAGCGGTTTCGCCTCGAGGAGGGCGGTTGTGAGGGCGACGCGCTGGCGCTGACCGACGGAAAGCCCAGTTCCGCCGCGACCAAGTTCGACGTCCCAGCCGTGAACATCCGCGACGTGTGTGCCGAGACCGGTCGCACGTGACGCCCTCGTAATGAGGGCGCATGCCTCTTCGGTTCCCGGGGCGATTCCCGCGGGAAGGGACTCGTGGAGGATCTCGCGTAGGGTGCCAGGGCCCACGACGGGTCGCTGGGGCAGCCATGCGATCTGCGCCCAGAGGCTTTCTCGATCGATCTCGCTGAGTGCAATACTGTTGCCTTCCTCAGTGCGAAGCAGGACGCCGCCCGTGGTCGGCGTGAGGAGCCCGAGGATGGCGGCGATCGTCGTCGATTTTCCCTCGCCACTTGCGCCGCGAAGGGCAGTGATCTGGCCGGGTGTGATGACGGCAGTGAGGTGGGCTGGCGCGAGACGGTCGCGCCCCGCAACGCTCAGATCACGCAGGACAATACTCGTGCGTGATAGCGAGGGGGCAGCGGGGCGGGTGGCCTCGTCACCGGTATCCACTTTGCCCGCCGCTGCGGGGGCATTGAGGATCTCGAAGGCGGCGTCGACGGCCGCGAGGCCATCCGTCGAAGCGTGAAACTGCTGGCCCACAAGGCGCAAGGGGAGATACACCTCGGCGGCAAGAACGAGCACGGCGATTGCCGGAAAAAGCTCCATTGCACCGCCCACGAGGCGCAAACCGATGGAGACCGCGATGAGCGCGATGCCGAGGGTAGCGATGAGTTCGAGAGCAAAGCTCGAAAGGAACGCCCACGCAAGCGTCGTCATTGCGGACTTCTTGTGTCGCGCGCCGAGGTCCGCGACGATGCGCTCGGATCCCTGTGCGCGGCCGAGCGCACGTAGCGTCGGGAGGCCTTCGACCAGATCCAGAGTCTCGGCCCACAGCGTGCGCATGGTCGCGAGAGAGCGGGCCGAGGAGCCTTCAGTCATTTTCCCGATGAGGATCATAAAGATGGGGATGAGCGGAAGGGCGATACACGCGACGATCGCACTGGTGAGATCCCATACCGCGATCGCGGTCAGTGCGAGTGGGGTGACCGTCGCCGATAGTGCAAGCTGCGGAACGTACCCCGTGAGATAGGGGCGGAGGTTTTCGAGCCCCGCGGTGGCGAGTGCGGCTGTCGAGGCGGCTTCGCCGGTGCGTCCGCGCGGGCCGAGACGCGCGTTCGTCTCGACGACGGCCCGCCTCAGTTCCCCGATCGTTTCGGTCGCTGCACGATGGCCCGTGGCTTGCGTGTACCACACGGCGCTCGCACGAATCACAAGCGCGATCGCGAGCACGACAAGTGGGAGGGGGTTTTCGTGCGGCCATGTTCGGTTGGCGAGGAGATCCGCGCCGAGCGAGGCGACGCACCATGCGGTCGTGATTGCGCAAACAGCCTCCACCAGGCCCAAGACAACCGTGCGGAGCACGTGCGCGCGAGCGCTGTGAACGTGACGGAGGAGTCTCGGATCAAGTGGAGGCTGTCGCTTTGCCAAAGGTGCTTTAGCTTTCCGTGTCGAAGGCTTCGCGGTAGCCCTCTTTCGCCTTTCGCGCGAGGTTCGCCGCGTGGGCGGCCGGGAAGCCCTCGCCCGTAACGCGAGCGCGGAAGACCCAGTAGGCCCAAGCCTGGTAGGCGAGAACGATCGGGAGCAAAATGACGGTCGCGATCGTCATGACCCGAAGAGTGTACTCGGTGCTCGAGGCGTTCATAACGGTCAGCGAGAGAGCCGGATCATTGGCGGCGGGGAGCACGTTCGGGAAGATCGCGCCGAAGGCCATGATCGTGGCGAAGCCGATAGCGACCGACGTCGAAGCAAATGCGAGGCCCTCGCGCCCTGCGCGGTTCAGTACAAACGCCCCGATAAGGGCGAGCGCTGCGATGACGAGCGGGATCCACGTCCAGGCGTTGTTCGAGTAGGCGAGCTGGGCCCACAGGACCCACGCTGCCGCTGCGACGATGGTCGGGATGGCGATGACGCCCGCGAGCTTGTTCGCGTCGTGTCGAACCTCGCCCGTGGTGCGAAGCGCGAGGAACAGCGTGCCGTGCAGCCAGAAGAGGAGCACGAACACCACACCCGCGAGAAGCGCGAACGGGTTCAGGAGATCAAAGAGCGAATCAGTGACGATGCTCTTGCCGCCGGCATTCGCCTCCATGTTGACGCCACGCACGATGTTGCCCACGGCCACGCCCCAAATGAGCGCGGGCACGAGGCCACCGATGAAGTGGCAGATGTCCCACGCGAACTTCCACGACGCGCTCTCGACCTTATTGCGGTACTTGAACGCGCAGACGCGAACGATGAGGGCCACGAGAATGATGATGAGCGCGAGGTAGAAGCCCGAGAACATCGTCGCGTACCACTCCGGGAACGCGGCAAACAGCGCGCCACCACCCACGAGGATCCACACCTCGTTGGCGTCCCACACGGGACCAATGGTCGTGATGATCTGATTCTTCCGCTTCTCCTCGCCCTTGCCGAGCGCGAAGACGTTCATGCCCACGCCGAAGTCGAAGCCCTCGAGAATGAAGTAGCCGAGGAACAGCACTGCGACGAGAATGAACCACAGGGTCTGTAGGAACGTTGCTTCCATGATTGTCTACTCCTTTCTCTCAGTAGCCGAAGCTGATGGTCGGGGTATCGATCTCAGCGGGAGCTGCACTCTCCTTCGCGGAGAGCGAGCGCGGAGCCTTGATGTCCTTGCGGGCCTGGTTGCGCATGAGGTAGTACCACACGACCGCAAGCACGCCGTACAGAAGCGTGAAGACCACGAGCGAAACGATTACCTGCCAGCCTTCGTGGCCGGAGACGCCCTGCATCGTGAGCAGCCGTACGAGCGGGTCGCCGGTGGGTGACGGTGCGACGATCCACGGCTGGCGGCCCATCTCGGTGAAGATCCAGCCGAAGGCGTTGGCGATGAACGGCATGGGGATCGCAAACAGGGCAAAGCGCGCAAACCAGGTCGAGCCCGAGGTGCGTGCCTTCTCGCCCTTGCCACGCGTGACCCAGAAAGCCCAGACGGCAAGGATGCCCGAGAAGATCGCGAAGCCGATCATGAGACGGAAGGACCAGTAGGTGACGAAAAGGTTCGGGCGGTAGTCGACGTCGACGGTCTTGCCGCTCGCATCGACGGCCGTGGCACCGAACTTTTCTTTGTATTCAGCGTTGAGCTCAGTCACGCCCTTGAGCGTTGCGTTCGGGTCATTCGTCGCGAGGATCGAGGTCACGTACGGGATTTCGATGATGTGCGAGATGTCGGTGCAGTCCTGAGAGAACGCGCGGGGTCCCGCGACCGAGAGGATCGAGAAGTTCGCGCCCGTTTCGGTGTGGCACAGGGCCTCCGCCGAGGCCATCTTCATGGGCTGCTGCTCGAACATGAGCTTGCCCTGGAAGTCGCCGGATGCCAGGAGACCGACGGCGGACAGCACCATGACGAGGACTCCGAAGCGGGTTGCCGGACGCCAGACGTTCTTCGCGAGATGGCCGGCAGCGGCCTGTTCCTCGCCCGAGAGGGTCTGGTCCTCGGCGCGCTTGTGGTTTTTCACCATGTGCCATGCGGCAATGCCGGTGACAAAGCAGCCGGCCACGAGCCATGCGCCAGCAATCACGTGAGGGAAGGCCGCGAGGGTTGTGATGTTCGTCAGGAGCGCGAAAATGCCGCCCTGCGCAGGGTCGAGCTCCGCACGGCCGGTTTCAGGGTTGAACACGGCAGCGACGGGGTGCTGCATGAACGAGTTCGCGGCAATGATGAAGTACGCCGAAAGGGTCGTGCCAATCGCCACCATCCAGATCGTGAGGAGGTGCAGGCCTTTCGGGAGGCGGTTCCAGCCGAAGATCCACAGGCCGAGGAAGGTTGACTCCATGAAGAAGGCGGCGAGGCCTTCGAGCGCGAGCGGCGCTCCGAAGATGTCGCCCACGAAGCGGGAGTACTCAGACCAGTTCAGGCCAAACTGGAACTCCTGGACGATACCGGTCGCGATACCGATGCCGAAGTTCACGATGAGCATTGAGCCAAAGAATTTCGTGATGCGCGTCCACGAATCGGCCTTCACGGGGTCTTTTGCGCGTACAGCGATCGTTTGCATGATCGCGACAAGCAGCGAAAGACCGATCGTGAGCGGCACGAAAATGAAGTGGTAGACGGTCGTGATACCGAACTGCCACCGCGCGAGATCGAGCGCGTCCATGGGCGTCCTTTTCTAGAGAGGGACAGGGTGGTTCACCCTCAGGTTAGAAACCTCGAGGGTGCATGGTCGGGACTTTGGGCCCGGCTTTGCTGTTTGCCATTCTACGCCTCTAAGGCGTTTCTGGCCTGCGGTTTTTACGTGTCGCCCCCATTGTTTTATGCAATGGGCGCCTCGCGAAAAGTACGCTGCCGCGGCTGGTGCGCCGCTGGTTGCGGGGCTATTGCTGCGCCGCGCCGCCGTTCGAGAGGCGTCCGACGGCTGCCTACCTGCGAGCGATTCGTGTCATCGTGTGCGATACTTGGAGTGATGTTTGCGCCGACGCATCCGGCGTAAAGGATCCCCCGCTATCCGGTTGTCGCTCCGGCCACGCTTTGGCCGTGACGCAAGGCTTCGGGTGTCGCAGCGCTCGTGAAGAGCAGCGCGAAGGGGGAGGGTTAATTCGGCTTCCGCCCACGGGCGATGACATATGGCGGCTCCAGGATGCGCTGGGCCGCTCTAGAACGGAGCAGCCACATGGCTGAAGTGGATTCCTATAACGAATCATCGAGTAGTCAGGGCGCCTCGCGCCCGCGCCGTCGTGTCCGACGCGCCGCAGGAGCGCCCGCAGGGGCGCCTTCTGTCGCTCCGGAGCACACGGCTCCTTCCTCGAGTGCGCACACGAGCGTTGCCGCTCAAGGCAGTGCTGTCGTGAGCGACGCCAAGCCCCTTAATCTTCGCGAGCGTCGGCTTGCCGAGCGGGCCGCCAAGAAAGAGGCAGAGAAGGCAGGGAAGTCGGCAACAAGTATTCCCGCGAGCGATGCCGCACGTTCTAATTCGCCTGAGCCGTCCGCCCAAAGCTCAGTCGTGGAAAACGAGAGTGAGCCCGCGGCCTTCGATGAGGGGCGTACGAATCATGAAGAGGGTGCGTCGAGCGAGGCATCCGAATCCGCACCCGACACGGACACGCGAGAATCCGACGGCCGAGAAGAAGGCTCCTCCGGGGCTCATGACATTTCGAGTGATCTCAAGGCCCTCGCCGATTCTCGTCAGAGCGTCGAGGTAACCGAAGAGCCGTCGGCCCCCGACATGCTCGGCTTTGCCTCGCTTCTCTTCCAGGCCCCTACTCCGACCTCGGAACCGACCGCGACCGCGAGCGATATCGACGATAGCGAAGAGGCCAGCGACCCGTTCGCCGAAGCCTCCGTTGACATTACTTTTGGCGCTCCCGATCTCGAAGCCGCACGTCGTGCAGCTATCGAGCGTGCCGAGCGCGAGTCGCGCGAGGCTGCCCGCACTGAACGCAGCGCGAAGAAAAAGGGCTCCGATTCGGAATCCGCGAGCGAAGATGAAGCGGAGACGGGCGCGAACGACACCGAAAAGTCCGAAGAATCCGACGGTGAAGGCACGCAGCGAAGCTCGCGCCGACGTCGCCGCCGTGGCGGACGCGGCCGTCGCGGTCGCGGAAGCAAGAGTGAGGACGACTCGCCCCAGGGCGAGAATGGCGAAGAGGAGCCCAAGGACGTCGCCGATCGCGACTCGTCGACCGATGCGGATGACAGCGATGACGAGGGTGGCACGTCGAGCCGTCGCCGCCGTCGCCGCCGCCGAACGGGCAGCTCAGGCGGCTCTGATGAGCCCCACCCCGACGATCCGCCGAACACAGTCGTCAAGGTTCGCGAGGCGCGGGACGAAGTCAAGGCTGTCAAAGGCTCGACTCGCCTGGAAGCGAAGAAGCAGCGCCGTCGCGAGGGCCGCGAATCCGGCCGTAGGCGCCACTCGATTACCGAGTCGGAGTTCCTCGCTCGCCGCGAGTCCGTCAAGCGCACGATGATCGTGCGCGAACGACCGGGCCGAACCCAGATCGTGGTGCTCGAGGACAACATCCTCGTCGAGCACTACGTGGCGCAGAAGTCGCACACGTCGATGGTGGGCAACGTCTACCTCGGTAAGGTCCAAAACGTTCTCCCATCGATGGAAGCTGCCTTCGTTGATATCGGTCGCGGTCGCAACGCCGTGCTCTACGCGGGCGAGGTCAATTGGGATGCCGCTGGCCTCGAGGGGCAGCCGCGCCGCATCGAATCCGCTCTCAAGGCGGGCGATCCCGTGCTGGTCCAGGTGACGAAGGATCCAATTGGCCACAAGGGCGCGCGCCTAACGAGCCAGATCTCTCTGCCTGGTCGCTACCTCGTTTATGTCCCGGGTGGATCGATGACCGGCATCAGCCGGAAGCTTCCCGACAAGGAGCGTGCGCGCCTCAAGAAGATCCTCAAGTCGATCGTTCCCGCGGAAGCGGGCGTTATCGTGCGCACCGCGGCTGAAGGCGCGAGCGAAGACGAACTCAAGCGTGACGTCGAGCGACTCCAGAAGCAGTGGGAGAAGATCGAAAAAGCGAGCGCCAAGGGCAAGAACGCCCCGACCGCGCTCTCAACCGAACCGGATCTCGCGATCAAGGTTGTGCGCGACATCTTCAATGAAGATTTCACGTCGCTCATCGTCGAAGGCGAAAGCGTCTACAGGGAGCTGCACGAATACATTAGCGAGGTCGCCCCCGATCTTCTCGAGCGCGTCACGAAACACGTGGGGGAGAAGGATTCCTTCGCGAAATACCGCGTGGATGAGCAGCTCATGAAGGCGATGGACCGCAAGGTCTACCTGCCCTCCGGCGGTTCGCTCGTCATCGATCGCACCGAGGCCATGACCGTCGTTGACGTCAACACGGGCAAGTTCACGGGAACTGGCGGTTCGCTCGAAGAAACCGTGACCCGTAACAACCTCGAGGCGGCCGAGGAGATCGTTCGCCAACTTCGACTTCGCGACATCGGCGGCATTATCGTGGTGGACTTCATCGATATGGTTCTCGAAGCTAACCGCGATCTTGTGCTGCGCCGCATGATCGAGTGCCTTTCGCGTGACCGCACCAAGCATCAGGTCGCGGAAGTCACGAGCCTTGGACTCGTGCAGATGACCCGCAAGCGCGTGGGCGCGGGCCTCGTTGAAACGTTCTCGACCATGTGCGAGGCCTGCAATGGGCGTGGCATTCAAATCGATCTCGACGGCCAGCATCATCACGAGCCGCCCGCCTTCGACGATGAGCCCAAGAAGTCGCGCAGGCGCTCCAAGAAGTCGCGCAACTCAGACGGCGATTCGAATAAGTCGGCGAAGCGAGAGTCAAAGGGGCAGTCCGCCGAGGACAAGGCCGCCTCGGCGAAAGACGCCGTGCAGGATCTCGTCGATTCAAAGAATGCTTCGGACGTTCACAGGCTTGAAGACAACGAGGCTTCGCGTGCCCTCGCGCGCGCAACGATTGCCTCGATTGCCGCTGCGAGCACCGGTCATTCGGCCCCCGAGGTGACTGTCGACGGTCAGGTCATCGCGCCGGCTGAGGGTGGCGAACCCGTTGAATCAGCGGAGCCGCCCACGACTTCTGAGGCCCCCGCGGGTGCCTCCACTGAGACCGAGGACACTGCCGTGGGTCACAGCGGGGACTCGCAGGGCGAGTGACGTGATGAGTTCCACAGGATTCTCGAGCGTTTTCGCAGGTCGCGATGCCTGCAACGGTTGATTCTGGGGAATGCATTTCGTAAGCTATACGTCGGTGCATTTCGTGCCGTAGACTTTTCCCTCCCGCAGCGGTTCTCGCGGTCGCGCTTTCGGCAGTGACCGTAAAGCCCCAACCGGTGGCCCGCGCGGTTTGAGGGAAAACACCCAGCATAATTGTCAGCAACGAGAAAAGAGCAGTGACGTGGTGTACGCAATCGTCCGCGCAGGCGGTCGTCAGGAGAAGGTGTCGGTTGGTGACACCATCGTGATCAACCGCGTGGCCGGCGAGGCGGGTGACACCGTAGAGTTCGCTCCCGTCCTCCTGGTTGACGGTGACAAGGTGACCTCCGCGAAGGAAGACCTCGAGAAGGTCACCGTGACCGCTGAGAAGATCGAAGACTTCCGCGGTTCCAAGGTTCGCATCCTCAAGTTTAAGAACAAGACCGGCTACACGAAGCGCCAGGGCCACCGTCAGGAACTGACTCGGCTCAAGGTCACGAAGATCGCCTGAGCGATCTCAAATATCGAGAGAAGGTACTGACTCATGGCATCAAAGAAGGGCGTTAGCTCCTCGAAGAACGGCCGCGACTCGAACGCTCAGCGCCTCGGCGTGAAGCGCTTCGCGGGCCAGGAAGTTGGCGCGGGCGAGATCATCGTTCGCCAGCGCGGCACCCGCTTCCACCCGGGCCAGGGCGTTGGCCGTGGCGGCGACGACACGCTTTTTGCTCTCACCGAGGGCGTCGTCGAGTTCGCGCGTAAGCGCGACCGTAACGTGGTGAACGTGGTGGCCTCGGCCTGAGGCTGGCCCACTTTCACACGTGAGGCGGGGAAGTGCCCAGCGGGGCTCTTCCCCGCCTCACGTTTAACCTCCCTGCACTCCAGAGCGGATCAGCTTAGGCTGGTGCCAAGAGCGCTCTTCGCGCATCCGCTCGCGTCGAAAGGCCACCATGGCAACCTTCATTGACCGCGCTGTTCTCCACATCACCGGCGGTGATGGTGGCAATGGCTGCGCCTCGATCAAGCGTGAAAAGTTCAAGCCTCTCGCGGGGCCCGACGGCGCCAACGGAGGCGACGGCGGCAACGTCATCCTCGAGGTCTCGCGCAATGTCACGACGCTCATGGACTTTCACCACCTCCCTCACCGCCGCGCCGAGTCGGGCGGATTTGGGAAGGGAGACTTCCGCGAGGGGACGAAAGGCGCGGATCTCGTGCTCCAGGTCCCCGAAGGTACCGTCGTGCGCGACAAGGAAGGAAACTTCCTCGCGGACCTCGTCGGTGAAGGTACGCGGTTCGTTGCGGCGCGTGGCGGTAAGGGTGGCCTCGGGAACGCCGCCCTCGCGAGTTCAAAGCGCAAGGCGCCGGGTTTCGCTCTCCTAGGCGAACCAGGCGAGGAACGTTCCATCGTTCTTGAGATGAAGTCCATCGCCGACGTAGCCCTCGTGGGCTTCCCGAGCGCGGGCAAAAGTTCGCTCATCGCCGCGATGAGTGCGGCGCGCCCGAAGATTGCGGATTACCCGTTCACAACTCTCACCCCGAATCTCGGGGTGGTCGAGCAAGAGCAATTCCGCTTCACGATGGCTGACGTTCCCGGGCTCATCCCCGGCGCGTCCGAAGGCAAGGGGCTCGGCCTCGACTTCCTTCGGCATATCGAGCGTTGTCACGTGATCGTCCACGTGCTTGACGCCGCGACGATGGAAGCGGAGCGCAACCCGGTCCACGATCTCGAGCTCATCGAAACCGAGCTGCGCACGTACGCCGAACGGCTCGATTCTGAGTCGAGTCGACTTGGCCTTCCGCCCCTCATGGAGCGCCCCACGGTCATCGTGCTCAACAAAGTTGATATGCCGGACGGGTCAGACATGGCCGATATGGTGCGTGAAGAGCTCAAGGAGCGTGGTGTTCCCGTTCTCGAAGTGTCCGCCCTGACTCGCGCGGGCCTTCGCGAGCTTGCGCTGACCCTCGGAGCCCTCGTGGAGCGCCAGCGCCTCGAGAACCCGAACCCCGAGCGCGACGAGCGCCCCACGATCGCGATCACCCCCGAGGACCAGGATTCGGGCGGGTTTACGATCACCCCGGAGGAGTTCGAGGGGCAGCGCGTGTACCGCATCCGCGGTGACAAGCCCGAGCGATGGGTGCGTCAGACGGCTTTCGCGAATGACGAGGCTGTGGGGTACCTCGCCGACCGGCTCAATCGCCTCGGTATCGAGGACGAACTCTTCAAGAAGGGCGCGAAAGCCGGAGACACGGTCGTGATCGGCCCAGGAGACGACGCGGTTGTGTTTGATTGGGAGCCGACCATGGTCACAGGTGCGGAATTCCTCGGCCAGCGCGGTACGGACATGCGACTTGAGGAGCGTACCCGCCCGACGCGTCAGGAAAAGCGCGAGGTGCGTCGTGTGCGTGTGAAGGAACGCATGGACCGGATCAGTGCGATGGAAGCGGAGCGTAAAGCAGGACACTGGTCTGATCCTTCGAAAGACGACTAATGACGCGAATCGACAAGGTACGTATCGGGCACGGTGTACACGACCCCGCACGGCTCGATACGCGAGCCTCTCTCACGCGCGCACAGCGCATCGTGGTGAAAATCGGTTCGAGTTCGCTCACGCTTCCAAGCGGTGACCTCAACCGCAACGCGATTTGGGCACTCGCCTCGAGCGTGTCGCGCCTTGTTCACGAGGGACGCGAGGTCGTCATCGTCAGCTCGGGTGCCATCGCCGCGGCGCTTCGCCCGATGGGTTTTAACGCGCGACCCGAGTCGATCACCGATAGCCAGGCGCTCGCCTCGGTCGGGCAAGGCATGCTCATTCGTGAATGGTCGCAGGCCTTCGGCATGAGCAATGTGCTTGTGGGGCAGGTGTTGCTCACCGAGGACGACATGGTTCACCCCGAGAAATACAGGAACGTGCGGGCATCGCTCAACGCGCTGCTCGCCGCAGGGGCGGTCCCCATCGTCAATGAGAACGACACGGTCGCCACTCGCGAGATCCATTTCGGCGACAACGACCGCCTCGCGAGCCTCGTCGCGCAAGTGACGGGAGCCGACCTCCTCGTTCTTCTCACCGATGTCGATGGACTTTTCACACGCCCGCCTAAGGAACCGGGGGCCGAGAGAATCGCCTGCGTGAAGGATGCGGCAAAACTCGAAGGGGTCGAAATCGGCTCACGCGGGTCAACCGTCGGAACCGGTGGGATGGTGACGAAGCTTTCGGCCGCCCATAACGCCACCATTACGGGAACCGCGTGCGTTCTCACTCTCCCCGCGAGATTCGATGCCGTTCTCTCAGGCGAAGATTTCGGCACGTTCTTTCCGGCGCGCACCACGGGTCGCCGGCGGTCTCGACTCATGTGGCTCATGTACGCGAGCCGCGGGGAGGGCACCCTGGTGCTCGACGAGGGCGCGGTACACGCGGTTGTCGAGCAGAGACGTTCGCTTCTTCCCGTGGGAATCACGCGCGTAGAGGGCACGTTCGCGGCCGGATCTCCCGTGGACATCGCTGACGGCTCGGGGCGGGTACGGGCGCGCGGGCTCACGTATTTTTCTTCCGACGCTATCTCGCGCATCATGGGGCTCACATCGGAAGAGGTTGCTGCGCGCGAAAGCGAGATCGGGGTGCACACGGTTGTGCACAGGGACGATCTCGTGCTGCTGAAATAGACGCTTTGGTGGGAGATATGCGCTATAAGTGGTGCTCATGAATGAGCAGTTGACGGTGACCGAGAGGGTTCACGACATTGCTGCGCGCGCCAAGCGCGCCCAACGCACGATTGCACGCGAGAATCGCACGCGAAAGGACTCCCTTCTGCGTGCGATAGCCGCGAAGCTTGACGCGGATTGCGCGCGAATCCTCGAGGCGAACGCCGAGGATCTTGCCCGTGCGGATGAGAGCGGAATCGATCCGGGCCTGAGAGATCGCCTCGCGTTGAACCCGTCTCGCGTGCAGGCGATTGCCGCCCAGGTGCGCGCGACCACAGCCCTTGCCGATCCGGTCGGCGAGGTTGTGCGTGGCGGGGTGCTCGAGAACGGGCTTTCGCTCACCGAAGTCCGCGTTCCGCTCGGGGTGATTGGCATGATCTATGAGGCCAGGCCGAACGTTACCGTTGACGCGGCAGCCCTCGCACTCAAGTCGGGCAATGCCGTCATCCTTCGGGGAGGAAGCGCCGCATCGTCCACTAATCGCGCCCTGGTGGAGTCAATCAGGACCGCGCTCACGGGCGAAGGGTTTCCCGCGGAACTCGTGGCCTCCCTCGATGACCTCGGGCGTGAGGGCGTTAGTGCCCTCATGCGCGCTCGAGGTCTCGTCGATGTCCTCATTCCTCGTGGCGGGGCGGGCCTCATCTCCCGCGTTGTCGAGGAGAGCCTTGTGCCGACGATCGAGACCGGAACGGGAAACACGCACATTTTTGTCGATGAAAGCGCGGATCTGGACCGCGCGATCGACATCGTGGTCAATGCGAAGACCCAGCGCGTGGGGGTGTGCAATGCGCTCGAAAACCTCCTCGTCCACGAACGCATCGCCCAGGATTTCCTGCCACGTCTAGCCGAGGCGCTCGCCCCGAAAAAAGTAGTGCTGCACGCGGATGCTCGCTCCTATGCGGTGCTTCACGGCGGGCCCGCGCGCGTCGTGGAAGCTCGAGAGGAAGATTTCTTCACCGAGTACCTTTCGCTGGACCTCGCTATCAAGGTTGTTGCCGATGTGCACGAAGCGGTGGAGCACATCCGCACCCATACGAGCGGGCATACCGAATCAATCCTTACTTCTTCCATTGAGAGTGAACGGGCCTTTATCGCGGGACTCGACTCCGCTGTCATCATGGTCAATGCGTCGACGCGCTTCAGTGACGGGGGCGAATTTGGTTTCGGCGCGGAGATCGGCATCTCCACGCAAAAGTTGCACGCGCGCGGGCCCATGGCCCTTCGTGAGCTCACGAGTACCACGTGGATTGTGCGAGGCGAAGGCCACGTGAGGGGGTGAGCTTCGCGGCGTAACCCTCGCGCGCGGGGCAATGTGTGGAACAATGGCATAGCCCCTCGATGGGATGAACGATTGCGAAAGGTCTGGCATGCACGCTGATTTTCTGATCCTCGCCGAAGAGGCCGCCGCACACTCTCACGGGCCGCACCCTGCCGTGTTCGGCGTCGCGGCGTTTGTGATCCTCATGCTTTTGCTCGTGATCACGTCGCTCTTCAGCGGTCTCCACCAGGAACCGTCCTCGAGCGCGAAGACTGTCGCCGAGGTTGAGCGCGAGCACCGCAGCGGCACCTCCCGCTGAGGCATTCCGCATGAGCGCAAAGCGCCGGATTGGCGTGATGGGTGGGACTTTTGATCCGATCCATCACGGCCACCTCGTTGCCGCGAGCGAAGTCCAGTCGGTTTTCGGCCTTGACCAGGTGATCTTCGTCCCCACTGGGCGTCCGTGGCAGAAGTCGGATAAGGAGATTTCCGACCCCGAACACCGTTACCTCATGACGGTCGTGGCAACGGCTGCGAACCCGCGCTTTACGGTTTCGCGTGTCGATATCGATCGACCAGGGCAGACCTACACGATCGATACTCTTCGTGACCTTCGCGCGCAATTGCCGAACGACGACCTGTTCTTCATCACGGGAGCGGACGCTCTCACGAACATCCTCACGTGGAAGGATTACAGCGAGATTTTTGACCTCGCGCACTTCGTGGGGGTCACGCGCCCCGGCCACGACATCAACACCGATGGCCTCCCGCCAAGCGGGGTGACCCTCATCGAGGTTCCCGCGATGGCGATTTCGTCAACTGACTGCCGCACACGCGTCAAGCGGGGGGTACCGGTGTGGTACCTCGTCCCCGACGGCGTCGTGCAATACATCAACAAATACAAGCTCTATCTAGGAAGTGAGCATGACGGGAACTGAGACGCAGCTTTCCGGTCGTCGGCACGGGCGCCGCGCTCGTGCAATGAGCGGAGACGAGAACAACACGTCGGCAACTCGCGGCGTGACGGGCGATCTCACGCTTTATGCGCGCCGCACGGCGGTGATTCCTCCGGTCGCAGACGATCAGCTTCCCGAGCTGAAGCACTACACCGGCAAGCGCGCAAAGCGCCGCGCCGACATCCTCGTGGAGCCCACGGCTGAGGCCAAGCCTGAAGCGCACGTACCCTCCGAGCCAGTCGCGGCCGTGGAGACCGAAAGAGGCAAGGCTGCGGAACAGACCGCGCCTCAGGAGGTTTCGGCAGCTACCCCGGACCCCCTGAGTGACGATCTTCCCGCGGCTAGCGTCGGCACGAAGAAGGGTTCATGGCCCGGCGCCCGCTTCGGCCGAGAAGCCGTAACCCCTGACGAACCCGCGACTGACGCGTACGAGACCGCGGTTCTCGATCCTGAAGAGATCGGCAGCGCCGAGGATGCCGGAAATCCCGCCACGAGCGACGCCATCGACGGGGCCGAAAGCGCCGAGACCGCACCCGAAGAGCCGACCCTCGACCCCACGGAGCAAGAATCAGTCGAGGCTGGGCAGGCGTCGGCCTGGACCTCCGTGTCTGCCGATCCCGAAACGTCGGCGCCGAGTGCTTCCGAGGCACTCGCACCCAAGCCTGCCGATCCCGAAACGTCGGTGCCGAGCGCTTCCGAGGCACTCGCACCCAAGCCTGCCGATCCTGAAACTGAACCCGCCCCCGTATACGAGACGAGCGACGGGACACCGCTCTCCGACGCCTCCGAGTGGCTCGAGGTTGGTGACCTTCCCGCCGATCAGGCACCTGAGCCCAAGCCCGCGGCTCGCTTCGACGGGACGGTGCTCGACAAGCCGAGTCGCACCTCCGGCGGAATCGGCATGTGGATCACGTGGTTGCTCGTCGCAGCGATCGCGATTACCCTCGTTGTGCTTCTCGTGACGGGCGTGATCGGCCCCGGCATCACGAAAGCAATCGCCCCCATTCCCGAGACCGTTCCCTATGACCTTTCCGGAGGACTCGCTTCGTGACCGCAACCCAGGAATCCATTGACATGGCCCGCATCGCCGGGCAGGCCGCGGCCGACAAGCTTGCGGGCAACGTGATCGCACTCGACGTGTCTGAGCAGCTCGTCATCACCGACGTGTTCGTCGTGTGCTCAGGCGACTCGGAACGCCAGGTGAACGCGATCGTCAATGGCGTGGAAGAGGAAATGTTCAAAGCGGGCTACAAGCCCAAGCGGCGCGAGGGCGAGAAGGACGCTCGCTGGATCCTCCTCGACTTTACCGACATCGTCGTGCACGTCCAGCACGCGGAGGACCGCGCGTTTTACGCCCTTGAACGCCTGTGGCGTGATGCCCCGGCGATCGACTTGGATCTTGACCTCGGTCCCGACGCGGAGGCGCAGGAGAAGTAATGGCTTCTCGCCTCATCCTCGTTCGTCACGGGCAAACTGACTACAACTATGCCGGCCGCATTCAAGGCGCTTCCGATATTCCCCTCAACGAGGCGGGCCTCGCTCAAGCGCGTGCGGTGGGGGAGTCTCTTGCGGGTGACAAGAGCATAGCGGCCGTGTACTCCTCACCGCTTGGGCGTGCGATGGCGACGGCGGAGTCAATCGCGGCGTCTCACGGGTTAGAGGTTTCATCCGACGCTCGCCTGCGCGAACGCGGTTTTGGCGACTGGGAGGGGCTGACCCGCGAGGAGATCGAAAAGGGGTGGCCTCTCGAGTTTGCGCTGTGGCGCGCCGGGGTCTCGAGCGGTCTCGAAAAGGCTCGAGTCGAGCACAGGGCGGATGTCGCGCGCCGGTTTGATGCGGCCTGTCGCGAATTCAGTGATCGACACGAGACCGGCACCGTCGTCGTTGTTGCGCACGGCGCTGCGATTTCTCTTGGCCTGTCCGCGATGATTGGCGCGGGGCTAGGCGATTTTTATGGCCTTGCGAGCATGGGCAACTGTCACCGCGCTGTCGTGGAAGTCAGGCGAGCGCGCGAGGGCGCTGGGTGGGTGAGGCTCACATCACTGAACCTCCCGCCGGATTTCTCCGCTGCCCAATGAGCGTGTAATATTGCTGGAGTCGCTACGGCGACGCCCAAAAAATTTGGGGCTATGGCGCAGTTGGTAGCGCGTCTGCATGGCATGCAGAAGGTCACGGGTTCGAATCCCGTTAGCTCCACGTAAGATTAGATAGTCGAAACTGCCCCGCCTGATGGCGGGGCAGTTTTGTTTCTGCGGTGAGGTGCGCCGGGGCGTTAATACCGGTGTGGGCAAGGACGCTGGCGGTGGTCGTCTCTGGTGAGTAGGTCGCTTTCCCCTCGTCTTCGTTGATGATGCGGATCAATAGGGCGCGGTTCAGGATGCGTCGTTCGGCTGGTTCGCACTTGTTGTAGAGGTCGTCGAGGTCGATCAGGAGTTCGGTGAGCTGGTCCAAGCCTGTTCGGGCTTTGGCATAGGTGTCGGTGAGGTTGTCGAGCTGTGTGGTGATCTGGTCGAGGCTGGCGCGGATGCGGTCTTGTTCGCTTTTGAGGAGGTCGTGTGGGATCGTGTCGGCGAAGTGGGCTTGGACGAGTTTGAGGCGTTCGGCTTCGAGCTTGTCGCGCTGGGCGGCCAGGAGCTTGCGTTCGTCCTCGCTGGGTCCTTCGAGCTGGTCGAACACGTCGTTGAGGACCTTCCGGACGTGCTCAGTCTGGGTTTGGGTCTGCGTCTGGGTCAGGGAGTTGCGCTGGTAGGTGCGTTCGATCTCGGCTTCGGCGCGTTCGGGGTCGATCTCAATCTCGCGGGACTCGCTTCCTCGGGCATCGGTGGTGCGGACGTTGAGGTAGCCCAGAGGCGCTTTGGTGGGGGCGCTTCATCCCGCTAGGTAGACGTCACGAGGGTGATTCGTCAGAGAGGTCCGCGGAATGCTCGGCGTGCTCTGAGTGATGGAGAGTGACGGCGTCGAGGAACGCGGTGGTGGCGGGGCTGGGGTTGAAGTCGTTCCAGGCGAGGTATTCCACTCGCCGTGGCGCGTCCTGCACGGTGATTGCTGCCAGCGTGTGGTCTGCGGGGACAACATGGGCGGATAGGAGGGCTGTTGCCAGGCCGTTGCGGATGAGTCCGAGGATGAGATCGATGGTCATCGCTTCGAACGCCACCTCGCGTTTAAGGCCGGCCGCGCTGAATGCAAGGTCGGCCTGTGCCCGGCCGGCGGTTCCACTGGGAAAGTCGACGAACCGTTCGTGGGTGAGGTCCTCCAGCGTCACGTGCGTGCTCGATGCCAGTGGGTGTGCTGCTGGCAGTACCGCGACCAGGGATTCTCTCGAGAGTTCCCTGGTGGTGACCCCGTGCGGGGGTGTGCTCTCGGCGAGTCCGAGGAAGGCGACGTCGAGCTGACCGGAGCGGATGTCGCCCAGGAATTGTTTGCTGCCTCCGGTGCGTAGCGCGATGCGAACCGCGGGGTGTTTGGTGTGAAAAGACGCGAGTAGGTGCGGCACGTCGATGGCCGTGACGGTGGGGATCACTCCGATGCTCAAAGACCCGCGCACCTCGCCGCCGGCTGCGGCGGCGTCGGCGACGGCACGCTCGGCAGCGGCCAGGCTTTGCCGTGCCGCCTGGACGAAGGCCTCCCCCGCCGGGGTGAGTTCCACGCGGCGTGAGGTGCGCGCAAAAAGCTGGACCCCGATCTCCTGTTCGAGCGCCTTGATCTGGTGGCTCAGCGCTGACTGGACCACGAAACACCGTTCGGCGGCACGCGTGAAACTCCGCTCCTCGGCGACTGCCACGGCATAGCGCATCTGCTGCAACTCCATTCATCCATGATCCCCGTGCATGCCAGAAATGACAAGCATGTGTTGGACTCATGACCGTGTGGGGGTCAGGATGGAACACATGGACACCACGACCGCACCAGGTACGGACAGCGCGACGACTCCCGCGGCACGTGCCGGCTGGATTGCCACCACGGCCGTTGCGCCGATGGTCTGGGGCACGACCTACATCGTCACCACCCACCTGCTCCCACCGGGACATCCATTGTTCGCCGCGCTGATGCGCACCCTTCCGGCCGGGCTGATCGCCCTCGCGATCGCCCGCCAACTCCCCCGGGGCAACTGGTGGTGGAAGAGTCTGGTGCTGGGCGGACTGAACATGGGGGCGTTCTTCCCCTTATTGTTCGTGACAGCTCAGCGTCTGCCCGGTGGGGTCGCTGCCACCTTGGGCGCCGTGCAGCCGATCGTGATTGCGTTCCTCGCTGTCGTGATCCTGCACGAGAAACTCTCTGGTTGGCGGCTGCTGTGGGGCGTGGTCGGCATGGTAGGCGTGGGCCTCGTGGTCCTCGGACCGGAGGCCGCGCTGGACCCGCTCGGGGTGGTGGCGGGCCTCGCGGGTGCCGTGTCCATGGGGACCGGCGTCGTGCTCACCAAGAAGTGGGGACGCCCCGTGAACGTGAGCGCCGTCGGACTGGCGGGATGGCAACTCACCGCAGCCGGGCTGATCTTGCTGCTGCCCGCGCTGGTGATCGACGGCCCGCCCGGCATCGACGCCGCCGCGCTCGCCGGGTACGCCTGGCTCGGCCTCGTCGGGGCGCTGCTGACGTACACGATCTGGTTCGCGGGCATCCGCCATCTGCCCGTCACGCCGACCGCCTTGCTCGGCCTGCTCTCACCCCTGACCGCTGCGGCACTGGGCGCGCTCATCGCGGGTGAAGCGCTCACCGCGATCCAGCTTGTCGGCTTCGCCACGGCACTGATCGCCCTGGCCTCGGGGCAACTTCCACCACCGAATCGACGAAAGGACAACGCATGAAGATCGCCATTTTTGGAGCCACGGGCATGGCAGGTTCTGCCATCACCGACGAAGCCGCACGACGCGGGCACGACGTCCTCGCAGCATCCCGCCACCCGCGCGCGGACGGTGCGGCCGACGTCGCATCCCGAGCCGTTGACGTCGCAGACAGCACGTCAGTAGCAGCGGCTGTGGCCGACATGGACGCGGCTGTTGTCGCCGTCCGCCCCGCGCCTGGCCAGGAGAGTAGCCTGCCTGCCCTCACCCGGAACGTGCTCGATGCCGCCCGGCTCCACGATGTTCGCGTGATCGTGGTGGGCGGATCCGCACCCCTGTGGTCGCCCAGCTTGCCGGGCCGTCGGGTCATTGACGATCCTGCCTATGTTCCGGCAGCGTGGCGCACCATCGCTCAGGCGAGCCTGGACCAGTTCACCGCTTGTCAGCAGCACCCACATGGGTGGTGGACGTACGTCAGCCCACCAGCGATCTTCGAACCGGGACCACGAACCGGACGGTACGAACGCGGCACAGACACGCTCCTGGTGGACGAGCGCGGAACCTCTCGCATCAATGCGGCGGACTTCGCGATCGCCATCGTCGACGAACTGGAGAACCCCGGCGAGGACATCCACTTCACCGTGGCGACGTTCAGTTCCGACAACGAGACGATGGAGAAGCGTGCATGACCGCCACTACTGAAGGTGTGTTCTCGCCCGCGCTGCGCTTGGTCACCGTCGGTCTGCTGGTCTCGGTGGGCATCGTCGCGTTCGAGGGACTGGGGGGTGACTACGGCTCTGCCGGCCATCGCCTCAGAGCTGGGAGGGATGGACACCTACGGGTGGGCGGTCTCGGCACTGATGCTGGCCAGTGTCGCGGGCACCGTGATCTCCGGCTTCCTCGCAGACCGGCACAACCCGCGCGGACCGTACCTGGCTGGCTTCGGGATCTTTACTGCAGGACTCGTCTTGTCCGGCCTCGCCACGAGTTGGGCGCTTCAGAATGGAATGGCACCGGCGCCAAGCTCGCTCACTGCAACAACGTGGCGGTCTCTCCAGTCGGAGGCTGGTGGAAGAACAACAGCAGGAAGGACCGACGGGACCTGCCGGTCCGGTACTCGCTAGTCCTGTCGCTTCAGACACAGGATCAAGGCGTCGACCTCTACACCCCCATCGCCACACAGTTGCCAATCCCAGTTGCCACGCCGATTCCCATCCCCGTTGCTTTGCAGATCCTGGGGTCCTGCAAGAATCAGCCAGCAAAGACCTCCTACTGGCGATCGCCATGATCACAGTTGCGCAGACGAGCGGCTGTCATCACCACGCCACTCCATCTCAACCAGTCGCCGCGAGTCAGGTCCTCCAGGTCGAGGGGCTGGTCGAACTCGCGGTCGATCCGGTCCCGGACGCGCCGCAGCCGCGCGAGGTCGTGACGGCGCTGTTCGGGCGTGGGCATGTGCTCATCGTGCCATGGTCCCGAGAGACCTCACGGCCGACCGAGTCGCCTGTGCGGCGCCGGATCGCGTCGTGCATTGAACTCATCCGTGCTAACGGCGGGGCAAGTTTCGACAAGCCTTCCGCTAGGTCCACGTCGAACTAAAGCCCCAGGTTGCAGGTACGGGCACCCGGGGCTTTTCGTTTGTCGCGGGCCGACTTCCTCTGGGTGAGACGCGCGGCACACTGTGCGCTTTTCTCGCTAGGCTTGCTCCATGACTGAGACAGCATCAATTTTTCATGACCTGACACAGTTCGTCGCCGAGCCGCGCTTTTCGGGCCTGGCGCTTTCTCCCGCAGGGGACCGCCTCATTGCGGTACGCACCGAACTCAACCAGAAGAAAAACGCGTACGTGAGTGCCCTGTGGGAGCTTCCGTGCGGAGAAGGCGACACCCGCAAGCCACGCCGCCTCACGCGCGGCCTCGAAGGGGAGGCCCTCGCGGGCATCACCAATGAGGGCGACATTCTTTTCACCGCGAAGCGGGAGACGGGCGAGGACGACAGCGAACAGCGCCTCTTTCTTCTTCCGAACGGCGGGGGAGAGGCCCGCGTCGTCGCGAAGCGCCATTCAGGCTTTGCTGGACTCAGCATCGCGCGCGAAAGCGGTCACATCGCGCTCGTGAGCGGGGTGCATCCTCACGCGAAAGACGCCGAAGACGACGCTCGCATCGCGAAAGAGCGCGAAGACAAGAAATTTACGGGCATCCTCCACACCGGCTATCCCGTGAGGGCGTGGGATCACGACCTTGGCCCCACCGTGAGCCAGATCTTCGTTGCCGAGCCGCTCGATACCGAGGACGGCGACGCCGAGCTCGAGCTTCGCCAGCTCACCCACTTTGCTCCTTATGAACGGGTCTCGGGTGCCCAGATTAGTTCCGACGGTCGCTTCATTTACGCGACGCTGAATCGCACGGTGCGCGGGATCAACGCTTTCAGTACCGTGGTCAAGATCGAAGTTGAGTCGGGATCCGTCACGACACTTGCCGAAGAAGACGGCGCCCATCACATGCTCGAAGCGGTGAGCCCCGCGGGGGATTACCTCCTCCTTGCCCGTGAGCAGGCGGTGAGCCGAACGGTGCCGCTGAAGCTCGAGTACTCGATCTACAACCTTGAAACCGGCGAGCGCACTATGACGGCGACGAATTTCGCCGACTGGATTGGCTGCGTCGCGATCACGCCTTGTGGCAAAAACATTTACTTTACGGCCGACCATGAGGGTCGCGGCGGAATCTTCCGTCTCGATGTCGATAAGGGAACGGTTGAGCTCTTCACCGAGGGGAAGTTCCACTACGACGCCCTCGCGCTCGCCGAGCGCGACGGGAGCCTCGTCGCCCTTCAAGATGCAATCGACCAGCCGCCTCTTCCCGTGCGGCTCGATCCCGACGCACGCGAGGTGAGCCGCATCGATGCTGCGCTTGAGGCCCCGGCGGTTCCGGGCGACCTCACCGAGTTCAGCATCGAGGCAGAAGACGGCACGAGCGTGCGCTCGTGGCTGTGCGTGCCGAAGGGCGCGAGTGAAACAAACCCTGCGCCGCTTCTTTTGTGGATTCACGGTGGCCCCTTCGGCTCGTGGAACAGCTGGAGTTGGCGCTGGAACCCGTGGACGGCCGTCGCCCGTGGCTACGCGGTGCTCCTTCCCGACCCCGCCATCTCGACCGGGTACGGCCAAGGCATGATCGACCGCGGTTGGGACCAGCTCGGCGGAAGCCCGTTCGACGACATCATGCGGGCCACGAAGGCAGCACTCGAACGCCCCGAGATTGACGAAAGTAAGAAGGCCGCGCTTGGCGGATCCTACGGCGGCTACATGGCGAACTGGGTAGCGGGCCACACGGGAGACTTCTTCGACTGCATCGTCACGCATGCGTCCCTGTGGAATATCGACCAGTTCCGCCACACGACCGACGCTGGCCAGCACTGGGGTGCCCACCTCGATGATGCTCATGTGGCCGAATACAACCCCGCTGATTCAGTGGGGGAGATTGTCGCGCCCATGCTCGTGATCCACGGCGATAAGGATTACCGCGTTCCGATCGGAGAGGGTCTGCGTCTCTGGTACGAGCTGCTTGAGGCCTCGGGCAAGAGCCCCGAGGAGAACCCTCACAGGTTCCTCTACTTCCCGAATGAGAATCACTGGGTGCTGACGCCGAACAACGCGTTCACGTGGTACTCGACTGTCCTCGCGTTCGTGGACCGCCACGTCAAAGGGGTAGAGACCGACTACCCAGACCTGCTCGGTTAGCGCGATACCCGCTGCGCGGCTCGGCGGTTCTTAGGGTGCCGTCGGGCCGCGTTTTTCCTGCTGCAAGCGGAGCGATTCAACCAACACTCGCCGCTGCGTAACCGTGCGTTTACCGGGTGGGGCAAAGATGGGGGTGCGTGAAATTTTCCCCGGCGCGCGTGAACGATCCCGCATCTCTTAGAAAGTCAAAGACGTGAAGCGTACCTCCTCAATCTTCGCGGCAAGTGCCCTCGTGTGCTCGCTCGGCCTCGGCCTTGCTATCCCCGCTCTCGCCGAGGGCGACGAGAACGTCGAAAGCCCCTTCGCACGCACCGCGACGTACCCGGTGTATATGAATGCCCCCGAGGGGGTTGATCCCGCGGATGAAACCGTCGCCGAAATTTCGACCGTGAGTGAAGACGGCAACACCCTCATCTACACCGACGCTGCAGGTAAGCGCATCGGGTTCCTCGACATCACCGACCCGAACGCCCCCAAGGGAGCTGGCAGCGTTTCGCTCGCCGAGCTTGGCCACGCCGATGACCAGCCCACCTCGGTTGCCGTCGCCGGAGATTACGTGCTCGTCGTGATCGATGAGACCGGCGGCGACTTTGAGCATCCGAAGGGACGCGTCGACGTACTCAAGGTCAGCACGCGAGAAAAGGTCGCCTCGATCGACCTCGAAGGCCAGCCCGACTCGATCGCTATCAACAAGGATGGCTCGATTGCCGCAATTGCGATCGAGAACCAGCGCGATGAAGAACGCAAGGACGTCGAGGGCGGTTTGCCGCAAATGCCCACCGGTTTCGTGCAAACACTCAAGCTCGAGGGCGACCCCTCGACCTGGACGGCCGTCCCCGTGCGCTTCACAGACAGCAACGGTGAGGTTCTCGACATCGTGAAGAAGGCCGGCCTCAACACGCCCGAGGACCTCGAGCCCGAGTACGTGTCGATCAACTCGAAGAACGAGCTCGCCGTCACGCTCCAGGAGAACAACGGCGTCGCGATTATCGATCTCAACACGAACGAGATCACGAGCGTGTTCACCGCCGGCACGGTGAACCTCGACGGCATCGACGAGAAGAAGGACGGCGATATCCAGCCGACCGAATCGCTCACTAGAATTCCGCGCGAACCCGACGCGATTGCGTGGATCGATGACGAGCACGTTGCCACCGCGAACGAGGGCGACTGGAAAGGCGGCTCGCGAGGCTGGACCGTCTTCGACACCAAGGGCACCGTCGTGTGGGATGCCGGCAATTCGATCGAGGAAATCGCAAACAAGTACGGTCTGCACAACGAAAAGCGCGCCGGCAAAAAAGGCCCCGAAATTGAAGGGCTCGCCGTGGCTGAAATCGAAGGCGTCCGCTACGCCTTCGTTGCTTCCGAGCGTTCCAACTTCGTTGCGGTCTACAACGTGGAGAACCCGGCCGCACCCACCTTCGAGCAGTTGCTGTTCACAACGAACGGCCCCGAAGGAATTCTGCCGATCCCCGGCCGCAATCTTCTCGCCGTCTCGAGCGAAACCGACGACGCGTCCGCTCGCGTGCGCAGCGCCGTGAACCTGTACAAGCTCGGTGCCGATGCCCCCGAAACCGCCCAGCCGAGCATCGTCTCTGTGAAATCCGAAGATGGCCACGCGGTTCCGTGGACGGCGCTCGGTTCCCTCGCCGCGAGTAAGTCCGACGCCTCCACGCTCTACGCAGCGTCCGACGCGGCCCTGGATGTCGCCTACGTTTACACGATCGATGCCTCGAAAGAACCTGCTCTCATCACCGAGCGCCGCGCCGTCAAGCGCGATGGCGCAGTTGCCGAAGGCCTCGACATCGAGGGACTCAGCCAGCGCGAAGACGGCGGCTTCTGGCTCGCGTCCGAAGGCAAGACGGGCGACAAAAACCGCATCGTGCGCACCGATGCCGACCTCAACATCCAGGAAGAAATCGCACTTCCCGAGGACGTTTCCGCGCACATTGGCAAGTGGGGTCTCGAGGGCATCGACGCACGCATCAACGAGAAGGGCGAAGAAGAGGTCTTCGTCGCGATCCAACGTCCGCTGTGGAAAGACGCGAGTGCGAAGCCTCTCGAGGCCCAGGAGGGAAACGTCGCACGCATCGGTCGCTACAACACCACGACCAAAGCATGGAACTGGTACACGGTCGAGCTCACCGCGACCGACACGAAGGGTGACTGGATGGGCCTTTCTGAGCTCACCATCGTCGGCGACACACTCGTGCTCATCGAACGCGATAAGCTCAACGGCCCCGACGCCGAGGTGAAGCAGCTCGTTCAGGTATCGCTTCCCAGCGAAGACGAAGTCGCAGCCGCGAACGGCGCGCCGATCGCGCTCGATAAGGGCAAGGTCCTCGATGTTCTGCCGAAGCTGCGTGCAACCAACGGCTGGACCCAGGAAAAGCTCGAAGGCTTCACCGTCGCAAAGGACGGCTCGATGTACGCCGTCACCGATAACGACGGCCTCGATGACGCAACTGGCGAGACGCTCTTCCTCCGCCTCGGCAAGGTCGGTGACGCCTTCGATGTCGCCTCCGATGAAGGCGAACAGCCGTCGGAAGACCTCCCTGCCGATCCCGCCGATGACGAAACAGGCGAGGATGAGGGCGCGGGTGAAGCACCTGAGAAGCCTGCCCCCGCGCCTGCCGATGGGCCGTCGAACTCGGTCGAAGCGCCAGCGAAGACACCGGCGAAGGCTGATGAACCCACTCGCCTGACAAGTCAAGGAAAGAAGAAGGCCCACGTGCCGCTTCCGCGTACAGGCGTTGAAGGCAGCGCCTACCTCGTGACCGCGCTCGGAGCTCTCGTGCTGCTCGGCGTTGGCGGAACGCTCGTCGCTCGCTCCGTACGCAAGCGCTAAGCGGTCTTTCCCGCGAACACGAGGGCCGGCGATCTCCCCGGGGAGGCCGCCGGCCCTTTCACGGCTCAGAACACGGGCGTTACTGCTGTGCCGCCTGTCGAATGAGCGTATTGACCATCTCGAAACTCTTCTCAAAGGCGTTAAGCGGCAAAAACTCGAACACCGAGTGAAAATTATGCGCGCCCGTGAAGAAGTTCGGCGTGAAGATTCCCTGACGCGAAAGCCACGAACCGTCCGTGCCGCCGCGCATCGACAGGTGGATCGGCTCGATGCCGAGCTGTGCCATTGCCTTCACAATGCTGTCGGTTGCGACCGCGTTCTCTTCTGTTTTCGCGTCCTCGATGTTGCCGTACACGTCCTCAATGTCGACGGTGACCTTCGCGCGAGGATGCGCCTGCGACACGCGCGCCGCACTATCGCGGATACGCTGCTTCTTTTCTTCATAGCCGGCACGGTCGTGGTCCCGCACAGCGATACCGATGTGCGCCGTGGTCTGATTCCCCTCGACCGCGTTCACCCAAATGTAGGACTCGCGGCCCTCCGTGCACTCCGGGGTCTCCCGCCGGTCGAACTGCGCAATGATGTCGTGCGCGATCAGAATTGGGTTGACCAAGTTCCCCTTCGAGTTCATGGGGTGAGCGGAAACACCAACGATGTCGATTCTTACGCTCGCCGCGTTGAAGGTCGACTCCACAACCTCCCCAAGCTCGCACGAATCGAGCGTGAACGCGTACTCGACGGGGAAGCGCGCGAGGTCCATCGTCCGCACGCCCCGCAAACCAATCTCCTCGTCCGGCACGAAGCTCAGGTACACGTCGCCGTGGGGAACCGTCGGATCCTGCAGCAGACGCACCGCTGTCTCCATGACGGACGTGACCCCCGCCTTATCGTCCGCGCCGAGAACGCTCGTACCGTCCGTCACGAGGATCCTTTCGCCCTTGTAACGGGCGATCTCGGGGTGTTCACGCTCGCGCATCCAGACGTCGTTTGCCTCATTGAGGCACACATCCCCGCCGCCGTACTCGATCACGCGGGCTTTCACGTCCGGGGAAAGATTCACATCGACCGTGTCGAGGTGGGTGCAAAAACCAATCGCGGGGGCCGCGGCATCTCCGGGAAGGTTCGAGGGAACCTTGGCGGTGAGCACACACGTGTCGCTGAGGTGAATCGCCTCGGCCCCTGCCTCCTCGAGTTCGCTCTTGAGTAAACGCGCAAGCTCCCACTGCCCCTCACTTGTGGGAACGGTTGTCGAAGACGCATCAGACTGGCTCGAAATCGCCGAGTAACGCAGGAAACGCTCGGCGAGGGCATCTTGGATTGACTTTGCTGTCATCGGCGGTTCTTTCGTACGAGTCGGGGTCAGCCTCGGACGGCCTCCGCGACCTTAATGATTTCCTCCATCGACGCATCGCGAGACTGCACTGAAAACACGGTGTCGGGGAGGTCCTTGGGCCATACCCAACACATGAAGCCTCCGCGTCCATCGGGATGCGGCGCGCACACACCGCGGTCGAAAACCTTCTCACCTTCGAGCCCCCACGAGGGATTTTCCGCGGTGGCTTTACCGTCGGCGATGTCGGAGATGAGGATCGAAATGGTGTTTTCGCCTCGCGCGTAGATGGGCCTTGTGCCGATGTGGGCGAGATCCCACTCACCGACGGTGTCGGGAAGGCGGGCGTTTATGGTGTCGTCGGTGTTATCTCCCGTGTTCATTGACGGACGGCCCGGCGTCGGCTGAGGGACGCCAGGCGTTGGGGAGGCAGGTGGGTGTGAGGTTTCATCGGCCGACGCCGACGGGCTAAACGATGACGTCGACGTACTAGACGTTGGTGCCGGCGGGTTTGCGGCTTTGGGCATACCGATGATGATCGCGGCGACCGCGACCATGATCCCTGTTATACCTGCGGCGATGAGGCAGCCGCAGGCCGCAAAAGTAATCGCCAGCGGCGATCGTGTCCGATTCTGCAGGTTGTGCGGGCCAGCCATGGTTTCCCCTTATCTTTACGCGCGCTTCGTGGGACTACTTACCCTCGATCACGGCTTTCGAAATACGAACCATTTCCTCCATATCGGAGTACTTCGATGTCATGTAATACGCGGTGTTTCCTGTTGCGCGCGGAAAAATCAGGCAGGTGATCGCATCAGGGTTGTGGGCATTTGCGCCGCAGCTGCCACGCTCAAACACCTGTTCGCCCTCACGGCCCTGTGAGGGGTTCGATGGGTCCTCGGAAAGGCTGACCACCATGAAGCTGATCCGTCGGTCCCCGTCCTTATAGATCTTGTCCCCACCAACATCCTTGAGGACCCAGTTTTCGATCTTCTCCGGCAGTGCCGAGTGCAGTGCCGCCTTCGCTTCTTCAGCAGACTTCGGCGTTGGTGCGGAAGGCGTGTTGGTCGTTGGTGGTGCGACAGGCGTCGGCGATTCAGTTTCGTCGGGCGGGGAAGTGGGGCCCTCGGAGGTGGGGTCAGAGGGTGCCGGTGACGGCGACGTTTGAGTCGTCGCGGGTGCGGCTGGAGGCTCTTCTTTCGAGCCGTTCCACAATAGAAATGCAACGACTGCCACCACCGCAAGAATGAGGAAGAGGCCCGCTGCCGCGATACACGACCAGATGACGACTGCTCGCCTTCCCGACGACTTTTCGGGCCCAAGTGGCGGTTGCGGGTAGCCCTGCGTTTGCTGGGGTGGTTGCTGTGCTGACATCGCCTTCCCTTTCAACCCGCGTGGCGCCGCTTGAACGAAGCCGGAAAACGTCGGTTACGTCACACACTACCCGGGTAACTGGCTATTAGGCCACAGCACGGTTCGAATAGCTAGAGGCTTGCATTTCTCTCCGCCACGAAAGGGGGTGCCACTTGCGGCTGTGGTCTTTGAATCCCGCCTACCTCGATCGGATGGCACTCGTCGCCTGCTGGCGTGAGGCACTCTTGGCGCAAAAGGTGCTCGCGGGCCTCACTAAGGGGTACACGAAGCATCCCCAACTCGAACGTTTTCGAGAGAGCGCCGATCCCCAAGGGAGCATCGGGGCATTCCTTTTAGGGATCGCACGTGAGGCAGATTCCCGTGGATACTCGTTTGATCATTCGAAAATTCACGCGCCCGGGTAACTCGACGGCTCTCTCTCGGTTACTACCGGGCAGCTAATGTTTGAAGTCGAGCACTTACGAAGGAAGGTGCGAGAACGCGAACCAGGCTGGCAAGGGGTCCCGCCCGAGGGTGCTGTGCTTGAGCCCCATCCCCTTTTTCGCGTGAGGGAAGGACACCTTGAATCGTGGGAGAGGCCGTGAATACATCGGAGCTTGACGCTCGTGCGCGTCGAATAATACTCATCGTCGCGCTCCTCAACCTTGCCGGTTGCCTCGGCGAGGCGATCCTCGCCTTCGCGATCGGCTCCGCCTCTCTGCTCGCCGATGCAGCAGACTTTCTCGAGGATTTCCTCATCAACTCCCTCGTTCTCCTCGCCCTCGCATGGCCGCTGGAGAGCAGACGGAAAGCCTCCTACGCGCTCGCAGGGCTCATCCTTATTCCCGCGGGCGCTGCGTTCGCGATGGCGATTCACAAGCTCCTCACGGGACTGCCGCCGGAACCATTTGCGCTTTCAGGAACAGCCCTTGCAGCGCTCGTGATTAACGCTTGCTGTGCCGTGCTCCTCGTGCGCCTGCGCGCGGGTCACAACGCGCTCGTGCGCGGCGCATGGCTCGCCGCCCGCAACGATGTGCTCGCGAACGTCCTCATCATTGCGGCAGGCGTTCTCACCCTCGTGTGGCATTCGGTTCTCCCCGACGTCGCCGTGGGCACCGTCATTGGGCTCGTCAATCTCGGTGCGGCAAAAGAGGTGTTCGAGCAGGCCCGAGCGGAGGAGCCGGAGCTGGAGGCTTAGGGCACTCGTTGGCGTCACGGAATGGTTGATCGGACCCTTGAGAGCTGGGGGATCGCCCGCTAACGCGAGAGCTTCTGAGCCGTCTTTCGAAGATTGTGCGTGAGATACGGTTCGATTACGCGCTGGCCGAGACCAGGTACGAGGGCGAGGGCCGAAAACGCCTTCGGTAGCACCACAACTCGTGAGCGACGCTCGATGTTTTTGACGATCGCGGCAACGACGTCCTCGCGTTTGATCGGGGTGAAGAGCCCGCCGAAGTTACCGCTTGCGCGATTCAGGAGCGGAGAGGTGGTGAGTGCATCCCCGAGAGCAGATTCGAAGAACGAGGGGTGAATGGTTCCGACGCTCACTCCGCTTCCATCGAGCTCAAGCCTGAGTGAATTAGCGAGCGCGAGCACTCCGGCCTTCGAGGCTGAATATGCGGACATCTCCGGCATGTGAATGAACGAGGCGAGGGACGCAATGATGCACACGTGCCCCTTTGCTTTGCGAACGTAGGGGAGTGTGGCCTTAATGGTGCGCCACACCCCGTTGAGGTTGGTGTCAACGTCATCCACGAAGCCCGTCGCCGAGTAGTCCTCGACCAATTCAGTCGTCACCATGCCTGCGCCGGCGACGAGGATATCGATGCCGCCAAAGTGGTCGGCGGCGCTCTTCGCCGCAGCCTCGACCGAGGCGAGGTTGCGGACGTTCATCTCGATCGCGAGGGCCTTCTCAGGGCCACCGAGCTCGCCGGCGAGAGTCTCGAGCTTGTCGGTGTTGCGGCCCAGGAGAGCGAGCCGAACTCCGCGGGCGTTAAGGGCCCGGGCGGCGTCGGAACCAAGTGCGCCGGAGGCGCCGGTCACGAAGGCGACTTTGCCGCGCAGCCCTTCGGGGGAGAGGTGTGTGCTCATGGTGCCTTTGCCTCTCACGCGAGCTTCTCGAGCCGCCACGCCTGAAGGAGCGTTGCGAACTGAGGGGGAGTGATCGCACCCTTACCCGCGATTCGCGCCTCGACTCGAGCGTTGGCGGCGGTGATGTTCTGCTCGGCGGTCGCGCTCGGGAACGCCTGGGCGTACTTCGGCGGGGTCATGGGCGCCTCCTTCTCGGTTGGGGTGATGCCTCCACTCTACCGGTCGCGTCATACCCTCCTTGATGCCCCCAATGTGCTAGGTGCGGTTGCGATAGGTGCGCAAGAGGGTGTGGCATGATTGTGGTGAGCGGGTAAGCAAAAGGAGACGAATCGATGGCGATCGAGGTCAAGGCCACGCGAAGCGGACGAGAGTGGGATGCGACCCTCTCTATAGGCGGCGAGAGCATCCGAGTCCGTGCTCGTACGTTCGCGCAGATCAGGCCCCTCGTGCAGCGCGCTCTCGCGGACGCCGGTCACACTGGTCGAGAGGTGCGCGTGGTAACCGAGTACGACGACGCCAAACGCGGAGCCGACCACGCAAGCGCAGAAGCGGAGGCAGCGGCAAAAATGGCCTCGGAAATCCGCCGTTCGATCATCAGAAAAATGCGAGCCGACGGCCTTAGCCAGGACGACATCGGCGCGATCCTCGGGATCTCGCGACAACGCGTCTCTCAGCTGAGCAGCTGACGCCCCACGCAAAAAGGGCGTCACCCGACCCCGAGGACCTGCACAGGATTAACTGCGCGACTGCATTCGAACGGTAGGGGCGTGAAAAGTCTCGCCTCTTTACCAGCGATTGGACTTCTTCGCGCCGCGGTCCTCGAATCGCTTGCCCTTACGGGTCTTGAATTTTCCGCCCTTCTTTGGACCCTGATCGACCTGAATGCGCATCGGCTTGCCGCCCACGCGCGCGCGGCCAATGCGGGCGAGCGCTGCCTCGTCGACGCCATCGCGAAGCTCGACGAGCGAGAACGAGGGGAAGAGATCGATCTTGCCGACATCCTGACCATTGAGTCCGCCCTCACCGGCGATCGCCCCAACGATCGCCTGCGGGCGCACGCCGTTATTCTTACCGACTGCGATGCGGTAGGTCGTGAAGCCAGCACTCGAGCGGCGTGAGCGCTTCTCGCCGCGGTTGCGATCTCCCCGGTCGCCACGATCTTTGCGATCGCCGCGATCTCCCTTGGCTCCCTTATCGCGGAAGCTTGCACCCGTAAACTCATCATCGCTCGCGCGTGGGCCGTCGTCGCCGACCGTCATCGCACCAAGCGCCGCTGCTACCTGTTCAATCGAGACATTGTTTTCGCTCAAAAACTCGTTGAGGAGGTCGTAGTAGAGGTTGAGCCGTCCCTTCTCCAGACGTGCGGGCACCTCACTCAGCACCTTCTTCATCTTGTGGCGGGAAACGTCGAGCGGCGAGGGGATCTGCACCTCCTCGAGTTCCTGACGAGTCGTGCGCTCGATGTTGCGCAGCTTCCGCTTCTCGTGAGGTGCGACGAAAGTAATCGCCTGCCCCGTGCGGCCAGCGCGGCCAGTGCGGCCAATGCGGTGGACGTATGCCTCGGGTTCCGAGGGAATGTCAAAATTGACCACGAGGCCGATGCGTTCGACGTCTAGACCTCGGGCGGCAACGTCGGTCGCGACGAGGACCGTGAGTGAACCGTCGCGCAGGCGCTCGACGATACGCTCGCGCTCCTTTTGTGGGACGTCGCCCGAGATGGTCGCAGCCACGATGCCGCGAGCAATGAGCGCCGTTCCTACTTCTTCGGCCGCGCTACGCGTGCGCACAAACACGATCGTGGCATCGGCATCCGTCGTCTCAACGATGCGAGTGAGGGCACCCGTCTTGTGGCGGAACGGCACGACCGCGTACTTCTGGTCGACGCTCGTGACGGTCGTCGACTGTCGGGCGACGGCGACGCTGACCGCATCGGGCATGTGCTCCTCCGCAACGCGCTTAATCGCGGGAGGCATGGTTGCGCTGAAAAGTGCCATGCGCTTCTGCTTCGGGGCGAAACCGAGGATTTCGTCGACGTCCTCGGCGAAGCCCATGCGGAGCATTTCATCGGCCTCGTCCAGCACGAGTGTTGAGAGGTCGTCGAGCACGATATTGCCGCGCTTGAGATGGTCGATGACGCGCCCGGGCGTGCCGACAATGACATGGGCGCCGCGCTCGAGTGCTCTTTCCTGCGGGCCGTACGGGGCGCCGCCATACACACTCACGACGTTCACACCATCGAGCTTCGCGGCGAAGGATTGGATTGCATCGGCCACCTGCATGGCGAGCTCTCGCGTTGGGGCAAGAACGAGTCCCTGGGTTGAGCGATTCGATGCTCGGATCTCAGCGAGCAGCGGCAGACCGAACGCGGCGGTTTTACCCGTACCGGTCTGGGCGACGCCGAGGACGCTTCGCCCTTCGAGCAGTGCGGGGATGGCGCGCTCTTGGATGGGGGAGGGATGCGTGAACCCGAGGTCGTGGACGGCCGCGAGAAGCTCCGGCGGAAGGCCGAGTTCATCGAAGCGCATGCGCTCGTCGTTGCTTGTTTCTTCGGGGGCGTCTGTATCCGTGCCGCCGTCGGCGGCGGATGTACCGGCCTGCGCCATGCCATCCATTTCGAGCGCTTCCGCGATTTCTTCGCGGTTTTCCAGGGCGATTTCCGTGTCGTTGTGGTTGTCGGTCGTCATTATTCGGGTCCTTCCGGGCCATCACACACGCCCGCCCCGGAATACGCACGTGAACATTTTCGGACCGTTCATCGGCCCCTCATCTTGTCGAGCACGTCCCCGCGGGAATCCCGCACAAAAAATGCGCCGTCCGGATCGGCGCTAAGTCCTCATCGCGCCCACATGGCGCTCACACGTGCTGGCACCAGCTTACGGAAAACAGGGGCGCAAGGGGAGGGGGGAAGGGCGCGACAATGGTCACCTCCGCAAGATTTCTCTGCTGGCCTCACGCATTGTTCGTGTGGCTTTTGGTCCCATTTCTCTTGCATCGCCCCTTGAACGCTCTCATCGCCCCTTGATCTCGCTGCTCGGGCACCCCCAATCCTCTCGCCCCTGGGGCCGCCTTGCCCCCTATCGCCCCAGAAGATTCGGTGAAAGTGGTGAAAAATCGCCGCCTCACGATGCTAATCAGGTCCTTAGCGCCAAAAATCACCGCTTTCGTTGCGGGAGCGGCGTGGAACGGAGGCAGGGGCGACCTAAGGAGCGAGGAGACACGGGCCGGGGGAGTTGGAGCGCGGCTAGAGCGGAGTGGGTACGGGAGAAAGTAACAGGGGACGGGGCAGGGGTAGGTGGCGATGAGATTTGGGGCAGGTCCGACGGTTGCGCGGCAACCGTCGGACTGCACCCGCTAGCCGTGCGCGCTAAACTGGTGCGGATTGCGGCTGATCGCCGAGCGCACCGCACCCGTACGGTGCCCGCGCATGCATGCGCCGCACACGACCGACCACCTCGAAGTCAAAGGAATCTTCATGCTTCGCACCCACCGCGCCGGTGATCTGAGGGCAGATCACATTGGCCAGGACGTCACTCTCGCCGGCTGGATTGGAAGGCGCCGTGACCACGGCGGTGTGGCCTTCCTCGATCTGCGTGACGCCTCGGGGGTGTCGCAGGTCGTTGTTCGCGAGGAAGACGCACACCACCTGCGAAACGAGTTCGTGCTCAAGGTCACGGGAAAGGTCGAGCGCCGCCCCGAAGGCAACGAAAACCCGGCCCTTCCCACGGGCGACATCGAGGTCATCGCATCCGAGGTTGAGGTGCTCAACCCCGCCGCTGCGCTCCCGTTCCAGCTCGATGAGCACAGTGAGGTGGGCGAGGAAGCTCGCTTGCGCTACCGCTACCTGGACATGCGCCGTGCGGAAACGGCCTATGCGTTGCGCCTGCGCTCGAAAGTCAATCAGGCCGCGCGCGAGGTGCTCCTCAACGAAGACTTCGTCGAGATCGAAACGCCGACCCTTACCCGTTCGACACCCGAGGGTGCGCGCGACTTCCTCGTGCCGGCACGCCTCGCTCCCGGATCGTGGTACGCACTTCCGCAGTCGCCGCAGCTTTTCAAGCAGCTGCTCATGGTGGGCGGCATGGAGCGCTACTTCCAGCTCGCTCGCTGCTACCGCGACGAAGACTTCCGCGCTGACCGTCAGCCCGAGTTCACGCAGCTTGACGTCGAAATGAGCTTCGCCGATCAGGAAGACGTGATCGCGCTTGCCGAGAAGATCCTCGTGAACGTGTGGAAGCAAATCGGCTACGACATTGAAACGCCGATCAAGCGCATCACCTACCACGAATCGATGGCTCGCTACGGCTCCGATAAGCCAGACCTCCGTTTCGATCTCGAGATCACCGAGATGACCGAGTTCTTCAAGGACACGCCGTTCCGCGTGTTCCAGGCGCCGTACGTTGGCGCGATCGTCATGAAAGGCGGCGCCTCGCAGCCCCGCCGTACCCTCGATGCGTGGCAGGAATTCGCGAAGCAGCGCGGCGCAAAGGGCCTCGCTTACGTCCTCTTCCAGGAGGATGGTTCGCTCGGCGGCCCCGTTGCCAAGAACCTCTCCGACGAGGAGAAGGCCGGCCTCGCCGACGAGGTCGGCGCGAGCGCTGGCGACTGCGTGTTCTTCGCAGCAGGCGAGGCCAAGAGCTCGCGCGCCCTTCTTGGCGCCGTGCGCAACGAGATTGGCGACCGCCTCGGCCTGATCAACCCCGACGAGTTCGCTTTCGTGTGGGTTGTGGATGCGCCCATGTTCGAGCCCGCCGGCGACGCCGAAGCGGCCGGTGACGTCGCGGTTGGTCACGGCGAGTGGACCGCCGTTCATCACGCCTTCACGTCCCCGAAGCCGGAGTTCCTCGACACGTTTGACACCGACCCTGGCTCGGCGCTCAGCTACGGCTACGACATTGTGTGCAACGGCAACGAGATTGGCGGCGGCTCGATCCGTATCCACCAGGCCGACGTCCAGCAGCGCGTCTTCGCACTGATGGGCATCAGCGAAGAAGAAGCGCAGGAGAAGTTCGGCTTCCTCCTCGAGGCGTTCAAGTTCGGTGCACCGCCCCACGGCGGCATCGCGTTCGGTTGGGATCGCATCGTGTCGATCCTCGCGAAGACCGACTCGATCCGCGATGTCATCGCCTTCCCGAAGACCGGTAACGGTTACGACCCGCTGACGGCAGCTCCGGCGCCCATCACGCCGCAGCAGCGTAAGGAAGCTGGCGTGGACTTTAAGCCTGAGAAGAAGGCGAAGGATAAGGACTCGGCGAAGGCCGAGCAGCCGTCGGACACCGCCAAGTAACCCGGACCTGCACAAAGCCCCCGGTTACCGAACGACATGTTCGGGCCGGGGGCTTTCGCGTGGGCGAAGTAAATCTACGGACGAGGGTCCTCGCCGTGCTTGATCTGCGGTTTGGGCATGCGCCACGGGCGGATGTTCGTTGAGCGAAGGAGCCCGTACGACACCATTCCGGCCGGGACCACGCCGAACCGTTCCATGAGTGCCTTGCGAATTTTGCGCCGCACGAGGAACGTATCGATCACCACGACGATGATGCCTGCCCACAGCACGGCGAGGAACACAATCGAAACGACCTGGAACTTTACCGGGTCGATGAGCTGCATCACGAACGGGAACAGCATCGCGATCAGGGCGAGTGGCAAGAAGTACTCGGCGACGTTATGGCGCGAGTCGACGACGTCACGCACGAGACGGCGATCGGCACCTCGGTGCTGTACCGGGTAGTGCGCCTCATCGCCGGTGAGGAGAGCCTGGTGCTCGCGGTTGGCCGCCGCGCGGTCCTTCTGCTTAGAACGGCGCTTCGCCTCCTTGCGGTCCTTCGGGACGAGCGGCGTGCGGCGCGCAGCCTGGGCGTCCTTACGCGAGCGGGTCGGGCGCCCCTTCTTCGGGGTCGTCGCAGAATGCTCGGCTGGGGCAGGGTTGGGGGAGTGCGCGGAAGTAGAGTCGGTATTCACCTGCCCAATTCTAGACTCCCGGTGCCCGGACACGCACAGCAGGCACGGGGTTTCGTGAGGAATTCCGACGGTTGCAGGGATACGGTGGAGCAAAGACCACTAACGCGCCAGCGGCGCGGAAGGAGAAGAGGAATGTCGCTCAGCGTCGACGCAATCAATGAGAAGGTCAAAGCCCTTCAACCGCAAGCACTCGAGGACCTCACGGCGCTCGTCGCGATTCCCTCGATCGCTTTTGACGGTTACGACCAGTCGCACGTGAGGGCTAGTGCCGAAAAAGTAGCCGCGCTCCTCAAGGATGCCGGTATGCCCGAGGTGAGCATCGAGTCCGTCGAGGGCGGCGCGCCGGCCGTTCTCGCGCGACGTCCCGCGAAGCCAGGTAAGCCGACGGTCATGCTGTACGCCCACCACGACGTGCAGCCCGTCGGCGATGAATCCGAATGGACAACTCCGCCGTTTGACGCGACCGAGCGCAACGGCCGCCTGTACGGCCGCGGCGCTGCCGACGACAAGGCTGGCGTTATGGCTCACGTGACCGCCCTGCGCGCGCTCAAGGACGAGCTCGAAGAATCCGGCGTCGGCATCGTCGTGTTTGTGGAAGGTGAAGAGGAATACGGCAGCGAGACCTTCCGCCCGTTCCTCGAAAAGCACCAGGACATCATGCGCAGCGACATCATCGTCGTTGCCGACTCCTCGAACTGGGCCGTCGGCCGCCCCGCCCTCACGACGAGCCTTCGCGGCGTTGTTGCCTTTGAGCTTGACGTTCAGGTTCTCGACTACTCCGTGCACTCGGGCATGTTCGGTGGGCCCGTGATCGATGCTCTTACCCAGCTCTCGCGCGTCCTCACGACCTTCCACAACGAAGACGGCACGATCGCCGTCGACGGTCTTCACGTGGCCGATGCCCCCGAAGTTGACATGGACGAAGCGGACTTCCGCCGCGACGCCGGTGTCCCCGAAGGGCTGCCGCTCGCCGGCGACGGATCGATCACCTCGCGTCTGTGGACGAAGCCCGCGATCTCGGTCATCGGCATCGACGCACCGGCCGTGCAGCAAGCCTCGAACACGCTCGTATCGAAGGCTCGCGCGAAGGTCAGCGTGCGCATCGCGCCTGGCGAAGACCCCGCACACGCCACCGAGGTTCTTAGAAAGCACGTTGAAGCCCACACGCCGGCCGCCGCGAAGGTCACCTTCACGCCCGTCGATGCCGGCAAACCATTCCTTGCACCTGCGAGCAGCGCGGGAATGGATCTGGCTCGCCGCGCGTTTCATGACTCGTGGGGCGTCGAACCCGTCGATACGGGCCTCGGTGGCTCGATCCCCTTCATCTCCGATCTTCTCGAGCTGTTCCCGAAAGCGGATGTGCTCGTGACCGGTGTTGAAGACCCGGATTCGCGCGCCCACGGCGTCGACGAGTCGCTCCACCTCGGCGACTTCGAACGCGTCTGCGTCGCTGAAGCACTCATCCTGCTCGGCGCCGCCGAGCTCGAACCGAAAGAAACCGCGTAGGCTTTGACGCACACGTGACATACCGGACCACGACGGAGGACCAATGACCGACACCGCAACTAAAGCTGTTCCCGCACACGGTGTGACCCTCACCGAGGTTGCATCCGACAAGGTGAAACAGCTTCTCGCGCAAGAAGGTCGCGATGACCTGCGCCTTCGTATCGCCGTTCAGCCTGGCGGCTGCTCGGGGCTCATCTATCAGCTCTACTTCGATGAACGTCTCCTTGAGGGCGATGCGACCGTTGACTTCAACGGCGTCGAGGTCGTTGTCGACAAGAACTCGATCCCGTTCCTGTCGGGGGCAACGATCGACTTCTCCGACACCATCGAGAAGCAGGGCTTCACGATCGACAACCCCAATGCGTCGAGCTCGTGCGCATGCGGAGACTCCTTCGCCTAAACGCGCTCGTTCGTTCAGTTCTCGAGTGGGCTGCCGCGCACGCGGCGGCCCACTTGCGCGTTAATCGGGCATCCGTCGGACCCCAAAACTTCGCGCTGGACCTTCGTGCCCGTTCCGAACGGCCCAAACGTGACTGAGCAAACCCCACCGAATCTGCAAAAAGCGACGGTGAAGGCAACATTTGGTGGCAAGTCGCGTATGATGACTAAGGACTCTCGTCCCGATTAGTGTGCGCACCCCGTGCCACGCCGGGAGCGAGGTAGCCCGTAACAACCGCACAATCGAGAGCGAATCTCCCCACAACCGATTCGCCACGCGATACATGGAAGGTCAGCCTGTGATCCCCCAAACCCCGGAACGCAGCCGCCGAATGCCGAAGGCCATCGCAGCCTTCGGCCTGACGGCGCTTGCTCTCGTGGGCTGCACGGAAGAGCAGCAGCGAGGATTCCTCCCCGGTGACACCACTCACCAGATCACGAACCAGACAGACCGCATCATCACGATGTGGACCGGTTCGTGGATTACCCTCCTCGCCGTCGGCCTTCTCGTGTGGGGCTTGATCTTCTGGTGTGCCATCGCCTACCGCCGCAAGAAGGGCGACAAGGGCTTCCCCGTCCAGCTGCGCTATCACGTTCCGATCGAGCTGACGTTCACGCTCATTCCGGTCATCATGATCATGACCCTCTTCTACTTCACGCAGCGTGACATCTCCGAGATCGAACGTCTCGACCCGAACCCGGATGTCACCGTCAATGTCGTTGCGAAGCAGTGGAGCTGGGACTTCAACTACGTTGACGCAGACGTCCACGAAGACCCAGGCGTCCAGTCCTTCCGCACTGGCGAAGAAGGTGCCGCTGAAGACCTTCCCACTCTTTACCTTCCCGTTGGCGAAACCGTTGAGTTCCAGCTCGACTCGCGCGACGTCATCCACTCGTTCTGGGTCGTGGACTTCCTCTACAAGAAGGACATGTTCCCCGGTCACACAACCGCCTTCCAGGTGACCCCGCAGATCGAAGGCACCTACGCCGGCAAATGCGCCGAGCTGTGCGGTGAGTTCCACTCCGACATGCTCTTCAACGTCAAGGTTGTCTCCAAGCAAGAGTTCGAAGCGCACATGGAAGAGCTGCGCGCGAAGGGGAACACGGGTCAGCTGTCGAACGACCTCAACCGCCTCCAAAAGTCCTGGAACATGAAGGACGATTCCGACCGCCGCATCGAAAACCGTCGTGAGGATGCCAAAAAGTGAGCACTACAACCGCAGAGACCACGAGCCGCTTCACCCCGGCCACGCCTGAGACGAAGAAGGGCAACCAGCTCTTCAAGCTGCTCACCACGACCGATCACAAGACGATCGGCATCATGTACATGGCGACCGCCTTTTTCTTCTTCTGCTTCGGCGGCGTGCTTGCGCTCCTGATCCGCGCTGAACTGTGGGAGCCCGGCCTCCAGGTTGTCGTGTCGAAGGGCCAGTACAACCAGCTCTTCACGATGCACGGCACGATCATGCTCCTCATGTTCGGCACACCGCTCTTTGCCGGCTTCGCAAACTACCTTCTGCCGCTTCAAATCGGTGCGGTCGACATGGCGTTCCCGCGACTGAACATGTTCTCGTACTGGCTCACCGGATTCGGCTCACTCATTGCCTGCGCCGGATTCCTCACGCCTCAAGGTGCGGCGTCCTTCGGCTGGTTCGCCTACGCGCCGCTTTCTGACACCACCTTTACGCCGGGGCTCGGCGGCGACCTGTGGGCCTTCGGTCTGTGCATGCAGGGCTTCGGCACCATCCTCGGCGCGGTCAACTTCATCACGACCATCATCACAATGCGCATGCCCGGCATGACCATGTTCCGCATGCCGATCTTCACGTGGAACGTCCTCATTACGTCGATCCTTATCCTCATGGTCTTCCCGCCTCTCGCAGCCGCGCTTTTCGCCCTCGGCGCTGACCGCGTGCTCGACGCCAATATCTTTGACCCTGCCAACGGCGGGCCAATCCTCTGGCAGCACCTCTTCTGGTTCTTTGGCCACCCCGAGGTTTACGTTCTCGCACTGCCGTTCTTCGGCATCGCCTCTGAGATCATCCCCGTCTTCAGCCGCAAGCCCATCTTCGGCTACAAGACCCTCGTCTACGCGACGATCTCGATCGCTGCCCTCTCCGTGACCGTGTGGGCACACCACATGTTCACAACCGGCGCAGTGATGCTCGACTTCTTCGCCTTCATGACCATGATGATCGCGGTTCCCACAGGCGTGAAGTTCTTCAACTGGGTCGGCACCATGTGGCGCGGTTCCCTCACCTTTGAATCGCCAATGCTGTTCACGCTCGGCTTCATGACCACCTTCCTCTTTGGTGGCCTCACCGGCGTCATCCTCTCCACCCCGGTGCTCGACTTCCACCTGAGCGACACCTACTTCGTTGTCGCCCACTTCCACTACGTCATCTTCGGCACGGTGGCCTTCGAAATGTTTGCGGGCTTCTACTTCTGGTGGCCCAAGATGTTTGGCTACAAGCTCCGCGAAGACCTCGCAAAGGTGCACTTCTGGCTCCTACTCGTCGGCTTCCACATGACCTTCCTCATCCAGCACTTCATGGGTGTCGAGGGTGCACCGCGCCGTTACATGAACTACCTCTCCGAGGACGGTTTCCAGTGGATGAACCAGTTCTCCACGATCGGCGCCTTCATCCTTGGTGCCTCGACTCTTCCGTTCTTCCTCAACGTGATCCTCACCCACATGAAGGGCGAGAAGGTCACCGTGAACGACCCCTGGGGCTACGGCGCTTCCCTCGAGTGGGCAACCTCGTGCCCGCCGCCGCGCCATAACTTCGTCGAGCTGCCGCGCATCCGCTCCGAACGTCCGGCCTTCGACCAGAAGTTCCCGGAAGTCGCCGCGATCGACCAGGTCCACGTCAACCGCGACGAGACAGCCCTCGTTAGCGCCCACGGAGGTAAGTAAGAATGCGCACCAACGTCATCATCTTCGCCCTCATCGGCTGCTTCGTGACCGTCGTCGGCGTTGTTTACACCCTCCTCACCCTCAACGTCGATCCCGGCGGGATCGAATGGGTCGGCGTTCCCGCGCTCTTTGCCCTCGCGGCGATGTGCTGGATGATCGCCATCTACGTGTGGATGAGCGAGCGCCGCTTCGGCGGAGGTGCTCAAGACGACGACAACGCCGAAGTTCACGAAGAAGCCGGCCACAAGGGCGTCTTCGCTCCCTACAGCTGGGCGCCACTCGTATGTGCGGTCGGTGCTTCCCTCGCGTTCGGCGGTTTCCCAATCGCCTACTGGATCACCGCGCTCGGAATCGTGATCGGCATGATCGGCGTCATCATGTGGGTTATGGCCTACTCGGTGGGGCACAACAGCCACTAAGAGTAAGGCTCCGAGACGCCCGTGAAATAGGGCGCTGATCTCGGCGACATAGCGAATGCCCGGCTGACTCGAAAGAGTTGGCCGGGCACTTTGCTCGATATCGCGAAACCCTCGATGCCTCGTGGATGAGCTTGCCGTAAGTGGTGGGACGCAAGATGGATTGGCCAGGCTAGTTGTGGATGGCGTGATTACGGAGATTAGAAAATGCGCAATCTGCCCACGAAGCCATCACGCCATTCATCCTTGCTAAGGCGGGTAAGAACGTAACCCTTGCCCGACAGGGAAAGGCTGGCAGCGAGGGTGATGGCGACAAGGAGACATCCACTGCCGTGGATGAGTCGGTATTGCGGAGGTGTTGGTAGGTCGTCAGCTGCGGTTCCACTTGGACTGCCTTAGGTGCGAGTGATGCGCTAGCGCTTCGCTGTCGGCGAGGCCCCCTGGCAGTCGGGGGGGGAGAGAGAGAGAGGGCTTGGGCGCTGGGCGAGTTCTAGTAGAGCGCGGGCTGTTGAATCGAGAAGCGATGTAGTGGCTTGAAAACGTGTTGGGTTACGCGTCTACGCTTTGGAATCCCACCCGTTGTCGAACAATCTGGCAGAGCAGTGCGAGTGCGGCAACGCCAGCTGCGGAACCGCATAGCACGTCTGGCGCCACGTGCGCAGCCACCAACAGCGAGCCAAGAGTCGCCCCTAGTGCCGATCCCAGGTAGTTGGCTGATGCGTTAGCAGCCACAGCCGTAGCACCATCTGCTGGATTCGCCTGCAGGAGCACATGCTGCTGGGGCGCGAGGGATGACCAACCACACAGCCCCCAAATGAACAGGCTCACCACGGTGACCCCTGGCAGATGCCCCTGAGTCATGCCGATCAGCGCGCATGTCAGGCCGGCGAGGATGACAGCGCTCAAGCGCAAGGGGTCACACCTGTCCACGAGCCATCCGATGCCTAGAGCCCCGAGCGCCCCACCGAGTCCCCAGACCCAAATCCCAAGGCTCTGATGCGACGCTAGGCTTCCGGCGGACAGCACGACGGTCAGGTAGGTGTAGAGCCCCAAGGAAGCCACTGCGGTGAGAAGCGTTACTGAAATCGTGAGGAGATTCCGTGGGCTTGTGATGGATCGAAGTCGGTCAGCAGCGCTAGACGCCGGAATCGACGGTAGTTCGCCGCCGCGCAGCGTTATGCCTGCTAGTGCAGCGCAGCCGATTATCACGATCAGTAGTATCGCCGCGCGCCACCCCCATAGTCGGGCCAGGAAAAGTCCGATGGGCACGCCGAACACGGTACCGACTGCCAGACCGGCAAGAACCATAGCCACCGCACGACCTCGACGCTGTTGATCCACAACCTCTGAGGCCACCGCGGACGACAGTGGCGAATACACGCCTGCTGCCGCGCCAGCGACTATACGAGTGGCTAGGAAGACCCCAATCGTTGGTGACAGTGCTGTGATCAGGTTCGCTACCGTGAATACCAGTAAGGCTGTAACCAAACTGCGTCGCGACCGCTGCCCAGCGCGTCCCGCAAGTAAGGGGCCCGAGACTGCGTAGGAGCCCGTGAATGCCGCAACGCTTAACCCAACATCGGCTTCCCTAGTTTCCAATGATGATGCGACGTCGGGTAGAAGTCCCGCCACAACATAGGCGTCTAGGCCGAGGGCAACGCTGCCCAACACGAATGGCCACAGTCGACGCATCATTCCTGTGCCTCCCTGGAGTCTGCGCTTGCGAGTACTGCCGAGAGAACCCCTGGGAACAACTGGTCCAGATCCTCGCGCCGCAACTGTATTAGGCATGAGCGTCCCTCGCTCCTCGTCCAGGTCATTCCTGCCTCTCGCAGCATGCGCGTGTGGTACGTCAGCGTCGAACGGGGGAGATCGTCCGCGAGCTCAAGGCTGTCGTGCTCTTGACCGTCGGCCAGGCGGCAGATCATTTCTAACCGCGTAGGGTCGCTTAGGGCGGCAAGCACCCTAGGCAAACTGATTTCGTCAGGATTCGGGTGGTGATATTTGCGGGGTGCCATCGTACCTCCATGAATCGTGCAGCAATAATTGCACGATTATCGTACAGGAATCACTGCACGATCCCGAGCGCTGTCAGTGAATTGACGCCGCCCCATTCGGGCGATTTGAGGTCTCGCGCTGGCGTCTAGAAGTGCCGCGGCGGGCCTAGACTTGGGATGCGTGATTGATCGGGGGCTCTAACGCAATATCGCGAGTTTTCTTGCCGTTGGCTGGTAGATCCGATTTTCCGTTCGAGCGCTGTGCTTGTGTGAAGCGCAGGACGCTCAGGGCGGGGGCGACAAACTATCTTCTGGTGGGATAGGGGGTAGAAAGGTTCACTTGGATGCTCGGGCAGACTTGGGTTCTTTTACTGTGGTGCGAGCGAAATGGCTGTGCTCTCTCTAGACCTCTTGCCAGTTTCGTGCGCGAGGCGCCCACACATGAAAGCCCAGCAACCGTCGGACCGCCGGCTTAAAACCGCCACGCGAACTAACGAAGTTTGACTGCCCTCAATCCGGTTAGGTGGGAAGAGGGGGACAGAAGAGAAGGGAACGGAGGCGTGGTAGGGAAGCAAGAGGCGAAGCAGAAGAAGCCCTGGCACACAGAAGTGGGGGCCTGCCCGAGCCGAAGCTCAGTGGCAAACCCCCACAACCTCTATGGAATTCGGGACGGGCGTTCGATCAGCTGCCGACGAGAGCCTTGATTTTATGCTCCTCGTGGCCCGAGTGCTCGAGCGCCTCGCGGAGCTCCGCAGGCGTAGCAGGCTCCACACGGTCCTTGAAGAAGAAGCTCGAGGCCTTTGCTCGAAGCGACGAGACGCCCTCGCCCTTCTTGAGCGGGCGGTGGTTGTCGTAGCTCACGAGAACCCAGCGATCATACTCGCTGAGAGGCTCGTGGATCTCGAGCGTTTCACCGTTCTCCATGCGCACAACCTTGCCGGTTTCAACGCCGTGGAGGGCGATCTGCTTCTTGTGCTTCTGGATTGAGAGGCACACGCGCTTCGTCACGATGAACGAGATGACCGGGATCGCGAAGATGCCGATGCGGAAGAACCACGTGAGGTTGTTCAGCGACATGTGGAAGGCGACGGCCATGAGGTCGTTCGCGCCGGCAAGCATCGAGACGACGTAGGCAGAAATCCAGGCGACGCCGAAGCCCGTGCGCACGGGCGTGTTGTACGGAAGGTCGAGAACGTGGTGTTCGCGGTCGTCGCCGGTGACCCACTGTTCAATGAACGGATACAGCGCGAGGCTGCCGAACATGATGCCCGGGAAGATCATGCCGGGAATGATGATGTTGAGCGAGATTGGGTAGCCGAAGATCGTGGGCTCCCAGCCCGGCATGAGGCGCAGCGAGCCTTCGAGGAACAGCATGTACCAGTCGGGCTGCGAACCAGCCGACACGGGGGAGGGGTCGTAAGGACCGTAGTTCCATACCGGGTTCATGGCGACGGTGGCGCCCACGAGGGTGAGTACACCGAACACGATGAAGAAGAAGCCGCCGGCTTTCGCCGTGTAAACGGGGAAAAGCGGGTAGCCGACCACGTTGCGATCGGTGCGACCCGGGCCGGGGTACTGCGTGTGCTTGTGCATCACGAGGAAGAACATGTGCAGTGCGATGAGCGCCAGGATCGCACCGGGGATGAGAAGGATGTGGACGGTGAAGAGTCGCGGGATGATGTCATGGCCCGGGAATTCACCGCCAAACATGAGCATCGAACCGTAGGTGCCGAGGATCGGGATGGCCTTCATGACGCCGTCGGCAATACGCAAACCGTTGCCCGAGAGAACGTCGTCGGGAAGCGAGTACCCGGAGAAGCCAGCAAGCATGGCGAGCACCATGAGGCCGAAGCCGATGAGCCAGTTCAGCTCACGCGGCTTGCGGAAAGCACCCGTGAAGAAGACGCGGAACATGTGCACGAAGATCGCCACCATGAACGTGAGCGCTGCCCAGTGGTGGATCTGCCTGAAGAGGAGGCCACCCCACACGTCGAATGACAGGTGCAGCGTCGAGTTGAACGCTGCTGACATGTGCGAGCCCTGGAGCGCCGTGTAGGAGCCTTCGTAGACGACTTCATTCATCGAGGGAACGAAGAACATCGTGAGGAAGATGCCCGAGATTACGAGAACGACGAAGCTGTAGAGCGCGACTTCGCCGAACATGAACGACCAGTGGTCGGGGAAGATCTTCCGTGCGAAACCTTTGACGATGTTGGCGCCGCTCGTACGCTCATCGAGCCAGCTAGCGCCTACCGAGCCGAGCTTGAAGGCCTTCGAGTTGCGGTCGAGGCCGGTGGTCTGGGTGTCACTCATGAGGAATTACTTCTCCTTGTGAATGTCCCAGAAGCTGGGACCGATGGGCTCGGGGAAATCGCCGGTTGCGACAAGGTAGCCCTCGTCGTCAACCTCGATGGGAAGCTGCGGGAGCGGACGGTGCGCCGGGCCGAAGACAACCTTGGCGCCGTCGGTGACATCGAACGTCGATTGGTGGCACGGGCACAGCATGTGGTGGGTCTGCTGTTCGTAGAGCGCGACGGGGCAACCGACGTGCGTGCAGATCTTCGAGAACGCGAGGATTCCCTCGTGGCCAGCCTCAAGTGAAGCCTCATTCTTGCCGTCTGCAGGATCGATGCGCACGAGAATAGCTGCTGCTTTCGCGCGCTCCTCGATCCAGTCGGGAGTCTCCTCGGTGAGGCCCTCGGGCATCACGTGGAAAATCGAGCCGACGGTGACGTCCGAAGCCTTGATGGGCGTCTGGTCATGGTCGCGTGCGATACGAACGCGCTTCTTGTTTTCCGTGGCGCGGCCCCAGAACGTGTGGTGGAGCTTGTTGCCGGGAAGGGGGCCGAGGGTCGAGATCGGGAAGAGCACGGCGATAGGAAGGGCCGCCAGCGCACCCACGAGCGAGGCGACGACCAGCGGGCGGCGGGCGATACCGGACTCATTGATGCCGTCGACAAGAATCTTCGACGCAGCCTCGCGCGTTTCTTCATCGCCGCGCTGTGCGTGACGCTCCTCGGTGACTTCGTGATCGGGCATGAGCGTCTTTGCCCAGTGGATCGCACCTGCACCGATGAAGAAGATGCCAACAGCGAGGCCGATACCCATGGTGAGAGTTGACCAGTGCACCGCTGAGAGGGTGCCCTCTTCTGCAAGGAGGTTTGTGCCCGTGGGGCTGAAGAGGAAGTAGGAAGCGATGAAGAATGCCGTGCCGAGAATCGAGATGACGAACAGCAGCGACACGATGCGCTCAGCCCGCTTTTCAGCTTTGGGGTCGAGATCTGCTTGGCGGTACTCGTGCGGCGGAATGCCCGGGTTGCGGAAACCGCCCTCTTCCGCGCGGGCGACAGTGCTTACGCCTGTGCGCGGCGAGGTGCCGTCGATGTTGTGTGTCAGTTCGTTCACTTTGCCTTAGCTCCCAACCAGATAGCGCAGCCGAGCAGAATCGCGAGAATCGCCGTCCAGGCGAAGAGGCCCTCGGTGACCGGGCCGAGCGCGCCGAGGGAGTAGCCGCCGGGCGAGCCGTTCTCTTCAAGCTGGTTGAGGTAGGCGATGACGTCGCGCTTGTCTTCGGGGCTCAGGTTGTTGTCGTTAAACACCGGCATGTTCTGCGGGCCGGATTCCATGGCTTCGTAGATGTGCTTGTCCTCGACATCGCGAAGAGTCGGGGCCCACTTGCCTTCCGTAAGTGCGCCGCCGGCAGCAGACGCGCTGTGGCACATGGCGCAGTTGATGCGGAAGATCTCGCCACCTTTGGTGATGTCGGCGCCTTCCTTGCTCAGCTGCTCCTCAGTGGGAATCGACGGGCCGGGGCCCAGCGAGGCCACGTAAGCGGCAAGCTGGGAGATCTGCTTATCGGTGAACTGCACGGGCTTGCGCTGCGCCTGCGGGCCAGACTCCTGCATGGGCATGCGGCCCGTGCCCACCTGGAAGTCGACGGCAGCGGCGCCAACGCCGATGAGCGAGGAGCCAACCGTGTTGCCGTCACTGTCTTTGCGACCTTCGCCGTTCATGCCGTGGCACGTCGCGCAGTTCGAGACGAAGAGCTTCTTCCCTTCGGCGACGTCGGAGGCCGAGAAGGCCTCGGCGGATGCGTCTTTGGGGGAGAGGACGGCAAACAAACCGCCCGTGGCGATCAACGCCATCAAGATGATGGCAAGGAGCGCCATCGGGTGATGGCGGTGTGTGGCCAGAGCCTTCACTGTGAGGACCTCGTTTCGATAAAGGGTGCGAATCCGAGTAGGGGAGCTTTAGAAGAAGGCCCAGTTGCCTTCAACGGTGTGGAGAACAAGCGGGTCAAGCAGGTAGACCACGAAGAAGAGGGCTACCCAGATGACGTCGACGAAGTGCCAGTAGTACGACACGCAAATCGCGCTGACCTCTTCGTGGTGCGTGAAATTCTTCGCGGAGTAGGCGCGCGCGAGGACGAAGAGGAAGGCGATAAGCCCGCCAAGGACGTGGAGGCCGTGGAAGCCCGTGGCGAGGTAGAAGATTGAGCCATGAGGCGTGCTCGAGATGGTGAGGCCCTTATGCACGAGCTCGGCATATTCGAAGGCCTGGCCCGACACGAAGATCGCGCCGAGAATGAAGGTGAGGGTGTACCACTCGATGAGGCCCCAGCCGGCGATGTTGACGATCGAGCCGGTGCGGCGCTTGCGGCGCTTTTCTGCGGCGAATACACCCATCTGGCACGTGATTGAGCTCGTGACAAGGATGAGGGTGTTGGTGATGGCGAAGTTGAGCGTGAAGTTCTTCTGACCCTCGTAGAAAACCTCGGGTACGACGCCGTACAGCGTGAAGTACATAGCAAAGAGCGCACCGAAGAACATGATTTCGCTCGCGAGCCACACGATGGTGCCGACCTGAGTGGTGTTCGGCCTGCTCACGGGGGAGGTGCGAGGGGCGGAGGAAAGAGTCGCAGTTGTCACGGTTCTCATTCGTCGTTGGTCGGGTTGCGAGGCCATGCACGGCACATGGTCTCGGCCGCTGCGGGCAAGGCCCGTGCGACCCTGCTGGGACAAAAGTCCGTGCGCAGGTTTTTTCAGCATACCTGTTGGAGCCGCGATTGTTGAATCGAACGGGGCTTTTGTCCCGGTTTTTTCCGTGATCTAAGCCGTGTTCCGTCTGGTGGGCTTGCTCTACGTCACGAGCGTTCACGCCTTAATATGACCGCCATGACGGATCAAGAAATCTATACGTGGCCCGCGCTGACCCACGCCCTCATCAAAGGGCGCGATCTCACGTCCGAAGAGGCGTGGTGGGCGATGCAGCAGATCATGCGCGGCGACGTTGGTCCGGTCCCTCTCGCCGGTTTCCTCGTGGCGCTTCAGTCGAAGGGGGCGGTGACCCATGAGGTCAACGCTCTCTCCTCCTCTATGCTCGAGCACTCGAGGATCATTAGTGCGCCCACTGGCGCCGTCGACATCGTGGGGATGGGCGGAGACGGCGCCAATACCGTCAATATTTCGACCATGGCCTCGCTCGTGATCCGCGGCGCGGGGATTCCTGTGGCGAAGCACGGCAACCGTGCCGTGAGTTCGAAATCGGGTTCGGCGGACGTACTCGACGCGCTCGGGGTGCGCCTGAATCTTCCCGTGGAGGGCGTGCAGCGCGTGCTTGACGAAGCGGGAATCTCGTTTTGTTTCGCCCAGGTTTTTCATCCGTCGATGAAACACGGTGCGGTTGCCCGAGCCGGTCTCAAACTGCCCACGGTTTTCAACGTGCTCGGTCCCATCACCAATCCCGCCGGGGTTCGTGCTCATTCCGTCGGCGTGGCATTCGAGGAGATGGCGCCTGTCATCGCGGGTGTCTTTGCAGACCGCGGCGCGTCCGCAATCGTCGTGCGCGGGCGCGACGGCCTCGACGAGCTGAGTATCTCCGCCGAAACCGATGTGTGGGAGGTAAGGGACGGCTCCGTTACGTCGCACGTTGTCGCACCCGAAGACTACGGACTCTCACGCGCACGTATCGACGCGTTGCGCGGTGGCGACCCCTCCTACAATGCCCAGGTGGCGCGAGACCTGCTTGCCGGCAAGACTGGGCCCGTGCGAGATGCCGTCGTGCTCAATGCCGCTTCTGGCATCGTCGCAGCCGAGGGGCTCAGGGAGAGTTCCGACGCCAGCCCGGCCTTCGCCGAGCGAATGCTCAGCGCCGTGAAGCGGGCCGAAGACTCACTCGATTCCGGAGCCGCCAAGGCCGCGCTTGAGCGGTGGATCAACGTATCGCAGAGCGTCGAAATACCCGCTGAAACTCTTCGATCGTAAAGCGGGCGGTCGACGGCATCGACCACTCGCCCTCCACGTGAACGATCCGGATGCCAGGTTTCGCGAGCCATTCGAGGATGAGCTCAGCCTCGTGGTGGTAGCCGAAGCAAAGCGGGGTGCACAGGGCGGCCTCCGCTTCGCTTTCGCGAGCAAGTGCCTCGATAGCCGAAAGCGGGTCGCTCCACGCCGGCATCGTGCGCGCTGCCCCAAGCCGCCCGTGTCGTACGGCAAGAATCTCCCACTGCCAGGGCGATTCAGCCGAAGCGTCGTGGGACGAGATTTTGCGCGCCGCGACGAGGAGTGGAACCTCCGCGATCGATCGCAATCGTGCGGCACGCCGTGCGGCATCAGCAAACAACTCGACCCTTGTGCGCAGCGCCTCGGCGTTCTCGTAGAGACCACGCCCCACGAGCGTGCGCATTTTCTTAGCCGCGTACTCAAATACATCGCTCGGATCCTCGGTGAGGGCCCGGTACATACGTGCGTGGAAGCCTGCGCTGCCGTGCACGGGCTCCGACGGTTCTGTGGCAAGCGTCGGTCCATAAACCGGTGGCACCGGCAGACCACCCACGGCAGCCGACGGTTCCCGGGGAACCGTCGGACTTTCGGTCCCGGCGCGACCTTCCGCGGCACCAGCGTTGTCCTCTTCAGCCCCGATAGCCGCAGTCAGCGCCGCGTACACGAGGGAGCGAATTGGCTCGACGTCGTGGCGCGAGCGAAGCGGGCCGATATAGGCGTGGAGCGACGTTTCACTTTTCACAGTGCGCGCGAGGCGCAGCCCATCGGTCGTGACCCGAAGCCAATTGCCCTTAGAGGGACGGATTCCCTGACGGTTGGCGATGGGGCGTTCACTCGCGATTGCGCGCAGCTCGCGGATAGCGGCCTCGGTTTCGCTCGAACACTGCACAACGTCGATGCGCTCGGTCACGGGAATGATGTCGAGGACGGCGCGCCTTGTCTCGTTCGGTGAAAAATAGGTGCGCACGCGCGAGCGGAGATTGCCCGACTTGCCGATGTACAGCGTTGAACCGTTGGCGTCGACGAAGGAGTACACGCCGGGCACGGGCGGGATGTCCGCCGCGAGGTGGCGTTTGCGGATTTGGGCGGGGCTTGCTTTCTTCCCGCTCGAGGTGAGATCCGAGAGATGGCTTGCGCCACCGACAGAAAGTCGCGCGATGATCTCATGGAGCACATCGACCGTTGCTCGCGCATCCGAAAGCGCGCGGTGGTTGGGCACCGTAGTTGCCCCAACCGCCCCCGCGAGAGTCGAAAGCTTGTGGTTCTTCACTTCGTCGCGTCCGAAAACGCGGCGTGCAAGCGTGAGTGTATCGACGACCTCGAAGGGAGGCCACCGGTAATCGAGCCGAAGAGCAGCCGCCTTTAGGAAACCGATGTCGAAGCGTGCGTTGTGCGCGACGAGAACCGAGGTGCGCGCGAACTCGAGGAACGCGGGGATGACCGCTTCTGCCGACGGCGCATCGCGAACCATGTGGTCAGAGATCCCCGTGAGCGCGGCGATGTACGCAGGTATCGGGCGTTCGGGGTTGACGAACGTCTGAAACTCCTCGACAACCTCGCCGCCCACGACCCGCACGGCGCCAATTTCCGTAATGGCATCCAGCTCGGTATTCGTTCCGGTGGTCTCGAGGTCGACGACAACGAACTCGACGTCGATGAGCTCCGGGCCAAGATCCTCGAATGCCCGCTGCGCAGCCCGAGCGATGGCGCCGTCCGCCTTACTTCTTCGTGTAAATGCGGTCGATGACCTCGGAGAAATCCTTCACAACAGCGGCACGCTTGAGCTTGAACGACGGGGTGAGGTAACCGTTTTCCTCCGTGAAATCCGCATCAATAATCTCGAACTTGCGGATCGACTCGGCGCGAGAGACCGAGGTATTCGCTTCGTCAACGGCTTTCTGGACCTCGGCGATGACCTGCTCGTTCGTAATGGCTTCGGCAAGTGACATCGACCCGAGCCCCTGGTTCTTGAGCCACCGGGGGAGCATTTCGCGGTCGAGAGTCACGATCGCGGACACGAACGGCTTTTGGTCGCCAAGAACGATGCACTGGCCAACGACGGGGCTCTGGCGAACGGTGTCCTCGAGCTGGGCAGGCGACACGTTCTTGCCGCCTGCGGTGACGATGATTTCCTTTGAACGGCCCGTAATCGTGATGTAGCCGTCCTCATCGATGCTCGCGGTGTCGCCCGTGTTGAACCAGCCGTCCTGGAGGGCCAGCGCGGTGGCGTCGGGATTGTTCCAGTAGCCCTTGAAAACCATGACGCCCTTGACGAGCAGCTCGCCCTTGTCGTTGAGCTTGACTTTGGCGCCTGGGAACGGGGGGCCGACGGTGCCGACCTTGACATCCCACGGATTGTTGACGCCTACGGGGGCGGTCGTTTCCGTGAGGCCATAGCCTTCCAGGATCGTGACACCGATGCCGCGGAAGAAGTGGGGGAGGCGGTCGCCAAGTGGTGCACCACCCGAGATTGCGTAGGTGAGCTTTCCACCCATGAGATTGCGCAGCTTCGAGTACACGAGCGTGTCGAACAGCTTGTACTGGGCTTTCACGTGCAGGGGAATCTTGCCCGTGTCGAGGCCCTTCGAATACTGGATGGCCACCTCGACGGCACGGTGGAAGATCTTACCCTTACCGTCTCCAACAGCCTTTTGCTCGGCGCCGTTGTAGACCTTTTCGAACACGCGAGGGACTGCGAGCAGGGACGTGGGCTTGAACGAGGCGAGATCGTCGAGGAGGTGCTTCGCATCGGGGGAGAAACCTGTCGTGCACCCGCACACGATGGTGATGAACGTGATGTCGCGTGCGAACACGTGCGCGAGCGGAAGGAACATCAGCAGGCGCGAGCCAGGGGGCATAACCGCTTCACCCAGAAGGCCCACTGCGTTGAGGGACTGATCCATGAAGTTTGCGTGCGTGAGCTCCACGCCCTTGGGCCGGCCGGTCGTGCCGGAGGTGTAGACGATCGTCGCGGTGTCTGACTTGTGCCGGCTCTTGCGCGCCTTCTCGATCGCGTCGTCGTCGATGTCGGCTTCTGCGACGGAGAGCTGCTCGATGATGCCCTCTTCGATGACCCACACCTGCTCGAGGTCCGAGAGCGAAGGGCGAACTTCGTCGATATCCTGCGCATGGCCGGCGTTCTCGCAAAAAATGAAGCGTGCACCGGAGTCCGAAGCGATCCATTCGATCTGCCCGGGGGAGGACGTTTCGTAGATCGGCACGCTGATCGCCCCGGTGAACCACAATGCCCAGTCGATGAGTACCCATTCGAAGCGCGTGCGAGACATGATCGCGACTCGGTCGCCTGGCTGGACGCCTTCGTTGATAAGCCCCTGTGCGAGACGCTTCACGAGCGTGATGAATTCAGGTGCGTACATGGGCGACCATGTGCCGGGGGTGAGCTGACGTTCCCACAGGGGAATGTCGGCGTACTTGGTGCGGCGTAGAAGGAGGAAGTCGGTGATGTTTTCGTCTGGCTTCGACTCTGCGATTTGCGGCGTTTCGAACTCGCGTGACACGGGGGAATGCTCCTTGACTTCTAGGCGGGGCTGCACTCGAGTGTACGCGCCTCACGACCATTGAGGGATGTAGGAGGCTTCGTGTGGCGCGTTCCTTCCCTCACGATGGGCGCTGCCCTATAGGGTTATCCCCGTGCATCTCTATCCCGTCTTGCAACCCATCGTTAAATTTCTCCTCACGCTCCTTTGGCGGCCCACCGTATCGGGCCTCCAGCACGTTCCATCCTCGGGACGCATGATCATGGCGTGCAATCACACCTCCGCGTTCGAAACCTATTTTGTGCCGTGCATGATTCCGCGCGAGATCCACTGGCTTGGAAAGGATGCTCTTTTCAAGGGCAAAGGGGTCCCAGGGAAGTTTTTTGCGTGGCTCATGCGTTCGGTCAATGTGATTCCCGTGGATCGTTCGGGAAGCGGTGGCGCGAGCTCGGCGCTCGACGCGGGGATCGCGGTGCTCGAAGGTGAGCACGCTCTCGGTGTGTTCCCCGAGGGCACGAGGAGCCATGACGGGCGGATGTATCGCGGTAAGACGGGCGCGGTACGCCTCGCGCTCGCGACGGGTGCGCCCATCCTTCCCGTCGCCGAACTTGGCGCCTTTGAGGCGCAGCGCTCGAAGAATTCCATCGTGCCGAAGTTCCGTTCAAAGCTCCATACACAGATCGGCCCCACGATCGACATGCGCGCGCAGTTGTCGACGTTGAGGGCAGACAATCCGAGCGACGCACCCGCCACGCGCGAAGAACTTCGCGCGCTCACGCGCTCGCTCATGGAGGCGATTCGCGAGCTATCCGGCCAGGAGTATGTGGACGAGTACGCCGCGGACGTGAAGAAAAGACTCAAGGACGCGAACGCTTCGTAAGTTCCGGTCGTGAGAGCGACGCTGAGCGGATCCACATGCCGCACTCGTGACTTTCGCCTACTATGACCGGGTGAGTTATCAGAACCGTAACGTTGCCGCGACATTCCATCCGTTCGAGCTTTCCGAATCATCCGCGCATCTCGAGGCGCTTTCGTCGTGGCGCGACTATCCGAGGGTCCAGCAGCCAACGTGGCCGAACGAGCAGGAGCGGGCGCGGGTCTTCGATGAACTGAGGGCAGCGCCCCCACTCGTGTTTGCGGGCGAAGTTGACCTCCTTCGCACCCACCTCGCTAAAGCGGCGCGTGGCGAGGCGTTCCTCCTTCAGGGAGGTGACTGCGCAGAAACCTTTGCGGACTCGACTGCCGACCGCATCAAGAACAAGGTCCAGACGATCCTCCAGATGGCGGCGATCTTGACCTACGGCGCCTCGCTTCCCACGATCAAGATGGGGCGCATGGCCGGTCAGTTCGCCAAACCTCGCTCGAGCGACACCGAGACGATCGACGGCGTGAGCCTCCCGAGCTACCGCGGCGATGCGGTCAACGGCTACGAGTTCACCTCCGAATCCCGCACGCCCGATCCCTCGCGCCTGTGGAAGATGTACACGACCGCTTCGCAGACCCTCAACCTTCTGCGCGCGTTCACGGGCGGCGGCTTCGCGGACCTGCGGCAGGTGCAGGCCTGGAACAAGGGGTTCGTGGAGTCCGACGCCTACTCGAAGTACGTGCGAGTCGCGGAAGACATTGAGCGAGCCGTGCGTTTCATGGAGGCCATCGGTGTGGACTTCGACCCGATTCGCATGGTCGAGTTTTATTCGTCGCACGAGGCGCTTCTCCTCGACTACGAGGAGGCCCTCGCGCGCGTCGACTCTCGCACGGGTGAGATCTACGGCTGCTCTGGCCACTTCCTGTGGATCGGTGAGCGAACGCGCCAGCTCGACGGTGCGCACGTGTACTTTATGTCGCAACTGCGCAACCCGATCGGCGTGAAGCTCGGCCCGAACGCGAGCGTGGATGACATGCTTCGGCTCGCAGAGGTCCTTGATCCGGAGCGCGAGCCGGGCCGTCTCACCTTTGTGACCCGCATGGGCGCCACGAACGTGCGCGAGAAGCTTCCCGTGCTGCTCACGGCAGCAAAGCGTGAAGGAATCGAAGCCGTGTGGGTGACAGACCCGATGCACGGCAACACGATCACGAGCTCGAACGGTTATAAGACTCGCCGTTTCGACGACATCATGGACGAGGTGCGCGGGTTCTTTGAGGCGCACTGGGAGGTTGGCACAACCCCGGCTGGTCTCCACATGGAGCTCACGGGCGACGACGTCACCGAGGTTCTAGGCGGTTCTAGCGAGCTTGACGAAGAGGGCTTGCACCGCCGCTATGAGACGCTCGTCGACCCGCGCCTCAATCACTCGCAGTCGCTTGAGCTCGCGTTTCTCGTCGCCGACATGCTTGGCGATCGGCCGAGCTGATCGCCGCTAGTACACCGTGATCGTCACGGTCGAGCCGCGCGGTACTTTTGTGCCGCCCGGCTGCGACTGCTGGGACACGAGGCCAAAGACGGGCGTGCCTCGCTCGTAGACGACCTGGACCTTGAGCCCGGCTTTTTCGAGCGCCGCGCGGGCGTCGGCTTCGCTCTTGCGGAAGACGTCGGGAACCCCGACGAGGTTGGGGCCGAGCGAGATGGAGATCTTGACTTCGCTGCCGGGAAGCACCGACGTGGCCCCGGCGGGATCTTGCGAGATGACCTGGCCGGCGGGCACGTTCGAGTTGTACTGCTCGTTCACCTTTGGCACGAGGCCCGCGCCTTCAATGGCCTTGATTGCCGCTTTGCGCTCACTTCCCGCGACGCTCGGAACCTCGACCGGCTCGGGTCCGTCACTGACCGTGAGCGTGACGTGCGCGCCCGCAGGCAGAGACGCGTCTGCGGGGTTTTGGCTGATGACGGTGTCTTTCGGCACGTCTGCCGAGTATTCGCGGGTCTCGGTGACCTGAAAACCCGCGTCAGTGAGGGCTGAGGTGGCGTCGGAAACCGCCTGGCCCTTCACCTGCGGAACGTCAAAGAGTTCCTGCCCGAGGGAAATGGTGAGGCGCACGGAACTGCCTTTGCGCACCTCCGCTCCCGTGGCGGGATCCGAGGATATAACGTGGCCCTTCGGGACGTCGTCGCTGTAGGCCTGTGCCGTTGTCACCGTAAGTTGTTGCGCCGTTAGCGCGGCTTCAGCGTCGCTGAGAGTTGCGCCCGCAACGAGCGGCACGGTGCGCGCGCCGCCGGGGCCTTCTGTGTCGTACCAGTGCACGCCGCCAAAGACGAGCGCTGCGACGAGTGCAAGGACGCTTGCGAGCGCGAGGAAGCGCAGGGCTGGCGAGGGGCGGGACTCGCTCGCATGGGCACCGCGCGAGCGGCGAGGGCCCGTGAGGGTTACTTCCCGGATGCTTTCGTCGGCATCGGGGGAGTCCGACGGCTGCTCGCGGAGCTCGAACTTTTTCCTGACCGCCGCTCCCGCACCACTTCCGGTCGTGGAAAGTTCGCGACCTGGGGTGTCGTTTTCCCAGAACTTTTCTGAGGTTTTGTCATCGAAGAGGGCTTCGTTCGACGGCGATGCCGGTGATACCGGTGATACCGGGGAGGCTGGTGACGAAGCGGAATCGGTGCGCGCCGTTGAGGGTGAGAACTGGCGTGTGAGTCGAGGAACGCCGGCCGTCTCGGCATTGGCCTTGACGTTCGGTGCGGGATGCGCGCGGTAGGCGAGTTCGGTGGGGCTTAGTGTGTCGAGAGCCTCGTCAAGGGCGAGGAGTACTTCGTGGGCGCGCGTGGGCCTCGAGGCGGGCAAACGCGAGGCCGCCCACGTGATGATGGAGTCAACAGAGGCGGGGATGCCCGGCGCAAATTGTGACGGCGCGGGGATGTCCTCATGCGCGTGCTGGTAGGCGATATGCACGGCCGAGTCGCCCTGGAAAGGAGTGCGGCCCACGAGCATTTCGAACATCATGATGCCCCACGAGTACAGGTCGCTTCGGGCATCGCTCACGCCGCGTGTGACGACCTCTGGGCTGACATACGCGACCGTACCGAGCAAGGTGCCGGTGGCGGAGGTCGTCGCGGATCCAACGGCGCGTGCGAGGCCAAAGTCGGCGACGAGGATGTCGCGCTCGGCGTTCACGAGAACGTTTTCGGGCTTGATATCGCGGTGGATAATGCCGGAGCGGTGTGCGGCATCAAGCGCGGCGAGGACGTCGCGGCCAACACGCAGTGCGCGTTTGAGGCTGAGGGTTTTGTCGCGGCGGAGTTCGTCGCGCAGTGTCTCGCCCTCGACGAGTTGCATGGCAAGGTACACGCGCCCCTGATCTTCGCCCTGGTCGTAGACATTGACCACGTGGGGGTGGGTGAGCCGGGCCGCGCTTCGGGCTTCGCGAGAGAAGCGCGAGATGAATTCAGGGTTGTCCGCGAGATGCGGGTGCATGATTTTGAGCGCGACAGGGCGATGCAGGCGCTCGTCGAAGCCGCGATACACCGTGGCCATGCCACCGCGCGCGATCAGATGCTCGACGCGGTAGCGGTTGCTAAGGACGAGGCCGATGTCTGGGGAAGAAGACTCGGTACTCACGCCGCAAGTCTATGCGGGCAGCCACCGGGTGCCCGCGCACGACACCCTGGAATATGCTGAAGGCGTGAATATCTCAGCTGACGACATCGACCGGCTCGACTCTCTCGTAGAGGCGTGGCTTCCACTGCCCGACGTCGCGGAGATCCTCGGTATCTCGGTGACCAAGGTGCAGCGCTTGATTGAGGACTTCCACCTCGTCGAGGTGCGCCGCGGAACCCCTAAGGTCCGTTCTGTGCCCGCCGAATTCCTGCGTGACGGGGCGGTCCTTCCGCACCTGCGAGGCACGATCATGCTTCTCCACGACCAGCATTTCGCCGACCACGAGATCATCGAGTGGCTGTTTACCGACGATGCTTCTCTGCCCGGCCGGCCTATCGACCATTTGCGAAGCGGGCAGCGTGGCGAGGTGCGCCGGCGCGCCCAGTCGCTCGGCTTTTAGCCGTAGTTTTCGGGCACGGTCCGAGCGTCTTCACTCATCTGGGAACGGGGCTCAGCGGTCCGTTCGGGCGAGTTTTCGCACGAGCGAGTCGAGGAGTTCGCACGATTCGTTCGAGGTGAGCGATGAGAGCTCGTTCGCGATAACTTCGCGCGCGTCGTCCTCGCGTTGACGAATGAGGTTCTCGACGCTCTCGCGGGCCCCCGTGGCCGTCATGATCTCGCGCACGCGTTCGATGCTCTCCGTATCTGCGTCAGGGTTTCCGACGGTTGCTGCGAGAACGCGGCGGTCGGTTTCGCCTGCGCGCTCCTGCGCGAGAGCGAGGAGCATCGTGCGCTTGCCTTCACGGATGTCTGAGCTTGTGGATTTCCCAAGGGCGGCCTCGTCCCCGAAGACTCCGTCGAGGTCGTCGCGGAGCTGGAAAGCTTCGCCAGCGGGAAGTGCGTAGGCGCCGAGGGATTCGAGGAGTGCGGGAGAAGCGCCGCAGCGGGTCGCACCGATCATGAGAGGCCTGTGGACCGTGTAGGAGACGGTCTTCCAGCGCGTCACGAGGGAGGCGGAATCCGTTGCAGATTTCGTGGAGGTGATGGCGCCGGACTGGTTCAAGATGTCGAGGTACTGGCCGGCCATCACCTCTGCACACAGCGCGTGGAAATGAGAGCGGTCGTCGGCTCCGGCAAAAGCGTGAGAGGCAAGCTGATGGGCGAGCGCAAGGGCGAGATCACCGAGGATGACCGCGGTCGCGATACCGAAATCCTCCGCGCTTCCCGCGAGGTTGCGTGCCTCGTGTGCGTGGGTGGCGGCGGCATGTATAGCGGGGCGTCCCCTGCGGGTCGGCGAGTGATCGAGAACATCGTCGTGGATGAGGGCCGCTGCTTGCACGAGTTCGACGGCCGCGCCGAGCGTCGCCACGTCATTCGCATCTGCGTCTCCGAGCGAAGGGTTGGCAGCACACGCGCCCGCGTGCACGAACATCGGTCGCAGGCACTTGCCTCCCTCAAGAAAACCCGTGAGGAGCGCGGCAAGATCTGCAGCTTCCGGCGCGATTGTCCCCAGGGCGTCGCTCTCGGTTTCGAGGAAGCGCGTGAGGGTTGTGGTGACGCTCTCGCGAACGTCGTCGAAAGGGGGGTGATGCACGCGGATCCTCCTCGGCTCGGTGTGGCGTGCTCTCGCCGTGCTGTTGTGAATTTCCATCGTGCCACAGAGCGACGAACTGCGGTTCGGGCCCCACAGACGCAGGCCTCCACAAGCGAGGATCTCAGGCGTGCACGCTCGGTCAACAGCGGTAACGCTTGAGGCATGACACATAAAACACAGCATTTTTCATGCGAGTCACAAGCGCTTGCTCCCACCGTTAATCTGCTTGATGCACGCGATGTTTTTGCGGCAGTCGCCATGCACTTTGACCGCCTTGATATCGATTCCTCACTCATCGTTTTTGGATGTGGTGCGAGTCCAAACGGCGAGGCGGGGGTCATGCTCAGCAGGATGCGCATTGACGAGGGCACAGAGCCCGAATGGGCAGCCTTTGAGGTGTCGCGGCTCGCACTCAACCTCCAGGCGCTCGGCGCAACTCACCTTGCCATCCTCGCTACGGGTTCGCCGGTTCCCGGCGAATGCAAAGAGTGCCCGGGGGAGAGGGCCGAATGCTTCGATAGAGATCGTCACGACACGCAGACCATCGATCTGCTCGTTGCGCTGTGCGACCTTGTCGCCGAGGCGTGCCTCATGCGCGGTCTCACTATCCCCTGTGCCTTACACGCCTATGAAGGGCCGTGGGCGCTCAGTACGACGGCAGATGGCGACTACTGGAAAGTCACGCACCTTGGTCTGCTCGAAGAAAGTCAGTTCGCTGCGAGCGCGGTCGCAAGCGGCATTCCCTTTCGCGAAAAAGTCGAGAGGGAGGCGATGGACGATGCTTTCCTTGCCTCCGTTCGCTCGCTGTGCGAGAGCGATACCGAATTTCGCACCTTCACGTGCCTCGAGGGGCCGAGTCGTAGCGCGCTCGAGGAACTGAGTGCTCAGCACGCGCGTCAAGAACGAGAGGGCGGGCGCATCGGGGATGGTGACTCCAAGCGCCTTCAGGACGCCGTTCACGTGCTCGCATCGCTAGCGGCATTGGGGCCCGGGCGTGACCACATCATCGCGCACGTCGTGGAATCTGAACAGGACGCTTTTGCGAGCCCCTCGGTGGCCATCGCTTCAGTGTTCGAGGACCCAGAGTTTCTTCCGGGGCCGCATCTCATGCCCGGCGGCCAGGGCGATCGTGTGATCGAGGTGTTTAAGGGCCTGTGGCGAAGGTCGAATGCGTGGGATTGTTCGCCTCGCTACCGCGAGGCTCTCGCCAATCTTGGGGCGATTGCCGCCTTCCTCCTGTGGTTCAGCGGGCGTATGGGGGAGGCCTTCCGCTTGGCGGATGACATCCTCGCAGCCGGAGACCACTGCGATATGGCTGAACTCGTTCTGGGTCTCGCGCATGCGGGAATATGCCCGCTTTGGCTTGAAAAACGTATGCCTCGACTCATGGATAACTGTGGTCAGAGCAAGAGTCCGGGACCGCGTGTACGTGTGACGAACCGGGCCGAAACTCAGTAGACTTGCTCCGCACGATTATTGAGCTTCCCCCGCGTGCTCACTACTCGAGCGCGCTGTTTGTAGAAAGGATCGCCATGGTTGTCGTCGCCGCCTATGCCCCGACGTCTCAGGGAGATGCCGCGCTCGAGGCTGCGATCCGCGACGTGGCCGTCACTGACCGCGAGCTCCTCGTAGCTTCGTTCCCGTACGCGGATCCTTTCGAAGGTGCGTGCTGCGCGAATGCCGAGGAAGTCCAGGAAGCGATCAACCGCGTGTCTGCACGCATGAGCCACGACGAGCGTGCCTACCTCGAAACTCTCAAAGTGCGCGTGCGTGAGGCGGGAGCTGAAAGCAGCAAAGACATAGGTGATTTTCTTCTGCGGGTTGCGCGCGAGGAGAACGCAAGCGTCATCGTGATCGGCCTTCGGCACAGCGCCCCCGTAGGCAGACTCATGCTCGGCCAAACCGTGAAACGGCTCCTACTCGAGGCGCCGTGCCCCGTTCTCGTGACAAAAGACTAGGTGCGCCTGGAATAGATCCGAATATCGGGCCGTTATAATTGTACGGTTCGTGCGCGATTCGCCCGCCGCCACACGGTGCGAGAGCTGAGCCCGCGCACCACCCTCGGATCCCAACTGAAGGAAGCCTGTGTCGACGAGCACGTCTAAGAAAGAAGAAGTCACGAAGAACATCGAGGCCCTCACGTCGGCTCTCGATGGAGCGACTTCGGTGAGCTACGAGGCCCTCAAGGCCTCCGCCAAGTCCCTCGGTATCTCCCCGTACAAGGTTGCATCGCTCTCCAACAAGCTCGAGGAGACCGGGATCGAGATCCTCGACCGTCCGAGCGACTCCCGCAAGAAGAAGGCAGCCTCGAAGAGCGCCGGCGCGAGTAAGGGCGATGCCGCTGATTCCGTCGAGGCCTCGAAGAGTGCCCCGAAGCGCGGCAAGAAAGCTGCGTCGAAAAAGGACACCTCGAAAAAGACCGCTTCGAGTGCGAAGAGCGAGCCCGAAGCGGAGACGGCCGAGCAAGACGCTCCTCGTGAAAAGGACGGCTCCGAAGAAACAGAATCGAAGGCCTCGCGCAAGAGGGCTGCCAAGCGTACGTCGGCGAAGAAGGCCGGCAAACGCGGCACCAAGAAAGAAGATTCTGCTGCGGAAGGCTCCAGCGGCGCAGACGACACCGACTCCGCCGACGACGACGATCCGAGCAAGGGCTTCGCGCTCACGAACGACGATGATGATTCGCCGGCTCAGCAGGTTGTGACCGCCGGCGCCACTGCCGACCCGGTGAAGGACTACCTCAAGCAGATCGGCAAGGTCGCGCTGCTCAATGCCGTCCAGGAGGTTGAGCTCGCCGAACGCATCGAGGCCGGGCTCTATGCCGAGCACAAGCTTAAGCAAGATCCATCGCTCAAGAAGAGCATCGAGGGCCGCGACCTCGAACTTATCGTTGCTGACGGCAAGGCCGCGAAGGACCACCTGCTCGAGGCAAACCTCCGACTCGTCGTGTCGCTGGCAAAGCGGTATACGGGCCGCGGCATGCTCTTCCTTGACCTCATTCAGGAGGGCAACCTCGGTCTCATTCGCGCCGTAGAGAAGTTCGATTACGCGAAGGGCTACAAGTTCTCGACCTACGCGACCTGGTGGATTCGTCAGGCGATCACACGTGCGATGGCAGACCAGGCCCGCACGATCCGCATCCCGGTTCACATGGTCGAGGTCATCAATAAACTCGCACGCGTTCAGCGCCAGATGCTCCAGGATCTCGGCCGCGAGCCGCTTCCAGAAGAACTCGCGAAGGAACTCGATATGACCCCCGAAAAGGTCGTCGAGGTCCAGAAATACGGCCGCGAGCCCATCTCGCTGCACACCCCGCTGGGCGAGGACGGCGACAGCGAGTTCGGTGACCTCATCGAAGACTCCGAAGCCGTTGTGCCCGCAGATGCCGTGAGCTTCACGCTTTTGCAGGAACAGCTTCACTCCGTACTCGATACGCTCAGCGAGCGCGAATCCGGTGTGGTCGCGATGCGTTTCGGCCTCGAGGACGGCCAGCCCAAGACCCTCGATGAAATCGGCAAGGTCTACGGAGTGACGCGCGAGCGTATCCGCCAGATCGAGTCGAAGACCATGAGCAAGCTCCGGCACCCGTCGCGCTCGCAGGTCCTTCGCGATTACCTCGATTAAGTCGAGTCAAGAGAAGAACAGTGGCCGCACCGTGTGGTGCGGCCACTGTTCTTTTCTAAGAGCTTTTGGGCTTCCCGCAGTAACTGCGCCCTATTCGGCGCTCAAGCGCTCGGTTTCGTCGACAACGCGAGTGGCGATTCCCTCGAGCGCCTCGGCGTTTGCGCGCGCGTGGTGGGCGCAAAACAGAAGCTCGCCGCCCACCTCAAGTTCGAACTTCACGTAAGCCTGCGCGCCGCAGCGATCGCAGCGATCGTGCGCGGTCAAAGTGCGTTCTTCAAGCATCGTTTCCATGCCCCCATTCTCGCCTTGACGCGCCCCCGAAGCGAGCAGTAACGATCCCGGTTCGCTCGCAGCGCAATCGCCTGTGGTACGCCTAACGCGGGGCAACCGTCGGACCTAAAAATCCACCGAAACAGGCGCGTTCCCGCCTAAGATCGGAGCGTGGCACGAAAGACAAACTCCCAGACGGCAGCCTACGATGCAGCGAACCTTCAGGTCCTCGAAGGCCTCGAAGCCGTACGCAAACGCCCAGGTATGTACATCGGCTCGACAGATTCGCGCGGCCTCATGCACTGCCTGTGGGAGATTCTTGATAACGCGGTTGACGAGGCCCTCGGCGGTTTTGGCGACGAGATCACGATCATCCTCCACCCCGACGGCTCGATCGAAGTTCAGGACAAAGCGCGAGGCGTCCCGATCGACAAGGAGCCGCGCACGGGGCTCACGGGCGTCGAAGTCGTTTACACCAAGCTGCACGCGGGTGGGAAGTTCGGCGGCGGTTCATACTCGAATTCGGGCGGCCTCCACGGCGTCGGTGCATCGGTCGTCAACGCGCTGAGTTCTCGCATGGACGTCGAGGTTGACCGAGGCGGCAAAACCTACGCCATGAGTTTCCAGCGAGGCATCGCGGGCACTTTTGACGATCAGGGCGCGCCCGATCCTGCCTCGCCGTTTACGAAGTTCACAGGCGCAGGTGAATTGCGCGAGATCGGCAAGGTCAAGCGAGGCGTCACTGGCACGCGCGTGCGCTACTGGGTCGACTCGCAGATCTTTATCAAAGGAGCCCACGTCGTTCTCGACGAGATTCAGCGTCGTGCCCGCCAAACGGCGTTCCTCGTTCCAGGGCTCACAATCGTTCTTCTCGATAGGCGCGAAGAGCGCACCCCCGAACAGAGCGAGCGCACCGTTTTCCACTACGCGGGCGGTATCTCCGAATTCGTCGACTATCTCGCGAAGGACCAGAAAATCACCGACGTGATTCGGCTGACCGGATCGGGCGACTACACGGAAACCGTGCCGGTTCTCGATAAGAGCGGCCACATGGTCTCCAAGGACGTGAGTCGTACGTGCGAAGTTGATATCGCTTTGCGGTGGGGCGCGGATTACGACACGACCGTTCGCAGTTTCGTCAACATTGTCGCAACGCCCAAGGGCGGAACCCACGTCACCGGCTTTGAGCAGGCGCTCGTCAAGGTCGTCCGTAAGGCCGTCGATGCGCAATCGCGCCGCGTGAAATTCAACGCGAAGAAAGAAAAGATCGAAAAGGACGACACCCTCGCGGGCCTCGCCGCGGTGGTCACCGTCCGTATCGATGAACCACAGTTCGAGGGCCAAACGAAAGAAGTCCTCGGGACCCCCGCCGCGCGTCAGATCGTCGCGAAAGTTGTCGAGCGTGAACTCGGCGCATTCCTCGCATCGACCAAGAAGGGCGAAAAAGAGCAGGCGGCGCTCGTTGTGGACAAGGTCGTGAGCGAGATGCGGGCGCGCGTGGCTGCACGCATGCACAAGGAAGTTTCGCGCCGCAAGAACGCGCTCGAATCCTCGACCATGCCCACGAAGCTCGCCGACTGCCGCCACACCGGGATCGACCGCTCCGAGCTGTTCATCGTCGAGGGCGACTCGGCACTCGGCACCGCGAAAAGCGCACGCGACTCGGAATTTCAGGCGCTCCTGCCGATCCGCGGCAAGATCCTCAACGTGCAAAAAGCCTCGATTACGGACATGCTCAAGAACGCCGAATGCGCCAACATCATCCAGGTGATTGGGGCAGGCTCCGGGCGCACATTCGATATTGAGCAGGCGCGCTACGGCAAAATCGTCATGATGACCGATGCTGACGTCGACGGCGCCCACATCCGTACGCTCCTACTCACGCTTTTCCACCGCTACATGCGCCCGCTCATCGAGCAAGGCCGTATCTACGCGGCAGTGCCCCCTCTGCACCGCGTCGAAATTATTCACGGCGGTTCGAAAAAGAACGAGTACGTGTACACGTACTCCGAGAAGGAACTGCACCAGCTTCTCAAGAAGCTCGAGCGCTCGAAGAAGCGGTACAAGGAGCCTATTCAGCGCTACAAGGGCCTTGGTGAAATGGATGCTGACCAGCTCGCGGACACGACCATGGACCCGTCGCAGCGCCTGCTTCGTCGCGTGACGATTCAGGATGCCGAATCGGCTGATCGCGTGTTCGAGCTCCTCATGGGCTCCGAGGTCGCCCCTCGCAAGCAGTTCATCGTCGAAGGCGCGGAAGAACTCGACGTCGAGAGGATCGACGCCTAGGGCTCAGCTGTGCTCGAGGGTATAGCGCGCCGTGAGAGTGTGCGTCGTTCCTGGGGCGAGATGCACAGTTCCGCCTTCGCTCACCGCAGTTTCGACGCACACGAATCGCGTCCATTCGCTGTCGGGAATGTCGGCGGTGGCGGCGACGTCCGCCTGCCACGGCGTCCATACGACCGTACGGCTTGCACCATGCTGGTCGATGACGATCCGCCGCGCGGCGCCCGGGTCGGTCAACACGAGCGGCGGTGCTGCTTCGAAGACCAGGTCGGTGGGGGCGGCGAAGCGGAGGACCGAGGGGCCTAGGCCCGCGGTGCGAGAGCGGGCAGCATCGGTGTAGGGAACGTTCTCGAGGCCTCCGACGGTTGTCTCGCGCACGTCGCTCACGAGGAAATACGTGTGGAACGCCGCCTCAAGGTCGAGGGGTGTGCCGCCCGCGGTGACGTCCAAGCTGAGCTCGAGTGTCGCGCCCGCACGGACGTGCATCCTGGCCGCTTCTACCTCGAAGCCGGGATAGTCGCGGATCTCAGCGAGGTCGAGGGAGACGTCGATGGTGCCGCCGGGGGTGACCTCAACGCCTGCAAGCTTCCACTGGGCACGCCGGAACCATCCGTGTTGTGGCTCTTCGGTGCCCGAGTTTCCACGACCGAACCACGGGCCTACGATTGGGACGCCGCCGCGGATGTGATGCCCGGGGGTGAACGCCGCAAGGGGCGAGAGCCACAGGGTCTCGTCATGACCGTTCGGGATCCAGCTCGTCACGTGGCCGCCGGACAGCGAGAGGTCAAGGGCACATGCGTGAGTGCGAGCGCTCAGCACGGTGGCGCCATCGCGCTCGCTGAGCGTCACGCCGTCGGGAATATTCAGTGGCGTCATGACAGAGAGCCCACCGAGGCGATCGGGAGCGTGAGGGGCGAGCCGGATCCGTCTCGCCTGGCGATCGGCGAAGGAAGGTCGATGGGCGCGCCGGCATCCGAACATGCGAGTGCGGGCGAATTAACGATCCACGCGGAGATCAGCACGTCTTCGCCGCGCAGGAAGCGATGGCAGCGAACGCCACCTGTCGCTCGTCCCTTCGCCGGGTATTCCGAGGCGGCGGAAACCTTGAGCGAGCCTGATTGGACTCCGTCGAGTGCGCTCGAGGAGCCCGCGATGGTCACGACTTCGCCGGGTTTCGTGACATCGAAGGCGCCGAATCCGATAACCGCGTCGCCTTCGCCGAGCTTGATGCCGGCGACGCCCGAGCCGCTGCGTCCCTGGGGACGCACGCCCGAGGCGGGGAAGTGGAGGAGGTGAGCGTGAGCGGTGATAAAGGCGAGATCCATGTCGGCATCGTCGCGCATGTCGACGACGCCCACGACACGGTCGTCACCCTTGAGTGTCACGATGTCGAAACCGTCCGACTTCGGGAAGTCTCTGTTGACGCGCTTGACGACGCCGTTCGCGGTACCGAGCGCGATGCCGCCTTTGTCGGTTTCCCCCTCGGGAAGGTCGAGCCGCACGAGGCCCACGACCGTTTCATCTTTCTCGAGCGAGAGGAGGTCGGTCAAGCGTGTGCCGCCCGCGATCGACGAGGAGCCGGCCGCAGGTGCGAGCGCGGGAAGGTCGACGACATCGACGTGGAGGAGACGACCGAGGTCGGTGACGGCGCCAATCACGGAGCGTGTCGTTGTGCTCACGCGTGCACGGATGACATCGTGTTGCGAGCGCGTGTGCGCATCGGCATTCACGGCGTCGACGCGCGGGACCCTCGCAACGAGTCCCGTTCCGGACAGGAGGACATCGCACGGCGCGTCTTCGATCTCGAGGCTCGCGGGCGTGGCTTTGGCCTTTGCGGCATCGGCCTCGAGGAGGATCGTTCGGCGCGGCGTTCCATGCTCTTCGGCGACGGCCTGAAGCTCTGCGCTCACAACGCGGTGGAGCGCAGCCTCCTCGGAGAGAATTTCCAGCAGCTCTGCGATCTCGCGTTCGAGTTCGTCGCGTTCTGACTCGAGCTCGAGCCGCGAGAACTTTGTGAGTCGGCGAAGACGCAGTTCGAGAATGTATTCGGCCTGTGCACTCGAAAGGTCGAAGACGGCCATGAGGCGCTCGCGCGCACTCTCGACCGTGTCCGAAGAGCGAATGATCTGAATGACCTCGTCGATGTCGACGATCGCAATGAGGAGGCCCTCGACGAGGTGGAGACGATCGCGCCGTTTGCCGAGACGGAACTCTGTGCGGCGACGCACGACGTCGATGCGGTGATCGAGGAAGACGCGCAAGAGCGATTTGAGGCCGAGCGTGCGGGGTTGCCCGTTCACGAGCGCGACATTGTTAATGCCGAAGGAATCCTCCATGGGGGTGTGCTTGTACAGCTGCTGGAGGACTGCCTCGGGATTGAAGCCGCTCTTGAGGGTGAGCACGAGCCGCATTCCGTTCTTGCGGTCGGAGAGGTCCTGATAGTCGCTAATGCCCTGGACCTTCTTGGCCTGCACTGCATCGCGGAGCTTTTCGGCGATTTTCTCCGGACCGATCTGGTAGGGCAGTTCGGTCACGACGATTGCCTTCTTGCGGCTCGTGACATTCTCGACTTTGGTGGTCGCGCGCATCTTGAAAGTTCCGCGGCCGGTCTCGTAGGCGTCACGGATACCGTCGAGCCCTACGATGCGGCCACCGCTTGGAAGATCGGGGCCGGGAACGAAGCGCATAAGGTCCTCGAGCGAGGCCTCTGGATTGTCGAGGAGGTGACGCGCAGCCGCGATGACCTCGACGAGGTTGTGGGGCGCCATGTTGGTGGCCATGCCCACCGCGATGCCCGCGGCGCCGTTGACGAGGAGGTTCGGGTATTGGGCGGGCAGGACTTCCGGCTGGAGAAGCTGGTTGTCGTAGTTCGGCACCATGGTGACGACGTCCTCGTCGAGCGAGGCCGTCATCAGGAGCGCGGCCTTAGCCATGCGCGCCTCGGTGTAGCGGGCGGCCGCGGGGCCGTTGTCGAGCGAGCCAAAGTTGCCGTGGCCATCCACGAGGGGCAGGCGCATGTTGAAGTCTTGCGCGAGCCTCACGAGTGCGTCGTAGATTGCGGAGTCACCGTGCGGGTGGAGCTTACCCATCACATCGCCGACCACACGCTGGCTCTTCACGTGCCCCTTATCGGGGCGAAGGCCCATGTTGTCCATCGTGTAGAGAATCCTGCGCTGAACAGGCTTGAGGCCGTCGCGGGCGTCGGGGAGCGCGCGGGAGTAGATCACCGAATACGCGTACTCAAGGAAAGACGTCTCCATCTCGCTCGTGACGTCGATGTCGACGATGTTTTCCTTGATCGGCTCCGGGGCGGGCGTGGATGTACGTGAGGCCATGCAAACCATTGTGCCAGCGTCAATCCCACATACGGCGCAGGCGGCAAACGTAGAATTGTCACATGGCACGAGGAAGGCGAAGCGCGAAAGGGCGCGCACACGGTGGGCTCTACCCCGAGTGGTGGTCCTCCTACGAATGCGCGGCAAACGGCATGGGCATCCTCGTTCGGCCTCTCACGCCCGCGGATGCCCGTGCACTCGAGGCCTTTTACGGCGTTTTATCCCAGCGAACGCGGTATCAGCGGTTTTTCACGTCGAAGCAGTCGCTTAGCCGCGATGAGCTCAAGCGGCTCACGCGCGTCGACGGACGCGATCGCATCGCCCTCGGTGCGTTCCGGGGGGAACAGATCGTCGGCGTCGCGCGTTTTACCCGGACCGCTCCCACGGTTGCGGACTTCGCGTGCGTCGTGGCCGACCACCTCCAGGGGCAGGGAATTGGCACAGTACTTCTTGAGCGCATCACCGAACTCGCACGTTCGGTCGGGATCGAGACCTTCACCGCAGATGTCCTCGCAGACAACGACGCGATGTTCCGCGTCCTCGAGCGTTTGGGTTTCGCTCTCGAGCGTGGCGAGGCGGAAGAAGGGGCCGTGGCCCTTTCATGGAGCGCGGTTCCGACGGCTGCCACCGATGAGGCGCGCTGCGATCGCGTACGTCGTGCCGAGGCCGCATCCATGTCGCTGTTGTTTGACGCGACGTCGATCATGGTCGTTGGGGCGAGTCGACGGCGCGACCAAGTTGGGGCGCAGATCATTCGCGGGCTTATCGCAAGCGGTTTCAACGGCACGATTTTCCCCGTGAATCCCGAGGCTTACGAGATCAACGGGTTGAAAAGTTTTGGAAGCATCGCCGATGTGCCAGGCCCCGTTGACCTTGCTGTCCTCGCCCTCCGGCCCGACCGTTGCATCTCGGCCATAGATGATCTCGCGGAGCGCGGCGTGAAGGCAGCGGTCGTGGTGAGCGCAGGTTTTGCCGACGCGGGCGATGAAGGCTTTGCCGCGCAAGAAGCGCTCGTGCACGCTGCTCGAAAGCACGGAATCCGCATTCTGGGTCCCTCGTCCCTTGGCTTCTTTAGAACGGGGGAGAACCCCCTCAACGTATCTTTGTCTCCGCGCACCTCGGAACGTGGAACGATCGCGATGGCGGGGCAGTCAACGGCGCTCAGCGCGATGATTCTCGCGGGGGCTGATTCGCGGGGCTTGCGGGTGAAGGAATTTCTTTCCGCGGGAAATCGCGCAGACCTATCCCTGACGGACGCTCTTGAACGCTGGCGCGAGGATGAGGACATCGAGCTCGTCGCACTCTCGCTCGAGTCCCTCGGCGACCCCGCGCGGCTCATTTCCCACATTGAGGCCCTTTCGGCGCGCGTGCCCGTGCTCATCGTGCGCCCGCCGAACGAACCTGAGCGAGGGCCCGCCGATACCGCGCGTCAGTCCTCGACGCTTCCCGATGACGCGATTAATCAGGTCCTCGACCGTGCCGGAGCCTTGCGCACCCAGAGTGTCGACCACCTCCTCGATACCCTTGCCCTGCTATCCCGAGAGGGGCGTGCGCACGGCACTCGCGTGGGCCTTCTCTCGAATTCGAGTGCGCTCGGTGCGACCTTGCGCGCCGCCGCGCACGAGGCTGGACTCGACGTGCGAAGTGAGAACTTTCGCGTGCCGATCGTCGGCGACGACCGGTTCGTTTCGCGCGCCTTCACGGCGATGGCCGCGCCCGGGGGAGTGGACTGCGTCATCGCCGCGATTCTTGACACTCAGCGCGTGGATCTCGTACATCTCGCCGAGGCCCTCGCGACCCTCGCCTCCGGCTCCGCCGTCCAGGTTCTCATGGTCGTCGTGAGCGATGAGCCCCGCGTTCGCGTGCTCAGGTCCGCGCTTCGCGAAAACCCGAACCTGCCGCCGGTATTCGCCACTGCATCCCGTGCAAGCGAGGCTCTGGCTACGTCGCTGCGGGCTGCGCACACGCGTGCACAAAGGCGCCCCTCTGCGCACGTCCCTCGAACGCTGACCGCCGCTCAGCTCGATGCCGCGCGCACGGCCCTTGCGTCGTCCCAATTTCCACGAGCCCTCCTCAGTGCTCTCGACCTCCCGTATAACGACGTGCGCAGGGCTCGCGAGCACGAGTGTGAGCTTCGTATTCGGCTCGACCGGGATGAAGCTCTCGGACCGATCCTCTCTCTCGCACTCACCGGAATCGCCTACGAGGTCTTTGGCGATGCGTCCTATGCGCGCTTGCCGCTTCACAGCGGCACAGCGGAGGCCATGCTCGAGGAACTTGTTGCGGTGAGCGTGCTTGATGCCGCCGCTCCACGTGGTTCGCATGGCCGCGCGCTTCTCGTGAGCGCCATCGATACTCTCGCCTCTGCATTCCTCGAGCTTGATGACCTCACGTCGCTCACCCTGAGCCCAGTGCGAGTGAATGCCCGTGGGATAGAGATCGGCGGATGCGAGGCAACCGTCGGACCACGCCGCCTGAGCACGCCTGACCTCACTACACTGGAACCATGAGCCTTCCACCGACACTCCTCACGGAACTTGAGCTTGCCGGATACTTCCCCGACACGGCCCGCGCCGCTCTTGAGCGTGCGGTGCGCGATGCCCGGATCCGCAGCTACCTCGTGAGGCCCGAGACCACATTCGACGGGCCGGAAGTGCGCCGTCACCTCACGATCCTCGCGCTCACCGAGGACCATTTGCTCATTGTGCATCTCGACGATGAGAGCGCGGATGCACTCAATCCCACCCAGGTGATTGTGTCGACCGAGCGCGTGAAACTCGCTCGCGTGGGCAATCTCGCGCTTGCCCAGGCGTACGACACTGACGGAACCGCGATCGCACCGCGCGAAGCAGAAGTGACGCTCGGTCTCAGTTGGGGCGCGAACCGCAGGCTCGATGTCCAGCCCGCATGGTGCGATGACCCCCAATGCAGCGCCGATCACGGCTACACGGGTGAGAGTCGCGAGGCCGACCTCGTGCTGAGGGTGAGCGCACTCGCCGACGGCGAGCAGGCCATCGCCGACGCACTCGCGTTTTTCGATTCTCTCTACGACGCTACGCAATGACCGCCCCCGTCGATTGGCGCGAGGGCACGCCCCGCCTCGTGCGAAAGTGGCGTGACGCGCTCGAGGACGGTTCAGGGCGCGACCTCTTGATCCTCGTCGACGGCCTAGGCTTTGAGGCGCTCGAGCGTGCGAGAGCACACGCTCGGTTTTTCCGTGCCCACGCGAGGGAGATCGAACGAGAGACGACCATCGCGCCCGCGACCACGACGAGCGTGCTCGCCTCACTCTTCACGGGGCTCGCGCCGCTCAGTCACGGCATCCTCGGCTATGAAGGGCTTACGGCGAGCGGCTCCCGAGTCAACAATCTTACGGGTGCTAAGGACCTTGGGCCGCGCGAGTGGATTCGCGTGGATATTTCCGAGCAGCGCCAGCAGCGGCGGGTCGCGCACGTGGGGCCCGCACGCTACCGCACGAGCTTCCTTACGGGAATGCTCCAGCCCGCCGAACACTGGGACTTCTTCGGCTACTCCTCACCCGGAGGCCGGATCGGTGCCCTGCGAAAGGCACTCGCTCACGCGGGCGATAACGGTGCGTGCTATCTTCACGTTCCTGAAATCGACAAGGCTGGACATCGCTACGGACCAGGCTCAACCGCGTGGCTCGACGCCCTCGAGGATACGGATAGGTTCCTCAGCACGGTCATGCGTGCGCTTCCTCCACGGACCCGGGTGAGTATCACCGCTGATCACGGCATGGTCCCCGCCAACTTTGACCACATTGCCGATCTCGCCCAGGCGCCCGCTCCGCTTTCGCGGTGCACGGGCGTCGCGGGGGAGGGGCGCGCACTCATGCTTCGGTTCAACAGTTCCGACGGGTGCCCGCCCCTCGCCGATCTTCGCGACTGGGTCGGGGAGCGGGGCCTCGTTCTCGACGCCGAACAGATGCTTTCGAGCGGTCTGCTCGGCGACCCGGGTTTCGCCGATTCGCGGGTGGTGCACGAACGCCTCGGAGATGCCCTCATCTTTGCGCGGGGACACCACCAATTCACTCACACCGGCTTCGTGTCAGCGGCCTCTCTCGAGCAGCGCGGCGTGCACGGCTCGCTGAGCGAAGCCGAACTTTTCGTGCCGTTCCTTCAAATCGAGGTGTGAGTGGCGTCTTGAGGTGGAAGTGTCAGTCCCTGTGCCCGAAGACGATGTCATCCCATGACGGAATCGAAGCGCGCTGGCGCTTGGGCTTCTTCGCTGGCTTCTTTGGCTCATCGTCAAAGCCCGGAAGCGGTGTGAGCTGAGAGTCCTCGTCCTCGCCTTCTTCGGCTGACTCTTCGGCGCCATCGGCGGCCGGTGCGGTTTCTGCGGATTCTTCGGCCGGCTCTTCGCTCTCGTGAATCTCGCCTTCGTGATGGTCCTCTTCGGAGGCCGAGGGGTCGTGCGCGGGGTCAGGAGCTTCGCTCAGGTCCTCGGGAGCCTCGACATAGGAGACTTCCTCGGTGTCGAAAGAATCAGCCTGAACCTTGCGGTCATGGTGCCGCGCGGTAATCGGCACAATACGCACGGGAGCGGGGCGTTCCTCACTCACAGGTTCGGGTTCCTCGCTGGCCGACGGAGTCGAATCGGCTGGTTCTTCTGGCGTGTATTCCTCGAGGCTCTGCCACGGTGAGGTTTCTGCGGCGTCGGTCGAGTGCTCGAGCTGCGACTCGGGCTGTGACACGGGTGCCTGCTGGCCGTGATCGATCGGTGGCGTACCGCGGCGGGCATTGAGCTCATCGAGCTCACGCTCCGAAATGGGAGTGGCCGCCGCAGGAGACTGCGCCGAACGAGGTGATTCGCCCTCTTCGACGTTGAACACGTGTGCGCGCTGCGCCTTGAAGCGGGGGCGCGCGGAGGGAGCCTCGTGGGACACTTCAGAATCCGAAAGCCAGCGGGCCTCGTTGTCTTCGGCGGTCACGACACGGTTCGGAAGATCGGCCTGCCACGTTGCGATGCGCGAGCGACCTCCCGCGACGAAGGTGAGCTGGAGAGTCCATGTACCGTCGCTTCGGCGCCACGCGTCCCAGTCGATGTCGTCTTCAACCCCTCGCGCACGGAGGCGAGGCTCAACAACATCGATGAGTTTTTCTGTTCCGCCTTTGGACGTGCGGAATTCTTGAGCGCGACGGGCCGTGTGATCGCGTTCTGCTCGCACGGGCCCCTCGTAGCGCTTCACATGCTCAACATCCATGTCCGCAAGCTCGGCGATCGACTCGACGGTCGAGCCACCCCTGAGCATGGCTTGGATGTCTTTCGGTCGCAGCGCGGACGAATGGGACTGCTGAATGAGGCCAACGGACGAGGCATCGCGGCGCACCGCCGCGCGCAAAGCCTCATCAATGCGCACCGTGTACCGCTCGCCCTCAGCATCGAGCAGAATGAGGTGATCGGAGTTCTCGTGCAATCCGCCGAGTGTGAGCTCGCGCATTAAACGGCCTTCTTTCTCTGTCGAGGTCTCGCGTGCTGCCAATACTAAAGGGCCGGCCTCGAAAAATACTGCTGACACGTCGAGGTCAGAGCGATCGCGGCGATAGAGGCGCGAGGAGCGGAACTCTGGTATCTTCTTCGGACAGCTTGAAAAGTGAGAGCCAACCTGGGAGAATTCCCGCCGTTGCTCAACTCCGCATTTGGCGCAAAACCCCCAGCGCCCCAGACCCCCGTGAAAGAGAATCATGGCCACCGATTACGACGCCCCATTCAAGAAGGACGACGACTCGAGCGAGGACTCGATTGAGGAACTCAAGGGGCGCCGGAACGATAACGCCTCGCCTGCCGTTGACGAAGACGAAGCCGAAGCTGCCGAGGGGTTCGAACTTCCCGGTGCCGACCTTTCCAACGAGGAACTCTCGGTAACCGTGCTGCCTCGTCAGGTTGACGAATTCACGTGTGGCTCGTGCTTCCTTGTGAAGCACCGCAGCCAGATCGATCACGTCGAGGGCAAGCTCATCATTTGTAAAGAATGCTCGGGCGACTAAAACCCTGCGAACCTTTAGCGGGTGTGCGAGGAAGAATCCTCGTGCGCCCGTTTTTTCTGCGCGGCTTTGAGAGCCAAGGCAAAATCTTCGGGGCGTCGTAGCGATAACACGAGTGCGGGTGTCGGGTCGTCGGGGTCGATAACCGGTACTTCCACGCCGGTCGAAATCCATCCGCGTACAACTCGAAAATCAAGAGGGCGAATGTCCGGTCCCAGAATTTTTTCGAAATCCGCTTTGTTCAGGATGCGCGGTTCACCGAGAACATCCACCTCGATGCGCGCGGGACCTGCGGCAACCACGTCCTCGCGAACCTCCACCACGGGCGAGGAGGCGACGAGAAGCGCCGGAAAGAAAGCCCCGAGGGTGATGGCGGTGGCAATACCGACGATCTCGCTCAATGGAGTAAGAATCGCCCCTAGCAAAACACCGAAGATAATCGCGATGCACACGACAAATGGGCCGGGATGGAGGCGCTCATGAAACAGGGAGGTCATGGCTGCCATCGTCTCACATGCCTCGAGGCGTACACGCGTCGCGCCTTGGGTTCGTCTCTATACGTGCCGCACCACGCACCCAGGAATCAGCGAGAAGGACCCGCGCGGGGATAGGCTTGAGACATGAGTGAAAACGCCACGGCATCCACGGCGTCGGCGGTCGAACTTCAGACCGTGTGCGACGCTCCAGAACTCTCGCTCACACGAGCGCACGCCGACGATGCGGGACTTGATCTCGCGAGTGCCATTGACTACGAGCTCGCCCCCGGTGAACGCGCTCTCATTCCCACGGGAGTGAGGATCGCGCTTCCGTCGGCTACCGTCGGACTTGTGTGCCCCCGTTCGGGGCTCGCCGCAAAGCATGGCATCACAATTGTGAATGGTCCCGGGATCGTGGATGAGGGCTACCGTGGCGAACTCAAGGTTGCCCTTCTCAACACGGACCGGAGCGACACTCTTCGCATTTCCCGCGGTGATCGCATCGCGCAACTCGTGATCGTCCCGATTCTGCGTCCGCGCATCGTGGACGTGGATTCTCTCGACGAAGCAGAGCGAGGCGAAGCAGGTTTTGGCTCGAGCGGCGGCTTTTCTTCGACCGCTGTCAGCACAGGAAACGAGGCATAGTCATGGGACTTTTTGGACGCTCAAAGAGGAAGGCTGCGCCCGCTGAAAACGTGCAGGCTTCAGAGGAAAGCGCCCCTGAACCAGAAGAGGTGAAGGGACCTTACGACATCGCGGACGCGCCCGACGACGAGCGACTCGATTTCGGATCGCTGCAAATCCCCGCACGCGAGGGTATGAGCATCGCCGTTGAGGTCGAGCAACGCTCGAGGGCTGTCACGGGCCTCACCCTGACCTACGGGGATTCCCAGGTCCAGGTCAATGCGTTCGCGGCTCCCAAAAGCGAAGGGCTGTGGGATGAGATCCGGAAGTCCTTGCGCGAATCGATCGCGTCGCAAGGCGGGACAACTGAAACGCGCGAGGGGGCGTTCGGCACCGAGCTTTACGCTCGTATCCCGATCGCCGTCAAGGGATCGAACTCGCGCGCGCACCGACCCATGCGTTTCGTGGGTATCGATGGTCCCCGCTGGTTCTTGCGCGCTGTCATTTCCGGTGCCGCACTGCAGGCGGGACCGATCCGCGAAGAGATCGAGGACATCATTCGCTCAATCGTCGTCGTTCGCGGTTCGATGGCGAAGGCACCCCGCGAGGTACTCGAGTTGACGATTCCTGGGGAAGGTGCTGCGACTGCGCTCCCGGATGAAACCGACCCGCTCGGTCAGGGGCCCACAATCGCCGAAGTGAGGTAGCGCGTGAGCGTCTTTGCGAAGGCGAAGGAAATCCTGAACGTCTCATCGTCGGTCACCGATGATGAGGATGACGGCCTCGCGGATCGCGATGAGATTGGTTCGATCACCTCGCGTCGCCGCGCCCGCTGCCTCGGCACGGTGAGCTCGATCGTCGTGCAGCCGGCCGGCCGCGACCCGAAGCTCGACGTCGAGCTACACGACGGCACGGGAAGGCTCGCACTCGTCTGGCTCGGGCGGCAATCAATCGCAGGCATCGAGCCTGGGACACGTCTCGAAGTCGAGGGGTTTGTGGGTCTTCGCGGCCGCAAACGCCTCATGTACAACCCGCGCTACGCAATCCACGGTGTAAAGGACGACGGCCAGTGACCTCTCCTTCTTCTGCTCCCGAGCCACCCGCAACCGGCCTCAAGGCGAGTTTTTCCTCCAAGGAATACAGCGTCGTGGACGCGATCGGCGGTGTGCGCGGGCTAGTCGAGTCGGTCGTGCCGACTCTCCTTTTCGTCATCCTGTTCTTGCTCACTCGCAACGTCGTCATCGGAAGCGCCGCCTCGCTTGCCGTTGTGGCTATTGCCCTCATCTGGCGGATTGTCACGAAAAGCCAGGTCACGCCGGCGATAAGCGGTGCAATTGGGGTGGCTCTTGGGGCGTTCATCGCCATTAAAAGCGGCAACGGAAGCGGCTTTTATGTGCCGGGCCTTGTCACGAACGCCGTGTACGCCATCGGACTTCTGCTCTCTGTGCTCGTGAGACATCCCGCCGTGGGCTATGTCGCAGCGATCGTTGACCCGCGCGTGGCCCAGTGGCGATCGTCAAAAGCGGGCATGCACACCTACACCTCTTCCACGCTCCTTTTTGCAGGACTTTTCGTGCTCAAGGTCGCGGTGCAGGCCCCGCTGTATTTCGCGGGGGCGACGGACGCGCTCGGCGTAGCCAAACTGCTCATGGGAATACCCGCGTTTGTCCTCGTGACCTACGCGGTTTTTCTGCAGCACCGAGCGCTCGTGGGGCGAATGGAATCCGACGCCTCCCGCGCCTCACACCCTTCTGCGCCGAGCGCGTGAAGCCTGCGAGCGTCGGGCTCGTGGCTCATTCGCGCGGCGTCTAGTCGTCGTCCTCATCCGCGTCGCGAACGACCGGAAGCGCCGCGGTGGTTTCTTCAAGACCGCGGGGGACGACCGTGTGCTGGAGCGCGGTCAGGCACGAGCGGTGTGCGAGGAAGAGGAGTTCATCGCGCGGCTCAAGGGCTTCGGACTGCGCCGGGGGGCGCGGATGCCCCTCGCGTACGACGCCCACGAGCGTCGCGCTTGATGGCCACGCAACGTCGCCGATGTCCTTGCCGACGATCGGGGAGGTCTCCGGGACCGTAATTTCGACCATGTCCGTCTCGGACTTTGCGAACGAAAACATAGTGACAACGGTGCCAACGCTCACGGCCTCCTCAACGAGGGACGTCATGATGCGTGGGGTCGAGACCGCAACGTCCACGCCCCAGGCGTCGTCGAACATCCACTCGTTGCGAGGGTGGTTGACGCGACCGACGGTGCGGGGAACTCCGAACTCTGTCTTGGCGAGAAGCGAGACGACGAGGTTGACCTTGTCATCGCCCGTCGCTGCAACGACGACGTCCGCCTCGGCGAGCTGCGCACGCTCGAGGACATCGAGCTCAGCGGCATCGCCCTGTACCCACGAGACGTCCTCGAGGCCGGGCCGTGCCTCTTCAAGGTCGACCAGGGTAACGGTGCGGCCTTTATCGATGAGCTCGCGCGCGATACTCCGACCGACGCTTCCTGCGCCTACGATGACGATTTTCATTCGGCTTCCTCCTCGAATCGGTGGGTGAGAAGCGCGGTGACTTCACCCTCGCGGGTCGTTTCGAGTGCGAGGTGAACGATGTCCTCTTCCTGGATGCGGTAGTCGCGAGCGGGCAGGGTTCCCTCGCCGTATCGGGTGACGAACGCGACGCGCGAAGCGGTCAGTTCCTCGAGGTCTGCGAGGGTCGTTCCTACCCAACTCGAGTGGAAGTCGCACGCAAGAATCGACACGTTGCCGGAGATGTCTTGAAATTCGCGAGCTGACTGCCCGGGGATGAGTCGCGTGAGCATCTGGTTCGTCGTCCAGCGGGCCGTGGGCACCGTCGCGATGCCGAGACGTTCGTAGACCTCGGCGCGTTTGGGGTCGTAGATGCGAGCGACAACGTTGCGGATCCCGTACAGCTGTCTCGCTGCACGTGCCGCGATAATGTTCGAGTTGTCCCCGCCCGCAACGGCGGCGAACGCGACCGCTTCGTCGCATCGCGCGCGTTCGAGGGAGCGGCGATCGAAACCAATTCCGTGGACCTTTAGGCCCGTGAAATCATCGGGGAGCATACGGAAGGCCTTGTCGTTGCGGTCAATGATCGCTACCGAGTGCCCAATTGCCTGGAGCTTCGTGGCGAGCGTGGCGCCGACACGGCCGCAGCCCATGATGACGATATGCATTGAGTGATCCTCGCGCAGATGCGGATGTCTAGAGTGTGACGGGTAGTGCCCGTGCATCGCCCAGCCTAGCGCGCACACCGGAGAAGGGATGTGTGCAAGCGGTGCGGATGTGCGTCTGACGTGGGCGCGGAGTAGATTAATCGTGTGCTTGGCCCCTTTGCTTCTGTCAAACGCATCGTCATCGGGCGTCCGTTCAGTTCCGATCGCCTTGCGCGCCAGCGCCTTCCCAAACGCTTTGCAATCCCCTCCTTCGCCGCCGATACCGTCAGCGCACTCGCGTACGCACCAGACGAGATCATCCTCACGCTCGGCTTGTCAGGCGTCGGCCTTCTCGCGCTAAGCCCGTGGGTAGCTCTCGCCGTTGTTGCCGTTATGGCCATCGTGGTGACGGCCCACCTCAATGTGATCGAGGAGTTCCCGGGCGGTGGCAGCGACTTTGTTGTTGCTCGCACAACCCTTGGACCCCACGCGGGGCGTCTCGCTGGCGCCGCACTCGTGACCGACTATGTGCTCACGGTCGCTGTCGCCACCTCGCAGGCCGGCGCGTACATCGGCGGTGCCATGAGCGCCCTCGCCCCTTTCCAAACCGGCATTGCGATCGTGATCGTTGCGCTCCTCGCCCTCGTGAACCTCCGAGGAGCGCGGGAGTCAGCGCGCTTCGTGAGTCTGCCCGTGTACGGCTTCATCGGCCTCATAGCTGCGACGCTCATGTGGGGCGGAATTGAAGCGATGCGTGGAACTCTCGGCATGTCGCCGCAGGCCGGGAGCATCCCAGAGCCGGGGGAGGGGGCGCCAGCTGCCCTCACCGCACTCGGGGGAATCCTGGTTCTCGCACGAGCCTTCTCCAGCGGTCTGCCCGTCGTGTCAGGGATCAAAGCCATCACCAACACCGTGCCCGTCTTTCAACCACCGAAGGCTCGCAACGCGCGGATCACTCTCGTCATCTCCGGTGCGCTCACGGCGACACTTTTCGTCGGGGTGATGATCCTTGCCAGTGCCACCGGGGTGTCCCTTTCTCCTCGCCAAGCCGGCGGGGCTCGCGTGAGTGAAGCGATCCCGGTCCTCGGGCAGATCGCCGAAGCGATCTTCGGGCCAGGGTCGATCATGGCCATTGCAATGCTCGCGATGGCAACCCTCGTGCTCTGCATCGCTGCGAACACTGCGTTCACGGGCCTCCCCGTTCTGACGGCTGCTCTCGCGCGCACCGGGTATGTCCCTCGCGTTTTTGCCGCACGGGGCGACAGGCTCGTGTACTCCAACGGCATTTTGCTTCTCGCAGCACTCGCGGGCGTTGTCGTTCTCGCGACCGGAGCCAACATCACGCTGCTGATTCACATGTACGTCGTGGGTGTGTTTACCACCTTCACGATCGGCCAATTCGGCATGTTCCGTCACTACACGAAGAAATACCGCCTCGCGGTGCGGCTCAAGGAACGCCAACGCTACGGTCGTAAACGCGTCGTGAGCATCGTCGCTGCCGTGTGCCTCACCGCGGTGCTGCTTACCGTCGCGACCGCAAACTTCCTCCTCGGAGCCTGGGTCACGCTCAGCGCCGTAGCCCTCATGTGGGGCGTGATGACAATTGTGAGTGGGTACTACTCACGGATCTCCTCGCGCCTCGCTCTCGAAAAGAACGACGACTGCGGCCGCTGGCCTATCGCTGCACCCGCACCCCTCGATGGCAAGGACCCCACGCGCGGAATCGTGCTCCTCACGCAGCTCAACAGGCCAGCGATTCATGCCATTAAGAAGGCGATGAGCTCGCCGCACCTGAGTCTCCAGGCTGTCGCGGTGAGAACCAACGACTCGGCGATCGACAAGCTCAGCTCTGAATGGCTCCGGCGCGAAATTCCCATCCCGCTTCGCGTCATTAACTCGCCCTATCGTGATCTGCTCGCGCCCCTCGACGATTACGTGCGATCTTTTACACGCACCTATCCGCGCGACGCTGTCGTTGTCTACATTCCGGAATATCTCGTGGGACACTGGTGGGAGTCGATCATGCACAATCACGTGCTCAGGCGAGTGACAACGCGGCTCGATAAGTACGAGCGCGTGTCCATTTGCCCGGTCCCCTGGGATCTCAACGATCCCGAGCACAGCGCATAGATCGTGACCATCCCGACCACTGTCGTCAAGGAGTGCACCCCATGACCCGTCCTGCGTCTGAGCGTCCCGAAGAAGTCCAGGAGCTCGCAGGGGAGGGGCGGCTCATCACGGTGACGGTCGGTAAGCCCGCGCATGGCGGAACGTTCGTCGCCCGGCACGACGGCCGCGTCGTTTTCGTTCGCGGCGCTTGCCCCGGAGAAACCGTCGTCGCTGAGCTCCTTCCCGAGTCGAGTTCGAGTGCGCGCTTCTGGCGTGCCGAAACAATCGACGTGATCGAGGCCGGCCCTGACCGAGTACCGAGCGCATGGCCTGAATCCGGTTACGAAGGGATCGGTGGGGCCGACTACGCCCACATCCGTATCGAAGCCCAGCGGCGCATCAAAACCGAAGTTCTGCAGGAACTAATGACTCGCGCGCGAATCACCAGCTACCCGATCGAAGACATTCAGATCGAACCCGCGCGCGACGACCACACGGGCCTCGGCTGGCGCTCCCGCGTTCGGTTTGCCGTCGACAACGGCAAGGTGGGCATGCGCGGATGGCGCTCCCACGACATTCACGAAGTAGGCTCCAATCCTCTTGCCCACCCCGTTATCCAGGGCCTCGGAATCGGGGTATGGAAAGCCCCGAGCGGGGTCGTGGCAGTCGATGTCGCAGCCCCGAGCGGAAGCAGCCCCGCGATCATTGTGCGCGCCGAAAAAGAGTTGAGTCTCGAGGAGCTTAACCTCCCCGCAGGCTGCGACAAGGCGAGTGTTCTGCTCACCACCCGCAAGGCCACGACCACGCTTCGCGGCGACGACACCGTTCGCGAAATAGTCGGCGACGACATTTTCACGCTCTATGCCGGTGGTTTCTGGCAGGTGCACGTCGATGCTCCCCGCCTCCTCACAGGCGCCGTCGGACAGGCCCTCGACGCACGCGAAGGCGAGTGCGTCTGGGATCTATACGCCGGGGCGGGCCTCTTCTCCGTCCCTGCCGCCCGCGCGGTTGGAGCCGAAGGCGAACTCGTGAGCGTCGAAGGCGCGGAGCGAGCGAGCGCTGACGCCGCTTCCAACCTTGCCGCATACCCCCAGGCCAGGACCGTGAGTGCTGACGTTCGCGACTTCCTCGCTCGCTCCACCGAGGGTGCTGACCGCGTTGTCATGGATCCACCGCGCGCAGGCGTCGGCGAAGCCGCGATGGCACGCCTCGCCGAGCTCACGCGAACGCGCATGGTGTACGTGTCGTGCGAGCCCTCGACCCTCGCCCGTGACCTGCGCGTTGCCGAGCACGAAGGGTGGGCCATCACTGACTTCCAGGTCTTCGACCTCTACCCCCACACCCACCACATGGAATGCGTCGTGAAGCTCGAACGAGCCGCGCGATAATTCTGATAACGATCGACCCCACTATCGATTGGAGACCCCATGAGCACGGTGAATTCATTCGGTGCCAAGACATCCCTGACCGTCAATGCGCGCGAATACGAGATTTATGCCCTCGATGCCGTCGAAGGCTACCGTCGGCTTCCTTACAGTTTGAAAGTGCTGCTCGAAAACCTCCTGCGCACCGAGGACGGCGAAAACATCACTGCGGCGCACGTCCAGGCCCTCGCCGGCTGGGACCCGAACGCTGAACCGAGCGAAGAAATCCAATTCACGCCGGCGCGCGTCATCATGCAAGACTTCACCGGCGTGCCGTGCATCGTCGACCTGGCAACAATGCGCGAAGCCATGAGTGAGCTTGGCGGAGACCCCTCGAAAATCAATCCGCTCGCCCCCGCGGAAATGGTGATCGACCACTCCGTCATGATCGACGTCGCCGGCCGCGTCGATGCACTCGAGCTCAATATGGACCTCGAGTTCGAGCGCAACCGCGAACGCTACCAGTTCCTTCGTTGGGGTCAGGGCGCCTTCGATGACTTCAAGGTTGTCCCGCCGGGCACGGGCATCGTCCACCAGGTCAACATCGAGTACCTCGCCCGCACCGTTATGACCCGCGAGGTCGACGGCGCCTTGCGCGCCTATCCCGATTCGTGCGTGGGTACTGACTCCCACACGACCATGGTCAACGGGCTCGGCGTTCTCGGCTGGGGTGTTGGTGGCATCGAAGCAGAAGCAGCGATGCTCGGCCAACCCGTCTCGATGCTTATCCCGCGAGTCGTCGGCTTCAAGCTCACGGGAGAGATTCCGCCCGCGGCCACCGCTACCGACGTGGTTCTCACCATCACCGAAATGCTGCGCGCGCACGGTGTCGTCGGCAAGTTCGTGGAGTTCTACGGCGAAGGTGTCGCACAGGTTCCCCTCGCCAACCGCGCCACGATCGGGAACATGAGCCCCGAGTTTGGTTCGACCGCCGCCATTTTCCCGATCGACGACGTGACCCTGGACTATCTACGCCTCACGGGTCGCGACGACGAACACGTCGCCCTCGTCGAGGCCTACGCAAAACGTCAGGGGCTTTGGCATGACCCGAAGCGGGAAGCGGAGTACTCCGAGTACCTCGAGCTTGACCTTGCAACCGTCGTCCCCTCGATCGCCGGACCCAAGCGCCCGCAAGACCGCATCGTGCTCACCGAAGCGAAAGAAAGCTTCGCGAAATCCCTGCCGGCCTATGCCGAGAACACCTCGAACCCCACAGCGGTCAAGGGAACCGATTACACCATCGACCACGGCATCGTCTCGATCGCCTCGATCACGTCGTGCACTAACACCTCGAACCCATCGGTCATGATGGCCGCAGGGCTGCTGGCGAAGAACGCGACTGAGCGCGGCCTCGAAGTAAAGCCCTGGGTGAAAACCTCCATGGCGCCAGGCTCGAAAGTCGTCACCGACTACTACGAGAAAGCCGGCCTATGGCCGCTCCTTGAGAAACTCGGCTTCCACCTCGTCGGGTACGGCTGCACGACCTGCATCGGCAACTCCGGCCCCCTCGCCCCCGAGATCTCCGAAGCCATTGCCGAGGGTGATCTTGCCGTGACCGCTGTGCTGTCGGGCAACCGCAACTTCGAGGGGCGTATCAACCCGGACGTCAAGATGAACTACCTGGCCTCGCCGCCCCTCGTCATCGCCTATGCCCTCGCGGGCACCATGGACTTCGACTTCGACACCGACCCGCTCGGGCGCGATGCCGACGGCAACGAGGTCTTTTTGCGAGACATCTGGCCGAGCCCCACCGAGGTCGAGCGGACGATTGCCGAGAACATCACGCAGGAGATGTTCGAAAACGACTATTCCGATGTCTTCGCCGGTGACGAACGCTGGCGCGGCCTCGACACTCCCGACGGTGACACGTTCGAGTGGAGCGAAGACTCGACCTACGTGCGCAAGCCCCCGTACTTCGAGGGGATGAGCATGGAGCTTGATGCCATTCGTGACATCGACGGTGCTCGCGTACTCGTGAAGGTCGGCGACTCGACTACGACCGACCACATCTCGCCCGCGGGAGCCATCAAGGCCGACTCGCCTGCCGGACGGTACCTGCGCGAGCACGGCGTGGACCGCAAGGATTTCAACTCCTACGGCTCGCGCCGCGGCAACCACGAGGTCATGATCCGTGGCACCTTCGCGAACATCCGTCTCAAGAACCTTCTTCTTGACGGCGTCGAAGGTGGGTACACGAGGAACTTCCTCACGGGTGAGCAGAGCTTCATTTACGATGCTGCCCAGGACTACGCCGAAGCGGGAATCCCGCTCGTCGTTCTCGCCGGCAAGGAGTACGGCACGGGCTCTTCTCGCGACTGGGCAGCCAAGGGCACGAAGCTGCTGGGCGTCCGCGCGGTCATCGCCGAGAGCTACGAGCGTATTCACCGCTCAAACCTGATTGGCATGGGCGTACTGCCGCTGCAGTACCCCGCTGGTGAATCGGCTGAAAGCCTCGGCCTCACGGGCGAAGAAACCTTCTCCATTTCTGGCGCGAGCGCTCTCAACGAAGGCGTCACCCCGAAAACCGTCTCCGTACGCGCAACACGCGATGGTGCAGAGCCCATCGAGTTCGAGGCGATCGTGCGCATCGACACCCCGGGCGAGGCCGACTACTTCCGTGCCGGGGGCATCCTCCAGTACGTGCTTCGCTCGCTCGCCCAGTAAGAGCACACGCTCCGCTTGTCCACAGCCCGCGCGACACCTGTTGCGCGGGCTGTAGCGTTCTGGTTGGCTATGTGACATGGGCCTCGCTCGGGGGAGTGGGGCGGTAGTGAACCGGATCGGGGGAGTGCATGGTGAGCGGGCGAGCGCGGGCGTGTGGTGTTTTGGGCGTTGTTGCGTTGGTGGCGGCTGGATTGGCCGGCTGCGGTGGGGGTGAACCTGCTGACGGTCCGACGCCTGCCGCGCAGTCATCGGCTTCTTCGCCTAGTAGCGATGCTGGCGGCTCGGACGGTGGCGGTGCGAGCGATGGCGGTGGGGAATCGTCCTCTCGAACGGCGAATCTTCCGCCTGAGAATGCCGCGTTGGAGGCTCCCGATTTCAAGGACTACACGGGCATAAAGTACGAGACCGATCAGGGAGCCCAGGAGACGGCTAAGTACTTCTTCGATGCCATGTATTACGCCTATGCCACTGGGGATCTAGAACCATTTCTAAGCGTCGTCAACCTCGACCAATGCGGTGCGTGTAACCGGGTTGTCTCAGAAGTTCAATCATGGCGTACCAGTGGAATTTACCTCGCTCCCGTGACACTCAACTCGGAAGATGTTTGGGTCTCCGGCAACGACGGTGACGTGAAGAAAGTGCAATACGTTTACTCCACTGGCGAGACCCAAAAATTTAAAAGCGGCAGCCCAATGAAGGACTACCCGGAAACTCAGTACGCCGCAGGCTTTCACCTTAAATACGGGTCAAAGGGCTGGCGAGTTGAAGGAGTGGCTTGGAAGGACGCCAACGATGTTCAGGACTAAGAGCCGGTTACCCCTTGGTGCGTTTATCCTGTGCGGACAATTGTGTTTAGCCCCTTTAGCGCTAGCCGACGATGGAACCGGCGACGTCTTCACTGGGGACGGCGAAGACGACAGCATCACCATTACGGTGCGGCGTGATCCGAAGCCTGGTCGTGGTCGTGGTGATTCTGTTGAGCGGCCGGTGGATATGTCGCCGGGTAAGCGTGAC